>NZ_JAFCME010000011.1 GCF_018130065.1 Bradyrhizobium sp. AUGA SZCCT0158 | reverse complement strand
ACGGCGGTCTCGCGGAAGGCGCGTTCGAGATCGTCGAGCGAGACTTCGCCGGGACGCAGCGGCCGTTCCAGCACCTGATCCACCAGCGTGCCGTGAGCCAGTTGCGTCTCCTTGGGAGCCTGGGGCTGAACCGGGGGCGAAGCGATCATGGGGGCGGGTTCGGCAACGGCTTCCGCCGGCGCATCGTGCGCCCCGCCTTCCGCCAACAGATGCAGCTTCTCGATCAGGTCCTCGTCGCTGCCTTCCGGCTCGTTCTCGGTGGCTTCGAGACCTGCGAGGATTTCCTTGATGCGATCGATCGAGGACAGGATCAGCGTGACGGCGCCGGCGGTGACCGGCATGCCCTCGCGGAATTTGCCCATCAGGGTCTCGCCGGCATGGGCCAGCGCTTCCAGCCTCGGCAGGCCGAGGAAGCCGCAGGTGCCCTTGATCGTGTGCACCAGGCGAAAGATGTTATCCAGAATCTTCGCGTTGTTCGGGTCCTGCTCGAACCGCACCAACTGATTGTCGACCGTATCCAGGCTCTCGCTGGTCTCGGTCAAAAATTCCCGCAACAAATCATCCATGAAACCGGCCTTCGCACGCACCGGCACGCGACATCGACGTGCCCCGACGGAACTTGGCCAGCTTCTATGCAAAGCGTTTAATATTGGTTGAGCAAATGGAAAAGAACGGCCTCAACAAAGAGATAAGACGGCTGCAATGAATCCAGCCGTCCAATATCAACCTTTGGTTAACCATAATCGCCGCGTGGCGGCGCTCAGGCGGCGGTCACGAGCACCTTGTCGCCGTCGAGCGCGAGCGTCACGGCGAGCCCGCAGGCCTGCGCCAAAAGCCGGGTATAATATGGCTGCACCGCATGCGCATCGATCGCGGTGGTCGAACTTGCGCTCAGCAAGTCGGCGATGTTTTGCGGCACGCGGGCGTTGAGGCCGGCCGAGGTGACGCGAAAGCTCATCGTCTCGCCGTCGCCAATCGGGTCGATGGTCAGCGTGCCGCCGCGCGGGATGGTCTGCTGCGCAATGACCAGCATGTTCAAGAGCAGCTTGACGCGGTTCTTCGGCAAGAGCAGCCGCGGCAAATTCCAGCTGATGGTGATCTTGCCGTCCTCGATATGGCCGCGCGCCATGGTCTGGGCGTCGCCGAGGTCGATCTGCGCGCCGGCCGAGCCGGCCGCGCCGAACGCCAGCCGGCAGAACTGCAGCCGGGCCGAGGCGGTCTTGGCGCTCTTGCGAATCAGATCGAGCGCGAATTCACGATCTTCGGGCTTGGGATTGTCGTCGAGGACCTCCAGCCCATTGACGATGGCGCCAACCGGACTGATGAGATCATGACAGACCCGCGAACACAGCAGTGCCGCAAGTTCGAGGGCGTCAGGAGCGACGCCGGGAGACGGAGTGTCAGACATCAGATTTTCCTGGAAGGCCGCGCAGTCCCCAATCGCTGCAAGACTGCCGGCGGACAATTACGAATCACGCATGCTCGGTGGTTTGATACACTGCGCAGGCGCGAGCTGCCAGCACAGGCCGGCACCGGTCAAGGGAACACGAACAGCAAATGAGCCCCGCTTATGAATGAGGCAACTCCGCCCGTTATCGATCATATGGCCGCCAGCGCCCTGATCGAGCCGCTGACCGATCTGGTGATCCGGGCCGGCGCCGCGATCCTTGCCGTCAACCGCGCCGCCATGACGGTCGATGGCAAGACCGACGGATCGCCGGTCACGGAAGCCGATCTTGCCGCCGACCGCATCATCGGCGAAGGCCTGGCGCGGCTGGCGCCAAATATACCGTCATTGTCCGAGGAGCGGACGCATCTGGCGAAGCTGCCTTACAAGGACAGCTTCTTCCTGATCGACCCGCTCGACGGCACCAAGGAATTCGTCGCCGGCCGCGCCGAATTCACCGTCAACCTGGCGCTGGTGACCGCCGGAGTGCCGCTGCTCGGCATCGTCAGCGCGCCCGCGCTTGGATTGATCTGGCGCGGCATCGTCGGCCGGGGCGCCGAGCGGCTGACCCTTATTGACGGCGGCGCGCCGCGGAT
This sequence comes from Bradyrhizobium sp. AUGA SZCCT0158, assembly GCF_018130065.1. Classification (GTDB taxonomy): domain Bacteria; phylum Pseudomonadota; class Alphaproteobacteria; order Rhizobiales; family Xanthobacteraceae; genus Bradyrhizobium. The sequence goes on along the minus strand of NZ_JAFCME010000011.1, from coordinate 235,709 downwards.
CGAGCCGATCCGAACGCGGCCCTGCCCGATCAGGGGAAAAGCCTGGACCGTGGCCGTCAGCCGCTCGCATGGCGATGACCGCACTGAAGCCTTTATTGCCGCACGGCCCGGAGCGGTGCGCGCCGAGCTCGGTTCGGCGGTCAAGTTCGGCCGGGTGGCGGAAGGCGCGGTCGACATCTATCCCCGCCTGTCGCCGACCTGCGAATGGGATGTGGCGGCGGGCCATGCGGTGGTTACAGCCGCCGGCGGCAAGATCACGAATTCAACCGGTGCCGCGCTGCATTTTGGTGCTGGCCGCGAAGATTTCATCGTGCCGGAATTCATCGCCTGGGGCGATCCGGAGGCCTCCTTCTGATTTACTGCGCCAGACCCTGTTCGAGCCGAGGCCAGTGGGCGGCGGCGTCTTTCAGGAAACGCGAAGGATCGGCCTTGAAAGCATCGCGGTTTTCCTCGCGGCCGAACAGAAAGAGCCGCTGGCCTGCGACCGCCCAGAACCGCGGGTTACCGGCATAGGTAACGCCTCGCCCGAGATCGACCGGATCGTAGCCGCCGAACTGGGGGCCATAGACCTCGGGGTGGGCGACAAAGGAAGCGCGATTGCCCTCGTTGCGAAAGCGCCAGACGGCGCCGGCCTCGGCGGCCTCGAAATCCGCCACGCCCTGGACGGCCACGGAATCGGTGAAATAGGCGACGGGATCAAACCCCTCGATCGCAAGGCCGGAATAGCGATTGACCACCACGCGTTCGGTGGTCGCGGCAAGGGCGGTGAAATCATGGCAGAGAACGCCGAAAAAGCCTGCCCACAGGGCGAAAATGGCCATTCCGGGGCGCCAACCATATCTTTCCTGCCGTTGTGCCGTCATAGTTGATACCGATAACATACGAGTCGAGGGGACACTGGACGCAACCTAGAGCCGTGCTTGTTGGCGTCAGGTTAAGGCGGCGGCCAGAATTTCGATACCAGGGGTTCTTTGATGATTTTCGTCTCACGCCTTGCCGCGGTAACGTTCGCCGCGCTGATGTGCTGGACTGTGCCCGCACCTGCGCAGCAGTCGGGGCCGATGCAACAGGCGCCACTGCAGGCACCGGGCCAACAGGCGCCGTACCAGCAGGCTCCGGTGCAGCAAGCGCCGTACCAGCAGGCGCCGCCGCCGCAGCGCGCGCAGGGCCCGGCGACCTATGGGCCGGACGAGCTGGTCAACGCCGGCCACAAATTCTTCGGCAACGTCTCGCGCGGGCTGGCATCGATCATCGAGCGCGCGGTGAGCCAATGGGGTCTGCCGAACGGTTACGTGCTCGGCGAGGAAGGCTCCGGCGCCTTTGTCGCCGGCCTGCGCTACGGCGAAGGCACCCTCTACACCAAGAACGCCGGCGACTTGCGGGTCTACTGGCAGGGCCCGTCGGTCGGTTTCGACTGGGGCGGCGACGGCGCCCGCACCATGACGCTGGTCTATAACCTGCCCGCCACCAACGCGATCTATCAGCGCTTCGCCGGCATCGACGGCTCGGCCTATATCGTCGGCGGCTTCGGCATGACCGCGCTCACCGCCAACAACATCGTGCTGGTGCCGATCCGCTCCGGCATCGGTCTGCGGCTCGGCGCCAACATCGGCTATCTCAAATTTACCCCGCGCGCGACCTGGAACCCGTTCTGACCTTTTTCCTGAGCAACGGTTTCCTGAACAGCGGAGCCTGATCGGTTCTGATTGCATCAGAACCGGGCTCCAGTTTTTGTTTTGACGCGTTTTCTTTACGCGAACCGGGGTCCACTTCGCTCGAAAACGCTATGCCCCCACATTGATCTTCACGATTCAGGTTAACGCGGCATTGGGCTGGCCTTTTGCCGGTCCCCCATGGCATTGTGATTAACGAATTCTTTACGCCCTCGGGGAGTGACCATCCATGATCGAACCGATCATGTATCTGGCGATCGGTTTTCTGGTCTCGATGCTGTTTGGCCTGATGATCGTGCCGCTGGTGCATAACCGCGCGGTCCGGCTGACGACCCGGCGACTGGAAGCGGCCACCCCGCTGTCGATGGCGGAAATCCAGGCCGACAAGGACCAGCTGCGCGCGGAATTCGCGATGTCGGCGCGGCGGCTCGAGATGAGCGTCGACCAGCTGAAGAACAAGACCACCAGCCAGCTTGCCGAACTCGGCAAGAAATCCGACGCGATCAACCGCATGAAGATCGAGCTTGGCGAGAAGAACGCCACGATCTTCGGGCTCGAGGCGCGCGAGAAGGCGGTGAAAGAACAGCTGCGCGCCACCGAAGAGGAATTTTCGGCCAAGACCGAGATGCTGCGCGGCGCCGAAAGGGCGCTGACCGACAAGCAGGGCGAACTTGCCAAGATCAATCATGAACTGTCCGACCGTTCGATGGTGGCGGACAGCCGCCAGGTCGAGCTGGTCGCGGTGCGCACGCAGATCGAGGAGTTGAAGGGCCGCGTCGGCGACGCCGAAAAGGAATTCGCGGCGACGCAAGCCCGGCTCGCGCAGGAGCGCAGCGAATCCGAGAACGCGACGCGTGAACTCAACGAGGCGCGCAGCCGCGTCGAAAATCTGAGCCAGCGCGTCACCGATCTGGACCGGCAGCTGATCATCCAGGTCAAGGAAGCCGAAATGCTCGGCAACCGCGTCAACGATCTCGAGGCGCGGCTCGCCACCCAGGGCAAGCTCCTGGCCGAACGCGAATTCGAGAACAACCAGCTCAAGCAGGCCAACGACGTCGCCGAGCGCACGACCAAGGAATTGCGTGTCGAGATCGCGGCCCTGAGCCAGGGCGGAAATTCGCCGGCGATCGAAAAACTGCGCAGCGAGAAGGCCGCGGTCGAGGAACAGCTTCGTGTCGCGCGCGACGAACGCGCCAAGCTGCAGCGCGACATCAACGCGATCCAGCAGCAGGCCGAAAGCTCCTGGGCCACCGAGCGGATGGAGAACGCGCTGCTGCGCGAGCGCATCAACGACATCGCCGCCGAGGTCGCCAAATTGGCGATCCAGCTGGAGGGACCGAATTCGGCGATCGAGGCCATGCTGGCCGCGGAACCGGCGGCTCCCAAGCCCCCGGCCAAGCCGGCCAACGACACCGCCGCCACCACGCCTTCCGAAGGCGGCGGCACCCTGGCCGAGCGAATCCGGGCCCTGCAGTCGCACGCCTCCCGCGCCCGCCAGCAAGGGGCGTAACTTTTTTTGACGCGTTTTCTTCACGCGAACCGGCCTCCACTTCGCGCGAAAACGCTATGTCCCGATTCGGCCGCTTTGTTTGCTTGACACTATGGGCCCTCACTTCGTAAATCGCGGGCTCTGACGGCGCTGATTTCGCCGAATCCCGGACGCATAGCTCAGCGGGAGAGCGTTCCCTTCACACGGGAGAGGTCCAAGGTTCGATCCCTTGTGCGTCCACCATCGTCCTGACCGGACGAGCTCAGGTTTGAATTTCAAGCAATGCCACCTCATTCAATCTGTCATTGCCTGGCTTGCCGCCTTCGCTAAAGCTTCGGCGACCCTATGGGCTGTGTGCCTCGTCGAAGCCTTGGCGTAGACGGGACCCGGCAATCCATCGTCTTCGAAAAACGCCCTCGCGAAGATTGATGGATGCGCGGGTCAAGCCCGCGCATGACGAGTTGAGGTCAAACACACACCCCCGCGATCCCGCGGCGCGAAGCGCCCGAGTTGTAAGGATCGTTTCGCCCTCATGAATTCAGAGGGCGCAGGGAATGCCGGATGCGCGCTGCACCCGCGGTCTCGCGTGCGATTGTGCTAAGAAGGCTGCACACGAGCATACAGGGCAGCGGAGAACATCCGACATTCCCTGCGCAATGGCTTTACGGCTTATAACGCGCTCTCCCCGGTGAGACGGCCTCTATTGCCACCGTCGCCCCTCGGAAGCGTTAGCTCCCGAAAGGCTTGACGCCGTTACGGGCGCCAGGACCACACGCTTTCGCCGTACGCTTCAGCCGCGACCGTCAATCGCAACCTCAGCGTCCACCGCAACCCGTCCCTCGTCGTGACGATGGCCAACGCCCCTCTGATTGGGACGGGATGGCTATTGATGTGCAGGTGATTTGGGGTGGAAGGGAAGAGAAATGTTTTTGATTTTCGGAAATTTAGGACTTGACATGATTTCCTAAAATCGGAAGTGATTTGCCCGTCGGGTCAGTTTGTCGCGCAAAGGAGCAGACCAATCAGCGCGCAGAGTGCATTTGCCGATGCGTATTCGGAAGCGTCGCGTTCTTTCGCGTTTTCCGACCGCTCATCAGCGCTTTGGTCACCTGCGACAGCCATCGCTCCGGAAGAGTGACTACAGCTCGCTGACGAGCCGGGCTATGATGCCCGGAAGTGCCGCAGGATCGCGACTTTGGATGGAGTACAAGATTTACTTCGCGCTGGTCGGCGTAGCCGGGCCGATCGGATCGTTTGTCACTGCAGCCTTCATGCCGTTGAGTGGGGGATAGGCAGTATCTGACTGCCTCTTCTCTCACCTATCTGCCTGACGGGTCCGGCCGAATACAAGGCAGGCCTCGATCAAGCGGTCGCACGGGGGTGGCTGTTGCTGCACGAGGGCGGCATCTATGTGAAGTTCACGCCGGCCGGCGCGAAGCTGTTCGCCTGATCCTTGCATCTCCAAAAGAAAACGGCCCGTCGGGGGGTGAGACGTGCTTCGGCCGTATTTGTTCGACTACCTCCATTGCCACTTGTTCCCGAAACTCCCCTCCTCTTTGGTTCAGGTCAGTTTGTGCCTTTCCTGGTTTGTGTCCGTGTCGTGGATCGCGCTTGGACTTGCTATCGAGACAAAAACGGCCCCAGCACTGGGGAGAGCTGAGGCCGCCATTCCAACGGATGTCATTGAGCTGCCATCCGGTAGTCTCCAATGAATTCGCCCCCGGAAGGTTCGTTCCAAATCAGTGGCCTCGACGTTTAGCCGATCAAGCGAATGTTGAGCCGGGACAGAGGCACTTACTCATTTTTGGGCTTTTGTTGACCTGAATCATAATGCCCCGAATTGGCCGGGTCGAAAATCTGAGGATGAACCAGCGTCAGCATTGGGACTGGGTGCAAATCGCGGGATATGCCTCGCTGCTTCTCGCGATGGGGGCGCTGATTGTTATTGGGGTTTCCCTGTCGTCCCCTCAGTCTTGAACGGATTTAGTTTTGATCGTTGCAATGCCAACGCCGCGACGCCAAAATTGAGCACCTATCTAATCCCTGGGGTCGATAAGGGAAAGCGCGAACTCTGCCACAGGATAGACCCGGCCATCGGCTTCAATCGTTACTTGAGTGCATCCTTGAGCAAGCAAATCGTTTGATGTCTCGATGGCGTCAGCGGGCATGTCCCGGACCACTTCCGTGTCCCCAGCCAGATCGCTCTTGCCCCGCACAATGAACATTCCCGGTCCCTCGAGTTGATCAAAGATACCGCGCAGTGCCGATCTCAACACGCTCGTAGAATTACGTACTCCGGAATAGTGACCGCAATGTCCGTGCCAAAAGTTAGGCTATGCCTGAAACAGGATCGAGTCTCGAAGCTTGAGGACCTGCATCAGGTGGACGAGGACAAAACCTACCACACCCTTTTCGTATTCGGCTCGGTCGCGTTGTTTGCCGCAAGCGTAATAGCAATGATCATGTTGGTTGCTGGGCAATAGGCAGCATTTGAATGCAGTCTCCCCGCATGTTGCGCCTTACAGATGCCGCGCAAAGAGAGACGACCCCAGACGGGCGTGAACGCCGAAGGCCATTTCCGATGATGCCGCCCCACCACCTCATTAAGGCTCTAGCGGCTATATATCGACGGTTCCAAGATGGCGAACTGACGCACCCTTTTGCCAATGGATTGGGAGACCTGACAGGTTATAGCGATGTCGCGCAGACGAAAAACCCCGCCGGTTAGGGCGGGGCTAAGTCGGGGTATCATTGCTTCTTTAGCCCGAGTGAGGCTGCTGGCACCGTAACAACGTAGCCGGCACAGTCGATCGCTTCTCTTGCATACTTGTCCCGCATGCGAGCAATGGGAGGTAGGAACTGTCTCCCCCTTGCAACATGCTGGATGTTCCGCTTCTTGAAACACTAAATATAACTTCCGGGATCGAAAGTCTTGCGGCAGCCTCGGCGCTATCGGGACTGGGAGTCTGCATTGCACTGACATTCAATTTTCCCGGCAAGGCCGCAGCGCGCGACGCCTGTGGCCTTTTTCATTGGCCTGCGGATTCCTGGACATCTGGGCTGCCACATTCAAACTGACCCAATGTGTTATTCAGCAAACTCAGGATCTTTCGAAGGTCGGTTAACCTTCTTGCCCTTCTGTCGATGGAACGAGACGCCCAGCTGGTCTCCATTTACCCATTTAAGAGAGCAGCGCCGATAAGCGAGACCGGTGGAGGAAAGCAGGAGAAAAAACTCGTTAAGCTGTAGCCCTTCAATCGAGACATTCACCGTCAACTTGGCGTCCCCGTCAGATATATCATTGATGACGCAGTCCCGGCGCCAGGTGCCGTCAATGGCCATCATGTGCGCGCTCAGGCCGTGTTCGAACTTCACCCGACGTTCGCTTTCCTTTGAAGTTACCATCCCACTCTCCGGTCAGCCAGCTGCCATTTTTTCCCGATGGTGACGGAAAGGAATTAAGGTCGTCTAAGCGCTTAATAGCTTTCTGCGCATGAGCTAAGTATACTTTTGTACATAAGCGGTGGAACCAATCCGAGACCACCGCGTGTTTCTTTCGGCGGCGGGGAAAACTGATGGAAACTGTTCTGGTCCTCGTCATCGAAGATGATCCCGCCGTTCAAGTGATCCTTGACGAAGCACTTTGTGAAGGGGGCTACGAACCTGCTTTGGCAGCATCCGGCGAAGAAGCCGTGACCTTGTTGAAGGGCAGGAAACTCCCGTATCGCGTCTTGGTAACGGACATCAATCTGCTCGGTAGGATCGACGGATGGGAGGTCGCCAAACAGGCGAGAGAGCTGGACCCGAATTTCCCCGTCGTCTACATGACCGGTGCTGCCGCCGACCAATGGCCGGTCCACGGCGTTCCGAACAGCATCCTTCTCACCAAACCATTTGCGCCAGCGCAGCTCGTAACCGCAGTATCCAATCTGCTGAATGCAGCACCGCTGGCACCGACAGACTGAGGCCGCCTGAGGAATTGCCGAGCTAGTTGCCGAACTGCAGGCTAATCACCGCCTAGATTGCCGCCCGCGCGCCGTTAAAGTTCCGACCGGGCCTGGCACTGATTCAATCAGTATGGCGCGCTGTGTGTCATCCGCGCTACAGCAAATGTTGCGCATTGCGCGCTAGCTGCAGAGACACAGTATAAAACGAAAGATCAAAATGAAAAAGTTCCTCCTTGCTACTGTCGCCTTAGCCGCCTTGGCAGGTACAGCATCGGCAGCTGACATGGCCGCCCGTCCCTACACTAAAGCCCCAATGATGGCCTCCCCGATTTACAACTGGACTGGCTTTTACATCGGTGGTCACGTCGGCGGCGCATTCGGTGGCGACAACAACATTCTTGCCCCCGGCTTCACCGGCACCAACGGCAACGACGGTGTGTTCATGGGCGGCGTGCAGGCTGGTTACGACCACCAATTCTCACCGAACTGGGTACTCGGCCTTGAAGCGAACTACAGCTTCCTCGACACGAACAACAATCCCTTCGTCAACCGCGGACTAGGTTCGGTCACCGGCCGCCTTGGCTACACGTGGGGTCCGGCGCTGGTGTACGTCAAGGGCGGTTATGCCTGGGCTGACTCCCGCCTCACCAACGGTTTTGGCGGCGGCACCTTTTCAAACGGCGGCGGCGGTCGCGACGGCTACACCGTCGGCGGCGGTCTCGAATACCTGTTCACTCAGAATTGGTCGGGCAAAATCGAATACCAGTACTACGATTTCGGTACCCGGAACGCTCTCTTTACCAGCGCTGCTGGCGTCGTCACCGCTGTTGGATTCCGCAACGACGAGCATACGATCAAGGCCGGCCTGAACTACCGGTTCGGTTGGGGCAACGCGGCGGCTTCTCGTTACTGACGACTTTTGAGATGCAGATTAAGAGGGTCAGCCGTCAGGCTGGCCCTTTTTTTGTCCAACGCTGACGTGCGCTCGCGAAACATTCGCATCGTCCCGGCTCATTCGACCGAAACCCGCGCAAGGCCACCCATGCCGATCGCGTTTGCCCCTGCCCCGCTGAGGTCGATGCACCGGCTAAAGGCGACAATTCGACATTACGAAGCATGGATCTGGCCGTGATACTCGCCGGTATCATCATCTTAGAAATTGGCAACCTCCGAAAGGGCATGCTGACAAAATGACGTCCTGCTGAGATTCGCACTCTGCGTCCCCCGCGATGTGTAGGTGATTTGGGGTGCAGGGCAATATCTTTGATTTGCAGAAATTCAGGATTTTGACATGATTTCTTGAAATCGGAAGTGATTTGCCCGTCGAGTCCATTTGTCGCGGATGCCCTTGGGTTGAGGCCCAGCTGCTGGCCGAGATCGACTACCGAGCGAAGTCCGCCGAGGGCAAGGTGCGGCACCCGTTCTTCAAGGATCTGAGGGAGGACTTCGCGAGAATGCAGGTCTCGAATATCTTCGTCAGTACACCGCGCGACCATCGAGCCACCAAAACCGGCATTCGGGAAAAACGGAAAAGCCCTAGGCCGAATCTGATCAGTGAAAACGAAGAAGAGGCCAAAGAGAGCGCTAAAGCAATTCGCAGGCGCAATTTGCGAAGCTAGCGCGTCACCTCAGTTGGCGGCTCCGAACCGTGAATAGGCGGCCCCAGCGCGCCTGGCGCTTGCGCTGGGGCCGCCATGCCGCGTGGCAACGGCGGTTGCCAGCGGGTTCTTGCCAAGTTACCGCAACTTGATTGATCTTTTCGAACCAGTTCGGAGTACCTATTTCGGGAACAAGTGGCAATTTGTTGCGTTGCTGTCCCGTCCGGAGGGATACTGGACATATGCCTTCACGGCCTCAGCGCACGCTTCCCCTTAGACGCTGGGGCCGTTTTTTGTGCCCGCTTGGCGTGGGTCGAAGCCGATGGGCGGCAGCACCAGGATCGGGTCAATTACCTTAGACTGTTGAGATCGGCAGACTGTTGAGATCGGCGCGAGGGAAGGAATTCCACTTATGCGTTCGACATCAATTCTGATTGCCATCATTGCAGCATTCGTCTCAGCGACCCCTGCACGCGCCTTGGAATCCAGCATGACGGCGAGATCGTCACTGCCGCCGGGGCGAACTCTGGGCGCAGATCGGTGATTTCCTATAAACCGAATTGACTTGCCCGTCGGGTCAATTTGTCGCGCAAATGCAAGGCTCGCGCGATGAGCGCTGCCGATCGCGGCCGCATAGACCTCTCGAACCGACGTTGGCGGCGGTTCCATCGCTTCTCCGTCGGCGACGACAGATCGGTGATTGGCGCTGTGAAATGTTCTCCGGAATTAGGAACGACCCCGTAGCGGCCGAGTTAAGCCGACAAACCACCAGTTAGGGAGACGAAACCATGGCCCGTGCAACAGCCCATCCGGATCATCACTGCATCTCGAGCGAAGACATTCAGGGCACCGAGGTTTACGGTGCACAAGGAAAGAATATCGGCGAGATCGATCACCTCATCATCGACAAGATGTCAGGTCGCGTGGCCTATGCCGTCATGAGCTTTGGCGGCTTTGCCGGGTTGGGCCACAGCCACTATCCCATTCCCTGGGGCGCTCTGACATTTGATACGTCGCTTGGTGGTTTTCGAACCAACATCACCGAGCAACAGCTGAAGGACGCGCCTGAGTTCAGTGATGACTCGTGGGAGGATCGAGATTGGGAAGCGCGCACCCACCAGTACTACGGGACGCCTACGTACTGGGAGTCGCGAGGTGGCCAAATACGCTAGGCAGCGCATGTACCAGCCGCGTCATTGAACAACGGATCAATGACGCGGATGGGTGTGATGCCGGAAATCAAGGCGAACTGCCGGAAGGCAGTTCGCCGGCGCAGGTTCTTGTCACTTCAGATCGCTCTTGGAGCGCGGCCAGCGCGTCAGGACGATACTGCCTGTTGATTCAGTGGATTGAGCCGTCTTCGGTCTTGTCGACGGTTCGCAGTTCGTGGGCGCATTAGCATTTGCGCAACCCCGCCTCTTTTGTCGTCGATCAACGGCGGATTACGCCGGAGCCTGCTATCGGGCCGCGCTACGCGCGGACCCGTTGGGCCCAATCCCCTCCGCATGATGGCGATCATACTTTTCGCCGCATACTGCGCGGACGCTCTTCGATCATGACGACGGCGCCAATGACCGAACGAAGGTCATGGCCGTCGCGTATCGGAGTACTCCGGAAGAGTGACTGCAGCTCGCTGACGAGCCGGGTTATGATGCCCAGAAGTGCCGCAGGATCGCGACTTTGGATGGAATACAAGATTTACTTCGCGCTGGTCGGCGTAGCCGGGCTGATCGGATCGTTTGTCACTGCAGCCTTCATGCCGTTGAGTGGGCGATAGGCAGTATCTGACTGCCTCTTCTCTCACCTTTCTGCCTGACGGGTCCGGCCGAATGCGGTGCAGGTCTCTGCAGGGTCTTGGCTATTGATGCCACGGAAAAGTGCGGCGGTTGGCAAGAGCGGATGTACCTCTTGCCAATGCCAGGGCCCCGGAGCGATCCGGGGCCTTTTCGCCGTCCTGAAGCAATCACTCTGCGCTGTTGTGTACGGGTATCGTTGCGTGGAGTTGCTTTATGAGTAAGTCCATTTGGACCCCATCGATCGTTCCAAACGAGCACAATCGAGAGGTCTACCTGGTGGTCGATGACTTTGGCTCCCTCGGCCGAGCATGGCGGGGCAGTGGTGTCGGCGATACCGGCCTCGAAACGGTCGTGCGCGATCTGCTGGAGGGTCAATACTGCAACCCCGTCCGCGTTGCCGGTTTTAATGTCGCTGAGGGATGGTGCAGAGACGTTTCAGCAGACGTCGCCCACGAGCTGCAGAAACGTTGCTCGGATCAGATGCGAGAGCTGCCGAGCTTCCTGCAGGAATTCGTCCGCCGGCATGCCGGAAAAGCAACGCCCAGGTAGCGCCTGTCTGGCCGCACGTTGCCGAGGCCGAACGAGTCTTTAATCTTCCCACGTGCGCTGGCCGCACCGGCATTCAAACATGTGGACGATGCAGCCGGTGCGAGGATTCACTATCGTTCGAATCAGGGCCAACCGCTTCCCGCATGTGCTGCAGATCTTGTTGGTGTGGCTTTCCAAAACAGCCACCTCTTCACCGCGGATTAATTCCATAACCGCCTCCATGCCGAGTTCTGTTTTGAGGGGTGAGACCTAAGTCAGGTCCCCGACATAGTACGAGGGGGCGCGAACTATTCCAAATTAATTCGAAGGTGCGCCCTCCGTTCGAAAGGGTCAGCCTGCAATACCTACCGCTCCGCGTTTATTCGTCAAGACACGCAAGGCGCCGAAGAGACGGAAGCCTGGCACCGCTTCGCCTGGATCGGGAACAAGCAGCAACTGACTGCAATGAACTGTCGCCTATCGGGCAGACAACGACACCAGAAGCGATTTCAATCGGTCCCTACCTGAAGGCTGTGCAATCGCTCAATTGAACGGGTGGACGGATGGCGCACCAAATCAACAGATTGGTTGTCGGCACTCGTTTCAAGGTGAACCAACTCGGATCAGTCCGGTGCCCGGCGCTGGCCGGCAAGACCGGGACGGTTACCGGAATTAGCTATCGCAACACGGGCGTTGCCGTGCTGTTCGATGGCACCAAGAGACCAACTTACCTGCACAGGGATTTTATCAGCTCCATCCCCGATCGTTCGTTGACGACAGAAGAGGCGGGTTACGCAAACGCCAACCCGCACCACGAACTCAAGCGCGGCGATCGGCTGCATGCATAGCTAACCATCTCGTCGACGCGAGACTGTGCCGCAGGCTTCTGCGAGCACGGAATCTCGATTGCGATGTGCGGGTCAACTCCGTCCCACCGAGAAGACCACTCAGCGCGCGGACCGCATTTGCCGAGGCAGATTCGCAAGCGTCGCGGCTTTCGTAATACTCGACCGCGCAACGGCAATCGCTTTGGTCACCTACGATCCAAACAGGAATATTTGCGCGGAGTTATAAAGTCCACAGCAGGATCACGATCGCGGCGCCCGCTGCGCCATTGCACGAACTCGTCGCCAAGATACCAGCCGTGGCTTTGATCTCGAGCGCCTCGCCGTCGCGCGATACGAGAATGGCCGGCGGCGCAAGGATTAGTCGGAGCCCGGTCTCGCGTATCCGCGCCGTTCTGCCTCGGAGGTAAAATGGCATTTCGGACAGGTAAATTGAATCATCGGCCGAGACGACCAGGACGGCTTCACGATGTTCAACGCCATCGGCCACGCGTTGCATTTTGGACATGCGATCAATACGGCATCGGGGGCGAGGTCGGGGGTTCTCATCCGATCCACCTCACCCCGCCCGGTTCACGCAGGTTCGCGTCGATAAGCAACTCCAGAGCCGCGAGCACCCATCCAATGCGGCATCGGCGCACCGTCACGGTGGCGCCCGCCTATACCTGCCGCTGCCCATGCGATGACAGCACCCAGCAACAGGGCCGCGGCGACGGAGAAAGCGAGGATCACCGAGCTCCGGCGAGATTTGGCTATCGCAGTCCGAGAACTTGCGATTACGCCATCGACCCGTTTTTCGGCTTCGGGCCCGGCAAGACCAGTACTCGCGGCGACGAGTTGAGCCAGATAAGATCGGTCCTCACTGCTCATTCCCGAGTGGCTCGACGACGTCAGGAGGATTCTTCCGGCCTCCGCCCGCTCCTGCGAAAGGTCCACGTTCGCGGCGCGGCGCAAGGGCCTGAACAACCGGTCGATCTCATAGCTTAACAGCGGCTCTGCGGCGCTCGTCCTTGCAGAGGACATGTTGCTGTTGGACCGCGTCAGGGACGCACTTCCGAGCAACGCCGCAAGCGCCACCCCGAGCACGACGGCGAGCGCCCAGGCAGCGAGACCATGCAAGCCGTCGCGCTGTTCGATTTCGTCAACATCCGAGACGGCCGGCGCGACACTCGTTCGCCCCGCAATGTAGCCTCCCACGCCGAAACTCAGTGCAGCCTGGATAATGAGATACAGTCCCGATAGAATCCAAAGTGCGGCGGACGCGTCCCGCCACGTCGGCGCCGTCGACGAAATCCCCAATCCGATGGTCGCGCCGAACGCCAACAGGATCGACGAAAGCGCGGTGGCCACCAGCGCACCCAGGATCGCCGGCGTCCAATTCAAATACCTCGGGGGGACTCCAATGGGAGCCGCGCCGGGTTCGATCTGTTTCACCATGTCAGCGCAGCCCGAAGAAAGACAGTACGGCCAGGATGACGACGATCAATCCAACCAGATAAATCAAACCGTTCATTTTTCTCTCCTCGTTTTGCTAACGATCGAACTTGCAGTTCATCATGCGCTTTGCGACGCGCGCTTTCCCGCCGCGTCGCGCCGATCAAGCAGCTTGAAAATGCCAGGCCAGCTGGGGGCCCAACCTCTATCTAGCGATGCGCGAGCCAACCCGACACGGAAGTGCGCCGCGTAACCCGATAATGGAAATCCTATTGGGAAGGTTCCAATCGCGAACAACATAAGACCTTGTCTCGGTCCGATGCGCTTGAGCAGATATTGGGTGCACTGCAACGATGACCGGGAAGAAATGGCAATCTTCAGTGCCCCCTCGTTGCTCCTCGCGGAGGAGACGGAACCAAATCTGAAGACTGCGGTTTCATCGACGCATCATGAAGCTGGAGGATTTTCAGGAAGCTGCGATCGGGATTCTTCAGACACGAAAAACGCGCCGCCCCATGGAGGTGGCAAATCATGGTTGATCCGCATCAGGTTAACTCGATCATTGCAGATGCAATTTGCGAATGCTTCAAGGATCATCCCGAGCGAAGCATGGGCTTTGAGGAAGCCAAACAAATAGCAAAATGCGTCGTCGAGGCCCTCGCCGACGCCCGGCTGGAGATCCGCGTGCGTGAACAGGATTGAATGTTTGCGAGGTGTCTGGGCTTCCATCTTTGCCGTCGATGACGGCGGATGAGGGCTGGGGTGGGGCGTCGCCGCGAGTCATCGTATGGAGAGAGCCCCCACCCGCCGCGCTCTTCGAGCGCAGGTACCTAAGAGCGAGCTTCGCTCGTCTCGACCCCTCGAGCGAGAGAGGTGCACTGAGTTTGCGCCTACCGATTCACTCAAGTGGCATTAGGTTTGGTGCTCGCGTAATCCGCCCGATGGTTTTTCATCACTGGATCGTCTCATGCACGTCGAGAATGGGCACGTCCGGCGTGTTCATGATCTCGGCAATGATATTGTATGAAACGTCAACCGAGCCGGGCTTGTTCGGGTCAATCCTGACATCCTTGACGTGAAGCGTCGCGCGAACCAGCCGGCCGTCGCTCAGGGTTATTTCGGTGACGCCGTGACGAATGCGGGAAACGACAGTTTCCGGGCGATGGCCGATGTTGAAGGAAAATGGTTGTGCGTATCCGAACTTCATGGCCTCACCCTCGCATTTCACGTGCAGTCTCGTAGCTTGCGCGCTTGCTGTCCGATCAGATTTTCGGCGCCCGGCCTGCGCGGTCGAATACCGGCACCTTCTCGACATCGTCGGGTGCTGCGGCAGACGGCGTATCTTCGGCAGCGTGTCGCAACGCCTCGGTCTCGGCGTCGAGGCCGTCAACGGTTTCATTGGCCTGGCTGCCTGAATCGTGCGGTCGTGCCGGAACCTTGCCGTCCGTTTTGACTGGATTCTGTTTTGCCATTGTCTGTCTCCTTGGAGGTCAAGACACCAATGAACCGGGGCGCGGTCGGTTCCGTTGCGTTTATGTGATCGCGAGTAGCAAACGCAGAAGGGCCCCAGCGTAAGGCTGGAGCCCTTCGATGATGTCCGCTTGCCTGATTACGCGGCTTGCGCGGTCTCGGCGTGACGGTTGACCTCGGATTCCGCGAGCTGGCTCAGGGCGCTGTCCGTCGCCTTTTCTTCCTTGAGCGTCGCGTCGAGCAGCTTTACGGCGTCCTTGTAACCCAGTTCACTCGCCCAAGTCTTCAGCGTGCCATAGCGGGAAATCTCGTAGTGCTCTACGGCCTGCGCGGCAGCCAGAAGGCCGGCGTCGAGGGCGGGCATGCCCTTGTACTCGTCCATGACTTCCTTGCCTTCATCGATGATTCCCATGATGGCATCGCAGGTCTTGCCCTTCGGGGTCTCGTCGATCGACGCAAACACCTGCTCCAGCCGCTCGACCTGGCCGTCGGTCTCGGCCAGGTGCTTTTCAAAAGCCGCCTTGAGTTTTGGGGACTGCGCCGCCTTGGCCATCTTCGGCAACGCCGAGAGGATCTTCTTTTCCGCGAAGTAGATGTCCTTCAACGTATCGAGGAACAGGTCCTGCAGTGCTTTCTCTTTCGCCATACCGGCCTCCAGCTGTTGGATTGTGTTGCGGTAGAACCAGCCGTACCGGGAGTTGTTCCTCAACTGCGTCCCGCTGGGACGATTCATTTTTCTCGGCTCATTTTTGTTTTCGGTGCGCCGCAGCGGGCGGACCTGAATCACAAGGACCGCAAACCCGATCAGGCTCGCGACGACGATCGCGATCGACAGATGACCGCCTTGCCCATCATTTTTCGCACCGGCGCCCATCGTTGCGCCCTTCCTTGGCGCCTATCGTTAGTGTGTGTCGCTCTGCTGCCACTTCTCCAGATCGGGCGTCTTGTCGCTCGGCTTCTGCTCCTTCTCGGGAGGCCCTTTCCAGGGTTTGTCGGTCTGGGAATGCGAACCCCAGTCGGTTCGCTGCCGGGGATCGTCCTTCGGGGTTTCTTTGCTCATCGGGTTCTCCTGCATCGGTTACCCTTGGGAAATCCCCTGTCCCGGCGTCCGTTCCATGAGGGAATGCCGAAGTCTGCGTGGAATGCGTCGATGCGTCGCGCTGATTGATTTCATCACGGTGCTCACGGGATGGAGAACGCGTACGACCGGTTGTCTCCGCGTTACCGTAAACGGGAAACCGAAGCAGCAGCCACAGAAGATCCAGAGTCAAAAAACGCCGTCGAGCGGCGTGGTCACCGGCCTGGCGCTCGTTGCACGCGTTGTCGCGCGGATTGCAGGACGCGGCCAAAATCCCATCAACCGTCAGAGCGTAATCGGCAAGACCGCTACCGGCTGATCCATGGAAAGGAATCGCTCACGGCTTTTGCTCGGGATGGAGCGCGGCCTTTTCGGCCATCATTTGCTTTATCAAACCGGCGATCCCGTCCAGCGTGAGCTGGTCAGTCATATGCGTTGATATACGCTGGTAGTGTTCGATCTTGCCGTCGAGTTCGGCGCACCGTTTGCACATTGCTCACCTGCCTTCAGGCGGGAGCACGACACTCTCATCGCCGGTGGAGGCCAGGGGCGGACGGCGATAGAACGGCAACTCCGATCTTTATGTCGGGTTCCTCTGACATCGTGACCCAAGCTGGATCGCCCGGGTAAGGTGGATTAACGGCCACCGGCAGCGATGCTGCGACAAGCACTACCTACCCATAGCGGGGCGGCCGCGACGGAGTAGCCTTCGGCTGCGAAGGCGCGATGCGTGCTGTTCCCGTTTCGATGGCCGGTTTGGCGCCCTCGGCCGCGCGATTCTGGCGGGATGCAAGGATCTGTTCGGCGAGGTATTCCCACCGCTCGGCCTCACCGAGCAACCTCCAGCTATTGTCCGGATCGCACGCGGCCTGTTGACGGCAGAGCAAGGCCGTCGCGCGATACGCTTCAGCGCTCTTGAAACCGCTTTCCATAAGATCCTCCCCAGCTTTCGCGAGGTGCGACCAACCCCGCGTGAGGAGCAGAACGTTCCAGCCGCAGCCCCGTTCCTATGACGCCAGCGACAGGCCCTGTTCGGCTCGAAAACGCTGGTAGGCAGCGATGGCGGTGTTGGAGAGAAGCAGCCGGCGGCGCTCGCCGCGGCGAACCATCGCTTCGATCGTGTCGAGCAGGTGATTGGCTGCGGTGTCGGGATGGCCGAGTTCGCCCGTTGCCTCCAGATAGTCCCAGGCGATCTGGAAGGAATCTTCAATCGTTGTCATCAGCGTTTCGGTCATGAAGGCAAACGCCGCCGGGGATGACCTGTTCCGCGACCATCTGCCGCTTGAAGCAACCATCTGCCGCTTGAAGTAAGTCGCGCGCGCCAAGGGTTCGGGCGACGTCGCGCATCAAGGAACGTGATCGTTCCTGCTGCCGCCGATGCGATGCGGCTTGTTGAGGAAGTATCCGCGATTGCCGAGTGCGGCTTCCGCGTATTGGTCGATCGAGACGATGATGGCCTGGACGTGCTGGTAGCACCAGCCTTCGCGGCAGGCCAACGTCCGCACTTCGGCGAGCGCCTTGATCCAGGGCGGATTATCCGCGTTGTGGTCGTACCATTTCAGCGGATCTGACGGCATCGGAATGGCCTCGCTTCATCAAATCTTCCAGCTCCGCCCGCTTGCGCGAAAGCAGGAGCTCAGCCGTCGCATTGTCGAGGCCGGCTTGATCCAGCCGGCGAACTGCCGAGCCCAGTTCGGCAAGCTGCCTGCGCAGCTTTTCGACTCTTGATTTCCAGGCCTCTTGATATCCAGCCTCATCGCACACGGCGGCCGCGCGCGCCTTTCAAGGGCCCGCGGCCGACGGCTCGGCAATCCGCTTTCAGCCGCTCATCGACATCGAGCAGGCGTTCTTCGCCGCCGAGCCTGTTCCGCTCGCTGATCAGCCCGAGCATCACGACGCGCATGGCCATCACCTGCATCGAGGCCTCAGCGCAGTCTTCGTCGCGGTTGATGTGTTGGCGGATGGTACTCTCGGCATCCAGCATTTGAGAGCGCAAGAACCTGATTTTCCTGCGGATTTCGTTCAATCTGTTGTCCATGGCTCACCTCACCGGGGGTTGGAGCCTATAGAGAACAAACAAAGAACAAATATCAAGTTAACAATGCGGGCGGAGCCAAGAATCTTTGTGGGTCAATCTTTGTGGGGTCGTGTGGGCCGCGCCCGATCGGCTGGTGAACGGGCGCGGGCGTGGCCTGCGCGTAACCGCGCGACCAGCGGTCGTCCGAGCCATCGCGTCGTCAGATCCCGAATACCCAGACCGCGACGATGGTGCCCAAGGTCGCGAGCCCGCTGATGGTCCATCCGGTTGCGTAGAGAAGGTTGTCCTCGCCGGTGCCACGCATCGCGTCGGCATCCGCGGTTTCTGATCGCCAGTGCATGGCGCATCTCCACAGAGCCTGCCCGCGCTGACAACGCCGGGCCGGGTTCCCGGTTCCATCATTCCCAGATCACACGATCGAGCACTGATCGCCGTTTTGAAGGGTGGCCAAGGCCAAAACCGGCGCGCCCGAGCAGGTCACAAAAAAAGGCCGCTCCCCGGGCGGCCCTCTGAGTGCTTCGCGCCGTCGGCGAAGACCATTACACCAGCAACAGACGGTCCGCGTTCGCGGGCGCCAGCTCATCCTCGTCTTTGACGATGATGGTGACGTCCCAGCCTTCGCTGGCCCATACGCGCGCCTTGGCGAGTGCCATCAGCGAACTCGTCCTGTCCATCCTGACGGTCTCGTTGTCCCGTTCCGCCACGATCCTGTACGCCATGCAAGTTCCCCTTACGCATCCTGTTTGGCGGAACATTTGAATCCGGCTTTGACCGCAATTTGCTGACAATTTGTCCAATTGGCGGCCCGCCGGGCGGCGCCGGACCGCAAAACGCCTTATTTCGCCGAGCCACGCGGAACGTTTGCCTTTGTGACGAATTAGCGTCAGTGCGGGCGGGGAGAAATAAGTATGTTGAATTTGTTCCGGCATTCCGAAGCTGCCGATCTCGAAGATATCCTGGCCCGGCACGCCATCAGGAACACCGCCGCAGCTGACGACACGGAATCGCGTGAGAAGCAGTTCCGCGATCTGCTGCAGGCGCTGCCCGCCGCCATCTACACGACAGATGCCGAAGGCCGGATCACGTTCTTCAACCATGCCTGCATCGAGTTCGCCGGCCGCACGCCGAAGATCGGTGAGATGTGGTGCGTGACCTGGAAGCTGTTCTGGCCGGACGGCACGCCGCTGCGCCACGAAGATTGTCCGATGGCGATTGCGCTCAAGGAAAACCGCCCGGTGCGCGACGTCGAGGCGATCGCCGAACGGCCCGACGGCTCGCGCATCTGCTTCATGCCATACCCGACACCGCTGCGCGACGAGGCCGGCCGGCTGCTCGGCGCCGTCAACATGCTGGTCGACATCACCACCCGCAAGCAGGCCGAAGAGCGCATGATGCTGCTGACCGGCGAAGTCGATCATCGCTCGAACAATCTGCTCGCCGTGATCCAGGCCATGCTGCGGCTGACCAAGGCCGACAGCGCCGAAGAGTTTCAGGCCGCATTCCAGGGGCGCTTGAGTGCGCTTGCCAATGTGCAACGGCTGTTCTCGGTGTCGCGCTGGACCGGCGCCAGCATCCAGACCATCATTCAGGAAGAATTGAAGCCCTATGGCTCGACGCGGGTCAGCATGACCGGGACCGACGTCCGGCTTCCCGCTTCACTCGCGCAGGCCATCGCGGTGGCCATCCACGAACTCGCGACCAACGCCGCCAAATACGGCTCGCTGTCGGGCCCCGCGGGCAAGATCGACATCCACTGGCAGATCGATGAGGCCGACAGCCTTCAGCTGCGCTGGACGGAATCCGGCGGTCCCCAAATTGCCGAACCGATGCGGAAAGGATTTGGCGTCGACGCGATCGACGGCATGGTCCGCACCCTCAGCGGCCGGATCACGCGGCAGTGGAAGCCCGAAGGACTGGACTGCGAATTGTCGTTCCCGGTGATCGGGGCGTAGTACTAACACCCTGTTCGTCATGCCCGGCCTTGTGCCGGGCATCCACGTCTTAGCCTTACCTAAGCAAGAAGACGTGGATGGCCGGGGCATAGGCGAGCGAAGCGACGCCGCCCTTCAGACGGCTGTGCCCGGCCATGACGGCTGTGATTAAGACCTCGCCCCTACTTCCCCTGCCTCACGACCAGCGCCGGCTTGGTCACGCCGTCGAGGCCGGTCAGCATCAGAACCGTCAGCAGCGCGTTTTGCGGGCCGAAATACGCATCCGTCGGCTTGTACCATTCGTTGCGCGAGTGCCAGTTGCCGCCCTCGCCGCCGCCGCCGATGGTGACGGCGGGAATGCCGAGCGACATCGCGATGTTGGAGTCGGTCGAGGAGCCCGCAAAGGTCACCCGCGGCGCGCGGGTGACGGCGGCGACCGCGCGCTGCGTCGCCTGAACGATCGGGGAATCCATCGGCACGATTCCGGCGGGCCGGTCTCCGATCATCCTGGCCTCGACGCCAAGCTTGTCGGACTTCCAGCGCGCGTTTTCATCCGCCACCGCCTCCTTGACGAGATCGAGCAGGCGCGCCTCGAGCTTGAGCAGTTCATCGGTCGAATTCGAGCGCATGTCGACCGCCATCCGTGCTTCGGCCGCGATGGCGTTGACCGAGGTGCCGCCGACGACGGTGCCGACGGTGAAGGTGGTCTTGGGATCGGACGGCGGCTGCAGCTCGGAGATTTTGGCGATCGCGCGGCCCATGGCGTGGATCGCGCTCGGCAGGCCGAACTCCTGGAACGAGTGGCCGCCGGGCCCCTTGAAGATGAACTCGTAGCGATGGCTGCCGGTCGCCTGGTTGACGACGCGGGTGATGCCGAGCCCGTCGATCGAGATGAAGCCGTCGATGTCCTTGTGATCGCGGAACAGCGCCTTGACGCCGCGCAAATTGCCGAGTTCCTCCTCGCCGACGGTGCCGACGAACATGATGTCGCCGACGGTCGCGATCTCGTTGGCGTTCATGGCCTTGATCAGCGACAGCAGCGCCGCCAGCCCGCGGGAATCGTCGCCGATGCCGGGCGCGACAAAGGCGCCGTCCTTTTCCTTCACCGTGACGTCGGTGCCTTCGGGGAAGACCGTGTCGAGATGCGCCGACACCACGAGTTTCGGACGGCCGCCGCCGGACCCCTTGCGCAGCGCGATGACGTTGCCTTCGCTGTCGATCGCGGCGTCCTTGAAGCCGAGCTCCTGCATCCGCTTCTGGTAGTATTCAGCACGGATCTTTTCCTTGAAGGGCGGCGCCGGAATTTCGGTGATGCGCTTTTGCTCGTCGAGCGTTCGCGCATCGTCGGCCTTGATGTCCTCAAGTGTCTTGGCGACCTTGGGATTGGCGAGGATGGGCTCTATCGCCGGCGCGGGCGCGGCCTGCCCCCAGGCCTGCGAAGCTGCCGCGACAAAGGCGATTGTCAGGATCGTGCGCTTGAAATTCATGAATGACTTCCCTCGCTCCTCGCAGGTCTCAGCCTGCACTTAAGCCCGTATCCTTCAGCCGCTCGGCGAACCAGATCGACATAGCCGGATCGATCACGCCACCGGTATAGACCTCAGACATCGCGACCTGCTTCCTGCCGAGCGTCACGAACACGCCGATCCAGTAGGCGAACCACAGATGCGGATCGGTCAGCGCCCGCAGCTTGTGCTGGTCGTGTTCCAGCGGCTGGTGATTGGCGGATTTCCGGACCTCGATCGTGAGCAGATTATTGGGGATCTCGCGCTGATGCACGACGATATCTGGGTAGATCGATTTGCCGAGATGGTCGTCGGTCGAGATGATCGAACCGTGCGGCAGCCGCAGCGTCCGCTCGCCGAGCCTGTCGTAGTCGCAATCGACCTGCCAGCCGGCAAACTGATGTTCAAGATGCACCGCCAGCCGGTGCGTCAGCGGGCGCTCGCCGACGTCCTTTTCGAGCAGGAACGTCTCGTGCGCGTAAAACTCTGACAGCGCCGTGACGACCTTGTTCAGCTCGGTCTGCATGTCGCCTCCGACCTTCCGTCATTCCGGGGCGATGCGAAGCATCGAACCCGGAATCTAGAGATCCCCCGGTGCGCAATTGCGCACCTGAGGTTCGCTTCGCACCCCGGGATGACGGCTACGCCGTCACATCTGCACTTCGATCAACCGCGGCCCCGGCTCGGCGACGGCTTCCGCCAGCGCCTTGACGAAATCGTCGACATTGTCGACCGCCCGGCCGGGCACGCCCATGCCCTTGCCGAGCGCGACGAAGTCGATTGTCGGGCGGTCGATCTTGAGCATGTCGAGCGCACGCTGTCCCGGCTCGCCGGCGCCGACGCCGTCGAATTCGCCACGCAATATCTGGTAGATGCGATTAGCGAACACGATCGTGACGACGTTGAGGCCTTCGCGCGCCTGCGTCCACAGCGATTGCAGCGTGTACATCGCGCTGCCGTCGCCGACCATGCAGATCACCTTGCGGTCCGGGCAGGCGATCGCGGCTCCGGTCGCGACCGGCGTCGAGTATCCGATCGAGCCGCCCAGATTCTGGATCCAGTCGTGCGGGGCGCCGGCCGCCATCACCGGAAAGAATGCTCGCCCTGTGGTGACGGATTCGTCGACGACGATAGCATTGTCCGGAATAGCCATGGCGATCGCCTGGGCAATTGACGCATGGTTCAGGGCGCCGGTCGGCTTGACGAGTTCGACCTGGGTCTGCGGCTTCACGTCCGCCGGCTTGGCGCCCAGCGCAGACGCCAGCGCCTCCAGCGCCGCGACCGAATTCTCGCCGCTCGACGTCATGCGATGGACCTCGCAGCCCTCAGGCTTCAGCAAGCTGGGCTTGTTCGGATAGGCGAAAAACGCCACGGGATCGTTGGCTTCGACCAGCACGATGTGCCGAAAACCCTTCAGCGCCGCTTGCGCCGCTTCGATCACGTAAGGCACCCGATCGATCGAAAAACGCCCGCGGCCGCGCGCCATTCGTGGACTGGCCAGCGGGCCCATCACCCTGCAGCCGGTCTTGCCGGCGATTTGCGCGGCCAGCGCCAGTCCCTTCTCCGTCACCGCGCTGCCGGTCATCAACAGCAAGGTCTGTTCGCCTCCGCGCAGCACCTTTGCCGCCTTCTCGACGGCCTGCGGGGAGTAGCTTTGACGCTGCGATTCCAGCGGGACTTCGGCCACGCCATCGGCTTCGTTCCACGCGGTGTCGGCCGGCAGGATCAGGGTTGCGATCTGCGGCGGCGCACCGCTCGCCGCGGCGATGGCGGCAGCACCGTCACGGGCGACCGATTTCGCGTCCGGCGAAGTCCGAACCCAGGACGACATCGGTCGTGCCAGGCCCTCGATATCGGAGGTCAGCGGCGCATTGTATTCGATGTGGTAGGTGGCATGCTGGCCGACGATGTTGACGATGCCGGAATTGGCCTTCTTGGCGTTGTGCAGATTGGCAAGACCGTTGGCGAGCCCGGGGCCAAGATGCAGCAGCGTCGAGGCCGGGGTGCCCTTCATGCGGAAATAGCCGTCGGCGGCCCCCGTCACCACGCCCTCGAACAGGCCCAGCACGCAACGCATGCCCTCGACCCGGTCCAGTGCGGCGACAAAATGCATCTCCGACGTGCCGGGGTTGGTGAAGCAGACGTCGACGCCGCCTGCGACCAATGTCCGCACCAGACTTTCCGCACCGTTCATGGTCTCGCCCCCGTTCGCGATTGTTCTCAAGACGGCTCAAGATCAATCATTGTTCACCCGTTTCGTCAAAGGTTTAGCCGACAATGCAGCCATCGCCTCCGATGTGTTGCCTTTTTTAACCGCCGTGTCCGAAAATGGCGCGCTCACGGGCTCTTTGCTTGCGAAATCGCGGCAGTTATGGCCTGTCTCGCTGCATATTCTGATTTTTCACGAGGAAGAAAATGACCCGGGTTTTGGCTTTGTTATTTGCGGCATTGACGGTGCTGGCCGGTGTCGGTCACGCGCAAGCCCAGGATTTCGGGGGCTTCTTCGACTCGCGCGGCCTCTTCGGCGGCGGTCCCGATTTCCGAGGTGGCGGATCGAGCCCGATCCCGCGGCAGACGGTCAACTTCTCGGGCGGTTATGCCCCGGGCACGATCTACATCAACACCGCCGAGCGCCGGCTCTATCTCGTGGTCGGCAACGGCCAGGCGCTGCGTTACGGCATCGGCGTCGGCCGCGACGGCTTCCGCTGGAGCGGAACCCACCGCATCACGGCGAAAAAGGAATGGCCGAGCTGGACCCCGCCGTCGCAGATGCTGGCGCGGCGGCCCGATCTGCCGCGGCACATGAAAGGCGGCATCGACAATCCGCTCGGCGCCCGCGCGATGTATCTGGGATCGACGCTCTACCGCATCCACGGATCGAACGAGCCCGAGACCATCGGACAGGCGGTATCGTCCGGCTGCTTCCGCATGACCAACGACGATGTGACCGATCTCTATAGCCGCGTCTCGGTCGGCACCCCGGTGATCGTCAAGAACTAGCCGCATCCCAACGTCAGGGAACCGGCAGCGTCTGCGTTGACGCGCGAACAAGACTTGTTGACCTGAACCAGCCTCGCCTGGCGTGAACAAGTCTTGCGCGCACGCGCCGATTGCGGCAGCGTCGAGCCACAATGAGCGCAATTGGCCGGCCTCGATTCCCGCGAATGCTCGCAGCCGCTCTGGCGGCCGTAGCCCTCGGCGAAGTGTTGCTGCCCGCCGCGGCATTGGCCGGGGATCCCTCCGTCGCCCAGCGTCAGCGCGCCCAGAAGAAGATTTTCACGGACAGCGAGATCATCGAAGGCTTCTTCAAGATCGCCTTCGGCGCCGAGTATCACCTTGCCGGCCGCGTCGACCGCATCCGGAAATACGAGGCACCGGTGCGGGTGTTCGCCGACGGCACCCGCGCCGACCGCAAGGCCCAGCTCGCGAAGATCGTCGCCGACATCGCCACACGGGTCCAGCACCTCGATATCGCGATGGCCGCGAACAACGATGATGCCAATGTGCTGGTCAAACTGGTGCGGGACCGCGACCTCAACCGCACCATCATAACCTTCTACGGCAGCGAACGGGCGCGCGAGATTCGCTCCTCGCTCGACCCGCAATGCCTGAGCGGCTTCCGCAAGAACGAAAAGTTCGAGATCGAGCATTCCGACGTGATCCTCACCGTCGACAATGGCGACTTCGTCTTCTTCGATTGCGCCTATGAGGAATTGCTGCAATCGCTCGGCCCGATCAACGACACCCCGACCGTGCCCTGGACCATGTTCAACGACAATGTGTCGATGGGATATTTCGGCGTCTACGACCAGTACCTGCTCAACCTGCTGTACGATCCCCGGATCAAGGCCGGCATGACCGTGCAGGACGTCAGGGCGATATTGCCCGACGTGCTCGCCGACGTCCGTGCATGGGTGCGCAAGGTGAATAATCTGCCGGAGTGATATCCATCACGATCGCGGCGTTGACCTCCGTTAGCTTCCCTATCCTTCCCGACGCCGCCGTTGCGAGGTCCGCTTCGAGGGGAAGAGCGGTGGTCGTGGCCAACCGACGCGAATGCCCCAATTGAGACAGCCTGATCGGCCGGGCGCCATTTCTCACTCGCAGCGCATCCGCAAAGTGCTAGGCTTTAGGCCCGGGACGAGATGTGTTCTTGGGGGATGCATGCGTCGACGCGAGTTCATCACGCTGCTGGGAGGTGCGGCGGCAGCTTGGCCGCTGGCCGCGCGCGCGCAGCAGCCCGCAGGGCGGGTCTACCGGGTGGGTTACTTCGCAACCACCTCCCGGGAACGTTCGCTCCATCTTATGAAGGCGTTCGAAGAGGGCCTGCGGAGCCTCGGCTACCGCGTTGGCGAGAATGTCGCTATCGAGTATCGCTTTGCCGATGGCGAGATGGGACGGCTATCCGCGCTCGCCACAGACCTGGTCAGACTCGGTGTCGACGTCATCGTTGCAGGGAACAATACGAATACGGTTGCCGTCATGAAGGTGACCACGACGATCCCGATCGTCGTGGCCAGCAGTGCCGATCCAGTTAGTGCCGGGCTTGTCGCCAGTCTGGCGCGCCCCGGCGGGAACGTGACCGGGATCGCTCAGGACACGGGCGGCGAGCAACATGTCAAGCGGCTCGAGTTGGTGAAGGACACACTGCCGAACGTCTCGCGCGTGGGCGTTCTGTGGAATCCGGACTTTTCGCCCAATCCCGCCCGGCTGTCGTCGATGCAGGAGGCTGCCCCGGCGCTGGGCTTGACCCTTGTCCCGGCTGAAGCACGCGGGCTGGACGCACTCGAACAAGCGTTCGCGACGATGGTGAAGGAGCGCGCGCAGGCGCTCGTCGTACTGAGCGATGGCGTGCTCTTCAACTTTCGTGGACAGATTGGCGTCATGGCCATCAGAGATCGGCTGCCGGCAGTCGCTGCCGCAAGAGAGTATGCCGAGACGGGTTTTCTTCTGACGTACGGGATTGATTTACGAGATGGATTTCGTCGATCCGCCGCCTTCGTCGACAAGATTTTCAAGGGTGCAAAGCCTGCCGACCTGCCGATCGAACAACCGACCAGGTTCGAGCTAGTGATCAATTTGAGGACCGCGAAGGCGCTTGGCGTTATCATGCCTCCAGCGCTGCTCGCCCGCGCCGACCAGGTGCTTGAATAGCGGGGTTGTTTGCTGTGGTGCAGTGACTGCTTGTGGTCACAAAGCAGATCTGCCGCGATGGCCTATCGATGTCTGCTCCTGAAGGGCAAGAGGCCATCCCTGTCACGAGGCCCAACTTCCGCATTGCCCCCAACGGACGTTGCGCACCCCCAAAGGCAGGAACTGTGGTATCCTCCGTCAAACGCGATGGGACGGTTTGCTGCTCGTGCTGAGCGTCCTCGTGTCCTACGATTGCAAACGGATCAGAAGATAGCTCTCCCGGATCTCGGGGAGGACCAACGTCGTGAAGCGGGACTTCGACCTCATCGTCTATGGTGCGACGGGTTACACCGGCCGTCTCATCGCCGAATATCTGGCGGCATCCTATCGCGGCGACGATGCCCCGTCCTGGGCGATTGCGGGACGCTCGACCGACAAGCTCCAGAAGGTGCGTGCCGACATCGGCGCACCGGACAGTTTGCCTCTGGTGAAGGCGGATGCCGCTGAGCCGGCCAGCCTACGTTCGATGTGCGAGCGCGCGGCCGTGATTGTCACGACGGTCGGGCCTTATCAGCTCCACGGTCCCGAGCTTGTGGCGGCCTGCGCGGCCACGGGCACGGCCTACGTTGATCTGTGCGGCGAACCTGCCTGGATGCGGCGCATGATCGACGCCCATCACGAAGAGGCGAAACGGACCGGGGCGCGCATCGTCTTTTCCTGCGGCTTCGATTCCATCCCGTTCGATCTCGGCGTGCTCACGTTGCAGGAGAAGGCGCGCGAGAAATTCGGACGCCCGGCGCGCCGGGTCAAAGCCCGCCTGCGCAACGTGAGAGGCGGCATGTCTGGCGGCACCGCAGCGAGCGCTCGGGCGACGTTGGCCGCCGCCGCGCGCGACCCGGCCCTGATCCGGCTGCTGAACAATCCCTTCGCGTTGACGCCGGGGTTCACCGGGCCGTCTCAGCCGTCGGGCCTCGTCCCCGAATTCGACCCGCGCATGAACGTGTTGCTCGTGCCGTTCCCCATGGCGCCGATCAACACCAAGAACGTGCACCGCACGAATTTCCTGCTGGGTCATCCCTATGGCAAGGACTTCGTTTACGACGAGATGATGGTCGCGCCGGGATTTGGGGAACTCGCCCGCGTGACGACGGAGACGTTCGCCACGATGATTTCCCTGGTCGCGACCGGCGGTCTCAAACCCGGCGCAGGCCCGACCCGGGAAGCGCGCGAGAAGGGCCTCTACGACATCCTGTTCCTGGGCGAGCTGCCGGATGGTGGACGGGTCGAAGCGGTAGTCACGGGCGACCGCGATCCGGGCTACGGCTCGACCAGCAAGATGATCGCCGAGAGCGCTCTCTGTCTCGTGCGCGACGTGCAGGGCGAGGGTGGCATCTGGACGCCGGGCGCGCTGATGGGGCCGGCATTGCGCAAGCGCCTGAGCGAGCGCGCCGGCCTCACCTTCAGCGCGCATTGAGGTAGCGCTCAGAACTGCAGCGGCGTGCCGGACGACGTCGATCGTAACCAGCGAAAGCGGAGGAGACCAGCATGACGATTTACGTTTCTCAAGGTCGTTACACCGCCGCGGCCATCAAAGGGATGTCTGCGAAACCGGAGGACCGTTCCGAGGCGGTCGCCGAGTTGTTTGCGGCCGCCGGTGGTCGGCTGATCAGTTGGTATCTGACTTTGGGGCCCTACGATTGGCTGATCATAGCTGAAGCTCCGGATGAGCCCACGATGATTTCAGCGGTGCTTGCCGCCGCGGCTGGCGGAAGCCTTTCGGACATAACAACTACCGTGGCGCTCACGGCGAGCGATACGACGAAGGCCTTCCAGCGGGCAGGTGAGCTTACTCAGAAATTCAGATCGGCGGGCCGAGCCGATTACTACGGAGTAGGGATCGATTCGGGGCGTGAGATCGGCTAAGCTTGACTACCAAATTCCGGGATGCACGGTGCCGCTTGCACCACGAAGCCAACAAGATGTCGGCGGCTATGAGCGTGGTGCGGCCTTGTCAGGCCGAGCGTGGGCTGATCGCCAATGCAACTCGAAACGAATGTCCGCGCCCGCAGACGGTGTGTTGGCGCAAACCCTCATTCGGAACCTGAGCAGAGGGGGCATAATCCCTGGGGCCCGCACCGAGGAGCAACAATATGAAGCAACAGATCCCAGAGGAGCTTTCCACCAGGTTGATCCACTGCAGTCCCTTCGTGACCATGGACAGCGCGGTGCCGCCCCGAGATCCTGATGAAGACGAAGAGGACGAAGAGGACGAAGAGGAAGAGGACAATGCCGACGAACCGGCGGTCGTGCGCGAGCCGGACGACGACTAGACTGGCCTGTCGCTGGCAGCCGGCGTAGAGTATCTCCCATGAGTTGGGATGCGAAAGACGTAGCACTGCTCAAAAAACTCTGGGCCGCTGGACAGAGCGCCAGCCAGATCGCGCGTCGTCTCGAGTGTAGCCGTAACGCGGTCTGCGGCAGGCTAACTCGCTTGGGCCTGAAGCGTGGTCACAAGTCGCCAACGGCAAAACCCAAGATAAGGCCGGTCCCGAAACGAAGGCCGGCGTTATTGGCCGCCTGTGCCCGCCCGGTGGCAAAGAAGGTGTCGCTGAAGCCAGTAGGGAGACAACCCAAGGAATTCAGCAAGAGCCAGCTTTACGCGATGCTTGCTGACGCGGTCAGGAATACGGGCTAGCCCGTTCACCGCGACCTCGTTGCGGCACTGCCTCCGGTCCTCGTTCAGTTCGAACGGTTTCCTTGGCGAAACTGCTATTCCCGGCAAACGATCCCGTCATGATCTGCCGCAAAACTCAGGATGTGTTCGGCGCAGGCCCGCGGCTGCAGCATCCCGAGCATCGCGTAGGGTGTGCCCAGATGCGTCACGCGCACCGAGGCGATGTTGTCGCGCAGCGCGGCTTCCTGATCGGATGAGGAGATATTGCTGCCGGTCGGATAGAGTGCGAGCGTCGGAGCCGTGATCTTCTGCAGGTAAGGTCTGGCGTCGACGGAGCCGGCGAACTCGACCATCGCCGCGACGATTTCGACGTCGGCCTTCCCGACTTCCCGGGCGTACCAATCCATGAAGGCGGGATCGAAACCGGCGGGAAACCGCGCCAGCGTGTTCGACTTGCGCACCCAGCCCTCGACGCCGAGCGCCCTGATGGCCTCGACCCAGCTTGGAAAGCCGACCGCATAGGCGTTGCGGATCCAATCATTGGCCCACACCGCCGGCGCCAGCACCGACAGCGTACGCAGGCGCTGCGGCCGCTCGGCGGCGAAAATCAGCGTGATGGCGCCGCCGATCGCCTCGCCGACCAGATGGAAATTCGAAGCGCCCGCGTGATCGGCCACCGCCTCGATGTCCCGGATGTAGGCAGCGAGCGCGAGCGCGTGCGCCGGATCGTTCAGCGGCGTCGATTGTCCGAGCCCGCGCAAGTCCGGACAGATCACGCGGTAGAACCGCGCCAGATACGGCACCATGTTGAACCAGAACTCGCCCGAGCGGGCGAAGCCGTGGATCAGGATGATGGTCTCTGCCTTGCGCCAGCGGTCGGTGTAGTCGTGAACCGCGTAGTGCAACGGTGTCCCGTCGCCGGCTCTGACGGTCGGCATGGCGGCGCTCCCGTCAGTTCGGTTTCAGGCGCAGCTCTCTGGCGAGCTGCTCCATCTGGACGAATTCGCTTTGCGCGTATTTGGCGGCGTCTTCGGCGCTGATCGTCCAGACCTCCTCGCCGCGCTTGGCCGCCATCGCCTTGAATTCGGGGCTTTGCGCCGCCCGGGTCAGAACGTCGCGCAGCTTTTCAAAGCGGTCCTGCGGGATGTCGCGCGGCGCGATGACCGCGCGCCACAGCAATGTCTGGGATGGCGCCATCTTGACGTCATCAAGGCTCTCGACGTCGGGCAGCGTCGGAAAGCGCCGCGCCGTGGTCAGCAGCAGGCACTTTGCTTTTCCTTCGGCGACAAGTTGCGCGATCGAGGCGATGGCGCCGCCATAGATGTCGATGGTGCGCGCAAGGAAGGCCGTTACCGTCTGGTCGGCGCCGGTGAAGGGGATGATCCGCTGGCGGATGCCCTGGGGTTGAAAAATCCGTGCGGTCGAAAACTGCACGAAGGCGCCGACGCCGTCCGAACCATAGGTGTATTTGTCGGGGTTGTTCTTTAGCTCGGCGAGGAACTCGCTTGCGTTCTTCGCCGGAAAATCCGGGTGGACGCAGAACACGCCGGCGGCCTGCGTGATCATCGCAACAATGCGGTAGTCGGCCTGCTGGAAGCTTTGCGCAGCGACATGCGGGGCCATGGTGATGGCGCCACTCGGCACCCCGCCGATGGTGTAGCCGTCCGGCTCGGACTTCGTCACAAAGCCGACGCCGATGGTGCCGCTGGCGCCGGGCTTGTTCAGGACCACGATCGGCTGGCCGAGCATCGGCGCTGCGACCTGGGCCAGCGACCGCATGATGGTGTCGGTGCTGCTGCCTGGCCCGGCGGGCACTACCAGCTGAACCGGCCGTTCGGGATAGCCGTCGGCCGACGCCGGCGAACATACACCTGCCAGGAGGACAGCAAAGGCGGCGACTGCGCCGCTTCGGGCGGAATCGGCACAACGGCGCAACCAGGGCCACCACATCATTTCAGCGAGTTTCTTCATTCTGTCCCCCGCAATTGCCGGCAAGCGCCATGATCCAGGTTCCGGCCGGTGACAACGCAGGGTTTCGCCTTCGAAAACTTGTGACTTGCAGGAGCAAATCTTGTCTAATGAGACAAAGGAAATCGTGTATAAGCTTTTCAAATGAATGACCTCCCCCGTACCCAGGCCCTGCGCTGCTTCATCACCGTGGCGCGCGAGGGCGTTGTGTCGCGCGCGGCAAGTTTGCTGAACCTGACCCAGCCGGCCGTCAGTTTGCAGCTAAAAGGGCTGGAGGAAAGTACCGGCCTGCTGCTTTTCAACCGAACACCGGGCGGCTTTACCCTGACCGAAGCCGGCGCCGCCCTGCTGCCGCTGGCGCACAAGGCGATATCGGCCTCGTCGGACTTCAAGACGATGGCGGATTCCCTGCGCGAGTCGGTACGGGGATCGCTTCGGGTCGGCACGATCCTGGATCCCGAGTTCATCCGGCTCGGACCTTTCGTGCGGAGCCTCGCCACGTCCTTGAAACAGACCGAAGTCTTCCTGCGCTACGGCATGAGCGACGACGTGCTGGCGCAGATCGGCAGAGGCGACCTCGACGTCGGATATTTTGTCGACGCGACGCCTGCCGAATCCCTGTCGTTCCCGAGCTTCTCCGAGCGCCACATCGACGACGGAAAGTACCAGCTCGCGCCGCTGATGAGCTACCCGTACCGGGTGATTGCCCCGGCGGAATGGAGCGACCGGGTGATCGGCAAGGACTGGCCCGACCTGATCGGCCTGCCGTGGCTCGCAACGCCGCCGCACTCGGCGCATCGGCGCCTGCTCGACAATATCTTCCGTCCCATGGGCTCGCTGCCGAAGCGCGTGGCCTATGCCGACCAGGAAGAGGCCATGATCGACTTCGTCGAATCCGGCATCTGCCTCAGCCTCGCGCGCGACTGCACCCTCGATCGCATCACCCGCAAGCGGAACTTCGTGATCGCCGACAAGGTGACGGTGACCTGCGACCTCAGCTTTGCCTGCCTGACATCGCGGCGGCACGAACCGGTGATCTCGCACGCGTTCTCGGCCATGCAGGCGGTGTGGGATTTGAAGCCGACCGTTGCCCTGCCCGCGCCGGAGGCCGCGCCACGGTCGCGCAAAAGCGCGCGACGATAACCAGACCCGCCGAATTGGCCGTCAGATCTTGCCGTCGGAATCGCAGATCGATCTCAGCGCTTGCCATTCCTCCGGCGTCAGCAGCGGCGGTTTGCTGGCCGGCCGGTCTTCCCGGGTCATCCGCGCCAGCCGATCCTCGCTCATCGGATGGCTGGAGATGATGGAGAGGCCCTTGCCTCCCTTGCCGGTGACGCGGACGAGCAGTTCGCCCATCGGCTTGGTCGGCCGGCCCAGCCGGTGCATGACGTCGATCGAGAAGCCGTCGGCATCCTGCTCGGCCTCGCGCGAATGGGACGAGGTGACCAGCGTCTTTGAAGCAAAGATCAGCGCGCTGGAGCCCGTGATGTCGCCGAACAACAACCCGACCAGAAACGCTGTGCCGCCGTCGCGGATCAATCCCCGCATGTTGTCGCGATGCTTGTGGTGGCCGAGTTCGTGCGCCAGCACGCCTGCGATCTCGTCGGCGTTCTCGGCCTTCGCCAGCAAGCCGTTGAACATGTAAACCCTGCCGCCCGGCAGCGCGAAGGCATTGGGCACCGACGACGACAGCACGCTGGACTGAACCGACGTATCCATCCCGGCGGATTCACGTATCGCGGTCATGAGCTTGACGAAGGCTTTTTGTCCGGCCGCATTGTCGCAGACCTTGGCGTCGAAGATCGTCTTGACCTGACTTTCGGCCGCCTCACCGAGCCGCCGTTCGAAGGCCTCCGGCACCAGCGGCGCCAAGCGATCGGCGGCGAGCGGGACGCCGAACAATACCACCGCGATGATCGAAACCGTCGCGGCGAGCGACCAGCCGACGATCGCGGCGACACCGCGGCGGCCCGGCGTGTTCTCGTCCAGAGTTGCGCAGCGCGAGACCAGGTCGGCCGCGACCACGGCATCGCGAACCTCCAGGCGCGCCAGCGCCGGTGCGGTCAGAGCACTGAGGCGCAGCATGCCGGAGGGACCGTCGGCACGGCGGATGTCGGCATAGGCCCATGTCGCAACGGTCGCTTCACCGTCGCGGATTTCAAGCCGGTCAGCAAAGTGCAGCGTGACCGGGCGACGCTGGTTCGACTTGCCGTCGAAATAGATCGCCGAACCGCTAGGCGGCGATTTCGGGGTACCGGGAGCGTCGCTATCCGTGATGGTACCGGTCATCAGCTAGAAGCCCGCCACGTCAAGGCCATCGGCAAAACCTTCACCAAGCGCATTGGCCAGTTCACCCCTTGCCGAAACATTGGCGGCCGCCTCGATGCCGTGGATGTTGATCGATTCCAACACCCGCACCCAGAGATCGCGCATCAGATAGACGCGGATCACGACGTTGAGCGCCAGTGCGAACACCAGGTAGCCGAAGCCTGCGAGCACCAGCAACAGGATGCTCTGAGAAGCTTCCTGCGACTTGAAGAACTCGCCAATTCCCTCGCCACTCATGCTGGCAACCAGCGCCGTGGCAGCTGCGAGGTAGACCGAGAAAACCAGACCCAGCACGACGATCCAGCCGACCACCTTCCAGTACAGGCCGATCAGCCGGCTGCGCGGCAATTCCGATTCCAGGCGCACGCCGCCGATCCGGATGCCGGACAGCCACCAGCGCCATTCGACCGCCTTGAACGCGCCGTAGATGAAGGGTGCGAACAGCGGCATCAGGAATGCCATCGGCGCGAGCAACCACAGCCACCAGCCGCGCTTGAAGAATTCCCAGCCGCTTCCCTCGAACTTCCCCTGCAGATCGCCGTAGTATGAATGGCGCATCTTGTAGCGCTCGAGCGCCGCCGTGCGCCAGGGCAGCGCCAGGCCAAGGGTCGCCATTGATAGCAGGCCCCACAGCGACGCCTGCAAGGCATAGATCCAGCCCGAACCACTCATCCAGAACCGAACGCCGCGCCACACCGTGCGCGTCAGGCGATAGCGGCGGGCGCGAAAGATCGCGAACTGCCCGAACAGATAGAAGAAGGCGACCAGCGGAATGCTGGCGAACGCCTTGTAATGCTCGGCTTCGAGGCCGGCGAGAAAGTAGGCCAGATAGATCGGCACCAGGATCGCGAGGGCAACCAGGAACCCGATCAGCAATTCCCGGCCCCGCCCGGTATATTCGGCGCCGTCGCCGTCGATCTGGGTATTGCTCCAGAGATGGCGGCGGATGTCGGTGGTGAGCCAGAAGCGGTAGAAGCCGAGCGTGACCAATTCCAGCCCGGCGCCGCGCTTCACCAGTTGAAAGAATTCATCACGCTTGCCGGAAAACCCCACCGGCATCGGCGGCGGTTTCGGCAGCGATGGCGGCCCGAGCGGGGTCCAACTCATCTCGTTCACGGGTCAACTCCAGGGCAGCTCCGAGGCAGCGGGCAACAAATCGGGTTTACACCAATTTGTCGACTGGAGTGTGATCCGGTTCACTTACGCCGACTTGTCGAACAGCTCCCGCCCGATCAGCATACGCCGGATTTCGCTGGTTCCAGCGCCGATCTCGTAGAGCTTGGCGTCGCGCAACAGCCTGCCGGTCGGGTAATCGTTGATGTAGCCATTGCCGCCGAGCAGCTGGATGGCGTCGAGCGCGCATTGCGTCGCCTTCTCGGCGGCATAGAGGATGGCGCCGGCGGCGTCCTCGCGCGTGGTCTCGCCGCGGTCGCAGGCTTTCGCCACCGCATACACATAAGCGCGCGAGGCGTTCATCGTGGTGTACATGTCGGCGATCTTGCCCTGCACAAGCTGGAAGGTGCCGATCGGCTGGCCGAACTGCTTGCGCTCATGCACGTAAGGCAGCACCACGTCCATGCAGGCCTGCATGATGCCGATCGGACCTGCGGCCAGCACCGCGCGTTCATAATCGAGGCCCGACATCAGGACGTTGACGCCGCGGCCGACTTCGCTGAGCACGTTCTCTTCCGGCACTTCGCAATTGTCGAACACCAGTTCGCAGGTATCGGAGCCGCGCATGCCGAGCTTGTCGAGCTTTTGCGCGGTGGAAAATCCCTTCATGCCCTTCTCGATGATGAACGCCGTAATGCCGCGCGGGCCGGCATTGGCGTCGGTTCGGGCATAGACCACCAGCGTATCGGCGACCGGGCCGTTGGTGATCCACATCTTGCTGCCGGTCAGCACGAAGCGATCGCCCTTCTTGTCCGCGCGCGTCTTCATCGACACCACGTCGGAGCCGGAATCCGGCTCCGACATCGCCAATGATCCGACATGTTCGCCCGAGATCAGCTTCGGCAGATATTTGCGCTTCTGCGCGTCGTTGCCGTTGCGGCGGATCTGGTTGACGCAGAGGTTGGAATGCGCGCCGTACGAAAGCCCGACCGCCGCCGATGCCCGCGACATTTCCTCGACCGCAATACAATGCTCGAGATAGCCGAGCCCGGTGCCGCCATATTCTTCCTCGACGGTAATGCCGTGCAGGCCGAGCGCGCCGATCTTGGGCCAGAGATCCCGTGGAAACTGGTTGCTCTTGTCGATGTCGGCCGCGCGCGGCGCGATCTCCTTGCTCGAAAAGGCAAACACGGTTTCGCGAATGGCATCCGCGGTTTCACCGAGATCGAAATTGAACATCCGGTACGCATTGGGAATCATGGTCGGGCGACCTCCGGCGAAATATCGTTGTTGGGATAAGCCTTAACCCCTGCAGGCGCGCTTGTCACGAGGAATGATACGGCTCCGTATCGGCCCCGGCCGGGGGTAAAGTTCAATGCGGCCAAAGCATCAAAACTGTCCCTTGCCCCGGCACGTACGAACGGCTGTAATCACCCCAAAATACCGCCACCGGGCGAATCCCGGCGCGCGGAAAACAATCAGGGAGCCGCTCCATGCAGGGAACCATCGAACTCACCCAGGATTCCATTGAACTGGACTCCCGGCAAAAGGCCGCACGCGAGCGCGCTTATTCGCTGCCGCTGGCCGAGTTCGACCCCGGCGATCCCGAACTGTTCAAGACCGATACGTTCTGGCCGTATTTCGACCGGCTGCGCCGGGAAGCGCCGGTGCATTACTGCAAGGACAGCATGTTCGGGCCGTATTGGTCGATCACCAAATACAACGACATCATGGACATCGAGACCAATCACGCGGTGTTCTCGTCGGCGGCCTATCTCGGCGGCATCACCATCCGCGACGTCGCGACCGATCTGCGCCGCGAAAGCTTCATCGCCATGGACCAGCCGCGCCACTCGGCGCAGCGCAAGACCGTAGCGCCGATGTTCACGCCGACCCATCTCGACCAGCTCGCGATCAACATCCGCAAGCGGTCGGCCGAATGCCTCGACAATCTGCCGCGCGGCGAAGTGTTCGACTGGGTCGACCGGGTCTCGATCGAGCTCACCACGCAGATGCTCGCGGTGCTGTTCGACTTCCCCTGGGAGGACCGCCGCAAGCTGACGCGCTGGTCCGACATTGCGACGACGATTCCCGGGCCCGGCGGCCTCGTCCCGACCGAAGAGGCGCGGCAGGCCGAGCTTCTGGAATGCGCGACCTATTTCGCCACGCTCTGGAAAGACCGGATCAACCAGCCGCCGAAGAGCGATCTGCTGTCGATGATGGCGCACAGCGAAGCCACCCGCGACATGGACCCGAAGAATTTCCTCGGCAACCTGATCCTCTTGATCGTCGGCGGCAACGACACCACCCGCAACACGCTGTCGGGCAGCATCTATGCGCTGAGCAAAAATCCGGATCAGTACAGCAAGCTGCGCGACAATCCCGCGCTGATCGACAGTTTCGTTCCCGAGGTGATCCGCTGGCAGACGCCGCTGGCGCATATGCGGCGCACCGCGCTCGAGGATATCGAGTTCCGCGGCAAGCAGATCAAAAAGGGCGACAAGGTCGTGATGTGGTACGTCTCGGGCAACCGTGACGAAGAGATCATCGAACGCCCTTACGAGTTCATCATCGACCGCGCCCGGCCGCGCACCCACATCTCCTTCGGCTTCGGCATCCACCGCTGCGTCGGCTTGCGGCTGGCGGAACTGCAATTGAAGATTATCTGGGAAGAGATCCTCAAGCGCTTCGACAAGATCGAGGTGATGGATGAGCCGAAGCGGGTTTATTCAAGCTTTGTCAAGGGTTACGAGACCCTGCCCGCGCGCATCTCGAACTAGGCAGCCAGTTCCGCAACTACCTGCACGGGCTTTGCCCTTAGAAGGCCTATAAGTTATAGTCTAATACATTCCTTCAACGTTTCCTGTACCCGGGGATGAACGACGATGAACGTCCAGGCCGCGATCCGAGCCGACAGACAAGAGCTTCTGCGCGCCGCGCGCGAAGAGGCCTACTCGACGCCGCTGAAGGATTTTCACCCCGGTGCGCCAAAGCTGTTCCAGAACGATACGTTGTGGCCGTGGTTCGAGCGGCTGCGCAAGGAAGAGCCGGTACATTACTGCACCAACGCGCCGATCGAACCCTATTGGTCGGTGACCAAATACAACGACATCATGCATGTCGACACCAACCACGGCATCTTCTCCTCCGACTCGACACTCGGCGGCATTTCGATCCGCGACGTACCGCCCGGCTATGACTATCCGAGCTTCATCGCGATGGACCAGCCGCGGCACTCCTCGCAGCGCAAGACGGTGTCGCCGATGTTCACGCCGACGCACCTGGACGAGCTGGCAAAACTGATCCGCGAGCGCGCCTGCAAGGTGCTGGACAATCTGCCGCGCAACGAGACCTTCAACTTCGTCGACCGCGTATCGATCGAACTGACGACGCAGATGCTGGCAACGCTGTTCGACTTCCCCTGGGAAGAACGGCGCAAGCTGACGCGCTGGTCCGACGTTTCGACCGCGCTGCCCAAGAGCGGCGTCGTGGAATCCCCGGAACAGCGGCGCCAGGAAATGGACGAATGCTACGCCTATTTCTCAAAGCTCTGGAATGAGCGCGTCAACAGCGAGCCGCGCAACGACCTGCTGTCCATGATGGCCCACAGCGACGCGACGCGGCACATGGACCCCGACAATCTGATGGGCAACATCATCCTCTTGATCGTCGGCGGCAACGACACCACCCGCAACACCATGAGCGGCTCGGTGCTGGCGCTGAACGAGCATCCCGAGCAGTACCAGAAGCTGCGCGACAATCCGGCGCTGATCGACAGCATGGTGCCGGAAGTGATCCGCTGGCAGACTCCCTTGGCGCATATGCGGCGCACCGCGCTGGTCGATACCGAGATCGGCGGCAAGAAGATCGCAAAGGGTGACCGCGTCGTGATGTGGTACGTCTCGGGCAATCGCGACGAGGAGGGTATCGAGAAGCCCGACGAATTCATCATCGACCGCGCCCGGCCCCGCACCCACCTTTCGTTCGGCTTCGGTATCCACCGCTGCGTCGGCATGCGGCTGGCCGAGTTGCAGCTGAAAATCGTGTGGCAGGAAATGCTGAAGCGGTTCGATCGCATCGAGGTGGTCGGCGAGCCGAAGCGGGTCTATTCCAGTTTCGTGCGCGGCATCGAATCGCTGCCGGCGCGGATTTCCTGAGCGAGCTCAATTCGCCTGATCGCGCCGAAGCTATCAACGCCAAAGGCTTTACCGGCGCCCCTATAACATCGCGGCATGGCAGCTTGAACCAGATGAGAAGGCCGCACTGCGGTCTTCTGGGCTAAACCTTGGCCGTGGTCACGCAGGAGACGTGACCCGGAACCGAGGCTGCCATGAACGATGTTGCTGTCAGGGATGACGCCAAAGACGATACCCAGTCCGGCCTAAGCTGGCCGGCGCAGATCTACAAGACGCTGAAAGCGCATGGCGTCTCGCAAATCTCCTATGTTCCCGATGCCGGCCACTCCCGCCTGATCGAGCTGTCGCACGCCGATCCAGCGATCCAGACCACCGTGCTGACCACCGAAGAGGAAGGCGTCGCGCTGTCCGCCGGCGCCTGGCTCGGGGGCGATCGCTCGGTGCTGTTGATGCAGTCGAGCGGCGTCGGCAATTGCGTGAACATGTTTTCGCTGGCCGCGAGCTGCCGCCTGCCGTTCCTGACATTGGTGACGATGCGCGGCGAATGGGCCGAATTCAATCCGTGGCAAATCCCGATGGGGAAAGCGACGCCGCAGGCGTTCGAGATCATGGGCATCACCGTGTTCAGGCTCGAACGGCCTGAAGACGCAGAAGAGGTTATTTCGGCCGCCTGTTCACTGGCGTTCGAGAGCGACCAGCAGATCGCGGTGCTTATCTCGCAGCGCATGCTGGGCCGCAAGAAATGGACGGAGACGAAGTGATGGTCCAGAATTTCACGCTTGGCCGCCGCGAGGCCGTCAAGGCACTGCTCGCCGATCGCAAGGACCTGCTTGTCGTGACCGGGCTCGGCTCGGCGTCGTACGACGTGTTCGATGCCGGCGAGAGCCCTGCCAATTTCTATTTGTGGGGCGCGATGGGCGGAGCCGGCATGGTTGGCCTTGGCCTTGCGCTCGCGCAACCGAAGCGGCCGGTCGCCGTCATCACCGGCGACGGCGAACAGTTGATGGGCATCGGCAGCCTGCTGACGATCGCCACCAAGACGCCGGGCAATCTGACCATCGTCATTCTCGACAACGGCCATTTCGGCGAGACCGGCATGCAGGTCAGCCATTCCGGTCTCGGCGCCCAGCTCGACGTGATCGCGACCGGCGCGGGCTTTCGCTCGGTCACCGAAATCACCGACATCAAGGGCGTCAACGATTATCGGCCGACGCTGCAGCGCATCGACGCCGGGCCGCGGCTGGCGCGCATTCGTATCGCTACCGGCCATGTCGATCGCGCGCTGCCGCCGCGCGACGGCGTGTTCCTGAAGAACCGGTTCCGGGAAAATCTGGGGTTTGCGGTTACGTAATCGCCTCAGCCGACCTGGATATCCCAGAGGCCTTCCTTGCGGCAGGCGTCGACCTCCTTGCGGAGCAGATCAGTGACGAGCGTGATGGCGGTCGACCCGGGATGCTCGATGGGGGAGGCGATGGTGAGTTCGCGCATCGGCGCCGGTTTTGAAATCGTGGCGACTTCCAGCCGGCCGTCGGCGACTTCCGCGCGCAGCGAGGACGGCGGCAGCAGCGCATATCCGAGCCCCTCCTCGACCAGGCTGGTGAGGACGCGAAAGGAATCCGCCTCGACCTGGACATCGAGCTTCAGCTTCTTCTTGGCCGCCGCATGCTCGATCAGCGTCCGGAGCCCGTGCGAATGACTGGGCAACACCAGCCGCTGCCGCAGCAGCCAGTCGATATCGACCTGCTTCTTCTTCGTCAGCCCGCAACCGCGCGGGCCGACCGCCACGATCTTGTCGCGGCCGAGGTGTTGCACGGTGAGGTGCAGGTCGGCCGACGGTCCGTAGATCACGGCGAGATCCATCTGGCCGCGATGCAACCACTCGATCAAATGCCCGCTGTAGCTCTCGACGATGCAGAGCGAGATGCCCGGGTAGCTTTCGACGGTGCGCCGCGCCAGCCGCGCCGAGATCACGCAGCTAACCGTTGGAACCAGACCCAGCACCACCCGTCCCGACGGCGGGCCGCCGGAGGACTGGATATCGTCGCGAATTTGGTCGATTTGCCGGACGATGCCGGCGGTCCGCGCCAGCAGCAGGCGGCCGGCCTCGGTCAGCACCATGCCGCGGCCGTTGCGGGTAAACAGCTCGGCGCGCAGCTCGTGTTCGAGCAGCTTGATCTGGCGGCTGAGCGCCGGCTGCGCGACCCGCAACGTGTCGGAGGCCTTGCTGAGGCTTCCGAGTTCGGCCACGCAACTGAACGTCCTCAGCTGTCGGAAATCCATGCTTGCCAATCTTGGAATGCGGGTTAATACGCTATAACAATCGAGCATAGGGACTTACCGGTGGTTTCACAACTCCACGCCCATCCCCAATCACAACGGCACTCCAAATGACCGCACTCGAACAGCAAGACGAATACGCCGACATCCGCAACGCGGTCGCGAAACTCTGCGCCCAATACCCCGGCGAATACTGGCGCAAGCTCGACCGCGAGATGAAATATCCGAGCGAGTTCGTCGATGCGCTGACGCAGGCGGGCTATCTCTCGGTGCTGATCCCCGAGGAATATAACGGCGCCGGGCTAAAGCTGTCGGCGGCGGCCGCGATTCTCGAAGAGATCCAGCGCGCCGGCTGCAATGGCGGCGGCTGCCACGCCCAGATGTACACGATGGGCACGCTGCTGCGGCACGGCAGCGACGAGCAGAAGGCAAAATGGCTGCCCAAGATCGCCAGCGGCGAATTGCGGCTGCAGGCCTTCGGTGTCACCGAGCCCACCAGCGGCACCGATACCTCCTCGCTGAAGACCTTTGCCAAGCGCGACGGCAACAATGGCTAC
The DNA here is from genome assembly GCF_018130065.1 of Bradyrhizobium sp. AUGA SZCCT0158. Taxonomy (GTDB): domain Bacteria; phylum Pseudomonadota; class Alphaproteobacteria; order Rhizobiales; family Xanthobacteraceae; genus Bradyrhizobium. Next base: position 194,191 of record NZ_JAFCME010000011.1, on the reverse strand, counting down.
ATCGTCAACGGCCAGAAGATCTGGACCAGCCGCGCCGAATATTCCGACCTGATGATCCTCCTGGCGCGCACCACGCCGAAGGAAGACGCCAAGAAGCGCACCGATGGTCTGTCGGTGTTCATCGTCGACATGCGCGAAGCGAAAGGCAACGGCCTGGAAATCCGCCCGATCCGCACCATGATGAACCACGCCACCACGGAAGTGTTCTTCGCGGACATGCGGGTGCCCGCCGAAAATCTGATCGGCGAGGAAGGCAAGGGTTTCCGCTACATCCTGTCAGGCATGAACGCCGAGCGTATCCTGATTGCGTCCGAATGCATCGGCGACGCCAAATGGTTCATCGCCAAAGCCACCGCCTATGCCAAGGAGCGCGTGGTGTTCGGCCGTCCGATCGGCCAGAACCAGGGCGTCCAGTTCCCGATCGCCAAGGCCTATGCGCAGATGCGCGCGGCCGAGCTGATGGTGAAGGAAGCCACCCGCAAATATGAAGCCGGGCTCGATTGCGGCGCCGAAGCCAACATGGCCAAGATGCTGGCAGCCGACGCCTCCTGGGAAGCCGCCAATGCCTGCGTGCAGACCCATGGCGGCTTTGCCTTCGCCGAGGAATACGACGTCGAGCGCAAGTTCCGCGAGACGCGGCTCTATCAGGTCGCGCCGATCTCGACCAATCTCATTCTGTCGTTCGTGTCCGAGCATGTGCTCGGCATGCCCCGCTCCTACTGAGAACAAATAATGCTGCCGCTTGAAGGATTGATCGTCGTCGCCGTCGAACAGGCGGTCGCTGCGCCGTTTTGCAGCTCACGGCTGGCGGATGCCGGCGCCCATGTCATCAAGGTGGAGCGCCCCGAGGGTGATTTTGCGCGCGGCTATGACGCCGCGGCGAAGGGACAGAGCAGCTATTTCGTCTGGCTCAACCGCGGCAAGAATTCCGTGGTCGTCGACCTCGCCACCAAAGAGGGCCGCGTGGCGATGGAAGAACTGATCGCCAGCGCCGACGTGCTGCTGCAGAACCTGAAACCCGGCTCGATGGACAAGCTCGGCTTCTCGCTGGAGCGTTTGCGCAAGGATTATCCGGCGCTGATCTGCTGCACCATATCAGGCTATGGCGACGACGGCCCCTATGCCGACCGCAAGGCCTATGATCTCCTGATCCAGGCCGAGAGCGGCCTCGCCTCGATCACCGGCGGGCCGGAAGGCCCGTCCCGCGTCGGCATTTCCGTCGTCGATATCGCCACCGGCGCTACCGCGCATGCTTCCATCCTCGAAGCACTCATTGCGCGGGGACGCACCGGCAAGGGCGCCGATATCCGGATCTCGATGTTCGACGTGATGGCCGACTGGATGGCGGTGCCGCTGATCAATTCGGAAGCCGGCAACCCGCCGAAGCGGATGGCGCTGGCGCATCCGTCCATTGCGCCCTACGGCGTATTCCAGTCGAAGGACGGCAAGGGCATCCTGATCTCGATCCAGAGCGAGCGCGAGTGGAAGAAGCTCTGCGCCGAGGTGCTGGATCAACCCGATCTGCCCAATGATCCCCGCCTGGCCAACATGGTCGAGCGCGTCAGGAATCGCACTGTGACCGACAAGATCGTGGCCGACAGCTTTGCCACGATGGATCGTGTCGATCTGCTGAAGCGGCTCGCGAACGCCGATATCGCGTTTGCCGAGGTCAACACCATGGCCGATCTTGCCACCCATCCGCATCTGCGCCGCATCGAGGTCGATACGCCGAAGGGCAAGGTCAGCTACGCCGCGCCGGCTGCGATCTTCGTCGGTGAGAACAGGCGTTACGGCGCGGTCCCTGCGATCGGCGAGCACGTCGAACTCCCCAAGGCTTCTGCACGGGCAAAATCGTCATGACGGAAAAACTCGACCTCGACCATTTGCGCGGCTGGATCGGAAAGACCACCGAGGCCTCCGACATCGTCACCGCGCAACTCGTGAAGGGTTTGCGCGCGACACTGTTTCAGGAGATCGGCGAGCCCAGGACCGGCGACGCCGCGCCCTGGACCACGCATTGGTGCCTGGCGCAGCCGGTGTTTCCGATGTCGATGCTCGGCCCCGACGGCCATCCGACCCGCGGCGGTTTCCTGCCGCCGGTGCCGCTGCCGCGGCGGATGTGGGCCGGCGGCGAGCTCGAATTCCTGGACGCCTTGCGCGTCGGCGATGAGGCCAAACGTACCTCGCGCATCGCTGACGTCGCCATGATGACCGGCAGCACCGGCGCGTTATGTTTTGTCGCGGTCGAGCACACCATCACGACGCCGCGCGGCGTTGCCATCCGCGAGCGCCAGGACATCGTCTACCGCGACCTGTCGGGCGCGGCGCCGTCCGCCCCTGCCAAGGCGCCCCCGCCGCCACCGGTCGCAAAGCACCGCGAAAGCCACATGGCCGACCCCGTGCTGCTGTTCCGCTACTCGGCGCTGACCTTCAACGGCCACCGCATCCATTACGACCGCGACTACGTCACCAAGGTCGAGGGCTATCCGGGGCTGGTGTTCCACGGCCCGCTGCAGGCGGCCCTGATCGTGGAGTTCGCGGCCAAACTGCACGGCGGCGCGGCGCCGAAGAAACTAGGCTACCGCGGCGTGCAGCCGCTGTTCGAAGGCAGCGAGTTCTCGGTCAATGCCAACGACACCGGCACCGGCACGGAACTGTGGACCGCCAATTCGGACGGCCAGCCGACGATGAAGGGTACGGCCACGTGGTGAAGTTGATTTGACGTCATTGCGAGCGTAAGCGAAGCAATCCATACCTCCATGCAGGAAGTATGGATTGCTTCGTCGCTTTGCTCCCTTGTGCAAACGCTTCGCGTTTGTCACAGGCAATGACGGAGTCTGCAGTTAGCTCTGGGAGTCACGGATGTCGTCCCGCAAGCCCACCAAGACCGAAACCAAATCCACCACCGTCAAGGACGCCACCTTCAACCTGCTGCGCGCGTTCGGCGTCAAGAAAGTGTTCGGCAATCCCGGCTCGACCGAACTGCCGTTCCTGAGCGACTGGCCTGACGACATCGATTACGTGCTGGGGCTGCACGAAGCCTCCGTGGTCGGCATGGCCGACGGCTATGCGCAGGCGACCCGCAACGCCGGCTTCGTCAACCTGCATTCCGCCGCCGGCGTCGGCAATGCACTCGGCAATATCTTCAACGCCTACCGTAACCAGACGCCGATCGTGATTTCAGCCGGCCAGCAGGCGCGCTCGATCATGCCGCTGCTGCCGTTCCTGTTTGCCGAACGGGCGACGGAATTTCCGCAGCCTTACGTGAAATACAGCATCGAGCCGGCGCGGCCTGAGGACGTACCGGCCGCGATCGCCCGCGCCTATTATGTCGCGATGCAGCCGCCGTGCGGACCGACCTTTGTCTCGGTGCCGGTCGACGACTGGACCCGTCCCACGCAACCGGTCGAGGCGCGCCAGGTCAGCCGCGAGCTCGGGCCCGATCCCGCTGCGATGAAGGCGCTGGTATCAGCGCTCACCGACAGCAAACGCCCCGCTCTCGTCGTCGGCCCCAGCGTCGATCGCGCCGAGGCCGTCGACCTGATGGTGCGCGTGGCGGAGAAAGCCCGCGCCGCGGTGTGGGTCAGCCCGTTCTCGGCACGCTGTTCGTTTCCGGAACGGCATCCGCAATTCGCGGGCTTTTTGCATGCCTCGCCGGGACAGGTTTCCGACGCACTGCGCGACCACGACCTTGTGGTCGTGATCGGCGCGCCAATTTTCACCTTTCATGTCGAAGGCCACGCCGCGATCTTCGATGGCGCCACCACGATATTCCAGATCACCGACGATCCGACCGCGGCGGCGGTGACGCCGTCAGGCACCAGCATCGTCGCGACGATGAAGCCGGCGCTGACGATGCTGCTGGACCTGTTGCCCGAGACCAAGCGCGTGATCCCGGCAGGCCGCGCGCCACTCCCCGCGCCCACGGCCGCCGATCCGATCCCGACGGAATTCCTGCTGGATGCGCTGTTCCACGCCATGCCGAAAGACGCGGCCCTCGTCGAGGAGGCGCCGTCGCACCGCCCGGCGATGCAGAAATTCATGCCGATGCGCGGGCAGGACAGTTTTTACACCATGGCGAGCGGCGGCCTCGGCTTCAGCCTGCCCGCGGCGGTCGGAATATCGCTGGGACGTCCCGATGTGCGCACCGTCTGCCTGATTGGCGACGGCTCGGCGATGTATTCGATCCAGGCGCTGTGGACCGCGGCTCAGCGCAAGCTGCCGCTGACGGTGGTGGTGATCAACAATTCCGGCTACGGCGCGATGCGTTCGTTCAGCCAGGTGATGCAGGTCCGCAACGTGCCGGGCCTCGAACTGCCGGACATCGATTTTGTGAAAATCGCCGAGGGCATGGGGTGTCACGCGGTGCGCGTCAGCAAGGTATCAGAGCTCGGTGCTGCGCTGAAGCGCGGGTTGGCGCATGAGGGTGCCAGCCTGATCGAGGTGATGGTGGATTCGGCGGTGCCGCTGCTCTACACGAAGAAGGATTGAGCCACCGGCCTATCAACGTCATTGCGAGCGAAGCGAAGCAATCCATGGTGCGGCATAACGGATAGATGGATTGCTTCGTCGCTAACGCTCCTCGCAATGACGGGGAAAGAGCACGGCACTCCTCACGCTCACTTCCCGTACGTTTCCCGCATCTTGGCCTGGATCTTCGCCATCCCTGATATCCAGCGATCGTAATTCTCGGTCTTCTTGCGCATGTAACCGAGCACCTGCGGGTGCGGCAGAATCGCAAAGGTTTCCTGCTCCAGCCCCGCGAGCACGTCCTGCGCCACCTGCTCCGCCGACAGATCGCCGTCGCCGGATTGCGGGCCCTTTGGAATCGACCTGAGCATCGCGGTATCGACGCCCTGCGGGCACAGGATCGAAACCTTGATGCCGTCGGCCTTGTGCGAGATCGCGAGATTTTCCGCAAAGCCCACGGCCGCATGTTTGGTGGTCGAATAGGCCGGGCTGCCGACCTGCGACAGCAGTCCCGCCGCTGATATCGTGTTGAGGAAATAGCCGCCGCCACGCGCCTTCATGCGCGGGATCAGGTGCCGCGCGGCATAGACATGCGCCATGACGTGAACGGCCCAGCTTCGCGACCAGGGCTCATCCGAAGTTCCGCCTGCATTGGTGGACAACGGATCGAAGCCGCCGCCGATGCCGGCATTGGAACAGAACAACGCGATCGGGCCGAATTGCTTCTCGGTCTCCTCGATGACGTGGAGGACATCCTTCTCCTTGCCGACATCGCATTTGAAGGCCGCGCCATTGATCGGCGTGGCGACGGTTCGCGCGCCGTCCGGATTGATGTCGGCGACCACGACCTTGGCCGCGCCCGCGCGATGGAAGGCTTCGCACAGCGCCCGGCCGATGCCGCTGGCGCCGCCGGTGACAACCACGACTTTTCCGGTCACCTGCATGGCCGTTCTCCCCTCATCATTGTTTTCCTGGTCGCGAAGGTATGCCGCGTCCGGAATGTTGTCACGGGGCGATAAAACATCGCCGTTGGGAGGTCAACGCGCCGCCCGGTTCGTCGGCCGAAACCTCCCTCCAAGCTTGATTTTGGTCCCCCAATCGCCACTTTGGCGGGTGAGCGCCCTCTCATCGAGTCTTCCCGCACCGCATGGCCCCCAGTTTTCAGGATATCGTCGAGGAAGCGCGGCTGTCGGCGCGGGCGCTATTGGATTACGGCGACAGTTTCTTCCATCCGACGGTACGGCTCGGCGTCACAGGCTTGTCCCGCGCCGGCAAGACCGTGTTCATCACGGCGCTGATCCACGGCCTCACCCGCGGCGGCCGTTTTCCGGTGTTCGAAGCGTTTGCGACCGGGCGCATCGCCCGCGCCCGACTCGAGCCGCAGCCCGATGACGCGGTGCCGCGCTTCGATTACGAGAACCACGTCCGCACCCTGATCGAGGAGCGCCTCTGGCCCGCCTCCACCGTCGACATCAGCGAACTCCGCCTGGTGATGGACTATCAGCGCCAGAACGGCGCCGACCGCACGCTGACGCTTGATATCGTCGACTACCCCGGCGAATGGCTGCTCGACCTGCCACTGCTCAACAAAAGTTTTGAGCAATGGTCGGCCGAGAGCCTCGCGCTCTCACGCGAAGGCCCGCGCGAAAAGCTCGCCGCGCCGTGGCATGAACATCTGGCGACGTTGACCGCCGAGGCCCGCGAGGACGAGCCGGCGGCGCGCATGGCCGCAAAGCTGTTCACCGATTACTTACGCGCCTGCCGCGACGAGCGCTTTGCGATGAGCCTGCTGCCGCCAGGACGCTTCCTGATGCCGGGCAATCTTGCAGGCTCGCCGGCGCTGACCTTTGCGCCGCTCGACGTCGCACCCGACGGCACCGCGCCTGACGGTTCGCTGTGGGCGATGATGCGACGGCGTTACGAGGCCTACAAGGACGTCGTGGTGCGGCCGTTCTTCCGCGATCATTTCGCGCGGCTCGATCGCCAGATCGTGCTGGTCGATGCGCTCGCGGCCTTCAACGCCGGACCGGAGGCGCTGCACGATCTGGAAGCCGCACTCGCCGGCATCCTCGATTGTTTCCGGATCGGCCGCAGCACGATCCTGAGCAATCTGTTCCGGCCGCGGATCGACCGCATCCTGTTTGCGGCGACCAAGGCCGATCATCTGCATCATTCCAGCCATGACCGGCTGGAGGCCATATTGCGGCGCGCGGTCGCCAAGGCCGCCGATCGCGCTGAGTACGCCGGAGCGGCCATCGACGTGGTGGCGCTGGCCGCGGTGCGCGCCACCCGTGAGGCGATGGTCGCGCGCGGCCGGGAGAAACTGCCCTCGCTGCTCGGCACGCCGGCATCAGGCGAAGTCGCCAATGGCGATACGTTCGACGGCGAGACCGAAGTGGCGACCTTTCCGGGTGACTTGCCCAGCGATCCCGAGGAACTGTTCAAGGGCACGTTCCGCGGCCTCTCCAGCACGCCTTCGGAAAAGGCCGATTATCGCTTCCTGCGCTTCCGGCCGCCGCTGCTGCAGCGCGAAGGCGGCGAAGAGCCGGCGCTGCCTCACATCCGCCTTGACCGCGCCCTCCAGTTCCTGATCGGAGACAAACTGCAATGAGCGAGAAGACGCCTCATCGGCGGCCGGCGACGTTCAAGCTCGACGATCCCGACGTGATCGTGATGGATCCGGATGATGCCAGCCGCCCCGCGCGCGGCACGGTGCATATCACGCCGGAGCCCGACCCTGCGCAATTGCCGGTGCCGATCGACAGGCCGCTGGTCCCGGCCCGGCGCGGCTTCCGCTGGGGCACGCTGTTCTGGACCGCCACCGGAGGGCTGGTGCTGCTCGGCCTCGGGCTCGGCGTTGTCAATTTGATCGAGGATCTGTTCGCGCGCAGCCAGACCATGGGTTACGTCGCGCTGACATTTGCCGTCGCCGCGGCGCTGGCGCTGACGGTTGTGATCGCGCGCGAAGCCTTCGGGCTGGCGCGGCTCGCCGCCATCGAGAAGCTGCACCAGCGTGCCGCCGAGGTGTTGGTCAGCGACGATCGCGCCGCCAGCCGGGCGATCGTCAACGACCTGCTAAAACTCGCGCACCAGAATCCGCAACTGGCGCGCGCCCGCGCCACGCTGGTCGGTCACGCCGACGACATCATCGACGGCGCCGACATGATCAAGCTGGCGGAGCGCGAATTGATGGCGCCGCTCGACGAGGAGGCGCGGCGGCTGGTCTCCACGGCGGCGCAACGCGTCTCGGTCGTCACCGCGGTCAGTCCGCGCGCGCTGATCGACGTGCTGTTCGTGTTCGTCGCCGCGATGCGGCTGATCCGGCAACTGGCGCGGCTTTATGGCGGCCGGCCGGGAACGCTCGGCATGCTCAGCCTGCTGCGCCACGTCATCGGCCACCTCGCCGTTACCGGCGGCATGGCGATTGGCGACAGCCTGGTGCAGCAGATGCTCGGCCATGGCATCGCGGCAAAGCTCTCGCAGCGGCTCGGCGAAGGCGTGCTCAACGGGCTGCTGACCGCCCGGCTCGGCCTCGCCGCCATCGACGTGACGCGGCCGCTACCCTTCACCGCGCTGCCGCGGCCCGCGCTCGGCGATCTCGCCAAGGACCTTTTGCGCAAGCGCGACGGCGAGGAGTGACATTCCCGGCGGCGCATTATCTGCCAGCACGCGCCAGCGGAACAGCGGCGTGTCCGGCGGCGGCGAGAGTTCCGGCGTCCAGCCGGTCAGCTTCTCCAGCGCGTAGGTATCCATCACCACGCCGCGCCAGCTGCGCTCGACGCGTTCGAGCGGCTGCCGCCTGGCTGACGTGAAATCCCAGATCGGCAGGCGGTTATCCGGCTCGCGCGCGACGTAGAGGCCGGCGCGATCCCGGATGAGGTTCATGCCGGGATCGCGAAAGCCCTGAAACCTGCCGCGCTCGTTGATCTGAATGACCGGCACGCGGCCGTTGAAATACCAGCGCAGCATTGCGTAGGTGCGATAGTCCGTGGTCGCGATCCAGGTCGCGCCGGTCTTCTGCAGCTGATCCTGGGCACGCGCCACCACCTGCTCATAGCCGGCCTCGCTGCCGACCGGATCGGCGCGGCCGATCAGGTTCCAGGGAACCGCGACATAATAGAAGAACACGCCGACGACGAAGGCGATGCCGGAAATCACCGCCACCCTCGCCCATTTGTTGGTGGATGCGATCATCGATTCCGGCCAGCCCTCGCGCGGCAGCATTGCGAGGTTGATGGCGGTGGCGGCAAATCCGGCCGGCCACAGGAACATCGGCCAGGTATCGCCGACGCGCAATGTCAGCGACTTCCAGAAGAAGTAGCCGAACGGCACGATGACAGCGGTCGAGAGCAGGATCGCAACCGGCTCGCGATGGCGATAGCCGCGCCACGCCGTCAGCGCCACGCCAGACAGCACCACCGGCAACAGCACGAAGCCGACGAGGCCGAACTGCAGGCCGACATAATCGCCGATGGTGCGCAGCGACAATTGATGGGTCGCGACCGCGCGCACGAACTGGAACCGGAACGAGGCCCAGTCGTGCTGATAGTTCCAGATCAGCACCGGCGCGAACACGATCAATGCAATCAGCGCCGCTGCCCACGGATAGGGACTGAGCAGCCAGCGCCGTCGCCAGTCCGGCACCAGCGCAAACGCCAGCACGGCGGGCAGCAGCATGATCACGGTGAATTTCGACAGCATCGCCAGGCCGGCGAACAGTCCCGCTGCGAGCCACCAGCGCGCATTGCCGCTTTCATGGAGCCGGACCAGCGACCACAGCATCGCGACCGCGAGCGGGATCATCGCCGTATCCGGCGCCACCTTCGCCATCAGCAGCCCATAATAAAGCGCGGCCTCCGGCATCAGCAAGGCGAACACGATGGCGCGAAAATCACCGGTGACACGACGGACGATATCGGCAAGCAGCAGCTGCGTGATCAGCATCGCCACGATGCCGCCGAACCGCACACCGAGATTGGTGTCGCCGAAAATCGCAGTGCCGAATCGGATCAGCCAGGCAATCCCGGGTGGATGGTCGAGAAAAGCCAGCGCGCTCTCCTTCGACCAGGTCCAGTAATAGGCCTCGTCGGTGCGCAGCTCGATGACACCGGCATAGATCAGCCGCATCGCCGTCATCGCGGCGATCAACGCCACCACGGCAAGCCACGGCCGGCCGGCGCTATCCGGTTTGTTGCTATTGTCGGGGGCGCTCGTCACGGCGCTTTTTCTTCGACTCCCGCGGGGGTGTCAACGTTTCGCGGCGGAAAAGACTTGGGTCGCCCCGGCCTAGTGCGCAATTGCGCACGGGGGCCGGGGCCCATAGCCACCGATTGTGGTAAGGAAAACGACTCCGGCCTCGGCGCCCATCGATGGGCCGCGGAGTATGGGTCCCGGCCTTCGCCGGGACGACGCCGGAAGGTATCGGTAGAAGAAGTTAAGCACTATCATCGCTATTACTCATCCTATGGACCGCATGGCCTCCCTGTCCCCTAAGCAAATCACAGCCACCCTGCGCGGCGTCAGCCTGCGACAGGTCCGCCTGGCCACCGGCGTGGTGCTGTTCGCCTATCTGATCAGCCATTTCGTCAACCATGCGCTCGGCAATATCTCGATGGAGGCCCTGGCTAGCGGAGTCTATTGGCACACGCTGTTCTGGCATTCGCTGCCGGTCACGCTGGTGTTCTATGCGGCCTGCCTCATTCACACCGGGCTCGGCATCTGGGCGCTGTACGAGCGCCGGCAATTCCGCTGGAAGGCGATCGAGCCGCTGCAACTGGTGCTGGGCCTCAGCATTCCCGCGATGATCATCACGCACGTGATCGGCGTGCGGCTCGGCTATTCGCTGTACGGGCACGAGATACTCTACCCGCAAGTGTTCTTTGCGTACTGGATCTCATGGCCGCCGCTCAAGATGTGGATGCTGTTCGCCGTCCTGGTGATCTCGTGGACGCACGGCTGCATCGGTCTGTATTTGTGGCTGCGCATGAAGGCGTTCTACAAGACCGCCGCGCCCTATCTGCTGGCCGCCGCGGTGCTGATTCCGACGCTTGCCATGCTCGGCCTATATCAGGGCGGACGCATCGTCGTCGACAGCGACAGCGCCGAATGGCGGGCCGAGAATCTCAAACCATCCCAGACGGGGACATCGGCCGAAAAGGCCGTGCTGAACCAGATCACGGATTATCTTCTGCTCGGCTACTGGGGCCTGCTCGGATTTACACTGCTGGCAAAGGGCGCCCGCGCCATTCATGAGCGCCGCGGCGGCATGATCAACCTGTCCTATGGCAACGGCCGAACGATCCGGGTGCCGAAGGGCCTCAGCGTGCTCGAGGCCAGCCTGCGCCACAACGTGCCCCATGCCAGCGTGTGCGGCGGCCGTGCGCGCTGCTCCACCTGCCGTATCCGCATCATCGGCGACCACCACGACCTGCCCGCGCCCTCGCAGCGCGAAGCCTTCGTGCTCGGCCGCGTCGGCACGTCGGATCCGTCGATCCGCCTCGCCTGTCAGTTGCGGCCGGCGAGCGACCTCTCCTTTTTCCAGCTCTTCCTGCCGCACACCATGTCGGCCGACGCACCGTCGTCCAGTCCGACGCGGATCGGCCAGGAGCGTTATCTCGTCAGCATGTTCGTGGACATGCGCGGCTCGACCAAGCTTGCGGAAAAACGCCTACCCTTCGACACCGTCTTCATCGTCAATCGGTTCCTCGGCGCGGTATCGCAGGCGGTGATCGAAAGCGGCGGCCGGCCGAACCAGTTCGTCGGCGACGGCATGCTGGCGCTGTTCGGGCTTGCTGTGAGCCGACAGGAGGCCTGCCGGCAAGCGCTGCGGGCCGCCGCCATGATCGCCGCCAATGTCGACGAGGTGAACAAGTTTCTGGAACATGATCTGCGCGAACCGATCCGCTTCGGTATCGGCATCAATGGCGGCGAGGTGATCGTCGGCGACATCGGCTACCGCGACCATATGGTGTTCACCGCGCTCGGCGATCCCGTCAATGTCGCCGCACGCCTGCAGGACATGACCAAGAGCCTTTCCTGCGAGGTGGTGATCTCGGACGAGGTTCGCGCCGCCGCAGGCCTATCCGCCGACGCGCTGCCGCAACATGAAGTCGAGATCCGCGGCCGCAACGAGCCGATGATCGTACGCAGCGTGTCGGATGCGAAGGAATTGTCGGCGCTGATCGACGACGTGACGCCTGCCGCGGCGTGATGGCGATGTAAGCCGAAGTCGTAGGGTGGGCAAAGGCGCGTTGCGCCGTGCCCACCATTCTCTCGTACGAATGCCGTGAGGATGGTGGGCACGCTTCGCTTTGCCCACCCTACGATCTACGATTCCATTCGCGATCCTCACTTTCCCTGAACAAGCATTCAGAAAATTCTGCCCGATCGAGACGCCGTTTTCTCGAACCCGCTTTTTGGCGCGTACGACTGATGGGCGATGGGTCAGACTGAAACTGAAACCCAGACTGAAACTGAAACGATCAACCCGCGCCAGGACAAGATGTCGACGCGCATCATTGAAGGAGAAAGACCATGCGTAAAGTTGCTCTCGCTCTCGCCGCCGCCACTTCCCTCGGCGTTATGGCGCTGGCTCCCACCACCGCTTCGGCGTGGCATCACCACCACCATCACCACGGCCATCACCACCACGGTCACTGGGGCCATGGCTTCCGCATCGGCTTCATCGGTGGCGGTTATGACGGCTGCTACGTGACCCGCCGGGTGTTCACCCCCTACGGCGTTGTCCTCCGCACCGTCAACGTCTGCTACTGATCGAAGCACTCATTCGGTTCAGAAACCCCGGTCGCCCAGCGCGGCCGGGGTTTTCTGTTGTGGGTGCGGTTCAGACGAAGCGAAGCAATCCATCTCGCGACGTGCGAGACGATGGATGGATTGCTTCCGCCTTCGCTCGTTGAGCTACGGCGGACAAGTCGTCGCTTCGCTCCTCGCAATGACGATGGCGCCCAACGTTGCATTAACGATGTGGAATCCCGGCGCAAACCGAGCCGCCTAGCCCATCGCGGCTTTCCGTTGTGTGATCTGTTTCACATCTGAACAGCCATTCAGGTAGTTGTCCGCAATGTAATGCGGCTTTCTCGAACCGGCTTTCTTGCACGCACGACTGATGGGCGATGGGTAAGACTGAACCTGAATGATCAACCCGCGCCAAGACAAGATGTCGATCGCGCTTCACTTCCGGAGAAAGACCATGCTTCGTAAAGTTACTCTCGCTATCGCTGCCGCCGCCACCCTCGGCACCATCGCAATGGCTCCGACCGCCGCGTCGGCGAAGCCGGTGCACTGGCCCGCCTTCCCGCATCACCACCACCATGGCCATCATCATCACCACCACGGCTTCGGCTTCAACGTCGGCTACATCGGTGGCGGTTACCACGGCTGCTACGTGAGCCGCCGCGTGTCCACCCCGTATGGCGTTGTGTTCCGCACCGTCAACGTCTGCTACTGATCGAACCACAAATTCGGTTCAGAAACCCCGATCGCCCAGCGCGACCGGGGTTTTCTGTTGTTGCAATGTAAATGTGAGAATGAGTTTGGGCGCGCCCGAGGTGACAAAGATGATGATCATCAAGGTCTGTGTATGGTGGATTATCTCACCGCGAACGACTGAAACGAACGGCGGATGAAGGCGCGGATGCTCCCGCTCGGCGCGTCTATTTTGTGGAGAGCCCCCTCCCCCGCACGCCAGGCGAGGGAGGATTTCTGGTCAATCCCCCCATCGACGAGGCTGGCGCCGGCCACGATTTCGCCGCGTCAAATGAGCGCGAAACGGGCAAAACGGCGGAAATACGGTGCGATATGGCGGATTTTTGCGGAATCCGTGGTGCCGTTTGCGCTACCCAGTCCGCCACAACCCGCGTATCCTGAAGTCTCGGGCATGCCCGGTATGTGCGGGGACCGGCGGCTCGGATATTTTTTTGATTCCGCGGAGACGACGTGAATGGCTAAAGGTACGGTGAAGTGGTTCAACCCGACCAAGGGTTATGGATTTATCCAGCCCAGCAACGGCGGCAAGGACGTTTTCGTTCACATTTCGGCAGTTGAGAAAGCTGGGCTTTCGACGCTTAACGAAGGGCAGACCGTTGAATACGAAGAGATTGCCAATCGCGGCAAGACTTCGGCCGAGAACCTCAAGGTTTAGCGCTACCGCGCGATCGGCAACGGCGCGCTCTCGGAACTAATCCGGGAGCCGGGCTTGAAAAAACTCTCAAAAAACTGTGAGCGTTCGGCGGAGCGAGCACCGTAGTTGCTCGTACTCATTTTGGGCCGACCGGCCGCTCAATCTTCCTTCACCCATTTCTCGACCGGCATGACGTCCGGGGGCTGCAGATAGCCCCGCGGCCAGAGGTCGACGACCCATTCGGCCTTGGTGGCGCGGTCGACCAGCACGGCGGTGTTGTGCGGCGTCTGCAACACCAGCGTATTGCCGCGATAGCGGGGATCACCGATCGCGTGATGTTTCAATAGCCCCCAATCCCGCAGCACCAGTAACAGGCTGGTGGTATTGCGGGTGGTGTCCCAGCAATCGTAATTGTGCTTGTCGTCGAAGTAGCGGAAATCCGCTTTCGCCACGCGCTTGTTGGTGCCGAGGATCGGTCCCATACGGCGGTCGAACCACACCACGGCCTTCTGCACCGCCGCGCGTTCGGCCACGGCCGACGCACGGCCCGCGGCCATGATCTGCGTCAGCGCGGTGCGGTCTTGCGGCGTGAATTCCAGGATCTGGCGGCGCCGGCAGACGAAGCCGTAACAGACCGTCATCGAATTCGCCGACGGCGGATAGATCGACACCGACGTATAGAGGTCGGCGACCGCCGAACTCATTTCGGCCGCTTCGGAAGGCGCGCCTGATAACGCCACCCCGACAACGCCAAGCACGCCCGCAAGCCGGGAAAACGTCTGGCGCAACGCTCGATCGGCGTCTCTCATGATCCCGGCTATCCAAACCATGGCGGTGCCCGAGAATTAGCGCGTGCCTTTCACGCTGCCAAGTTGCAAAGACCGCCACCCGTGGAACAGGCCACGGCTATTTTTGGCGTGGTGCGTTTTGGTCACGGTTGTTTTGTTTGCGCTACCCGACCGGCAACGGCGCGTCGCGCTTGACCTCTTCCATGACGGCGTAGGTCCGCGTTTCGCGCACCCCTGGCAGCGCCAGTAGGGTCTCGCCGAGAAAGCGCCGATAGGCCGTCATGTCGGCGAGGCGGGCCTTCACCAGGTAATCGAAGCCGCCCGCCACCATGTGGCATTCCAGCACTTCCGGGGCCGATTGCACCGCTTCAGCGAAGCGCTCGAAGACATCGGGCGTGGTCTTGTCGAGCATCACCTCGACGAACACCAGCAAGCCCAACCCCAGCCGATGCGGATTGAGCCGGGCACCATAACCCTCGACAAAGCCGTCGCGCTGCAGCCGCTTCAGGCGCTCGCCGATGGAGGTCGGCGACAGCCCGATCCGCTCGGCCAATTCGACATTCGCAATACGGCCATCCCCCTGAAGAATAGAGAGGATTTTGCGGTCAATCTTGTCAATTTGCATCGTTTATGCGGTCACCTCTGCTATTTTCCGAACTTCCTAAGGCAAAATCACGAATTTGTCTATCGAATTGCGGTTGCAGCAACGGTAAATTGGGTTAGACCCGAGGGAATCACCATGCCGGACCGCCCACCGCCTCTCCCGCCCTTCGACGCGGCCTACGCGCCCGATGATTCGAAAATCGCCGCCCGGCTGCTCGCCACCGCCAAACTGAGCGGCGAGCAGGAGGCACGGATCGACCGCACGGCAACGCGCCTGATCGAAGCCGTCAGGGCCAATGACGATCCGCTCGGCGGTGTCGAGGACATGCTGCGCGAGTTCGCATTGTCGACCAAGGAAGGCCTCGCGCTGATGGTGCTTGCGGAAGCGCTGTTGCGGGTGCCGGATGCGCGAACCGCCGACCAGTTCATCGAGGACAAGCTCGGCCAGGGCGACTTCGTGCATCACGAGACCAAGTCCAGCGCCTTCCTGGTCAACGCCTCGGCGTGGGCGCTCGGCATGTCGGCGCGGGTGATCCAGCCCGGCGAGACGCCGCAGGGCACCATCGGCCGGCTGACCAAGCGGCTCGGCGCACCCGCCGTGCGCGCCGCGACACGCCAGGCGATGCGGCTGATGGGCAGCCATTTCGTGCTCGGCGAGACCATCGAGGCCGCACTGGCGCGGGCCGAAGCGCATGCATCGCGCCACCGGCGCTATTCCTTCGACATGCTCGGCGAAGGCGCACGCACCGCCGCCGACGCCGCGCGCTATTTTGATTCCTATGCACGCGCGATCGATGCGATCGGCCGCACCGCCAACAATCGTCCCCTGCCCGATCGGCCGGGTATTTCCGTCAAGCTCTCGGCGTTGCATCCGCGCTTCGAAGCGGTCAGTCATTCACGCGTGATGAGCGAACTGGTGCCGCGCCTGATCGATCTGGCGCGACAGGCCAAGACCTTCAACCTGAATTTCACCGTCGATGCCGAGGAAGCCGATCGGCTGGAATTGTCGCTCGACGTGATCGCGGCGGCATTCGCCGATCCATCCCTGGCTGGCTGGGACGGCTTTGGGCTGGCGATCCAGGCTTATCAGAAGCGCGCCCGCGAGGTGATCGACCATGTCGACGGTCTCGCGAACAGCCTGAACCGCCGCATGATGGTGCGGCTGGTGAAAGGCGCCTATTGGGACACCGAGATCAAGCGCGCGCAGGAGCGCGGCCTCGAGGGTTATCCCGTATTCACCCGCAAGGCGATGGCGGACCTGAACTACGTCGCCTGCGCGCAGCAATTGCTGCGCTTGCGGCCGCGGATCTTTCCGCAATTTGCGACCCACAACGCGCTGACAGTGGCGACCCTCCTCGAACTGGCAAAGGACGAACGCGGCTTCGAGTTCCAGCGCCTGCACGGCATGGGCGAAGCGCTCTATGCCCAGCTCAGCGAGGATCATCCTGACATCGCCTGCCGCACCTACGCGCCGGTCGGCAGCCACCGCGATCTCCTCGCCTATCTGGTGCGGCGCCTGCTGGAGAACGGCGCCAACTCGTCGTTTGTCGCGCTCGCCGCTGACGAGGCCATTCCAGTGTCGGCGCTGCTGCGGCGTCCAGCGGATGTGATCGGCAGTGCCGACAAGGCCATGCATCCGAACATCCCATTGCCGCGCGATCTTTTTTCGCCGCAGCGGGCGAACTCGCGCGGGCTGGAATTCGGCGAGCGCGCGGCGTTGGGCCGGCTTGTTGCTGATGTTGCCGCGGAGACCACGCCGACGGCCGGCGCTATCGCCGATGCGACGCCGGCTGCGGTGAACGCGGCGATATCCGCTGCGCGCAACGGATTCAGGGGTTGGAGCCGGACACCCGCCACGACGCGGGCGCGCGCGTTGGAAAAAGCCGCCGACTTGCTGGAGCAACGCGCGGCGCATTTCATCGCGCTGCTGCAACGCGAAGGCGGCAAGACGCTGGATGACGCGCTGTCGGAACTCCGCGAGGCCGTCGATTTCTGCCGCTACTATGCCGCGCAAGGCCGCGAACAGTTTTGCGACGGCAAGGCCATGCCGGGTCCGACCGGCGAGAGCAATGTGCTCGCCTTGCGCGGCCGCGGTGTCTTCGTCGCGATCTCGCCATGGAATTTTCCGCTCGCGATCTTCATGGGCCAGGTCACGGCAGCGCTGATGGCGGGCAACGCCGTCATCGCAAAACCCGCCGAACAGACACCGCTGATCGCGGCTGAAGCGGTGCGGCTGCTGCATGAAGCCGGCGTCTCACCCTCCGCATTGCATCTGGTGCAAGGCGATGGGCGGATCGGTGCGGCGCTGGTCGGAAATCCCGACATCTCAGGCGTTGTCTTCACCGGCTCGACCGAGGTGGCACGATCAATCAACCGCACGCTCGCCGCCAAGGACGGCCCGATCGTGCCGCTGATCGCGGAGACCGGCGGCATCAATGCGATGATCGTCGATGCCACCGCGTTGCCCGAACAGGTCGCCGACGACGTCGTCACCTCGGCGTTCCGCTCGGCCGGCCAGCGCTGCTCGGCGCTGCGGCTGCTGTTGATCCAGGACGACGTCGCCGACCGCATGATCGAGATGATCGCCGGCGCCGCGCGTGAACTGCGGATTGGTGACCCCTCTGATCCTGCAACCCATATCGGGCCGGTGATCGATGCCGAGGCCAAACAACGCCTGGATGCACATATCGCGCGCATGAAGCAGGACGCGCAGGTGCACTTTGCGGGCACCGCACCGGAGGGTAATTTCGTCGCGCCGCATATCTTCGAACTGTCCGATGCCGGGCAACTTAGGGAAGAAGTGTTCGGTCCGGTGCTCCACGTGGTGCGCTACCGTGCCGACCGGCTCGCCGCCGTGCTGCAATCGATCGAGCGTTCCGGCTACGGACTTACGCTCGGCATTCATTCCCGGATCGACGATACCGTGGACGACATCATCGACGCTGTTCAGATCGGCAATATCTACGTCAACCGCAACATGATCGGCGCCGTCGTCGGCGTGCAGCCGTTCGGCGGCCATGGCCTCTCCGGCACCGGCCCCAAGGCCGGCGGCCCGCATTATCTGGCGCGGTTTGCCACCGAACAGACGGTGACCGTCAATACCGCGGCGGCGGGCGGTAATGCAGCCCTGCTCTCGGGCGGGGAGTAGTTGCATCCCGCGCCCAAATGGCGTTGAAGTTTCAGCACGCACGGCATGCAATATTCCAGTGGAAGAAAAATCAACAGGGTTACGGGAGCGGCATCGAGATGGAAAAAGGCATTTTTGACGGCCTCAAGGTTCTGGACTGCGCGAGTTTCATCGCAGCCCCCGCGGCCGCCACCGTGCTGTCCGATTTCGGCGCCGACGTGATCAAGATCGAACCGCCGGTTACCGGTGATCCCTATCGCAATTTGCCGAATCTGCCGGGCTACCCGCACAGCGAACACAATTTCGCGTGGATGCTGGAAGCCCGTAACAAGAAGAGCCTGGCGCTCGACCTGACGAAACCGGAAGCGCAGGCGGTGCTCTACAAGTTGGTCGCCGAGGCCGATGTCTTCATCACCAACATGCCGCCGCAGGTCCGCACCAAGCTCGGCATCACCTGGGACCATCTGGCGCATCTCAACGACCGGCTGATCTACGCCTCCTTCACCGGCTATGGCGAAAAGGGCGAGGAAGCCAACAAGCCCGGCTTCGACTCTAACGCCTATTGGGCGCGCTCGGGGCTGATGGACCTGGTGCGCGCGGATGAACACACCACGCCAGCGCGATCGATCGCCGGCATGGGCGACCACCCCTGCGCGATGGCGTTTTACGGCGCGATCGTGACCGCGCTGTTCAAGCGCGAAAAGACCGGCAAGGGCTCGCACGTCAGTTCCAACCTGATGGCCAACGGCGTCTGGGCAGCCTCGGTGCTGGCACAGGCCAAACTGGTCGGCGCCAAGTTCGGCGAGCGGCGGCCGCGCGAGCGCGCGCTGAACGCGGTGACCAATCACTACCAGTGCAAGGACGGCCGCTGGCTGATCCTGTCGCTGCTGAACGAGGACCGGCAATGGCCGACACTGGCGCGCTGCCTTGAGCGTGAGGATCTGGTGAGCGACCCGCGCTTTGCAACCAAGAAGGATCGGCACGCGCGCTCGCTGGACCTGATCAAGATCTTCGACGAAATCTTTGCCGGCAAGGACCTCGCCGAATGGCGCAAGATCCTCGACGGCAACGGGCTGGTGTTCGGCGTCGTCGGCATCCTCGACGACATTCCGGGTGACCGGCAGATGATCGAGAACGAAGTGCTGGTGCCGTTCGAGAACGACACCATGATGACCATCAGCAGCCCGATCTGGGTCGACGGCAGCAAGAAGGTCCAGCCGCGCAAGCCGCCCGGCCTCGGCGAGCACAGCGACGAGATTTTGCGCAACGCCGGCTATGACGAGGCTGCGATCAAGAAGTTGCGCGCGTCCGGCGCGGTGGCGTAAGCCTGCGGAAAAGATAGCGGCATGACTACCTACCGACTGCATTACTTTCCAGAGTCCGGAAACAGCTACAAGCTTGCGCTGATGCTGACCCTGTGTGGCCAGACCTTCGAGCCGGTCTGGACCGATTTCGGCGGCGGCATCACGCGGTCAGCGGAATGGCGGCGCACGGTCAACGAGATGGGCGAAATCCCGGTGCTGGAAGAGGACGGCGTCCGTCTTACCCAGACCGCGCCGATCCTGCTGAAGCTGGCGCGGCAGTTCGGCCAGTTCGGCGGCGAGACCGAACAAGAACAGTTCGAACTCCTGCGCTGGCTGTTCTGGGACAACCACAAGCTCACCGGCTACATGGCCTCATACCGGTTCATGCGGACGTTCATTCCGTCTGGCGATCCCGTGGTGCTGAAATATTACCGCAAACGGCTCGACGACTTCCTGGGGATTCTGGAAACGCACTTGCAACGCGATGCGTTCGCGATCGGCGCACGGCCGAGCATCGCCGATATTTCCATGATGGCCTATCTGCATTATCCGAGCGACGAGACTGGATATGATTTTGCGGTGAGCCACCCGGCCATCAGCGCCTGGCTTGGCCGCATGGCTGATCTGCCCGCCTGGAAGTCAGCCTACGATTTGCTGCCCGGCAAGCGGCTGACGCATTACGCGAAATAAGGGGCTCAGCGATTCAACCAGGCCCACGCGATGCCAAAGACGATCACACCGGCAATCACCGTGACCGCAATCGCCCAGGTGCTGACGCGGACGTTGCTGACGACCTCGCGCTTGGCTTCGTTCTCCGCGATCTCGCGATTCCGCTGCCTGTTCTCCTGGTCGGAAGAGCTCATCGCCGGTCCCCGCTCGGTTGGTGCTGATGCCTTGCACACCTTAGCATCAAACGATGACGCGCATCGGTGCTCATGCCGGCCGGCTACCGGCTCTTCACAAAACACATGCCCATGCGTGCGGTCGTGCCGCTGATTTGACAGGCCAGCCCCTCGGCGCAGGTCCAGCTGCGAAAACTCGCGTCGTTGCTGGCGGCCGTCTTGCCCGGAGCGTAGCAATGCGCACCCCAGCCATCGCTATATTCGGTGCCCACCAGTTCCGTGCTGCCGCGCAATTGCGGACGGCTGGCAAAGCCCCGGGAAAAATCCGGCGTCTTGCCATCCCGCACGGCGGTGAGGATGTCACGGCGGCGAACCTGGTCGCCGAAGAAGTGCGGCGACGCCGGAACGACCGTTGAATTGGAAGGATTGACCGCCATCCAGTCGACGCCGGGAAAATGAAATCCGCCGATGCCGCGCGTCTGGTGGCACCCGGAACAGGTGACATCGTTCAGCCGCCGCTCAAAGCCGCCGGCCGAGCGGATGTTTTGCAACTTTATACCGCCGGCAGCGGCCTTCTTCAGTGCCGTGACGACGTCAGCTTCGCTGAACACCGCCTTAGCCCCTTCGCCCTGCATCAGGCCGAATTCAGGCTGCAGGTCGGACGCGTCAAATCCAACCGGCGTTGCGGCGATGGCGCTGTTGGCAAGGAATTTTTCCGGGATCAGCACCGCGCCGGAATCGAATGCTGCCAGATGTTTCGGCTCCAGCAGCCATGACTTGAATTCGCGCCCGAGCTTGTCGTCAGCCAGAATGCGGTCGCGGTCGATCTGGTTCTCCATCGGAGCTTCCCGAAATTCCCGCGCCGCGGCGTTGTAGCGAAACACCTTCAACAGATAATCGGTGCGGAAATCCCGCATTGCAGATTTCGGCGCATGCACGATCTGAAGGTTGGTCTCGATGCGATCGATGTTTTCGTAACCGAGCAGATCGAGTGGACCGTTTTCATCCAGCAGATTTTCCGCGAACGGCGCACCGGTCAGCGACAATTCGGCTGCGGCGAGCCAGCGCTTTGCGATTTCGGAACAGGTGACGGGTTTGCCGTTACGGTCAATCCCATCGCGGGCCTTGGCTTTCAGCACGAGATTCAGCGTCATCGGCAGACGGGGCAAAATTGCCCTGTCGTCGGTCCCCGGCGTTTTCATTCGCGTCAGCCGGTAGATCAGCCGGATGTCGCCGCAGCTGGCCTCGTCGACATAGGCGCGGTCCATGCGGTTGACGATGCCCGCCAGCACGAAACGGGTGTCGCTGGCATCAAGCTGGGTGTGGTCGAACAGTTGAAAGGCAAAGCCAGCGCCAACGCCGATGGTTTCGTTCGGCAGGCCATTTTTGTGTCGCGCAATGTAACGATCGAACTCGGCGTCGATCGCCTGCCGAACCGGGACCATCGACGGCAGGGTGAATAGCTGGCCGCTCGTGAGCGGAACATCGGCCGACCGCTCCGGCCACAGCAGACGGCCGATGCCGAACCTGCCACCGTCGAGTTCGCGCAGCGCCAGGGGATCCGTTATCGCGGTCCCGCGCTCCAGCGGCGCGGCGGACGCCGGCAATGCGCCGCACACCAGGGCGAATAGGATGACAAGAAATCGCAGCGCGCGGCTCATGCCTTCACTAACACCGCGCGAAGTGGCCTATTCAAGCAAAAAGGCGCTTCACATCCCGGTGAAGCGCCTTCGTCATTCAGATTGCGCGCAATCAGCGGGCGACGATCAGGCCCTTGCTGGTCACGACCACCCATCTGCCGTCCTGCTTGCGGATGGCATCGATGCGGCCGAGACCGGGGACGGGATCGCCGGCGTAGACTTCAAAGATGCCCTGGCGGCCCTCGATCAGCGCGCTGCCATTGGCGGCGTCACGCAACACCCAGCCGTCCACGGTCGGCAGCCGTGCAATCTCGGGCTTCGGCGCGGGAAGCGGCACCGCCGCAGCCGTTGCGGGCGGCGACACCGTTCCCGTGACGTCCCTCGCGGCGGCCGGCATTGCGGCGGCGACGGGCGTGGGCGCAGCAGCTTGCGCGCGGAGTTTTTCGACGGCTTCGCTGAGCTTGGCGAGCTTGGCGGCCGGCTCGGCCTGCGCCTTCTCGACCTTGTCGAGGCGGTCGCTGGTCTTGTTGAACTGGCTCACCCCGGTTTTGGAGGTGTGCTCGACGCTGGCCTTCAGCGCCAGGATATCGGCATCGATCCGCGCCACCGAGGCTTCGAGCGCGCTGTTGTTGTTCATGGCGGCGGAATTTCCGGCCATCACGTATCCAAGGCCCCCGGTTGCGAGCGCGCCACCGAGCGCACCGGCGACCGTCGCCAGCGCCACCACAGCCGCCATCGCCGACATCCGGCGCTTGCCTGACACCCCGTCAGCTGCAACGGCCTCCGGCTTCGCATCGGCTTCGTCACCGTTCCACGCGCGCTCGCCGGGCGACATGATCAACAGCTTGCCGGGAATTCGCGGCGATTCAACTTTCGGAGCTTCAGATGTAGCCGCCTCGACCTTCGCCGGTTCAGCTTTGGCAGCTTCAAGCTTGGAAGCCACGACCCTGGGCGCTTCCACTTTGGGTGCATCCGGCTTGGGAGAGGTTTCTTGCTGGTCGGGCGCCAGCATCGGGGACTCGATCGCCGCAATCACCGGCTCTTTGGCTGCGGACATATCGGGAGCGGCCGGCCCGGCGCCGACGGAACCGGTTTCACCGCTGGTGGCCTCGGACTGCTGTTCGCTCACGTTCAATTCTCCAGAATGGGTTGACCTTTTGGTAACTTTTATTGCTTGCGAAATCGTTACCGGGTTCCGCCTTACCGAAATTTAAGAGGGCAACCGGGCCTGTTTGCGGCCGCAAGTTGACGGCGACGCGGCCGGCAATTCCGCCCCTCGCCCTTTGTTGCCCTGCGGCAATTTCGACAGCTCCGTTTGCGCCCGTTCATTTACCGATTAACATGGCCCGACCATCCAGCCAGAAGGCAGGAGGCCGCCATGACCATCGAAAAATGCATCAACGAGTTTGATGTCGATGACGTCATTTTTGAGGAAGGCTCGACCGGGCGTGAGCTGTTCGTCGTACTCGACGGCAAGGTCGAGATCGCCAAGCTTAACGGCGCCAGCAAGACCATCATCGTTACGCTCGGCAAGGGCGAGTTCTTCGGCGAGATGGCCGTGATCGACGGCTCGTCCCGCTCGGCGACCGCGATTGCCGCGGCGGCGCACACCCGCGTGATGCGGATCAACCACGCGCGCTTCGTCTACCTGGTCAGCCAGCAGCCGGCGTTTGCACTGATGATCATGGATGCGCTCAGCAAGCGGCTGCGTGCCTCGAACGCGATCACGTTCAAAGCCGCGGCCAGTCCATGAGCGAGCGCAGGCCGAGCCCATTCAAGACCCTGCTTGAAAGCGACGTCTGCACGCTGATCGAGGCAGCCGAGGACGTCTACCAGATCCGCTTCAAGAACCGCGCGGCGAACGCCTATCTGGTGCGCGGCAGCTCGCGGACCATCATGATCGATGTCGGCCTGTCATCGAACTATCCGCATCTGCTGAAATGTCTGCAACACGTCGATTGTCCGCCCGAGAAAATCGACTTGGTGGTGCTCAGCCATGAGCACCTCGACCATATCGGCGCCGCCTATCATTTCAATGGCCGCGCCTTCATCGCCGCGCATCGGCTGGCCGCCAACAAGATCATGCTGCGCGACGATTTCTCGATGCTGCGCAAGATGTTCAACGAACCGAATATCCCGATCAATGTCGACATCTGGCTCGAGGAAGGCAATCTGCTCGACCTCGGCAATTTCCGCCTCAACGTGATGTACACGCCGGGCCATACCTCGGCCTGCATCACGCTGTTCGACCAGGACAAGGGCCTGTTGTTCGCTTCGGACACGCTGATGCCCGGCGGCGTGATGGGCGGCGTGTTCGGCTCCGGCAGCATCGCCGACTATATCCAGTCGCTGGAGCGGCTGAAGGGGTTGAACTCGAAGATCCTGTTGTCCGGCCACGGCCGCCTGTCCGACACGCCGCAGGACGATGTACGGGTCGCCATTCAACGTTCGCACAACCTGCTATCCGACACCGCGCAATTGTTCGATGCGCTGGATGCGCGCTCGAATTTCGAACCGATCATGCAATCGGTGCGCGACCTCAACAAGCTGGATGACGGCTAGGCAGCCAACGCCGCCGAACCAATTGCGGCATCCGGAATTATTCCCCCCTGCGTGGACCCTGGCATCATTTAAGATCACACTTGCCGACCCTTCTGTGTGACTCAGCGATTTGACAAAATTTGTGGCGGCCTGTTCAACAGCAGCAATAATGACGCCTCAAGGGGCACAGGGAGAGAGAGCACCATGAAACTTTACGACTCGGTCGGACCGAACCCGCGCATTGTCCGTATGTTCATGGCGGAAAAGGGCATCGAAATGCCGAAGCAGACGGTCGACCTGCGCAAGGGCGAAAACCGCGAAGCCGAGCATCTGAAGCGCAATCCGCACGGCCAGATGCCGGCGCTTGAACTCGACAATGGCAGCTATCTCTCGGAAGTCATCCCGATCTGCGAATACCTCGAAGAGAAGACCCCGGCGCCTGCGATGATCGGGACGACGCCGGAAGAGCGCGCCGAATGCCGGATGTGGACGCGCCGCGTCGATCTCAACATCTGCGAACATCTCGCCAATGGCTTTCGCTTCGGCGAGGGTCTGAAGTTTTTCGAAAAGCGCATCCTCTGCGCGCCCGAAGCCTCGCCCGGCCTGAAGATGATCGCGGCCAACCGCCTGCAATGGCTCGACGGCCAAATGGCGGGGAAGGATTACATCTGCGGCAAACGCTTCACGATGGCCGACATCCTGCTGTATTGCTGGCTCGATTTCGGCGGCACGGTCGGCCAGCCGCTGGATCAAAGCAACGGCAATATCGTGGCGTGGATGGCGCGGGTTGCGGAGCGGCCGTCGGTGAAGGCCTGACCGTCATTGCCTGCGACAAGCGCGAAGCGCTTGCGCAAGGGAGCGCAAGCGACGAAGCAATCCCTACTTGCTGTTTGGCTGTGGATTGCTTCGCTTCGCTCGCAATGACGTGGAAGGTTCTGAGTTAAATCACCACCGGCGTATCCGGCAGTTCATTCGTCCCGCCGCCCTGCGGCGGGAAATGCGCCGCCAGTTCGCGCGACACCGCCTCGATCCCCTTGATCACGCCGCGTTCGAAATTTCCCGCCCGAAACTCCGCTTCCATCTCGACGCAGATATTCTCCCAGCCGGCAGTGCCGACATGCGCGTGGATGCCGCGGTCGGCGACGATTTCGACGTCGCGGTCGGCGAGCAGGAGATAGATCAGTACGCCATTGTTGTGCGCGGTGTCCCAGATCCGCAATTGCGAGAAAACATCGAGCGCGCGTTCCCGCGCCGGCTGGTTGCGGAACAGCGGCGCGCCGTCGAGCGCGCCTTCGACGACGAAGCGGACCTGGCCGGAATGCGTGGCCTCGCCCGCCCTGATCGCCGCCTCGATCGCGGCCAGCACTTTTGGTGGAAAGTCGCGCCGCTCCCGCCAGCGGTGTTGCAGAAGATGCCTGCCGATGCGTTTGATGTCCATATCTACCAGCTCCCCGACGCGCCGCCGCCGCCGAAACTGCCACCCCCGCCGCCGCTATCGCTCGAGCTGCTGCTCGAACTGCCTCCGGACCATGAGCCGCCGCTGCTGCCCCTTGACCAGCCGCCGCTCCCACTGCTTCCTGGCCCCGACGACACGATGGCGTCGCTGAACAGCACGAAAAGCGCTGCGATTAACCCCGCGAATATACCCGCAACCAGCGAGCCGAACAGGAACCAGGCGATCAGCATTACCACGCCGCCGCCAACGCCCGCGCCGACCAGGCGCCCGAGCATGGTCCGCATCAATCCGCCGAACAGGAACACCGGTATCAGGAGAAACGGATTGAATATCGCATCGACGTCGAACACCCCTGTCTGATGTTGCCAATGCGGCGGCTCCGGCTCCGGCAGTTTCTCGCCATCGATGATCCGGATCATCTTGTTGAGGCCGGCCGAAACGCCGCCGGCGAAATCACCGGACTTGAATTTTGGCGTGATCTCCTCGTCGATGATGCGCTTGGTGGTGACGTCGGTCAGCGCGCCTTCGAGGCCGTAACCGACCTCGATGCGAAGATGACGATCGTTCTTGGCGATGACCAGCACGGCGCCGTCGTCGATCTTCTTGCGGCCGATCTTCCAGGCCTCTGCCACGCGGAGCGAGAACTGCTCGATCGCCTCGCCATCCGTCGTCGGCACGATCAGCACCGCGACCTGGCTGCCCTTCCGGGTCTCGAAACTTCGGATGGTCTGGTTCAGCGAAGCGATATCGCCGCTGGTGAGTGTCCCGGTCTGATCGACCACGCGCCCGACAAGCGGTGGCACCGCGACGACGGCCAGGGCTGAAGCAGCCCAGAACACGAGCAGCGCAAGAATGGAAACTCTTGCAGCATTCATTGCGATTGATCTTTGATCCGCTACTTCGCGGGCGCGGCCGGTGTCGGATTGAAATCCACCTTCGGCGCCGTGGATATTTCCTTCTCGTTCTCGACCGCGAAGTTCGGCTTTTCCTTGTAGCCGAACATCATCGCCGTCATGTTGTTCGGGAAGGTGCGGATACCGACATTGTAGTCCTGCACCGCCTTGATGTAGCGGTTGCGCGCCACCGTAATGCGGTTCTCGGTGCCTTCGAGCTGCGCCATCAGATCCTTGAACAGTGCGTCGGATTTCAGCTGCGGATAGTTTTCGGTCACGACCAGTAGTCGGGACAGCGCGCTGGAGAGTTCACCCTGGGCGGCCGTAAATTTCTGGAACGCGGCGGGATCGTTCAACACCTCGGGCGTGGCCTGGATGCTGCCGACCTTGGCGCGGGCGTTGGTGACCCCGAGCAGCACGTCCTTTTCCTGCTGCGCAAAACCCTTCACCGAGTTGACGAGGTTGGGCACGAGATCAGCGCGCCGCTGGTACTGATTCACCACCTCCGACCAACCCGCCTTGACCTGCTCGTCGGTGGTCTGGATGGCGTTGTAGCCGCAATTGGTCAGGCTCAGCGTCGCCAGCGCCGCCAGCACGGTCCATAATCTGCGCATAAAACACTCCCGGTATTATTTCGTGTCACGGTATCAGAATGGCGTGGTTTCATACAATTATTCCGGGGCTGGGCCTAATGGCCCATCCCGGAATAACGGCGGTGATTGAATGAACTTCGGGCCGCTTTCGTTCCGATGGCTCTTGCCTATCGTCAGCTGAAATAGTCACATGGCCGCACAATAATAACGGGAGGGCCCATGACCACATTCGAAACCATCGTCGTGGAGCGGCCGGAGCCGCGCATCGCGCGGATCGTGATGAACCGGCCCGAGGCGCGCAACGCGCAGAACCTGCAAATGACCTACGACCTCAACGCCGCCTTCGATGCGGCTGTGCAGGATGACGCGGTCAAGGTCATCATTCTCGCAGGAAGCGGTCCACATTTTTCCGCCGGGCACGACCTGCGCCCGGGCAGCAAAAATGAAGCGGGGGTGGATTTTCCGCCGGTCGGAAATTGGGGCGGCTTTGCCGAACCCAACGCCCATGGCCGCTTCGCACGCGAACAGGAAATCTATCTGCAGATCACGCGGCGCTGGCGCAATCTGGCGAAGCCGACCATTGCGGAAGTGCACGGCAAATGCATCGCCGGCGGCCTGATGCTGGCCTGGGCCTGCGACATGATCGTCGCCAGCGCCGATGCCGAGTTCTGCGATCCCGTGGTCACGATGGGCGTGTGCGGCGTCGAATGGTTCGTGCACCCCTGGGAGCTGGGCCCGCGCAAGGCCAAGGAATTGCTGTTCACGGCGGATACCTGGAGCGCGGACGAGGCGCACCGGCTCGGCATGGTCAACCACGTCGTGCCGCGCGCGGAGCTTTCCTCGTTCGTGATGGCGCTGGCGCAGAAGATCGCAGCAAAGCCGTCGTTTGCGCTGAAGCTGACCAAGGAGGCCGTCAATCGCTCGGTCGACGTGATGGGACAGCCGGCGGCAATCGAACAGGCGTTCGCGCTGCATCAGCTCTGCCATGCGCATAATCTTCAGGAATTCGGAATGGTGGTGGACCCCGCGGGCCTGCATCCTTCCGTCCGGAAATCAGCGGTAACGAAGTAGATCATATGGACCTGACCTTGAGCGACGAGCAGCGGCTGCTGCGTGAGAGTGCCGAACGCTTTGTGAGCGAGACCTACACCGCCGACCATCGCCGCCGGATGGCGAGCGAACCGCTTGGCTTCAGCAATGATCTCTGGAAGCAGTTCGCCGAACTCGGCTGGCTGGCGCTGCCGATTGCCGAGGAATATGGCGGGCTTGGCGGCGGCGCGGTCGAGATCGGCATCCTGATGGAAGCCTTTGGTCGGGGACTGGTGTCTGAACCCTATCTCTCGACGGTGGTGATTGGCGCAGGGCTGATCGGTGCATGCGGCAGCGAGGCGCAGAAGCAGGCGCTGCTGCCCAAGGTCGCCGACGGTTCGCTCTGTCTGGCGTTCGCGCATTCGGAACGCGCGGCGCGGTTTGACCTTGCCGAAGTCTCGACAACGGCCTGGAAGACGCCCAACGGCTGGCGCATCGATGGCCGGAAGACCGCAGTGCTCGACGGCAACGCCGCCGGGCAGATTATTGTTTCGGCGCAAGTCGCCGACGACAATGGCGTGGGCGACCTCTGCCTGTTCCTGGTGCCGGCAGATACGGCCGGCCTCGGCAAGCGCGATTTTCCGCGACTCGGCGGCGGGCGCGCGTGCAACCTCGAACTTCGCGGCGTTCACGTGGGCGCCGATGCCCTGCTCGGCGACGGCGGCGATGCGTTGCCTGTTATCGAGGCGGTGGTCGACCGCGCGATGGCCGCGCTCGGCGCGGAGGCTGTCGGCATCATGCAGACATTGCTGGATCAGACGCTCGAATATACCAAAATTCGAAAACAGTTCGGCCGGCCGCTGTCGGCCAATCAGGTGATCCGCCATCGGCTCGCCGACATGGCGATGAATTGCGACGAGGCCCGCTCGATGGCGCTGCGCGCCGCGCTGATGATCGATGCCGAACCTGTCGCGCGCGGGCGTGCCGCGTCGGGCGCCAAGGCCAAGATCGGCAAATGCGCCCGCTTCGTCGCCGAACAATCCGTGCAGCTGCATGGCGCGATGGGCGTCACCGAAGAGCTCGACATCGGCTCCTACTTCAAGCGGCTGCTCGCTTTCGACACGTTGTTCGGCGGCAGCGCCCATCATTATCGCCGCCACGCCGCCCTCGGCGGCAAGACTCTTCACACTTAGAAGTCCATTCAAGCCTAGCGGGAGCGCACCATGGATCTCACCTTCAGCGCCGAGGAGCGCGCCTTCGAACGGGAAGTCCGCGATTTCATCGCGCAGAATCTGCCGGCGGAAATGAAGCACGCGCAGTCGCTGACCCCATCGGTGTTTTCCGATCCGGATATCGGCATCGCCTGGCAAAAGGCGCTGCACGCCAGGGGCTGGGGCGCGCCGGGATGGCCGGTGGAGCATGGCGGGCCGGACTGGACGCCGGCGCAGCGCTGGATTTTTGAAGCCGAATGCGCCCGTGCCGGTGCGCCCAATGTCAACGTGATGGGCGTCAAGATGGTCGGGCCTGTCATCATCGGCTTCGGCTCGCCTGAGCAGCAGAATTTTTATCTGCCGCGGATTCGCTCCGGCGAGGATTACTGGTGCCAGGGCTATTCCGAGCCCGGCTCCGGCTCCGACCTCGCCTCGCTGAAGACGCGCGCGGTGCGCGACGGCGACGACTACGTCATCAACGGCACCAAGATCTGGACCACGCATGCCCATCACGCCAATCGCATGTTCGCATTGGTGCGCACCAACGAGACCGAGCGGCAGCAGGACGGCATTTCCTTCATCCTGATCGACATGAAGAGCCCGGGCATCACCACCCGCCCGATCCTCACGATCGGCGGCGACCACGAGGTCAACCAGGTGTTCTTCGACGACGTCCGCGTGCCCGTCGCCAACCGGGTCGGCGAGGAAGGCAAGGGCTGGACTTACGGAAAATACCTGCTCGAGTTCGAGCGCGGCTCCGGCATCGCCTCGGCGAAATTGCGCGAGGCGCTGAAGACGGTATCCGACCTCGCCGAATCCGAGGCCACCGGCCGCGCCATCGACGATCCCGATATTTCGATGCGGATGTCGGAGATCGAGGTCGACATCGACACGCTCGAGATGACCGAGCTGCGGGTGCTGTCGGCGCTGCAGACCGGTCAGAATCCCGGCGCGGTGTCCTCGCTGCTGAAGTTGCGCAACAGCGAAATCCGCCAGGCCGTTACGCGCCTCGGTGTCGATGTGATCGGCCATGACGGCCTCTATGTCGAACCGATGCGGCCGTTCTACAAGCTCAACGAGGCGCCGGGGATTCCCGAGGAGATGCTGCCGGTGGTGCCGGAATATCTCAACAGCCGGGCGTACACGATCTTCGGCGGCTCGTCGGAAATCCAGCGCGATATTATCGCCAAGATGGTGCTGGGATTGTAGGACGAATCAGGCCACTTCCCGCCTACGGCCCACAATCTCATGGGCTGTGACAGCGTTACCCAATCCGATCGCGGTGAGCAGCTTCAGCATCTCCAGCCGCGCGGTGACGTGCGACATGGTGGGGCGGCTGCCTAGCGTGATCTCGTCGAGATCATCGACGGCGGTCAGGCCCCGCGGATAGAACTCGCGAAAAATCACCCGTTCGGCGAGGCCGTCGATGCAGCGGAAGTTCAGCCGCTGCGACAGCTGCTGGATGCTCTCGCCCACGAGGCGCTTGTTGCGCGAGCCGAGCGTGGAGAGCCGGTTGCGCAGCACGATCCAGTCGGTGACGCCGAGATAGCGCACGCGGCGCCTGCCGCGCGCTTCTTCCACCATCTCGGCATAATGACTGGTGCCGGTGACGCGGAAGGATTCGGGATCGACGCTGCCGAGCACGTCGAGATCGACGAAGCTGTCATTGAGCGGCGTGATCAAGGTGTCCGCCATCGCATGCGCGACATGCGTCAGATAATCGTCGTGGCCGGGAGTGTCGATGATGACGACGCCGTAGCGGCCGGCGAGCGTCTCGACGGTCTTCTCCAGCGCCCGGCAGCCGGCAGCCTGTTCATCGGCCGAGGGATAATCGAGTTGCTGGAAGCAGAAATGCTGGGGCATGCCGAGGTCGCGGCCGACATGACGCGCCCAGGCGCGGCGGTTCTCGATGTGATGGGTGAGACTCTTCTGCCTGGTATCGAGATCGATGGTGGCGACGGCCTGTCCCGACTTGATCAGGGCGATCGCGATGTGCATGGCGACGGTGGATTTTCCTGATCCGCCTTTTTCATTGCCGACGACGATCACACGAGCAGACAGTGCCCGCATCGCACCTTCAACCGACATCGGATCGCCCCCGAGAGTCTGATTACGTTCCTGCTTCTTGCTGGGCTCATTGGGCTTGATTCGGCGGATTCCCGCAACGGTGCGGGGTGCCGATTTTTGAGGCGTGCTGCTTTGAGTCGCACTCATTTCAAGCCAGCACCAAGTGTCATGGCCGGGCTTGACCCGGCCATCCACGTCTTGCTTGCTCATACACCGTGAAGAGTGGATGCCCGGGACAAGGCCGGGCATGATGACCTTTCTGCCGTTACACCCCCACCCGCGCATCCCTGATCGCTTGCCAGACCTTGGCCGGCGTCAGCGGTGTGTTGAGCTGCTTGATGCCGAGTTCGCTGAGCGCATCCATCACGCCGTTGGTGATGCAGGGCGGGCCGCCGATGGCACCGGATTCGCCGCAGCCCTTGGCACCCAGCGGATTGGTGCGGCAGGGCGCGGAATCATCCAGCGTCACCTCGATGGGCGGAATGTCGTCGGCGCGCGGCACGCAGTAATCCTGATAGCTCGCGGTCAGCAATTGTCCTTCCTCGTTGTAGGACACGCCCTCATACAGCGCCTGTCCGATGCCCTGCGCGACGCCGCCATGCACCTGGCCGGTGACCAGCATCGGATTGACGGCGATGCCGACGTCGTCGACCGTGGTGTAGCGCACCACTTTGCTGACGCCGGTTTCCGGATCGATCTCGACCTCGCAGATATGCGTGCCGTTCGGCCAGCTCGGACCGTCGACTTCGCCCTCCGAGTCGACGCTGAGCCGCGCGCCGTCTTCCTTCTTGGCAATCTCGAACAGGCTGATGCGCCTGTCGGTGCCGACCACGGTGAGAAAGCCATCGCGATACTCGATGTCCTCGACCGAGGTCTCCAGCACGTTGGACGCCTTCTCGCGCGCCTTGTTGATCATGTCGTTGGTGGAGACCGCCACCGCGGTGCCGCCGACGAACAGCGAGCGCGAACCGACCGAGCCGAAGCCGGTGGCCAAATCCGTGTCGCCCTGCACGACGTCGATCTTGTCCATGGGGATGCCAAGCGTATCCGACACCATCTGGGTGTAGGTGGTCTGCAGCCCCTGCCCCATCGCCATGGTGCCGGAATGCAGGATGATGCGGCCCTCGGCTGTCGCGTGCAGTGAGACCTTTTCGGTGTGCGCGCGCCCGCCGGTCCATTCGATGTAGCTGGTGAGGCCGCGGCCGTAGAGCAGGCCCTTCTTCTTCGCGGCCTTCTTGCGCGCGTTAAAACCGTCCCAATCGGCGAGATCGGAGGCGCGCTGCATCATGTGCGCGAACGCGCCGGAATCGTACACCTGGCCGGCGGCGTTGGTGTAGGGCAATTGCGCCGGCTTGACGTAATTGACCTTGCGGATGGCGCGCGGGTCCATCCCGATCTGGCGCGCGGCGGCGTCCATCAGCCGCTCGACGATGAACACGGCTTCCGGCCGGCCCGCGCCGCGATAGGCGCCAACGGGCGCGGTGTTGGTCATCACGGATTTGACTTCGAAATGCACCAGCGGCAGATCATAGACGCCGGTCTGCACGAACGGCCCGAGCACCAGCGGAATGATGTTGCCGGCGCCGCTGCTGTAGGCGCCGGTGCCGCCGATCGAGCGCACGCGATAGGCCAGCACGCGGCCCTTGGCGTCGAGCGCGAATTCGCCGGTCGAGGTGAGATCGCGGCCATGGGTGCCGCCGACGAATTCATCGGTGCGGTCGCCGCGCCAGCGGATTTTCTTGCCGAGCTTTGTGGCGGCATAGGCCACCACGCCGTCTTCTGGATAAAGGCTGGTCTTCTGCCCAAAGCCGCCGCCGATATCGCCGACCAGCACGCGGACGCTTTCCTTCGGCCGCTTCAGGATCGATTCGGCGAGCAGGTCGCGGGTCGAGCCAGGGGTCTGCGATTGGACGTGCAGGATCAGCCGGCCGGCCTTGTCGATCTCGGCAATGGTCGAGCGCGGCTCCATCGCGGAGGGGATCAGCCGCTGGCTGACCAGATCGAGCGACACGGTATGCGCGGCGCTGGCGAAGGCCGCTTCGACCTTGGCGGCATCGCCATAGCTCATGGCGCCGACGATGTTGTCGGGCGCCTCAGGCCAGACCACAGGCGCGCCCGGCTTGACCGCCTCGACGGGATCGACCACCGACGGCAGCACCTCGTAATCGACCGCGATCGCTTCCGCCGCGTTCTGCGCCAGCACGCGCGAGGTCGCGACCACGGCCGCGACCGGCTCGCCGGCGAAGCGCACGATCTCATGCGCCAGCAGCCGCCGCGGCGGCACCGTCATCGGCGAGCCGTCCGGCCGCTTGAAGATCGCCAGCGTCGGGATGGTGCCGATATCGTCCCTGACCAGGTCGGCGCCGGTATAGATGGCTTCGACGCCGGGCAGCTCGACCGCGGCCCTGGTATCGATCGCGACGATTTTGGCGTGGGCATGCGGCGAGCGCAGCACGTGCAGCCACAGCGCACCCTCCTCCGGCCTGTCGTCGATGAACTGCCCCTTCCCGGTGAGCAGTCTCTGATCTTCCAAACGCTTGACCGGCTGGCCCGCACCAAAACGCATATTGCCGGGAAGAATGTTCATCAGTTGGTCCTTCGATTTTCTTCGCAAAAGTTGGGTGGGTTCTAGCCGATAGATAGGGTGCGAGCCAACCCTATGGAAGCGCCTGGGAAATAGGCAATGCTGTCATGCACTGCGGCTCCAAAAATGGTGTCGTCCTCCGCGAAAGCGGGGGACCCAGTACGCCGCGGCTTCTCGGTTCAATCATCGGCGTCTCTGGAATACTGGGTCGCCCGGTCAAGCCGGGCGATGACACTGAATATGTAGCTGCGATCTCGCGACGCGATGCGCCCGAGCTATGCTTGAAATTTCCCGCCCTCGAAAACAGAGGGCGCAGGGAATGCCGGATGCGCGCTGCACCCGCGGTCTCATGTGCGATTGTGCTAAGAAAGCTGCACACGAGCATACAGGGCAGCGGAGAACATCCGACATTCCCTGCGCAATGGCTTTACGGCTTATAACGCGCTCTCCCCGGTGAGACGGCCTCTATTGCCACCGTCGCCCCTCGGAAGCGTTAGCTCCCTTAAGGCTTGACGCCGTTACGGGCGCCAGGACCACACGCTTTCGCCGTACGCCTCAGCCGCGACCGTCAATCGCAACCCCAGCGTCCACCGCAACCCGCCCTCGTCGTGACGACGGCCGACGCCCCTCTTGATAGGACGGGATGGCGATAGATGCGCACTGATTTGGGGTGGATGACAACAAGAATATTTTCGATTTTCGGAATTTTATGACTTGACACGATTTCTGTAATTCGGAACTGATTTGCCCGTCGGGTTATTTTGTCGCACCACTGTCATTGCGAGGAGCGAAGCGACGAAGCAATCCATTCCTCGGCTGGGCGCACCATGGATTGCTTCGCTGCGCTCGCAATGACGGGGAGAGAGCGCAATCCAACTATCCAACATCCCGCAGCGCCGCTTCCACCACCTTGCGCTGCTCCGCCGTCAGCGCGGCCTGCGGTGGAACGGGATCGCCCACCGCGTAGCCCTGGATTTCCAGGCCGGCCTTGATGCAGGCGGCGAGGTTGAATCGCGCAAAAGCTTCGTTGATGCGCCACAGCTTGCGCTGCAGCGTCAGCGCCTCGTCCCAGCGCTTGGCGTGGCAGAGGTTGTAGAGCTCGACGCTCTGGCGCGGGATGATGCAGGCCGGGCCGGCCATCCAGCCGAGGCCGCCGATCAGCATCACCGCCGCCGGAATGTGGGCCGAGGCCGAAAACACTTTAATGCTGTCGCCGCAGCGGTTTATGATCGAGAGCAGTCGCCCGGTGTTGGTCGAGGCGTCCTTGATGTAGCCGATGCGCGGATGGGCGGCGAGCCGCTCGATCACGTCGAGCGTGAGGTCGGAGCGCTGGAATTGCGGGTTGGTGTAGATCACGACGGGAATCTCGACCGCATCGGCAATGGCGCGGAAGTAGGATTCCACTTGCGCATCCGAAATCGGAAAATACGCTTCGAGGATTGCAAGGATGCCGTCGGCGCCGAGCTTCTGATACGCTCTTGCCTGCGCCACCGCGTCGGCCGTCGAGGTCGAGGCAACGCCGGCAATCACGGGCACGCGGCCTTTTGCGGCCTCGATCGTGGTCTGCACCACGGCGGTGCGCTGCGCCGGGTTGAGATAGGCGAACTCGCCGGTCGAGCCGAGCGGCGTCAGCCCGTGCACGCCTGATTTGATCAGATCGTCGCAGAGGCGGCCGAGCACGTCGGTGCGGATGTCGCCTTCGGGATCGATCGGGGAAACGAGGTAAGGAAAGACGCCGTGGAGATCAGCCATTGGAGAAACGCCTTTAAAACAGAAAGCCTCCCTCTCCCCTTGTGGGAGCCGAGGCGAGCGAAGCTCGCTCTTAGGGTGGCACGGACGCGAAGCGTTTGTGACGGATGAGGGGTCTGTTTCCGCGGATAGAGACCCCTCATCCGGCGCGCTACGCGCGCCACCTTCTCCCACAAGGGGAGAAGGGAAGGAAGTACCGGCTTATACGTAACCGGGACGAAGCCACCGTTCAGCCAGCCGTAAGCGCCATACCGTCGGTCGCCGGATCGGCGCCACCTTCCATCCCCTGAGGAGAAATCTTGATACCGTGTACCCAGCCGAATGTGTGGCTAAGTGCGGATCGTACCGTCTGATATCCGAGCCCATTCAGCGCCCGCTCGGTAGAGCGCGGGATCCGGTTCGAGAGATCGATGATATCGCTGGTCGCCGAAAAGCGCGGCGCTGAGACCGCCTCCAGCATCGACATTTCGAAATCGAGGACGTTCAACGATACCTGGAGCACACCCATGGCGATCTGGGTCGCACCAGGTGCTCCGATCACCAGGACGGGCTTGTCATCCCTGAAGACGATCGACGGGCAAATGGAAGAGAACCTCGCCTTTCCCGGCGCCAGCGAGCCGGCGCGCCCGGGCCGCGGATCGAACACCCCCATACATCCATTGTACATGAAGCCCAGTCCATTGGTGATCACGCCGGACGGCAGACCAAGCGAATGGGTCATCGAGATGCAGTTGCCGTCGGCATCGCATATCGAAACCTGTGTCGTATCCTTGCTCGGGAGGCCGGCATTGAGCCTGACCACGTTGACCTTGTCGCCACGCTTGATGCCGTCAGCGATTTCGGCGCAGTGCTCTTTCGAGATCAAACGATCGGTCGGAACGTCAACAAAGGAGGGATCACCGATAAACAGATCCTTGTCGCGGGTTGCG
This sequence comes from Bradyrhizobium sp. AUGA SZCCT0158, assembly GCF_018130065.1. GTDB lineage: Bacteria > Pseudomonadota > Alphaproteobacteria > Rhizobiales > Xanthobacteraceae > Bradyrhizobium. Next base: position 157,226 of record NZ_JAFCME010000011.1, on the reverse strand, counting down.
GCCTTCATGGCTTCTGCAACGACGCGAATGTATTCGACACTGTTGTGACCTATCGACTTCAGATCGAAATTCTCGAGCGTGCGAAGCATCTCCAGCAGCATGATGCCGCCGCCCGGCGCCTGATTTGTCGTAACCCGTGAGTTTCGATAGGTGGCCGAGAGCGGCTTGTTCCTTACGGTTTGCAGCTTCTCGAGATCAGATCGGCGCAACAGACCGCCGTGGGCCCGCATGTCCGCGTCGATGGCATCGGCGATCTCGCCGCGAAAGAATGCATCAGGCCCATCCTTCGCGATCGTCCGCAGCACGTTTGCATAGTCCCGATTGACGACGCGGTCTCCCACCCGCTTCGGCGATCCGTCCGGCCTGCAATAAAGCGCCTTGGCCGACGGGACGAATGAAATTCGATTGGCGTTGCCCACCCGCCCCATCGTTCCTTCTTCCGACCACCAGGTGTGGACATGCGGCCGAACGTTCCAGCCGCTTTCGGCGTAATCAATGGCCGGGCCAAACAGTTCGGCCCAAGGCAGTTTGCCGAGATCACGGTGCGCGTCGGCAAAGGCCCTGAGCGAGGAAGGAACGCAGATCGATTGATAACCGATATCGTTCACATTGCCTTTGAGAATGAATCCGTATCCGTCACGCGCTTCGCTCTCGATCAGGTCCTGCCACATGTCAGGCCGTACGGCTGATGGCGCAGGGGCATGGAAATCGTAGTAGCTATGCACCTTCTTCGACGGGAAATAGGCGGCCAGGCTTCCGAAGCCGGCAATGCCGCACATCATGGGGTCAACGACGGTCTGAACCAGCGCGGCCGCGATGGCCGCGTCGATGGCATTGCCGCCGGCGACGAGGATGTCCCTGCCCGCCTCGGTGGCCTCGGGTTGCGGAGTTACGACCATGCCCTTGTGCGTCACGTTGTTCTCCCTGGCGCCGTGAGTTGACATCCGGTCGCTGCAAGGAGCGAAGCAGCTAGGAATTCTTTTGGCAACAGCGCGATCGGCATGGGCCTCTGCGAGAAAAACCAAGCCTCGGGCAGCGCACACGCGCAGGAGCAACCTGCCTCAGCCGTGGACTTAACAGCGAGGAGGCTGCTTTGACGCTGCTTCGTCAGAACGCCTTGGCGATCGCGGCCCTGGCGTCGCTCTGGATCCTGCCCAGATGATCGCTGTCGCGAAAACTCTCGGCGTAGATCTTGTAGACGTCTTCGGTGCCGGACGGCCGTGCGGCGAACCAGCCCTGGTCGGTCTCGACCTTGATGCCGCCGAACGGCTGATCGTTGCCGGGCGCCTTGGTCCTGACCGCCGTCACCGGATCGCCGGCCATTTCCTTCATGCCGAGCTGTTCCGGCCCGAGCGCCTTGAGCGCGTTCTTCTGCTTTGGCGTCGCCGGCACGTCGATCCGCGCATAGACGGGCGTGCCGAGTTCGGCGGTCAATCCGGCAAACAACTCGCTGGGATTGCGGCCGGTTTTGGCGAGGATCTCGGCGGCCAGCAGCCCCATCACGACGCCGTCCTTGTCGGTGGTCCACACCGACCCGTCGCGTTTGAGGAACGAGGCGCCGGCGCTTTCCTCGCCGGCAAAACCGAATGCGCCGCTGCCGAGCCCCTCGACGAACCATTTGAAGCCGACCGGAGTCTCGACCAGCTTGCGGTTCAGCTTTTTCGCAACGCGGTCGATGATCGAACTGGAGACGATGGTCTTGCCGATCGCGGCATCCCTGCTCCATTGCGGCCGGTGCTCGAACAGATAGGCAATTGCAGCGGCGAGGAAATGGTTCGGGTTCATCAGGCCGCCGGTGCGCGTCACGATGCCGTGGCGGTCGGCATCGGTATCGTTGGCGAAGGCGACGTCGAATTTGTCGCGCATCTGGATCAGGCTCGCCATTGCGTAGGGCGAGGAGCAATCCATCCGGATCTTGCCGTCCCAGTCCGCGGTCATGAAGCGGAAGGTGGGATCGACGACATCGTTCACAACAGTGGCGTTGATGCCGTAATGCTCGATGAGAGGCTGCCAATAATGCACGGCGGCGCCGCCGAGCGGATCGATGCCGATCTTCACGCCGGATGATTTGATCAGCGCCATGTCAACGGCATTGCCGAGATCGGCGACATAGGGGCGGATATAATCATACAGATGCGTCGACGGCGCCTTGCGGGCGCGTTCATAGGGCATCCGCGCCACGCCCTTCATGTCTGCCGCCATAAAGGCGTTCGCGGCTTTTTCGACCCTGGCCGTGACGTCGGTATCGGCCGGGCCGCCATGGGGCGGATTGTATTTGTAGCCGCCGTCCTCGGGCGGGTTATGCGACGGCGTGATGACGACGCCGTCGGCAAGGCCGCTGGTCCGGCCCTTGTTGTAGCTCAGGATCGCGTGCGAGATGACCGGCGTCGGCGTGTAGCCGCCGCGATCGTCGATCATGATATCGACGCCGTTGGCGGCAAACACTTCCACCGCGCTCACCAGCGCCGATTCCGCCAGCGCGTGGGTGTCGATGCCGATGAACAGCGGGCCGGTCAGCCCGGTTTCGCGGCGGTAGTCGCAGATCGCCTGCGTCGTCGCCAGAATGTGGTTTTCGTTGAAGGAGTTTTTCAGCGACGTGCCGCGATGACCCGAGGTGCCGAAGGCGACGCGCTGGGCGGGATCGGCCGGATCAGGCTTGCCGGCGAAATAGGCCGTCACCAGGCGCGGAACATTGACGAGATCAGCGGAACCGACCGGTTTGCCCGCGGCGGGATTGGTTGCAGTCACATGGCCTCTCAGGAAGGAGTGGTTTCTTGGAACATAATCGGTTCTGATGAAATCAGAACCGATTATGTTCCAGATTCTTGTTTTGACGCGTTTTTTTTCACGCGAACCGGTATCCACTTCGCTCAAAAACGCTTTGGAAACATACGCGAAAGGACGGCAGCGACAAAGGCGCTTTCGGCCGCTCACCATGCCGGAAATGCAAGCAGGACCGCCATGACGATGCCTTGATCGTCACAGCCGGGGAATATTCGCTGTCTTGATCACGTCGGCCCATTTTACGATTTGCGATTGAATCAGCGCGCGCATCTCCTCCGGCGTACTGCCCTGCACTTCGCCGCCGATCGCGGTTTCCAGCGCCGCCCTGGTTTCGGGATCGGCGAGGGTTTCCAGAACAGCCTTGTTGAGGCGCTTGATGATCGCCGGCGGTGTGCCCTTCGGCGCCAGCAGGCCGGCCCAGGTGCGCACATCGAATCCCTTGACGCCCGATTCATCGGCCGTGGGAACGTTTGGCAGGAGCTTGCTGCGCGCAGGCGATGTGACGGCAAGCCCGCGAATGGCCCCGCTCTCGATCTGCGGCGCCAGCAGCACCGGCGTTCCCACGATCATTGGAATCTCGCCGCCGAGCAGCGCGGTGACGGTGAGCGAATCGCCGCGATAGGGAACGTGCACCATCCTGATGCCGGCCGTGGTTTCCAGCAGCGCGCCGGCCAGATGGTGGGTGCTGCCAAATCCAACGGAAGCGTAATTGAGCTCGCCGGGCTTGGCCCGGGCAAGCGCGATCAATTCCCCAAGCGATTTGGCCTCGTAATCGGCGCGAACCGCGATCACGAGCGCGTAGTAGACGGCGGTCGAAATCATCTCGAAGCTCTCGACGGAATCGTAGGGCAGCGACTTGTAGAGTGCCGGGGATATGGCGTGGGCGCCGGTGACGAGCCCGATCGTGTAGCCATCGGGCTCGGCCTTGGCGATCTGGGCCGCGGCGAGATTGCCGCCCGAGCCCGGCTTGGCCTCGATCACGATCGGCTGGCCCAGCCGTTTCGAAAGCCCGTTCGCCAGAATGCGCGACAGGGTGTCGGCGGCGCCGCCGGCGGCAAAACCGTGGAGAAGGCGGATCGGCCGGGTCGGATAGTCCTGGGCGCTGGCGGCGCACATCGATCCCGCGATCGTGGCGATGAACACCATCGCGAGCAGTCGCCCGAACGAATGACGACGAACTGAACTGCGTGTTGATCCCGCCATTTTCGTCTCTCCCCATATCGATCATTTGTGATGTTAGCCGTCGAAGGTCCGCGCGCTTACTTCCCGCCGCGCATCTTCGGCGAGAACTCCGCCGCGTCAGGCGAAGGGCCGACGCCCCAGATGTCGCGCGGCAATCCGATCCAGGTCTTCGGACGCTGCGGCCGGTCGCGATGCCAGGGACGCGGCTCGAAATAGCCGAGTTCCTCGTCGGCCATGCGGTCCATGTCGTAGAACAGCTCGATCAGATAGCCGTCGGGGTCGCGATGATAGGTCGCGATGTTGTGGCCGGGGCCGTGGCGCACCGGTCCCCACAACAGCGGGATTTTTCGGCGCCCGAGCAGGTCGCAGGCCTGCTGCATGTGGGAAGCATCGCGCAGTTCGAACGCCATGTGGTGCAGCCGCGCGTCAGTGCCGCGCGCAAAATTGATGGCGTGATGCTCGAAACCGCAGCGCATGAAGACGAAGTTTTCCTCGATCCGGTCCGAATCGCGGAAACCCAGAACGTCGGCATAGAATTTTGCGGTCCGGTCCGGATCGGGCGCGTACAGCGCCATGTGGCCGAGTTTGCTGACGACGATGCCCCGCACCTGTTCGCTCGGCGGGGTGAATTGCCACTGCGTGAACAGCTCGATCTGGCGGCCGTCGACATCCGAGAAAACCAGCGCGCGCGGTATTCCCGGCACCGAATCGGAGCGGAGTTCGGATTTGATGCCGAGATCCCCAAGCTGCTTGCCGACGTCCCCGAGTTCGACATTGGGGGCGATCTCGAACGCCATGGCCTTGCAGGATGAAGCCGTATCCTGCTCCAGAACCAGCGTGAGTTCGCCGGACTCCGAGGCAAACAGCGCGCGGCCGGCCTGCCTTTCGACAAGACCGAGCCCGATGATCGCCTGATAATATTCGATCTGCCGTGCGATATCGGCGGTCGCGAACGTCGCGTGCCTGATGCGTTTGACCTTTATCATCGTAACCATCCCCGTCAGTCGCGCGTCATGATGATCTTGCCGAGCGCCTGGCCGGAATCCAGCAGCTCGTGCGCCTGCCGGACCTCGGACAGCTTGAAACGCGCAAAGATCGCCGGCTTGATGCTGCCGTCAGCCAGATGGCCGATCATGCGCTGCATGATGGCGCGGCGGCCTTCGCGGTCGTGGTCGTAGATGTGAAACGAGAAACAGCGGATGGCGGGGCAGACGTCGAGATGCTTGCGCATCTCCTCCATCATGTTCTGCGTGGGCAGGCCGTCGAACGCGTTGTAGGAGACCACCGTTCCCCACTTGGCCAGCGCGTGCAGATGGCTGAAGAAATCAGGACCGCCGACGTGATCGAGCACCAGATCGACGCCGCGCCCATTCGTCAGTTCGCGCACGCGCGCGACGACGTCTTCGCCGCGGTAGTAGATGATGCCGTCGGCGCCCATCGCGCTGGCGAAGACCGCCTTCTCCTCCGAGCTGACGGTGCCGATCACGGTCATGCCCGCAAGTTTTGCCAGTTGCACCAGCGATGAGCCGACGCCGCCGGCCGCGCCGATGACGAGCACCGATTTCGGCGGACGCGCAGCGCCGCATTCATTCAGCAGCGCCCAGGCCACCTGGTAATTGGCAAGGCAAACCGCGGCCTCGAGATCAACCTGCTCGGGCAGCAGATGAATGGCATCCGCCGGGGCTGCGACCATCTCGGCGTAGCAGCCGCCGCGCTGTGCCAGATCGCGGGCGCTCAGCAGCACCTTGTGTCCGACCTTGATGTCACGGACGGCGCTGCCGACAGCCTCGATCCGGCCCGCGACGTCATTCCCGGGGTTGGCCGGCAGCGGCGGCATCCATTTGTAGACGCCGCTGCGGATCAGCTTGTCGGGCTGCCCGACCCCGAAGGTCTCGGCCCGGATCAGCACGTCGGTCTCGGCGAGCTTTGGCTCCGGGACGTCCTGATATTGCAGGGCGTCCGGTCCTCCCGGGCGGTGTACCAAGACAGCCTTCATGCGCGCTCCCACCCGTCCTCAAGCCATATTTTCGAAAATACTACCGCTTACGAAAATTATTGCAACAGCATTCTCGCCTCGATAGACTCGAAGGGCGATCGGAGAGCGATTCCATGAACGTGACGGCCTTCAAGCGCCGAAAGGAATTCGGCAAGACGCTCGCGTCCGACATCGCGCACCGGATGCGAAACGAGATCGTGACCTGCCGGCTCAGGCCCGGCGAGGTGCTCAAATTCGATACGCTGCGGCTGACCTATGGCGCGAGCTTCACGACGCTGCGCGAGGCGCTGACGTGTCTGGCGGCCGAGGGGCTGGTGGTGGCCGAGGAGCAGCGCGGCTTCAAGGTGGCGCCGATCAGCCTCGCGGATCTGATCGATCTCACCCGTGCCCGCATCCTGATCGAGGTCGATTTGATCCGCCGCTCGATCGAAAATGGCGATGATGACTGGGAAATCGCGGTTATTTCGTCGATTCACCGGCTTGGAATCATCGAGGGGCGCGAGGTCGAGGACTACGCCGACAATCCGGAATGGAAGCTGGCGCACCGGGAGTTTCACGAATCCCTGGTGGCGGCATGCGGCTCGCCAACCCTGCTTGGCATCCGGCAATCACTGTTCGAACGCGCCGAGCGCTATCGCAATATCTCGGCAAGGTTCCGGCCACGTCCGCGCGACAAGGCCGGCGAGCACCGTGCGCTGATGAAGGCCGCCGTCGGCCGCGATGCCGACCGCGCCTGCGAGCTGATCGCAAAGCACATCCAGAGCACCACTGACAACGTCATCAAATACGCTTCGGAATTGTTCAGCCAGAATTGAACCCGATCGGGCCTCGGCGACCGCGCCGAAATGCGCGCTCCCGAGCCGAAACTGAATTCCGCTTGTTTAATTTTCGAAAATAGTGTCTTTTACGGAAATCTTAGATCAGGGTCCAGGGATCACGTTCATGAAGCTCATATCTTTCCTGCGGCAGCAGACCGAAACATGGGGCGCCGTGCGCGGCGACGAGGTCATCGACCTCGGCAAGGTGCTCGGCGGGACGCTGGCGGATTTCATTGGCAGCGCGAAATTCGCCGAGCGGGAGCAGATCGCCGCCGCCCACAAGGCGGACCTGAAACTGAGCGAGATCAGTTTTCTGCCTGTGATCCCGCGGCCCGAAAAGATCGTCTGCGCCGTGCGCAACTACCTCGACCACCACAACGAGGCTGTCGCGTTCGGCATGAAGCGCGAGATCACCGAATTTCCGCCGATCTTCCTGCGGGTCTGGCGCTCGCAGGTCGCGCACAACGCGCCGGTGATCCGGCCAAAAGTTTCCGACAATCTGGACTGGGAAGGCGAGCTCGCCGTCGTGATCGGCAAGGGCGGCCGCCACATCAGCCAGGCCGACGCCTGGAGCCATGTCGCGGGTTACTCGATCTACAACGACGTCAGCGTCCGCGACTGGCAACGGCATGCGCAGCAGATCGCGTCCGGCAAGAATTTCGTCGGCACCGGCCCGTTCGGTCCGTGGCTGGTGACGCCTGACGAGATTGCCGATCCCACCAATCTGAAGCTCGAAACCCGCGTCAATGGCGAGGCGGTGCAATCGAGCAATACCTCGATGCTGATCTTCTCGATCCCGCGGCTGATCGAATATTCCTCGACCATCTTCGACCTCGTGCCGGGCGACGTCATCGCGACAGGCACGCCGGCCGGCGTCGGCTTCACCCGCAAGCCGCCGATCTTCCTCAAGCCCGGCGACGTCGTTGAGGTCGAGATCGAACAGATCGGTGTGCTCCGTAATCCCGTCGTCGACGAGTGATCCGATGACGACGCAATCGTCCGCCGCCTATGAAATCCGCAAGACCTCGCTGAGCGTCGAGACGATCTGGCACGAGCGCGGGCCGCGGCTGGCAGCGCCGCTGCTCGTCGGCACGGCGATCGCGGTGATCCGCAATCCCTTTGCCGGACGCTATGAGCCGGACCTGATGCCGTTTCAGGCGTCACTCCGCGAACTCGGCCGCGAGCTCGCGGCCGGGTTGATGGAGCGGCTCGGCGCCAGCGCCATGATCGAGGCCTATGGAAAGGGCATCGTCGTCGGCGAGGACGGTGAACTCGAACATGGCGCAGTGTGGCACGAGGCCGGCGGCCAGGGCATGCGCGAGGTGCTTGGCCAGCCCAAGGCGATCGTTCCCGCGGCAAAGACGATCGGCGGCCCCGGCACACGCCTGATGGTGCCGCTCGGCCATATCAACGCCGCCTATGTGCGCAGCCACTTCGGCACCGCCGAGATGACGATGTGGGACGCGCCACGCCGCGACGAAATCGCGTTCGGCCTCGTGATGGCAACCGGCGGCCGGCCGCACGCCCGCATCGGCGGATTGTCGGCCGATGCGATTTCAGTCCATGACGGTCAGCGCTGACTTCACACGCCGATCGCTCAGCCGCCCTGCAGGCCGGTTTCCTTGATCAGCGGCCCCCACTTCAGCCGCTCCCGCTTCTCGAACTGGGTCAGCTCGGCGGGCGTACCGCCACCGGGATCGAATCCGAGTTCCAGCAGGCGCTTCTTCGTTTCCGGTTCGGCAAGCGCCTTGGCCAGTTCCTTGTTCAAGAGATCGACGATCGGCTGCGGCGTGTCGCGCGGCGCATAGAACGCGTTCCAGGCGGTCACCTCGAAGTCGGCTACACCCTGCTCGGCGATGGACTTTACACCCGGCATCAGCTCGGTCGATTTCAGCGAGGTGATCCCGAGCGCCTTCAGCTTGCCGCCGGCGACATGGCCGCGCAGCGCCGTCACCGTGTCGATGATCAGCGGCACCTGGCCGCCGAGAACATCCGTCGTCGCCGTCGCCGATCCCTTGTAGGGCACCGAAAACAACGACGCGCCGCTCCGCCCCTTCAGGAACTCGAAGACGATACGGGCCGTCGTGCTCGGCAGCGCGATGTCGACCTTGTCGGGCGTCGCCTTGGCCGCGGCAACCAGGTCGGCCAGCGAACTTCCTGAAAACGACGGATTGGCCGCGAGCACCATGGGCAACTTGCCCACCAGGATGATCGGCGCAAAATCCTTCGCCGGATCGAATCCCGGCGATGCATACATGAACTCGTTCATGCTCTGGGTGGCATTGGTGCCCATCATCAGCGTGTATCCGTCAGCGTCCGAACGCGCCGCCTGCTCGGCGCCGATATTGCCGCCGGCGCCCGGCTTGTTCTCGACATAGAACCGCTGGCCCATCGTCCGCGACAAATGGTCGGCGAAGTATCTTGCCACCACGTCGGTGCCCTGGCCCGCCTGATACGGCACGATGATCCGCACCGGCCTCGACGGATAGGACTGCGCAACTGCCGCGCAGCTCCATAGCAAAGCCAGCAATCCTGCGGCCCATTTTGCGGATTTCAGCATGATGGTTTCCTCTCCAGATGATTTTGTTTTTTGTTATGAGCTCTTCTTGTCGTTGGGTGAGACGATGCCGGTCTCGATCAAACCGTCGATGGCCATTTGATCGAATCCGGCTTCCGCCAGTATGTCGTGGACATGTTCGCCGAAGCGGGGCGGTCGCCGTCCCGCGCCACCGGGCGTCTGCGCAAGTTTTATGGGAATGCCGGGTGCGCGGTGGCCCTCGCTTTCGACCAGCATGTCGCGGTGTGCCACATGCGGCTGCGCGAACGCCTGCGCCACATTGTTCACCGGTCCCGCCGGCACCCCCGCGCGCATCAAATCGCGGCAGAGATCGTCGGACTTGAAGCCGGCCAGCGTACGCTCGAGTTCGGCGCGAAGGGATCCTACGTGCTTGAGCCGGTCGGCATTGGTCCGGAAGCGCGGATCGTCGAGCAGATCTTCGCGCGCCACCTTCTGGCAGAAACGGCGGAACTGGCCGTCGTTGAGGATACCCAGAAAAATCTCGCCATCGCTGGCCGCGAATTTGTCGTAAGGCGCGATGTTGGGGTGCGCGCTGCCGAGCCGGCCGGGTACGTTGCCCGAGCAGAGCCAGTTGGCCGCGTGCGGCACCAGGAGATTGAGCGCGGTGTCGAACAGCGTCACCTCGACGCGCTGCCCCATCCCGGTGCGCTCGCGCGCCGCCAGCGCCAACAGGACGCCGGTGAGCGCATTGTATCCGGTGACGTAATCGACAATGGGAACACCGACGCGGGTGGCGCCGGATTGCTGCGTGCCGTTGATGCTCATCAGCCCGCACATCGCCTGCAGCACCGCGTCATAGCCGGGGAGCCCACCGAGCGGCCCGTCGGAGCCGAAGCCGGAGATGGCGCAGTAGATCAGCCGCGGAAAGCGCGTGGACAGAGCATCAAAGCCGATACCCCAGCGCTCCATGGTGCCCGGCAGGAAATTCTCCACCAGCACGTCCGCATCCTTTAATAGGGCTTCGAGCACCGCGCGCCCTTCGCTGCGCGAGAGGTCGAGCGCCATGCCGCGCTTGCCGCGGTTGACGGCGCTGAAATAGGCCGCCTGCCCGGCCGCATCGAACGGCGGCCCGAGACCACGGGTCTCGTCCCCCGCAGGCGGCTCGATCTTGACGACATCGGCGCCGTGATCGGCCAGCATCTGCGTGCACAGTGGTCCGGCGAGCACGCGCGACAGATCGACGACCTTGAGGCCGGTCATCGCTCCGCGCGTGAGCTCGTTTGCGGGCATGGTCAATTGACCGTTCTGTTGTCAGGAACGAAGCTTCTTCAGGAACGGCTTGGCAGTTCCACGATGCCGGTCCCCAGCACCGACACTTCATTGTCCTGGTTGTAGGCTTCCTGCTCGATCTCGACGAGGTGACGTCCGCCCTCGACGAACTTGCGCTTCACCTTGCCTCTGATGAACAGCATGTCGCCTTCGGGATTGTGCCGGCGGATCTTGCAGGTCGCACGGCGCAGGAAGCCGTCATCGCCCATCCAGTTGGTGAGATGGTGGGTGAGCCAGGAGCAGCGTTCCGGACCGTAATCGTAGGCGCCGGGCGCGCCGACTTCGAGCGCGAACTCCTCTTCCCAGTGCACGCGCTCGGGACAATCGGGAATGTTGAAGCGGTTGGGAATGCCGAGACCGCGATGGGCGTCCTGCAGCTTCCAGGCGAGCTTGTTGGCGCGGATGTAGAGGCCGCCCCACCCTTGCGCATAGGCGATGAAGCCGGTGACCGTCATCGGCCCCTTGAACATGACGGGCAGCGCCTCACCCTCGGTGACGTCCTGCCAGTAGCGCTTGCGCGAACCCTGAATCCGCTCCTCGGCATAGAGCTTGTAGGCGTCAGCCAGTTCCTGCTCGCTGTAACGGCGCGGCGCGCGGGCCTTGACCTCCTTGTACTTGGTGCCCTGCTCGCGCGCATGGTCGCGCTCGGTGCGGAAGCACCAGCTATCCGCCTCGGCGACGAGGTCGCCCTGCTGGTTGAAGAAGTCGACATGATAGGTCTGCTGGATCGCGCGGCCGGCAAAGCGCGTCTGGTGCTCGACGAGATCCTTCAGCTTGGCCTCGGTCGAAATCACGTCGTTGCGCCTGACCGCCTTGTGCCAGGTCCAGTCGGCGCCCGACCACATCGCGTGGACGCCGGGCAAACCGCCGACGTAACCCGACACGATGCGGCTGGTCGAGAACAGGAAGCTCGGCAGCGCGATGATGCCGCCATGGTTGGTCTTGGCGGCGTAATCAGGGTCGCACCACAGCGGATTGTCGTCGCCGATGCCGTGCGCATAATGGCGGATGTTGTCGCGCGTCGCCTCGTAGCACCAGGGCTCGGCGGTGACGCCGATGGAGACGCCGATGCGCTTGCGCAGATCGTCGAGGCCATCCTCGGTGATTTTCGGAAATCTGGTTTCGACGGTATCAAGCATTGACGTTCCTTCCTTCAGGCTTTTGCCTCTATCTCGCTTCTGATTTCGTGATGGCCTGCTCGCGGTCGCGCAGCACCTTGCGGTTGACCTTGCCGGCCGGCGTCTTGGGCAGTTCGGTGACGAAACTGACGACACGCGGATATTCGTGATGGCTGAGGCGCTGGCGCACGACGTCCTGGATCTCGTGCTGGAACGCTTCATCGCCGGCCCGGTCGGTGACGACGAAGGCCTTTACGACTTGTCCGCGCAGCGGATCGGCGACGCCGATGGCGGCCGCCTCGCGCACTTGCGGATGCTTCAGGATCGCATCCTCGATCTCGACGGCGCTCATGGTCCAGCCGGCGGAGATGATCACATCGTCGGCGCGGCCGCCGTGATAGAAATAACCGTCCTCATCGATGCGGCCGAGATCCTTGGTCGCGATCCACTGCCCGTGGCGCCAGACCTTCAGTTCGCCGGCGACGCCGGGCGGGCATTGCCGGCCCTCGGCATCATGGACTTCGACGCGTCCGCCGGGGATCGGCTTACCCAATGAACCGGGCTTGACGACGAAATCGCCGGCGCCGGGATAGCTCACCAGGATCACGCCGATCTCGGTGGTGCCGTACATGCTGCAGGCCGGCCGGCCAAAAACATGCTCGACGAACGAAGCGGTCTCGCTGTCGATCGGCTCGCCGGTGAAGGACAGTTTCTCGATCGCGTAGCGATAATTCGGCGCCGCGCCGGAATTTCGCATCATGCGATAATGGGTGGCGGCCGCCGAGATGTTGGTGAACTGGTGCTGCTGCAGCGCCGCCAGCAGCCGTTCCGGATTGAACTTGCCGGCATAGGCGCCAATGGTGATGCCGAGCGCCAGCGGCGCCAGCGTGCCGTGCCAGAGACCATGGCCCCACGCCGGCGACGACGGACAGATGAAACGATCGCCGGGTCGCAAACCGGTGCCGTAGAGCGCCGCCACCATCAGCGTCACGATCGAACGATGGGTGTGCTTGACCGCCTCGGGAAGCTCGCGCGTCGTCCCCGACGTGTACTGGAACAGCGCCAGCGCGTCGGCCGCCGTGTTTGATGTGAAGTGCGGCGAGAAGCCCTCAAGTCCTTTCAGGAACGCATCGTCGGCGACCACGATTTTCGCTTCGATGCCGTCCAGGCTCGGCGCCTTCTCGGCGTTCGTCACAATCAGCCGCGGCGTGCAATCGTTGACGCGCAGCTTGACGCCATCGGGTCCGAACAGCGTGAACAAGGGCACGGCGATGGCGCCCGCCTTCATCGTGCCGAACACCGCCACGTAGAACGCCCGCGACGGCTCCAGCATGATCGCGACGCGATCGCCGGGCTTGACACCCTCGCTTGCCAGATAATGCGCGAAGCGCGACGAGGCTTCCGAGATCTCGCGAAAGCTCAACAGTTCATCCGGCCCGTCGGCGTGAACGACAATGACAGCCGGATTGGAACGCCCGGCATGCCGGTCGATGCATTCATGGGCGATGTTCAGGCGTTCGCGATTGCCCGCGAACAATTCCCAGAGTCTGGCGGAGGAAAATTCCGCCTGCGCATCCGCGTAGCTCGTGAAGTGGGTCAGCTTGGTCATGGCGGCAAAATACCGAAGACAAGCTGATTGTCAAATAGCGTTTATAATTGTATATGTACAATTAGCACGGATCGTTGTTGCACCGCAATCACTGTTGTACAGAGACAATCATGCCGAATCCCAAATCGCCGCGAGTCCGCGCGGTACCCGCCGTCACCCGCGCCATCGCCATTCTCCGGCTGCTCAGCCGCAGCCGCGATCCACAGAGCCTCAAGGCAATAGCCGAAGCGCTCGATCTGGTGCCGAGCACCGCGCTGCATATTGCGCGCGCGCTGGTAGCCGAAGATCTGCTGCGGGTCGACCCGCTGACCAAGCGCTACAGTCTCGGTACCGGCATGTTGCCGCTGGCGCGCGCGGTGCTTGAGAACGCAGACTTTCCAAGCCTGGTGCGGCCCAAGCTCGATGATCTCTCGGCGCGCTATGGCGTGATGGCGATCGGCGTCGAGGTCCCGGATCTCGACCACATGATCGTGGTCACGCTGTCCCGCAGCCAGGCGCCGGTGCGCCTGCATGTCGATGTCGGGAGCCGGTTTCCGGCGCTGATCAGCGCCACGGGGCGATGCGTCGCCGCCTTTTGCGGGCAACCGCAGAAGGAGATCGAGAAGCGGTTTCGCCTGCTGCGCTGGCACAACGCGCCGAGCTACGATTCCTGGCGCAAGGAAGTCGAGCTGGTACGGCGCCAGGGTTTCAGCATCGATCGCGGCAATTATATTGACGGCGTCACGATCGTGGCGGTGCCGGTTCTGAACGGCCAGGGTACGATCTCGCATACGCTCGCGGCCGTTGGCCTCGGCAGCCAACTCGACCGTGCAAAATCGCTGGCGCTGGCGCACGACATGAGCGTCGTCGCACGCGAGGTGACGGAGCAGTTGTCGCCGCAGTCATAGGCGGCGCGAACCTGTCCACACAGCGGTCCCGGACATACCCCGATTTGCCGAATGTACGTCCCGCGCCAGAAGCGGAAATTACCTCCAGGTCAGTCTTTGACCCAAAACCGGCGTGCTTCAGAAATCCCACGCCGCCTTCTCCGACGCCCACTAATATCCCTATTCGTCGCCACCGATCAGTGGTTCACTTGATCCTGCCGTAAGGCATCTCGTGTTTTCTCAAAATGGAGATTGCAATGAAGTACATCTCACATTGGAAAATACCATCAAGCTCGATCGATGCTGCAATCAAAAAGTTTCTTGAGACGGGTGGTACGCCGCCTGAGGGCGTGAAAATGCTTGGCCGTTGGCACGGCATGAATGGCCAAGGATTCGCGATTTCCGAGAGCAATGACGCGAAGGCGATGTACGGATGGTACGCGCAATGGTCAAACGTGATGGAGATTACCGTGACGCCCTGTGTTGAGGATGCGGAGGCCGGGCCGATTCTGGCATCAATGGTCCAGCGCTAACCTGACACCTGCTTGCCTGACTAAATAGAAACTGGTGCATTTCAGGCTCAGTTTGATGCGCTTTAACGCCACCCATTAGCGAATGCATGGGTGGCGTTTGTGTTATTCCGTGACAGGCAGCTCGAATGTCGCTTGTTGGCACCTAGCCGACATAATCGTGGCACCCGCGCAACTGGCGCCGATCGTCTAATTTCGCGATCCACGTTCGTGACAAACTCAGCTGCGCCAGATTTTATCCTCGCTCCAACCGAGCTCGGCAAACTGCGCGGCGCGCAGCGGCGCTTCTTCCGCGGCAAAGAACTCGTCGAGCTGCGGCGGCTTGACAGCAGTCGCGCTCAACATCGCATGCGCCTGGCCGCGATGATGAATCTGGTGCTGGAACAGATGCAGCAGCAGCCGGTCCATCCGCTCATGTTGAATGCGACTGCCGCGGTGGACGTTGACGATGCGATCGAGATCTTCAGCGCCGAGGCGCTCGACGAAGGCGATCAACCGGCGGTCCATCTCGCCCTGCGCGTCGCGGAGAATGCTGACGGTTTCGCACGGCTCCTGGTTTGCCCAGGCCGCCGGCCCCAACGTGCCGCCTTCCAGGGCATCGATGTAGAAGCTGTCGATGATCAGGATGTGATTGAGGGTGGCGCGCAGGCTTGGAAAGAAGCCGGTGCGCGGCGCGGTGAAATCCGCCTGCGACAGCGCTGCACAGGCGGTCAGCAGGCGATGATTGGCCCAGCCATTGTTGTAGGCCATGGTACGGAAAGGAAGCACGGCATCCATCACATCTGCTCCCGCCTGATGGCTCAGACCTTGACGAGGCGCACGCGCGTGCCCCAGGGGTCGACGGCCTCGAGGCCGCCAGCAACAGACGCGACCTGGACGCCGGCCTGACGCAGGCGCTCTTCCTTTGCCGCGAACAAATCCGCCTTCTCGATCTCCAGCGAAAACCAGGCAAGGCCGGTGGCCGCGTCGTCACGGCGGCCGGCACCAGCACTTTGCCAGACGTTGAGACCGAGATGGTGATGGTAGCGCCCGGAGGACAGGAACGCAGCGCCGCTGCGCGCCCGTGTCGGATCGAAGCCGAGCGTGCCGCGGTAGAAGCCGTCGGCCTTGGCGAGATCGCCGACGCGCAGATGCATGTGGCCGATGCGCAAGCCGTCGGGCGCCTTTGCATAATCGCTGACGTTGGTATTGGTGAGCGAGACGAGATTGTCGATATCGAGCTGGTCGGTCCCCATCGTCACGGTGCCCTCGCTCCATTGCCAGAGCGAGGGATCGCGATCGGCATAGACCTCGATGCCATTGCCCTCGGGGTCGTCGAGGTAGACGGATTCGCTGACGCGGTGATCGGCAAAGCCCGACAGCGGCACGCGATGGATCGCGGCATTGACCAGCCAGCGCGCGAGATCCTTGCGCGTCGGCATCAGGAAGGCGGTGTGATAGAGCCCGGCTGCGTTGCGGGCTTCGTTCGCAGCATCCGGGCGCGCCTCGAGCACCAGCAGTTTCACCCCGCCGGCGCCGAGCACCGCGCCGGTGGCCGAGCGTTCCATCACGGCAAGGCCGAGCACGTCGCGGTAATAGTCCGCCACCACATCGAGCTTGCGGACCCGGATCGTCACCATGCCGATCCGCATCGGCGTGCGGTTGGCGAAAGTCGGCCCGCCGCCGCTACCGCCCTGCTCGGCGCGCGCCGCGGCCGCGAGTGAGGAGGCGCCGGCGAGATGCAGCAAGGTGCGGCGGGTCATATCGAGGTTCATGGTGAGCGCGTTGCCTGTTTCGAATGAGATGACGGCGGTCTATCACATTTTCGACCGGCGAACTGCCCGCCATCGCGCGCATTTCAATCACATCTGCGTCGGCGGAATGGCAGTCACCCGGAGGTTACCAGGCCTACCCGAGCGCGCGATAAATACCGCGCTCGAACTGCCGGTAGGCCACCAGCGCCTGTTTGTCGACGAAGGGCAGGATCTGCATCATGATCACGCCCGCAATCCGCTTTTTCGGGTCGATCCAGTAATAGGTGTTGTACAGGCCGGCCCAGGTGAGGCTGCCCGCCGCGCGGCCCTCGCGGACCGGATCGACATTGATCATGTGGCCGAGCCCCCAGCGCAGATGGACGCCCGGGAAAAAATCCACGTCATTTGAAAGCGCCGGATTGGCCGTCTTGAGAATTCCGGCTTCGATATTGCCGATCTGATTGGTCGACATCATTGCGACGGTATCCGGCCGCAACAGGCTTGCGCTGCGAAAACGTCCGCCGTTCAGCAACGCCTGCAGCAGGACCAGATAGTCCGGCGCGGTCGAATAGATGCCGCCGCCGCCGGAAAAGGCTGAGGTCGGGGCCAGCTTCTCGAACGGTTTTGGGACGAGCTTTCCGCTGGCCTCGCGCACATGCAGGCTGGCCTGGCGGGCACGCTGCTGCTCGGTGATGACAAAGCCCGTGTCGTTCATGCCGAGCGGGCCGGTGATGTGTTCACTGAAGTAGCGATCGATGGTTTGCCCGCTGGCGATCTCGACCAGCTGGCTGACATTGTCGATACTGCCGCCATAGGCCCATCGTGCCCCTGGCTCGAACATCAGCGGCCGGCGCGGCAGCGCCGGATCGGCCCGCGCCGCTTTCTGGTAGCGAACCACATTCGGATCCCACAGCGGGTAGCTGAAGCCGGACGTGTGCGTCAGCAGGTTTCGCAGCGTGATCGGCTTGTGCGCCGGCCGCATCTGCGGAACGCCTTTGGCATCGAAGCCCGCGAGGACCTGGGGCGCGGCGAGGGTCGGATCGATATTGGCGGCCGGCTCATCCAGTTTCAGTTTGCCGCGCTCGACCAGCTGCAATGCGGCCACCGACGTCAGCAATTTGACCATCGAGGCAATACGAAAAACCGTATCTGGTGACATTGGCATTGCGGCCGCGACGTTGCGCGCGCCGAATGCCCCTTGGTAGACGACCGAGGTTTCGTTCGCGGCCATCGCGACCACGCCGGGTATTTCCTTGGCGCCGATCTTCGCCAGCAATGCAGCGTCGATCGCCTCGCCGGAAACCGGCTTGCGGACAGGTGCGGCAAAACCCGCGTTAGAAACCAGGCCGGCCGCCGCAAGCCCCGCGCTCCGCACCAACGCATCACGCCGACTGAGCAATCCTGTCATCGTGTTCCCGAATGCCGCGCCGAGATTCGGGCATTCTAGACGCTTCGAAACCGATGACGCCAGTGGGCTAAACCGGCGCGGCGATGCCGCGCCGGGCTCGTTTGCTTCAGCCTACTTCCACTTCGCCAGATAGAAGCGCGGCAGCTCGTCCGAATAGGGGGTGAATTCGAGCTGCTTGGAATAGCCGTAGGTCGTCACATAGGTGTGCAGCGGCGTGAAATAGGCCTGCTGGGTGATGCGCTGGATCGCGGCCGAATAGGCCTTGTTGCGCACTTCAGCGTCATTGGTCGATCCGCCCTCGATCAGCCATTTCTGCACGTCCGGATCGCGCGCATAATCGTCGGCGCCGCCGTCAAAGAAGTTCGGCAGGAAGGCCGAGACGTCATTGATCGAATAGCTGCCCCAGGTGCCGAGATAGGCGCGCAGTTCCCCTGCCTTCGCGCGCTGTATCAGCGCGCCGACCTGGAGCTGGTTGAGCTTGGCGCGGATGCCGACCGCCATCAGATAGTTCTGAATCGCCGAGCCCCATTGCGGCAATATATAGCTGGCCAGATCGACTTCGAAGCCATCCGGATAGCCGGCTTCCGCGAGCAGCTGCTTCGCCTTGGCGGGATTGTAGTCGTAAAGCGTCGCGGCCTCGCCGTTGCAGCCGAATTGAGTCGGGAAGCAGGGAGCTCCCGGAACGCGGCTTCCGCCGGTGACGAGCTTGTCGGCAATCGTCTGCCGGTCGATCGCGTGCCAGATCGCCTGGCGCACCTTGAGCTTGGTCAAAGGATTGTCGGCGCCGGTGCGGCCGGCGGCGTCAAGCGCGAGATAGCCTACCCGCATTGACTCCTTGCGCACGGCCGCCAGATTCGGGAACTTGTTGACGCTATCGAACTGGTCGGGGTTCAGATTCCAGATCCAGTCCGCACGACCGGAGAGCAGTTCGGTCATTTCGGTGGCGGCATCCGGCACGAAGCGCACGCTCATCTTCTTGATCGCGGCTTTTCCCTTGGGGCTGCCGGCCCAATAATCCTCGAAGCGTTCGAAGTCGATGGAGACGCCCGACTCGACCTTGGTCATCTTGTAGGGGCCGGCGCCGACCGGCGCCTTGGCATAGGCTTCCGCACCGACCTTCTCGCGATAGGCCTTGGGGTAGATCGGGACAACCATCGCGAAATAATCCAGCGCCGCCGGCGTCGGCCGCTTGAGTTTGACGCGAACCGACATGTCGCCGGTCTTCTCCGCCTTGTCGATCCAGTTGTAGTTCGCCGGGGTCGACACCTTGCTCGCGGGATCGGATATGAGATTGAGCGTGTAGACGACGTCATCGGCGGTGAACGCGCTGCCGTCGTGGAATTTGACGCCGGGCCTGAGCGTAAACTCGATCGTGGTCGTATCCGGCAGCTTCCACTCGGTGGCGAGCAGCGGCTCGACCTTGAAGGTTTCGGGGTTGCGGTAGACCAACCCGTCCCAGCCCTGGTGGTGCATCACCACGCCGGTGCGCTCGTTGTTATAGTAGGGGTCGATGTTCGACAACGCGGCGCGCATCGTGATCCGCAACGTGTCGGCGGACTTCTGCGCCAGCGCCGGGGAAGCGCCGGCACCGACCAGTGCCGCCGCGAGGATCGCCGCACCAAATCTCAATTGCACGCCCATGCCGTCCTCCTTTGGTTCCGATCGCAAGACCGATTTCAAGCACACTCTATGCCAGATGGCACTCTACCATTCCCTGGGGCGCGCGGGCCATGGGCGTTGGTGCCACACGGCGGCAGCGCTCAACGGCGATGCCGCAGCGCGGGTTGAACCGGCAGCCCGGGGGAATATTGGCCGGATCCGGCATGGCGTCGCCGAGGCCGATATCGGGCACGCCCCGGCCCGGCTCCGGTGTCAGCACGCTTTGCAGCAACGCCTGCGTGTAGGGATGACCGGGCGCACGAAACAGGGCGTCGGTTTCGTTGCGCTCGACGAAACGACCGAGATACATCACCGCGACCTCGCTCGCGACATGCTCCACGACCGCCAGATTGTGGCTGATGAAAAGATAGGTCAGTCCGAGATCGCGGCGCAGATCGGCGAGCAAATTGAGGATTTGCGCCTGCACCGAAACGTCGAGCGCACTGGTCGGCTCGTCGCAGATCACGATCCGCGGCTCGAGCACCAGCGCACGGGCAATCGCCGCCCGCTGGCGCTGCCCGCCGGAGAGTTGCGAGGGCATGCGCTCGCCCATCGCCGCCGAAAGCCCGACGCGTTCCAGAATTTGAGCGACCCGGCGCTCGATTTCCGCGCGTGAGAAGGTGCCCTGGGCGGCGAGCGGCAGCGCGACGATGTCCTTGATGCGGTGCCGCGGATTGAGCGAGGCGAACGGATCCTGGAACACCGGCTGGATCAATCGCGCCCGCGCCTTGCGGTCGAGATCGAACAGGCGCTTGCCGTCGACCAACACGGTCCCCGCCGTCGGCTTCAGCAGCCCGAGGATCAGCCGCGCGAGGGTGGATTTTCCACACCCGGACTCGCCGACAATGCCGAGCACGCTGCCCGCCGGCACGCTGAAGGTAACGTCGTCGACCGCGATCACGCGCTTTTCCGCCGCGAACCAGCCGGCGTTGACCCGGAACTCGCACCGCAAATTCTGGACTTCGATCGCGACGCTCATGCGGGCTGCGGCTCCGAGAACTGCGGCGCGAGCCGGCACAGATAGTCGTGCGCGCCAGCTGCCTCGCGGCGCGGAATTTCGCGTTCGCAGCTGGCGTCGGCATGGGAACAGCGTGAGCGGAACGCGCAGCCTGCAAAGCCGGGTCCGATCGCCGGCACCACGCCCGGGATCGAGCCGAGCGGCCGGTCGCGCTGCACCCGGCCCGGCACCGGCACGCAGGACAAGAGGCCGCGCGTATAGGGGTGTTGGGGGCTGCGGAACAATTCCGCGGTCGGCGCGCGCTCGACCACCTCGCCCGCATACATCACCGACACGCGGTCGGCGACGCGGGCGACGATGCCGAGGTCATGGGTGATCAAGAGGATCGCAAGGCCGAGTTCGCGTTTCAAGGTCGCCAGCAGCCGCAGGATCTGCGCCTGCACGGTAACGTCGAGCGCGGTGGTCGGCTCGTCGGCGACCAGCAGTTCGGGATCGCACATCAGCGCCATCGCGATCATGACGCGTTGACGCAAGCCGCCGGAAAGCTGATGCGGAAACTGGCCGAGCCGCATCTCCGGCGCGGTGATACCGACGCGGCCCATCAGTTCGACCGCCCGCTCGAGCGCGGCGGTGCGCGAGCCGCCCTTGTGGCGGGTCAGCACCTCAGCCATTTGCGAGCCGATCGTAAAGGCCGGGTTGAGGCTGGTCATCGGCTCCTGGAAGATCATCGAGATCCGATTGCCGCGCAGGCGCGCCATCTCGCGGTCGGACAGCGAAAGGAGGTCGGTACCGGCAAAGCTCATGCGTTTGGCGGAGCGCCGGCCGCCGCGCGCGAGCAGGTTCATGATCGACAGCGCGGTCACCGATTTGCCGCAGCCGGATTCGCCGACCAGGCAATGCGTCTCGCCCTTCTCGACCTGAAACGAGGCGCCGCGTACCGCCGCGCTACGGCCGCCGAACATCACTTCGAGATCCTCGATGTCAAGCAATGCGCTCATCGCGACCGCTCCGAGCCGAGCAGATTGCGCAATCCGTCGCCGACCAGGTTGATGCCGAGCACCAGGATGAACAGCGCGACGCCGGGCACCATGATCACCCAGGCCGAAAAGAACATGTAATCCTTGCCCTCGGCGATCATCAGACCCCAGGACGGCAGCGGCGGCGGCACGCCGAGGCCGAGGAACGACAGCGCGGCCTCGAGCAGGATCGCGAGCGCCATTTCCAATGTTGCCACCACGGCAAGATGGCTCGCGATGTTCGGCAGGATCTCCCTGATCAGCAGATGCGAAGTCGAGGCGCCGGCGCAGCGGGCGGCATTGACGTAATCGAGGCTGCGGATCTGCATCGTGGTCGCGCGCGCCACCACCGCAAAACGGTCCCACAACAAAAGCCCGAGGGTTGCGACCACGAGGCCAAGGCCCGAGCCCATCAGCCCCACAACTGCGAGCGCGACCAGCACCACCGGGATCGACAGCCGCGTGGTGATGGCGAACAGCACGGCGTCGTCGATGCGGCCGCCGAAGAAGCCGCCGAGCACGCCGAGCGTGATGCCGATCAGTCCCGACGTGATGACCGTCATGATACCGATCAGCAGCGAAATGCGCGCGCCGTACACCAGCCGCGCCAGATAGTCGCGGCCGAGCTGATCGGTGCCGAGCAGATGCCCGGCCTGGGTGCCCTCCATCCAGAATGGCGGCTTGAGGCGGTTGCCGAGATCCTGGGTGAAGGGATCATGCGGCACCAGCTGATTGCCAATGATCGCGGCCACCGCGATGATGCCGACGATGACGATCCCGACCGTGAAGCCGGCCACGCCGACCCGCGACGTCAGGGGCGCATGGATTGCAATCGGTTCGCTCATCCGGTCCGGAGCCTCGGATCAAGCAGCGCGTTGAGGATGTCGGAAAGCAGCGTGAGGCCGATATAGATCGCCGCCAGCACCAGCACCACCGCTTGCACGACAGGAAAATCATTCTTGGCGATGCTCTCCCAGCCGAGATAGCCGACGCCATGCAGCGCAAACACCGTCTCGATGACGATGGAGCCGCCGAGCATGAAGCCAAGTTGCACCGCTGCGATCGACACCACGGGGATCGCGGCGTTGCGCAGCGCGTGCTTGAAGATGATGCGTGCGCGCGACAGGCCCTTGGCCCGCGCGGTGCGGATGTAGTCGGACGCCATCGCCTCGATCATGCCGGAGCGCGTCAGCCGTGTAAGGGCGGGGATTGCCGTAAAAGCGAGCACGATGCCCGGCATCACGAAGTGCTGCCAGGTTCCGGTGCCTGAGATCGGCAGGATGCCGAGATTGAGACCGAGCACGATCATCAGGATCAGTGCGAGCCAGAAGCTCGGGATCGCCTGCCCCACCATCGTGAACATGGTGACGCCGCGATCGAGCCAGGTATTCTCGCGGACCGCCGCCAGGATGCCGAGCGGGATCGAGATGATCAGAGCCAGGCTAAGGCCCACCAGGCCGAGCGTGAGCGTGATGGGCAGGCGCTTCGCGATCAGGTTGGAGACGCTGTCCTTGAAGAAATAGCTCTGGCCGAAATCGCCGACCATGGCGCGGCCGACCCAGGAGAAGAACTGGACGTAGAGCGGACGATCGAGACCATAGGCCTTGCGAATGATTTCGACGTCGGCCTGCGTCGCGGACGGGCCGGCGATTGAAATGGCAAGGTCACCGGACAGCCGCGTCAGCATGAATGCAAGCGTCATCACCGTGAGCGCGACCAGGAGGCCGAGACCGAGACGCCGGGCAATCAGAAGCAGCATCGAGACGTCCAATACCGAAACGCAACGAGAGTGTTCAGGTCGGTGTCCCCTACCCGAAGCGACCGCACGGTGTCATCAAACAGACCCTCCATGCAAGAGCACGACTTGCCACATGCAAGAGCCGCGCCGCGGCCACGAGCAAGAGCCGCGCCGCGCCGCGCGCAGGTTTCAGGGTGCGGCCTTGCCCGAGGCAGCTTAGAGCGTTGCGTACGTCACGTGAAACTTCGGCTTGAGACCTTCAGGCGACCTCCGGGCTCATCAGTGTCTCCAGCTTGGCCTTGAAAGCCGCGCCGTCAGCGCACTGGCGCAGCGGTGGACGCACCCGCAGCCAGCCGGCATCGCCGCTTTGCGCGGCGAGAATTGCCTTCAACGTCGAGGGGAACGACGGCCCGCTCGCCACGACGTCAATGGCGGCCTGCATGCGCGCTTCCGCCCCCGCGCCGTTGATCATGGCCTGAACCAGCCCAGGCACGACATTGCCCATCCCACAAATCGTTCCGGCACCGCCTTCTGCGATGGCGCGGGCGATATCGGCCTCGTTGCCGACCGTAATCGCAAGCTCGGGCGCGGCGGCACGAAACGCCTGGAATTGCCTGAAGTCGCCGCTTGAGTCCTTGAGACCGGCGACGATAACGCCGTAGCGCTTGCGCAGACTGGCCGCCACCGCGGCCGGCACGGCGACGCCGGACACTTGCGGGATGTGATAGAGCGTGGCGCGAAGGCGGTCGTCAGCCACGGCATCGAAAATCGCGGCGAACGAATCCTCGATTCCCTCCGGCGTGACGGCACGGTCGAAATAGGGCGGCAGGATCAGCACATGGTTCAAGCCCAGGCTCAGCGCCGAACGCGCCAGTGCAATGCTGTCGGTGATGGCGGGAAAGCCGCCGCCAAGCCCGATGCGCGACGCCGCCACGCCGGCCTTGAGCAACGCCTCGACGGTCGCGATCCGCTCGGCCACACCGAATGAGGTGCCCTCGCCGGTGGTGCCGAACAGCACAACGCCATCGACGCCTTTTTTGAAGAGGTCGAGGGCGTGCCCCGCGAGCTTCGCGTGATCCACGATCCCACCGGCCGTCAGCGGCGTGGGCGCAGCCGCCCAAAACCCGCGAATTGCTGCTGTCATGACCTCTCCCATTGCATCTGGACGCTTCAAGCGGCCTTCTTGACTTCTGTTGTACCTTACATACAAGAAGACCTCAACTCGGTATTGGGCAGGCCGCGCCGCCAAAAACGCATGGACGCGCGACGGACCAACAAAGGCTCCGCCATGGATGCGATGACGCGACCCGAACGACCGCTGGAGCTGCTCGGCGCCTTGCAGCTCAAACTCGGCCCGCAGGCGGTGCTGACCGGCGCCGAAATTCCCGCCCGAAATTGCAACGACTGGAGCGCGAGCCTGCCGCAAACACCGATCGCGGTGGTTCGGCCGCTGGACGCGGCCGGCGTATCTGAAACCATCGCGACATGCCGCAAGGCGCAGCTGCCGTTCGTGCCGCAAGGCGGATTGACCGGCCTGTGCGGCGGTGCCGCACCGGAGCCAGGCTGGGTCGCCATTTCGCTGGAGCGAATGGTCGGCATCGAAGAGATCGATCGCGCCAGCGCGACCATGACGGTGAAGGCCGGCACGCCGCTGGAGACGATTCAGAAAGCCGCAGATGAAGCCGGCTTGTTCTTTCCGCTGGATTTGGGATCACGCGGCTCCTGCGCGATCGGCGGCAATCTTTCCACCAATGCCGGCGGCAATCGCGTCATCCGTTACGGCATGACGCGCGAACTGGTGCTTGGCCTCGAAGTCGTGCTGCCGGACGGCACCATCGTCACCAACCTCAACAAGCTGCTGAAGAACAATGCCGGCTACGATCTGAAGCACCTCTTCATCGGCTCGGAAGGCACGCTCGGCATCATCACCCGCGTCGTATTGCGGCTGTTTCCGAAACCGCGCTCGACCATGGCGGCACTCTGCGCAGTTGCTGACTATGCTGCGGTGCTTGATCTGCTCGACGCGGCGCGTGGCGGGCTCGGCCCGCTTTTGTCTGCGTTCGAAGTGATGTGGCCGGACTATTGGGAGGTGATTACGGCACGGGCCGGCGTACGCTCGCCGGTCGGCACCGGTCATGGCCTCTATGTGCTGGTGGAGGCGCAAGGCACCGATGAGAGCATCGACGCGCCGCAGTTCGAAGCCTGGCTCGAAGGCCTGATGGCGCGCGAACTGCTGCTGGACGCCGCCGTCTCGCAATCGGTAGCCCAGACCAAGGCGTTCTGGGCGGTACGCGACATCTGTTCGGAATTCGGCCAGGTGCTCGGCCCGCACATTTCCTACGATATCGGGCTTGCGGTGGCGCGGATGGATGAGTTCGTCGGCCGCTGCAAGGCCGCGCTGACCACCGGCATTGCCGGATGCGAAAGCGTCTATTACGGCCATATCGGCGACGGCAATTTGCATCTGGTGTCCTGGGTCGCTGGGCTGCCGGTCGAGCGCCAGCCAAAGGAGGCAATGGACGCGATCATCTACGGCCTGGTGCGCGACATGGGTGGCAGCGTCTCCGCCGAACACGGCATCGGCACGATGAAGAAAAAATGGCTCGGCCATGCGCGCAGCGAACCGGAGATCGCGCTGATGCGCACGCTGAAGGCGGCGCTCGATCCCGATCATTTGCTTAATCCCGGAAAGGTGATCTGATCGGGCCGGAGGCACGAGGACCATGAAATCGCTCAAGCTCGATGCACCGAAGTCGCTGTCGCAGCGGGTCATGCTGCGGCTGCGTCAGGCCATCATCGATGGTGAATTCGGACTGGGCGCGGTCATTTCCGAAGAGATGATCGCGCAATCGTTCGGCGTCAGTCGAACGCCGGTCCGCGAAGCGATGGGTCTGTTGCAATCGCAAGGGCTCGTGGTGATAAGGCCGCAGGTCGGCAGCTTTGTCTTTACCCCGAGCGCTGCCGACATCTCGGCGCTTTGCGCGTTCAGGATCATCATCGAGCCCAAGGCCGCCGAACTCGCCTATCGTCATGATCGTGCCGGCGCGGTCGCGGCGATGCGGACCGCGATCTCGGAGATGGAGCAGGCGCTGGCCGCCAAGGACAACGTCGCCTATGGGCGAGCCGATACCGCAATGCATGAGGCCTTCTTCGCGCATTGCGGCAATCGCTATCTCGTCGAGTCCTATCAACTGGTATCGGGACGCGTAGCTGCGCTGCGCACCAATTTGAGCGCGCCCGTCGACGTCCAGACACCGGCCTCGTTCGACGAGCACCGCAAGCTGCTCCACCTGTTCGAGCGCGGCGAGTTCGCGGCGTTCGAGGCGCTGATGACGTCGCACATCGCCAATTCAGGGTTGACCTACGCGCGGGCGCTGGAAGTCGCGTAGGCGCGCCCGCCAGAGATTTTCAAGCGATCGGCGGACGCGCTGAAGCCCATGGACGCGCGGCCTCGAACGCCGCGGACATTTGCAGCACTCCGAGATCGTCGCAGCGCCGGCCGACGATCTGCAAGCCCACCGGCAGGCCTGATGCGGTGAACCCGCAGGGAAGCGACGCGGCCGGATTCTGCGCCAGGTTGAACGGATAGGAAAACTCCGCCCACGACATCCAGTCCCACTTATGTTGAGGCCAGTGGTCGGGCTGCAGCTGCGTGGCGGGGAATGCCGCAACGGATACCGCCGGTGTCAGGAGGAAATCCCAATCCTCGAAGAAATGGTGGATCTCCGCACAATAGGCGAGCTTTGCGACTTTCATTTTCAGATAGTCCGGCAGCGTGATGTGCTGTCCGGCCTCAAAGCATGCGACAAAGCCCGGATCCAGCTGGTCGAGGGATTCGGCGATGCGATCGGCGTAACGGCTGTAATGCGCCGGCCAGAAGAAGCGCGCGAGCTCCGGGCCTTTCGGTCCCCACGGCGTCTTGACCTGTTCGACGCGCCAGCCGAGCTCGGTTTCGAACACCTCCGCGGCCTTGCGCACCAGGTCAGCCACGTCAGGATCAACGCGGGCATGGCCGAGATCCGGACTGAATGCGATACGCGGCGCGCGCGGCCGGCTCGCGAGCTGTGCGGGATAGTCGGCCGGCGGCCCTTCAAGGCTCGACTGGTCGTCGGGATGGCGGCCGGCCATCACTTTCAGCATCAGCGCGGCGTCCGCGACCGTGCGCGTCAAAGGACCGAGATGCACGGTGTTGTCGCTCGGCGTCATCGGCGATTGCGGCACGCGACCGTAGGTCGGCTTGATTCCGTAGACGCCGCAAAAATGCGCGGGCATGCGGATCGAGCCCGCGCCGTCGCTGCCCTGATGCAGTGGACCATAGCCCGCCGCGGCACCGACGCCCGCGCCGGAAGAAGACGCGCCGGCGTTCAGGCCGAGCTTCCACGGATTATTCGTGACGCCGGTCAGCGGGCTGTGGCTGACGCCCTTCCAGCCGAATTCGGGCGTGGTGGTCTTGCCGAGGATGATGGCGCCCGCACTGCGGAGGCGCGCGACCGCGACGTTATCGGCAGGCGCGACCTCGCCGCGAAACAAATAGGTCCCGCGTTCGAACGGCATGCCGCGCACCGGTTCGAGGTCCTTGATGGTGACGGGAATGCCGTGCAGCGGCCCGAGCGAATCTCCCTTGGCGAGCGCGCTGTCGGCGGCCGCCGCGGCGTCCATCGCCTCCGCCGCAGCCAGATGCGCGAACGCGTTCAGTTTGGGTTCAAGGGCTGCGATGCGCTCCAGCACCGTCGAGGTGATTTCGACGGAGGATAGTTTTTTGGCGCGGATCGCACCCGCCAGATCCGTTGCCGGCGTGAAACAGAGATCAACTTTATCCATGACCTAGCTTCCGCGCTTCGCTGTCACGGGCGGATCGTAGGCCTGGATCGGCGGCAGATTGCCGATGAAACGTTCGACCTCGGCGGTCGTCAGTTGCCCGGTGCAGCCCTGCGCCAGAGAGGACGTGCCGACGTCCCGCGTCAGGACGTTCGGATTGCCGTGCACGCAAAGCGGCGCATCTTCGTTGGGATCGGCGGGATCGTACCAGGCGCCGGTAGCCAGTTGGATCACGCCCTGCCTTATACCGTCGGTCACGCGGACGCCCGCCAGACACGCGCCGCGCTCGTTGAACAGGCGAATGATGTCACCGTCGGAAATCCCGCGCGCGGCGGCGTCGATCGGATTCATGCATGCGACCTCGCGTCCGCGTTGCTTCGACGCTGCGCTGTGGCCACCGAAATCAAGCTGGCTGTGTAGCCGCGTCGCCGGCTGGTTGGCGACCAGGATCAGCGGTGCCGACGGCGCCGGCACCTGCACCCGCTCGAGCCAGGCCGGATGACCCGGACAGTCCGTCTCGCCAAAGCCCGCGATGGTCTCCGAGAAGATTTCCAGCTTGCCGCTCGGCGTCGGCAGTTTTGCGCCATCCGGATCTTCGCGGAAACGGCGCAGCTGCCCGCCATCATCAGGGTGTTGCGGCATGATCAGGCCGTCGCCCTTCCAGAATTCGTCGAAGCTCGGCGCAGCCAAGCCACGCTCCGCGAGCCCCTTCCGTGTCGGTTCATACAGATGCTCCAGCCATTGGCGGACGTTGCGGCCTTCGGTGAAGGCTTCGCGCTTGCCGAGGCGTTCGGCGAGATCGGAGAAGATCGCGTAATCGTCCCGCGCTTCGCCATAAGGCGGCGCAATCTGCTGCATCGGCACCAGAAGTGGATCGTTGGCGTTGGCACCGATGTCCTCGCGCTCCAGCGTCATGGTCGCGGGCAGCACGAAATCGGCATGCCGCGCCGTCGCGGTCCAGCCCAATTCATGCACCACCAACGTGTCGACCTGCGCGAAAGCCTTGCGTAGCCGATTGATGTCCTGATGGTGATGGAAGGGATTACCGCCGGCCCAGTAGACCAGCTTGATATCGGGATAGGTCTTGGTCTTGCCGTTGTAGCGATAGGTGCCGCCGGGATTGAGCAGCATGTCGGCGATGCGGGCGACCGGAATGAATTCGGTGACGCCGTTACGCGCTTGCGAAAGTGTCGGCGTCGGCACGGCGTTGTAGCGTCGGCCGTAATAGGCGATGGCCCCGAGCGCGTAGGCATAGCCGCCGCCCGGCAGACCGATCTGCCCCAGCGCTGCGGCAAGAACGGCGCCCATCCAGACCGGCTGCTCGCCATGTTCGGCCCGTTGCAGCGAGTGCGAGACCAC
Organism: Bradyrhizobium sp. AUGA SZCCT0158; assembly: GCF_018130065.1. GTDB lineage: Bacteria > Pseudomonadota > Alphaproteobacteria > Rhizobiales > Xanthobacteraceae > Bradyrhizobium. The sequence goes on along the minus strand of NZ_JAFCME010000011.1, from coordinate 127,787 downwards.
GATCAGCGCGCGGCGGCCGTGAAGCTTGCGGGCGAGCGCAACGATGGTGTCGGCGGCGACGCCTGATATCGCCGCGGCCCATGCCGCATCCTTGGGCTGGCCGTCGGTCTCGCCCAGAACGTAACGCTCGAACACCGGCCAGCCGACCGTGAAGCGATCGAGGAAGGCCCGATCGTGCAGTCCCTCGGCAACCAGCGTATGCACCAGCGCCAGCATCAGGGCGACATCGGTGCCCGGGATGTTGCTGATCCATTGCGAGCGGGCTTCATCAGGCAAATCGCCGCGCAGCGGGCTGACATGGACGAACTGGCAGCCGCGCGCCGCGGCGCGCGCCATCGCGCCACGCTCGACATGCTTGCTGGTGCCGCCGCCGGCCACCATGCTGTTCTTCAGCGCCATGCCGCCAAAGGCGAGCACGACATCGCTGTGCTCGGCGATCTGTTCCCAGGAGACGTTGCGCTTGGTCAGATCCTCGTAGTCGCCAATGATGTGGGGCACCACGACGGTGGCGGCGCCGGAACTATATGAATTGACCGACTTGACGTAGCCGCCCATCGCGATGTTCAGGAAGCGATGGACCTGGCTCTGCGCATGGTGAAAGCGGCCCGCGCTCGACCAGCCGTAGGAGCCGCCGAACACCGCACCCGGACCATAATTGTCCCGCACGCGGGCGAGTTCGGCGCCAAGCAGATCCAGCGCGTCCTCCCAGGACATCGGGACAAATTCATCACGCCCGCGGCGCGCGTCCGGCCCGCGCTTGCCTTCGAGCCAGCCGCGGCGCACCATCGGCTGCGCGACGCGCGCGCGGTGGCGCAAGGCGCCGGGAAAATTATCGATGATCTGGTTCGGATCGGGATCATCCGGATGCGGCCGAACCTCGAGTTCATCGCCCTGCCAGCGCGCCGAAAACACGCCCCAATGGGACGAATGCGGGCGGAAAGACGCGTCGGTTGGGGAATCGGAAGGGGCGTTATCGGTCACATCGGTCATCAGAGTCTCTCATGCCCATTTGGTTCCGCGCTGGCGCAACCTTGCTGCCGACAGCATAAACCGATCGGGCACCATGAGTAATGCGTAATTCGAGAGAGAGACCTGCTCCAGCCCGCCTCGCTCCCAACCAAAATATCGAAAACAACCCCATGCAAAGAAAGGGCTGCACGGATGCCGCACCCCGCAAAAACATTTTTGACACGTCGGGCAAATCAGGGACACCAATCCATCATCGCCCCATTTGTAAGATCGCCCATGGCGCCGCCCATCGGGTTCCCGGCGCGATGACAGGCCAAAATCCCGACAATTCAAGTGGTACGGGCTGGCACGCAGCGATTGATCGCTTGCGTGCTGCCGTACTGCGTAGCCGCTTGGAGCCGCAATTGCTGCGTCGTGACCTATCGTCCGCATCCTCCCGACCTCATCCCCGGGACAACCTGGGAGACTCCTGTTCCGCGAATCAGTGCACGGCGTTAACGATGGCGAGGAGCTGGCGATCCGACCCGGAGATTTCCATGGCCCTTCCACTCGTTCAACAACAGCCGAACCGATCCTGAGTCGGCGACACGCCTCGACGTGCGATGATCTTCTTGCCCGCTACCTTCACCTGCGGGAAATCTCCAAGGGACTTCACGAGGAGGTTCTCAACTCCATCTCCAGCGATGCACTGTTGAGCTGCGCGCGCCGGCTCGGTCTGGCGCAAGGAAAGACGCTTCTTCTCGAACACATGGACGAGATGTACTACGTCTATGACCTTGCCATTTATACGGCGCCCGCGGATCGTTCGCGAGCGATCGATCGTTACGCGAGGTCGGCCAAATGCGACGCGCAGTCCGACGAGCGGCTGATGCTGGAGGCGATGCGCGCATCGCAGTTTGCAATACTCCTGATCGAGCAACGTCACGACGTTGTGGGTCTGATCGCCACCGACATTCTCCGCAACTCCAAGGTATGGCTGCTCGACGTGGGGCTCGAGAGTTCGATGGACGAAGGCGAATTGATCGCTACCCGGTTGCTCACCCCCGGGCCGTGCTCGATGACCGCCGGCGTCAACGTTCCTTTCGAGATCGAAATGCTCGAACCGGTTTGTGCGCTATTGCCGCAGCGCATGGCCAATGGCAAACTGACCCGAACAGCCGACGACAGGCGTTTCGCTGAAGCCGTCTACAGGGTGGGGCTCGCGGATGGCGTCATGGATCGTCTGGCCTATCTTGATCTACCCGATCGCGCCTGACTCAGCGCGCCACGGAATGGCTCGCTCGCACAACGAAGCGCGGCTGATGCAATCCGCGCGCGCCCGATCTGGCCGGCAGCGTGCCCTGTGCCAAATCTGCAAAGATTGTGACAGTGCAAAAATTCACCAAGCCGATCGCTCTTAGGTTAAGTGCACTGTCACCGTAATCTGCCTGCCCCTTGCCGCAGCAAGCACTGTCCCAGTTTATTTGTCGAACCCAAACAGGCTTGCCGGATTGGTCACCAGAATTTTCTCGAGCTCGGCCTCATCAGGCGCATAGCGATAGAGCAATTCCAGCAAATCCGCGTCGTTGGGGGGCTGGACGACCGAAACCGGATGCGGCCAATCGCTGGCCCATACGCAGCGGTCGGGCGCCGCCTCGATATAGGCGCGGGCGATCGGAATGACGTCGTCCCACGGCGGGCCGGCCTTCGAGGTCTTCTCGCCGAGCGAAAGCATCACCCAGAAATTGCCCTTCGAGAGCAGATCGAGCACCGCGCGCAAATTCGGATCGTCCTTGCCGCGCAGCGGATCGGGCCGCCCCATGTGATCGATCAGGACAGGCACGTTCAGCCCGCGGATCTTGTCGAGATTGCCGACGATGCCATCCTTCTCGGGCTGGAACTTGGCGTACCAACCGAGTTCGCGGATGCGCGCAATGGCGCGCTCGAAATCCTTGTCCGACAGCACCGCGCCGAGCTCTTTTCGGAAACTGAAGCGCGCCCCGCCGACGCCTGCGGCATCGAGCTTGGCAAGGTAGGCGTCATCGGCTTCGGCAAAGACCAGTGCGTTGGCGCAGGCGCGATAGTTCGGCCCCATCGCAGCCAGGCCATCGAGCACCACGGAATGATCGGCGCCATAGGTCGTGGTTTGCACGATGATGCCGCGCTCGATGCCGAGCGCCTTGTGGACGCGCAGCGCCGCCTCCCAGGTCGCTGACGGCATCTGGTAGGCCGCCCCTGCCCGGATCGGATATTTTTCCACCGGCCCCAGCACGTGAAACTGGCTGTCGATGCTCTTCGGCGGCGGCAGCCTCAAAGGACGGCGCGGGTTCGGATCGAACGGCAGATAGTCCGGCATGGTATGTCCTCTCCTCGGGCGCGTCAGCCGATCACGGCGGTGAAGTCGCATTGCACCAGCGCGCCGCCATCCATGTTCATCTGCAGCGCATGACGGGCGGGGCGCGAATGCTCGTCCGGAAACATCTTCAGCCACTCGGTGTTAACAGGCGCGCGCTGGGTGCGGTCCTGCAGCCACACCGTCATCTTGATGATGTCGTCGGTGGTGCCGCCGCCGGCTTCCACAATGGCCTTCATGTGGGCGAACATGTTGGCGCACTGCTCCTCGATGCGTTCGGGCATGACGCCGGCGGCGTCGCGACCGAGGATGACACCCGACATCAGGAGATTGCCGATCCGGCATGCATTCGGAATCGGGTTGGCATGCTTGAACTCGCCGATATAGATGCTCTTGCGTCGTGCCATTTGCACACCTCGCTTTGATGAATACTCGCTCAGACGAATTGGCAGGAGACCGATCCGAATGGACCGTAATCAGCGTGAAACGTATCGCCCTTGCTGATTTCGACCGGGCGCGTAAAGGATCCCGCCAACACCACTTCGCCTGCAGCCAGGTGCTCGTCATGGCGAGCCAGCCGGTTGGCGAGCCACGCCACGCCATTGGCCGGGTGGTTGAGGACGCCGGCCGCGATCCCGGTCTCCTCGATCTGCCCGTTGCGAAACAGCAATGCGCCGATCCAGCGCAGATCTGCGTCCAGCGGCCGGAACGGCCGGCCGCCGACCACCAGCGCCGCGTTCGCCGCATTGTCGGAGATCGTGTCCGTGACCTTGCGCGGCGCCTTTGTCTCAGGGTCTATCCGGTGCATGCGCGTTTCCAAAATTTCGAGCGCGGGCGTGACGTAGTCGGTGGCGTTGAGCACGTCGAACAGCGTGCAGTCTGGCCCCTTCAGCGGCGCCTTCAGGACGAACGCCAGTTCGACCTCGATGCGCGGGGCGTGGAAGCGGTCGAACGGAATGGTGCCGGCGTCCGAATAGAACATGTCCGCGAACAGCACGCCGAAGTCAGGCTCGGAGATACCCACCGCGTTCTGCATCGCCTTCGACGTCAGACCGATCTTGTGGCCCTTGATGCTGCGGCCGCGCGACAGCTGGACCCTGGTCCACGCCCGCTGGATCGCATAGGCATCCTCGATCGTCAGATCCGGATATTCCGACGTGAACGCAGGGATCAGCGACTTGCTGCGTTCGGCCTCGTCGAGACGCTGCGCCAGGCGGTCGATGGTTTGCTGGTCGAGCATAACTTAAGCTTCCGCGGCAACGACGTTGCGTAAGGTACCGATGCGGGAGGATTCCACCTCGACCACGTCGCCGGGCTTCAGCCAGCGGGGCGGGTCGAACCTCGCGCCCGCGCCGGTCGGGGTGCCGGTTGCGATCATGTCGCCCGGTTTCAGGGTCGCGAAGGTGGAAAGATAGGCGATCAGGAAATCGAACGGAAACATCAGCCGCTCGGTGGAATCGCTCTGCCGTACCTCGCCATTGACGCGGGTGACGATATCGTGCGGCCCGCGCGGATCGCATTCGTCTGATGTGACGATCCACGGCCCGACGCTGCCGGAGCGGTCGAAATTCTTGCCCTGCGTGACGTTGAACTTGCCGTGGTGCAGCCAGTCGCGCACGCTGCCTTCGTTGCACAGCGTCATGCCGAAGATGTGGTCGAAGGCCCGCTCGCGCGGGATGTGGCGCCCCGCCTTGCCGATCACGATGACGAGCTCGCCCTCGTAATCCAGTTGCTCGGATATTTTCGGCTTCTCGATCGGCTGGCCGGACCCGACCACCGAGGACGGGTTGCGAACGAACAGGCTGGGATATTTCGGCAGGTCGGAATTGTCTTTATATTCGGCGTTGCGATCCCGGTAGTTGACGCCGATGCACCACAGCTTCTCCGGAGCCGGGATCGGCGAGCGCAGGGTGAGATCGCCGAGCGCATGGTCAGGCGCTTGTCCGGCGATGGCGGCGCGCGCTGCCTCGAAGCCGTCGCCGGCGATCAAGGTCCGCAAATCGGGAAACTTGGTGCCGATCCGGCTGCTCAGATCGACGACACCGCCGTCGACGGCAGCGCCAAAGCACGGTCGTCCGTTGGCGTGATAGCTCAGAAGACGCATGTGGCTTCCCTCAGGATTCGGATTTCGAGGTCTGGAAAACTGGCTTCAGCGTGACGATCTCGCCGAGCCGCGCGTAGCGCGGACCGCCGATGCGCGCGATCGGATCGAGCGCCTCGGTCTCGATCTTGCCGTTCTGCAGCAGCCCGTCGCGGACGTGGAACACCAATACTTCGCCGACGATCAGCCGGCTGCGGGTCTCGCCGAACTCGAGGCATTGCCGAAAGCGGCACTCCATCGCGATCGGTGCTGCGGCGAGACGGGGCACCTTGATGCGCTCGCTCGGCAGCGTCTCGAGTTGCAGCTCCTCGACCTCGCTGACATCGGGCGGATGCTCGGTGGAACTCTCATGCACCGCAATCATCAGGCTCGAATCGGCGATGTGGACGACGTATTCCTCGTTGCCCAGGATGTTATGCGCCGTGTCCTTGTAGATTCCGGCCTTGCGGCCGACGCTGATCGCCAACATCGGCGGCTTCGGCGAAACAAAGGTAAAGGCGCTGAACGGCGCAAGGTTGACGATGCCGCCGCTCGACAGGCTGGTGACCCAGGCGATCGGACGCGGCACCACGATGCCGGTGATCAGCCGGTAGGCCCTCTCGGCATCGAGATCTGACGGATCGATCCGCATCACGATTCCCTCAAAACAGTTCCCTCAATCGGTCTTGATATTCGCTTTGCGAACGACGGGAATCCATTTGGCGTCCTCGGCCTCGAGATAGCTCTTGAACGCCGCCGGTGTCATCGTGACGGCCTCGGCGCCGAGCGTATTGAACTTTTCGACGATCGCGGGATCCTTCAGGATCGCCGCCATCGTATCGTGCAGCTTGGTCACGATCTCGGCGGGCGTACCTGATGGCGCGAACAGGCCGGTAAAGGTCTGGCCGTCGAATTCCTTGTAACCGAGCTCGGCGAAGGTCGGCACATCAGGTATCCACGAGGCGCGGTGGCTGCCGGTGACGGCAAGAGCGCGCACATTTCCATTCTTGATGAAGGGCAGTCCGACCGAAATCTGGTCAAAGGCAAACTGCACCTGGCCCCCGATCAGGTCGTTGATGGCGGGCGCGTTGCCGCGGTAATGCGCCGTCACCCATTGGACTCCGAGCGTCGACTGTACGAGCTCGCTGAGCAAATGATTGGTGGTGCCGGCGCCGGGCGAGGCCATCGTCATCTTGCCGGGCTCGCGGCGGGCGAGATCGAAAAACGCCTTCAGATCCTTTGCCGCGACCGACGGATGCACCTCCAGCACCAGCGGCGTCATCGAGATCGAGGTGATGGGGAGGAAATCACGCTTCCAGTTATAGGCGTCGCGTTTGGCGATCTCGGGGGCGAACAGAACCGGTCCGTTGGCGCCGACAAACAGGGTGTAGCCGTCGGGCGCGGCCTTCGCGAATGCCTCGCCGGCGATCAAGCCGCCGGCACCGGCCTTGTTTTCCACGATGAAGGGCTGCCCCAGCGCCGTTTGCAGCTTGTCGGCGATGATGCGCGCGGCTCCGTCGACATTGCCGCCGGCCGGATAAGGCACGATGAGCTTCACCGACCGTGCCGGCCATTGCTGGGCCGCGACCGGAACGCTCGACAGTGCCGTTATCAATGCCGTGACCGCAATGCCAGCGATGGCGAACAATCTCATTGCATCCTCCCGAAAGCGAGCAGCTGGAGCAATCCGCTACTCTCGTTGTTGTGGTGCGAGCTGCAGCCCGTCCGCCGTTACATTCATCCGATCTTGCCCCGCGGGCTTCCCTTGTCGATGGAATTGTGGTGTTTTTGTCCACATTATGGACATCGGATGAAGCTAGATGACGGATGGTCGGCGGCGCGACAGACCGGAGCCCCAGCAGGGCGGGCAGGCGATCCGCCGCGCCTTGACCGTGCTGCGGATTCTAGCGGCCGGCCGGGAAACCGGCGTGCCGTTGTCGGAGGTCGTTCGGGCAACGTCCCTCACCCGTCCTACCGTGCACCGGATCGCGCAGGTGCTGATCGAGGAAGGCATCGTCGAGCGCAGCGCCCAGACCGGACGCTACGCAATCGGCCGCCAAGTGGCGGAACTGGCGCTGGCGCGGCAATCGCGCTCGCCGCTGCTGGTCGCGGCCGAGCCTTATCTGGCGCGGGCGTCCGCGCAGCTTGGCGATACCTTGTTCCTGACGGTGCGCACCGGGCTCGATACGCTGTGCGTCGCGCGCCGCATCGGCTCATATCCGATCCAGGTGCTGTCGATCGAGGTAGGCGCGCGGCGGCCACTCGGGGTCTCCAGCGCGGGCGTGGCAATTCTGGCCGCGATGCCGGCTCCGGAGGCGCGAGGGATCGTCCTCGCCAACGAGGCACGATTCATGGCCTATCGCACCGACCTGCCGACGGTACTGGGGCAGATCCGGCTTGCACGGCGCCGGGGCTACAATTTGCGCGACGTCGGCCTCGTGCAGGGAACGAAATCGCTCTCGGCCTGGATCAGGAGTCCCGACGGTCAGCCCGCGGCGGCGATTACCCTATCCGCGGTGAGAAACAGGCTGAGCCCGCGCCGTGCCGTCGAAGTGTCTGATGTCCTCATCGCCGCTGCACGAGAGATCGAGCGAACGATACCGAGTGCGCCAGGCGGCTAACCGATCGGGATTCGAAACCGAACGACAGCGTAGTGCCGGACTCCGGGTCTAAGACTTGTCCTTCAAGAACACCCGGCTGGCGAGCACGTCCGACGCCTGCAACGACATCACGTCGTCCGCGTCCAGCATGCGGTCGAGATCGGCGACGAGACGATTGGCCTGGCGCAGCCGCATGCGGTCGAGCGCGTTTCGGATCGAGCGGGCGTTGGAGAACAGCGGCTGGGTGACGCGCGCCGCGATGTAGCGGATGAAGGCCTCCCGCGCCTCGTCGCTGAACTTGTAGTTCATGTCGTGCAGCATCAGCTCGGCGATGGCGAGCAGCTCATCATTGGAATAATCCGGAAAATCGATGTGATGGGCGATCCGGGAGCGGAAGCCCGGATTGCTGGCGTAGAATTTCTCCATGCGGTCGCCATAGCCGGCGAGGATGACCACCAGATCCTCGCGCTGCGATTCCATCACCTGCAGCAGGATCTCGATCGCCTCCTGGCCGTAGTCCCGTTCATTGTCCGGCCGATTGAGATAATAGGCCTCATCGATGAACAGCACGCCGCCCATCGCCTTCTTCAGCACCTCCTTGGTCTTGGGTGCGGTGTGGCCGATATATTGCCCCACCAGTTCGTCGCGGGTGACCGAGACGACATGGCCGCGGCGAACGAAACCAAGCCGGTGGAGAATGCTCGCGATCCGCAGCGCCACCGTGGTCTTGCCGGTGCCGGGATTGCCGGTGAACGACATATGCAGTGTCGGCACGTCCGTTGTCAGATTCATCCGCTTGCGGATACGCTCGATCAACAGCAGCGACGCGATTTCGCGGATGCGTGTCTTGACGGGTTTGAGCCCGATCAGCTCGCGGTCGAGCTGGGTGAGGATCTCCTCAATGCCGACGGCCTCGAGTTCTTCGCGGAGACTGACCCTGTCTGTCATCGGCGAGGCATCCAAATCCATGTGCGAACCTCAACGCTGGAGAAAAAAAGCTCCGTCGCCGCTTTCGCAAACGACGGAGCAGAGGATCCGGCCGGGGTCGATGAGGGAGATCCGCCGGCCGGCAGAGGTAACAGAGGAGCTAACCGTAGCGACCGCCTTCCGGGCGATCGACCGCGTAAGACTTCGTGGTGTAGCGAATGTTGCGGCCGGCCATCTCGTGCCGTTCGAGGCGGAAGCCGGGTTCGTCCTTTGGCCGGTTGACGATGAAGGACAGCCGCACCGATTCCCAGCCGTGGCTGTTATCGAACGCCGACATTCGGATGTAGCTGTTGCCGTACACCTTGCGGCATTGACCGAGCTCCATCATCACGCCGGCGGCGTCGCGAAGGTCGAACATCGGCAATCCCCACATCTCCCAAAAACTGTTGCGGGGATGCGGGTCGTCGGTGAATTCGATGTTCACCGCCCAGCCTTTCTCCAGACAATACTGGACCTGGCGGGAAATCTGCTCGTCGGTTAGATCGGGCAGGAACGAGAAGCACCCCTGGGTAATGCGCATGATAACAGCTCCTTACATCGCGACGCTGGGTGTGGGGACGTAGTCGGGCATGTCGGTCGATTCATAGTTGAAGGTGACGTTCTTCCAGACCTCGAGCGCCGACTTCAGCGGCGTGCAAGTCTCCGCCGCCTTGGCCAGAATTTCTGGACCTTCGGCGAGATAGTCGCGGCCCTCGTTGCGGGCGAGGATCATCGCTTCCAGCGCGACGCGATTGGCGGTTGCGCCGGCCTGGATGCCCATGGGATGGCCGATGGTGCCGCCGCCGAACTGCAGGATCACGTCTTCGCCGAGATGATCGAGCAGCTGGTGCATCTGCCCGGCGTGAATGCCGCCGGACGCGACCGGCATCATCCGGTTGAGGCTGGCCCAGTTCTGTTCAAAGAACACGCCGTGCTCGAGCCGCACCGGATTGTAGTCTTCGCGGCAGATGTCGTAATAGCCGCGCGTGGTCGCCGGATCGCCCTCGAGCTTGCCGACCACGGTGCCGGCGTGGATGTGATCGACGCCGGCGAGCCGCATCCATTTCGCGATGACGCGGAATGAGACGCCATGGCTGCGCTGCCGCGTATAGGTCGAATGCCCTGCCCGATGCAGATGCAGGATCATGTCGTTGCGGCGCGCCCATTTCGCCATCGACTGGATCGCTGTGTAGCCGATCACCAGGTCGATCATGATGATGACCGAGCCAAGCTCCTTGGCGAATTCGGCCCGTTCGTACATGTCCTCCATGGTTCCGGCGGTGACGTTGAGATAGGTGCCCTTGACCTCACCGGACGCCGCCTGCGCCTTGTTGACGGCTTCCATGCAATAGAGGAAGCGTTCGCGCCAATGCATGAACGGCTGCGAGTTGATGTTCTCGTCGTCCTTGGTGAAGTCGAGCCCGCCCTTGAGCGCTTCATAGACCACGCGTCCGTAGTTGCGGCCGGACAGCCCAAGCTTCGGCTTCACGGTGGCCCCGAGCAGCGGGCGGCCGAACTTGTCCATGCGCTCGCGCTCGACCACGATGCCGGTCGCCGGCCCCTGGAACGTCTTCACATAGGCCACCGGCAGCCGCATGTCCTCCAGCCGCAACGCCTTCAGCGGCTTGAAGCCGAACACGTTGCCGATGATTGACGCCGACAGATTGGCGATCGATCCGTTCTCGAACAGGTCGAGATCGTAGGCGATATAGGCGAAATATTGCCCCGGCGAGTTCGGCACCGGATCGACGCGGTAGCACTTGGCGCGGTATTTCTCCGCCGCCGTGAGCCGGTCGGTCCACACCACGGTCCAGGTCGCGGTCGAGGATTCGCCGGCCACCGCCGCCGCAGCCTCGATCGGATCGACGCCATCCTGCGGGGTGACTCGGAACAGGGCGATGATGTCGGTTTCCTTCGGCTCGTAGTCGGGCTCCCAATAGCCCATCTTCTTGTATTCCATGACGCCGGACCTGTAGCGATCCTTGCCGCGGATGGTCATCGAGTGCTGGTTCATCTTGGTTTCCTCTTGTTGCGTGCGGCGGCTGGTCGGAAGCGTGGGGATCAAAAGATCAGGCGGCATGGGTCATCTCCCCGATGCGTGGGTCGAGCGCGCCGGAGCGATAGCGCCTCGCCATCTCGGCCAATGGAACGACCTTGATCTTCGAGGCGTGGCCGGCGGTGCCGAATTGCTCGAAGCGCTCACGGCAAAGATCGCGCAGCGCGTCCATCGCCGGTTTGAGGAATTTGCGCGGATCGAATTCGCTGCGGTTTTGGGTGGCGACCTTGCGGAACGCAGCGGCCATCGCCAGCCGGCAGTCGGTATCGATGTTGACCTTGCGGACGCCGTGCCTGATGCCGCGGACGATCTCCTCGACCGGCACGCCCCAGGTCTGCGGCATCTCGCCGCCGAACTGATTGAAAATGTCCTGCAGCGGCTGCGGCACCGAGGAGGAACCGTGCATCACCAGATGCGTGTTCGGCAGCCGGCGATGGATCTCCTCGACCACCCGCATCGCAAGGATGTCGCCGTCCGGCTTGCGCGAAAACTTGTAGGCGCCGTGCGAGGTGCCCATCGCGATCGCCAGCGCGTCGACCTTGGTGGCGCGGACGAAATCGACAGCCTGGTCCGGATCGGTCAGCAACTGGTCGTGACTGACTTCACCCTCGACGCCGTGGCCATCCTCCTGCTCGCCGCCGCCATGTTCCAGCGAACCGAGCACGCCCAGTTCGCCCTCGACGGAGGCGCCGATCCAGTGCGCCATGTCGACGACGCGGCGGGTGATGTCGACATTGTAGTCGTAATCCGCCGCGGTCTTGGCGTCGGCCTTGAGCGAGCCGTCCATCATGACGGAGGTGAAGCCATGTTTGATCGCGGTGGCGCAGGTTGCTTCCTCGTTGCCGTGGTCCTGATGCAGGCAAAGCGGGATCTGCGGATGCATCTCCTCCAGCGCATCGATCACCTTCGAGAGCATGATGTCGTTGGCGTAAGAGCGCGCGCCGCGCGAGGCCTGGATGATAACGGGCGCATCGACGGCGGTCGCCGCTTCCATGATCGCAAGGCCCTGTTCCATGTTGTTGATGTTGAACGCCGGCACGCCGTAGCCGCGCTCGGCAGCATGATCCAGCAATTGCCTCAGTGTGATCCTGGCCATCGGCCCCTCCGTGTCGTTGTTGGTTTGCAGGCGGTCATGTGTCGCTAGCCGCCATCCTCGCCCGCGCGATGCAGCGCAGGGCCGCCTTCGCCACCTCGTCCGCGGTGATACCGAATTCGCGGTAGAGCGTTTCGGCCGGTGCGGAAGCGCCAAAGCCGGTCATGCCGACGAATTCGCCGTCATCGCCGAGCCAGCGCGCCCAGTCGCCTTCGACCGCGGCTTCGACGCCGATCCGCGGCACGCGGCCGAGCACCGCGGTTCGATATTCGCGGGATTGCTGGCGAAACAATTCGAAGCACGGCGCCGAAACCACGGCCGCGCGGACGTTGACGCTCGCCAGCAATTCGGCCGCGTGCATGGCGATCGATACTTCCGAGCCGGTCGCGATCAGGGTGACGTCACGGCCTTCCTCCGGATCGACCACGACGTAAGCGCCGAACGCGACCAGATTCTGTTCGCCAGCTTCGCGAAACGTCGGCATCGCCTGCCGCGACAGGCACAGCAGCGACGGGCTATTTTGAGCGCGCAACGCGCAATCCCAGGCTTCTGCGGCCTCAATGGCATCGCCGGGGCGAAACACCAGCAGGTTGGGGATCGCCCGCAGCGATGCCAGATGCTCGACCGGCTGGTGAGTGGGGCCATCTTCGCCCAGTCCGATCGAGTCGTGCGTCATTACATGGATGACGCGGATACCCATCAATGCCGCCAGCCTGATCGCGGGGCGGCTGTAGTCGGCGAAGCTGAGAAAGGTGCCGCCATAGGGAATGAAGCCGCCATGCAACGCGATGCCGTTCATCGCCGCCGCCATCGCGTGCTCGCGGACGCCGTAGTGAATGTAGCTGCCGTTGAGGCAATCGGCCTGCACCGGCCGATGCGTTTTGGCGCGCGTCAGGTTGGAATGGGTCAGATCGGCGGAGCCGCCGAGCAGATTCGGCAACGCCTCGGCGATTGCGTCGATCACCAGCTGCGAGGCCTGCCGGCTCGCGATGTTGGGCCGCTCGGCGGCGAAGCGATCCCGCAACAGCGCCATCGCGTCGACATAGCTGCACGGCAGGTTGCGATTGAGGGCATCGTGAAACGGCGAGCGCGTCGCGGCACAGCGTTTTGTGCGTTCGATCCAGCTGCGGCGCGCCGCATGCCCGCGTGCGCCGGCGTTGCGCCATTGCGCAAGGATGGAATCGGGAACGTGGAACGGCGGATGCGGCCAGTTCAACGCATCGCGGGTCCTTGCGACCTCTTCAGTGCCGAGCGGCGCGCCATGGGCTTTCTCGCTGCCCTGGCGGCTCGGCGACCCAAAACCGATCAGCGTGCGGCAGGCGATCAGCGACGGCCGGTCGCTGGTGCGGGCCCGTTCGATCGCAGCGGCGATGGCCTCGGGGTCGTGGCCGTCGATCCGGCAGGCCGACCATCCGGAGGCCTTGAACCGCGCGAGCTGGTCATCAGAGCACGACAGCGAGGTCGCGCCATCGATCGAAATCTCGTTGTCGTCGAACAGCACGATCAGGCGATTGAGCCTGAGATGGCCGGCCAGCGAGATCGCCTCGTGGCTGAGGCCTTCCATCAGGCAGCCGTCGCCGGCAATCACATACGTGAAGTGATCGACGTAGTCGTCGCCGAAGCGCGCATTCATCAGTCGTTCGGCGAGCGCCATGCCAACGGCGGTGGCGATGCCCTGCCCAAGCGGCCCGGTAGTGGTCTCGACACCAGGGGTATGGCCATATTCGGGATGTCCCGGCGTTTTCGATCCCCATTGCCGGAAGGCCCTGAGTTCATCCGATGTCACGCCCTCGTAGCCTGTCAGGTGCAACAGCGCGTACAGCAGCATCGAGCCGTGACCGGCGGACAACACAAAGCGATCGCGGTCGGGCCACGCCGGGTCGGCCGGATCGAATTTAAGGAATCGCGAAAACAGAACGGTGGCGACGTCGGCCATACCCATCGGCATGCCGGGATGGCCGGATTTCGCCTGCTCGACCGCATCGATCGCCAGAAAGCGAATCGCGTTGGCCATTTCCGCGTGCGAAGCATCCGGACGGGTGGCAATACGGGACAGGGGAGCGTTCATGTCGTGCGCCTCTTGCGTTCCATCAGTTGCAGGATCAGCGGGGTGAGAATGAGCTGCATCGCCAGATCGAGTTTCGCGCCATGGATCACGATCGAATTGGCGCGCGACATGAAGCTGTGCGGGATCATCGACAGCAGATACGGGAAATCGATGCCGCGCGGATTCTTCAGGCGGATCACCACCATCGATTCGTCCGGCGTCGGAATCCACCGCGCGATGAACGGGTTCGACGTATCGACCGTCGGCACGCGCTGGAAATTGATGTCGGTCTCGGCGAACTGCGGACAGATGTAGTTCACGTAGTCGGGCATGCGCCGCAGGATGGTGTCGGTTACAGCCTCCGCGGTATAGCCACGGGCGCTGCGGTCGCGGTGCAGCTTCTGAATCCATTCCAGGTTGATGACAGGCACGACGCCGATCTTGAGATCGGCATGCTGCGCGACGTTGACCTTGTCGGTCACGACGGCGCCATGCAGTCCTTCGTAAAACAGCAGGTCGGAATTCTCAGGCAATCGGTGCCAGTCGGTGAACGTGCCCGGTTCGGCGCCGTACAGCTTCGCCTCTTCGTCGTCGTGGATGTAGTGCCGGGTGGTTCCGGTACCGGATTCGCCATAGTCCCGGAACACCCGTTCCAGTTCCACAAACAGGTTGGTTTCCGGGCTGAAATGGCTGAAATGCTTGTTGCCGCGCTCGGCTTCCTCCAGCATTTTCGTGCGCATCTCAAAGCGATTGTAGCGATGGAAGGCGTCGCCCTCGATGTAGGCCGCAACGACCTTTTCGCGGCGGAAGATCTGCTCGAACGTCTTCTTCACCGACGTCGTGCCGGCGCCGGACGAACCCGTGATCGAAATGATGGGATGAGCCCGTGACATGTCGATCGCCCCTCAGAGAAATAGGCCGCGCCGCGCAAACAGCGGTGCGTCGCTATTGTCGAACATCGGTTCGATCCTGTCGTGGATGGCCGTCACGTCGCGCACGTGATGCACGGATCCCATGATCAGTGGCACCCGCTGATGCGGGGTTTTCGCGGCCAGTTCCAGAATTCGCCGGCGCCCGGTCGACGCCGCGCCTCCCGCCCATTCCATGATCAGCGCCATTGGATGGGCTTCGTACAGCAGGCGAAGCCGCCCTTCCCGATAGCTCGGGCGTGCATCGGCCGGATAAAGGAACACGCCGCCGCGCACCAGGATGCGAAGCGCCTCCGCCACCAGCGAACCAATCCAGCGCATGTTGAAATCCACCTCGCCGCCGCCGCTGGTGCCGGAGAGGCACTCATCGATATAGGTGCGGACCGGCCCGTGCCAGTGGCGGTGATTGGACGCGTTGATGGCGAACTCCGGCATATTGCGTGCGATCTGCACACCCTGCCGGGTCTGCACGAATTCCTGCGCGTGGCGGTCGAGCATGAAGACATCGACGCGCGCGTTGAGCGCGAGGACGAGCGTGGTCTGCGGACCGTAGACGATGAAACCGGCGGCGCACTGCGCCGTGCCGGGCTCGAAGAAAGTCGAAAGCAGATCGTTGCCCCTGGGGCGGATCGAAAAGATGGTGCCGACCGAGATATTGTTGTCGAGGTTGGCCGATCCATCGAGCGGATCGATCGCAACGCAGAACGGCGCCGAAGGACGCAGGGTTTCCGGCAGCGCCGCTTCCTCGGAAAGAACCGCCGCCACCGGGGTGCCGCGTAGGGCACGCCGTATCAATTCATCGGCGGCAACATCGATATCCCTTTGCTGATCGCCGTCAGAATTGATGCCGCCGTGCCGTCCGGTAATGCCTGCGAACGGTCCATCCGCGATCAGCCCGGCAAGCTCGATGGAAGCTGACGCAATCGCCTTGATCACGTCGGCAAGCGCAGCGCCATGCAGCGGTGTCTGCAACGCGGACCGATCGAGATGTGAACGCAGCGTCACGCGCTCGTCCATGGCCGTCTCCCCTGTGCCCTCTTTCGGGGGCTCTCGAAGCGTCTCGCCGGCTTGGCAATCCGCGATGTCAAAGGAAACGCAGTTTGCCGAATTAGTAAAATTTTGTTATCTTTTGTCTGGGCAAAGTTTTTATTATAAGGGGTGCTGCGATGGCAGGCCGGTTATTGCGGGAAGTGACGATCCGCCAGTTGCGTGCACTGGCCGCTGTTCAAAAAAGTCGATCGGTCACATCAGCGGCCAAACAGCTCCATCTCACCCAGCCCGCGGTCACGCTGCAGCTTCGCAATTTGCAGGCACTCGCCGGACTGCCGCTGATCCAGCGCACCGGCGACGGCATGCTGCTGACGGATGCCGGACGCGAAGTGCTGGCGCTGACTGAGCGGATCGAGGCGGCGATATCAGATTGCGAAACCACGATGGCGATGATGGCGGGGAAGACCGCCGGCCGCATCTCGATCGGCGCCGTCAGCACCGCGAAATATTTCGTGCCGTTCATGATTTCAGGATTTTCGAAACGGCATCCGGACGTCGAAGTCACGCTCTCGATCGGAAACCGGCAGGAGATAGGCACGGCATTGCGCGGCTACGATCTCGACTTTGCGATCATGGGCCGCCCGCCTGCAGACATCGACATGAACGTTCACCTGATCGGCGATCACCCCCACGTCATCATCGCGCCGACCGGACATCGGCTGGCGCGAAAATCCCGCATCGCGCCGGGCGAACTCGCCAGCGAAACTTTCCTGACGCGCGAGCCTGGATCCGGAACGCGCGGGTTGATGGAACAACTGTTCGAATCGGCCGGCATTCGCCCCAGGATCGGCCTCGTCATGAGCAGCAACGAGACCATCAAGCAGGCCGTGATCGCAGGTTTGGGCATTGCATTCATTTCCGCACACACGGTGGCGACCGAACTCGACGAGCGGCGATTGACCACGCTCGACGTGGACGGCCTTCCCGTGATCCGGCAATGGTACGCGCTCGCCCGCAAGGACAAGGTCTTGCTGCCGCCGGCGCAGGCGATGCTCGATTTCCTCAGCACCAGGGGCAAGCAGTTTCTGCCGCGCACCAATGGCCGCCTGCGTCTCACCCGGTCATCCATCCGCAAGAAACGCGGCTGAAATGCCACGCAAGTTCTGATCACGCTGCTACCTTGACCGGCAATCCGGTACTCTGGAAGGCTCCATGCTCTCTCGTATCAAAACTCGTATCAAAACCTGGGCGAAGGCTCTGAAACGCGACGCTCACGCGATCTATCTCGCGTCCCGCGATCCGCGCGTGCCGTGGTACGCGAAGGCGCTCGCCATTGCCGTTGCCGGATATGCGCTGTCGCCGATTGACCTCATTCCGGACTTCATCCCGGTCGTCGGCTATCTCGACGAGTTGATCCTGCTCCCTTTGGGCATCTGGCTCGTGGTGACGCTGATTCCCGATGAGATCATGGTCGAATGCCGCGCCAAGGCGAACGCGGCCGCGCAGCGTCCGATCAGCCGAGCCGGAATGGCTGTTATCATCCTGTTGTGGATTGCAGGCGCAGTGATGCTGGGATGGATCGGCTTTTCCTGGTGGAATCGACCGTGACGGTTCGCTTCAGAAGGTCGACTTCAGGCCTGCGTAGAAGGCGCGCGGCCGCGCCGGGCTGAGCGAACGCGCGTCGGTGAAGGGTGCGCCGCCATTGGCGAAGTTGGGGATGTCGCCCATGTCGAAGAAGGTCCCGTAAGTCGCATAGCGGTTATCGAAGATGTTATCCACGCGCCCATAGATCTGGAGCGTCTTGTTGATCTGATACGAGGTGTGCAGATTGAACACCGCATAGGACGGCAGTCTCGGCGCCTGATTGGATTCGTCGCCGGCAAAAAACTGGTTGTCGACGAACAGCGCATCGCCTCCGACCTTGAAGGCATCCGTGATCGCGTAGTCGATGCCGAACTTGATCCGGTTGCGGGGGATCGCCGGAATTCGATTGCCCGGCAGAATCTGGACATTGCCGTTGTCATCGGCAAACGGGCTATTGGAGCCGACCTGCAGCGCGTCGAGGAAGCGCGCATCCACGAGGGCATAGCTGGCATAAAGTTGCAGTGTCTTGGACGTCAGATTGACCTGGGCGTCGATGCCCTGGCGCCGGGTCCGGCCTACGTTCTGGAAGTAACCAAATCCCTGCAGCTCGGGGCTCGGAATTGCGAGGATGTCATCGGCGTTGGTGGCGCGGAACGCACCAACTTTCCAACTCAACGTTCCGATATTCAGTTCCGACGTTCCGCGGAAGCCTGCCTCGATGGTGCGGGACACGACTTGCTTCAGCGGCGGGTCGGCGATGAGGAATGCGGCAATGAGACAGGGGCGCAAGGGGTCGGCGCACGCAAGCTCCAGCGGGGTCGGTGCACGATTGGCCTCGGAATACCCCGCATAGGCAGTCAAGGCGGGTGTGATCTTGTAGGTGCCGCCGATCATCGGATTGAAGCGGGTAAACGTATGCTCGCCGTTGAGCGCCGTACCGATCTGGTCCTCGAGCTTAATATGCGCATGGTTGAACCGGCCGCCGCCCGTGATCGAAAATCGATCGGTCACGTCGAACGTGTCTGACGCGTAGAGCCCGGTGTAGCGGTTGGTGGCGCGAAGCGAAACCGGGCCGATCGAGATCGGCTCGCCGGAGGGTCCGAGATAGATGCCACTGCCGTTGACGACGTAGTTTGAACCGATGGTGCCGAGTTCCGCGCTCGCCCCGAACCGGGTGACACCGGAGTCGATACTGGCGCCGACCATGAACTGGTTGTTGTGCCCGAACAGCTGGTCGGTATTGGTGGCCTGCAGGGTTGCCCCGGTCGTGAGCGAACGGGTTGTGGTCCGGTCGATCTGTCCCAGCACGGCATTGTCGGGGAAGGGATTGGCAAGCTGGACGCCGTTGAGGCCATTCGCCGGGACGTCGTCGTCGTTAAAGCAAAGCAGGCCCGGATCGGCCGCGCAGCGCTCCGTCTCGGTCGGATTGCCGTCCACCGTCTTTTGCCTGAAAGCGCGGACACGGGCCGAGCCTTCGATCGTCCAGGTCGGCGTGGCCTCGACCTTTCCGGTCAAATTGGCATAGGCAACCTGATTGGATGTCGTCTGCGGCGTGGTGTAGGTGGCGCCCCAGTAATTCTGCAGCAGTTCAGCCGGCACCGTCGCCGCCGCGCCGAAATTGTTCTTGGCCAGGCCCACGTTGAGGTGAAATTCACTGCTATCGGTGCGGTAGCCGACATCGCCATAGAACCGGCGAATGGCCGACTCCGAAAAATTGCGAAAGCCGTTATCACGCACGCCTTCGAGCGCGCCATAGACGGAAAAATTGTCGATCTGCTTGCCATACTGCGCCGAACTCTGGATGCGTCCGAACGAACCGCCCATCGTGTTGATTTCGGCGCCACGATAGTTGAAGCCATCCTTCATCTGGACGTTGACGGCGCCGCCCAGCGCATTGAGACCGAATGCGGGATTGTTGGTGACGACGGTGACCGACCTGATCGCGGCAGTCGGGATCAGGTCCCAGTTGACGGTGTCGCCGAACGCTTCGTTGATCCGCACGCCATTCTGGTAAACCGCCAGTCCCTGAGGCGTACCGGCGACCGGTGATGCGACGAAACCTCGAAATTGGATGTCGGGCATAAACGGATTTCCGGTCGTATCACTGATGATGATACCGGGCACCTGCTGCTGTAATGCGTCCGCGATGTTCAGCGAGCCGGTGCGCGCGATCTGTCCGGCACCCACTGCGTTGACGCTTGCCGCCACCTTGTCGACATCCATTCCGGAACCGGCCGTCGGCGTGGGCGCGGTCGGATAGACGAAAACCCTGCGGACGTTCCTGCTCGCCCGGGGCGCATTTCTGCTGCGGGCGGGCCTGGCAGCTGTCCCCGGAGAAACCACCTCGATGGCGGGCAAGACCTCGGTCGCACCGGCCGCGTCCTGGGCTTGAGCGCAGTCACTCCCGGGAACCAGGCACAGTGATATTGTCCCGATAAACAGGAATCGCGCGCCCATTTTACTTCGTCCCATCCCATTCCGGCTGCATTGGTGTCTGCCGGTACGCCGCGGATGATCTTACGGGCGTCAAAAAAGTTGCGCACCATTCAAAACGTCCCGAACGGGTTCGGGAAAAATTCCCGAATTAGAGCGCTTTCCAGCGAAGTGGACACCGGTTCGCGTCAAGAAAACGCGTCAAAAAAGAATCTAGAGCCCAACGGGCTCTATCGCCCCACGTCCCGGGGAACCAGGGCTTCTACCGTTACGCCGCTGTCCCCGGAGGCAATCGTAAGCGAGCCGCCCAGCGCCAAAATGCGCTCGCGCATGCCGGTTAGCCCGAAGCCCAGCTTGTGATCGGGCCCCAATCCGTTGCCATTGTCACGAACCCGCACCAGCGCGCCGCCGCGGCCGCTACGCGCAAGCCCCACAGGCAGTTCGGCCGGTTGAACGCTTACCTCGATGCAGGTGGCGCCGGCGTGGCGAAACACATTGGTCAGGGCTTCCTGGATGGTGCGGTAGATCGTCAGATCAGCCGTCTCGCCGGTGTCGCCCAACGAGGGCGAGATCGCCGTTTCGATAGCGACTTCGGGGTGAGACTCGCCCCACAGGCGCAGCAGCGCGCCGAGCGCCTCGCGAAGGCCGAGTTCCGTCAGTCCTACGGGGCGCAATTTTTCAAGAACCCGGCGATTGGACGCCTGCAAGGCATTCAGCTGTTCCAATATGGCACTGCCGTGCCTTCGCGTGGCCTCCGCGCTCGGATCCCCCGCATCCGCAATCCGCGTCAGGGCGCTGGCGTGCACCCGCAAAGCGAAGAGATAGGGGCCAAATTCATCGTGCAGTTCGCGGGCAATTTCCTTGCGTTCAACATCCTGCAGCGAGACGACGCGCTCGGCCAGGCGCCGCTTGTCTTCAACCGCATCGCCCAGAGTGGCCGCAAGGTGATTCAACTTGTCGCAAATGGCAACGAGTTCCGGCGGCCCGTCCGGTTTCACGCGCGTGTCGTAGCCGCCGGCCTCGATCTTCGCCATCGCACTCGAAAGCGTCTGGATCGGCGCCAGCGCCCGGCCAACGACCCTGCTGGTAATGAGGAATAGAACGATCGCAATCGCGGCGCCGATCAGGAGCTGAGTGAATATCCCGTCCCAGATTTCGGCCATCTCGTCGTTGGGATGCGACGTGATCAGCAGCGTGTCCGGTTTTGCCTTGATCGAGATCGGCACGTTCACCGTGGTCTGTTCGGGGTGAACAAGCCGGACAAACCATGCCGGCGGCGAGCGTGCATCGGGATTGTCGTCCGGCTTGTCCGCGATCCCGGATCTTGCGACGGCTTCGCTCTGTCGGGTGATGCTGACGTGACGCAGCTTGTTGAGGTCGTGAACAATCTGGTTCAGTCGCGCCTCGGGATCCGGCGCCTCGTTCAATCCTGCAACGATCGTATCGATGAACTCGCGCGCCAATCGTATGACGCTTTGATCTTCGGCCTGCACCCGGGGGCCGGCCTCGAGCACAAGCCGCGCAACGTTGATGGCCAGACCAAGCGTGAGGACGAGCGCGAGCAACAGGTTGATCCGGGCACGTAACGAAAGCTTTTGCCACATATCATTTGTCCAGGAGTGAAATCGCCTTTGCCTGAGAGCGAACTCGTCTTCAATTCATCATCGAGCAGAGCGTTGACAGATAAAACCGGCGTCTATCTAATCGAAGCGTATAGCAACATCGCCCGGGTTGCATGACCATCGACGGCAGGTGTTCACCTGATGCGGTGCACAACGGGATTGACGCGGCTATTCGGGACCAATGCCAATGCGCGTTCTGATCGTTGATGACCATCGCATCGTAGCTTCAGGCTGTCGTGCCTTGTTCGCGGACGAGCCGGAGATCGATGTCGTGGAAGCCTCCGACGCGGAGAGCGGCGAGCGCGTGTTCGGCGAACGGCATCCCGATATCTGCGTGCTCGACATCAACCTTCCGACGGTGTCCGGTTTCGAGTTGGCGCGACGCCTGCTAGGGCGCGATGCGTCGGCGCGCATCATCATGTTCAGCATGAACGATGACCCGGTATTCGCCGCGCGCGCCATCGACGTCGGCGCCAAGGGTTTTGTCTCCAAGACCGGGGATCCCCAGGACCTTGTTGATGCCATCCGCGAGGTAGCAAAGGGCGGGGTCTATTTGCCGCCGGCGATTGCGCAAAGCATTGCATTCGCCGGACCATCGTACGCAAGGAGCCCGCTTTCAAAACTCACGGCGCGCGAGATGGAGATACTGCGCCTGCTCAGTGCAGGAAAATGCCTGTCCGAAATCGCGTGGCTGGTCCATTCCTCCTACAAGACCGTCGCCAATACATCCTCGATCATGCGCCACAAACTCGGCGTGCGCACATCCGCCGAACTGGTGCGGTTGGCCATCGACAACGGCGTGGCCTAAAGGCCGCGCGACGCGGCACGGCACGGCAATGGTGAGCTCATGACAATTCAAACGGTTTCGCTGAACAAATCGCATGGCGGTACGCAAGGCGTTTACAAGCACGCCAGCGCCGAGACCGGTACCGACATGACATTTTCGGTCTATGTCCCTCCCCATCAGGATGGCGCGAAGCTGCCGGTGATCTGGTATCTGTCGGGACTGACCTGCACCCACGCCAACGTCACGGAAAAAGGCGAGTTCCGCAGTGCCTGCGCTGAACTCGGACTGGTGTTCGTCGCGCCGGACACCAGCCCGCGCGGCGACAAGGTGCCCGGCGATCCTGCCGGCGCCTATGATTTCGGGCTCGGCGCCGGCTTTTATGTCGACGCAACACAGGCGCCGTTCGCGCGTAACTACCGGATGTGGAGTTATGTCACGGAAGAATTGCCGAAACTGGTCGCCGCGAATTTCCCCGTCGATGCCGGGCGGCAATCCATCTTCGGTCATTCCATGGGCGGCCACGGCGCCCTGACCGTCGCACTGCGCCATCCCGACCGGTACCGCGCCGCCAGCGCCTTTGCGCCGATCGTCGCCCCCTCACAGGTACCGTGGGGCATCAAGGCGCTCGGAGGCTATCTCGGCAGCGACAGGCAGGCCTGGCGCAGACATGATGCGGTTGCGTTGATCGAGGACGGCGACAGATTCTCCGATCTACTGGTGGATTATGGCGACGCAGATTCGTTTCTGGCCGAGCAGCTTCGCCCCGAATTGCTGAAAAGCGCCTGCGAGAAGGCGAACATTCCGCTCACGCTGCGCCGCCAGGGTGGTTACGACCACAGTTATTTCTTCATCTCCAGCTTCATGGGCGATCATCTGCGCTGGCACGCCGCGCGCCTGAAAGCCTGAGATTTTGCGCAGTCCATTAGGGCTGGGGCTTGCCATAATTGGGCGCCAGCAGCCGGTTGCGCACGAGATAGCTGGTCGCCCGCGTCCAGGATTCATCGGTGTTGCCGCGAAAATCGGCATTCATCGCGGTGATGAGCTGTCCGGTGTGGGCGTCGCGCACGAAGATGGTGAGGTTGAGAATAAGTGTCGAGATCTTCTTCATGACACCCGTGATGACGAGATCCGCGCCGATGCGCTGCGCATACTGGACGTCGCAACCGCCGCATGCCTGCAGATTGCTGCCCTCAGCCGCAGCTTTCACCGGCGAGATGTCCAGAAGTTCGAACTTGCTGGATTCCGTCAACTGCCGGCGCACCAGATCGCTGATGCGGATCAGTCGATCATGCTCGTCGGCCTGAGGTCCCCTCATCTCGCCTTCGAGACTGGTGTCCAGCAGCTCGAAATCGAAAATCGCGAGCTTCGGCGGATCGGCGCGCGCCGGCACCGACACCAGCAGCATCAGCGCGGCAAAGACAAATTGCGCTCTCATGATCGTGATCCCTCACATCGACGGTCGAACAACGACGAAATGCGGACTTGCAAGCTAGAACAATTCAGTCAAGTTTCAAGTCGAGTGTGCTTACGGGACAAGTATCCCTCCATCGTCGTCAAGTCGAGGAGGAGAATTCAGGGAGCGTCCATGATCCGATGGTTGATCGGCGCAATCGGACTAAGCTTCGTGGCCAGTTCCGCGCTCGCGGCCGACCCGATCGACATCCGCGTCGGCTATCTCGGTCAGGCCGGCATCAAATCGAAACTGTCCCTTGTCGAGCAACCGTCAGAAAATGACGGCATCGCCGGTGCGCGGCTGGCGATCGAGGACAACAACACCACCGGCAAATTCCTCAATCAGCGTTTCTTCCTGGAAGAAATGCGATTGAAGGAAGGCGAGGATGTCGCCAAGGCGGCGGCGGCTCTCGCCGACCGCAACGGCATCATCATCACCGATCTGCCCGCCGACGCGCTGTTAAAGGCGGCCGATGCACTGCGCGATCGCAAAACCGTGCTGTTGAACAGTGGTGCGATCGACGACCGGCTGCGCGAGCAGGATTGCCGCGCCAATGTGATCCATGTGGCCCCGACCCGCTCGATGCTCGCTGACGCGCTGGCGCAGTATCTGGTGTGGAAGCAGTGGAAGCGCTGGCTGCTGGTGGTCGGCTCACATGAAGCCGACAAACTTTACGCCGACGCGCTGCGGCGCGCGGCGACCCGCTTTGGCGCCAAGATCGTTCAGGAAAAGGTCTTCGAGGATACCGGCGGCGCGCGGCGCACCGACAGCGGTGTAACCCTGATCCAGCGGCAAATGCCGGTGTTTACGCAAGGTGCGCCGGCTTATGACGTCCTCGTCGCGGCGGACGAAAGCGAAGTGTTCGCCTCCTATCTGCCCTACCGGACCTGGGACCCGCGGCCGATCGCCGGCTCGGCAGGCCTGGTGCCGACGAGTTGGGACGCGGCGCACGATCAGTGGGGCGCGATCCAGATCCAGAACCGTTTCGTCAAATTGAACTCGCGGCGCATGACGGCGCGGGACATGCAGGCCTGGACCGCAGGGCGCATGATCGGCGAAGCCACATCGCGCACCAACTCCGGCGACCCGAAAGTGGTGTTCGACTTTCTCAAGCGGCCGGACTTTTCGGTCGCGGCCTTCAAGGGACAGCGGCTGACGCTGCGGGACTGGAACCTGCAGCTACGCCAGCCGATCCTGCTGGTCGACGGCCGCATGGTCGTCTCGGTCTCGCCGCAGGAGGGTTTCTTGCATCAGTACTCCGAACTCGACACACTCGGCCTCGACCGGCCCGAAACCAAATGCAAACTGAACTGAAAACGGAGGAATGGCGGATGTGGCGTCGGTGTCTGCTTTCCGGAATGGCGGTGTGGCTCGCGGCCACCAGCCCCGCTTTCGCCTTCATCGCCTATGTATCGAATGAGAAGAGCAACACCGTATCGGTGATCGATACCGACAAATGGGCGGTCACCCATACCATCAAGGTCGGTCAGCGCCCGCGCGGTATCGAATTCACGAAGAACGGCAAATTCGTGCTGGTCGCGGTCGGCGATGACGACAAGATTGACGTGATCGATACCGCGACCCATCAGGTGGTGGACAGCCTGCCCTCCGGTCCCGATCCGGAGCTGTTCACCCAGGATGCCGCCGGCAAACTCCTCTATGTCGCCAACGAGAACGACAACACGGTGACCATCATCGACCTCGAGAAGCGCGTCCGCCTCGGTGACATCCAGGTCGGCGTCGAGCCCGAAGGCATGGCCCTCAGCCCGGACGGCAAGATCCTGATCAATACTTCAGAGACCACCAACATGGCGCATTTCATCGACACCGCGACGCGCGAGATCGTCGCTAATGTGCTGGTCGATGCCCGGCCGCGCTATGCCGAGTTCAAGCGCGACAGTTCCGAATTGTGGGTATCGTCGGAGATCGGCGGCACCGTTTCCATCCTCGACCCCGCCAAGCGCACCATCACCGGCAAGATCGAGTTCAACATTCCCGGCCTGCGGCGCGAGGCGATCCAGCCGGTCGGCATCGCGATCACCAAGGACGGCAAGACCGGTTTCATTGCGCTCGGCCCCGCCAACCGCGTTGCCGTCGTCGACGCTACGACGCACAAGGTCACGAAATATCTTCTGGTCGGCCAACGGGTCTGGCATATGGCCTTCACCCCGGACGAAAAACATCTGCTGGTGACCAACGGCGTCTCCAACGACGTCTCTGTCATCGACGTGGCGGCGCAAAAAGTGATCAAGACAATCCAGGTCGGCGAGCTGCCCTGGGGGATTACGTTTGCTCAGCCATGACAGCAATCGACGCACACAGCACAGGACCCGCACCGCCGGACCCGCGTCCCCGGAGCGATCCTGCGGCTACGCCCGCATTGTCGATCGACGGCATCAGCCATTCCTACGGCACAAGGCGCGCTTTGATCGACGTCAGCTTCGCGGTTGCACCGGCAAGCTTCACGGCGCTGCTTGGCCTCAATGGCGCCGGCAAGAGCACGTTGTTCGCGCTGATCACGCGGCTGTTCGGAACCCAGGCTGGACGCATCGGCATTTTCGGCCACGACATCAGTCTTGCGCCAGGCGAAGCGCTGCGGCTGCTCGGCGTGGTGTTCCAGTCACGCACGCTCGATCTCGATCTCTCGGTGACGCAAAACCTGCTCTATCACGCCGCCCTGCATGGCATCGGCAAGCGCGAGGCACGCCTGCGCAGCGACGAAGTGCTGACGCGTATCGGGCTTGCCGACCGCGCCGGCAGCAAGGTACGCGACCTCTCGGGCGGCCAGATGCGGCGGCTGGAAATCGCGCGCGCCTTGCTGCATCGCCCGCGCCTGCTGCTGCTTGACGAAGCGACCGTCGGGCTCGACGTCAAAGCCCGTGCCGATATCCTCGGCCACGTCCGGCAGCTCGTGACCGAGCAGGATATCGGCGTGCTGTGGGCCACCCATCTGTTCGACGAGATCGTGCCCGGCGACGATCTCGTGGTCCTGCATCAGGGCCGGGTTCTTGCGCATGGCCCGGTCGAGAATATCATCGCCGACGCCGGAGCCCGTGACATCAATTCCGCATTCATGCGCCTGACCGGCGCTGCGGTGGATCCCGGGAGCCCCGCGCCATGAGCTCCACGACCGTCAGCCGACGCCACGGCGGCTTCTCGCTCGCGCAATATGTCACCTGCCTGAACGGCATCGTGTGGCGCGAGGCGCTGCGCTTCGTGCACCAGCGCGAACGTTTCGTTTCAGCGCTGGTCAGGCCGCTGGTGTGGCTGTTCATCTTCGCCGCCGGCTTTCGTCAGGTCCTCGGCATCTCCATCATCCCGCCATACGAAACCTACATTCTCTATGAGGTCTATATCGCGCCGGGATTGATGGCGATGATCCAGCTCTTCAACGGCATGCAGTCGTCGCTCTCGATGGTCTACGATCGCGAGATGGGCAATATGCGCACCCTGCTGGTCAGCCCTCTGCCGCGCTGGTATTTGCTGTTCTGCAAGCTCGTTGCGGGAACCGCGGTCTCGCTGCTCCAGGTCTACGCCTTCCTGCTGATCGCGTGGTTCTGGGATATCGCGCCGCCGCCGATCGGCTATCTCACGGTGCTGCCGGCGCTGATCGTTTCGGGCTTGATGCTCGGCGCGCTCGGCATGCTGATCTCCTCCGGCATCAAGCAGCTCGAGAACTTTGCCGGCGTGATGAACTTTGTGATTTTCCCGATGTTCTTTGCTTCATCGGCGCTCTATCCGCTGTGGCGGGTGCAGGAGGGAAGCCCCTTGCTCTACTATGTCTGCCTGTTCAATCCGTTTACCCACGCCGTCGAACTGATACGCTTTGCGCTGTATGGACAGATGAACTGGACTTCACTGGCCGTCGTCGTTTGCTGCACAACGGCTTTCATGATCGGTGCGATATACGCCTATGATCCATCGCGCGGCCTGGTTCGCCGCGGGCCCGCCGGAGGCGAAGCATGAGATGGCAGATCGCAATCGGGACGCTCTTCCTTGTCGCAGCATCGACCGAGGCCGGCTTTGCCGCCGATCCGCGCTATCCGGACTGGCCGTGCACCCAGGCCAAGGTCCCGGAAATCTCGCTCACCGCGGTGTGGGCCGGTCCGCCGCTCGACGACATCAAGGACAAATGGAGGGACGATGCCAAGGTAAGCCCGCTGGTGTCGAGGCTGGCCGCAAGGCGGACTTCCCTCGACGAGGCCCAGAAGCTGATCACGGAATTCCTTGGCAGCCCGGCCACCGACAAGGCCACGGCAGGCAAGCTGCTGTTCGCCGGCCTGTTCGACAGCCTCAACGCGCAGCGCGCATCGGTCATGAACGGGTTGGAGCGGATCACCCGCAAGCAGCGCGAGGCCGCG
Source organism: Bradyrhizobium sp. AUGA SZCCT0158 (assembly GCF_018130065.1). GTDB lineage: Bacteria > Pseudomonadota > Alphaproteobacteria > Rhizobiales > Xanthobacteraceae > Bradyrhizobium. The sequence continues at coordinate 99,485 of NZ_JAFCME010000011.1, read as the reverse complement.
GACAAGATCCGGTCCGATGTGTCCGCATTGCATGCCCTGCAGGGTGCGTCCGCGCCCGATCAAGCCAAGATCGACGACCTCAGCAATCAAATGGTCTGGCAAACCCGGATCTTTGAAGACCGGCAGCGGGTGGTCAAATTCGTCTGCGAGGTGCCCACCGCGATCGACCAGCGACTGTTCGCGCTCGGCCGCATGATCCAGCAGGAAATCGAGTAGCGAATGGGTGGCCGATTCTACTTTGCATGGGGTTGTTTTTGCAATTTTGTCGCAAGCCCCTCATCTGCTCCCATTCTCATCCGTTCTGGGCTCAGGCTGTGATTCAACGACCGGCAGGTTGGCCTGCTCCCATCCTTCGGTTCCATCCGGGTACCAGGCCACATTGGAATAGCCGTAGGACAGGACCCGTTTCGCCGCGTTCCACGACATCCAGCAATCCTCCTGACAGTAGATCACCAGCAGCGCGGCTTTGTTACCATGAGACGCCCGCTCGAGCCCGCGCCGCAGATAGGCCTCGGTTGGCTCTGCCAGTTTGCCGTATCCCGTATCGGGCAACCAGATGCTGCCGGGGATGTTGAGCCGCGGCTTGTCACGCCAGACCGTGCCGGCGGGAAGATTTGGCGGCTTCGGCGCGCGCGGCAACACGTCGATAAAAACGCCGCTGCCGGCGCGCCAGATCGCTTCGGCCTGTGCCGTCGTAACGACGCGTACGCCGGCGAGCGACGCAGGAACAGCCGCGCGATAATTATCCGTGCGGTAGCCGTCCGGCTCCGGCACATTCTGCTGCGCGAGAACGTTGGCTGCGAGGGCAAGGGTCGCAACGACCACGCACGCCAGCCTTCGTATCACGGCGACTTTTTCGCCGTCTCCGCGCCGATCGGCCGGTCATTCTCGTCGAGCAAGGGAACGCCGAAGTCGAGCAGTATCCTGTTGATGGCCGGCTGGTTCTCCTGGATCAGACGATTGAGCATCCGCTTCCAGTTCTGGTCGGCCGGCCGGACGCCCATGCCGATGCGATAGACGAGCCGAGGTCCCGTGGTTTCCTTGACGAGCGGCGTGACATGAAGCGGCGGGTTCGCCTTCCCGGCGTAATACCCGGCGAGCGGTCCCCACAGAATGGCGGCGTCGATCTTCCCCGACGTCAGATCCCTGATCATGACCTCCGCCGATGAATCGATCCGCGTATCGACCATCAGCGGATAGGACTTGGCTTCCGCCATCAAACCATTGGCGGTCATGTTGGTGGCGGGCGGCGTGCCGGCAACGATGCCGATATGCTTGCCTTTCAGACGCGCGTCCGCCAGCGTCGCGACCTCGTCAAGGCCGCTGCCCTGCCTGACCACCAGCGCGTAAGCGGTCCGGTAGTAGGGATTGGTGCCCTGCACCAGGTCGTCGCCTTGCGGATAGCCCATGATGACGTCGCAACGATGAGCGGCAAGCGTCATCCGGACAAAGCCAGCCGCTTGCGGATAGTAAGCATAGTCCAGCTTTTTCTGCAGCTTTTCGGCGAACAGCTCGCCGAGCTTGTTTTCGATCCCCTCCCCCTTGTCGTTCGAGAACGGCAAATTGCGCGGATCAGCGCACACCCTCAGCACCTTGGGATCGATGAGCTCGATGGACAGGTCGGTGCTGTCGTTGGTCTGGGCTCCGGCGATGTCGCGACCGGCGAATATTGCTGTGATCGCCAGGAGCGAGACCAGCAAGCGGCGGCGTTGTCCCCAATCTGTCATCATGCATTCCCTTCTTGATTGAACGCCCGCTATCCATCAATTGCTCAGCGTGCCAGAGCGTGCAACAGGAATATCCCCGTGCTGGATTTGCGTTGCATGCTGCGACGCAAAACCAACTCGACGGAACCCCAGGCGATCGAAATCGCTTCCGGACGAGACTGAGGCAGAAACATGACTCATGGCGTTTCGATTCTTGCCTTACTCGTGGTTTTCGCGACGTCCACCCTAGCGCAAGCCCAGCAGCAAGAATTGACTGTGAGCGAAGTCGCTCCCGGAATATTTGTGCACCAGGGCCAGACCGCGCTGATGACGGGCGAGAACGACGGCGCGACCGCGAACATAGGATTCATCATCGGGGAGAGCGCGGTGGCGGTGATCGACACCGGAGGAAGCGTTCGCGAGGGTCAGCGGCTGCTCACGGCGATCCGTGCACGAACCGGCAAACCGATCCGCTATGTCATCTACACACACGGCCATCCGGATCATGTCTTCGGCGGCGCCGCGTTCGCGAGTGATGGAACCGAGTTCGTCGGCCATCGGAACCTGCCGCGCGCGCTGGCGGCGCGGGGAGCATTCTATCTCGATGCATTTCGCCGGATCATGGGTGCGCAGTCCCTGGATGGGGTGCGCATGATACCGCCCACGCTCCTCGTCGACGGCACCGTCGAGCTCGATCTCGGGGCGCGGATTTTGACCTTGAAGTCGTGGCCGGCCGCGCACAGCGACAACGACGTCACCGTGCTCGACGAGCGGACCAAAACCCTGTTCGCCGGCGACCTGCTGTTCATTGGCCACATTCCGGTGCTGGACGGCAGTATTCGCGGATGGCTCGCCGTGATCGACGAACTCGGCGCGCTTTCCGCGCAACGCGTGATTCCCGGTCACGGACCTGTGAGCGAATGGCCGGGCGCCCTCGCCGACCAACGCCGCTACCTGGAAACGCTGGCGGCGGATGTTCGCAAGCTGGTCGCCCGTGGCGCTCCGATCACGGTCGCCGCCGACACCGCCGCGGCCAGCGAACGACCGCGATGGCAACTGTTCGACGACTACAATGCACGCAATGCAACAACTGCATTTTCGGAAATTGAATGGGAATAGCCCGCCCGATGACGTATACTGGCGGCGCTACGTTCCATCCCAGCGAAGGGGTGCCGCCATGCCCGGACGTCGTTTTCGCCTGCTCTGCATCGCCAGCCTCCTGAGCGTCATGCTCGTCGACGCGCGCGTTGCGCCTGCGGCCAACGATCCGTGGCCCGGACTGGTCCAGGACATCTTCAACAATCGCCCGATGAACGACGGCGCAGACGTGATCGCCATCGAGATGCCGTACCGCGCCGAGGATGCGGCGATCGTTCCCGTCACCCTGCGCACCAAGCTCCCGCCTGGCGACAGCCGCCGCGTCGTGAGAATCACGCTGGTGATCGACCAGAATCCGGCGCCGATGGCGGCAAAGTTCGAACTGGGACCGGACGCCAATGTGACGGAAATCTCGACGCGTGTGCGCGTCAACAACTACACCGATGTTCATGCCGTGGCCGAACTGAGCGACGGCAAGCTCTATATGACGAAGACTTACGTGAAGGCTTCCGGCGGCTGCTCCGCACCGGCCACCAAGGTCGCCGACGATGCCAAAAGCCGCCTGGGGCTGATGCGATACCGGCAATTCGCGCGTGCCGGTGAAGGACCTGCTAGTCAAGGGCTTGGCCAGGGTCCCGCCAGCGCCACCCGCGAGGCGCAGATCATGATCGGTCATCCCAGCCATTCCGGCCTGCAGATGGATCAGGTGACCCAGCTCTACATCCCGGCCTTCTTCGTCGACCAGTTGCGGCTGTGGCAGGACGATAGTCTGGTGCTGGCGATGGAAGGCGGCATCTCGATTTCGGAAGACCCCAATATCCGCTTTACCTATGTTTCGAATGGCGCCAAGCGGTTCCGGGCCGAAGCCAGGGATACCGAAGGCCACGTCTTCCAGAAGGAATGGAAGGTCGACGATTCAGGCACTTGACGCGACACGGCAATACCGCCAGCACATCGCGACCACGTCTAGAAACATCGCACCTCTGCTTCAGCCTGTGCGCGCCTGAGATCATTGAGCGCGCTCGCCGCCTGCTCTGAAGTGCGGAACTGCCCGCCCAGATTGCCCCGGTGCTGCGCCATGCTGAGGACGGTTTCGGCCGAGACATAGCGCTCGTAAGGGATGATCGATGCGATGATATCGATCGAGCAGGAGCATTGTTCGATCGCCTGCCGCGTCTCGCCATTCGCCTTGAGACAACCAAAGACGTATTCGGCGCGCGCCGAGGTCGGATAGTCGTTGATGTCTGCGGCCCGCGCCATCGTTACCATCGCCGTCAACGCTGACAACGCGGCGACAATACGTCGTACCGATCCGACAGCTGCCATGATCTTCCTCCCGCTACGAAGCGTGGAAGCTATGCTATGACAGTCCTCAAGAAAAGATGCGCGCGGAAACGGCTCACCATGACAATTTGCATTCGCATGCTGCTGGCTGCGGGTATTTTGGCCTTTGCGCAGGTCGGTGCATGCTACAGCGCTGAGACCGTGCGGGTTGCGGTGCAAAAAACCGGAACATTCGCCTGGGAACTTGCCGTGATCCGCGCCCATGGTCTCGACAAGCAGGCCAACCTCTCCGTCGGGGTTGTTGAGCTCGCGAGCCCGGAGGCAGGCAAGATCGCGCTACGCGCAGGCAACGCCGATATCATCGTCTCCGACTGGCTGTGGGTGTCGCGCGAACGTACGCTTGGCGCCAAGCTGACATTCTATCCCTATTCGAGCGCGCTCGGCGCCGTCATGGTGCCGGCCGCGTCGCCGATCCAGACCTTGGCCGATCTCAAGGGCCGCAAGCTCGCCGTTGCCGGCGGCCCGATCGACAAGAACTGGCTGCTGTTGCAGGCGTGGCTGAAACGGGGCGGCATCGACCTGAAGTCGGAGGCGACCATCGCTTACGGCGCGCCGCCGCTGCTGACGGCAAAGACGCTCAGCGGGGAAATGGACGCCACCATGAACTACTGGAATTTCTGCGCGGTGCTGGAAGCCAAAGGCTTCCGCCGCGTCGCCGGCGTCGAGGATCTGCTGCCGAAGCTTGGCGCCACCGGCCGCACCGCGATGATCGGCTACGTCTTCGACGAAGCATGGGCAAACGCCAACCAGGACAAAGTGGCCCGCTTTATCGCCATGACCCGCATGGCGAAGGAGATCCTGTCGACCTCGGATGCCGAGTGGGAGACAATTGCGCCGCTGACCGGCGCCGGCGATGCCGCAACGCTCCGCGTCTATCGCGATCGCTATCGGGAGGGAATTCCACGTCGCCCGATTGCCGACGAGGAGGCCGACGCGCGCACCCTCTATCGCGTATTGGCAGACATCGGTGGCCGCGAACTCGTCGGGGCTGCGCCAGAGCTTGCTTCCGGCACATTCTATCACGCGATTCCGGGAGACTGAGGTGCCGCGTCTGCTGTCATTCGCCGTGTTCTTCGCGACCTGGTGGATCGCCTCGTTGCTCGCCGGCGACGCGAAGCTGCCGCCTCCGCCCACCGTCCTCGCGGCCATGCTTGCGGAAGCGAAGTCGGGTGACTTGTTCCTCAATCTCGGCGTGACATTGGCGCGCGTGGCGCTCGCCTTCACCCTGGCGATGTCGCTGGGTTCCGCCATCGGCTACCTGATGGGCCGAGTGCGGCTTGCCGACCGGCTGGGCGACCCCTGGCTGATCCTGCTGCTCAATCTACCCGCGCTCGTGGTCATCGTGCTCGCCTATATCTGGGCCGGATTGACGGAAATCGCCGCCATTGCGGCAATTGCCATCAACAAGCTGCCGACCGCCGTCGTGACGTTACGCGAGGGCGCGCGGGCACTCGACGCGGCGCTCGACGAAATGGCGACAGTATTTGCATTGCCGCGCTCAAGGACGTTCCGGCACGTCATATTGCCGCAACTGGCGCCCTATATCGCGGCCGCTGCGCGATCGGGCCTTTCTCTGGTCTGGAAGATCGTCCTAGTTGCGGAACTGCTTGGACGCCCGAACGGCGTTGGCTTCGAGATTGGCGTGGCGTTCCAATTGTTCGACATCCCGCTTTTGCTCGCCTACTCACTGAGCTTCGCGGCGGTCGTGCTCGTCATCGAAACCGTGTTGGTGCAGCCATTTGAGGCCCGGCTATCCCGGTGGCGCCCCCGTGCGGCTTGACGTCGATATAGCCAGCAAGAAGTTCAGGAACGCGGCGGGCGAACAGCACGACGTGATCGCCGGCGTGGCCTTTGCGCTCGATGCCGGAGAGGTCGGCGTTTTGGTCGGTCCATCCGGCTGCGGCAAGAGTACCATGCTGAGGATTCTCGCCGGCCTCGACCACGACTTTCAGGGACGCGTGGAGCGTCCGGCCGGCGCGCGCATCGGCATCGTATTCCAGGAACCGCGGCTGCTGCCGTGGCGATCGGTCGAGGAAAACGTGCGGCTTGTCGCACCCCTGGCCGACGAAACGAAGCTTTCGGCGCTGTTCGAAATTCTGGAGCTGAACGAGCATCGCAAGCATTTTCCCGGCGAATTATCGCTCGGCCTTGCCCGGCGCGTCGCGCTCGCGCGCGCGTTCGCCATCGAGCCGGATTTCCTCATTCTCGACGAGCCGCTGGCCTCGCTCGATGGCGCCCTCGCCGCGCGCCTGCGCGATCAGATTGCCATGCTGGTCGACGGCCGTTCCGTGATGACGCTGCTGGTGACCCATGACGTGGACGATGCGGCCCGCCTCGGCGACCGCTTGTTTCTGCTGTCGCCGCGCCCGGCCCGGGTTGTCGCCGATCTGCCCATCCGCACGCCGCGTCGCGCGCGGGGCGACGCCGAGATCGCGGCGATCAAGTCGGACATCATGCAGCGGATCAACGGCGGTCTCACCGGGCGGGATGCCTCATAGTTGCTCGATGTGATTCAGCGAGATTGAAAAGCACCAAAAACTTTCGAGACGGCGAAAAACCGGAAACGTCTGATAAGGTAGGAAGCGCTTGAGGCTTGCCGCGGGAGGATCTCATAATGCGATGGATACTGGCCTTGGTCGTGCTGTTGTTGGCGGGCGCCGGCGAACTCGCCGCGCAGAGCAAGGGCAAGGGCATCCGGCTCTGGAACCTGACCACCTCGACAATATCGGGTTTCCAGCTGTCGCCGGTCGGGAAGGACACTTGGGGACCTAACCTGACCCTGAACGACAAGGACAAGGAGGTCGACCACGACGAACGCCTTCGCATCACGGGCGTGGAGCCGGGACAATACGATGCCAAGGTAAGTTATCCCGACGCGCGGCAGTGCCTTGTGAGGGACATCGAGATCAAGGCGGATGCCGTATTTTCGATTGCCGACAAGGATTTAAAGGACTGCAACAAGTAACCCTTGCGGCGGCCTGACAGGATGGCTTCAGCCTGCGGGTGTCACTTCGCCCTTGTCCGCCCGGTCGTTGTGGTGCGGATATTCGCAGCGCCACTTGACCGCGGTCCATTTCGGATGCTCGCCGACCCATTGCGCGATATAGGGTTGCGCAGCCATGACGCATTGCCGCGGAGAAACATCCGATGAAAACACCAGATGCCGTTCTTCGCAGGTGGCCGGCGACAGCACGGCACACACGGTCAGTACCAGGTCGATCGCATTCATGCCTGAGATCCCAGAGCTAGTGCGTTGAATAGATAACACAAACAGCTACGTATCAGGCAGAGCAAAGTTTCACCACACCGTGAAAATCCGGTTCCCGGCGACCTCGAGTCAGCCGCACAGGCTCAAAAGTTAACGCCGAAAATCAGCCGCGCGTGATGGCGTTCGAAGTTGACGAGATCGAGCGCCGCATTCGATCCGGCCGGACGCCCCCATGCCTGAACGCTCCAGGCCGCGGTCAATCGTGAGCGCGGCGACAATTGAAAATAGGCGGTTGGTCCGACAAACAGCGCCTGGCCTTCGAATTCCTGCAACCCGATCCCTTCATATTGCCTGAGGTAGCGGGCTTCACCGCCGAGAAAGACGCCCGGACGTGTTTGCACCATCAAGGCGAGCGCGGCGCCGATGGTCGATTCCTGCTCTGCGGCTCGCGTGCCGACAAGGCGCGTCCATTCCGGCTGGTAAATCAGATTGAGCGCGGTGACGGCGACGTTCGGAATTATTTCGCGATCGAACGCCAGCGCCAGTCCCGCCCCGTAGCTTCGGACCGCCGCCGCGGAAGACTCGTCAATGCGGCTGCCGTGGCCTTCGACCGCGACGGTAAAACCGAATGGGGCGGCGTCCCGATCGAGAAACCGGTAGCGCAGGTCCAAGGAGACGCCTTCCCACGACAATTGGCGCCGATCCTCCAGGCCTGGAACGCCGCGGATGTAATGGGACGCAAAGCTGGTTCCCAACTCCACCCGAACATTTTTGGCAGGCACGAACTCCAATTCGAATTCCTGCCCGATCGCGCGATACTTTCCGCCATTCTTGGAAAATCGTCCGGTGGTCTCGCTCTGCAGCTCGCGCTCGCCGACAGTGCCGATATCCGTGCCGATCATGAAGCCGAACAGATGCTCGGTATCAATGCCTTCCGCGCAAACACCACCCGGAAGCAGCGCGGCGAGACAGACGAATACCACCCGGCAGGTGTTCGAACGAATTGGCATCCACGAGCCACAGGAATGAAAACGACGGGAATGAACGAGGCGTCACTGCCGGCACCCTAGCATGGCGCAGAGGGCTGCGGCCAAGGAATCGAAAGGCGTGTTCCCGGAATTCCGGATCATGGCACCCGGAGCCGGCACGAGGGCGCCCCCGTCAGGGAAGATCAAATGGCAAGCTTCTTCTGCAGGAAGCCTGACGCAAGCCGATCAATGCAAAGGGAGCTGGGTGCTGCGTGATTTCGCGAGGCGATGTTCTGAGATACTGAACCGGACTAATTCTCGCGCCGGACTAAATCTCGAGCCGGACCAGATCTTGAACCGGACGCCTGCCACGGCTCGAGCAACAGAATGCAGCCAGAGCCGGGCAGATCGTTTCGGTGCAGTCTATTTGCGCGATGCGCAGGCGTACATGTTGATTTCCATGCCCACCGACACTTCGACAATTTTCGGAGTCTTCCAAGTCATTCGGGGTCCTCCCAACTAGTTTGGCGCGACGTTCACGCCGGAGCAGAACCTAGGGCGGCCCCGGACGCAGCGCAAGTACGGAACATCGACGCACAACGCTGGAGTGCCGCACCTGGCCGCCAATATTTCTCTCTCGGACAAAGTCACTTCGCTCCTAGACAAATCGGAACACCGGCTCGCTACGCGACATGAGCGCAATAGCGCACGGGCCGTGAAAGACCTCGTGCCCAACGGAAGCTTGAACACCACTTGACGAATTCGGTTTGCCTGCCCATGCGACATGTGGAAGGCTGGTGTTCTCTTGGGTCGAGGTTCTTGGGTCCAGGTTCTTGGGTCGAGGTGTCCGGATGCCAACGGCGAGTGGCGATCTAGATTCTTTTGGTGACCGCGGGCCTCTGTTGCGATGGCTGGTCTTCACCGGGCTGTGGATTTTTGCGTTCTTTCTGTTGTGGCGCTTCGGCCTCATTCGGCAGATGATCGCTGGCGATCGCACCTATCTCTCGCCGATCATCGCGCTGCTCTATGTTGCGACGTCGCTGCATTGCCTGTGGCGCACGATCGTGATTGCGCGCGAGGGCGATGCGGCGCGCCGCACAGGCGCGTTGATCGCATCTGGATCGGGTCGCATTGATCTTGACGGCGACGCCGTCGTCGTCGAAGGCGTCGGCCTGCTTCCAACCGGCCTGGTCGCGGCCCACATTCGTGACCTTGCCGTCAAGGCACGCCTGCAGGGATCCCGCAAGCTCGATCAGACGCTGCTGCTGCGCGGACTGGCCAGCCGGCTACGCGGCTCCAACCAGTTTGGCGCCTTCGCCAGTGACACGCTGATGAAGCTGGGCCTGCTCGGCACGATCATCGGATTCATCATGATGCTGGCGCCAATTGCGGGGTTAGATCCCAGCGACCGCAGCACGGTCAGGTCTTCGATGAATCTGATGAGCGACGGCATGGCGGTCGCCATGTACACGACGCTCGCCGGTCTCGTCGGTTCCATCCTCGTCAGGATCCAGTACTACATGCTCGACGACGCGACCGCGAAGCTGTTTGCATTCGCCGTCGGGCTGACGGAAGTCCGCGTGGTTTCGATCCTGGAGAACAGGCCTGAGGCCGCGGAATGATCGACGAATATGACCTCATGCCGCAGGAGGAACCATTCGATCCGTTCGCGGTCATGCTGTTCAAGGCGCTGCAGGTCCTTGCCTTCCTGTTCTTCGTCGCATTGCTGGCCATCGCGCCCGAGGCAAAGGATGGCAAGATCGACAGCAAGGCGGAATTCCTCGTCACGATGGCCTGGCCCGACCAGCATCCTGATGACTTCGACATGTTCGTTCAGGACCCGCTTGGCAATATGGTCTGGTATCGGCGGCGCGAGGCTGGATTCATGCTGCTCGACCGCGACGATCGTGGCGGCGCCAACGATTTCATTCTGGTCAACGGCCGCAAGGTCCTGTCGCCGATCCGCCAGGAGACGGTCAGCATCCGCGGCATCGTCGCCGGCGAATACACTGTGAATATCTATCATTTTATCGCGATGGGCCGCGAACCCGTGCCGGTCTCGGTGAAGGTCGAGAAGCTCAATCCAACGGTTCAGGTCGTCCACTACGACAAGATGATGATGCAAAGCGCGGGCACCGAACGCACCGCCGTCCGCTTTTCGATCGACGCCAGCGGCGGCATCGTCGATGTCAACCATCACGAGAAATCGCTGCTGCAGACGCTGCGCAACCGGCTCAGCAAGAGTGGCTGACCATGGAACTGCAGAAGGAAATCGTGGGTCTGTCGATTGCCTACGCGCTGCTGGCGGCGTTGTTGCTGATCTTTGTGGTGCGCGCCCGCGTATCCTGGCAGCTCAAGGCAGCGGCCGTGCTTGTCACCAGCGTCTACTACTGCGTGGCGTTCTTCCGCATCGAAGGCCTGGCCGGCTGGTCGGCGCCCGCACCGCTGCCGTCGCAGTTCCAGTTGTTGTGGGCGCGGGTTGTCGAGCCGAACCCGCTCGATCGCGATCCCGGTGCGGTGCATATCTGGGTCGAGGAACTCGATGCCGCCAATCTTCCGAACGGTCAGCCGCGGGCCCATCGCCTGCCCTATTCCGCGGCACTCGCGCACAAGGTAACCGCGGCGCGCGACGAGATCATGAAAGGCCATCCGCAGGGCGGACGCGCGGCCGATTATGGATCCGGCAATGGGCAACCCGCGCCGGAAGGTCCCGCCGATGTCTCGACGCTTCGCCCGACGGCCGCACCGGGCGGCGATCCGATGAGCGGCGGTCCGCTCGATCTATCGTTCCTGACCGGTGAAGCCGGCAATATCGAATTCGCACCGCTGCCCGCTCCGATTCTTCCACCGAAGGACGGGCCCTGAAGGCTGTTCAATGCGGCGCATGTTTCAGCCGTCGGCGCGTTTAGCAGTCCTCATCGGCTTTCGCGGTCTGGCCGTCAGGCTTGGCGCCTTGGGCCTCCTGCGCGGCCGTCGGCTGACCTTGCATCTGCTTTTGTGTGTCCTGCGAAGACGCTGCAACATCGTCGGTTGCACGATTCATCGTGCTGGTTGCCGCGTGTTCCCTGGTGTCGGAAGCCTTGCCGGTGGTCTGGCCACTGCCAACCGATGCGGGTCCGGAACCCGCGTCCTTCAGATTTGCGGCGCGACCGGTGGTGTCGCACGGGCCTGCCATTGCGGTGCTGATGCTCAAAACAGCGATCGAGCAAGCCGCGAGAATGAGTCGTTTCGTGTTCATCTGATCCTCCTTGGACCTGCCGCGCGCCCCGGCACGTCAGGACGGAGGAGCAACCGGTTCGAAGGCCACGGGTTCCGGGTGGCGGGTCGAATCTCGCTATTGTTTAATCGGGCGCACCTCATGTTCCGATCAGTGCCAACAAATTGCGAGGCGATTTCACATGCGACCATTGATCTGCGGAACGCTCGCGATCTTTCTCGCCGTCTGCCCAGGGCCAGCGGCCGACGCCCAGGACAATTCGCGACTCGGGCAGCCGACACCGGATTCAGCAAACCCGCCTGCGACACTGACCGGCAAGGAGCGTCTCGGCAGGAAATGGATGGATGAGCAGCGGATCGACAATTGCAATGTGCCGATCGACAAGCGTGGGTCGCAGCCACGGCCAAGCGTCTGCCCGCATGTTCCGATGGGTTGATCAAGCGCTCACACGCCGCCGTCTGGACGTGGCAGAACACGTGACCGATGCGGGGTTAAGCGAGGGCGCCTAGGAAGCGTCTGGAGCCGGGCTGCTGTGCTGCGCCTTCTGGATCGAAGACGGAACAATGCCGAAATACCTGCGGAAGACCCGGCTGAAGTGGGAAGAACTCGAAAAGCCCCATGAAAATGCGACATCCGTGACGGTCTTGCCGCCGTGCGTCTCCAGTTCGTGGCGGCAGTTCTGCAACCGTGCCTGCCAGATATAGTCGCTGACGGTCATGCCCCGGTCGCTGAACAGCATGTGCAGATAACGCTTGGTGCAGCCCAGCGCCGCGGAAATCTGATCGATGCACAGATCAGGATCGCGCAGATGTTCGCGGATGAAGGCCTGGGCGCGAATATACATCGCCTCGGGGCCGCCGCGATCGAAACTCGCGTCCGCCTCGCGCAGCGGCAACAGCAACAGATCGATCAGCGAATCGGCGACGACGACCGCGTTGTTCGGTGACAGTCTCGCAGCCTGGTCAAATGCGGCATGAACGAAGTCATAGGCAATGCGGCCGGTGCCGGTGCGCGCCGAGAGCTTGCACGCCGACATCCGCGCTGTATGGAAGCCGCGCTCCTGCAGCAGCGCCTTCGGCACGATGACGACCTCGTGCCGCGTCAGCGCCGGACTGACGATCGTATGCGGGCAGGATACATCATAGGCAAGACAATCGCCGGGCATCAGCTCGATGCGCCGGCCCTCCTGCTCGAAATAGGAAACGCCGTGCGTCTGAAACAATATCTTGACGTAGGGATGCTCGCTGGCTTTTGAACGCGACACGGTGTGCGCGATGCGATGCTGGCTCACCTCGATCTGACAGAGCTTCAGCTTTGAGACCGTCGTGTAATTGACACGCGCTTCGAGCGACGAAGCCTTCAACGGATCTATGTCAAATTGGCCACAAAGATCCGTCAGTGCATCCGACCAGCACTGGATCTGCTTCTTCGGCGACAATCCCGAAGTGGTAAGCGAGTGGACCGTATCAACCATTTCCAGCCACCGATTCGAGAAACGTAACTGTTGCCGCGGAAGACTCGGTCACGGTGAAGTTTGATTTACCTCAATTTAGAACGGTCGTTGTTGCCTAAGCAACGTATGTCCCGGCATCCACTTGACAATCCTCCGACTTAGTTTCTGCGCCGTCAAGGGGAAGGTTCGCCTCGATCGTGCGACATCCGTCGTAGTGCGCCGCACAGTGGCTGCCCAAACCGCTGCCTTATGTGTGGCAACCCCCACAGCGATTCGGCAGGAAAACAGAAATCTCGCCAAGGTTCGCTTTGGAGCAAATGCCCTTCCCTCTTGGGCAAGTTTCCCATTCCCGAACGGGATAAAGATACGGGACAAAATCGAAAAAGTGGGCCGCCTCGGCGGTACCTGGGCTTCATCAGTGGGAGGACGCAATGCGCAGACTGCTAGTTGCAACTTGTCTTGGTTCCATGGCGGCGTTCGCCGTGGGCAGCGCCGTAGCCAACGAGGAATTGATCAAAATGTCGCAGAACCCAAAGGATTGGGTGATGCCGGCAGGCGACTACGCCAATACGCGCTACTCGAAACTCAACCAGATCACGGCGGCCAATGTCGGCAAGCTCCAGGTCGCCTGGACCTTCTCGACCGGCGTGCTGCGTGGCCACGAAGGCGGACCGCTCATCATCGGCAACATGATGTATGTCCACACGCCGTTCCCAAACAAGGTCTATGCCCTTGACCTATCCAAGGACCAACAGATCGTCTGGAAGTACGAGCCGAAGCAGGATCCGAACGTCATTCCGGTGATGTGCTGCGACACCGTCAACCGTGGCGTGGCCTATGGCGACGGCAAGATCTTCCTGCACCAGGCCGACACCACGCTGGTCGCTCTCGATGCCAAGACCGGCAAGGTTGAGTGGTCGGTAAAGAACGGCGATCCCGGCAAGGGCGCTACCGGCACTTCCGCACCCCTCGTCATCAAGGACAAGGTCCTGATTGGCATTTCCGGCGGCGAGTTCGGCGTGCAGTGTCACGTCACCGCATACGACATCAAGTCAGGCAAGCAGGTGTGGCGGGCGTACTCCGAAGGGCCGGACGATCAGCTCCTGGTCGACCCCGAGAAGACGACCGATCTCGGCAAGCCGATCGGCAAGGATTCCAGCATCAAGACCTGGCAGGGCGACCAGTGGAAGATCGGTGGCGGCTGCACATGGGGCTGGCTGTCCTATGACCCCGCGCTCAACATGGTCTACTACGGCTCGGGAAATCCCTCGACCTGGAACCCGAAGCAGCGCCCGGGCGACAACAAGTGGTCGATGACCATTTTTGCCCGCAATGCCGACACCGGGATGGCCCGCTGGGTCTATCAGATGACGCCCCATGACGAATGGGACTATGACGGCGTCAACGAAATGATCCTGAGCGATCAGCAGATCAATGGCACGGAGCGCAAGCTTCTCACCCATTTCGACCGCAACGGGCTCGCCTATACGATGGACCGCGTCAACGGTGAATTGCTGGTGGCCGAGAAGTACGACCCGAAGGTCAACTGGACCACCGGCGTCGACATGAACAAGAGCTCGCCGACCTACGGCCGCCCCAAGGTCGTCGCCCAATATTCGACGGAACAGACCGGCGAGGACAAGAATACCAAGGGCATCTGCCCGGCCGCGCTCGGCACCAAGGACGAGCAGCCGGCAGCCTACTCGCCGGACACCCAGCTGTTCTATGTGCCGACCAACCACGTCTGCATGGACTATGAGCCGTTCAAGGTGAGCTACACCGCAGGCCAGCCCTATGTCGGGGCGACGCTCTCGATGTATCCACCTCCCGGCGAATCCCACATGGGCAACTTCATTGCCTGGGACAACAAGACCGGCAAGATCGTGTGGTCGAACAAGGAGCAGTTCTCGGTGTGGTCCGGTGCGCTCGCCACCGCCGGCGGCGTGGTGTTCTACGGAACGCTCGAAGGCTACCTCAAGGCAGTCGATGCCAAGACGGGCAAGGAACTCTACAAGTTCAGGACCCCGTCCGGCATCATCGGCAACGTCACGACCTATGAGCAGGGCGGCCGGCAGTATATCGCAGTTCTGTCCGGCGTCGGTGGTTGGGCGGGCATCGGCCTTGCGGCCGGTCTGACCGATCCGACCGCTGGTCTCGGCGCGGTCGGCGGCTACGCCGCCCTGAGCAACTACACGGCACTCGGCGGATCACTGACCGTATTCGCCCTGCCGCAGTAAGCCGAACCATCTACGTTCCGGCGCATGGACTGGCTCCATGCGCCGGAGCACTTCCCAACGAATCCCGAGGACAATCTCTTGCGTAAAATCTGGTTTGTGGGCGCCGCAATGATCTTCGCGGTATCTGGCGGAATTACCCTCGCTGCAGACGCGGTCGATCCGACTGCCGTCAAGTCCGAGGACGGAAAGTACTTCGACAAGGAAGGCACTCCGACCTTCAAGGTCGCCCCTGACGGCACGGTGGATTGGTACACCTACTCCGGATACCGCCGCTATCACTCGGAATGCCATGTCTGCCATGGCCCCGACGGGATGGGATCGACCTACGCCCCAGCCCTCACCGATTCGGTCAAGACCATGAGCTACGGAGACTTCGTCGGCGTTGTCGCGAGCGGCCGCAAGAACGTGAGTTCGTCGCAGGAGAACGTGATGCCGGCGCTCGGCGATAATCCGAACGTCGCCTGCTACATGGACGACCTCTACATCTATCTGCGCGCCCGCGCCAATGACGCGGTCGGGCGCGTGCGTCCTGCCAAGAAAGAAGACAAGCCTGACGCCTACACCGAGGCGGAGAATTCTTGCATGGGCAGGAAATGATCATCCGGAGTGAGCGCGGGGGACAGGTGTCCTTGCAGCGCCCTCAAGACGAAAAGTGGAGTTGAGAATGAAGACGCGCGCAGCTGTGGCTTTCGAAGCAAAAAAGCCGCTCGAAATCGTCGAGGTCGACCTCGACGGGCCGAAGGCTGGTGAGGTCCTTGTCGAGATCAAGGCGACCGGGATTTGCCACACCGACGCCTATACGCTTGACGGTTTCGACAGCGAGGGAATCTTTCCGTCGATCCTCGGCCATGAGGGCGCCGGCATCGTTCGCGAGGTCGGCGCGGGGGTCACGTCACTGAAGCCGGGCGACCATGTGATCCCGCTTTACACGCCCGAATGCCGCCAGTGCAAGAGCTGTCTGAGCGGCAAGACCAACCTCTGCACCTCGATACGCGCCACGCAGGGCAAGGGCGTGATGCCCGACGGCACGTCGCGGTTCAGCTACAAGGGCAAGCCCGTCTTCCACTACATGGGCTGCTCGACGTTTTCGAACTTTACCGTGCTGCCGGAAATTGCGCTGGCAAAGATCCGCGAAGACGCTCCGTTCGACAAGAGTTGCTACATCGGCTGCGGTGTGACGACCGGGGTCGGCGCGGTGGTCAACACCGCCAAGGTCACGCCGGGCGCCAATGTGGTGGTGTTCGGACTTGGCGGAATCGGGCTCAACGTGATTCAGGGGGCCAAAATGGTCGGCGCCGACAAGATCATCGGAGTCGACATCAACGACAGCAAGGAAGCATGGGGTCGCCGCTTTGGCATGACCCATTTCGTCAATCCGACCAAGGTCGGCGGCGATATCGTTGCGCATCTCGTTACGCTCACCGACGGCGGCGCCGACTACACCTTCGACTGCACCGGCAACACGACAGTGATGCGCCAGGCGCTCGAGGCGTGCCATCGCGGCTGGGGCGTCTCTGTCGTGATCGGGGTGGCGGAATCCGGCAAGGAAATCGCGACCCGGCCGTTCCAGCTGGTGACCGGCCGGGTGTGGAAAGGCACTGCGTTCGGCGGCGCGCGCGGCCGTACCGATGTCCCGAAGATCGTTGACTGGTACATGAACGGAAAGATCGAGATCGACCCGATGATCACCCACGTCCTCACGCTGGAAGAGATCAACAAGGGCTTCGATCTGATGCACGAGGGCAAGTCGATCCGCTCGGTCGTCGTTTTCTAAAGCCAAAGAACGTCAAACATAAGGAGGATAGGCCCATGACTGTTCACATCCACCCATCGGTCGACAGCGGCGTCAAGAAGGGATCGGGCAGCTTTGCCGGCGGCACCCTTGTCTGCAAGTGCTCGGACAAGGCGGTCAAGGTCGGCATCAAGGGCGATGTCGCCCACAACCACGCCTGCGGCTGCACCAAATGCTGGAAGCCGGCAGGGGCAACCTTCTCGGTGGTGGCGGTCGTGCCGCGCGAGAATGTGTCGGTGCTGGAAAACGGCGACAAGCTGCAAATCGTCGATGCGTCGGCGGCGATCCAACGCCACGCCTGCAAGGCCTGCGGCACGCATATGTACGGCCGGATCGAGAACAAGGGACATCCGTTCTACGGCCTCGACTTCATCCACCCCGAACTATTCCAGGAAGCCGGTTCGGCGGCACCAGGGTTTGCCGCGTTTGTATCGTCCGTGATCGAAGCCGGCGTCGCTCCGTCGGACATGGCGGGGATCAGAGCCCGCCTCACGGAGCTCGGGCTCGAGCCCTATGATTGCCTGTCGCCGCCGCTGATGGATGCGATCGCTACCCACGTGGCGAAATCGAAAACCAAAGCGGCCTGACCCTTGCCATCGTCTACGACCGCCGGTGAGCTTACTGCCACCGGCGGAGCCTCGATCAACCGCGCAAGATTCGGCCTCGCCGATCAGCAAGGCTGCGCGAATTCGCCGCGGCGGGTGACTTTTCCCGACCTCCGATAACCTACCTGCCAGTAAGTCAAGCCCTCTCGAAGCCGGCTGAAACGCATACTGAAGATGCGTTTCTCGAGATTTGATGGCATAATCATCAAGGGCTGCTGAGGCTCCGAGACCGAGGATTGCGCGTACGCGATCAATCCCGGCCAAAGCGATGCGCCCAAAGAGATGCACTCCAGAATCCAGCGAACGATCGCGGCTGCGGTCAGACGGCGAGAGAAATGGAGGACCTTATGGCGTCGTGGCGTGACGACAAGGCCCGGGCGACCCTGATCCGCGAAGCTGCGGGTAACGTGCAGCCAGGCAAGGCGCCCCGATCCTTTGCCGAGCATCTGTTCGGCCATACCAATCTCGAGGACCTCGCCAACTACGATGCGGCCTCCCTGGCCTTCCTGGCGGAACAGGCCTGGGAGCATGTGCAGCAACGCACGACGGGCCGTGCCGACATCCGTGTCGTCAATCCGATGATGCCCGACGGGCGCGAGATTTCCGTGCTCGAAGTTCTCAACGACAACATGCCCTTCCTGTTCGATTCCACCATGGCGGAGCTCGCCGAGCGGGGCATCGAGGTCACGCTGGTCGCCCACCCGATCATCGCCGTGGAGCGCAACGACCAAGGCAAGCTGGAGCATTTCCACGGCGAAGCGCTGCCCGAGGGAGCAAAGGGCGAACGCGAAAGCCTGATTCATTTCCACATCGCGCGCCTGGACGCCGATGCCGACCGCCAGAAACTGATCGAGGGCCTGACCAGGACGCTCAACGACGTGCGCGCCTGCGTCGGCGACTGGCGGGCCATGCGCGCCCGGGTCGAGCAGGCGATCATGACCTTCCGCTCCAATCCGCCGCCGCTGCCGATCGACGAGGTGGCCGAAGCCAACCAGTTCCTGCAATGGCTGTGCGCCGACAATTTCACCTTCCTGGGCTTGCGCGAATATCGATTCTCGCCCGACGCCGATGCGCCGGACGACATCAGCACCGGCGAAGGCCTCGGCATCCTGCGTGATCCCGATGTGAAGGTTCTTCGCCGCGGCGCCGAAATGGTGGTCATGACGCCGGAAATCCGCGAATTCATGCGCGAGCCGACCGTTCTGATGGTGGTCAAGGCGAATGTGAACAGCCGTGTTCATCGGCGTGTCCGCATGGATTATGTCGGCATCAAGCTCTATGCGTCCGACGGGCGGCTCGAGGGCGAGTTGCGCCTCGTCGGCCTGTTCACCTCGGGTGCCTATACCCGCTCGGCGCGGCAGATCCCCTATGTCCGCCACAAGGTCGAACAGGTGCTGCAGCGCGCCGGCTTCGACCCAGCCAGTCACTCAGGCAAGGCGGTCCTGCATATCCTCGAAGATTATCCACGCGACGAGCTCTTCCAGCTCGATGCCAAAACGCTCTACAATTTCGTCATGGAAGTCCTGACGCTCTATGAGCGTCCCCGCGTGCGGGCGCTGGCACGGGCCGACAAGTTCGACCGTTTCGTCTCCATCCTCGTCTTCATCCCGCGCGAGAAATATGACACCGATGTGCGCACGCGCGTCGGGGACTTCCTGGCGCAGGTCTACAAGGGGCGCCTGGCGGCCTCGTACGCTTCCTTCCCCGAGGGATCGCTTGCGCGCGTCCACTACATCATCGGGCGCTATGACGGCAAAACGCCTGTCGTCGAGCGCGCTGCGCTGGAAGCCGAGATCAGCACCATCGCCGCGACCTGGGGCGACAAGCTGAAGGCGGCGCTCGCCGCCTCCACCGACGGCATGCGAGCGCGCATGCTCGCCAACCGTTACGCCCAGGCCTTCACTGGCGGCTACACCGAGGCCTTCGGCACCTCGCAGGCGATTGCCGATATCGCCACCATCGAAAAGCTCACCCCGGCGCGACCGGTGGCGATTTCGGCCCACCATATCGAGGGCGAAGACGATCCAACGCGCTTCGGTCTCAAGGTCTTCTCGCTTGGCGCGCCCCTGTCGCTGTCGTACCGGGTGCCGGTGATCGAACATCACGGCCTGCGCGTCGTCAACGAGCGCACCTATCAGATCGTGCCTCGCGCCATGCCGGCGCCGGCGCCGGTATGGCTGCACGACATGACGATCGAGGCCAACGACGGCAAGCCGATCGTGATCAGCTCGGAATTCGGCCATCGTCTGGAAGCCTCGATCATGGCGGTGGTCGGCGATCGGGCCGAATCCGACGGATACAACGCCCTCATCCTGCGTACGGCCCTGAGCTGGCGCGAGGTTTCGACCATCCGCGCGCTCTCCCGCTACCTGCACCAGATCCGCGCGCCGTTCAGCCAGGACTACATGTGGGAGACCTTGCGCAGGAACACCGCGATCACCGCCAGCATGGTCGCGCTGTTCCAGGCCCGCCTCGATCCGCGCCTCGCCGCCACCGACGCCGAGCGCTCGGCACGTGAGGCGACCCTCCTCACCGAGATCGAGGAGCAGCTCAAATCCGTCGCTTCGCTCGACGAAGACCGCATCCTGCGCCGCTTCACCAATCTGGTGCAGGCAGCCATCCGCACCAATCTGTGGCAGATCGGCCAGGACGGACATCCGCGTCCGGTAATCTCGTTCAAGTTCGACGCGCGCAAGATCGAGGACCTGCCGGCCCCGCGGCCGCTCTACGAGATCTTCGTCTATTCGCCGCGTGTCGAAGGTATTCATCTGCGCTTCGGCAAGGTCGCGCGCGGCGGGTTGCGCTGGTCTGACCGGCCGCAAGACTTCCGCACCGAGATCCTCGGCCTGGTCAAGGCCCAGCAGGTCAAGAACGCCGTGATCGTGCCGGTCGGCGCCAAGGGCGGCTTCGTGCCCAAGCGCCTGCCGCCGCCCTCCAATCGCGACGCCTTCATGGCCGAAGGCACCGAAGCCTATCGCATCTTCATTCGCTCCATGCTCGAACTCACCGACAATCTCGACGGCGACGACATCGTGTCGCCCGACTCCACCGTGCGGCATGACGGCGACGACCCCTACCTCGTCGTCGCCGCTGACAAGGGCACCGCCACCTTTTCCGACATCGCCAACGCGATCTCGACCGAGAAGAACCATTGGCTCGGCGACGCCTTCGCCTCCGGCGGCAGCCAGGGCTATGACCACAAGAAGATGGGGATCACGGCGCGCGGCGCCTGGGAGGCGGTGAAGCGCCACTTCCGCGAGCTCGGCACCGACATTCAGACCATGCCGTTCACCGCCGCCGGCGTGGGCGACATGTCCGGCGATGTGTTCGGCAATGGTATGCTGCTGTCGCCGGCGACCAGGCTGGTCGCGGCTTTCGATCACCGCGACATCTTCATCGATCCCTCGCCCGACCCGGCCGTCAGCCACGCCGAACGCCTGCGCATGTTCAACCTGCCGCGGTCGAGCTGGCAGGATTACAACAAGGGGCTGATCTCGCAAGGCGGCGGCGTGTTCTCGCGCTCTCTCAAGGCCATTGCGCTCGCCCCGGAAGTCCGCAGCCTGCTTGATCTCGACAAACCGCAAGCCACGCCGTTCGAGGTGATGACGGCGATCCTGAAAGCGCGCGTCGACCTGCTCTGGTTTGGCGGCATCGGCAGCTATATCCGCGCGTCGGGGGAAAGCGACGATCAGGTCGGCGATCGCGCCAACGATCCGATCCGCGTCACCGGCGCCGATATCCGTGCCCGGGTGATCGGCGAGGGCGCCAACCTTGGCGTGACCCAGCGCGGCCGCATCGAAGCCGCGCAGAAAGGCGTCAGGCTCAACACCGACGCGATCGACAATTCGGCCGGCGTGAACACCTCCGACGTCGAGGTCAATATCAAGATCGCGCTGGCGCGCCCCGAGCGCGAGGGACACCTCAGTGCGGCTGACCGCAACAGCCTGCTGGCCGCGATGACCGACGAGGTCGGCGCCCTGGTGCTACGTAACAATTATCTGCAGACGCTGGCGCTTTCGCTGGCCGAACGCAAGGGCCTGGCAGAGACCGGATTCCTCACGCGCCTGATGCAGTCGCTCGAGCAGCGCGGCCTTCTCAGCCGCGCTGTGGAATTCCTGCCCGACGACGCGGCGATCGCCGAACGCGCCCGGCGCGGCCAATCCCTGACTCGGCCGGAACTTGCCGTGCTGCTTGCCTACGCCAAGCTGACGCTTTACGACGATCTGCTCGCCGCCAGCGTGCCTGACGATCCGTATCTTGCCCGCGAATTGTCTCAGTACTTCCCGCGCGAGGTTAAGGACAAATTCCCCGCTGCAGTGGAACAGCATCGCCTTCGGCGGGAGATTGTCGCCACCAGTCTCGCCAATGCCGTCATCAATCGCGGCGGCCCGGCGTGTGTCGTGCGCCTGATCGACGAGACGGACGCCGAGGCGTCGACCATTGTCATGGCCTTCGTGGCGGTGAATGAATCCTACGGTCTGAAGCGGCTGAACGACGCGATCGATGCGCTCGACACCCGCATCGACGGGCAATTGCAACTTACCCTCTACGCCGCGATTCAGGATCTCCTGCTTTCCCGGATGGTCTGGTATGTGCGCAACGTCGATTTCAAGGCCGGTCTGGACCCGGTCATCGCGCGCTTCGGCCCGAGCATCCGCGAGATCGTCGCTGGGCTCGACAAGACCCTTCCGGAGGACTTGCTGGCCGGGCGCGGCAAGCGACGGCAGGACCTGATCGATGCCGGCGTCCCAGCCGACGTCGCAGGCGAGTTCGCCGATCTCGACGCCTTGGTCTCGGCACCGGATATCGTGACTGTAGCGGAGCGCACCAGCCGGACCATCGGCGACGCCGCCGCTACCTTCTTCGCCGCCGAGGCTAATTTCCGTCTCGATCGCCTTATCGCCGCGGCACGCAGCGTCCCGGCCAACGATAACTACGAACGTCTCGCCATTGATCGCGCCATTGACCAGATCGCAGCCGCCGAAAGAAGGCTGGCTGCGGACATGCTGGCAACCGGCCAATGCGGCCAGGAGGCCGCCGGGAGCTGGCTGGCGGCTCATCCTGAAGCGACGCGCATTCGCCGCTCGGTCGAGGAGATTGTGGCCAGCGGCCTGACGCTCGCGAAGCTGACGGTGGCGGCGAACTTGCTCGGAGATATGGTGAAGGGCTGAGCAGGCGCGCTCACAAGCGATTCGGGATACCAGTTAGCCCGACCATTCTTCGTCCCAAACCTGGACGACGTGGCCCGGTGTGACCTCGCGGTACTGGCGGACCGGAGGCTGGTAGTCGGGCGCGCGCACGGGACTTTTGATTTCGTCGTTGGATACACCGCGCTTCTCGGCGCGGCGCGCAGGATCGGGGATCGGTACGGCCGCCATCAGCTTCCTGGTATAGGGATGCTGCGGATTCCCGAACACCGCCGCGCGGGGTCCGATCTCGACAATTTCGCCGAGATACATGACAGCGACACGGTGGCTCATCCGCTCGACGACCGCGATGTCATGGGAGATGAACAGATAGGCAAGACCCATGCTCGCCTGAAGGTCGAGCATCAGATTGACTACCTGCGCCTTGACCGAGACGTCGAGCGCCGAGACCGCCTCGTCGGCGATGATCAGCCTGGGCCCGAGCGCCAACGCGCGGGCGATGCAGATGCGCTGGCGTTGCCCGCCGGAAAACTCGTGCGGAAAGCGCGACGCCATATCCGCCGTCAGTCCGACGCGAACCAATAGATCGGCAACCTTGTCGCGCGCCTGCGACGAAGAAGCCAGTCCATGGGCATAGAGCGGCGCGGCGACCGCCGAGCCGACCGACATGCGCGGATTGAGGCTCGCGAACGGATCCTGGAAGACGATCTGCATGCGCTTGCGCAACGCACGCAGAGCCCAGGCGCCCATGCCGAGGACATCCTCGCCATCGACCAGCACGGAGCCGCTGTCCGGCTCGACCAGCTTGAGGATGGACCGTCCCGTCGTCGACTTGCCGCAGCCGGACTCGCCGACAAGCGCCAGTGTTTCGCCGGCGTGCACGCTGAAGGATATGTTCTCCACCGCATGGACGCGGCCCGAGACCTTGCCGAACAGGCCGGAGCGGATCGGAAACCGCGTGGTCAGGTTGGCGACGTCGAGCACCGGCCGCTCTGATGCGGCGACCGTATCGGGCGTCTCCGTCGGTTCATCCGACGTTCCCGTTACCTTGTCGACGATCGGAAATCGCATCGGCCGCGCCCGCCCTTCCATGGAGCCGAGACGCGGCACAGCGGAGAGAAGCGCGCGGGTATAAGGATGCGAAGGCGCGGCGAAGATCCGTGCGGTGCTGTCGGCTTCCACCGCCTGGCCGTCATACATCACCACGGTGCGGTCCGCGATCTCGGCCACCACTCCCATGTCATGCGTGATGAAGAGGATCGACATATCCTCTTCTTCCTGCAGAACCTTGAGGAGTTCGAGGATCTGCGCCTGGATCGTGACGTCGAGCGCGGTGGTCGGCTCGTCGGCGATGAGCAGCTTCGGCCTGCAGGCCAGCGCCATGGCGATCATCACGCGCTGGCGCATGCCCCCGGAGAAGCGATGGGGATGTTCATGGAAACGCGACTTCGCCGCCGGGATGCGGACCCTCTCGAGCAGGCAAACGGTCTCGGCCTCGGCCGCCGCGCGCGACATGCCCCGATGGTAGATCAGCGCTTCGGCGATCTGGAAGCCGATGGTCAGCACCGGATTGAGGCTGGTCATCGGTTCCTGGAAGATCATGGCAACTTCGTTGCCGCGCACATCCTGCATGGTCTGTTCGGGCAGCGTCAGGAGATCGCGACCCGCGAGCTTGATGCTGCCCACGATGCGGCCGCTCTCCTGCGGAATGAGCCGCATGATGGAGAGCGCGGTGACGCTCTTGCCCGAGCCAGATTCCCCGACGATCGCCACAGTCTCCTTCGCGGCAACGTCGAACGACACGTTCCGGACGACGGGAATCCATTGCCCGTCGCGGATGAACGAGGTGGTCAGACCCGCGATCGACAGCACCGGCGAACCCGCTGCCTGGGCCGGCTTCACGCCGGTGGCGAGATGGTCAAGTCCGCTTGGGCCAATACTCATCCTGAAGCTTTCAATGCACGGTTTCAGTAGCCGCGGTCACGATCGACACGCCCCGGCAAGATTTCACCGCGGCGGTGGCGACCGATGGTATCGAGCACGAATTCGACCGCCGTTTCCGGCGTCGTCATGCTTGCGATATGTGGTGTGAGCAGGATGCGCGGATGGTTCCAGAACGGGTGGCCTGCCGGCAGCGGTTCCTGTTCGGCGACGTCAAGAACGGCTGACGACAACAGGCCGCGCTCCAGCGCCGCAATCAGGTCTGCCTCGACCAGATGCCCGCCCCGCCCGACATTGACGAGTTGAGCGCCACGCGGCAGCGCCTCGAACAGACTCATATTCAGGATGCCGCGGGTTTCATCGGTCAGCGGCAGCAGGCAGACAAGGATGTCGGTCTGCGCCAAAAAATCCAGCAATGTCTCCCGGCCCGCATAACAAGTGACACCCTCTATGGTGCGTGGGGAGCGGTTCCACCCCGCGAGCGGAAAGCCGAATAGTTTGAGCCGTTCAAGCACCGCCTGACCGAGCAGGCCGAGGCCCATCACGCCAACACGCCGTTTCGCCGCCGGCGTGATCCGGATCTCGCGCCAGATCTGCTGGCGCTGCTGGGCGATGAGGTGCACGAGATCGCGATGCAGTGCGAGCACGGCCATGGTGGCATATTCAACCATGCCTTCCGCAATGCCGGGCTCCAGCATGCGGATGAGCGGAACATGAGGCGGGAGCTGCGAGAAATCGAATTGATCGACCCCTGCCCCGACCGAGAAGACGAGTTCGAGATTGCGGAAGGTTGTGGCGATGTTTTCCGGCGGGCTCCATACCGCGAGATAGCGTACCTCTGCCGGATCGCCGATATCAGGCCAGAGCCGGAACGGCAGCTCCGGGGCGCGCGCCGCAAAATGGCGGGCCCATTCGAGGCCGCGGGTTGCATTCGCCTTGTAGAGGAATGTCATGGCGAGCTGCCCCGATCCGGCACCGCTAGAACAGGCTGACCGGCGCCAGCGGCCGGCCGTCGATCAGGCGCATATGGCTGTAGGCCGCCGGATCGACCAGCGGCGTTTCGCCCGTGACGAGGTCGGCAGCGAGCTTGCCGGCTGCCGGGCCAATGCCGAAGCCATGGCCGCTGAAGCCGGTCGCGAGGAAAAACCCTGGCATCGCATCGACAGGTGAAATCACCGGAATGGTGTCGGGCGTCGTGTCGATGGTGCCTCCCCAGGCCTCCGCGACTTCGATGCCTTTCAACTCGGGATTTGACTTGATCAGCGCCGCGAGCGCCGAAGTGACCAGCGACATATCAGGCGCGGGATCGCGCACCCGCTCGGTCTCGAACGGCGAAGGCTTGTCGAGACTCCAGCTGGTGCCGCGCATGATCTGGTCGAAAAACGACTTTCCGAACGACAGCTTCAACCCCTTGCGGCGCTGCTTGTAGGTCGGCCAGAAGGTTTTGGCATAGCGAAACAGATCCGGCGACACTTCCACCGTGCCGCGGCCGCGCAGCGCCAGCGTAAAGCCGCCATCGAGGCGGCGGCGAATGCAATAGAAGTCGGTACCGAGCGCGCCCATCGTGATTTCCGGCGCCGGCGTGGTGCGGCACGCGGTGGCGTTGACGAGGCCGATCGGCAGCTCAATGCCGTGGCGCCGGCAGAACAGCGACGACCAGGCCCCACCCGCCAGCAGCACGGACTGCGTGCGAATGGCCCCCTTCTCGGTGACGACCGCGCTTACCTGTCCGCCCTGGGTTTCGAGCCCGCGCGCGGCGCAGCCCTGATGAATCGTTACACCGTGCTTGCGCGCGGCGGCCGCGAGCGCCGGCACGGCCATCGAAGGCTCGGCGCGCCCGTCACTCGGCGTGTGCAAACCACCGACCCAGCTATCGGCATTGCCGGGCACGCGCTCGGCGACCTCGGCCGCCGACAAGACGGTTGAATGAACCTGCTGTTCGCGGGCGATCTCGGCCCATTTCTCCCACGCGGCCAGTTCCTGCGGGTTCTTGGTCAGGAACAAGACACCGGTACGCCGAAAGCCGGCATCGACGCCGGCGTCGTTCTGCATGTCCTCCCACAGCCGCAGCGCCTCGCGGGCCAGCGGGATCTCGGCGCGGGCACGGCCCTGCTGGCGGCACCAGCCCCAGTTGCGGCTCGACTGCTCGGCGCCGACATGCCCCTTCTCGATCAGCGCGACGGAGTGTCCTTTCTTCGCCAGGTGATAGGCCGCCGAAACGCCGATGACGCCACCGCCGATGACGACGACATCGGCTTGCGCCGGCAAGCGTTCGTCGCTTGTGATGCGGCTGAGTGGCGGGGACATGAGACTCTCCTGACAGTAAAGTTGATCGAAGCTAGAGCCTTTTCCGTTCCGATTGTATCGGAACGGGCTCTAGGTTTTTGTTTTGACGCGTTTTCTTCAGGTGAACCGGTATCCACTTCGCTGGAAAACGCTCTGGTTGGCGCTTCATGGGATGTTCATGCGCGGATCGAGGGCGTCGCGCAGTCCGTCGCCGAGGAAGTTGAAGCTGGTCACGGCGAGCGTGATGGCAATGCCCGGCGCAATCGCAAGCCAGGGCGCACTCGTCATGTAGATCTGCGCATTGTTGAGCATGTTGCCCCAGCTCGCGGCCGGCGGCTGAATGCCGAAACCCAAATAGCTGACATAGGATTCGAGCAGGATCGCCTTGGCGACGTTGAGCGTCGCCGCAACCACGATCGGCGCCATGGCGTTTGGTACGAGTTCGCGGAACATGATCCGCAGGTTCGACGAGCCGAAGGCGACGGCGGCGATCGCGAACTCGCGTTCGCGCAGCGAACGGACCTGCGCTTCCACCACGCGGGCGACGCTCATCCACGCGGTGGCCGCGATCAGCAAGGTGGTGGTCATCAGGCCCGGCTCGGTGAGCGCCGCGAGCGCCAGCAGCAGAAAGATCGCCGGGAAGCACAGCACGGCATCGACGAACCGCATCAGCACGGCACCGATGACGCCGCCGTAGAAGCCCGCGAAAGCGCCGACCAGGATGCCGACCGCCATGGCGATGGTCATGGCGACGATGCCGATGGAGAGCGACACGCGGCCTCCCATCATCAGCCGCGCCAGCACGTCGCGGCCGAGTTCGTCGGTGCCAAGGATGTGGGCTCCCGACAATGGCGGCGCGAACCGCTTCATGATGTCGATAAAGGTGTCGTCGAACGGCAAAAGATAAGGGCCGAACGCCGAACCCAGCACGAGGATGACGATGGTCACGGCACCCGCCAGAGCCAGCTTGTGACGCCGGAAGCGCTGCCAGGCGGCCTGGCCAGGAGCAAGTTGGACGGTCTGCAAGGCTGCGGTGCTCATCGCCTATCCCACCCGGATCCGAGGATCGACGACGGCATAGAGGATGTCGGCGAGAAGCGAACCTATCAGCACCATCATGGCCGAAAACATCAGGATGCCCATCACGACCGGATAATCGCGATAGCCGATGGAATCGAGGAACAGCCGGCCCATGCCAGGCCAAGTGAAGACGGTCTCGGTGACCAGCGCGCCGCCGAGCAATGTTGGAAACTGAAGGCCCGCAACTGTTATCATCGGCAGCAGCGCGTTGCGCAAGGCATGCACCGTCAGGATGCGCCACTCCGGCATCCCCTTGGCGCGCGCCGTGCGGATGTAATCCTGGTTGATGACCTCGAGCATGGAGGAGCGCATGAAGCGCCCCCAGATGGCGGTCTCGACAAGCGCCAGCACGACGGCCGGTGCGATCAGATGATGCAGGAGATCGAGAAATGAGCCGTCACCTATCGTGTGCCGGTTGCCCGACGGCAACCAGCCGAGCTTCACCGAAAACAGATAGATCGTGACGAGCCCGAACCAGAACGTCGGAATGGAGAGCGCGATCATGGCGCCGACAGTTGCCAGCGAATCGAACAAGGAATAGCGGCGCACGGCGCC
Organism: Bradyrhizobium sp. AUGA SZCCT0158; assembly: GCF_018130065.1. Taxonomy (GTDB): domain Bacteria; phylum Pseudomonadota; class Alphaproteobacteria; order Rhizobiales; family Xanthobacteraceae; genus Bradyrhizobium. Next base: position 70,848 of record NZ_JAFCME010000011.1, on the reverse strand, counting down.
AAGCACGCCGATCCAGCAGCCGAGCAGAACCGCAATGAGGGTCGCTGTCGCCATCAGTTCGAGCGTGGCGCCGAGATGCGAGCCGATGACGGACAGCACCGCCTCGCCGTCCCGATAGGATCGGCCCCAGTCGCCCCTGACCATGCGGCCGAACCAGTCGAGATACTGGATCGGAAGCGGACGATCGAGGCCGAGCTGCCTGGTGACGCGATCGAGGTCCTCCTGCGTCATTTGCGCCGAGGCGGCGAATTGGGAGAGCGGGCCGCCAGGCGCCAGATGCAGGATCGCAAAGCCGAGCGCCGAGACAATCACCAGCAACATGATCGCCTGCATCAGGCGATTGGCGACGTAACGGGCCATTCAGGCAATCCCCCGGATCAGACGCGTCAGGTCCAGTACCATTCGCGGATGTTCCAGCAGTTGGACGAGGCGTTGATGTTGTGCCGGAAGCCCTGCAATCCTTCCTTGACGCCCTCGGTGATGGTGCCCTGGAACAGCGGCAGCACCGCGAGGTCGTTGCGGATCAGCTTCTGAAGGTCGCCATAGATCGCCTTGCGCCTTGCAAGATCGAACTGCTTGGCGCCCTCGGCGAGCAGCCGGTCGGCTTCCGGGCTTTGGTATTGATAGGTGTTGAAGCCGCGTCCGCCTTTGGCCGGGATGGCGCCCGAGCCGAAGCGCGGCGTCACGTCCGGATCGCTGCCCAGCATGAAGTTCACCGACACCAGGACCGAGTTGAACTTCGACTGCTGCCAGAACTCGCCCCAGATGACCGCAGCCGGCATGTTGTTCACGCGCATCGCAGCGCCGATCGCGCGCCAGTCCTGAATCAGCAGCTGCTGGGTTTGCTCGCGCACGGCGTTGCCGGACGTGGTCGAATTGGTGAATTCGAGCTTGGCGCCGCCCTTCTCGCGGATGCCGCCCGCGCCGCGGACCCATCCCGCCGCATCGAGCAGCGCATTTGCCTTCGCCGGATCGTAGCTGTGCTGCGGCAGGCCCTGCTGGAACGACCAGGCCTGCTGCGGCACAAAACTCTCGGTCTGCGTCGGCAGGCCGTAATTGAGCGCGTCGATGATCGCCTTCTTGTTGATCGCGAGATAAAGCGCCTCGCGCACCATGCGATCGGTGAATGGACCGAAATCCAGGTTCGGCGCGACATGCTCCACCGAGGCCGTCGACGACACGAAAATCTTGCGGCCACGCAGCGTTTTCGCCTCTTGCACGAAGTTCGGCAGGATTCCCTGCAAGCCGGTGTAGTCGACCTGGCCGGTGCGGAACTGGGTGTACAGGACGGTCAGGTCCGGGATGTATTTGAAAACGACGCGCTCCAGATAAGGCCCCTTGCCGTGGTAGCCGGTATGGGCGTGCAACAGGATATGGTCGCCAGGCACGCGCTCGCCCCAACGGAACGGTCCGGTCCCGACCGGTGCATTGTGGAACGGCGAGCTGTTCGGATCCGAGACCTTCTCCAGGATGTGTTTGGGCACCATGCAGGTCAGCGACAGGATCGACATATAGGGCGAATACGGCGCCTCCATGCGCCAATGAACCTCGTCGGGCGCGACGACCTTGATGTCCTTGACCAGGTTATGGCCGACGCGGTTGCGCGCGCGGAAATCCGTGTTGTTGATCAGCTCAAGGGAGAACTTGACGTCATCAGCCGTAAACGCCGTGCCATCATGCCACTTGGCGTTACTGCGCAGCTTGATCTTCCAGATCAGACCGTCGGCCGACAGCCCGCCGTTCTCGATGGTGGGGACTTCGCGGGCCAGGTCAGGAACGAAGTTTCCATCAGGATCGATGAACCACAACGGCGAGAAGACTTGCCACCAAACGCCCTGATCGACCTCGATACCGGGCATCAGGGGATGAAAGACGGTCGGCTCCTGCGACAGGGCCGCGATCACCTGCCCGCGTGGCTTGGCGGGCGGATTGCCCGGACGTTCGGTCTGGGCAAAGGCGGAGGCGGTGGCACTCAGCCCCGCCGCAGCGCCCGCGCCAAGCAGCATGAACTGCCGGCGGTTCGGTATGCCGAAGGCCGAGTTGCCCAATGCGGGAATGTCGAATTTGCCCGTTTCGTCCGCCATGACCGTCTCCGTTTTCGCGCGCGGTACCGATCCCCCGTGCCCGATCTCGAAAACCCGGCAACGCAGAGGTTAGCTGAGCTTTAGTACGTCTAATTATTTGCATCCAAATTTCATCATAGCTAAATAAACGAGTCAATCACATTGATGATATGGTCCGATTATTCGATGAAACTGATCGCCGCTTGTTCCGGTGGGTCAGAAACGGTTGGGGCTTTGAGACGATGTACGGGAGAGCGACATGGCTGGCCGCGGCGGCGTGAGCGTTCCGAAGAACGCCCAGGCGATCGAAAGCGACGACGCGGTCGATCAGCGGCGGCTTGGCGAGACGGTGCGGCTGCTGCGCCAGCGCGCAGGCTTCTCGATTCAGGACGTCGCCAAACGTACCGGCCTGTCCACCGGCATGATCAGCCAGCTCGAACGCGCGCTCGCCATGCCGTCCGTGCGCACCTTGCGTCTTCTCAGCATCGCTCTCGACGTGCCGATCTCCTATTTCTTCGGAGCAACCGACGCCGGCGAACCGCAGCGCTACATCGTGCGGAAGAATGACCGTCGGCTGCTTCGGCTCACCGCCAGCGGCGTCGTCAAGGAAGCGCTCACCCCTGCCGAGAAGGGTGAACTCGAACTTTATGAACTCACGCTCAATCCCGGCGGCTCGTCGGGCACCGACTTCTTCCAGCACACCGGTGAAAAGGCGGGCTACATATTGTCGGGCAGCCTGCGTCTGTGGCTCGACCACGAAGCCCATGTCCTGGAGGCCGGCGACAGCTTCCGCTTCCCGAGCATCGTGCCGCACATGTTCGACAATCCGACCCAGCAGGTAGCGCGCGTCATCTGGATAACGACACTGCGCCGAACCGATCCGCCTGCTGGTTGAAGTGCGGTGCGGCCGCGTACGCCGCGTGGTCCGCAACACTCACGCGATTCTGCGCAAATTACGCAAACCCAGCGTCGTGCGCGTAGCAAGCTGCTGATGCGGCCTGTGCTGGCTATTTCTTTTTTGGCGTCAGCCAGTCGTCGTCTTCCAGGGACGGTGCCAGCTTCTGCTGTTCCAGGATTTTCCTGTGCTCCTCGGGGATGACCTGACTGCGCGATGCCTCGTGCAGCCTCTGCGGGAACCAGGTCGCAATGCCGGGGAAGGCGATCATCAGTCCAACGCAGATCACCTGCAGGATCATGAACTGGAACATGCCGGCGTAAATCGTCGCGAGACTCCAGCCCTTGACCACCTGCTTGAGATAGTACGCCGACATGGCGACCGGCGGCGACAGGAAGGCGGTCTGCAGCACCACCGCAACCAATGCTCCGAACCATATGAGGTCGATGCCCATGCCCTTCACGACGGGGTAGAAGATCGGCAGGAACACCAGGATGATGGCTGGCCACTCGAACGGCCAACCCAGCAGGAAAATGAGAAACAGCACGACAATCAGCATGAGGCCGGTCGGCAACTGGAGGCCGAGCATCGTCTCGGTGATCCAGTTCGCCGAGCCGAGGCGGGCGAACACCGCACCGAAAATGTTCGACGTGACCGCCAGTAGCAGCACCATGCTCGACGTCGCCATCGTCGAGATCAGCGCTCGCTGCAGTCCGCCGAGCGAGAACCTGCGATATGCGATCGCCAGGGTCAGCGCGCCGACGCTGCCGATGCCGGCGGCCTCCGTCGGCGTCGCAAGCCCCCCGATGATCGAGCCGAGCGTCGCCGTGATGAGCCCGAGCAGGGGCAGCGTGCCGACGATCACCTCGCGCGCAATGTACCCCGCCGAGTAGATCCGCTCATCCATTGGCACCGGCGGCCCGAGTTTGGGGTTCAGGAAGGCGCGGCCCATCAGATAGACGATGTAGAGGCCGGCCAGCAGGAAGCCCGGCCCGAAGGCTGCAGCATAGAGATCGGCGACCGACACCCCGAGCACCGGCCCCATCACGATCAGCATTACCGACGGGGGAATGAGAATGCCGAGCGTGCCACCCGCAGTGATGGTGCCCGCCGAAAGCTTGGCGTCATAACCCGCCTTCATCATGATGGGCGAGGCCATGATGCCAAGAACGGTGACGGCGGCTCCGACGATGCCCGTCGCCATCGCGAACACGGTCGAGGTCAGGATGACGACGAGGAAGAGTGCGCCGCGCACCGGCGCAAGCAGCATGCGGAACGCCGTGAAAAGGCGCTCCATGAGCCCTGCTTGCTCGGTGATGAAGCCCATGAAGATGAACAGCGGCACGGCGGCCAGCAGCTCCTCCTTCATCAGGCCGATGGTCTGGAAGTAGGCAAGGTCGAAGACCGTCGCGCCCATGCCCACGTAGCCGAACGCAAAGGCGAGAAAAAGCAGCGTGAACGAGATCGGCACGCCGATGAAGATCGCTCCGAGCAGCACCAGAAGCATGATGAGGCCGATGAGCGCTTCTGCGGTCATATCTCGACCTTCTCCTTGTGCTCGAGCTCGACGCCGGTGCGCACCATGTAGATGCTCTTGATCAACTCGGACACGCCCTGGATCAGCAGCAAGATGCAGGCGAGCGGCACGACGAACTTGAACGGCCACAGTACCGGCCGCCACGGTGTCTGGTCCGACATCTCGTTGATCTGCCAGGAGTAATGAAACTCGTTCCAGCTGATCAGCAACAGCATGATCAGGCTCGGGAAGAAGAAGACGATATAGGAGATCGTGTCGATCAGGCCCTTCCTGCGGGTGGAGAACTTCTCCCAGAAAAAATCGGTGCGGATATGAGCGCCCTTGTGCAGCGCGTAAGCGGCGCCGAGCATGAACAGCGATCCATAGAGCATGTAGGTTGCGTCGTAGGCCCATACGGTCGGCGCGTTGAACAGGTAACGCGCTCCAACCTCGTAGGCGACGGCCAGAACCAGCGGTACCGCCAGCCACGAGAAGATCGTACCGGTCCGATCCGTGAAGCCGTCAATGATCCGGATCATGGTCAGCAGCGCCGGCGACTGCCTGTCTGTTGCCTCAGCCATCCCTCCCCCTACGGTTCGCGCCTTGCGGCGCGATGCAGGCAATGGAGGGCGGCCAAACCGGCCGCCCTCGGACGAGGTCCTATTTCTCGACCGGGAAGTAGTAGTTCGCCATGAAGGAGTATGGCGGGAAATAGGACCGCTTGTACGGCACCACAGCGCTGGCATAGGTCTTCTGCGAGTCGTGCACCTTCTTGAAGAACGGGTTCCTGGCGCCCTCGGCCGCCGCGATCTCGTCCCACTTCTTGATGAAGGCCAGCAGGATCTCGGTCGGCGTGCGCAGGATCTGTACGCCGTGCTTCTGCTGCATCTCAATCAGCGCATCTGCGTTCTGGCGCTGCCACTTGGTCCACCAGACGAGAAATGCCTCGTTGGCAGCCGACTTGATGATTTCCTGGTGCTGCGGGCTGAGCTCCTTCCACACATCGCCGTTGATCACGATTTCGCCGACCGTCACGTTCTCGTGCAGGCCGGGCGAATAGTGATACTTCCAGACGTTGTGGAAGCCGAGCTGCATGTCCTCGATGCCGCCGACCCATTCCGCGCAATCGATCACGCCGCGCTGTGCGGAGGGAATGATCTCGCCGCCCGGCATGTTGACCACACTGAAGCCGAGCGCCTGCCAGACTTCGCCGGCCATGCCGGTCTGGCGGCATTTCATTCCCTTCATGTCCTCGATCGTCTGGATCGGCTTCTTGAACCAGCCGAAAGCCTGCGGCCCTGCAGGCAGGATGGGGAACACGACGACGTTGAGCTTGAGCTCCTTCTGATAGAACTCGTTGTAAAGATCGAGGCCGCCGCCGTGATAGAACCAGCCCATCACGTCCATGTAGTCCATGCCGAAGGTGCCGCCGGGACCGCCGGTGAACAGAATCGCGGTCTTGTTCTTGCCGGTCCAATAGCCGGCCCACGCATGCGATCCGTCGAGCACCTTCTTGTGGGTCGCGTCGAGCACCTCGAACGCCGGCACAACCTGGCCGGCGGGCATCGTCTCGATCTTCAGCGCGCCCGCGGACAGCTTGTTCACCCGCTCGGCGAAGTAGGTGAAGTTATCATAGAGCGTGAGCGATGCCGGCCATGAGGCCTGCATCTTCAGCGTCTTTGTCTGCGCCATGACTGCAGTAGTGGATCCGACAAACGCCGATGCCATCAGGGCAGCGACGAGCGATCCCAGAAACAAGCGTTTCATGAGCCCTCTCCTCCCTTTGACGACGTGACCTTGGCGATCGTTTTCTTGGTTTTTCTTGCCGCGCTTGGTCTCGAAACCAAGTCTGCCACCATCTCGTCAATTTGTCATCTTGCTTTCTGGCCGCAGCAAGCGCCGGCAGTCAGCTGCAGCGTGGGCGCGCTTTTGCGCAGGGGCGCGCCCGACGGATCCACCGCTGCCTGTTGCACCGCGGTCGATCTTTCTTACCGATGTCAGCACGCGGAGCGTGTGGTGAAAGCCCGGCCTGCTCCGGGTTTGGGCAGCGACTTCCAAAGCGTTTCAGAACGGCTGCCCAAACCCGCCCTAAAGGCGATGAAGCCGAGCCTCGCCGCCAAGACTACAAACTCACCGGCGACGGCAGTTGAGCATACTCATGGTGTCCGGGCGCCGTCGCTACGACCGCAAATCACTTCGAGCGGAAAAATTCACTCATCCAATTTCTTGCTCAGTTCAGGATCGAGCTTGTTCCGGTCGACAGACTGATAGAACGTGATGGGTCTGCATTTTCCCTCGAAATCTGCCAGCACGATGGCCGTCCATGGATTCGTGGTCTCGCCCGAATTGTCGCGGAGGTCCGGCATGACCTTGCGGGCAGCGATCACATACCAAGCTCGACCAGTCGTTGCGGCCTTCGCAGCCGCAGCGAACTCGTCCAATATTCCGCGCAGATTCTTGCGCATTTCTTCTTCAGTGTCCCCGCGGAGGTATTTTCGAGACGACTTTCCCGCCTCTCCGTACTCATGATGAATGTTCAACTGCAGTCGGGCATCGTCCACTTCGATCTTGGTCACCCGTATCGCCGCGCCGCCTTCGCGAAGATAGTCTCGCACCCGGACATCGCAGGCCAAAAATCTGTCGGCGGGCGGCTGAGCGACGCTCGCTGCAGGGTTCTTTTTTCGAGGAGCGGCATCCGCAGGCGTCGTGGCGATGGCGGTGCTGAAGAGCGCCGCGGCAAGCACGACTGGAAGAGGGGTACTCATGACTGCGCTGCCAATATGGTGTTTTTAGAACGCACCGGCCGCAGCGTTGGTTCCGCGGGCCCGGCCAAGTCGGAGCGGTGCTGAAGGTTCGGAAAAGCGGGCGGCGGCACCTCGGGAACTTTTTCCTCAACACAGCCTTGTTTATAGTATTGTTCTACAAGAACGGGACCTTACGGAGGCGGCTTTTTCGACCGTCGGCAGGTCATGGACTCGATTCTCATCAAGATCTTCGCCACGGCGCTGGCCTTCAGCCAGGTCACTACCCGGCCGGATGGGGTCAAGACGGAATTCGATGCGGTGCGCGACCGCTTCGAGGTGGCGCAGCTTTTGAATGCCGGCTGCGACCACATGCGCAAGGCTTTCGACATCGAGGACATCAACGTCGACGATCTGATTGCCACTGCCATGGATGACAAGGAGGCACTGAGCAGCGAGATCAAGGCGCTTAAAGGACTGAACCTAGCCGACCTCCACGTGACCTACAGGGAGTTCTGCAAAGTCGAAAAAGTGGAAGGATCGCCGGTCGATCTTGGCCAGGTCATCGCTTTCTACAACGGCGCGGTCAAGGATCTGCCCGACGCCGTGCAGCTCAAGCACCTCAGGCTTCCTGGCACCAGCGTAGTCCTCGACAACAAGCGCGAGCGCCTTGCCGAGATTTACGAGCCGAACAACCGCCGCGTCTGGGTCAAGCTTGCGGATATCCCAGAGGAGGTGCGCAACGCATTCATCGCAGCCGAGGACAAGCGTTTTTTCCAACACGCGGGCATTGACGAGCGCGGGCTGGTCCGCGCCTTCATCGGCAACTTCACGCATCCGGGCCGGCCGCAGGGCGGCTCGACCATCACGCAGCAGGTCGCCAAGAATCTGCTGGTGGGCAACGACATCACTTACGAAAGAAAACTGCGCGAAATGATCGTTGCCTCGCGGATGGAGCGCGCCCTGACCAAGGCGGAAATCCTCGAGCTCTATCTCAACTCGATTTATCTCGGTCGCGGAGCCTGGGGCATCGAGATGGCGGCGCGCAGCTATTTCGGCAAACCAGCCAAGGCGCTCTCCGCCGTCGAGGGCGCGCTACTCGCCGGGCTCGCCAAGGGACCGAACTACTTCAATCCTGACCGCCACCCTGAGCGCGCGCGCGAGCGGCTTGCCTACGTGCTGGGCCGCATGCAGAACGACGCCATGATCGACGCCGCCGCGGCGCAAGCAGTATTGCCGCAGCTTGTCGAGTACCGGCCGACGCGACGGGACTTCGGCTTTCACTTCGTCGATCACGTCGCCCGCGAGGCAAAGGTGGTCGCGGGCCTCGATACTCTCACCAGTTCCTCCTACACGGTGCGCTCGACCGTCAACTCGGCCTTGCAGCGCACAGTCGAAGCAACATTGCAGGAGGGCCTCGCGCGGTACGAGCTGAACACCAATCGGTACAAATTTGAGGGACCCGAGGCGAACATTTCCAATGCTGTTCGTCTGAGTGCGGCTGACCTGAGGGCCACGGAACCGGCCTGGCTCGTGGCGTTGAAGACGACGCGGCTACCTCTCTATGACGTTCACTGGGAATCGGCGGTCGTCCTGGAGAATACGCGTGGCAAAAGCAGCCATGCGATCAACGTCGGCCTGACCGATGGAAGCATCCTGCCGCTGAACACCTGGAGCGCCGCGATCCGGCGCAGTCTCAAGCCGTACGACGTGATCTACGTGCAGGTGCGCAAAGCCAATGGTAAGCAAGCGGCGCGTGCCGATCTGCGCATTCGACCGAACGTGCAGGGAGCGGCGCTCGTACTCGAGAACGAAACCGGCCGCATTCTCGCGATGGCGGGCGGCTTTTCCTATCCGGCAAGCCAGCTCAACCGCGTCGTCCAGAGCCTGCGGCAACCCGGCTCCACCTTCAAGCCGCTGACCTACCTCGCCGCCCTTCGGAAGGGGTTGCAGCCCAACACGCTGGTGATGGACGAACCTCTGACGCTGGCACCGATCGGGGCGACGGCCTCCGGCCAGCGCGGTTTCTGGTCGCCGAAGAACTATGACGGCGGCGCTTCGGGCGCCATTACACTGCGGCGTGCGCTGGAAAACTCCCGGAATCTCGCTACCGCCCAACTGCTCGCGACCGGTCTCGATGACAGCGCCGAGCGAGGCCTCGACCAGGTCTGCTTGCTCGCGATGGAAGCGCAGCTCTACAAGGAATGCATGCGCTACTACCCGTTCGTGCTCGGTGCCCAGACTGTGCGGCTCATCGACCTTGCGGCGTTCTATGCGGCGATCGCCAACGAAGGCGCACGACCCCAGCCCCATGCGATCGAAACGATCGAACAGGACGGCCGCCCAATCTACCGGCACGATCCGCATGCGGTATCCTGGATCGGCTTCGCCGACCGCGCATCATTTTACCAGTTGAAATCAATGCTGCAGGGCGTGCTCGCGCGCGGAACTGCGCGCGTAGTGAAGCATCTCTCGCCCTATGTCGGCGGCAAGACCGGTACCACTGATAATTCGGCCGATGCCTGGTTCGTCGGTTTCACAAATGACGTCACCATCGCCATCTGGGTCGGCTACGACAATGGCGACGGCGGGCGTCGCACCCTTGGGCGCGGCCAGACCGGAGGGAAAGTGGCGCTGCCGATGTTCGAGCCGATCGCGCAGGCAGCCTGGGAGTTGCACGCTCCCAGGACGGCGTTGAACGGCCCTTCGCGCGAAGCCATGCGTCAGCTCGTTGCTCTGTCGATCGATTCCCATACCGGCGATCCCGCACCGGCCGGCTCCGGGCGCGCTTTCACCGAGTACCTCAAGAGGGATCCGTCGGGCAGAATCGATGATACGCAATTTCGGATCGTCTCGCGTGCAGAAAGCTACGTTCATCGTGGCGGTCATGACGGAGACGAGGGGCCATTCCAGCCGTGGTCCTACGATAACCGCCTTTACGGCGATAACCGGCTGCCCTTTCAATTCCCGAACTGGCGTCTTGGTCCGCGCGAATATCCCTCCTGGCGCGGAAATCCCGATGACGAGGACCGCCTCCCGCGACCGCCGCTCCGAGTCGATCCCGATTATTTCTGGCGGCGGCTGAATTGAGCATTGACGCCATGAGACTGCACCGTGCCGCTGCCCTCATCGCCGCCTGCGTCGCCACATGCACGGGCGCGGCCGCGCAGGAATTCCGGCTGGAGGACGTGCCCGCAGCCGCCAGCGTTCCGATTGCACAGATCAAACCTCGCACAGTCATCTTCGCTGACCAGCGCAACGACAAGCTCGCCGATTCCTCGACGGGACTCATTCCTTTCGACGATTGGGCCCGCTCACGTCCGGTGCAGCGGCGCTTCCTCTCGCTCTTCCCGAGCTTCGTTGAGCCCACGCTCAATCAGCAAACGAAGCTGACGCTCTCAGTCTACCAGGCAGAGGCGCGGTTTCGCCTTCCAAGACCGGCAGCGGCATTGGATCTGTCGCGGTATGCGAATGTCGCGTTCCTCGAGCAGATCGATCCGGCGGTCAAGCACCGGCCGATCACGGCGGGCGATGCTGTTCCCAACAGGGACACGGGCGTCGCCGCGCACAACCGTCCGCCGGATCGCCGCTGGTGCGAGGACACGAAAGCGATCTGCGTGCAGTCCCGCTACATGTTCGAAGGGAAAATTCCGGCGGGCATTCAGCTTGCCAACAAGCTGCGCGAGGAGAGCAAAAGGCCCATTCCGGATTTCATCGAGTTCCAGAGTGAGATCGGGTTGGTCACGCAGCCGCACCTTGCCGAACTGCCGAGCCTGACAGGGCTCGACTCCACAGTCACCGGCGGGCTCGAGCAGAACATCTTTTGGGTCAACCAGGTCATCCAGTTCGGCAAGCTGCTTGCGATTCTGCAACAACATCCGACTGAGCGGGACGCCGCCATCGCGACGGTCTACATCCTGATTGTGGTCAGAAACGACGTGCTGAACAAGCAAAGGGAATACAGCAAGACCCCCGTTCTGCGAAACCTCGTGCCCGCGCAACTGCTCATGGGCAACAGCTCCTTCAACAGCGGCGATTCGCTGAGCGCCGGCCTGCCGAAATACGCCAGAAGCCGCATCAAGGCGATCGCCGACATGATGGAGCGGGAATGAGCAGATCGTGTGCGGCGCCGAATGGACGCCGGTAGATTGACAAATCGCGTTTGCAGTCGAAGGCCTCTAAGATGGCAAACAGCCACCGCGCCAGGGGCAAGACTCCTGCGCACCATCGCTTGCAAGATCAGTCGATCGAGGGGCTGGCACGCTCGATCGGGACTCCCATCGCAAATTTCGCGAAGGATCGTGCAATTTGGCGCTCCCTAGGGGAATCGAACCCCTGTTTCAGCCTTGAGAGGGGCGTAACGTGGACTTTGACGGACGTTGGCGAACGTCTACAAATGCAATAATATCAGTTGCTTAGTTCGTATGCGTCCGCTAGAGTCCGTCTCGACTTTCCTCCGTTTATTGGAGAAAAGTTGAAGAAATGGGACCCGCCTGAATGGCCCGCACCGCTCGCAATTCCTCCCTCGAAACCAGAACCGCGCGCGTCCGATTGCGTGTTCGTCGTACGCCCTACTTCGCAAAAATCGCGAAAGGTTTACGGCTTGGCTATTACCGCGGCTCGGTCGCGGGCTCTTGGGTGGCGCGCTGCTATCGCGGCGCCGGCGTCTACGCCACCGAGGCGCTCGGCATCGCCGACGACACGCTGGACGCTGACGGCGTCAAAGTGCTCGACTACTGGCAGGCGCAGGACCACGCGCGGCGTTGGGGCGAGCGGCAGCGGCTGATCGCCGAGGGCCGGCTGCGCGAGGGCATCTATACCGTCAAGGACGCCGTCACGGATTACCTGGCGGAGATCGCTGCCGAGAAGAGCCCGGCCGCGCTGCAGGGCGCAAAATATGTGTTCGACGCCTGGATCCTGCCGGACCTCGGCGCCACCCAGGTCGAAAAGCTGACGACTGACCGCATCAACCGCTGGCGCAACAAGCTCGCCACCCAGCCCAAGCGCGTCCGCAAGAAGCTGACGGCGCTCGAGCCCGCCACCCGCGAAACCCCCGACGACGAGGACGCACGCCGCGCCCGCAAGGCGACCGCTAACCGCATCCTGACCATGCTCAAGGCCGCCCTCAACCGCGCCTTCCACGCCGACCGGGTTTCTTCCGACAGCGCCTGGCGCAAGGTGAAGCCGTTCAAGAAGGTCGACGAGGCCGTGGTCCGCTATCTCAGCGCCGCGGAGGCGCGCCGGCTGGTCCGGGCCTGCCCCGAAGATTTCGGGAAGCTGGTGCAGGGAGCCCTCCTCACCGGCTGCCGGTACTCCGAACTCGCCCGCCTCAAAGCTGGCAATTTCAACCGCGATAGCGGAACGCTGGCCATTCGCCTCAGCAAGGGCAAGATCCGCCACGTTGTGCTGACTGATGAGGGAAAGCAGTCGTTCGCCAAGTGGACTGACAAGCTAGGCCCTGCGGACAATATATTCCTGCGCGCTGACAAAGAGCGTTGGGGTGCTTCGCACCAGAAGCGGCCTTTGGATGAGGCGAGCAAGCGCGCCGGCATAGAGCCAGCGGTGACCTTCCACATCCTACGGCATACCCACGGTTCACACCTCGCCATGGCCGGGGTGCAGATGGGGGTGATCGCCGCGCAGCTCGGCCACGCCGACACCAGGATGACCGAAAAGCACTATGCTCATCTGGGGCCGAACTACGTTGCAGACACCATCCGTGCGAACTTTCCGGTACTCGGATTTCAAGCAAACGACACTGTGGTCTCATTCCGCCCACCTGGTTCAGCGAGGCGCGCCTAGTCTGGCCTGCAACATTCAGCAATTCCGCGTATGAAATCGAAGAAAGCCCAGAAGCGTCGTACCAGGGTTAGCTCCGACGCAGACCCTCCGGACGCAGCGTCAACGAACAGCGCGGAGGAAACTCTTCGTGCATGGAACGATTCGGCTTGGAAGGCGCGGCTGAGCTGGATTGCTAAGCCGCGACTGCACACAGCCATTTTTGAACAATTCCTCGAGACTGACATCTCGATTGAGCCTGCGGATGATGCGTTCCCTTCGCTTGAAACTAAGGAAGCGTTCTATCGACAGCGCAAGGAAATGATCGAGAAGATTGAGGATTTAAAAAAACGGTTGGATTGGGACAACGAGAGATTGAACCATTTCGCAACCCTTGCTGTTGATTTTCATAAAGATCCCTCGATAGAAAAGTATCTTACAATCCGACAGACGTTCTCAGAGGTCGATATACAGGTAGGAATGTCCGGGGGAATTGACGCGCTCTTTGCCATCCAAAAACAATGTGAGCAGTACGGCATCGATCCTAGCCTAGTCGCCGGCACAATGGACGGGGATGAGCCAGACATGGACGAGCTCTCCCTAATGTTGATGGCGAGAATCGTCAACCGAAACAAGATCGCTGGTGTCGGGGCGCTTCAAAAACGACGTGCCGCAATTTCCGACGCAATGGTCAATTATTTGATCGCATTTATGCTTGAGGGGGCAGACTGGAGCAACGAAGAAATCCGCTTACCAGCCTCTCTGATCCTCCTGATTAGACACCAACTCGGTGCCCTCAAGGGCGTTTTGCATGAGGAATATAGATCTCGCGAAACAAAATTAAGAGCCGCTTGGATCGCCGGGCAGCAACTGAAGTTCGACGAGTCACTTTCGATTAATCGCCTCGTTAACCTGACGGCTAGTGTACCGAATTTTGTCATTTCCCGTGCGACCGCTGCGAGATGGCTGAAAGATGTTGAATTCCAGAAACACCTAGAATCGTCTCGAAAGATCAAGAATTCATCCGAAAAGCTCGATCTTAAGCCAAAGAAATAGAGTCTCATCAGAAAAAACGTGCGAGACACCTTCTAGTTTCCATATGACTTCGCTGTCATCCGCCGCAATGCGGGTGGCTCCGGGACAGATCCCGGTTAGCACCAGCGGACGCCGTATGACTCCAAACAGAATTTTAGAGCGAGAACAGCAGCGCCGGTCGCGTCAGCGCGCCCTCAGTGTTGTCGAGTTTGCCCAACGATATGGCGTTGGCCGAACCACGACTTACGAGGAAATCAAATCTGGGCGTTTGCCCGCCCGCAAGATCGGGAAGCGCACCATCATCACTGTTGATGACGCAGAAGAGTGGTTAAGTCGTCTACCTGTACTGGGGGCCGCTAAATGAATCGAGGCGTCCAGAACGCACACGTTTTTGGTGGCGACGCGTTGTTGCATCAGCCGGGCATGTACGATCGCCGGCGTCGGGTGCATGCGGCCAGCGTTACGGATTGGCAAACTCCGCGACGGCGTGAGTCACGCCATTTATTGGACAAATCGCAACAACAATTGCAGTTCCTCACGGAGACGAACTCGACCTTGCTGGCCAGCGGTGAAATTTTGGAGCTGTACGATGAGCGTTAATGGGGCTGCTTCATGCAAATTGTCACCCAACCACCAGCGCATGATCCGTCTGGCACACCTTCAGGGGCGTAGTCTGACTCAGCGTGAAATCGATCGCTTTGCCAAACTTAAAATCAGCGCGCCCAACTTGGGCGTCCCCTGGCCCGTGTTGGCTGACCGCGTGGTGTTCGAGCGAAAATTCTTCGTCTTCGCCGACGATGCCGACGAGACGGGCGAGCTCGCCTTCACGTTTGCGGTGATATCCAACGCTGGGTTCATCGACATCGTGGCATGGCACCCAACGACAGATCGCCTTGCGACCTGGTTTGGACATGCTTTCGCGCTTGGCGAACGCCAAGTGCACCATCCGAATCCCCTCTTCTCCGGCCTGCCCGTCTTCCGTTCGCCAATTGGCTGGCTTCGCAACGGCCGCCGCGGGATCGTTATCGTCCGTGACAATTTTGCTCGGACTGTGCTGGCAAGAGTGCCCTTGCTCATTGCCGAAGATGAAGAACACCAGCGCGACTTGGAGAAGGTGCTTCCGGTCAACCCGGGGCCGAGGATCATCGTGTCGCAAAAGGTATTGATCAGGCCGGAAACCGTGGAAGCGGTGCGCACATGACCGAGGTCGTCACGGTGCTCAAGGAACTCCAGGGGCCACGCCCGTTGCCGTTGGTACGCGAAGTCGTGCCAGCCGACGCATTTCCTGTCGAAGCTCTCGGCGAGGTTCTGGGCTCGGCCGCGCTGGCCATTCATGACCATGTTCAGTCGCCGTTGGCGATGTGCGGACAGGCGGTGCTGGCCGCCGCCACCCTGACTGTTCAGGGTCACGCAGATGTCGAAGTGGCAACCGGACAGGTAAAGCCGCTCTCGAATTTCTATCTGACGATCGCCGCTTCCGGGGAAAGGAAGACGGCGACCGACAGCATGGCGCTGTCGCCAATTCGTAAACACGAATCATATTTGGCAGAAATCTATCAGGCCGAATTGCCTCGTTTTCAGAACGACATGATTGCCTGGGAAGCGGCTCGCAAGAAGGCGGTCACATCGAATAAAGGTAATCGCGCTGCGGTTCGTGATGCGCTGAATGGACTCGGACCGCGGCCCGTCGGCCCGCTTCTGCCCATGTTGACATGCCCGGAACCGACGTTTGAAGGCCTCACCCTGGCGTTACAACTTGGCCAGCCTAGCATTGGCATTTTTTCTTCGGAGGGAGGCCAGTTTATCGGCGGCCACGGCATGTCGGCGGAGAACAAGCTGGCCAGCGCCGCAGGCTATTCCAGCATCTGGGATGGAGACCCAATCAAGCGGGTTCGCGCCAAGGACGGCGTAACCATTCTGGTCGGCCGGCGTCTTTCGACACACCTGATGGTGCAGCCCGACGTAGCCAACCTGCTGCTCTCTGATGCTCTCTTAGCGGATCAGGGAATGCTTTCCCGGTATCTCGTGACCGCGCCCGACTCTCGTTCCGGTCAGCGCTTTTCCCGTGACCCTTCGCCAGATTCTCGGCTGAAGATGATGGCCTACGAGAACCACATGCACGAGATCCTGAGAAGGCAGTTGCCGCTTGCTGTCGGCAAAGCGAATGAGCTGGAACCGCGCGTGCTGCGTCTGAGCGCGGACGCTCATACTCTGCAGAACAATTTTGCCGACCATATCGAGCGGCAGATTGGGCCCAACGGCGAGTTGAAGCCGATCTCGGGCTTGGCCAACAAGCTTCCGGAGCATGCAGGGCGCCTCGCCGGCGTTTTGACCATTTTCGAGAATCCTGACGCTCACGAAATTTCACAGGATTTCATGGCCCGCGGCATCATGTTGGCCCAGCATTTTGCCGGAGAAGCCTTGCGCCTCTTCCAGGGAGCCAGGATCGACGCAGACCTGCGGCATGCCGCCCGTTTACTCGACTGGCTTCACAACAGCTGGAATGAGACAAACATCTCATTGCCCGACATTTATCAACGAGGACCCAATTCGATCGGAAGTCGAGAAACCGCCCTTCATCTTGTCAGAATTCTCGAAACCCATGCCTGGGTGGTGAAATTGCCTGGCGGGGCTGTCGTTGGCGGTGAGCCACGCCGCGATGTCTGGCGTATCATACGGAACAGCTAGCATGGGCGCTTTCGAGAAGTTCGATCCATACGCACCGGTGTCAGGTCCGAAGGGGACTGCCCCTAAAGTGGCTAAAGTACCTAAAGTGGCCAGACCCGCTTATCGCCGAGAGGTAACTTTAGGTGGTTTAGGTACTTTAGGTGGCGTCACCGCAAGCATCGCGAAGCCGACGGGATCGCTTTCTTACGGTCGCCCGGACCTTATAGGTCGGAACCGGACCCACTTTGTTCGGTGGCGGGTCCCAGCGGACTGGATCGACGGTCTCGAGCGCATGCGCGTTAGGACTCGTCCTGGTGCCATCAATCCAAACCATTGGCTGCAGCTCCAGGATGCTGCCCAGCGCCTTCTAGAACTATGGGGCGAACAGGCAGCGGGGTTAGGTTGGTCGGCTTTAGACGTCTTCGGCTGCCATCCTGAACGCCCTTCTGATCGTACCGATTGTATGGGACTTGTGTGGACAGTCACCCGCGCCGATCCTCTAGCGATGGGCCGTTGGATTGTCGCAGTTCGAACTCGGTCTGGACGACTGATGACGGTGTCCAAGTCCGCCGATGTTTGCGAGCGGATTCTAATATGGGATCTCCCCGGGGGGGCAGATTTTTTGGAGACAACCCCATGAACCAAGACCGTGTCATGGCACAGCTTGCAAACATCAGGACAGCCCTACGCTGTGGCGCAAAGACACGGGCCGGCGGTCCTTGCCAGTGCCCGGCCATTTGGGGCCGCAACCGCTGTCGGCTTCACGGCGGGCGCAGCACCGGCGCGCCGAAAGGCCTGGGTAACGGCAACTACAAGGATGGCACGTTCACCGCGGAGGCGGTCGAGGAGCGACAATGGCTCAGATCGATCGTTCGCACTTATGGAAAGGTCGATAAAGGATGAGCATCCTACCGGCGAGCCAGATTCCGGCCCGGGGAAGGAAGAAGGAAGCTCCTGTGCGGGTCAAACTCGAGCGCATCAATTGCAACGTTGCCAAGTCGCTTCCGCCGGATGGCAACCACCAACTGTGGTTCGTCCGACTGATGGACGCCTGCGGCACTTCTTCGCCAGATTTCATCAATGCGACTTTGTTTCAGCTTCAAGCCGCCGCTCGACTGCCAAACGGTGGATTGTCTGAGACCGCCCTGAATGCTGCTCTAGCAATGATCGAAAGCGAGCAGCCCAGGGGTGAAACCGAATGCGCACTAGTGATCCAGATGGCAGCTGTGCACGCAGCATCGATGGCCGTCCTGGGCCGGCTCGGCGGCGGTCATGGCGGTGATCGTCATATATTGGCAGGTGCGACGGCCGTAAGCCGGCTGTCGCGTACTTTCGCGATCCTAGTTGAAACATTGCGGCGGCTTAGGAGCGGCGGATCGCAAGTCATCCGGATTGAAAGAGTGGACGTCCGGGAGGGAGGGCAAGCGGTCATCGGAAACATAAAGCAGGAGAGCTTGAGTGGATAATACTTCCATACAACGTCTCCGTCGCAGTCATAACGTTCGTTGTAGCGTCGTTGCGGTATACCTTGCTTTGCGGTTTTTCGCGTCGCTGACTTAGGCACTCGGAGTTGTCCATGCCTGATGAGCATCAAATAAATGCGACCATCGCAACGACGATACTCGCATGCGCCATGAGCTGCAACCAATCCACGGAACGGAAACAAGGAGAGGACACCATCAGGTGAAGGATACAACATACAACGGCGCGTGCACGCGCACGGCGCTGACCAAATCAATAACGCCAGAAGAGGTTCGCGATCTTCTCACTGGTTTTGTCGCCGCCATCGAGCTGGATCAGATCCGGGTGGATGCCTTGCCACCTGAAAAGTTTCATCGGTGGTACAGTGATAACATGTGGCGGAATTGGCGTCGCAATCATATTGAGCAGATCAATCGGTTGCTTTCTAGCGTGAACACGATCCCGCCGAGCCTGCTCAAAGAACTGGCCTGGCTGGCGATCAGCTACGAGCCGGCATTCGTCCGGCAAGCGCTACTCCGTCTTTTCGCCGAGGCCGCAAGTGGTAGCTGCGCTGCGGAGGAACCTAATACCACCGCCGCTTTTTTTGGCTGGCTGATCAAAGATGTGAGCGACACACCCGCACGCAAACCCCTGAATATCGATGCCAGAGCCTTGATGATGCAGTGGTTGGCCGTCACCGACCCGTTAAGCATCGCTGAAGATCCCGAGTGCGGTTACGGTCGGCCCGCTGGATTTGTGAGTTGAGGCGCTCCAAGCCGTATGTTGTGATTGACTGGCAGATAAGCCTGACGAAGGCTCAGCCTACCCAAGCGGCAGCAGATTGATTGTAACCCAGTCCACAGCTAACCGGTGATTGCGATAGCGTCTATAATCTATTACGGTAGGCCAATAGTTCAGTTCTAGTTTTGTAAAAGGCTCCCATAGGCGGGCCCTCAGGTCGAACAGTTAGGGCTTTTGCGTTAGGGCAATTTGCTGTCAAAGGTGAAGCACACAGATAACTAGCTAATCTTAAGCGCATTCGTCGGCGATCACGTTAGACCCGGTGGGCCAGGTCTCTCAATTTTTTGGGAGCAGAACATGAAAGCGCGCAATTTAATACTTGAGGACTTACTTCCCGTGAAGCTGCTCGCGCGATTAAATCGCAGCGAGGACCGACGCCCAGCAGCAATTCAGTTTACCGCAGCCGTCATGTTCATCGACGTGTCGCGATACACAGCCTTGGTAGAGCAGTTGGCGCGCCGCGGCCAAGAGGGACTCGAAGATCTTCCGAGATTACTCAGCCTTTCGTACGGCCGCTGCGCGGAGCATATCGATGATCTCGGAGGTGAAGTGCTCTACTTCGCTGGAGATTCGCTACTGGCCTATTGGCCCTCCGATGCTGACGATCTTGGGTGCGCCGTACGGTCAGCAGTTGCCTGTGCAGAAATGATCTGCCAAGGCGGCAGCGACGTGAAACATCGTGTTGCCAGCGAAATTTATCCGGCTTTGCATCTAGGCATAGGCGCGGGTCGCCTTTGGTCGGCCGCTTTGGGCGAGCACCCGACCCGAAATCTCATCGCAGGTGGTGAAGCCGTCACCCAGGCCGCTGCGTCACAAGCCGTCGCACGCAGTTGGGGCTACGTACTGTCCACCGAAGCCACGCAAATACTCGCTCGCGAGGTCACCACGGCGACAAACGTTTTCTCCCGACGTCATTTCGAAACCTGCTCTGACATACCTTCCGTCGACTGGATGACTCAGTTCTTGCCCATGCAAGTCAGGGAGATACTGCTTTCAGCTGATTCGAAGCCACCTGCTGTTCGCGGGTTGTTGGCGGTCGACGTCGATCCCATTGGGGATATCGATGTCCAACTGGCTGAACTTAGCGAAATAAGACCTGTCTCTGCTCTCTTCGCGCGAATTGTCGGTCTCAATTGCTCCGATGCTCTCGCACTACCGCAACACCAAACGCTCTATGCTTCCTTAGAGGAAGTAGTGCGAGCGCGGGGCGGGCCACCGGGAAATCTGTACTATGACGATAAGGGGCTTGTATTTTCTACGACATTTGGGGCCCGCGGCAGCTTTCACCGCGATGACGCTCGGCGTGCCGTTAATGTTGCGCACGCCATCAATCAAGCTGTTGACAGCCTGGGGCTCTCGTCCTCGATCGGCGTTGCTACTGGGGAAGCCCTTTTTGGATTCGTCGGAAGCATGCGGCGCCGCCAATTTATGACACACGGCGCACCGATTAATCGTGCTGCACGCCTTATGATGGCAAATGATCGAGGTATTCTCTGCGACGCACCGACGGAACGAGCAAGTCGATCGGCGTTCAGATTCGAACCGAAAGGCACTCTCCAGCTCACCGGCCTCGGTGATATGGCGGCGGTTTTTTGCCCAGTTGAGTCCTACGAGGCCAGTTCGTCCGACATATATCTCGTTGGACGACTCAATGAACTAGATCTGCTCAAACGTACATTCGAGGAAGTACAAGGCGGAGGCAAACGCCTACTCGTCATCATGGGCGAGTCAGGCATAGGTAAGTCTACGTTGGTTGCTTCGTTCACTGAAACTCTGCGCTCAACTGGGACGACGGTCGCCGTGGCACGCGCCGAACGGGATGATCGCCGAACGTCCTTTCTGCCCTGGCGACGACTGCTGGGTTCCATTCTTAATTTGGCGATTGATATCGATGCCATGCTTGTGCTCGACGCTCTTTCGTCGCGGCTCGGGAATAATCCGAGAATTCTCGAACGACTGCCTCTGCTCGATGGCGTTTTGGGGATTGACATTAACGAGACCGAGAGTACGCGTCACCTTCAAGGTGCCCATCGTGGCGACGCAACCATGCGTCTGGTTGCTGACCTACTTGACGTAATCGCACCATGCCCTTTGGTGTTGGTACTAGAAGACAGCCAATGGCTTGACTCGGCATCGTGGCGGCTAGTCGAGCGGGTAGTGGCTGGCCGCTCGTCAATACTGGCGGTGCTGTGTGTGAGATCGGAGGAAATCCCTGAAGATCTTCGGAACCTCCAGCGGCGCGCAGAAGCCGCGCGAGTGACTCCATCTGGAATTGAGTTAGATGATCCGGCCCGGTTCTGCCGCATCCTTGAAGTCGAGGAACTCCACGACACTGCGATATGCGAACTTGCTGCGCGCACGCTTGGGGATGCGACTCCGGATCGCGAGCTCGCCGAACGGATATCCGCATTAGCTTGCGGCAATCCTCTTTTTGCAGAGGAAATCAGCCTTACATTAAAGACCGAGGGATTGATAGCCATTCGCGAAGGCTGTTGGCGGTCGATCCGCCCGCTGGATGACCTCCGCTATTTCGAACGCATAGAGCGAGTGATACGAGAACGCGTAGATGGCATTGAACCCAAAGCGCTAGACGTCCTTAAGGCATGCGCTGTGATCGGACGATCCTTTCTGTTCGAGGCGCTGGAGGTCGTACTCAAGGACGAATCGAAACACACAATACAAGCTGCTCTCAACTCGCTTGTGGCCGCGCATTTTCTACGAAAAAACTCGACTGCGCGAGCTTACGAATTTCGACATGATCAGATCAGAGACGTCGTTTACGCTTCGATCCCTGCAGACGTTCGGCAACGACTCCACGGCATCTTGGCTGATTGGCTCGAGCAAACCGAAGAAACTGCCACTGGGGCGGATATTGCAATTCTTGCTCAGCATTTTGAAGCCGCCGGAAACAAAGATAAAGCTGTCACATACGCGGAGAGTGCGGCGACAAAGGCGCTGCAGGCCGGAGCTTTTCGCGAGGTCGAAGCCTTTCTGGCTATTTGTTTCAGTCATGAATCGCGACAGATGAACTTAACGAATAAGCAAAGGCTTCGGGCGGTCCGATGGAGAGCACAGCTTGCTGAGTCCCATTATAGCCGCGGAGATATCTATGCTCAGGGCGTCGCAATTCGTCGCGCGCTCACACTGGCCGGGGAAACGATTCCTCGTTCGCGCATCACAATTGCCGCTCGGATTGCAAGAAGTGCCTGTCGGCTCTTGTTTCAGCAGATGCTCCCGCGAGCGACTCCCGAGTCGGGCAAGGCTTGGGAGCAGGAAATGGCTCGCTGCCACAACCAGGCAGTGATGGTCGACTATTTCGAACTTCGTTTCCTTGAGGGTATGCGCCATCTCATCGAGGCTGTTGTTCATGCCGAACGAGCGGGAATCACAAGAGAACTCGCTGTGGCGTCTTCACAGATGGCGTGCGGACTCGGGATATTAGGGCAAAAGCGCCTCAGCAAATATTTTATGAGAAAGGCCGATCGAGCTGCGGTTACTCTCGGTGATCCAGCAATACATTCGCACGTCTGTAACCTCGATGCGCTGTGGCAAGTTGGGCGGTGTCACTGGGAGATGGTCGATCGTCGTCTGAATCAATCACAGGATCTGAGCTTGCGCGCGGGAGATCAATTGCGGTGGTCCAATGCGCAAGTCATCCGCTTCTGGTCCCTGTTCTATCGCGGGGACTGGAATTCGCTCGAACAGACCGCGCAAGGGCTCTTGTCACGTGCACAAAGCAGCGGAAACGTTCAACAGGAGAACTGGGCCTTGCGATGCAAATCGTTGTGCGCGCTTCATGCGGATCGCCCTCGCGAGGCCATCGAAATCTTACGGCTCATTACTTCTGCAATGCTCGGATCTGCCGACTTGGCTGCCCAAGTGTCCACAAAGGGTTCGCTCGCTTTGGCACTTTCTCGGATCGGCTTGAATGACGAGAGTCTTCAGGCAGTCGAAGAAACGCTCCGGATACTGCGCGGAATGCGTCGTCCGACGGGCCACGTCACACTCGTTGGCATCTCCGGTGTATGTGAGGTGCTCTTCCGGGGGCGAGAGACTGCATTGTCTCGCGAGTACGACCAGTGGTCCGATTGGGAGGCGCAAGCCCTCAACGAGCTCAAAAGATACAGTCACGTCTTCCCCGTCGGGAAGCCTCAGTACGGCTTGTGGGCGGGCGTGGCGCTCTGGTTGGAGGGTCGAAAGGATAGAGCACTTATTAAATGGAATGAGGCGTTGTCGGTCGCCCGGCGGCTTTCGCTGCGGCACGACGAGGCGATGATCGCAGCTGAAATCAGACGCAGGCAGGACCGACTTTAGAAATCTTTGCGCCGCCGCGATGGCAAGCTGTTCAGGTGCTCGGATGAGAAAGAGGTGCGTCGATCAACATTTATTGGCACCGACCCGCAACGACAGTGCGGCGTCAATGGGCTGTTTGATATCCGCCGAGTGAAGATGTTGCAGCGGTTACGGGTCTCGGCGGCGGGTCTCTGATCAGCGCTCGGAACATGGGGCGCATATGGCAGGTTGTGAACGCTTCGCCTGGAAATCACTTCGAAGGGCTCCTGTCCTCTCCGTGGTGCTTTAGTGGTTAATTGTGTGCTGTTTAGAGGGGTCGCGCATGGACACCCAGACATCAGGCGGACGGCGACATGTGACTTGGTTGTCGTGCGGGCTCGAGACATTGGTGGACAACTGCCGATGGATGGCCAACCCCGAGCTGCCGGATCGTCCCGAACATGACTTCGACATAGTCATCGTCGGCAGCGGTTACGGCGGTGCTGTGGCCGCTGCGAGACTGAGCGGCTGCACGGATACGCAAGGCCAGGCACTAGGCAAAGACGGGAAGCTAAAGATTTGTGTGCTCGAACGCGGCAACGAGTACCTGCGCGGCATGTTCCCATCGCGCCAGGCCGAACTGCCCGGACATATCCGTTTTACAACGCCCGAGGCAAAACGACAGCGCGGCGTCTATGACGGGCTCTATGACATGCGCTGGAGCAATGACGCCGTGGCGCTGATAGCGTCGGGTGTGGGAGGTGGTTCGCTGATCAACGCCGGCGTCATGGAAATGCCGAAGCCGTATGTGTTTCAAGAGGCCCGTTGGCCTCACGAAATCCGCAAAGCGAGTCTCGACGGCAGCCTCGAAACGTCCGCTAAAGCGCTTCGCATTTGGCTGGGCGCTGACCGCTTGAAAGCAACGGAAGCTAATACTGATCTTGCCAAGACCGGCGCACTTAGGAAGCTGGGCGGTGGAAAGGTGGATCCCGTTCACGTGACCGTGGCATCCAAGAATCACAAGAATGCTGCTGGCGTTACCCTCTCAAAATGCAACTGTTGTGGCGACTGCGCAACAGGCTGCAATTACAACGCAAAGGAATCACTCGATCTCAACCTGTTGTGCCTCGCCCATGAGGCCGGTGCGCAAATCATCACGGGCGCCACAGTGCTGCGCGTCGCGCCGCGCGAGACCGGCGCGGATGGCGGCTGGCAGGTATATGTCAACCACACGGATGGCCATCTGCGGGACCGTCAACTGGAGCCGTTCTGTCTCCGCGCCAAACGGGTGATCCTCGCCGCTGGGACGTTCGGCTCTACCGAGATCCTGATGCGCTCGCGAAACGCGCGGTTGCAGCTTTCCGACCAGCTCGGATTCAAGTTCTCGGCCAACGGCGACATGCTGGTGATGGCGCATGACCTAGCTTTAGGCACGGAGGTAAACGCCGTTGCCGACGAAACGGTAGATCCGAAACCGCTTCCGGAGGCACAGCTTGGGCGTCGGGCCATCGGTCCCACGATCACCGGGATGATCGATCTGCGCAACGGCGATGCGGAGACGGACTTGGTAATCCAGGACCTCGCGGTACCCGGGCCGCTGCGGCGGCTGTTCGAGGAAGCCACCACCACTTTCGACCTTCTGAACCAGCTGACCGCGGGCGACTGGAAAAAACATGAGAATGGCGCCAGCCGCGACGACGACGCTTCGGTCAACACTTCCGCGATGAAGAGGTCGCTGGTCTTGGCGATGATCGGCCGTGATGATGCAGAAGGAGAGTTGAGCCTGGCCGGTCGTCCGATATGCGACGACGCAGACGGGTTGCTCACGGTCAATTGGCCGCAGCTTCGCTTGGACCGCCGGTTTGAAAACCACCACCGCCATCTCGGTGATATGCTGAAGGAATCCGCCGTCGGCGGGCGGGTAGTGAATAACCTGCTTTGGCGGCCACTCTCCGAGGAGCTGGAAGACGTCTTTGGCCGACAGCGGGGCCCGCTGTTGACGGTGCATCCGCTAGGTGGCTGTCCAATGGGGGAAGACGTGGGCCAAGGCGTCACCGACGACTGCGGCCAAGTGTTCGATGCATCAGACCGGACGGCGAAAGCCGTGCATTCCGGATTGATCGTGCTGGACGGTTCGATCGTGCCCACATCACTTGGTATCAACCCGGCATTGACAATCGCCGTGCTGGCAGATCGCGCCGTCACCATTCTCAAGAAGAAATGGAACCTGAATGGCGGCGAGTTGTGCGACTTGCCCAAGCGCGACGGCTTGGAACGCCCGACGTTCTCGGTGACCGTGACAAAAGCCAATCCGGAGCCGACTCGTATCGAATTGACAGAGCAGATGCGCGGTGAGGTGGAGCTCAAGGGACGCGGGCGCCGGCGATCGCACGAGGTCGAAATCACCCTTACGACCGAGCCGGTGCGGGTGGCCGATCTGATGGATCAATCGCCCTCACACGGCTGCCGACTGCACGACGTCCCGACAGTGCAGGCCGGACGCCGCCTGAACGTCGCACGTCCCCAAGAGGGAAAGCCTGCCAAAGGAAAGCTGCGGATTCTACGTACGGGGGCCAGGTTCGATCCCGTGTCCGACCATCCCCAGCCAAAGGACGTGATACTCGAGGCCGACATCTCGGGCTGGCTGACCCTTTTTGATTTCGAACCCACTCAACCTTGGTCGCGAATCCTTCGCGTTTTCTGGGCCTGGCTGCTGAACCGCGGCCTGCGTGACTTGGTTCAGAGGTTAATCCGGTGGCTCCAGGAAACGCTGCGCCTCCTGCCACGGCTGGACGATCGACCAAAGCAAAAGTTGTCCTTTCTACAAAAGGTGACTCGTGTAGTTTTGGGTGTAGTGATCTTCGCGTTGCTCATCTTTGCGCACTGGCTCAACGGTTGGTGGAAGGCGGCCTCCGTAGGTGCGGCGGCAGCAGTGTTCGGCCTATACCTGCTATGGTCGTACAGGCCATACATACGCAAAATGCTGGGCCTGTTTTCGCGTGCAGGTGCGGTACGACTTATCGAGTACGACCTGCGCATCAACAGGGTTGTGCGGCACAATGTCGGCCTTGAACCGGCTGTTGCCGATCTTGAACCTCAGATGTTCGAAGGAGAATCGATTCGGGGCGTCAAACGGCTCACCTACGGGCGCTGTGCCAGCCCGTTTACGCAGCTGACGTCGATGTCGCTTGAGAAATTCCCAGGAATGCCCAGCTTCATCGGCAGGAAATCGCCCGAGCTGGAATTGAACAAGCGCTACCTGGCGCGCCAGGGAGTACCTTTGCTGCGTGTTGTAGGACAGCAGGACGGCTTTGCGTCGTTGGTCGATATGCTATCGTTCGCGCTTTATGTGATCAGGATCGTGCTGCAGGTCCATGCATTAAGCTTTCGCAAGCCCGATGCCTCTTTCGCCCGCGCACACCAGCGCCTGCCCGTCGCAGTGCCGGGCTTGCCCATCCCTCAGATCGATTGGCTGATTGTCGATCGCAAGATTAATCCGCACCCCCGTATTCGCTTGGCGCGCTATGACGGCCGAAAGCAACCGCCTGTTACCAGCGCCCCGGGAAGGCCTGTGCTGCTCATCCACGGCTACAGTGCGAGCGGCACGACTTTTGTTCATCACTCTGTGCCAGGCAACTTAGTGGAAGTTTTATGCGGGCACGGCCGCGACGTGTGGGTGCTTGACATGCGCAGCAGTGCGGGTCTCGACACTGCCACGGAAGACTGGTCGTTCGAGATGATGGCTAATCAGGACATACCGATTGCCATAGAGCATATCCTCTCCGCCACCCAAATGACTAGAATCGACGTCGTTGCCCACTGCATGGGAGCGGCGATGTTCAGCATGGCAGTGCTGGAAGACGAGGACCCCAACGACAAGAAAAAGAAGAACCGATTGCATGAGAAGATCGGCCGTGTCGTGTTCTCTCAGATCGGGCCGGCAATGTTGTTGAGCCGGACCAACGTGCTTGCCGCCTATATCATGCGCTATGTTCGCGAATTCCTTCCACTGGAGAAATATAGTTTCAGCCC
This sequence comes from Bradyrhizobium sp. AUGA SZCCT0158, assembly GCF_018130065.1. Lineage (GTDB taxonomy): Bacteria > Pseudomonadota > Alphaproteobacteria > Rhizobiales > Xanthobacteraceae > Bradyrhizobium. The sequence goes on along the minus strand of NZ_JAFCME010000011.1, from coordinate 43,587 downwards.
GAAGGATGTCTCGCCCGCCGGCCAGTTCCTCGACCGTGCCCTCGCCACCATGTCCATGCCACGGGACGAGTTCCTGCGAGAAAATCCCTTGTCGTGGCCGCCGGGCAAGGCGAGACCCTGGGTCGGAACACGGCATCGCATGGACGCTCTGTACGGACGGACATTCCGACTCAAGAACATGGACACCCGCACGCTCGAGCATATCGACGATTTCTTCGGCCCGCTCAGCGTCGAGACGGTGTCTCAGGTGTTGCATTTTGCAGCCGTCAACTGCGTAACCGATGCCCGGGGTATCAACAGATATGTGACTCCAGAGCGTGTGAAGGAACGGCTCAGGTTTCCAATGATGTCGATCCACGGAGAGGAGAACGGCCTCGCCGACCCGGCTACCATGGCGATCGTGCGCAGAATGCTCGAGAAAGCAGGCGTACCCTACCTTAACGATGATTGGGGTGAGCCACAGCGGGCCAGCAAGGACCGCGTCGCGACGGCGAGTTGCAGCGAGGAAATCGAGCGGCTCATCGACTCGGCCGGTCCGGATCTGACGCCAGGCAAGCCCTCCTACTTGACATGGCTCATCAAGGACCACGGCCACCAAGACTGCCTAATCGGCAAAGACGCCAAAAGCATCTGCGGGGTAATCGCGAAGTATCTAGGTATGCCGGACGCTTCCCGATCGGTTCAGTCCGCGCCAGTTGTGGTCGCAACCGTGTCGAAACCGGCGACGGACACGAGGGCCTGCGAGGCGAGAGCGCCTGCATGTGGCTTGCGCGTGGCGGCTGCGGCCGACAAGATCACCGTGCTCGCCCTGGACGCGAGCGGGCGTGGTCGCCCTCTTGGGGCCGTCTTCGTGCCGGTTGAGCAGGAGAACGAAAGGTTCCGCATGGTCGAGCGGAACGAAGGTCCCGGTTTCACGATCTATTTTCCCCAACTTCCCGAGCGCGCATCCCAGGTCGCGCAGAAGCTACCTGAGAAGAAACCGGTGCATGAAGAAGAAATTGTCACGTTGTATGTGTTCGAAGTGCCGCGCGCCGAATGGCCACCAGGGTCGCAAGTTCTCGTCTTGTTGCTCTATGAGCAGAGTGAAGGCATCGGCGGTAACCCCCGCCCGCCACGATCGATGGCGGACAACAGTACTGACTCCCTAGTAAGGGAGGCGCTCGATCATGACAGTCTGGATGAACTGCGTGGAGGTCTCATTTGCTGTTCGTCCGCCGCTCCAGAGCCGGACACACTCGTAGCAGACAAACCGCGGCGCGTTACCTTCGCGGTGGCAAGCTGCCAATATCCGAGCGACATCTTCAACCGCATGCCGGATGGCGAGCATGCCACGCGCGGACCGGTCGACCGCTCACTGCTCGCGCTCGGCGACCGGTTGAACGAGCCGAACCCGCCGACGCTCCTCTTGCTGTGCGGCGATCAAGTCTACACCGACGCGACAGCCGGCCTGTTCGATCCTAAAGTGTCCGATCAGAAATTCCGTATACCCCATGAACGCCGGGGGCAGAGCCGTGGCGCCAGGGCGGTCACGCAACGCCTTAACTTGGCCGTTCAGATGATGCTGGACGACCACGAGATCCGCGACAACTGGGCGCCCAATGATCCCGACACGGAAATGCTGGGAAGCGGGAAGACCCTGATGGAACTCGGTAGGTCGGCGTATTTCAGATATGAGCGCGGACTGCAGAAGGAGCCGCCACACGTTTGGCACACCATCGAGCACAATGGACTGCCGTTCTTCCTTGGAGACACGCGCACAGAACGCGAGGCTCGGACAGTGTTGGACTGGCGCGAGAAGCAGATCATGAGCCGGAAGCAGTACACCGCTCTTTGCGACTGGCTTAAGACTGATGCCTACAAAGACGTTCCGAAGTTCATCCTGACACCCGCGGCCTTGCTGCCGCGCAGGCTGCAGGTGGCCAACGAACCTGCCCGCACCCTGCACTCGGAAGCTTGGGAAGGATATCCCGCATCGATGTACGCGTTGCTCAAATTCATCTGCGACAACGAAATCAAAGGCGTGGTATTCCTGTCGGGCGACGACCATTTGAGCAACCTGGTGACCGCCACCGTGACTCGTGGCGACGGTGATCGGCGCTGCACCCTGCACTCAGTGCACAGCTCAGCGCTGTACGCGCCGTATCCGGTCGCGAACGGCGTGCCGGAAGATTTCAAGGGCGACGAGAACTTCCGCTTTCCCGACCCGGATGCGTCTCAGGAGAGGTCCTATTTTTGCGAGGTACGAACGCAGTTCGCTCGCGGTGACGGCTTTGCGGTGCTGACTGCACGCAGTGAAAGATTCGGTTGGCACCTGGATGTCGACTTTTACAATGCCGCCGGGGACAAGAAGGGCGAAACAGTTACCCGAGACCTCGGGCTGCGCTCGTCTTCACAAGCAATGCTTTAACGTGAACCCGTCGGAGACACTGTTGGATTTTAGGCCGTGTTCTCCACGGAGCAGGTGCATTCGATTTCCGCTTCGGCCGCTGTCGCCAGCAATCGTGGGGTATGTGTATTAATATACGACTGTCTTCGGTCCTGAGTTGGGTGTGGCGACCCCTGTGCTGTGCCAGCTGACTACTGCCGCAAGCCTAATCGGACGGATCATCTCTTACTTTGGCTTACGTTCGTTTCACGAGCCTTCCTCATTGCTGATTTGAATAAACCAGAACCCAAAATATTCTTTTCCCACTGGCGCAAGCTATTCCCGCTGTAACGTTGTCTCACTTCTGCAGGTGGCCGAGGGCGAGGAAGTCCTCTCACCGAAGCATCTGCATATTGGATTAAAAAGACCTGCACAGCCCTTTCGAATGCGGTAGGCCGTTTGCGTCGCGCTTCGTTTGTCTTATTTTTCTCATGATCCGCAAGCGCTGCGCGTTGGTTGGGAGTTACGCCGGACGGTTCAGTGCGAACACCTTCCTCTTTCCAGACTTTCTCGTAAAGAATCTGTTCGCCGCGAACGTGGCAATATGCCTCAACAAAGAGTCGTCTGTAGGTCTGATCGGAGGCCAACCAAGTGACGTTTCCTGCGGCCGCCTTGATTGTCCATCTCAGCGATTCCGGTGGGATTGGATAAGTTGCTGTAAGCTTATGATATGCATAAGCTGTCGCGCATTGGGAGACGAAACTGCGTAGAAGCTTACGGGCTTTTTTAGCTTTCGCTTCTTCAATAGCTTTCTGCTCTGCCTTTGAGAGGGGCTTACCGGCAGTCTTTGATTTGGGAGGTCCATATCCCGGTCCTTTGCGGCTTCCTGTCATAAATCTGTTGGCTTTTTTATACATGCCAAATAGCCCGCGACCGAGACCGCCGTCCCCATGTGCCCTGCATAGCAGGCAGAGCTCTGTCACCACCAATTCCGCTCCAGGGTGTGAATTGCAAGAGCATGGTCTACGTGCCAACCACGGCTTTGACGATTTTGTAGGTCAAATAAATCCTCGCGACCTCTTGGTTTGAGCTGTCCTGATAGACCAGCCGCTTGATCTCATCGCCCTGTACTAACCAATGGCTGTAATCGATGCCCATCACCATGAGGTTCCCCTACCTCAGGTTGACGCGGCTTCCATTGTGAATCAAGCCTCATGGAGTAGAAAGACCCTTTCAGCTTCAAGCGCCAGTGCGGAGATATTCGTCGTGGATTCGTTTCAGGAGATGCAATGGCCGTGGCTCTCACCTCTGGGCCCGCGCCAGCAGCCCGTGCAATAATCATGAATTATGCACAATCCCGTTGACCCTTGCAAAATAGTAGTTTATGTTGTGCGTAATATATGTGCGAAATGTGAGGAATTATGGTCGCTTACGGATACGCCCGTGTAAGCACAGACGGCCAGTCTCTTGCCGCCCAGTTCGCTGAGCTCAAGGCGGCCAAATGCACCAAGATTTTTCAGGAGAAGATCAGCGGTGCACGTTCGGACCGCAAGCAACTAATGCGACTGGTGGCGGTTCTGACAAAGGGCGACGTATTGGTCGTCACTCGGCTCGATCGCCTGGCGCGCTCCACTCGCGATCTCCTCAACTTGCTCGCAACAATCGCAGACAAAGGCGCCGGCTTCAGATCGCTAGGAGACGTCTGGGCTGACACAACAACGGCTCACGGTCGCTTAATGCTAACAGTTCTTGGGGGCCTCGCTGAGTTCGAACGTGAACTCATTCGATCGCGCACTGGTGAAGGCCGCGAGCGCGCCAAGGCGAGAGGGGTTATCCTTGGCCGCAAACCAAAGTTGACGACTCACCAGCGGAAGGAGGCAATCCTCCGCCGAGAGGCCGGCGAAGTACTGACCGACATCGCTCGTTCCTACAATGTCAGTCACAGCACAATTAGTCGTTTGCGCACCTAGCGAATTCAGCCACATGGCCAAAGGACTTTCCCTATGAAAGCGGGAGGTGAGTTTGAAGAACTCTCCAAGCCGCCCGAGCAACATGGCGAACTACGCCATTACAAACTTGGTCACACCGAGATGCCATTGGACAGAAATTACCCGCAATCGGTACAAGTGACTTAAGAATCACGGTATCGGTCGCTGAGGCCAGCGGCGGCAAATTGCGTCGCATGTACGCCGCAGAGAATTAGGTGTCGGGGCGGTGGCAAACAGCCGGCTTGATGAATGAGCGGCCTATCCATCAGCGGCACTGCCTTGACAGATGCAGCGGTCATCAGATCTTATCTAAAGTTGTGGGGGAGATGAGATGCCTTTTGAAACGCCAATTCCTATCCGTCAGGCCATACAGAACATCCTCGACGGGAAATATGTCCTTCCGGCTATTCAGCGCGAATTTATTTGGGAGCCCGAGCAAATCGAACTTCTTTTCGACTCTCTGTTGCGGGGCTATCCGATCAGCAGCTTCCTTTTCTGGGAAGTACCTCGCAAACAGGTGAACGACTGGCAGTTCTACAAGTTTCTGACGCAGTATCACGAGTACAACGCGCGCCATAATGCGCCGGCCCAACTAACCGGTGATCGAGACGTTACGGCGGTCCTGGATGGTCAACAGCGGCTGACGGCGCTCGTGATCGCCCTCACCGGAACCTATGCGAGCCGCACCAAGAACAAGCAACGCTCAAATTTAGCCGCCTATCCAGTTAGGAAGCTTTATATTGATCTCCTCGGGCGCGCCGACGAAACCGACGAGCAAAAGTTCTATGCGATCCGCTTTCTTACCCCGGAAGAGGCTGCGATCGATAAGGCGCGCTTCTGGGTGTCATTTCCAGAACTCTTCTTGAAAATTAAGAGCGTCAGTGATGTTTTGATGTTCATGGCGATGGAGCGCATTAGTTCGTCGCCTCAGGAGAAGCGTGACTTTGCGGCTCAAACGCTCGCAAAAATCTGTGAATCGCTGAACACTATAGGGAATGTGAACTTCTTCCTAGAGCGCGAAGCCGATCTCGATAAGGTCCTGCAGATATTCATCCGAATAAACAGCGGGGGTACGAAGCTGAGTTATTCCGACCTATTGCTTTCGATCGCTACCGCTTCATGGAAAGGTACAGATGCCCGCCAGGCAATCCACGGATTTGTCGACGAATTAAACAGCGTCAGCGACGAGTTGACTTTCGACCAGGATTTTGTCCTCAAATCCGCATTGGTGCTTTCGGACATATCGGACGTGAAATTTAAGGTCGAGAACTTCAATGCACAGAACATGGCCACGATTGAAAAGGCCTGGCCCTCGATCAAGACCAGCCTATCATTGACGGTTCATTTGACCAAATCGTTCGGGCTCAGTGACAGATCGCTACTGTCGGCGAACGCACTAATCCCGATCGCCTACTACCTACGAAAAAAGGGCGCCACTGACTCTTATCTACACTCCTCATCGAACTTGGCGGATCGAGCCACCATTCGCAGCTGGCTAACGAAGGTGCTACTGCGCGGGACGTTCGGGTCAATGGGAGACACAATTCTAGGTGCCCTTCGCGGCGTTCTGCAGAGCGCATCTATTGAAAGATTTCCCGAAGCGGAAATCAATGACCGGCTAACGCAGCTGAACCGATCGATTAAGTTTCCGCAGGAAGAGATTCAAAATCTTTTGGGACTGCAACACAAGGGTCGGCAAACTTTCCTCGTGCTCAGTCTCCTCTATCCAAATTTTGACTTCTCCAATGGCTTCCATATTGATCATGTCTACCCCAGAAGCAAGGTCACTGAACGACGCTTGCTCGCCAAGGACGTCGACCCTGAGAATGCCAGCGTTTGGCCGGATTTGCGTGACAACCTTGCCAACTTGCAATTGCTACAAGGTGGCCCCAACCAAGCCAAATCAGCCGCCGACTTCGACGAGTGGCTGGATAGCCAGTTTAGAGATAGCACAAAGAGGGGCTACTTTTTAGCCACGCATCATTTCCCAAACTGGTCTGCATTTCCCTATACAAGGTTCGGCGAATTCCTCGGCGATCGAGAAGCCATCATAGGCAAATATTTGGAAACGGTGCTGGCCTAACTCTCCACACAAAAGAATGCCGAACGCTGCGGCGACATGGTCTGCATCAGCAGGTTGCGATCCAGAAACGTATTGCGCATTTCGCAGCTGGTCTCCGCGATCAGCAGGCAGCCATGACAGGCAGCGCCATGGGTAGCGCGGTCGCCGCCGTGGGGATCGGGTTCGTGATCGGCGCAGACCGGGTCGTTCGAGCAGACCCGCGTGCGCTCAAGCGCTGCAGAAAGGATTTGCGAGAAGCGCGGCGCGGTACCGACCAGGCCACCGAGCGTGCCCTGCGCGCCGGCCGTCGCCGTGTAGATCAGGATGCCGCACCGCTCCGGGGCGCCGTCAGCCGCATGCAGCGCATAAACGCGCTCCTTCAGCGAGCTCGACGGATAGCCGCAGTCGAGCGCTATCTCCGTCATCAGGATATGCGCTAGGCTGTGCAGCAGCGTATAAGCTGTGCCCGGGTATTTAGGCGGCTTCGCGAATTTTTGCCTCCAGTGTAGATAGCCGCCATGCAACAGATCGTGCCGCGCACGCGTTTCAGCCTCGGTCAGCCAACGCGCGATCGCTACTTCGTCGAAGTGAATGAACAGACCCTCGCCGAACTGCTCGATCGCGGGAAGCCAGTCGGCATTCTGCGAAATCGGTGCGCCGTGCACGGCGAGACCGACATCCTCAAGCTCTCCGTCCGCCGAGGTCGGCGCGGCCTCGAAGCGCGTGAAGCCGTAGAGGCACGATACGGCGCGCAGCCGATGTACCGCCACGACGCTCTTGATCGACGAGAGGTCGATCTCGGTGCCGGCGTCGAGCCAGGTCTCGCGGGGCAACGTTTGCGCATAGAGTTTGGCGGTCGGCGTATTGTGCCCGATCTCCGGCCGGCCGCTGGCAAACACGTCGAATTCCGCCAGCTTCGCCGAGCCACTGCTCTCCGCGACCGCGCCTTCTCGAATACGGGTGAGGCGCGCGAAGATCTCCTCGTCGGGATATGACTCGAGCGCAGCCTTGATCTTCGAATTGAACCGCCTAGCAGGTCCAACGTCCGCAACAGATTGAACGTTGGCCAGCTCGCCCGACAGGCTCTCGACCAGCTTCGTCAGCTCGTCCTCGGCCGACGGTAACGAAATGACGGTATCGACCTGTGGAAAGTACGTATTGGTCGCCGTACGCGTCAGCAGCTTCAGCGGCTGATCGCAACCGTTCGGGTCCCGGTCGAGAAGCCAGGGGCGTTCGCCGCGACATTCGCCCAGCAATCCGGCAATGAACAATTGCCGCATCGCCAGCCTCTTTCCGCAGCCGCAGACGACCTCGAGATCATCCGCGTCGGCGCTCGTGCCCTTTTCTTCGATCCACATCGGGTTCTGGCAGGGCTCACTACGATGCACTATCCAGCGCCAGTCAATGTCCTGGATGTGGCCTTTCCTGCAGGCGCAGACGAACCGGATCGGGGTGGTGTCCGACTTCTTACCATCGTCGGAGACGAACCTGCGTCGTCCTCCTGCCGTGTCGAGGTCCTGCCAGCGCACCAGACGGCGGCGGCGCAACGTGTCACGGCCCGTGCTTTCAACCTGGTCGCATACGAACCATGCCGGGAATACCGGCGCAGCGATGTGGCTCGGCACCTGACCGGGCCGTCCATGATCGACCGGCGGAGTGCGCAGCGACAAATTTGTCGTCTGCGGGAGCCGGTTCTGGGCCTTGAGGAACGTCTCCAGCCTGGCGACCAGCCGTGGCTCGGGTACCGCCGCGAAGCTTCCGCTCCGCATGTCCCAGAGCTCAAGCCCGCCGATGATCACGGAACGCGTCGGTAGATCGACCATGGCTCCGGGGCCGAAGGTCGAAATAACCTGGCTCAATCGTTGCGCATTTTTTGTCATTTGAGATCGTCCGCGTTGGCGATTGGCTTGCCCCATGGATCACGCGCATTGACCAGCACGCTGGCCTCGACGTCACGCATCGAACGGCCGGCAACGAAGCGTTGATGGGCCGGAGGAAGGTTCGCGATTTCCGGCGCGAGCGGCATGTGCAGCAGCCGGTGTGGGCTGGGATTTGACGCATATGCGAACGAGTTACCGCCATCGATCTGCTCTCTTGCAGTTTCGATCCAGGCGTCGAACAGGGCGTCGATCAGCTTCCCTAGTGCAGGCCTCCCGCCGGGGATCGCCGCCTCGGGTGCGCGTTGCAGGATAGCTTCGCGCACCGCGGTTCGCGTCGGCGCCTGATTGACCAGCTCCTTGACAGCGGTCTCCGGCGTCAGTCCCGGATTAATGTGGCGGGCCGCCGCCACAACGACCGCCGCGAGCGCGCGATCCAGCGCGCGGGACGCCCAAGGCGTCACGCTGGTGGCCTCGACGGCGCGGTAGAACGTGCGGTGATACTGTCCGAACTGCTCGAAATGGGCGCGGTCGCGTGGCTTGTGCATGTTCAGGACCACGACGACGAGGCCGGGTCGGCGATGATCGCGGCCGATGCGGCTCGTCGCCTGGATGTATTCAGCTGCTGTCTTCGGTTGACCCTGCACCGCCATCAAACCCAGCCGTAGAATGTCGAGGCCGACCGAAATCATGTTGGTGGCAAGCGCCACGTCCACCGGCTCGCCGTTTCCGCCGAAGACGGCGTCGAGACGTTGCTTGGCGCGTGCCACGTCGTCAGTTGATACGCGCGAGGTGATCTCAAGCGGCTCGCGGAGCCGGCGGTCGGCAAAGGGAGAATCTATTGGGTCTGCCCTGCGACGGTCGGACCCGTAGCGCTGGGCATTCGCGCGCACCTCGTCTTCGACGATACGGCGCGCACCGCCGAGCTCGCGCAACGCATTGAAGTAGCAGAGTGCCGTCATGTAGGGATCGGCCGGATTGGGGTTGGCCCCCGCCGCCGCGAGACGGTCGTATTCGGCCTGGGCTGCCGTCAGCAGCGTCGTCAACGAACGCAGGAAGACGAGCTTGGGGCCTCTGCCCTGCGCGGCGATGCCCAGATAAAGCCGCGCGGGATCCTGCGACGAGGGCACGGTGCGTGCGAAGAAGCTGTTCGTGCGATCGATGCCCGGTGGTGGAAAGATGCTGGTGCTCTGCCGATCGAACAAGGCTTCGATCTGCTGGCTTGCGCGCCGCACCGTCGCCGTCGAGGCCACGATCTTGGGACGAACGCGCTTGCCGGATACGCTGCGCGTTGAAAGCTGGTCGATCGCAACCTCATAGAGGCCAGCGACGGTTCCGAGCGGGCCGGCGATAAGATGTAGTTCGTCCTGAATGATGAGATCGGGCGGATCGAGTTTCCAACCGTTGTCGAGCTTCTTTCCCTGCCGTTGCTCGGCGGCGCCGAAGAAGCCGACGTTCTCTTGGAAGCGATCGACATGGCCGAAGAACGCGCCGGCCTCGCCGACCCAAGGCAGGCCGGCAAACTTGTCCACGGTTGCGATCACGAAGGCCGGAAGACGCCGATAGATCGGCTCATCGACCGTGAGAATGGGGAGCGGACGGTCGCGGGTAAAGTCACAACCGGTATTCGCGCAGCGGATCACCATGTTGTTCGGCGCGGCATCGCTCGGAACACAGGAGAACGACTGCGGCGTGAAAGCCGTGCCACACCAGGGGCACGCCTTCAGCGGCGCGGGCGCACGCTTATCCTGCCCCATCCTGTAGCGCCGCACGCGGCCCACCGCGGTTGTCTGGTCTGCGTCACCCTGGCGGCCCAGTCGATTGGGCGAGGCATCGGAGCCGACCCACAGGCCGATCTCGATTGGCCAGTCGCCGAGCAGTTTGCGGCCGTTCTGGTCGGCGTTGGCCGGGTCGGTTCTCATCAGCTCGAGCGCGCAGACCACACCTGCAGCGCGCGAGAGCTGATCAAGTGTCAGCAGCCGGAGCGTATATCGCATGATCACCGCTACACCCGCGCCAAGCACGCCGGCGCCCTTCAGACGCCGAAGCGCGATGACGAAGGCCGCGAGCCCAAGATAGGCTTCGGTCTTGCCGCCGCCAGTGGGGAAGAACAGCAGGTCGGCGATCTCACGATCCTTGTGGGTGCGATCGGAAAGGCCGGCCAGATTGACGAGAATGAACGCCAGCTGGAACGGGCGCCATCGAGGGTTCTGCATCGATGCGTCGCGACGACGCGCCGCCGCTGAGACGGCAAGATTCATGAAGCGGAACGCGCTGCGCGCGAGCTTGTCGCGCGAGAGAATGTCGATTCCTTCGACAATGCGCTCGCGCGCGCGCTCCATATCAGCGATTAGCTGACTTGCCGTTTCGCCGCGGCGCACGCCCAGATCCGCTCGCTTGACGCGCTCGGCCTCAACCCAGCCCGCATAGAGTTGCGGCAGCGCCGACAGGGCCCTGACAAGATCCGCGCCGTCCCCGGCCGCCGCCTCGGCGAGCGGGCCCATGTCGAACACCACCTTCGACGTCAGCGAGACGTCTTCGTTTGGCGCCACGCGCTCGACCTCGGCTAGCGGCAGCGGATCGGTCCAGACCCGCGTGACCCTGGCTGCATTTTCTTCTGCTTCGTCCCAGCCCGCGGCGGAGTTGCGGCCGACGCCGTATTCGCAAACATCACGGTAGTGAAGGTCGGCAAGGCGCAGATCAGGGTCGTCGGAATTGAAACCGGACAGATCGCGGCGAGGCTTGAAGCCTTCTTTGCAAATGAGTTCGAGCCGCGCCTGGAAGACCAAACTGACGTCCGCGTAGCGGCGACGGACTTCGGCACGCTTGTTGACGAGAAAGACCGTCAACGCCGTGACTTGTTCGGTTCCCTCCGGGGTGGCGAAGCTGAACTTGCGCGCGTGCGCCTCCAGAACGAGGCCGCCCCCGCTTCGCTGCTCGGCCGCGCTTTCGGGAACCATGACCGGATCCTCCGCACGCCCGTCGGGCACGGGGACGCGCACGACCTGTTCACGCGGAGCACGAATCCAGTCCACCTTCGGCGGCTTCGGCGCCTTGGGATCGACATCGGAAAGCGTTTCGTCATCTGGAAGCAGCATCGACTCCGGCAGCCGCGGCTCGGTCAGATAGTCGCCCCAGGAGACTCGCGCCTCAATCTGGGTGACGTCCGGCGGCAGTAGGACGGTCAGACCGACCGAGGACGGCAGGAACCGGCGCTTGCTGTTCGGCGCTTCGGGAGGATCGTCGTCGCCCGCGGCGCCGCCAGCGCCAGCCTCATTCGGCTGCGTGAGGAAATTCTCATTGTCTTCTTGCGCCGACGGAGTGTCTTCCTCTTTCGACGGCGTTTCGTGTGTAAATGGGTCGGCGATCGGTGCAAGGAATCCGGTCAGATACCAGCGCGAGGGATTTTCGTTCAGCCGCTCGCGCACGATGTCGGCATCGGCAGGATCGAGACCGGGACCGACGAGATCGCGACGAAATTTGCCAACGATGATCGAACGCATCTCGAGGGGGGTGTTCGTGGTCATTTGCGTTTCGCTCCCTCAGACATCACCATTTCGCCGAGTATCCGGTCGAGCCACTTCGATGTGTAGTTCTCCCGCAGCACCGATCCGGCCTTGTGACCCGCGTCGGACAACAATCTCTCCAGGGCGACGAGCCGGTCGCGCAGGCCAAGCCTTACGCCGAAGCGCAAGCTCGCCTTGTCCGGCCCACAGAGCACCCAGGCATCGGCGCGGCCGACGGCGTGCGCCCACAGCGAGCGTTCGCCATGGTCGAGGTTGGCAGCCAGCGGATCGCGAAGCAGAACGCCGGCCAGTTCGGCCTTGCCGACCTTGTGAACGGCGCGCAGCGAGGCCGCGAGCACAGCCTGCTCGACACGCTGCTCCTCGCGCCGGCGCTGGTAGCCGGTCTGGGTCTCGATCACGCAGTCCTCGACCGTTTCCACGCCGTAGCCTCCGCTGAGTGCATTCCACGCATTCACGCGCCAGCACTCGAGAATGACGTTGGTATCCACCAATACCGGGCCCTGGCGCCGCACCATGGCCCCTCACAAATCGACCGAAGCTTTGACGCCGTGAGTGGCGCAAAGCTCCGCAAGGTCTTCGAGTTTCAGGTCGAGCAGATCCGCCGCCTTGCGCGCGGACACCTGCCCGTCGTCGATCGCAAGCGCTATCACTTCCATGAACGCTTTCGAGAAAAGCGGAGGCGGCGTGCGGCCTTCGACCTTGCGGCCGTTGTTGCGCAGCGCCGAGTCGGCCATCCTGTTGGCCTCCGCGGAATCGAGCCGGCCGAGTGCGACCAGCCGCCACTTCAGCGCCGACGCGGTCACCTGCAGCGCTTCGGCGGTGTCGTTTAGCCATTTGACATTGTATCCCTTTGCGGGCGCCAGCCCGTCGAGCACCGCTGCCGGCATCAGCAAGGCTGAGGCAAAACTGTTCGCGAGCTGCTCGACGCGACTTCTGCTGCGCTCGGACGATTCCTCGACATGCTCAGGCGGCATCGTGTCCCAGGTGAGGATGTGAAACAACTCGTGCGCAAGATCGAAGTGACGGCGGCCCGCAATTTCCCGGCGGTTGATAAGCACCGCGTCCAGTTCGGGCAGCCGGCATGCGGCCCCCGAGACGCCCTCGAACGCGTCGATCATCAGCACGAGGATGCCGAGCTTTCCCTCCATCACCTCGGCGAGGCGTCGGGCGGGAACATCGCCAAGTCCGAAATCGGTCGCGAACCGCTCCCCCGCGGCCATCGCGTCGTCGAAACTGCTCTTCGACGTCAGCTTCAAAGACTGGCGCATGTTCGGTCCGGGCCTGCCGACCGCGGGCGCCAGGGTGCGGATGGCGGCGACCCAGCGGCCGACGACGCGCTCGAAGGAATTCAGGCGCTCGCTCGACACGCCCGACTGACGCCAGGAAAAGCTCCCCTCGCCGGCAAGCATGAAGGGGTCGGTGAAATATTCGAGCGAGGACGCAAGCTTCTCGACCGCGAGCAGCAACTCCTCGGCTGAGAGGCGGCGCTCGCCGTTCTCGATCGCCGATACGGTTTGCCGGTCCTTGAAGCCGAACATGCGTGCAAGGTCGTCCTGCGAAAGCTTGCGCTCCTCGCGAAGAGCCTTGAGGCGGGTGCCGATCAACGTGCTCATGAAGATCTTATAATCTTGCGAATCCGTACATGCAAGATAATCTTGCAATTAGACTTATGTCAAATTGGATGAAAAAGATGTAAATTTTCAATAGGTTATTCGATAGATTTCGCGGAACCAAGATCCGCTGTGCGTCAGTACGTAGCAGGAAATCGTGAAAGGTCTGAATGTCGCCTCGGTCACCCCCGGATTTCGAGCATCGCCCTTCGTACCGCCTCGGGTGAAAAGTCGAGCCGCGGGGGCCCGCGAAACACCTCAAGTGCGCGGCCTGCGCGCTGTCGGGTCGGCGCACCCATGATCGGTGTGGAAAAACCTCAGCCAAGCTTGCCCGGAAACAACGGAAGGCTCTCAACTCGTCGCTGTCGGACGCATTTTACGGACACCTAGATCAATTTCGGTCATCGACATCTTACCGACAGCCGTCCGCGACGTGGCGATGCGCAACGCGGCAAGTCGGAAGGCCTTTGTCTTGACGTCCTCAGCGCCAGAATTCGGCTTGGGTCTCAGGCCGATCCGCGGGCCGATATAGAGCGGGGTTGTTTGCTCTTGCCGTCGAACGAGACGCAATGGTCCCAAGTGAATGTTGGTACCGTGAATCGAGCGGACGATCTTTTTCTCGTCATCAGACCACACATTCCCCTTTCGCGGGAAGCTTTCCCTGTCGCCCCGGATGATTCGTTGGAAGACCCATCGATGCTCTCCCGACAGTTCGCGCACGAGAATACCGCCGTGGATGCCGTCATCGTCTGATCCGCATGTGATGTCGATTCCCGAATACGTCGGCGCACGGGTACCTTCATCATGGACGTACCATGTACCGGCCTTCAGCTGTTCCGGATTGGCATGCGTATAGGGATCCCGCCAGCCGTTGAAGGACTGGCGGCTGCAAAGATAGAGTTCGATAGCCGTGACCTTCCAGCGGCGTTCGCCGTGGACCAGATCGTGAGACCCCATGATATCGCGCGCGAAGTCGATGAATCGCGCCTCGATCTGGTCAGCGGTCTGTGCGCCCCTGAATCCGACCACTTCGAGGGTTTCGTCCAATGGCTTGGTCATGAAACAGGTCTCCCGCAAAAGGCGTCAATAGACTGCGAAACCCGATTTGAGAGCGACGGGAAATTCAAGGAAACACAGGCCGGCACTCTTCGAAGGGGGCGCTCCGCGCAGTCAAGGCTGAGGCGCTTCGCTGTCGGTTGAGTAATTTCCAACAACCCAAATAAGGCTCTGGACATCGATTCGATCGCGCGGCTTGAGATCGGCCAGTTCCTCTTCCGTCTGGGCGACGAGGTCGAGCAGGCTCTCGTATACGGCTGGATCGAGCCGCGCCTCATAGTCAAAGGAAAATCGATGTCCTACCCGCGCGGCAACGTCATTGGTCACCTCGGGCTTCAGGAACATGTGCTGATCCGGCCGCCAGAGAAAGGGCAAGTAGGTCACGACCGTCCATTTCGCGTTGTCATGAGGCTTCAGCGTACGCTCCATATCGAGGAGCGCGGGCTCGCCCCCGCCCAGCGTAAAGCGCGCGGCAGCCTGAACGAATGCGTCGGCGTTCGGCCCTCGCAAGACTTCCTGCATACGCGTCATTTCGAAGGAGGACAGCAGATTGGTGGCCCGGAATACCGCGAGGACCGCTTCGCCAAATCCGGTGCCTGTTGCCGCCTGGCCGACCGAAACGGTCGAATCGAGTTTCGACTTTGCGGCGACTTTGTAGTCGCGCTCCTGCCTCGCATAGCCATCGGACTGAAAGCCGTTCGGAAAGAAATGCAGGAACCGGTTTCTCGCGCCGTCGAAGCCCACGTACTTCGGGCCCGATTTTGCGGCCTCATCGTGAAGCCGCCGCCAGACATCGTCTGCGCTATCACCCTCGATCGGCGCCCTCCGCGTGCTACCGCCGACAACCACGCCGAAAAAGCGTTTGTCCTTTTCGACAAGCCGCAGTTCGAGTTTGCCAAGCTTGGCCGTGCGGACTGTCTTCATGGTTCGGAGGCCAATTGAATTGGAGATTTCAATGGTATCTCTGGAAATCCTCAGCCAGCTTTCGCCAGGATATGCGCTTGAATCCGCTCTTTGTCTTTGCGCCCTTCCAACCAAACGTGCCCTGGCCGATCTCAATAGTGCCGAGCAACAAACCCCGATCACGCACGCGCAGCGTGACCGCGGCGCCCGCCTTTGCCAAATCCCATGCCTTCATCGAAATATTGACGGCGTATTTTGGTTCGACTTTTCGCCTCTTCGCCATAGCCACCCCCTGAGCCTACCTCAGTCCAGCACAGACTGTTACTGATTTCAACGTCGGGTTGTCGGCAGTTTCGGGCGCGGCCTAGTCGCGTCTCGTATTGAACTCGATATGATCGACCTCATGGGGATCGATCGCCTTATTCACTGCATTGCGGAATCGAGCAAACGTACGGCGCGGGGCTTCGTCCCGCGATCGATCTGACCACCCTCCCCACGATGGGGTCGCCGTACCGTCAGCTTGGACAAGCAAGCGTCGCGTTTTCTTGCCCGTGAACGCCACGGGACGTGTAACTGTTGAAAGGTCCGATCCAGCGATCTCGGCCCAATGCGCAGATAAATATTCGAAATCTTTCACTAGTTCATCATCGGGCCGTCGCACCTTTGTCTCGGAATCCCACAGTAGGTAACATGGACCCGCCCATCGGACCTACTGAATAGCTGGTCGGCATTTCGGCCCTTACGATCCGCAATTCCTTCGACGATGCTTAAGCAGCCATTGGCTGAGGCACAGTCAACCATCTCTCTCCACCTGCGCGCCTTATCGCTGTCATTGCTGTACGCCCATCCGGCGAGAATGAACGGAGCCGGCGGCCGGCTTGGATTGCAGGGATGCGCCTCGGCGTATTCAACCAATTGCTTGAATACGTCGTTCCACCGCGGCGGGTGGGGGCAAATGCGTTGCGGGGTCGCACTTCTTACCTTCGTGCTGTTCCCAACGCGCCGCCGTAGAGGTGCAGCGGTAAGCTGCGCCCCTTCATCTAGCGGAACTCAATTTCGCTACCGCATCGGCTACAGATCGGCATCCGGCACTCTCTGCTGGCGCGACCATTTACTCTGTATCGCCATCCTCATCGCTTTCATCCTCGGGCTCGCCCTTCATCCCCGGCGCGACACCACGACGAACTTCTTCGGCATGGCGCTCGGCGTTGAGCGCGAGGAGACGGGCGAGGACCTCGTCGCGAAAATCGGAGGGCCAGAACAAGCGGCCTTGGTAGGTGAAATCGCCCTCGTTGGTTTCGTCGAGAAAAACTGGCTCGGCGCGCGCGGCGAGATCGTGCCAGCCATAGGCTTCGAACACGGCACGATCCATCGCGGCATGTAGCTCGCGCAGGCATTGGATGTCTTCAGCGGTCTCTAACGAATTGTGGAAACGATTGTAAGCTTTGGTCATACCCTCGTTGCGGGCGACCATTAGCGCAGCACGATGGTCGAGGTATCTTTGCGCCGCCGCGTCTAAATTGGGCGCAGATTCGAAATTGGTCGGAAGTGGGAATGTCTCAAAACAGTCTGATGGCGTATACCGCAAATCATCTTTCATCGATGAGGCAAAAAACCGTGCCCACATCTCGTGCGGACGGGCCTGCAGGTGGCAGAATGGCGACAACGAATGAAATGGAAATATCACCAGCGAGTGTGCAAAGATACTACCTGTAGGCAGGCGGGCAACAACGTGATGCGGTGAAGCTCCTGCATTGCAAGCCAAGACGTGGCCTAGGTTTGAAACCGAGCTATATAGGCCTGGCCGCTTATCGGCGTATTGCCACCAGCGCTCTCGGACAGCTTTACGTTTCTGTCCGTCGCGCTCTGGCTTAACGCGAAGGCGGATTATCTCTAAGAGATCAGGCCAATCTTCGGCGACTTCGTCTGGATAGTCACCTGGTACAAGACCTCGACTCAGGCATTTTGCTTTTTCGCCTTCAGGCATTTCTTTCCAAGAGCGTAAGTCGCGATCGCGGCTCAACGGCCTATCAAAAAAATCGATTGTGTACCGATGGTGCTCGTGGCGAGGATCAGAGTTCATCTCTTCGCCTCCGATGAACGGAAAGACGAGTTTGGCATTGTGGGAATCTTTGTGAATCAGACTCCGCATCGTCTCTAGATTTTCAGACACCCCCTTTTTTGCGGCCGCATCATCAAAGGTAAATCCCATGCCAAGCAAGAATGAGCCAACAAATGACTTTCGAACATTGGAAGCGAGCCGCTGTGGCGAAAGGTCGAAGTCCCCGTCGACGAGATAAGCCGAGATGCGACGGACAGGTCGCCCATCCAGTAAGGGACGCGAGAGGCCAACTTTGGCGATATGAACCACGCAAACAATGACCGATGCCTCACCTGGCCATTTCAAGCGCCTCACAGCTCGCCGAATTATGCCGCCCTGCGCAACGATTGCTGCCAAACCCGTTTCCCGGGTGTCGCCTTGACGGATTGTCTTGGTAGCGATCAGCCCAAACGCGCCGTTCTTATTGACCAAATCAAATGCTTGGCGGAAAAAATGCGCAACAATATCTGCGCTACGACTACCTTGGGGGTGTTGCGCTTCCAACCAAAGTCCGAATGAATTCCCGAAGTTTGTCGAAATGGATTTGCCACCAAGAAACGGTGGATTTCCAACAATTGCGTCGAAGCCAGCATCTATCCTTGCAAAGATCTCCGGAAACTCGATTCCCCAATGAAAGGGCGTAAGCGAATACTCGCCTTGCTTTAGCGTCGCGGCAATCGCGGTGAGTTTGTTCCACGCTACTGGCGATCCGGCCAACCAGCTCTCGACCTCGGCGCGCTTCTTCTCGCGGGCCTTCGGCTTGTCCTCGGAGAAGAACGCCGCGATCACTGCATCGCCCATCAAGCGAATTTCCTTCAGGCGCCCTTCCAGCGAGCGATGCCGGGCCTCCTGGATGGCACGCGCAGTATCGTCAGGTGCCACCTGGATTTCCGCGCGGCCCTTCATAGCTTCATCGATTCGATCCTTTACGAGCTTGCGGAACAGCGGCAGGCTTGGCTTCGACGTATCCCAATGTGCCGCCGCGATCTGCGCCTGCGAGAGACCTACAAGGCTGTCGCCCGATTTGAGCGCGTGGTCTATAAAGGTGAACTCGTGGTCGCGCGCGAGCGTCGCAAGCCACAGCGACAGCTTTGCAAGATCCGTGGCGAGGGGATTCTTGTCCACGCCGTAGAGGCAGCGCTGCGCCACAAGGCGCTTTGCATGCAGCTCTTCGTCCTCGTCCGGCGGAATGTTCTTCGGCTTCTGTTCTGGATGGCGTGCCCACGCCTGCACAAGTCGTGCAGCCAGCGCGCGACAGGCCTCGACTAGGAACGCGCCGGAGCCCATGGCGGGGTCGCAGACTTTCAGGTCGAGAATCTGTTCGGGCGTCGCGGCCGGCCCTAGTCGCTCGAATGCCGGCGCAAGCGCGTGTTCGACGATAGGCGCGGTAAGCGTGCGCGGCGTGTAGTGGCTGCCGGTGCGGCGGCGCTCGTCGGTCGGCTGCAGGATCGGTGTTCCCGCCGCAATCGGATGCTTCCTGGGCGAGCCCCGTTCGTCGACGATCCCATCGAGCGCGGCGGCAAGTTCGGCGGCCGTTTTGGCAGCCTGAACTGCATTCGTCACGCCAGCGGACAACTGTGCGCGATCCGCTTCCTCCTTCAGATGCTTGATACGATTCTTGCCCTTGGCCGCAAGCAACGCCTTGAGATCGACGAAGACGGGGGTGCGGTTGTTTTTGCCGGCCTTGATCGCGAGGCTTGGACCCTCGGTCCGCTCGGCGCGAAAGCCCATCACCGTCTCATAAACCGAGCCGATTTGTTCGACATCGAGGGTACGGTAGGACAATCGCTCGCGCGCGCCCCCTTTCGCGGCGAGAGTCATCAGACCTTCGAGAATGCGCAGAACGCAGCCGTCGGAAACAGGCAGCACGCATGATGCATCTTCATCAACCTTGCGTCCCTCGAGGAATGAAAACTGATCAGGGTCGAATAGCTTGCCGCCCCGTGCCCGCACGAAATGGCTCGAATGTCCTTCGTGAATCAGGCGGAATAGCGCGAGCAACTGGCCCCAAGCGCCACGGCGTTCGTCCATGGTGTCCGGATTGAGCGCGGTGTCGTGGGTGAGGCGGTCATAGAGACCGCGCAGCGAATAACCGGTCTCGTAGAGCTCGCGCGCGCGGCCGTCGGTCCGGGACGGAAGCAGGTCGCGATCCTCGGCATAGAGGATGAAGACGAGCCGCATCATCACTGTCAGGAGGCCTTCATAAAGATGCGCGGGTCGCTCGCCCGCCAGATCGCGAACGAGATCGGGCGCCGCAGCGTCGAGCCCGCGCAGCAGCTCGTGCAGCGCGCCGAGAACCTGCTCGGCCAGCGTGGTGGAAACAGCAGCCTGCGCCTCTCGGCTCTTTTCCAGCAGCGCCGGAAGACGGCGGTCGCTTGCGTCAGCAAACAAACGGGTGGAATCGAGCAGCAGCTTGAGGCCGCCGAGCATCGGCCGCCCGGCAACGGTGCGCAGGTCGCGCAACGGGAACGCGAGATACCCCGACGTTTCGCCCTTCGGCGCATAGACGAGGCGCAGCTCTGGACGGAAACGATCTTCGCCGTCCTTGTGCTCGCTCCGCTCCGAGATCAGAACGCCGGCGTGGACGCCGGTTTCGCGCAGCAGGCGCTCGAATCGCTGGTGGGCAGTCGCTTCCCAGCCACCGTGCGTCGCGCGTGCATCGGGATCAATGCCCGTCTGCTCGATGCGCACGAGGAGCTGCCAAGGCTGCTTGGTCTCGCCCAGCTCCTTCACCGCCCAGGTAGGGCTGAGGGTAGTCGTATGCTCGGGCAGCGCGACCTGCACGTCCGGCAACGGCGGGCCATCCGGACTGCCGGCAACATGTGCGGCTTCCCAGCCGAGGACGTCGCGGACGAACCCCCACGCATCGGCCAGCGCCGGCCTGCCGTCATCGTCGCCGATGTGCGCGGCCACCACGGCGCTGTCGAGCTGGGTCTGACGCACCGGCGGCAGGCCGAGCTCCTTGAGCAGCACCGGTGCGACGACAAGCCCGACCGGCCGGACGTGGTCCAGCCATTCCAAATCGGGATCGCGCCTGATCTCCTGAGCCATCGCCATCAGCCTGTCGCGGGCCAGAGATAAACGAGCCCGACTGGCTCAAGTCGATGTGCCGAGACGTCATAGGAGCTGCGGATTCGCGCGGGCTCGTCGCGGATTTCCTTCTCCAGCCGCACCAGGCGGCCCTGCCAGTGACGCCGGTCCGCCTCGCGCTCGCGCCGCTCCTCGTCGCCAACGCCGGGTAAAAGATACTGGTTCGGATCGTATTCGTCGTTAGCCTTTGCGATGCGCCGCCGCTGTTGCTCCAGCAACTCGGCAAGCGATTTCGCCTCCGCCTCACCACGCTTCACGAGATCGATTTTCACCTTCGCGAGCCGCTCGTCAGCGATCGTCTTCAGCACGGGCACGAGGTCGGCGATATCCTTCTCGATCAGTGCCTCGACGCGGGCGGCCGCCATGGGAGGCGCGCGACGTGCGTCACGCAGCGCGTGCTCGAGCTGATTGAGCGTCCGCTCCTCGCCGCTTTCACCAAGGGCTTTAAGCGGCTTCTTCCCGCGGTCCGCCTCGATCCAGATCGCGGCGACCGGGATGATCTCTTCATGCAGCCGAGCGGCGCCTGCGCCGTACACCGCAAGGCGCCCCATCAGCACAAGCCGCGGCTGCGCGCCCGGCCCTGCGATTACGGTAACGCGAGAGAGGCCGGACTGAAACCCCTGCGACAGAAAGCGGGACATGAGCCGGCGCACGAGCCGATGCTCGAGGTGCACCTGTACGATCTCCGGCACGTCGCGGCCGTCCGGGAGGCGCGGCGATTCGAAGGCGATGGGGCGGACGGGCGCGCGCTTGCGCCATTCGTTGAGGCTTTCGCCGCGCTTGCGCCGGCGCAGGCGGAGGTCGTCGAACGTATCCTGCCAGCCCGCGTCCTTCGCGAATGCCTTGTCCGTGGGATCGATCGCGAATGTCGCGACGTTGCCGATCGTCTCGCCGCGCGCCTTGTCCAGCAACAGGTCGACGTGCGACAGCGCGGCGCCGATCACACGCTGCAGATCATGCGGGTCGACGCCGACGCGCTCACGCGAATTCTCGAGCGCCTTCTGCAGATCCTGCTGCTCCCTGACGACGCGCTCGTACCGCGCCTTTTCTTCGTCATCCATCTCGGCGCGCGCACGGGCGAAGCTCTCGGCGTCGGTCTCCTCCTCGATCGCCTTCGCAAGTGCCTTCGCCTCGCCGCGATCAATGCCCACGGCCGCCATCCGCTCCTTGATCCGCTTCTCGATCACTTGCCCCGCGGAGCCGAGCTGGTTTTGAATCACCTCGGTCTTGCGCACCAGCGCTTCCAGCACGATATCGGCCTCGCGTTGCTCGTAGCGGAAGTAGCGGCAGAACACCTGCTTCGCCGGTTGCAGCTTGCGATCGATACGGCCGTTACGCTGTTCCAGACGGGAGGGATTCCAAGGCAGATCGAAGTGGACCAGATCATGGCAACGGGTCTGCAAATTGATGCCTTCGCGCGCCGCATCGGTGCAGATCAGAATGCGCACGGGCTCCTTTGCGGGATCGGCATTGAAGGCGGCCTTCACCTCTTCGCGACGGTCCTGCCCAGTTGCTCCCGTGAATATGGCGATGCGGTCGTCGGCGTGATCGGTGCCCTCGATCACTTCCCGCAGACGTTTCTCAAGCCAGCGGCGAGTGTCTTCCCACTCGGTGAAGATGATCAGCCGGCGGCTGTTCCACGCCTTGCCCGAGAAACAATTGGATTTGATCCACTGCGCGAGCCATTGCGCCCGCGCGTCCGGCTTGGGTGCGGCACGCGCGGCGATCGTCAGCATCTCGTCGACTGCGGCGACTTCCTTAGTCAGATCGGGCGCCATTGCGCCGGAGGCACCAACAATCGACGCCGCTTCGGTCGCGGCGTCCTCATCCGCATCGAGACCGGTCTCCTGCTCCTCGTCATCGAGCTCGAGACCCTCGACCTTGCCCGTGGTGCTGCCGTCCACGAAAGAGTGGGCCGCCTCCTCGACGACTTGGGACTGCTCACCATCGAGCAGGCGATGCAGGGTCTTGCGATGCGCCTTCAGCGTGCGTTCGAACGCGGAAATCGATGACAACAGACGCTGCTGCAAGCCGACGAAGGTGAGTTTTGCCAGCGCTTTTTTCTGTGGCGGCAGTTTCGCGAGCCGGATGTCGCGGAGTTCGCCGTAGGCGGCGAGTTTCCGCCAAAGGTCCAATTCCGGTGCATCCGCTGGCAGTCCCACAATGGGAATTGCCTCGATCTTGCGCTCGGGGAATGCCTCTCCGAGACGGCGCAGATCGACCTTGAGGCGGCGCACCATCACCGGATCGAGGTCGCGCGGGCCAATTTTCAAGGCCTTGGAATCGCCGCGAGTAAACCTTTGCGGATCGAGCATCTCCAGCAACGCAGCAAAACTGTTCGAATGCCCATTGTGCGGTGTCGCAGTGAGGAACAGGCGGTGCTCGAAACGCTGACTCAGATCGCGCACCGCACGGGTGATCTGGCTTGCAATCGCATAGCGCCCCCCACCCGAGGGGGCTGCATGATGCGCTTCATCAAGGATAAACAGCGCGCGCGAGCGGAATTCGCCGAGCAGATCACGCAGGCCTGCGATGTAGTTCTCCTCGGTCAGGAGGCTGTGGGAGATGATGAAACGCGAACCAGTCGCCCATGGGTTGACCGAGAAGCCGCGCAGGCGGCGCAGCTCGCCGATGCGTTCGCGATCGATGATGTCGAAGCTCAGACCGAACTTGCTCTCAAGCTCGTCTTTCCACTGGATCGTCATCGCCGGCGGCGCCGCAATGACGATGAAATCGATGCGCCGGCGCAGCAGCAGCTCGCGCACGACGAGACCGGCCTCGACCGTCTTGCCAAGGCCGACGTCGTCGGCGATCAGGAGATTCACCCGCGGAAGCCGCAGCGCCTTGCGCAGCGGCAAGAGCTGATAGGCATCAAGCCGGATGCCGGCGCGGAATGGCGCCTGCAGCAGATCGCGATCGGCCGCGGTTGCCGACTTCCAGCGGATCGCGCGCAGGTGGGCGGCGAGAACCTGCGGATCGTCGGGCGCGCCGCGACCTACGTTGTCCCATGAATTGACCGGCAATACGGAGGTGCCGATTTCGGCGTCCCACAGCACCTCGATCTGCTCGCCTTGGGCGTCGTCAGATATGGACGAGAGCCGCACCGTGCGAAGATCGGAATCCGGATGGTCGACCGCCTCCACGAGCCATTGACGGCCCCTCGCCTCGACGAAGTCTCCCTGCTGGATGCTCATTATTCCCTTTTTTCGCTCCCCGGTCTGCCTCATTATGCGAGACGTGGCGCTCTACGCAACCCGGTACCATCAGTTCCCCAGTCTTGACCGGCCCGTATGCCGGACGCGCACCGCTATTGCGGGCGCGGGTGCCGCCAGGCGGGATGGACCGGTCGCCCAAGGAAGAACTGACCCGCAACGGGTCGCCTGGCCGAATCAGATAAGAGGAAGGGTGAACTGGAAAATTCCGAGGCACGGATGAATGGGCCTGCAATACTCGTTCGGACGTTATCGAAGGTCAGTATCCGCGATCGCTATCATAACATGTGGCAATATCATTCGAGGAGTGATCACCACTCGAAGATTGCGTGCTGGGGCGTGATTTTCGATTTGATGGTAACAACTCCGCTCCTGCGTCGCCATGTCGAGGCCGGTGTCGTTTGCTTCGGCATCAATCACGAAATGCGAGATTTTGTCCACGATCGAAAGAAGAACCTGGATCTCGTGCTGTGCATGCCCGGCGGGCCCACAACAACTGAGACTTTGGCGAGCATTGCGGCAGATTACGATATTGAGCTGACAGAGAAGGAGCAGACGGCATTGGATGGGCTTCCGAAGCTCGTCCGCGCACCGGTAGGCTCAGTGCTGATGGCGCTTGAAGCCAAAGCGTGCATGACGGCACATCAGCGCGCCCTTCCCCGCCTATATGACGAGTTGAACTCGTCTCATCTAACGGTGCACGGAGCAAGCGAGCAGGCAATTGCCGTCGCGTTCACCATGGTGAATCTCGCGGATACCTATCTCAGTCCGGATTTGAACAAGAAGAACCGATCAGCTGACCCGGAGTGGAGCCGACACCGGCAGCCACGGGATGCTCAGCTAGCAATCGATAAGATCAAACAACTACCGCGTCGTTCAAAGGTGGGCGACGTTGGATATGATGCGATTTCCATCCTGGTAATAGACATGGCGAACGATGGATCGCCCCCTAAGCTGGCGACTGGCATTCCTTCGCCACCGAATGGCGACATCTACAACTATAAGAATATGATCGCTCGGCTATCTGGCATCTACGCTACGCGGTTCAAGGACCTTAGCTAGTTTGTCTCGGATTTGGTCCTGCTGACATTCCCAAATGATGATGACGCGATAACCCTCGCGGCGGAGCCGCATTGCGCACCGGGCGTCTCTCCGTTGATTATCACGAAACTTGGCGGTCCAAAATTTGCGGTTTGATTTTGGAACCGTCGCCCTCGAACATCCTTGGTGATGATGCCAGAAACACCCGTTTACAAAAATGGCCCACCGCTTAGAGCGATTCGCGAAATCGGGACTTCCGGGAAGCGTCTTTACGTTCTTGCGGTAGTAGGCACCCACATCGCGCAATGCGGCCGCAACAATTGTTTCGATTTTTGTTCCCTTCTGCCTAATCCGCGCCATTCGCGCGGAGGTTCTGGGATCTGGGCTGCCGCCTTCATTCAGCGGCAATGGCGAATTTCGAGTGCTTCGCATTCTCAAGCGCTTCCATGCGGAGAAGATGTTCGCGAAGTCTATCTTGGAAGCCGTCCGCAAAGCGAAGCTTTGCCCGCTCGGTCCTCGAAAGGAATCCACGTGTCGCACGGGCCGAAAGGGGCTTTCCGGCGTAGCGGAGGAACTGCGTCAAGGCTGGTCGCGTTCCCCATTTTGGATAGCAATTGATGCGAACCGCACATCGGCGATTACCATCATAACGCGCCGCCGTGGGCCACCTCCCGTTCGCAGGAAGTTCAAGATCTCGGCTGACCTCATATTTGACTGGCCGATTTAAGCGTCTGCCCAACCATGTCGCAACTGGAACTGTGACTGCATTTCCGACAAGCGACCAGCGCAGCGACGCACGACCAACCCGTTCTGCCGGACGGGTCCAATTCTCCGGAAAACCTTGAAGACGTTCTGCATCCCGAATGTCGGGCGTAATCACTTCGCCAGATGGCAGCAAGATCGCGGGGGGAGAAGCAATACCCACGGTCGAGCCGTTCTTCAATGTGGGAACCGAATCAACGGCCCAGCCGAGGCCACGTACTCCTTCGGTCCAATAGAATCCATGAGCGTGCAAATCGAGATTGGTTGGAACCAAACGTGGCTCAGCTTCGTCAGTTAGAACTATCGAAGCTGGATCGATATCGGTCGTGGTCGCGACAAAAAGCACCCGCGCCCGCCGTTGCGGCAAAAAAGAGAGACTATTCACGACGCGATATGCCCAGCGGTAGTTGCGCTCCTCAAACGCTTCGACAAGGGCCCGCATGCCGCTTCCCTTATCCAGCTGCAACATGAATGAGACGTTCTCCAGTACGACCCAAGGCACACGCCGGCGATCGAGAAGGCGGAAGATTTCACCGACTAGGCCCGACCGAGAACCCCCGATACCCAGCGTTTGGCCCGCCTGGCTCAGATCCTGGCATGGAAATCCCGCTGCTATCAGTTCAACTTCGCTAGGGAGCGCTTTGAGTTCTCTAACGTCCCGTTTGCATGGAACGTCAGGCAGCCGGTCTGCCAGAACGGCCCGAGCCGGCTCCCAAATTTCGCAAAGAAGAATTGACTCATGCCCCACTGCGGCAAGGCCACGCTCCAATCCCCCAACACCGGCGAATAGCCCCGCTACCTTCACTTCCAGTCAGTCCTAACCACAACGAATCGAAGAGCAGTCTGCATTACAGTAACACGTTCTCACTCTGTTCTCAATCCTCACCCCATCAACACACTAGGTGAGCGTCCCGGTCCAATGCGTCGTTACGTTGCCTAGCTATCGGGCAACAAGAAAGCGTCTTACCCGATACAGTACAAAGCGACGATTATCAAAAGACCGGGCATAATTGGGATCCAAACAGTACAGGAGGTGTCGAATGCCAGCAGTTTGGGCTAGCTCGGCGTTCGCGGGAGGCGACGACACATTTCGGACGCTTCATCAGGGGCTCTCGGTCAGTTTGATTTCGACATCTCGCGATCAACTTAGAACTTGCAGACCAACTGAACTGGCCTCGGACGTTCTTGCTGCAAATTCAGGTGAGTTCGACTTCATTCCAGTTATAGACAATTCCGATAGCCACCACGGGTTTGTCGGCCTTTTTCCTGCAGCCGCTGTTCGCAATAGTGGTAGAATCGATGGGACCGTGGCGTCTCTCTATCAGCCGCTAGCGGACGAACTCTTAATCCATTCCGACGTGAGCATTTTGGACTACGTCCTCCAGGCAGATAGTCGCCCTTGCTGTCTCCTTATCGAGGATTCGCAAATTGTAGGATTAGTCACTCTATCTGACCTACAGCGATTGCCAGTGCGCGCAGCCCTGTTCGCGCTCATCACTGGCTTTGAGATGACAATGGCGGACTTCATAAAGGCAAGGTTACCGGATGAAGCAGCTTGGATGGCTATGCTTAGACGGGAGAGACAGGAAAAGCTCCGACGAGAGATATCGACTGCTCGCACCGGTGGAGCTTTCATAGATGCGCTGCTTTTCACGCAATTTTCGGACAAGGCCCAAATTCTCAAACAGTTAGATCTGGGTCTAGACCCCAATCTGCTAACGCAACAACTGGAAGACTTCCGGAATCTCAGAAACAGCCTCGCACACGCGAACGAATACGCTTCCTCGCCGCATAAGGCCAAACAGGTTTGCAAACTGGTCCGCAACCTCTTGAGCGTGCGGCTACAGTTAAACAAGGAGCTAGCTCAATAGACGTGCGACGATATGGCTGCCTTACGACAATTGGAAACTCACATGAAAACCCGGCTGGAATTATTGAGTGCGGTAAAAAAACTTCCGGCGGGCGCTCAATTCGGCTCCCTTGCTGAAGCAACGCTTCGTAGGATGGCTTTCGGAATACAACAATCCGCTATGGCGCAAGAATCCTGATCGCGATGCTCGCTTTATTTACAACAAGTTAAACGCACCAATGACGATTTTGTGGCTCGCAGCGGCAGCGGGCATTGACGAGAGGATAATTGGAACCGCCTTAAAGCGTGTCAAATGGTCGGAGCGACCTGAAACCAGTGCTGCCGCCGCGCGCAAGGTGTTGGCTTGGGACATCATCGCCCATAAGCTCGATGAGTGGCGGCCGAGTGCAAGCCATATCGCGCGAAATTTTGTTGCCTATCACAATCGAGAACAAATCGGGCAACCATTTCTTAGCGGAGACGATGCGTCCGGTATCGACGAGGCAACGTTCTTCACTGCAAAGCAATTCAGACCTGAAACGCTTTTAGGCAACCGTCTGTGGGTATTCGAAGGATCGGGATCACCGCGCAGATACACACTGGCTTGTCATGGGACGATCGTCGGCCTTAAAAAAAGAGCGCGACCAGCGTGGTACCAAAGAAAGAGGCGAAGGGACGGAAGATCGGTTGTATTCCGCCTAGACGACCCTAACCCCGTCGCTGTGGATGTTACCGGGCTCGGATGGTTCAAGCGGCTACGCATTCAGCAACAGTCGTTTCAGAACGGGCTAAATTCTATAGACGACAGCAATGCCATCTTTGCACTACACCGATTGGCGAACCCAAGCGCCGAAGAGAGATCAGTGCAAATCGCCCAGGCGCAGCTCTCAAGGGAGGCAAAACAAACAACCGATCTGATCGAGATTGCGAGCCGAAAGCGCGACGAAACCACTCGAAAGATCTTTATCGACGCCCGATTGGGTCAAGGTCAATTTCGAGCGGACGTAGCAAGGCTCTGGAGTAACGCCTGTGCCGTGACCGGCTGCGACATTCCAGAGATGTTACGAGCCTCCCATATGAAGCCTTGGAACATCTCTAATGATGGCGAACGCCTCGACCCGCAAAACGGATTGCTCTTGGCGGCACACGTTGACGCGTTGTTCGATCGGGGCCTCATATCCTTTTGGCCGAACGGTACCATGATGATCTCGGACGCAATCGATTCAGCAAATCTACGACGCCTCCGCCTACCCTCGAAACTACGTCAGAAACTCTCGGCGGGTCAGCAGCGTTTTCTCGCGCATCACAGACGTAGCTATTTTAACTGAGGAAGCTCTCGGCACGCCGTTTCCGCTAACGCGAATTGTCGCTTCATCGCCGAAGTGATGTAACACGTGAAACGACTCGTTGCTGAAGTCGAGATCTATAAGCTCGCCGAACCGGATCGCCTCTTGCGGATTCATTCGCTTGCCTAGCTCATTGCTTCGAGCTCGTGAGCAATAGGCCATCTCGGCTGTTGGAGAAAAGTTGGAGAAGCGCAGTGCTTCTTCCTAAAGGATCGACGTAAGCAATTGATATCATTGGCGCTCCCTAGGGGAATCGAACCCCTGTTTCAGCCTTGAGAGGGCCGCGTCCTAACCGCTAGACGAAGGGAGCGTACGGCAGAGGGAATAGCCGTGAAATCGGCCCGCCGCAAGATGGCTGTGGGGCGGATGGGCTCATAACGACACCGCAAAAGCCAGCATCGAGGCCCGAAAACGGCGGAATCCCTGACCATCTGCCGGGCGAACTAGACCTTGTCTGTTGCCCGGCTTCCACTGTGGCGTGAAAACCCGGCAACTTCCCGGCAGCCCTGCTTCTGACAAACGGCACATCCCAAACACCTGTCTGTGAAGTCACCGCGGCGTTAACGTCTGATAGCATCACCGTATTCTTGATGCCGAGGCCGGCCAGGCCAAATCGCGAAAGGACATCCGCAAACCGCAAACTGCCTTGGGAAAACTGCCTTGGAATATTGCCTGGGCAGGGAAACCCGCGCGGCGATCCGAGCGAATGGAAATGTGTTCCGGCTCGTGCCGCAAACAGATCAACAGCTTAAAAAGAGCGAGGGACAGCCATGATCAAGGTAAAGATAAACGGCCAGGAACAAAATTGGGATGGCGATCCGGATCTTCCGTTACTCTGGTTTCTCCGTGACGAGGTGGGACTGACAGGGACCAAATATGGCTGCGGCCAGGCCCTGTGCGGCTCGTGCACCGTCATCATCGACAAGCAGGCCGTGCGCGCCTGCATCACCTCGGTTTCCGACGTGGTCGGCCGCGACGTCACCACCATCGAGGGCCTGCACCCCACCGGCGATCACCCGGTGCAGAAGGCCTGGCGCCAACTCAATGTCCCGCAATGCGGCTATTGCCAGACCGGCCAGATCATGCAGGGCGCCGCGCTGTTGATGGACAATCCAAAGCCTTCCCATGACCAGATCCGCGAAGCGATGGCGGGCAACATCTGCCGCTGCGGCGCTTACCAGCGCATCGAGAACGCCGTGCGTCTGGCGTCGACGGGGGTGTGATCATGAATATTCTCACCAATCCCAAAAAACTCCGTGGCTTTGAGCGGCATCTCAAGGTCGAGAACGTCTCCCGCCGCAGCATCCTGAAAGGCCTTGGCATCGCCGGCGGCTTCGCGCTCGCGGCGCCCGTGATGTCGCGCCCGGCTTTCGCCGCCTACGAGACCGGCGCAGGGGCGATGCCGCACGGCACCGTGGTCGATCCACGCGTGTTCGTCTCGATCGCGCCCGATGGCATCGTCACCATCATCGGCCACCGCGCCGAGATGGGAACCGGCGTGCGGACCAGCCTGCCGCTGATCGTCGCCGAAGAGATGGAAGCCGACTGGTCGCGCGTCCGGGTCCAGCAGGCGCCCGGCAACGAGGCCAAATACGGCAACCAGGATACCGACGGCTCGCGCAGCACGCGGCATTATCTGATGCCGATGCGCCAGATCGGCGCCTCGGCGCGCTCGATGCTGGAGGCCGCCGCCGCCAAGCGCTGGGGCGTGCCGGCGACCGAGGTGAAGGCCCGCAATCACGAGGTGGTCCACGCTGCGAGCGGACGCAAGCTTGGCTTCGGCGAGCTTGCCGCCGATGCCGCGAAGGAATCGGTGCCTGGCATCGAAGGCTTGAAACTGAAGGACCCGAAGGATTTCCGCTATCTCGGCAAGGGCCAGATCGGCATCGTCGACCTCAAGGACATCACCACCGGTAAGGCGCAGTACGGCGCCGATATTCGGCTGCCGGGCATGAAATACGCCGTCATCGCCCGCCCGCCGGTGACCGGCGGCAAGCTGAAGTCGTTCGACGCGGCGGACGCGATGAAGGTCTCCGGGGTCGAGAAGGTATTGGAGGTCAAGGGCTGGCCGTGGCCATCCAAATTCCAGCCGCTCGGCGGCGTTGCCGTGATCGCCCGCAACACCGGGGCGGCGATCAAGGGGCGCGACGCGCTGAAGATCGTCTGGGATGACGGCGCCAACGGCAAATACGACTCCGTCGCCTACCGGGCTTCGCTCGAGGAGGCCGCGCGAAAACCGGGGCTGGTGGTGCGCAAGGAAGGCGACGCCGAGGCGGCGTTGAAGAGCGCCGACAAGGTGATAACCGGCGAGTATTATTTGCCGCATCTGGCGCATGTCAGCATGGAGCCGCCGGTCGCGGTCGCCGACGTCAAAGGCGACAGGTGCGAGATCTGGGCGCCGGTGCAGAGTGCCGGCGGCACGCGCGAAGACGTCGCCAAGACGCTCGGCATCCCCGAAGCCAACGTGACCGTGAACGTTACGCTGCTCGGCGGCGGGTTCGGGCGCAAATCGAAATGCGATTTCGCGATCGAGGCGGCGCTGCTGTCGAAGGAACTCGGTGCACCCGTGAAGGTGCAATGGACGCGGGAGGACGATGTTCGTCACGGCTTCCTGCACACCGTTTCGCTGGAACGCATCGAGGCCGGGCTCGACAAGAACGGCAAGGTGATCGCGTGGCGGCACCGCAGCGTCGCCCCGACGATCGCTTCGACCTTCGCGGCCGGTGCGAAGCATGCGGCGCCGTTCGAACTCGGCATGGGACTGATCGACAATCCGTTCGAGATCGCCAACCTGCAATGCGAGAATCCGGAGGCCGCGGCGCATACAAGGATCGGCTGGTTCCGTGCGGTGTCGAACATCCCGCGCGCCTTCGCAGTCCAGTCCATGGTCGCCGAAATCGCTGCTGCGACCAAGCGCGACCCAAAGGACATGCTGCTGGAGCTGATCGGATCGCCGCGGCTCGTCAACCTGTCGTCGGTGAAGGACCCCTGGAACTATGGCGAGCCCTACGGCAGCTATCCGATCGACACCGCGCGCTTGCGCAAGGTGGTGGAGCTGGTCGCGGACAAGGGCGGCTGGGGACGGTCCGTGCCGAAGGGCCACGGGCTCGGCATCGCCGTGCACCGCAGTTTCGTCAGCTACATCGCGACCATCGTCGAGGTCGCCATTGACGACAAGGGCAAGCTCACAGTGCCGAGGGTCGATACCGCGATCGATTGCGGAACCTATGTCAATCCGGAGCGCATCGAATCCCAGATCGAGGGCGCGGCGATCATGGGATTGAGCCTTGCCAAATATGGCGAGATCACTTTCAAGGACGGCAAGGTGCAACAGGGCAATTTCGACGATTTCCCTGTGATCCGCCTGGACGAGTCACCGCTGGTGACCCACGTCTATATCGTGCCGCCGGGCCCCGACACGCCGCCCAGCGGCGTCGGCGAACCCGGCGTGCCGCCGTTCGCGCCGGCCCTGATCAACGCGATCTTCGCCGCCACCGGCAAGCGCATCCGCAGCCTGCCGATCGGCAAGCAACTGGAGGCGTGACAAGGAACGTTAAGGGGCCGAGGCCGTTTTCATCGATCTGACAGGAGCCAGGTCGATGAAAAGGTCGATGAAAGTCACGATGGTGAAGTTGGGGACGCTCGCGGCAGCCTTGCTGGCGAGCGTCCTTGTTTTTGACGTGCAGGCTGCGAGCGCCCAGACCAACACGGCGCCGGACGCAACGGCAACGCGGCCGGCGAAGACGCCGTCAGGCCAGACTTCGATTCCAAGCAGTGGGCCGGCCGCCACGACGACGCAAACCACCGGCGAAGCCAGCCGGGATCCGACCATCAAGCAGATGAACGAAACCGAAAAGTCGAAGGTCGATTCCAAAGGCAAATGACTTGAAATAAAAAGCGGCGGGGTTGAACCCGCCGCTTTCTACGCCACCCCCGTCGAACTGTTCGGCCCTTACTTCTTGACGGCGAACACCCAGACGACGCCGCCTTGCGGCACGTTGTTCTCGACACCCACATTATTCTGGGTCGCCAGCGCGTCCTGGATGCGTTGCGCGTCCACGCCCCAGCCGGATTGCACGGCGATATATTGCGTGCCGTCGACCTCATAGGCGATCGGCATGCCCACGATGCCGGAGTTGGTCTTCTGCTCCCACAGCAACTCGCCCGTCTTGGCGTGGTAGGCACGGAACATCCGGTCGTTGGTGCCGCCAACGAAAACGAGATCTCCCGCCGTCGCGGTCACCGAGCCGAACAGTTGCGATTTGGGAAAGTTCTGCTGCCAGACCTTTTTCCCGGTGGCCGGATCCCACGCCTGCAGTTCGCCAAAATGATCGGCGCCGGGGCGAACCTTGAGGCCGATGTCCTCGGGCTTGGTGCCGAGCCAAAGCTGGCCCGCAACCAGCGGCACTTTCTCGCCGGTAAAGCCGCCGCAGAAATTCTCGTTGGCGGGCACGTAGACCAGGCCGGTCTTCTGGCTATAGGCCGCCGACGGCCAATCCTTGCCGCCCCACAGTGACGGGCAGAACTCGACCCGCTTGCCAATCACCGGCTTGTGCGCGGGATCGACGATCGGCCTGCCGGTCTCCGGCTCGATTCCCTTCCAGACGTCGGTGTGAACAAAGGGCCAGCCGCTGACGTAGTTGATCTTGTCCGCCTTGCGCTCGAGCACCCAGAAGATCGCGTTGCGGCCCGGATGAATCAGGCTCTTGATGGTGCGGCCGTCCTTTTGCAGGTCGACCAGCATCGGCGCCTCGACCTCGTCCCAGTCCCATGAATCGTTCTGATGGTACTGGAAGTATGTCTTTATCCTTCCGTTCTCGGGGGCGAGCGCGAGCACCGAGGTTGAGTAGAGATTGTCGCCGGGATGCGTATTGCCCGGCCAGGGTGCGGCATTGCCGGTGCCCCAATAGATGGTTTTGGTCTCGATGTCGTAGTTGCCGGTCATCCAGGCCGGCGCCCCGCCCGATTTCCAGTCGTCACCGCTCCAGGTTTCATGACCGGGTTCGCCGGGACCCGGAATCGTAAAGGTGCGCCACAGTTCCTTGCCGTTCTCGGCATCATAAGCGACAACATATCCGCGCACGCCGAACTCACCGCCGGAACCGCCGACGATCACCTTGCCGTCGACGATCAGCGGCATCAGCGTCAGGTACTGACCCTTCTTGTAGTCCTGAACCTTGGTGTCCCAGAGCACCTTGCCGGTCTTGGCGTCGAGCGCGACGACGTGATCGTCGGTTGTCGCAAGGTACAATTTGTCCTGCCACAACCCGACGCCGCGGTTGGTCGGATGCAATTGAAAGAGATCGTCAGGAAGCTGGCGCTTGTATCGCCAGTACTCGTCACCGGTCTTGGCGTTGAGCGCGATCACCTGCCCCGCCGGGGTCGCCACGAACATCACGCCATTGTTGACGATCGGCGGCGCCTCATGGCCTTCGACCACACCGGTCGAGAAGGTCCATACCGGCGTGAGATCCTTGACGTTCGAAGTGTTGATCTGGTCGAGCGGGCTGTAGCCCTGCCCGTCATAGGTCCGGCGATACAGCATCCAGTTGCCGGGTTCGGGCTTTTCGAGACGGGCCGACGTCACCGGGCTGTAGTTCTCGATCGGCCCCGCGCCGGCGGCGGCTGAGACAAGGCACGTGAATGCGACAGAGCTCGACAATAACCAATGCTTCGTGGTCATGAGACGCAACCTCCCTGTTTTGTTTTTTTTCATTCATTCCATGGTCGTGCGAATGCCCGATGCGGCTTCATCTTCGAGTCAGGTACCTACCTTTCCAATGAATGTTGCGGTGACGGTGAGCGCACCGTCAGAGATCGCCAGCGGAAGCGCCGCCAGGCGCCGCGGCGCCGGCCCGAACAGGACTTTTGCGCTTTCCCGCGGATCATATTCGGAGTTGTGGCAGGCACATTTGAACACGAGCTTGTCGCCCGACGCCTGTTTCACCCAGCCGGTGACCGGGCACCCCGTGTGCGAACAGATCAGCGAATAGGCGACGATGCCGTCGGCGCTGCGTGATCGCGTGTCATCATCCAGTTCGGCTGGATCGAGCCTGACCACCAAAAGCTCGTTCAACCGTGAGCCCTTGCGGATCACGGTGGTCTTGGGATCCTTTGGCCACGCGCGCACGGGAGGCCCGCCAAGCTTCAAATCCTCGGGCTTGATGGCCTCACCGGCGTGGTCGCCTTCCGAGAACACCAGCGTGTCAGCTTTTTGCGGCCGCAGATTGCTGCCGGGCTGATCATCCTCCGCAACGGAGGGCTCTGGAGCAGCAAGACAGGCGCAAGTCGCAAGCGCCGTCAGCAACATCGCACGCCGCGTCGGATCGGAAACCGCAGCATCGTGTTCAACGATGGTGTTGAGGGGAACCGCGGCGCTGGGGTTGGATTCCGACATGGCGCAAGCTGAGCGTGTAACTCAGCCAAAAAAATGGCGAGCGTCCAACTTGCCGGCGTTGCTGCTACGCGAAAAATCACCTTGCATTCTGAAGTTGAATTCGACGAGCGGCCGTTGATCGCTCCGCTCAGGGCTCGCTCACGAATTTCAGCTGCCCTACAGGTTTCAGCGTCTTTGCATCAAATGTGCGGATTTCGGTTACGCCGCCGATATCGAGGGTCACGACAAGCCGATCGCCGGCGACGCCGGTGGACACGATACGGGCGCCTTTCGGCAAGCTCGCCGTGGTATCTGATATCGCTGCGGGGCTTCCCTCGCTGCGATAAAGACGATAGCCGATGGCGGTCAGGACGATGGCGACGGCGAGCGCCGAGGTCAGGCCTGCGATCAGCATCATCCGCCGCACCCGTGCAAACAGCGCGGCCTGCTCGGGGGTCGGTTCGGGCACAACGGTATCGGTCATACAAAGGCTCTTCTTTGGAACACGTCACGTCTTCGAATAACGGCGAGAGGCTGGAGGTCACGGTCGGCGGCGACGAGGGATCGCCCCGGCTCGACCGCGTGCTCGCGGTGCTTCGCCCGGAACTGTCGCGGTCACGCCTGAAGGCGTTGATCCTCGCCGGTTCCGTCACCGCCAAGGGCACCCCCATTCGCGACCCCGCTTATCATGTTGCCAAGGGCGATACGATCACAATCGACGTCCCGGAGGCCACCCCGCCCGAGCCAAAGGGCGAGGATATCGCGCTCGATATCGTCTTCGAGGATGAGGACATTATCGTCATCGACAAGCCTAAGGGCCTGGTCGTGCATCCCGCTGCCGGCCACGAAACCGGCACGCTGGTGAATGCGCTGATTGCCCATTGCGGCGCAAGCCTTTCCGGCATCGGCGGTGTCCGCCGCCCGGGCATCGTGCACCGGCTCGACAAGGACACGACAGGGTTAATGGTCGTCGCCAAAAACGACCGGGCTCACCAATCACTGACCGCCCAGTTCGCCGACCATGGCCGCACCGGACCAATGCAGCGCGGCTATCTGGCCTTTATCTGGGGTGTGCCGAACCGCCAGCGCGGCACGGTCAATGCGCCGATCGACCGGCATCCCTTTGCCCGCGAGAAAATGGCGGTGCGCGACAACGGCCGCGAGGCGGTGACTCATTGGGAGCTGCAGGCGGCCTTCAATGGCCGGGACGGCAAAGCGGTCGCCTCGCTCCTGGCCTGCCAGCTCGAGACCGGGCGGACCCATCAGATCCGGGTGCATCTTTCCCATATCGGCCATCCCCTGATGGGCGATGCGGTCTATGGCCCGCACTTCAAGACCAAAGCCGGCCAGCTCGGGCCCGGAGGTCAGGCGGCCTTGGCCGCCCTCGACCGGCAGGCCCTACATGCCTACCTGCTTGCCTTGGAACACCCAAGGACAGCGGAATTTTTGCACTGGGAAGCGGCTTTGCCGGAGGATTTGCTTCTCCTGCGACAGGCGCTGGAAGCGGCCGTATGACGCAGGCCCTCCAGAAAAACATTGTTATAACAATAGGTTATGGCTGCCACACGGGGACGTGACGTCAGCATTCCTTCCCTATTTGTTCGTTTTCGGCTATGTTGCACCTGCGCTGAATATCCAGCGCGGAACATCGCAGCCTGGTCGGCTTTAACACAGCGATCACCTGCCGGGCCCGCCGCTATCGGGGGCCTGAACCACTGGAGGGCGCTCAATGGCCCGTACAGCTACGTTGCCGGTTCTCAATGGAGAATCCGGCCTTTCTAGATACCTCGCCGAGATCCGCAAATTTCCGATGCTGGAACCCCAGCAGGAATACATGTTCGCCAAGCGTTGGCGCGAACATGACGATCGCGACGCGGCACATCACCTTGTCACCAGCCATCTCCGGCTCGTCGCCAAGATCGCCATGGGCTATCGCGGCTACGGCCTGCCTATTTCCGAGGTCGTCTCGGAAGGCAATGTCGGCCTGATGCAGGCGGTCAAGCGGTTCGAACCCGAAAAGGGCTTCCGACTCGCTACCTACGCCATGTGGTGGATCAAGGCGTCA
This sequence comes from Bradyrhizobium sp. AUGA SZCCT0158, assembly GCF_018130065.1. GTDB lineage: Bacteria > Pseudomonadota > Alphaproteobacteria > Rhizobiales > Xanthobacteraceae > Bradyrhizobium. Next base: position 6,357 of record NZ_JAFCME010000011.1, on the reverse strand, counting down.
ATACAAGAGTACATTCTGCGTTCCTGGTCGCTCGTGAAAATGGGCACCACCGCGAACCAGAAGAAGCTGTTCTTCAACCTGCGCAAGGCGAAGAGCAAAATCTCCGCGCTGGACGAGGGCGATCTGCGCCCCGATCAGGTGGCGATCATTGCCAAGCGCCTCGGCGTGACGAATCAGGACGTGATCGACATGAACCGCCGCCTCGGTGGCGACGCGTCGCTCAACGCTCCGATCCGCGACGACGGTGAAGCCGGCGAATGGCAGGACTGGCTGGTCGATAACTCGCCCAACCAGGAAGCCATCATGGCTGAACACGAGGAGTTCGATCATCGCCGCCAGGCGCTGAACGGCGCCATCGGTGTGCTCAACCCGCGCGAACGCCGCATCTTCGAGGCGCGGCGTCTGGCGGAAGAGCCGATGACGCTGGAAGACCTCGCCGCCGAATTCGGCGTGTCGCGCGAGCGCGTGCGGCAGATCGAGGTCCGCGCTTTCGAGAAGGTGCAGTCGGCCGTCAAGGGCACGATCGCCAAGCAGGAAGCCGCCGTGCTCGAAGCCGCGCACTAATTTCGCGGCCAAGGCAATGAACGACGAAAGCCGGCGGCAACGCCGGCTTTTTGTTGTTTGGTAGTTCAACGTTCGCAGTGTCGTCCTCCGCGAAAGCGGGGGACCCAGTACGCCGCGGCGGTCATGATATGTCGCGCGATAATCGCGGCCTCTGGAATACTGGATCGTCCGGTCATAGGCGGAGCGGAAGCGACGCCGTTCTTCGAACGGCTATGCCGGACGATGACAGCAGAGTTCAATAACACGTCCGCAAATAATCCCGGGTGCTGGTCGACTCGTTCAGCGTGCTCCAGTCATTGGGATCACAACCAATCAGCGCGGCCGCCCGGCCTGATCAGCCGCATCTTCCAATGGATGGCGAAGCCGGTTTGAGGAGCGCAAGCATTTCAATCTCGTGCTTCCCGAGCGTGAAATACCCGCAGCATGACCAAGCGTTTTACATAGGCTGCACCGAGACCCTGCAACACGATCTGGCGATATTCTTCCCTGCCCGCAATCGGTCGCCCAAGCCTTGGATGTTCCGATAGAACTTGCACCTTGTCGACGATCTCGCGAGCCACGATTGCGGCGAGCGCAGGATGCTCGATCAAGAATTCAGCAAAGCGGTCGAGATCGGCGAGGGCGGCGTCCGACCATTCCAACCTCATCGATTGCGCCAGCTCCGGAACGCTGGCGTACCCCAGGTCTGAAGCCACTGGACGACGTCATCGTTCGATACAACTGAATCTTGTGTCTCAAACGCTTGCCAGCGACGATCAAGCTCCGCCACCTCGTCGACATCGGCCTCGACGGGGCTGACGGCAAGCGTCGCCAGTTCGGCAACCAGCTCGGGCACGGTTACACCCCGCTCCGCTGCCCGCCTCTTCAGCGCCGTCGCAGTGCTATCATCGATTTCGATCGTCTCGGTTTTCATGCCTAATATGATAGCCCAAATAGCGCTCTTGATCCATACTTCGCTGGCTGCCAAAAATCCCTACTCGCCCCACTCCCGCGCCAGCTTTGCAAGCTCGCAGCCTTCGCAATACCGGGCGTCCTTGAAGTCGATCCAGTTATGCGCATAGACCTGCGTCAGCGGGATGCGGTAACGCGCGCGCAGCACCTTGACCAGGATGCGCCACGCCGCCACCTGCGCCTCGGTGGGGCCGCGCGTCACGTCGGGAAAATTGCCGGCGAATTCCACGCCGACCGAATTGTTGCCGACCACCTGACGAAAGGTCGGGCGGTTGTCGATGTATTTGTTGTCGTTGCGATTGCCGCCGTCGCCATGGGTCGGCACCAGATTTTCCGGCACCGCCCAGTACACGGTGCCGTCGGTTTCGACCCAGACCATGACGCCTCGCCGCGTCGGATTTTTGGACTGCGCCTGTGCCCCGCCACGGGCCGAGCCGGCCGGGCCTTCGGTCTGGTGCACGATGATGTTGCGCCAGGGATGCGCCTTTGCAAGGTCGCCCCATGGCGCCAGCCAGACCATCTTCAACCCCGGAATCTCGGGCGTGCCGGACGACCGCGCGATAGTGGCGAGGTCGGGCGTTTGGGCGGATGCGGGAAAAGCGAGCGCGATGGCGCAGAGCGCAATCGCAAGGCGGCGGAGCTTCATACGCTAGGGATCCAATGACGACCCCTTGAGTAACATGCTTCAGGCGCGCTTGCGCAAGCTCGCATCCGCCAGCACGGATATTTCGATCCCGGGCGCCAGCGGCGGCGCGGGCTCGTAGGTCGCAAAGCAGTTTCGGCCACCCTTCTTGGCGTCGTAGAGCGCGTGGTCGGCGGCCGCGATCAGACGGTCGGGGAACGCCCCCATCTCCCGGGTCCATTGTGCGACGCCGATCGAGACCGAGATCGGAATATCCTTGCCCATGCATTGTTCGGCATCGGCGCGGCAAACTTCCAGCACCCGACGCGCGATCATCGCGCCCTCGCGCAAGGTCGAGGACGGCAGCACGATGCAGAACTCGTCGCCGCCCGACCGCGCCAGCATGTCGCCGGGGCGCAGGCGGGTTTGCGCCATCAGGGTGAAATGCTGCAGGCAGGCGTCGCCGGCGGCGTGACCGTAGGTGTCGTTGATGCCCTTGAATCCGTCGAGGTCGATCACCAGCAACGCGAACGGCTGGTTGCAGCGCTCCGAGCGGGCGCATTCCTCGGTCAGGCGCTGCACCAAATGGCGGCGGTTGCCGACGCCGGTGAGGTCGTCGAGCAACGCCAGATCGGCGACTTCATTGCGCAGATGGTCCATCGCCATCAGCAGGAAGCCGAAATTCAGCGCCATCGACAGGAATACCATCACCAGGATCACGCCCGACTGCACCGGGCTGAAATGCATGTAGTTGACGTTGCCGACGATGCCGCCGACCAGCCGGATGCCGTAAATGGCGATGATGAGGCTGGCGACGATGGCCGCCAGCCGCGCGCCCGGATTGACGCGGCCCTGATGCGGGGTCAGCAGCAGTTTGACGCTCAGCGCCAGCGGAAGAACCTGGGCGATGGTGAAGATGGTGATGCGCGCCGGCGCGCTGTCATAGGCGAACACGAAAAAGGAAAGGCCGGCGAAGCTCAGCCCCAGGACCAGCCAGGTGGCGCGCCACGACACTGGTTTCTCGAAGAATTTCTGAACGCCCATCGCGGCAAGGCAGAGGGCTGCGATCATCGCGGTGCCGGCGATCAGCAGCGGCCAGAGTGCGTCGGTCACGACGCGCAGCATGGCGACGGCCGCGCCTGTGGCAGCCATGAAGGAAGAGGCGGTCCAGTACCGCGCCGCATAGAAGGACGGATAGCTGCGGATCACGTAGGCCCAGATCAGGCCCAGCGCGAGAAAATTGATGACGAACACCGTCCACAGCGTCGGAACGCTCAGCATCGCCTGCCCGGGACGTCTGCGGTCCCGTCTCCCCTGTTAGATCGCCCCAGTAAATCGCTCAAGGCTTTCACCTCCGCGGGCGTTTCCCCGATCGACAATCCCCGTTGTCTTACGGACAAGGTGCGCCCTGCTCGCTTAACGGACTCTCACCGTCGCCGGGTAATCAATACCGTGGTTTTAAATTGATGAAGAGCGCGCGCGTTGGGGCATCGTTAAGCATGATGCGCGCGGCGCGATCGGCGCTACCGAATGGCATTTCGGCGGAAAAGCACGTCAAAATGCATAACAGCTGTGGATAACGTGATGACGGCGACGTGACAGCACGCGGCATCGCACCGCGAATCTGTTGCAATTGATCTCGAGGATGTTGCGAGGTTGGCCCTCCGCCAAGCATGCCTCGGAGTCGCGTTTCAATCCATTAAAACCTTGAGAGGATTTACTATGGCTAAGAAAGCGAAGAAGGCGAAAAAGGCGAAGAAGGCGAAGAAGGCCAAGTCGAAGAAGTGAATTTTGGCCCGGGTGGGGCGCTCAGTTCCGCCCGGGCTTCCACCTTCGAGACTTCACTTTCAAGGCTTCACTTTCGAGGCTCTAGGTACGTTGCTCTAGGTACGTTCAAGGCTTCCACTTTCAAGCCTCCCAATTGCAAAACCATCGATTTCGAAAGCAGCGGGCTTCGGGCCCGCTTTTTTGTACCCCGGGTATACTCTGAGCCTTTTGTGTCCTGAGTCTATCTCTCCGCGAACGCCAGCTTCGCGCCCAGCGCGGCAAATCCCGCCGCAAAGCTGCGGCGCAGCCAGGCCATCACCCTGGGCCGGGTGATGACGCGGTCGCGGACGCCGGCCGCGAACAGGCCGTAGATCGCGAACACCGCAAACGTCATCGCCATGAAGACCCCGCTCAATTCCAGCATCCGCGCCAAAGGATAGGCCTCGTCTACCGCGATGAACTGCGGCAGGAAGGCGAGGAAAAAGATCGAGAGCTTTGGGTTGAGGATGTTGATCAGCACCGCCGTGACGATCACCCGCCGGCTCGATCGGCCCGGCGCCGGCCGGGCGTCGATCGCAAGCGCGCCGGTTTCGCGCAGCGCCTGCCAGGCCATAAAGAGCAGATAGACCACGCCGCACCATTTCAACACCGCGAACGCCAAAGCGCTGGTATGCAGCACGGCGGCAAGCCCGAGCATCGCCGCCAGCATCTGCGGCAGGATGCCGAGCGTGCAGCCGAAGGCTGCGGCGATCGAGGCGCGGCCGCCTTGCGTCAGCGCCACCGCCAGCGTGTAGAGCACGCCGGTGCCGGGCGATGCGACCACGATCAGCGTGGTGAGCAGGAAGGACCATGTCATCAATCAGACCCCATTGGCTGCGAATGCGGCGCCGGTCGGCCATATCATGGCGCGGCCGGTTGCGAAAGCAGCGCATCCGCCAAGACGTGGATGGCCGGGTCAAGCCAGGTCAAGCCCGGCCATGACAGATGATGGGGTCGGCCACTACGCCTCGCCCATCCGGCTCCAGGCGATCGACATCCTTTCCGCCTCGCGGATCACGTCCAGCGGCGCCCAGGGCTTCGCCCAGAATCGGGCGCCATCCGGCAGCTTCTGCCGCAGCGGTTTGCCCGAGGTGACGATCACATCGATGTCCGGATTGAATCGTTTGGCGACATGCGCGAGCTCCACGCCGTTCTTGTGGCCGGCGAGCTGGACGTCGGTCATCATCAGGACGAGGCTCGCCCCCGCCTCCTCCAGCACCAGTTCGGCGGCCTCCGCGCTTTCGCACTCGATCACGTCCATGTCGCTTTCTTCCAGCAACAGGCAGATCATTTCCCGCTGCATCGGATCGTCTTCGACAACGAGTGCGGTCGCCCGGAAGGGTTTTGATTGTCCCATAATTCGCCTCCCTGAATGGGTATTCATCAACCTGACGGGGGTTAAAGCGGAATATCGCTTTATGTTCGGTTCCAATTTGCGAAAGATGCGGGAACCCGCACTGCTGCGCGGCCTGTCTGTTTTCTCATCTGTGGGAGCTACCCTCGCATGACTGCCATCAATGGATCGGCCGCCGCCGTAACCGGCGCGGCCAGCGGCATCGGCCGCGCTTTGGCGCTTGAACTGGCCGCGCGCGGCTGCGACCTGGCGCTCGCCGATCGCGACGAGGCCGGGCTGCAGCAGGTCGCCGCCGAGATCGCCAAGACCGAGATCGCCAAGGCCGGGATCACCAAGGCGAACCAATGCAAGGTCTCGACGCACCGCGTCGATGTCGGCGAGCCCGGCCAGATCTCGGAATTCGCTGAAGCCGCCAGCGCCGCGCATCCCAGGCTGAACATCGTGATCAACAATGCCGGCGTCGCATTGCTCGGCCAGTTCAGCGAGATCGAACAGGCGCAGATGGACTGGCTGTTCAACATCAATTTCTGGGGCACGGTGCACGGCACGCGCGCATTCCTGCCGATCTTGGCGAAGCAGCGCGAGGCGCATATCGTCAATCTCTCCTCGATCTTCGGCATCATCGCACCGCCCGGCCAGACCGCCTATTGCGCGGCGAAATTCGCGGTGCGCGGCTTTTCGGAAAGCCTGCGGCATGAGCTCGCGATGGCCAACAGCCCGGTGCGATTGTCGGTGGTGCATCCCGGCGGCGTCGCCACCAACATCGCGCGCAACTCCCGCACCGGCACCGGCGTCACCGATAATGCCCGCCGCGCGCAATCGATCGACCGCTTCGATGCGGTGGCAAAGACGACGCCGCCGGCGGCAGCGCAGCGCATCATCCTCGGCATCGAGAAAAACCAGCCGCGGATTCTGATCGGCAACGATGCCTGGTACATGGATCTCCTGCAGCGCTTCCGGCCGGCGACGTATTGGCCGGTGCTGGCGAAGCGGCTGGAGAAGGCGATGAGCGCGGGGAAGGTTTCGTAGCTCGCCACACATTCGGTGTCGTCCCGGCCTT
>NZ_JAFCME010000010.1 GCF_018130065.1 Bradyrhizobium sp. AUGA SZCCT0158 | reverse complement strand
CACCCGGTCTTCCCTGCGCCCTCTATTTTCGAGGGCACGGAATTTCTGGCAGAGCTCGGGCGCAATGCGTCGCGAGATCGCGAAACTACGTTTAGACCACGGTGCAACAACAAACACCGCTGTCGTCCCGGCCTTGAGCTCAGATGCGCAATTGCGCATCGGGGGACCCATAACCACAGGAAGAAGTTTTGCGAACGGTCTCTGTTACCCAGTCTTCATCGAGAGATCACGCGGTATGGGTCCCGGCTCAAGGCCGGGACGACGATAAAAGCGGCTTTACGAGTTGGTGCCGGAAGCGGCGCGCGGTGAAGCCTCGGCCAGCGATCGTCCGACGTGCCGCAGCATCCTACTCGCCTGCGCGGCGCTATGGTCGAGCAGCCAGCGGCCGAACGCGTCGGGCGACAGCGCGCGGGCGTAGAGAAATCCTTGAACGACGTCGCAGCCAAGTTCGGTCAGCAAGTTCAGCTGCCCGTCGCTTTCGACGCCTTCGGCGACGACGGTGAGGTGCAGGCTCTGGCCAACGCGAACCACCGATGTGACGATCGCCAGCGCGCTGGGGTCGCTCCCGACATCGTGCATGAAGCTGCGGTCGATCTTCAACTCGCGGATCGGCAGATGCGCCAGCCGGCTCAGGCTCGAATAGCCGATGCCGAAATCATCCAGCGACAGGCCGACCCCCAGGTCGCGAAGCGCATGCATCGTCTCGATCGCAACCGAGCGCTCGTTCATGATCACGCCTTCGGTGATCTCGAGCATCAGCACTTCCGGCGGCAGGTCATGGTCTGCGAGAATTCCGGCGACCGCTGCGGCCAGGTTCGGGTTCTGGAAATTGATCGGCGACAGGTTGACCGACACGCAGGGGATATCCACGCCGGCGCCGCGCCATTCCGCCATTTGCCGGCAGGCCTCGCGGAGCGACCACATGCCGATCTGTTCGATCAGTCCGCACTCTTCGGCGAGCGGGATGAACTTCGAAGGCGAGACTTCGCCGAGCTCCGGATCATACCAGCGCGCCAGCGCCTCGACGCCATAAATGCCGCCGTCGCCGGTCCGGATCTGCGGCTGATACTGCAATTGCAGAACGTCGTTGGCGAGCGCGCGCCGCAACGCCGCGCTGTGGGCCAGCCGCTGTTCGGCCAGCCGATCCATGTCGGCGCTGAAGAAGCGAAACGTGGAGCGGCCGGCCTGCTTGGCCTTGTACATGGCGGCATCCGCCTGCTGGATCAGCGTATCGATATCGGTCGCGTTGTCCGGATACATGCTGATGCCGATGCTGGCGGACATCGCGACCTGCTTGGCGCCGATCTGAATCGGATTGACCAGGGCCTCCGTCATCCGCGACGCCATCAGCGAGGCTTCGGCCGCGTTGCGGTTCGGCAGCACGATCACGAATTCGTCGCCGCCGAGCCGCCCCAGCATGTCGCCCGGCTGGATCTGCGCGCGCAGGCGCTGGGCAAATCCGACCAGCAGTTCGTCGCCGGCCGAGTGTCCGAGCGTATCGTTGACGTCCTTGAAATTATCGATGTCGAGAAACGCCAGCGCAACGTGTCCTCGGTCGGCGCAGGCGTTGGTCGCCTCAAGGATCAGATCGCGCAGGCGCGCGCGGTTCGGCAGGCCGGTCAGCATGTCGTAATAGGCGAGCCGCGCGATCTGGGCGCGGGCCTCCTTGCGCTCGATCGCGAGCCCGCCGAGATCGACGCAGGCGTCGACGATCCGCTGATGCCAGCGGCTGGGCGCGCGACATTCCCGGTAGTAGAACGCGAAGGTACCGATCACGCGGCCGTCCTTGCCCTTGATCGGCGTGGACCAGCAGGCGCGCAGGCCAACCTCGAGCGGGCGGGTCTTGAACGGCTGCCAGCGCGGGTCGGTGTCGATGTCCTCCGCCAGCACCGGCTTGCCAAAATACGCCGCGGAGCCGCAGGAGCCGATGTTCGGACCGATCGCGACGCCGTCCAGCGCCCGCGAATAGTCCTCGGGAAGGCTGGGACCGCCCAGCGGGTGAACCAGTCCGCCGGCGTCGATGTGAAGCAGCGAGGAGACGACGTCAGGCGCGATCTCTTCGACGCGCCGGCAAAGCCGGTCGGCGATGTCGGCGATCGGGATTTCATCGGCCAGCGCGCTCATGATCAGCTGCTGCAGCGAACGCAGCTGCTTGGTCTCGGTGATGTCGGTCAGCAGGGCGAACATGTAGTTGGACCGTCCGCGCCCGTCGCGGAACGTCTTGACGTTGGCCGAGACCCAGATCTCGTCGCCGTTCCTGTCGTAGGCGAGGACTTCCTCTTCACCGCCGGCTTCCTCGCCGACCCAGCGTCGCAGCCTGGCCAGCGTCCTGCGGTCGGTATAGCGGCCCACCAGCAGTTCGCCTGCAAACCGGTCCTTCGCCTCTTCGAGCGAGTACCCGAACATTCCCGTAAACGCGGCGTTGGTATAGACGACCTTCAGATTGCGGTCGGTGACGATGACGGCGCGGCTGGTCCTGTCGGCGACCAGCGAGAGCAGGGCCAGCCTCTCACGCCGCGCGACCTCCTTGGTGATGTCCCGCACGAATGCGATGGTGCGGCATTGCCCGTCGATCTCGAGATTCGAAAGCCAAAGCGCCACGCGAATCCGGCTGCCATCCTTGCGCGCGATCGTGATCTCGGCGTTGCGTCCATGCGGAACGTCGTTGCGGCTCACCTGGTCCGAGGCCGGCGTCGCGACATGATGATGTTGAAGGTCCTTGAGCCCGAGATCGCCGACATGGCAACCGAGCGCTGCTGCGCGGTCCAGCCCGAAGATGAGTTCGGCCGCGGCGTTGCAATAGCTGACGCGAAGCTCGCGATCCAGGATCAGCACGGCGTCGTTCGCCCGCTCAAGCGCGGCCAGCAGAACGTCCGGCGTTTCGGCCGCGGGGTAATCGCCTGTGCTCATCATCCAACCCTGATGCCCGTCTGGAACCCATCGGGGCCTTGGTCCGATGGGGCGGCGCGTCATTTTGGTGAAAAGCCTAGGGGAGCATGGGTGTTGAAATGGTTCTTCGATCCCGTCCCGGTTGGCGGAAAGAGATCATCCTTAAGGATTCGCTAATGAATAGCCGAGCAACCGGCGTCAGCGGCCAGGCTGGAACGCAATTTCCGTTGTGCGTGACAGAAAAAGGAAAGGTGCCGGCGGCGGATCGCGTCGGCACCCGTCCATTTTCGTATTGCCGCTCCCCGCCACGAAGCGAGGGCGTTGACGGCTCAGTAAGCCAGACCGGTTCCCGGCGGCTTTTCGAGCGCTGCGGCGAGCGAGCGGTATTCCTCACTCGAGGTGCCGGCAAGCGCCGCGATCTTGTTCAAATGGTACTGCGCGGATTCGCGGTTACCCTGTTCGACCTGCCACAAGCCGTAATATTGCCAGGTCTTGACGTGGGTCGGGTCGGCCTTGAGCGCGCGCTCGTACCAGATCTGCGACACCTTGTAGTCGCCGAGCTGGCGATAGGAATAGCCGATCAGATTGGCGACCGCGGCGCTGTCGTCGCGGCCGAGCGCCTTCAACTGTTCGATCGCCGAGGCGTAGTCGTGGCGATCGTAGATCGCGGCATAGGCGGCGCGATAACCGGTTGCAAATGCGGTTTCCTGCGTGCTCGGGCGCACTTCGCTCGATCGCTTCTTCTTTTTGCTGTTATCGGGCGGCGGCGGCGGACTGCTGTCGGGTGCGGCGTAGACCACGCTGACGACGGGGGCCGCCGTCAGCGTCAGCGTGAACATCGCCAGCGTCAGAAGCCTGATAGCAAGTTTGGTCATGCGTCTCTCCAGTTGAACAGATCAAGAAACCCGACTTCGAAAAAAGTAGAAAAGGACGGTGCCATCAGGCGATCCTATACCGAAGCTCGCTGATTTGAACACCTGGCGGTTGGGAACATTCCCGACGCATAATGCCATTCCCGTGATTTGGCGTTGCTTTGGGAACATGACGAAGATGTCATGCAGATGAACGACGTCCGCTGTCGCGCTTCACGAGGGGTTCAGCGCGGGGGCGCTAGTGTCGTCCGCAGCCACCATCAAACTGATCCGCGGGCGCGGTTCGATCCCCATTGCCCCTGACGCGCCCGCGGGTATCAGGCCGACCCACGCGCCATTGCTTCCCCAATGGCCGTGGGTTGGCGCCGATGTCAGCGGTCCAATCCGGGCGCGATAAGCGAGTTGCGAATTCCATTTCGGCGCCGCCCGGTCTAAGAGATAGCCTCGGGGGCAGGTGGAAGACTTACGCTTGGGGACATCAGCAAAATTCGCGGCGATCGTGTTGCTGCCGATCGTGCTCGCGGCCTGCGCGGGCAGCGACGAGGTCAGGAGCATCACCTATACCGACGACCGCGGCGTCTCCAATCAGCCGTTTCCCAACAATTACAAGGGCGAGATACTCCTGTTCATGAGGACCTATCTCAACAACCCGGTCGGCGTGCGTAACGCCGTGATGGCGGAGCCGATACAACGTGTCGTCGGGGGACGGCTGCGTTACGTCAGTTGCCTGCGCTTCAGCCCGCGCGATTCCGACGGCAATTACGCCGAACCGCGCGAACGCGCGATACTTTACGTCGATGGCCGGCTCGACCGCATCATTGAAAACGCCAGCGAGCCCTGCGCCGGTGCGGTCTATGCGCCATTCCCCGACCTGGAAAAGATGGCGCGGTAGCGGCCGGCGCTCGGGATTACGCGCCTTGCTTTGCCGCCGCGGCCGAGGGGCTTGCCGGCGCGCCGGTCGGCGTATCCTGCATTGATTTGATCAGGTTGTTGCGCACCGTGACCACCGCCTTCTGCAGCCTGGGGAATTCCTCCGGCGAAAGCCCGGAAGCCTTCACCAGATTCCGTCCTCCGAGTTTTTCGCGCAGCCCGCGCCCGGCCTCGGTCAGGCTGACCAGCACCTGGCGCTCGTCGGCGGCATCGCGCTGCCGGCGCAGATAACCCATCGTCTCGAGCTTCTTCAGGATCGGGGTCAGCGTGTTGGATTCGAGGAACAGCTTTTCGCCCAGACTTGAGACGGTCTGGTTGTCGTTTTCCCACAACGCCACGATCGCAATATATTGCGTGTAGGTGAGGCCAAGTTCATCGAGAAGTGGTTTATAGGCCCGGCCAAAGGCGAGGTTGGCCGAATAGACCGCAAAGCACAGGAAGTCGGCGAGCTTTCGATCCGTAGGCTGTGGATCTGCAGGCAGTGGGTTCGAAGACTTGGTCGGTTTCATCCTGATGCTCCCGGGCACACGCGATCGTGACGGTTGCAGAGCATATATATCGGATACGATTAAATCGGAAGGGTTGACATCAAGAATATTGGGCTATTAGATCGTGTCCGAGTTAATCGTATTCGATCATTATAGGAGGGAGCCCACATGTCCGACAACATCAACCTTGGTCGCCGCCGTTTTCTTGGCGCCGCTGCAACGACTCTGGCAGCCGCCCAATTCGCTCTGGCTGGCCCGGCCGGCGCACAGTCCGGTAACGCCAAACCGGTGACGGCGATCAAGCCTGGGACGCACACGTCGTTTCCTGCCATCAAGCAGATCAACGCCGGGGCCCTCAACGTCGGATACGCCGAAGCAGGACCCGCTGATGGTCCTCCGGTCATCCTGCTGCACGGCTGGCCCTATGACATTCACGCCTTTGTCGACGTCGCGCCGATCCTGGCCTCGGCCGGTTTCCGGGTGATCGTCCCGCATCTGCGCGGCTACGGCACCACGCGGTTTCTCTCCAGCGACACGCCCCGCAACGGTCAGCAGGGCGCGCTCGCGGTCGACGTCATTGATCTGATGGATGCGCTCAGGATCGAGAAGGCGGTTATCGCCGGGTTCGACTGGGGCGCACGGACCGCCGACATCGTCGCGGCGATCTGGCCGCAGCGGGTCAAGGCGCTGGTTGCGGTGAGCGGCTACCTGATCGGCAGCCAGCAGGCCAACAAGGCGCCGCTGCCGCCGAAGGCCGAGCTTTCCTGGTGGTACCAGTACTATTTCACGACCGAGCGCGGCCGGGCCGGCTATGAGAAATACACCCGCGATTTTGCCCGGCTGATCTGGCAAACGGCTTCGCCGAAGTGGAATTTCGACGACGCGACGTTCGAGCGCAGCGCAGCCTCCCTCGACAACCCGGATCATGTCGCCATTTCGATCCACAATTATCGCTGGCGGCTCAGCCTGGCCGAGGGCGAGGCGAAATACGACGATCTGGAGAAGCGGCTCGCCGCATTTCCGGTGATCTCGGTGCCGTCAATCACCCTCGAAGGCGATGCCAATGGCGCTCCGCACCCCGATCCTGCCGCCTATGCCAAGAAGTTCTCAGGCAGATACGCGCACCGCCTGATCACCGGCGGCATCGGGCACAATCTGCCCCAGGAGGCGCCGCAGGCGTTTGCCGAGGCGGTGATCGAGATTGCCGGCTATTGAGCCGGGGAGGGCTTCTGGGGATGCCCTGAAGATCGGGCGTCCCGGAAACCCCGAATGGCGGCTCTTTTGCGGAGGGTCCTCCGACCCGAATAGATGAACGGAATTCAATCACTTTTTGGCGACCCTTGAACCTCGCCTTAGTTATCTCCGACATCAACAAAGCGGGATACCTGCCGGTTAACGCAGGAAAAAACCTAATATGCGAGGGAACCAAAGCGCTCTGTTGCCGCGCCGTCACAGTTGAGCACCGTTCGGTGCTCCGGCATTGCCGCAAAGCAACCTAATTGAGGTCACGTTGTTTGGTTTGATGGCGGAACGTTAGTCACGGGGAATGAAGATGAAGAAGATTTTGCTCGGCGCTGCCGCGTTGGCCGCAATGGCGGCTCCTGCTTTCGCGGCGGACATCCAGCCTCGACCTTATACCAAGGCGCCGGCCTACACCGCGCCGGCGCTGGTCTATAACTGGACCGGTTTCTATATCGGCGGCCATGTCGGCGGGGCCTTTGCGGGTACCGACTCCCTGCAAAGCAGCGACGCGCGCTTCCTCGGCGGTGTGCAGGGCGGCTTCGACTACCAGTTCGCACCCAACTGGGTGGTGGGTGCCGAAGCCCAATACAGCTGGCTGAACGGCGGCAGCAATAATGGCGTGCTGTTCCCGGGCGGTACGCTGGTGACCAGCAATACCGACCAGCTTGGTTCGGTGACCGGCCGGGTCGGCTACACTTGGGGTCCGGCGTTGCTCTACGCCAAGGGCGGTTATGCCTGGCGGGACGGCAACAATCTCGGCGTCACCGTGGGCGGCGTCCCGGCGGGCTTCACCACCAGCGGCAACCGCAAGGACGGCTACACGGTCGGCGGCGGCCTCGAATACATGTTCGCGCCCAACTGGTCGGCCAAGGCCGAGTACCAGTATTATGATTTCGGCAAAACCACCTTCACGGCTGGCCCCGCCGACGTCACCGGCCAGAGCTTCCGGAACGACGAACACACCGTCAAGGTCGGCGTGAACTACCGGTTTGGCTGGGGTGGCCCCGCGGCCTCCAAATACTGAGGGCTTGCTACCTAACCAGACGGAAAAGGCCGGCGGGAAGCCGGCCTTTTTGTTTTCAGGGGGCGCCGCCGGAGGGCACGAAGCGCTATACGCAGCTGTTGGTACTCGCGAAAAATAATCTTCGCGGTGCGCGCAACTTTTTGTCATCTTCGGCTATTATGGTCCGATCGGCTGGTTGGACAATCAAACATGCGTGCTTTTGCGTTAGGGCTGATATTTTCCGCAGCGTCGCTGCCATGCCTTGCCCAGACTGTCCTGAAATCAGAACCGCTCATCCTTGCTCCCTATGAAATCGCCTTCGTGCAGGACGCCAACTGTCCGGTTGGGAAGGTGCTCAAGGTGACCGGCGCGATCAGGGGACTGAACCGTCGCAAGGCCTGCGTCGTGCTCGCCTCGGAACAGGCTTCACTGGCAGCTGCGACGCCTTAAGTAGGCGATCGTTCGATTTTTCCTCCGGCCGTAAGGCCGGCCCGTTCCCGTGCGGCCTTTATCTCCGCCGACGACACCCGCGAAGCGGCTGCGTCAGGCCGCTTTCGAACCCAACTGCAGCACCGAACGGGCGTCGCGCTCGGCCTCGGCCTTGTTTCGCGCCGGATCTTCGTCCGGGTCCGGCTGGCAGGGCTTGATCTCGTAGTCATTGTCCAGCACCGGTCGCGGTGCCTGCCTTTCCTCATCGGAAACCGCATCGACCACGAGCCCCGACTGTCGGGCCAGCCTCCAGACATCGGCCTCGGTCGGATAGGCCTTGCTCAGCTTGGCCTCTTGGCAGAATAGCGCGTAGGGCATGCGTGGGGGCTCCAGCAAAAACGGTCAACGTTGCAGCCCCTTTTGGGTTCTGGCTTGGCTGGTATTCCGCCCGTTCAGGGCTCACGAAGGGCTGAAATGGCCCGTTTCGACGGCATTTTGGCGGAGTCCCTGAGTCGTAAACGAGTCATGAATCCCGCGAAAAAGAATCCCCGAGACTCCTCGGCTAGAATCGCTGGATGTTTCGGCCATGAGAACGATCGTCCAGACTCACTCCTGCGAGCGTGTCCAACTCACGCTCACGGTCGCGCTGCTGGTGGCCTGCGCGGCCAACATCGCGCTGGTCTGGGCGTGGCTTTAGCGGCCGGGGAGCGATTGACCGCGCGACCAATCCACCCATCATGCAACACAACAAGTTCGGGCCGCGAGGCGGCTCGATGACATGACGGGCGGGACGGGAATGATCGAGACGCTGCAAGCGCGGGTCAATGGCGATGCGGGACTGGTCCGGCGCGGCCGCTATCTCACGACCAGCTTTCTTCTGGAGGTCGGCCAGTCAGCCTTTCTGATTTCGATCCATGAGGGCCGAATCGTGTCGGTGACGCCAGGGCCGTTAGTGATGCCGTCTTCGGCTTTCGCGCTTCGCGCCTCCGAGGAGGAATGGAAGAAGTTCTGGAGCGAGCGCCCGCCGCCGGGCTCCAACGATTTGCTGGCGCTGATCAAGCGGCGCGTGCTGAGGGCCGAAGGCAATCTGCAGATCTTCATGGCCCATCTGCGTTACTTCAAGGAAGCGCTGGCCAAGCTCCGCGCCACGGGAGCTGGCGCATGAGCGCGAGGTTCGAGCCGATCGTCGGCCGCTACATGCATCTGGAATTGTTCGGCCGGCCGCACCGCATTTATTTCGAGCAAGCGGGCGAAGGCACGCCGTTACTGTGCCTGCACACCGCGGGCAGCGATGGCCGGCAATATCGCGCGCTGATGAACGATGTGCGCATCACCTCAAAGCATCGCGTCATCGCCTTCGACATGCCCTGGCACGGCAAATCCTCGCCGCCGGCCGGCTGGCACGACGAGGAATACCAGCTGACCTCGGCGCAATACACGACCATGGTCCTGGAAGTTTCGGCGGCACTCGAGCTCGACAAGCCGATCCTGATCGGCTGCTCGATCGGCGGCCGCATCGCGCTGCATCTGGCGCTCGAACATCCCGAGGAGCGCTTTCGCGCTATCATCGGCCTGCAGGCCGGCGCGCATGTCGATCCCTATTACGATCTGAATTTCCTGCACCGGCCGGATGTGCATGGCGGCGAGGTCTGCGGCGCCATCGTCTCCGGTCTGGTCGGCCCCGATGCGCCGGACCGTGAGCGTTGGGAAACGATCTGGCACTACATGCAGGGCGGACCCGGCGTCTTCAAAGGCGATCTGTATTTCTACAAGCTCGACGGCGACATCCGCGGCCGCGTCGCAGAGATCGACACCAGGCGCTGTCCGCTGTTTCTGCTGTCCGGCGAGTATGATTACTCCTGCACTCCGGAGGAAACGCTGGCCGTGGCCAACAGCATCAGGGGTTGCGAAGTCACCATCATGAAAGGGCTCGGCCACTTCCCGATGAGCGAAAACCCGGAGCTGTTTCTGACGCACCTGCTGCCGGTGCTGGAGAAGATCGGCAGGGCCTAGAGGATTTTCAAGCGAAGCATGCCCTCGGACTTGATCCGTGGGTGGATTCCGATCCGCCTTACGACAACCCGTCAAACAAGAGGATTGAGGCGAGGGCTATTTGCCCAGCGGCGGCGGCGCGGTGTCTTCACGCAGCGCGGCGTGGACCTTGGCCATGGTGGCGCTGCAATAGGCCTCGCGCTCGCGGTTGAAGCGCTCCTGATGCGCGCGGAAATTGGCGACACGGGCGCGGATTTCGGACTGGAAATCGACCTTGGGCTCGGGACGTGCGTTCTGGACCGGCTTCGGCGGCGCGACGGAGATGGTTTCGGCCAGCATCGCCTCGATGTCAGGCATCGACACCGCGGGCGTGGCTTTGGGCACGTCAAAGGGTGCGGGCGCTTCCGGGCTTACGAAAGAGGCCGGATTCGCAAGGAATTGCGCCGCGTCCGGCTTCTTCCCGGTCACCGATTGCACGAATGCCATCGTCTGCGCGATCAGGAGGTCGCGTTCCTTCATCCATTTCATCGCACACCTCAACCCAAGTCATTCCAGCAAAAGGCTTTTGTGGAATCAAGAGCAAGTGTTGAACTTGGCTAATGAAGGCATTCGATTTGCCGGCGAGGTGACAAAAGGGCGACACCCTGTGGGGGACATCCTGCGTAGTACCTCCGCCAGCGGTGCCATGCCAGCGGGTGCCATCGGAGGCACCGCAGGGCCAGACCCAAAATCGCGAAACAACCCCGTGCAAAGTAGAGCGGGCCGTGGCTCGCAGCGCGGGTGTGCGTTGCGTAGGCATTAGAAAATAGGGTCGGCCCTCACGGCTCGACCCTCGTCCTTGCTTAGCGCTCGCGCGGATTGGTGTTGGGCACGAAAGGCGCGCCGATCACCCGGACCGGCGTCTGGTCGACGAGACGGGCCGGTTGCCGTGCCGCCGGCGAAGCCGCGGCGGCCGACGACGATGTTGTGGCGGCCGACGGCGAAGACGCCGCAGCGGCCGACGACGACGTCGCGGCGGCGGCATAGACCTGCCTGTTTTTGCTCACGTCGGAGGCAGGTTCCCAAAAGCCCGCGGCGCCCGCGATGACTGCACTCACCAGCGTCACGCCGGTGAGCAAAACCAGATTGCAGTTCTCTTCCCGAATTCTCATGCAGCAAAAACGTGATCGAACGGGGTTGGTTCCGGGAGGCCACGGGAACCCAAAATGCCGCAGGTATCGGATGGAACAAAGATTAAATGTGCACTTCGTAACACATCACTCGGAACGATTCCTGCGTTGCAGCGTAACGTCTGTGGGACAGCAAGCGGGAGATAGCAGCAGTGGTGGGCAGGCAGTATCTGACGCGTCAGGCAACTACGCTTCTCAAATTCGCACGGACAGTCACGGACCCGAATGTGGCAGCGGGCCTGGTCGAGAAGGCCGCCGACCTCAAATCCCAGGTCGATGACCCGAACCGGTCGGACAAGAGTCCGAGAGCGCCTGACGTCGAGCGGACCAGCAGTCGATAGCTCAGCGACGCCGCCATGCAGGAAGGCCGCACCCTTGCCCTCGGAACAGTGCTCGGCGTCGCGATCGGTGCTGCCATCGACAATATCGCTATGGGCATCGGCCTCGGCCTCGCGCTGGGTATTGCGATGTCCTACGCCGTGAAGCCCTGACGGCGCGGCGCTCAATCTGCGCTCGCAAGCGGACGCGCGATCACCCAACGCATTCCGGAACTCCGCTGAATCACCGGAACAGAACTCCGTTTCCGAAACCTTCAAAAATTATCTGGCGCAAGTTCCCGCAACAGGCTCGCTGGGCAGGCGTTAACCCGGCAACGGAAAGGAGCGCACATGCGAAAGATAGGATTAACTCTCGCAGCCGTTGCCGCGCTTGCGACAACCGCTGTCGTCAACTCGCCGGCCGAGGCCCGTGGCGGGCGTAACGCGGCGATCGGCTTCGGCGTGGCCGCTGGCGTGCTAGGCGCCGCCGCGGCGGCCAATGCCTACCACGGCGGCTACCACTATGGACCGAGGTACGGCTATTACGGCGGTGGGCCGTACGCCTATTACGATGGCCCGCGATACTATCGCCGCCACTATCATCGCCACTACCATCATTGGTAACGAAGAGGCCCGGAGCAATCCGGGCTTTTTCTTTGCGCCGTCAGATAAACAGCTTGGCGACGGCCAGCACGATCAAAGCGGCAATGCAGAGGTACATCAGTCCGAATAGGCGCCGGTCCTGTTTGGCGTGCCGTTCGGAAATCTTACCAGTCATGAAATCAGTAAATGGATCTTGCACGGTGGCCCTCTGAACTAAGGCCGTACAGGTTCTGATTTGCGATTCCCGGTCAAGAGTCGCTTGAGATTTTTTGATCTTGTGGTCTGTATCAAGCGGCTCACTGAGAACGGTACGAAAAGTGTTCACTGTGAATAGCGAGGATAACGGGAATCTTGCCGTAGCTGTGAATAGCGAGGATTGAGGGTAGAAAACTACTTGGGTGCCTGACAACTCGAAGCGCGCACTTCAGAACCGTATTCATCAAGCCATTGTTCGGGAGGTGCCATGTTGAAGTATAATGGTGTCAGCTCGCCAGCGGCCTATGTCTGCCATGCGGTTTGACTCTTTATCGGTTGGGCCGCGCTCGCGCTTTTCACCGTCAATCGGGTGAAAGTCGATCACTCCAAAAGGGCCGAGCTGGAATCCATTTTCAAGATTGCCAGACGGCTCGCCTGCGATTTCGGTGGATCTGCTCGGCGTCGGCGTCATCATAGCCGCGCTCGGGCTCGCGTGGCTGATACGGCGCTGGATGCTGATGTAAACCGTGCAAGCGTTGTTGTCGCATTTGCGACTTTGAACGCGGACTGGTGCCGGTTGAGCGAGTTGAACCCCCAACCTTCGGTTTACAAAACCGGCCCGCATTCAATCATATCAATACCTTACGGCGACCGTGACATGTTGTCGGAAGGAAAATGTCATTTTTTGTGAACAGTTTGACAACGCCGCTATCCAGAGCCAGCGCGTTAGGTTAAGTGACCCAAGGTTGGGACAACCCCGGAGTGATCATGACAACAGTGCAGGCCATTGCATTTGGGGCCATGCTAGCTTGGACTCCAGCGCTTATCATCATGGCGTTCTTGTTGTGGGATGTTCCCGACCTCGACGAGAAAGAATAGCCTCGTTGCGTCGCCGGTGTCATCAGCGCTTCGCCTTGCCGTCGACCTGACGCTAGACCGACAAACCATTTCCATTTTCGATCGAAGCCCTGGGCCACTCTGAACTCAATGCGCCGATACGCCATGAGTTAGCGTGGCTGCAAGTCGTGCAAAGCTGAATCACGATCAGGATCTGGGTTACTAGCGGCTTGCCTGTTCCGGCTAAACACAAGACCAAGGCAGCCGATCGCGATTAAAATAGCTCCCGCGATCATTAGCCAATGCGGCAAGCCAATCGAAGACAGCAGGTCCATTTATTCCCCTTCGCCTTCAGCCGGACAGTACAGCATCATTCGGGTTCTGCATTGGCGGATGTCTCCCCGTCGATCCAGTCTTGCTCTTCGGCCAACGCGAGCCAGCCAGACGCAGGCAGTTCTCAGCGTTCTGCCGGTAGATTTCAGATTGCCTTATCATTGCCGCGCCTTCTTGGCCCCCATTTCTCTATCGCTTTTGGTCAGATCCAGCGGCAGTCGTAAGGAACTCATCGGAAGAGTTTAGTCCTTATGTTCGGTCCAGCTGCGTTCGCCGCACTGACATTCAAACATTCGTACCGTCAAGCCACGGGTTGGGTCCATCATCTTGTGAACCACTTTGGGCTGCGCGCCACACCTGCACCCGTGATGCTCGCGATTCTCCGGTCCTGATAGTTTATCGCCGCTTGAGTCGTCCATTACTCAACTCACCCCGCCAAAGGTGAGTCAGTAAGTTGCTAAACTGCGCTTTGGTTCCCACTCGCTCGCGGAAAACGTGCGCATCACCCGAATGGGTTATCATTCAAGTAAAACCACTAACGGGAGGCCGCAACCGTTAAGCAAACAAATGCGCGCCGGCCAGTGTGTACTTCACGAAGGTACCGGACTCGTGCAGCCACAGCCAGCCGCGCGCTGGCGCCGATACTCGACGAAGTCGGCTTCCGTGCATTGTGGCTGACAATCTTTCCACGCCGTTTCGAATCCGCCCAGCACCTGGTCGAAAAGTTGACGTAGCCGCTGCGGGAGAGACCGCGATGTCATGCCGGGTAGAAGCCGACGTCCCATCTCCATTGTTTGCCAGCAGTCGGTGCGTTCGGGTTCGGGCGACGACGGATTGCGGTTCGCAGGTGCGATCGGCACAACGAATGAGGCCACCAACCGAGGTACTCCAAACTAGTTCGGAACGATCGACCGAGTTGCGGTAATTTAGCTAACCGTAGGCCGCCTTTTTCCGCGTTGCCCACGGTTGGAATGGGCGGCCCCAACTCAGCCCCCAGCCCCGAGGTTGGGGCCGCTTCTTAGCGGCATCGCGAATGGAAGAGGCCCCCAACTGAGGCGGCCTACATGGCGAACAATAGGATGCCGATGCCACCACGCCGCGCGCTTTGCTACTTTTGAAACGGGGCGAGTGTTATGAGTTCAAGCGAAAAAGCGGCTGCCGAGGCGTCAGTGGCCCCCAGCGGCCAAAGGCGAGAGCAAGTGATCGTTGGGGTGGCTTTCTTTGTTCCTGTTATCCTTGCAACGGCAGGTTGGTTCTACCTACTTAGCAAGCTCGTTGCGACGACCTACGATTGGCTGTTTGCATAATTGCAGCGGAGCGCGCCGCGCGCAGCCATTGGTCGATTGCGTCGGCAGCGGCATCGGCAAGTTACCAAGCCTTGAAGGGGCGATGGCGGGCGATGCTCGATGAGGTCGGTCCGGCGCATCGGGGCAGGTAATCTTTCCATGTCGCTTCGGTGTCGGTCCCGAGCCTGATCGAAGCTTGACGCGTACCAGGTGCGAGACTGGTTTGCATTCACGATCCGGTATTTCTGCGCCGGCTTTTGCTGGCCAATGAAAAAGGCCGCAGGCGTTGCGCGCTGCGGCCCGTCCGGGAAAATTGATTGTCAGTGCAATGACAATACTCCCAACCCCGGTAGCGTCGAATCTGCCGCAAGACTTTCGAGCGTGGGAGTCTTAATTGGTGTTCCGAGAAGCGAAACATCATGGATGTTGCCGGACGGTGACAGTTCCTCGCACCACTCAAGAGACGCTGGTGCCGGTTGAGAGGATTGAACTCCCGACCTTCGGTTTACAAAACCGCTGCTCTACCGCTGAGCTAAACCGGCGAATTGAAGCGATGGCGGGCCAGCCAGGATAACGCGCGAGGTTTCCACCAATCTTCGGCGGTCGAATACCAGACTTGCCCGCAAAGGGCCAGCACCTCGAAAGCCCGTTTCCGTTACGCCTGCACATGAAAAAGGCGGCCTTCCGGCCGCCTTTTTCCGCATCTCGATCCGCTTGTCCTATTGGCAGATGTGCCGGCGGCCGTCTTCGCCGCGGAACAGGGTGCCGGGGATGCAGACGAAGCCGTTGCGGCGGGCGTATTCTTCGCCGCCGATCGGTTCGACTGCCATCGCGGACGCGGTGCCTGCGGCGGCGTTGCCCGCCCGGAACCCGCTGCGGTCGTCCCAGCGGTTGTAGCTGTTCTGCCAGTTGCCGTTCTGCCGATAGGCCTGATCCGGAGAGGCCTGACGCTGATAGCTGCCGGTGTTCGTGACCTGCTGCGCCATGGCCGGGCCCGCCAACGCGGATGCGATGATCGCAGCCGTGCCGAGGGTTTTGATTATTGTCATACGGTTCTCCTTTTCATGACGCGGGTTTTCTGGTGACGCCAGTTTTCGTCACGCCAAGCCAGGTCCGGGGTGCAAGGTCGTTCCGTATTTTCCCTGGCCGCAATTCTATTCGGCGTTATTGGCCCGGACCGCTCACGCCTCGTCAGCAGGGGCGCCAGCGTCCGTCGGGGCCCATATAGGTCGCGTCGGGTTGAATGCCGCAGGCGGGACGCAGGCTCTGCGGGCGCTGGACGGGATAGGCATAGGAATCGTCATAGGCCGGTCCGCCGTAATAGGCGTAGGAATCACGGTTGCGGAACGGGGCGGTCGCAATCGCGCCTGCTGCGCCAACCGCGCCGCCGACGACGCCGGCTGCGACTTCGCCGGGCCAGAAGCCGGACGATCGATGGCGATAGTTGTAATCATTCGTCCACTGCTGCGCCATCGCAGGTGTCGCAATCGTCGCTGCCAGCAATGCCGTTGCGCCCAGAAGTTTCAGTTTTGTCATTGGTTGCTCTCCGCAAATGTTGTGCGGGGCCAACCGATCGCAGCGCTCGATGTTCCGATTTTGGGTTGTGCTGCGTTCAAACCGGTGTGATGTTCCTGTTCCCCGCATTTTGAAGCGCCCCCAAAGAACCAAGAGAACTTCAAGAGCTTGAAGAGAATTTCATGCCGACGCGCGACCTCGATTACCGCTGCGACGACGTCAATTTGCGGGGCTATCTCGCCTGGAACGACAATGCCGCAGGTCCGCGGCCGGGCGTGCTGGTGTTTCACGAGGGACTGGGGCTCGGCGAGTTTGCGATGGAACGCGTGCGGCGGCTTGCAGACCTCGGCTATATCGCGCTCGCGGCCGACATGTTCGGTGACCGGCGGCAGGCGAGCAATCTGCAGCAAGTCGCGACCCTGGTTGGCGGACTGCGTGCCGAGCCGGAAAAACTCCACGCCCGCGGCCGCGCCGCGCTCGCGGCGCAGGCGAATCTGCCTGATGTCGATACCAGCCGGCTCGCGGCAATCGGCTTCTGCTTCGGCGGCTCGGTGGTGCTGGAGCTCGCGCGCGAGGGCGCGGATCTCAAGGTTGTCGTCAGTTTCCACGGCGTGCTGGCGACGAAAATGCCCGCGCAGCCCGGCCGCGTGAAGGCCAGCGTGCTGGTGCTCACCGGCGCGGAGGATCCACTGGCGCCGCCTGATCAGGTCACAGCGTTCGAGAACGAGATGCGCGAAGGCCACGTCCGCGACTGGCAGGTCATCAATTATGGCAACACGCTGCACGGTTTCACCAACCCCGCCGCCGACGGTTCGATGATGCGCACCGCGCTCTACAATGAGCAGGCCGATCGCCGATCATGGGCAGCGATGCGGGGACTGTTCGATGAAGTGTTGACCTGACAAGAACAGTTGATTGGTGTTTGATAAGCGCTTGTAGCGCGCAGGGGGCATATGTTCGGAATTCTGGGGCTTGGGTTTTTGCTGGGCATGCAGCATGCGCTCGAAGCCGATCATATCGCCGCCGTCTCCAGCATCGCCGTGCGCCGCAGCCGTGTCGGTGACATCGTCAAGCACGGGCTGACCTGGGGGCTCGGCCACACGCTGACGCTGTTCGTGTTCGCCGGCTGCGCCATCCTGCTCGGCAGCGCGATCCCGGAAAGCGTGGCGCGACCGCTCGAGGCCGCCGTCGGCATCATGCTGGTCGGCCTTGGCGCGCATGTGCTGTGGCGGCTGTGGCGGGACCGCGTGCATTTTCACAAGCACGGCCATGGCGACGGCACCGTGCATATTCACGCCCACAGCCATGCCGGCGAAACCACGCCGCATCTGCGCACCGCACACGCCCACGAACACGGCTTTCGCTGGCGCACATTACTGGTCGGGTTGATGCACGGCATGGCGGGCTCGGCTGCACTGCTGGTGCTGACGGTCTCGCAGGCGTCGAGTGCGGCGGTCGGGCTCGGTTATGTCGCGCTGTTCGGGATCGGCTCAATGATCGGCATGGGCGCATTGTCCACCGTCATCGCCGTGCCGCTCGCGGTGTCCGCGCGCTGGCTCACTTGGGCCAATCGCGGCCTGCAGGGGGCGGTGGGTATCGTCACGATCGCCATCGGCGCAACGACGATCGTCGAAAATTTGTTCGCCTGAGATATTCCCTCTCGCCTTCTCTTTCTCTCTCGTCATTCCCCGATGCGCAATGCGCATCGGGGAATGACGTCGGAGAGATCCCGATGGGTCGGGCTCGCCCCGTTAACAATTGCTGATCGGGTTCGCTCGCAATTGAGCGACTGGGGATGCTGACGCGTTAGCCTTACCGGCAGTTTGGTCCGGCCCCTTAACCCTTGGGGATGCCCGTTCGACTAAATTGCGGCCAAAGGAAAACGGGGTCCCAAGCGATGCGCATTGGCGTGACACTGGCAATTCTGATGGCGACGACGTCGACGGCCTTGGCCGGTGGCGGGTTTGAAATCGTGATTCCGGGTCGCCCCGGTGTTCCCGTCATCATCAACGGCGTCGATGCATCCTATTCGGTGGTCGAGGGCGACTGGGGCCTCCTCAGGGGCACGCATGTGCAGCCGACCGTCTATGGCGGCCGCTATATCGACCCGGTGCCGCGTGTCGGTCATTATTATCCGAGCGCAGGTCATCTGCCCGGTTACGGCCGTCTGGAAATCGAGCCGCCGGCGAACCGACGGTTGCCGCAGCCGGCCGAAAGCTATCACCAATCCTGGTCTGCACAGTCGGCACCGCTGCCGGCGCAATCCAACGTGCCGGTCAATCCGCCCGAGATCATCTACGCACCGCAGGAAGACCGGCGTCGTCGGCATCCCACGGGATTACTTCCACGCCCATAAACCACGCCAACAAGAACACCAACAGGCAAACACCCACAGGAGAGAGTAATGCGTCATCTGATTTCAGGACTGGTCGCGGCCGTCGCCGTGACGGCCACCGCGCCCGCGATGGCGTGCGGTTACACGAGCTGCGGTTACGCTGCGCCCGTCGTCTACGCGGCACCGGTTGTTGCGACCTACACCTCGGCGGGCTGCAATCCCTGCGGCGGCGTGGGTTGGGGTTATGACCGGCTCGCCGATCCCGTGCAGCAATATTACTACGTCAACCAGGGCCCGACCTATTCCGGTCCCGGCGCCTGGGCTCCGGCGCGCGTCTATCAGGAAGACACCGTCGTCGGCTATCGTCCGTATTACGGCTACGGCTACGGCTACGGCAGTGGCGTCGTAGCGCCGCGGGCCTACGGCTACCGCTACGGTTTCCGTCCGGGCTTCCGTTATGGCTACGGCGCCCGTTACGGTTATGCCGGACGCTATGGCTACGGCGCTCGTTACGGCTATCGCGGCGCGCGCTTCGGCCGCTACTGATCCGAAAGTTCGAATCAAGACGAAGGCGCCCGTTCGCATCATGCGAGCGGGCGTTGTTTTTATTTCATCAATCCCAGCCGGGAGGCGCCGATATAGAGCGCCAGCACCGCGGCGTTCGAGACGTTCAGGCTCTTGATCTCGCCGGGCATGTCGAGGCGCGCCACCACGCTGCAGGTCTCGCGCGTCAATTGCCGCAAGCCCTTGCCTTCGGCGCCCAATACCAACGCCAGCGGCTGCTGTAATGCGACAGCGCCGAGGTCTTCGCTGCCTTCGCTGTCGAGGCCAACGGTCATGAAGCCACGGTCGTTCAACTCATTCAGCGCGCGGGCGAGATTCTGCACGGTCACCAATGGCACCATTTCCAGCGCGCCGGACGCCGACTTCGCCAGCACGCCGGTCGCCTCGGGGCTGTGCCGCGCGGTCGTGACGATCGCCTTGACCGCAAACGCCGCGGCCGAACGCATGATGGCGCCGACATTGTGCGGATCGGTGATCTGGTCGAGCACCAGCACGATGCCCTCCTGATCAAGCGTATCGATATCGGGCGAGGGCAGGGGATCGGCCTCCGCGAGCAGGCCCTGATGCACGGCATCGGGGCCCAGCCGCTGGTCGATCGCGCTCGGCCGGACGAGTTCCGGGGGCACGCGGGTGTCGATATTCTCGTCGGCCAGGCGCCGGGCGGCGTTCTCGGTCAGAAATAGTTTGCGGATCTGACGTTCCGGATTGGCCAAAGCCGCCGCCACCGTATGCCACCCATAAAGAATCACCGGCCCGTCCGGGCCCGTGTCCCGGTCGCGCCAGGCCGGGCGACCGCCCGGTTTCCGGCCTTTTTCGAAGGGTTTGCCGCCGCCACGGCGGAACGGCGGTTTTCGGTCGCGATCGCTCATGGGCCAGCTTGTGTCACGGGTTCCGGATTATGGCAATTTGGCCCCTCGAGGCTCGTTTTTCGAGCCTTCCCTTGGTTGACTTTGCCATGGCCCTTCGCCCATAAACGCGCCCGACCGGGAGCGCGCCATCGGCTCCAGGTATTAACGTCATCCATGGCCTGTCTGCCGCCATCAAGCGGTTGGGTTTGCGATGCAGTTAAACGGGGGAGTGTCCCGAGTGGCAAAGGGAGCTGACTGTAAATCAGCCGTCTTATGACTTCGAAGGTTCGAGTCCTTCTTCCCCCACCATCCTTCGCTGGCTCCGCCAGCTACGGCTAGGCAGGCCCTATCGTAGCGAAGGCTGCCGCGCCGAAGCCCGGTGAATCACAAATTCTGGGTTCGGATATGCTGTCGTTTCTGGCCGAATTTTGGATGTTTCTGCGGGTGCGGAAGAAGTTTTGGCTGCTGCCGATCTTCATCATGATGCTGCTGTTCGGGTCGCTGCTCGTCTTGTCGAAAGGCTCTGCGGTCGCACCTTTTATTTACGCGATTTTCTAGATGGACGGCATCAGGCCCATGCCGGGCCTTGCTTGAGACGAAAGATTTCGCACTGCGTCCCGATTCCTGAGCGATGGAGACCACCGAGGAGTTTACTGATTCGATCAGCAATCGCAGCCTGCCGGACGGGCTCGCCCATGCGACTTTCAGACATTTGCTGAACTCTGGAGCCTTCCCGCGGTTGGAGGCATACTGGTGGAAGGTCGCGACCATCAGCGGTCGGACGAACGCAGAGGGGGCTTTGCATGAGGATTCTTCCGATACTTGCCGTTGGTGTTGCGCTCGCGCTCGCTGGGTGCGGCAGAGATCCTGGTCCAAAGGGCGACCCGGGCCCTCAGGGACCGGCCGGCCCCCAAGGGTCGCAGGGCCTCCAAGGCGTGCCCGGTGCGCAAGGCCAAGCTGGGCCGCAGGGGCTCCAGGGCGTGCCCGGTGCGCAGGGCCAGGCCGGGGCACAGGGGCCGCAAGGTCCACAAGGCGCTCCGGGCGAAAGGGGCCCGAAGGGCGACAAGGGCGATCCGGCGACGGCGAGCGTTCGCGCCGTTCAAGGCGATGGCGCAGTGAGCTGCGAATCCAACGAAATGTTGGTGTCGGTTTTCTGTCCCAGTGGCGGGGTATCTGAAGGAGCAAAATGTGCGACCGCTCCAACAATTGGGCTTTGTCTGATCAAGCCCTAGCACGCGCGGCACGAGATGAACGCAACGTGGCCTGTCGGTTCATGCCGACGGGCCAAAGCGCTTTTTACTCTGGCCATACCGCGTCGCTATTTCCTGGGTCTACTACTGGCTCAAGTATAAATCCGAGAGTCACAACGTCGCGACGTTGCCGCAGCAGCCGCCGTCCAGCTACGACATCAAGACATCGGTCGATGAAACCGCGGCCGAAATGGACGAGCGGTCCGCCGTCAGCGTGGCGCGGGAGATCGACGGGTTTCTCGGCCGCCTGACGGCAAAGGCGCCGCAACAGGCCCGCCTGCCGCACACGCCTCACGCGAATTGCCGCAGCTTGAACCCTGGCGAGCTGGCTCACGACCAAGCGGCCAGATTCCGATTTTGATCGCGGGCGTGCTGCTGCTCTGGCTGCTTGATTTCCTCGGCGTGCTCGAGTTCGTGAGCGCCGTTCTGGAACTGATCGGGGCGGTGATTTCAGGCGTTGTAAAGCTTGCCACCTCTGTGATTCGCCGGTTGACCGGACCGGCAAAACTCTAGCCCTGAGCGTCGTAGCCCTAGGTGGTAAGGCCCGGCGTCTCCGTGGTCGGGAACGGCTCTCCGGGAAGATAGAGGGCGATCGGTCGGATCTCGTAGACCGCGGTCGGATTGACCTTGCGCAGGTCGCGGGCCACCGCGATCGCGGCGTCCTCATCGGCGCAGTTCACGACATAGAGTCCCAGCAGCTGCTCCTTGGTTTCGGCAAACGGCCCGTCGATCACGACCCCCGCGCCCGGTCCGCGCAAGGTGCGGGCCTTGCCCGTCGCCCCCAGCCGCGCCGACGGCCCCAACAATTTCTGTTCGTTGAGCCGGTCATGAACTCCAAGCAACTCGGTCATCAGGGCGGCGTCCTCCGCCGGCGTCCAGGACTGCACCTCGGCTTCCACGTGATAGGCCAGAATGGCGTAAAGCATCGATATCTCCTTGGCCTTTGGCGGGATTGGACGCCTGCGAGGACGTAAAGCCCTATCCCGACAGGACCGTTTCAACAAAGCGTCAGATGGTCGCCGGGTGAGGCAGGTCACGAAACATTCCGGAAACACGATATAGGGCGCGGTGCTTGAACGCGCGGTGGCCAGTTAACGACTGATGAACAGAACGCAGCAACTGCGCATCATCCACGGAGACGGTCATGCAACGCAAGCCAGCCTCGATCATCAGTGACGCCACCCGGTCCCATTCGGCGTCGCCGGCATCGACGCAGCCCGGCGACTGGCACGATGTCTCCGGCCACCACCGCTATTACGGCAGCTCGGCCACCAATGGCGGCGAGAACATTGTCGAAAGCCGCCGCGGCGCGCGTCCGCGATCGGTCAATCTCTGCGGCTTCTGACCGGCCTTCGCGTTAGCTAACTCCAACCTTATGGCCGACCTCACCCTGAACGGGGTGCTCAACCACTTCTGAACCTCGGAATCGAACAGTCTGCCCCTATTGCTCTCGTCCCGGGCTTGCGGAACAATGCCGCCAGCGATGGAGGAAGAGATGGGAGCAGCGTTCACTGTGGCGCAAAACGTGCCGTGCTGAAGATCGCCTTGCTTGGCACGTTCGTGAGCGCCTGCTGTGTTGCGGCGGCCTTTGCACAATCCGGCAATGCCGGCGGCACCATCGGCAATGATGAAAAGGCGCTCTCGGGCACTAGGCAGGAATTGCAGTCGGCCGGACCGGACCAGGATCGCAATTCATGCGTCGTCGCCGATCCGACCGGAACGCCGCTCAACATCCGGACGTCACCGAACGGAAAGATCGTCGGCAAAATCGCCAACGGCGAACGCATTCGGATTTCGGACCAGACCACAGAGAACGGAAAGCAGTGGGCCTATATTTCGAATGTCGCTTCCCGGCCGATGGGGTGGGTGTTTCGAAAATTCCTCGTGTGTAGATGAATTGCTTTGGTCGCGAGTTGCAATTCCACCCCCACAAACAAAAAGCGCGGCGGGATTGCTCCCGCCGCGCCCCAACTTTTGAACTCGCTGGTCCAGGGCTGAGAGCGCCCCGTGCCAAGCCTCTAAGCGCGAGAGCCTAGCGGGCGATCCCAGCGAGGTGACAGCGCTTGGTAAGAGACACTGGATCACCTCCTTTCGTTGTTGATGGAAATAAGAGTATAGGCAGCGAATCTGTCGCTGTTAAGGGGGCTGAGCGGCGCGGATTCCGGCCGGAACCGGGCCTGTTTGTCAGGCAACCGGGCCGTGTTTGGCAGTTTCCTGCCGGTTTCCCAGCAGTTTATCGACGGTTCCCTGGGTGGTTGAGGCCGCCCGCATGGCGTGTTAGGTGATCGCCCAATGCGGGTGTAGCTCAATGGTAGAGCAGCAGCCTTCCAAGCTGAATACGAGGGTTCGATTCCCTTCACCCGCTCCAGCCTTCGCTCGCGAAGCGAGAGAAGGCTGCCGCGCCGAAGCCCCGAAAGCGCGGTTACGCGGCGAGCTCCGGCTCGGCAAGCCATGGCGTCAGCCGGGAGCGAGCAATCCTATTGAAGAGCAATCCTTTATTTGAAGAACTGGGCGGGCGGCAGGTCTGATGCGCATCATCTATTTTTGCCTGGGCTGGGTGATGGTCGCGCTCGGCGTGATCGGCCTTGTAATGCCGCTGATGCCGGGGGCGGTTTTCCTGATCGTTGCGGCGGCGTGTTTCGCGCGCTCCTCGCCCCGTTTCGAGGCCTGGCTGCTCGAGCATCCGACATTGGGAAAACCGCTGCGGGATTGGCGCGCCGCCGGAGCCATCCCGCGCACCGCCAAGATCATGGCTTGCGCGGGGATGGCGTTCGGGTTCGCTGTCTTCTGTTATAGCTTCGCGCCGTCGGTGCCGCTCGCTTTGGCCGTGGCGGCGGGTTTCCTGGCCTGCGCCGCCTACGTCGTCTCGCGTCCGGCGGTGGCCCGGCAGGACACTTCGATCTAGCGATCGCCGCGACGAGCACAGTGGCGTCCGCATGCCAGTCCTGATTCCAAGTCGCCTTGTGCAGCCGGCCATCTCGAACGATGCTCGCGAGAGTCCGCAGCGCCTCATCAGGAAACCCACCATGCAAGTCGACGTCAAAACCGCCACCGACCGTCTCATGCGCTTCCTCGCCGTCGAGGGCGTGACCGGAAAGGAGGCCGCGATCGGACGCGAACTCAGCGCGGCGCTGCAGGAAAGCGGCGTGCCGGCGAGCGCGATCCGCCTCGATGACGCCAACACCCGCATTCCCGTGCCAACGGAAACCGGCAATCTCATTGTCGATCTGCCCGGCCGCGGCGCGATGCACAACCAGCCGCGGATCATGTTCATGACCCACATGGACACCGTGCCGCTGTGCGCCGGAGCCAAACCGAAACTGGCGGGACGCAAGATCGTCAATGATGCGAAGACCGCGCTCGGCGGCGACAACCGCGCCGGCTGCGGCGTTCTCGTCACGCTGGCGGCCGAGCTTGCCAAGCAGAATCTCGATCATCCGCCGATCACGCTGCTGTTCTGCGTGCGCGAGGAGAGCGGGCTCTATGGCGCGCGCCACGTCAAGACCGCCGAGCTCGGCTCGCCGGTCATGGCGTTCAATTACGACGGCGGCTCCGCCTCCAACGTCACGATCGGCGCCGTCGGCGCGGATCGCTGGCAGGTCGAGATATTCGGCCGCGCCTCGCACGCCGGCGTCGCACCGGAGCGCGGGATCAGTTCGACCATGATCCTGGCGCTGGCGCTCGCCGATGTGAAGGCCGGTGGCTGGTTCGGCAAGGTGGTGAAGCGCAAGCTGCAGGGCACCAGCAATGTCGGCCCCGTCACCGGCGGCGAGGGAAGGCCGGCCGGCGACGCCACCAATGTCGTCACCGATTATGTGCACGTGCGCGGCGAAAGCCGCAGCCATGACAGCAAGTTTTTCAGGGAGATCACGAAAGCCTACAAGGCGGCGTTCGAGAAGGCCGCAAAGAGCGTGAAGAACAGCGACGGCAAGTCGGGCCGCGTCAAGTTCAAGGCCGAGACCGACTATTATCCGTTCCGCATGAAAGAGAGCCTGCCCGTCGTCAAGCGCGCGATCGAGGCCGTGTCCGGCATCGGCGCAACGCCGACGATCCGCGCCGCCAATGGCGGGCTGGACGCCAACTGGATGGTCCGCCACGGCGTTCCGACCGTGACCTTCGGCGCGGGTCAGAACGAGCCGCACACGATCGACGAGTGGATCAATCTCGACGAGTACGACAAGGCGTGCGCGCTCGCAGTTCAGCTCGCGACGATGCGGTGAGGGTAGCCATCATGACGAGCTCTCAGCCATGCTCCGGAAGGTGATCGAATAGCGAAGCGCCTCCACCGGCGGGATGCTGTGCTCCCACACTGATCTCGCGGCCCCGGTCATCTGATAGATGGACCGCGGCGCCGCCTCGAGCGTGAAGCGGCTCCATTTGGCACCTGCCGGCCGCCGAAATCGAAACTTGCAGGGCGAGCCCAGCGACAATCCGAATATCTGGTCGAAATGCGGTTTGTCGCGGTGCCAGCCGATGCCGACGCCGGTGTCGTATTCGGTGCAGAGGATTTGCGCTATTCGAACGCCCGCGCCACCGAAGGTCGCGACCCGCTCGATCAATGGCGCCAGCCATACGGGAATCGGATCGGCGTCCTGCAGCCGCCGCGACGTGTAGTCATAGCGGAAGCCGAATGAGGCCACCCGCCGCTTGCCCTCGTGCTGGCCGAACTGGAACGGCTGCAACGGAAGCTGCGCGATGCGCGCTATCAAGTCCCGTTCGATCGCCGGCGAAACGAAATCGGTAGCGTAGCGCAGGCCCTCCGGAGCGGGCGATTGGTCCGCAAAAAGTGGAAGCTGCTGCTCGGCCAATCCGGCGATCCATCCGTTGTGGGGCGGTTCTCATATAGGACGAAGCAACCGCGAAGGAAGGGTGAGCTCCGCACCAAGGGGAGGGAACACTTGCGCTGGCCGGCGATTAGGCGATTGGAGTGTCGCATCCCTGGAGAATGGTCATGCCCGACTATCCCAAGCCGCCTTATCCGAAACAGAAACAGCCGATGCCTGGCTCAACAGCCAAGATGGATCCGCGGCCGGACCACGGCGAGAAGAGTTACCGAGGCTCGGACAAGCTGAAAGGCAGAAAGGCTGTCATCACCGGCGGCGACAGTGGCATCGGCCGCGCCGTGGCGATCGCCTTCGCGCGGGAGGGCGCCGATGTACTGATTTCCTACCTCAGCGAAGAAGAAGATGCGCAGGAGGTCAAGGCGCTGATCGAGAAAGAAGGTCGCAAGGCCGTCCTTGTGGCCGGCGACCTGCGCCGTCCCGAGCATTGCCGTTCCGTCATCAAACGTGCCGTCGATGAACTGGGCGGGGTCGACATCCTCGTCAACAACGCGGCCCATCAGGCCGCTTTCAAGGACATCGGCGAGATCAGTGACGAGGAATGGCAACTGACCTTCGAGGTGAATATCCATGCGATGTTCTATCTGACGAAGGCCGCCGTGCCGCACATGAAGCCGGGCAGTGCGGTCATCAACACCGCATCGATCAACGCGGATATGCCCAATCCGATCCTGCTGGCCTACGCCACCACCAAAGGCGCCATCCAGAATTTCACCGGCGGTCTTGCGCAGATGCTGGCGCCGAAGGGCATTCGCGCAAATGCCGTTGCGCCGGGACCGATCTGGACGCCCTTAATTCCCTCGACGTTGCCGGAGGATTCCGTGCAGAATTTCGGCAAGCAGGTCCCCTTGCAACGGGCGGCACAGCCGGCCGAACTGGCCACGGCCTATGTCATGCTGGCGGATCCGCTGTCGAGCTTCACCTCCGGAACCACCGTCGCGGTCACGGGCGGCAAGCCTTTCATCTAGGCCAAGGTCTGTCCGGTCTGATTGCGGGCGCTTCGGCGCCCCCGCAGTTTCCGGCAGCGTGGTCTGACGCGTTGGGCTGGTGGACCTCAAGCCGTATGGCCGGGATCGAAATCCGACGGGGTCTTCTTCCTGCGCTGTGGGACCATTATTGCGGGATCCGGCTGTCCGGGTACCCCGCGCGGTCCGAGTTGCTCCCGCTGAATGTCGTCCTCCGATTGCCTCGGCCGGCCGTCATCGACTTGCCGGCGAATTTTTACGCTCTCATCGTAGATCTGCCGACTGGTTTTGGTTTCCGGCATGTGGGCACCCGTTTTTCAGTTGCTGAATTCCTTGCGGTTCGACCGTTCGAGTTCACGTGCTTGTCTGAAATCGTCGATGTGGTGAATGTTGGGTACATAGGCGGCTTCCTTGGCGAGCAAGTGATAGACGCGCGCCACCGTGCGCTGTCTTTTCTTGACGCGCCCGGGCGGCATCCGCCGTGCCTTGCCGATCGCTTCGCGCGCATGCGCCAGGAAGTAGTGATGTGAATCAGACATTCGTGTTGCTCGTAAAGCGCGTCGTCACTAGCCAAATCGATATGGAAATAACGCCCCCGACGGCAGTTCCGTTCCTTGCTATCGGAAAGGCCAGGCGTTGA
This sequence comes from Bradyrhizobium sp. AUGA SZCCT0158, assembly GCF_018130065.1. GTDB lineage: Bacteria > Pseudomonadota > Alphaproteobacteria > Rhizobiales > Xanthobacteraceae > Bradyrhizobium. Next base: position 235,552 of record NZ_JAFCME010000010.1, on the reverse strand, counting down.
AGGCGATACGGATGCCATTCGGCTTGCAGGCGCTAGCTGATGACATGGGCCGGAGTATTGGCTGCGCGCGATTGTCCGGCGCCGCGGGATCCGAGCACCATTTCGGTCATCCACTTGATGAGCAGCGACGTATAGGCCTGTTGGTGCTTCGCCTCCGACAGTCCGTGATCGGCCCCGCCTATGGTGCGGTAGGTAAGCGAATGGGCGTTGCGGAACGACGACCTGTAGCTGATGATCGTTTCATGGGGGATGAGGTCATCGTGCTCGGACTCGACGATCAGGACCTCGCCGCCGAATTGCGCACACGCCCGAAGCGCCCGATTGTCTTTCGCGGAGACGGCGCTCCGCCGGTATGCAGCAAGCACTTCGCGGTCGAGTTGCCGCTTCGCCACGTCCCATTCGTCATCCCTGTAAAGGGCGGGCACCCGAAGCGCCATCCAGCGCACCGCCCTTGCCGTGGTTAGAAGCGCCGCCAGATACGCGCCGTAACTGCTGCCAACGACGGCAACCGAGGACCGGTCGACCGTTGGATGCCGCATCAGCGCGTCATAGGCCGCAATGAGATCGTGGAGGTTTTGCTCGCGCGTGACACTTTCGAATTGGGATTTGGTTCCGGCATGGCCGCGAAGGTCAAAGGTCAGGCAGACGCATCCGAGCGCGGCAATTTCGCGCGCGCGAACCAGGTCCGTTTCCTGGCTGCCGCCCCAGCCGTGGACGAATAACACGCCCGGCAACGAGCTTGTGGGGGTAAGCAACGTGCCGGCCAGACGCTGATCGTCGACGTCGATTGTAACGGCTGTCTGTTCCGGGTTCATGCAGGCTTTACGTGCGCGTATTTGATCATTGGACCCAGCCGTTCATCGACGCCCTCGAAATAGACAATCGCGTTGGCCGGTTTCGCCGGACTGGTTCCGTAAGCTTCCACCGACGAGACCCGCACGGTCTGGAGGCCGGGATCGGCACGCAAGACCTCAAGCGCGGTGATCTCGGCCGGCGTTGCACCGCCGATCCGCCATGACTGTTCAAGAACACCGGAGCAACGTCGTCCCGTGGCCGAGGTTCCCTCAATGACGTCATAGTTTCGTCGTGAGACGATCATGCCTGGAAAACAGCGCATCGCAGCTGCGTCGTACCGCTGGGCCTGGGCAATGGCGAGGCGCTCGCCGTCCGACAGGCCATCGAGCGTCATGAGGCTGTCGAGCTCGCCACGGACGACCGTGAGATCGGAGCCGCCATAGGCGGTTCGCCCCGAATTGTTGCTTACCAGATTCTGTGTGCCGTGGTAGCTGGCGACCAGCTCGTCGAGCCGAACTTGCCCGATGCTGTAGGTTTTGGGATCGCCAAGGTTCTCTTCGAGGACAAGTCCGAACTGTGTGAGTTGCGTTTGATCAACTTGCTCCAGGGCCGAATCGAGTTCACCAACATTCCCGACGACAAGCTGGCCCCGCCCACCGGTTGCCTTGACTGGTTTGATCCGGATGGGATGGTCATGAAGCAAGCGGTGCGCCGCGAGATGCGCGTCGTCGCGGCTGAAGGCCGTATATCCCCGGGGGACGATGTCGCGGACGATCTTCGCAAAATCGTGCGACCAGCCGGTTGGCGCCGTGGCATTCTCCTCGATCAGGCCATGGGTAATCGCCTTCGTGCCGACAAAGGCATGAGGCACAACGCCGCCGAACAGGTCATGCTCGGTGAAAACGCCTAACTCGTGCGCCTGATCGATCCCGATGATGGTGTCGGTCGGCACCAGATAAGGCTGGCTCCGGTAGGCGCGGGCGTGATCGAATTCACCGCCAAAACAACCGCCCTTGAGTGCGGCGATCCGTTTGGCAATCTCAAGGTGGACAAGCCTTTCGTGGGTTGTGCAAAACCGTGCACCGGCTGGGGCGTGGATGACGACTGTCCTCTCTCCGAGAAATTCGTTCGCCATCGAAAATTCCCGATCAAGGTATACCGATTGAGATACGACTCCCTGAGAAAGTCGCGCAGCTCGCTTGCACATCAGGGAAACGTTGCGGGAGAAGACCTGTTCCGCGACATTTCGATGACAATGCCGCGCTCGCTGCGTGCGAACGGACGCGCCCTTCGATTTCAGCGTGGCTTTGCGGCTTTCAGCCCTTTGGCCGCACGTCGCCGGCCGTACTCCGTTGCCGGCCAGCGTTTGTTGCTGATGGCGGCGCGCACGACCTCGATCACGGTCTTGCGCACCTCCAGGAACGCCTTAGTCTGCGGCCGGTCCGCCAGCGCGATCAGCCCAAGCGAGCGCGTCAGCGGCGGATCGATGATGCGCCGCGCATGATATTTCTCCGCCGCAAGGTCGGAGAGCACGGTGGCGCGGGAAAGAATGGCACATCCGAGGCCGGCCTCAAGCGCCATTCGCAGCGCCGGCAGTGAATCGACTTCGAGCGTTTCGCTTGGGATGACCTGATTGCGGAGAACCTGGGTCTGGATGATGGCGCGCGATGCCGGCATCGGCGACAACCCAAGTACGCTTCGCTGCGGAATCGCGGAGAAGGCGATCGGAGTGGCCGACCGGCCGATCAGGCTCGGATGCCCGACGAGGTAAAGGTCTTCCTCCAGCAGCAGCTCGACATCCAGACGGGCGTCCCGCGGGGGATTGTAGGCGAGCGCGAGATCGACGGTGCCGGACAGGACGCGCTCGGTCAGCGCCGGTGACAGCGCCTCAACGATGCTCAGGTAAACGCCCGGCGCGATGGTTCGAACCGCCTTCATCAGATCGAGCGCGACCAGCGAAATCCCGGTATGGCTGAGGCCGAGGCAGACCGGACCGGTCGCGGCCTCATTATAGGTCCGGACATCCTCTTCGGCCTTGCCGAGTGCCGACAGGACCGCGCTGGCGTGCTCGTAGAGCCGGCGTCCGGCCGCGGTCAGCGCGATGCCGCGCGGCCTTCGTTCGAGCAGTTTGACGCCGAGATCGTTTTCGAGCGCGGCAACGTGATGGCTGAGCGCCGACTGGGCGATGTTGAGCCTCTCCGCCGCCCGCGACAGCACGCCGGCATCGGCGATGGCGATGAAGTATCTGATCTGCCGCAATCCCAACGCCACCGTGATCGCTCCCGTCATCTAATTAATAGAACAGATTGATCGTGATATTATATTTGTCAGATGTCTTGGGGCGCGGCAAGCTCACATCCAACAAGATCACCCGGAGGAGCCACGGCGCATGGACCTGCCGAACAGCGTCGTCATCAGCGAAGAGGGGCCTCGCGAAGGCTTTCAGATCGAGCAGGGCCCGATCGCGACCGCGGACAAGATCGCGCTGATCGACGCGCTTTCCAATTGCGGCCTGCGCCGGATCCAGATCGCCTCCTTCGTCAACGCCAAGCATGTTCCGGGTTGGGCCGACGCCGAGGCCGTGGTCGAGGGGTTCACCGCACGGCAAGGCGTCGAATACTCCGCGCTGTGGTTCAACGAGGGCGGATTGCGGCGCGCACTTGCGTTCGGCGGGAAGCTGAGCCTTGCCGGGTTCATTTCGCTAAGCGCATCGGAAGCTTTCGCCATTAGAAATCTCAACCGCGATCGCGCCGGACAAATCGAAGCCATGCGCAAATATGTGGGCGTGCACCAGGAAGCGGGCGTGCCGATCGCGAAGATCATCGTCATGGCCGCCTTCGGCTGCAATTTCTCCGGCGACGTCTCGCCCACCACGGTCGTGGGGACGGTGGCGGACGGGCTAGCCGTCGCGCGCGAATTCGGCGTTGAGGTGCGGGATGTCGCGCTCGCGGATTCCATGGGCTGGGCGACGCCGCGCCGGGTCGCGGCCGCGGTCGGCGCCGTTCGTGACCGCTGGCCGAACCTGCGGATCGCCCTGCATCTGCATGACACGCGGGGGCAGGGCATCGCATGCGCCTATGAGGGATTGAGGCTCGGCGTGACCGCGTTCGATGCGGCGGTGGCGGGGCTCGGCGGCTGCCCGTTCGCCGGCCAGCCCGGAGCGCCCGGCAACATCGCCACCGAGGAGCTCGCGCTGCTGTGCGACGAGATGGGCATCGCCACCGGCCTCGACATCGAGGCGCTGATCGAGGCCGGGCGTCTCGCCGAGCGCATCGTCGGACACCGCCTGCCGAGCGCCGCGTTGCGATCGGGAACGCTCGCTGCATTCAGGAAAAGGGCTGCATGATGACGGCGTCCAGGCCGCTGGCGGGGTTGAAGGTGCTTGATTTCGGCCACACCATCATGGGCCCGTGTGCGGGCGTGCTGTTTGCCGATCTCGGCGCCGACGTCATCAAGATTGAGCCTGCCGGCGGCGATCCGACGCGGCGCCTGCCGGGCTTCGCCGCTGGATTCTTCGCGACCTATAATCGCAACAAGCGGTCGATCGCGATCGACCTGAAGCGGCCCGAGGGACAGGCGATCGTGCACTGGCTCGTCAGGGATGCTGACGTGGTGCTGGAGAACTTTGGGCCGGGAACCATCGAGCGGCTGAAATGCAGCTGGGAGGATCTGCGCCGGATCAATCCACGTCTGGTCTACCTTTCGATGAAGGGTTTTTTGAAAGGGCCGTACGAAAATCGCGGCGCGCTCGATGAAGTCGTGCAGATGCAGTCCGGCCTCGCCTACATGACGGGTCCGCCCGGCCGGCCACTCCGCGCTGGCGCGCCCGTGATCGACATTCTCGGCGGCGTATTTGGCGTGGTGGCTGCGCTGGCCGCGCTGCGCGAACGCGACGCGACGGGCGTCGGGCAGAAAGTTGCCAGTTCCCTGTTTGAAAGCGCGACCTTCATGCTCGGCGCCGTCGTCGTCGGCAGCGCGGTCATCGGCGGTCCGATGCCGCCGATGCCGGCACGCAAGAATGCCTGGGGCGTCTACGACGTTTTCACCGCGTCCGATGGCGGTCAGGTCTTCATCGGCTGCACTTCGGACGGCCACTGGCAGCGCTTCTGCGAAACGTTCGGCTTCGACGACTGGCGCGATGATATCAGGTTTGCAGGCAACGCCGCCCGCTGCGAAGCGCGCGAGTGGATGCTCCCCGAACTGGAACGGCGGATCGCGCGGCTGCCGCTCGGCGAAATCCTGGCAAAATGCGAAACGGCACGGGTGGCCTATTCGCGGGTCGGCCGGCCCGACGAATTGTCGACCGATCCGCATCTGCTTGACAATGGCGGGCTGCTTGCGACCGCCGTATGGGGACTAGGTGGCGGGCCGCTGGTCGGAATCCCGGCGCTGCCGGTCGAGTTCGGCGAAGCGCAGGAACGGCCCGGCCTCGATCGCCAGCCGCCGCGGATCGGCGAGCACACGGACGAGATTCTGCGGGCCGCCGGATATTCGGAGCGCGACATTGAGGATTTGCGTTCGGCCGGCGTGCTGGGCGCGGTCGCGAACGAGCCCGCATAAGAACGAACCAGAGCGCGGTGAATTCAACCGCACCTGGATAATGTGATCTCAGGGAGGAGGCGGAGCATGACATCCGGCAAACTGGTTCGAGGAAAAGCCCGCGCGCTGGGCGTCGTGGTGCTGGTTGCAATGGCGTTGGTTGCGACGGTGCTCGGCGCCAAGGCGCAGCCATATCCATCACGATCCCTGACAATCCTGGTGGGTTATTCCGCGGGCGGGCAGGCCGACGCACTAGCCCGGATCATCGGCAAGCAACTCGGCGAGAACCTCAAAGTATCCGTCGTCATCGAAAACAAGACGGGTGCCAATGGCATGATCGCGGCGCAGGCGGCCGCACGCGCCGAGCCCGACGGATACACGATCCTCCTCGTGACGGACGCGATGGTCGCTATCGACCCGCACCTCGCCACCAGTAATCACTTCGACCTTTCGAAGGCAATGGAGCCGGTCGTCAACGTCATGTGGTCGCCGCTGCTGCTTGCCGCTGCCAACAATGTGCCGGCGAATTCGGTGGCCGAGCTGGTCGCGCTGGGCAAGCAAAAGACGCAGAATTTGAGTTTCGGCAGTCCTGGCAGTTCGACGCCGCATCGCCTCGCCGGCGAGATGCTGCAGAAGTACGGCGGCTTCACCATGACCCACATTCCCTACAAGGGAACGTCGGTTGCTGTGAACGATCTCCTGGGCGGGCAGATACCGCTGCTGTTTGGCGCACCGACGGCGGTGGAGCCGCTGGCGATGGCAGGCAAGATCAAGGTGCTCGGCGTCACGTCGGAAAAGCGATTCCCGTTGCTTCCCGACGTGCCGGCGATCAGCGAAACTTTTCCGGAGTTCAAGGTCATCAGCTATACCGGGTTCATGCTGCCAAAGAATACGCCGAAGGCGGTGATAGCCACCTTGAACAAGGAGATAAATCAGATCCTTGCAACGGAATCGATGCGCACCTGGCTGGATAAGCAGCGCATGGTCGCGCTCGGTGGCACGCCTGATGATTTCAGGCGCCAGATCGAGGTCGACTATCAGGCACGCGGTGAACTCATCCGCGCTCTCGGCATCACCGCCGAATGAGAGGCGTCATGACATCGGAACCAGCCACACAGGTCCGCTTTGACGGCCGCATCCTGTTCCTCTCTGAAGACGCGGACGTGGTGGAAAGCCAGTTGCAAGGGACGGATGTCTCGCTGGCCGAGGCGCTGCCGCTGCGCAGCGACGTGTCGACCGACGAGATCACCCCGGCCGCGATCTGCTATTATTACGACGAGAAGCTCGGGGAATATCCCTATCTCGGCCTGAAATGCGGTCAGCGCCTCCCGGTATCTGCCGGCAGCGTCAAGGCCGGCGGGTTCGGCGTGACGGTGGCCGGGCGCCGCTACGGCAAGGGCTCGTCGCGCGAGGCCAGCCCCTATGCGGAATGGTGCGCCGGCATCAGGCTGGTGATCGCCGAAAGCTTCGAGCGCATCTACCGGCAGAACTGCCGTAATCTGGGCATCTACACCTCGACCGATTTCGCCTTGATCGAACGGATACGCCGCGGCGAGAGCATTTCCGTCAGCGAGTTTACCGAAGGCGAGGACGAACTCACCGCCGAGCTCATTCGGCGCGGAGGGTTGTTCAAGCTGGCGCGCGCGCGAAAGGACGGCTCGTCGCCGGCCATGCGCACCACCGCATCGCGGCCGATGACCTATGCCGAAAAGATCATCGCACGCGCATCCGCCGGCCATTCGGCTGCGGTTCGTCCCGGGCAAGCCGTCTTCGCACGGGCGGACTGGCGCTATGCGCACGAATACGTAACGCCGATGTGCGTCAGCTTTCTCGCGCGGGAAATGGGCGAGGGCCCGATCACGCTGCATGATCGTGCGAGCATCATCTGCTTCGGTGATCACTTGCCCTTCATCCACCAGACCATGGCGCCCGAGCGGCGCGCCCGCGGCCTGCTCGAAGCCGCGCAGGCATTGGCCAGGGTGCAGCAGCAATTCTGCGAGACGCATGGGGTGCGCCTGCACGGCTACCTTACTGACCGTGACGGTTCGGAAGGCATCAGCCACTCGATCATGGCGGAGCGTTACGTGAAGCCGGGTCAGCTGGTCGTCGGCACGGATTCCCATACGCCGCATTGCGGTGCCCTGGGAGCATTGGCGTTCGGCATTGGCACGACCGAAATGGCCAACGCGTGGATGACGGGAGAGGTGCGTGTCGAGGTACCCCGGACATGCCGTGTGCGGCTGAGCGGCCGCCTTCCGGCCGGCGTCGAGGCGAAGGATATCGTTCTGCACCTCTTGCGTTTGCCCTACGTGCGCGAGGGACGTGCGATCGGCCAGATGTTCGAGTATTGCGGCGAAGCGCTGTCAAACCTGTCTACCGACGAGCGTGCGACGCTGACCAACATGGTGGCGGAAATCGGCGGCTTCAGCGCAATCGTCGTGCCCGATGCGGAGACGCAGCGCTTTGTCAGGGAGCGCCGCGGCATCGATCTGCAGCTCGAGCCATGGATGTGCAGCGACGAAGGGGCCGAACTGGCTCACCTCATCGAGATCGAGTGCGACAGGCTCGAGCCGATGCTGGCGAGGCCCGGCGATCCCGGTCGCGGCGTTGCCATATCGGAACTGGCGGAGACGGTGGGGATCGATATCGCCTATGGCGGCTCGTGCACAGGCGGCAAGCGCGAGGATTTGCTGCATTACCACGCCGTGCTCGAATGGGCGGCGCAGCGCGGCATGCGGGTCGCTGCCGGCACACGCTTCTTTCTCCAGTTCGGCAGCCAGGATGTCCGTGACTTCTGCGTTCAAAGCGGAATGCTTGACGTGTTTGAACGCGTGGGTGTCGAACTGGTCGAGCCGGGATGTGGCGCCTGTGTGAATGCCGGTCCCGGCGTCTCCGAGCGCGCCGATCAGGTGACGGTAAGCGCGATCAACCGCAATTTTCCAGGCCGCTCCGGGCCCGGGCAAGTCTGGCTGGCGAGCCCGTCCACAGTCGCGGCCAGTGCGATTGCCGGTCGGATCGTGAGCTTTCGGCAATTGCGTGCACTGAAAGCAGGGGAAGGCGATACGGTGCCGGACGGCCGATAATTCGTTTTGCACACTCCTCCAGGCACCCCACCTCGACTTCCGCTCGGCGCGCCACAAGCCACAAACGGATACCTGCATGCCGCCAATGCAGGGCTCATGGCCGCAAAATAGTGTATCCGCTGGGCATCGCGCGCCGGGGGGGACATTCCGGCGCCACCAAATCAAAAGTTTCGGAGGAAGTTTCATGTCGGCTCTGCCACTCAAAGGCATCAAAATTCTCGACCTGACGCGGGTGCTGGCGGGGCCCTTGTCGGCGCAGATGCTGGGCGATCTCGGCGCCGAGGTGATCAAGATCGAGCGTCCCGGCGGCGGCGACGACGCGCGCGCCTTCGGCCCGCCTTATCTGCAGGACCCCGAAGGCAAGGCCAACAACAACAATTCGTTCTATCTGTGCGCTAACCGCAACAAGAAGTCGGTCACGGTCAACATCGCCTCGCCGGAAGGCCAGGACATCATCCGCGAGCTGGCAAAATCCTGCGACGTGATGATGGAGAATTACAAGGTCGGCGACCTCAAGCGCTACCGGCTGGATTATGAATCGATCAAGGCGATCAATCCCGGCATCATCTATTGCTCGGTGACCGGTTTCGGCCAGACCGGGCCTTACGCGCCGCGCGCCGGCTACGACGCCATCCTGCAAGCGATGGGCGGCCTGATGAGCGTCACCGGTCATATCGACGGCGAACCCGGCGAGGGGCCGATGAAGGTCGGCCCGTCGATCGTCGACTACATGACCGGCATGAACACCTCGATCGGCATTCTCTCGGCGCTGTTCCACCGCAAGGTCAATGGCGGGGAGGGGCAGCATGTCGACGTCTGCCTGTTCGACACCGTGATCGCCTCGCTGTCGCATTGGTTGCAGATCTACCTCGTCAACGGCGTGACGCCGCCGCGGCGCGGCACCTGGGGCAATGGCGGCATGCCGGCCGGCGTGTTCCGCGCCACCGATGGCGAATTGATGCTGGTGGTCGGCAATGACGGCCAGTTCGCGCGCACCTGCGCCGTGTTGGGCGCCCCCGAGCTTGCGACCGATCCAAGATTCCTCAAGAACAACGACCGCGTCGTGCACGGCAAGGAGATCATGGCGATCTTCGCCGGATTGTTCCTGAAGAAGCCGGTGGCGTACTGGCTGGACGAATTGGAAAAGGCCGGCGTGCCCTCCGGTCCGATCAACAATTTCGAGCAGGTGTTTTCAGATCCGCACGTCCAGTCGCGCGGCATGCGGGTCAAGGTCGAACATCCCTTCGAGCCGGAACTGTCGCTGATCCGCAACGCCATCTCGTTCTCCGGCACGCCGGTAAAGGACTATCGCGCGCCGCCGCTGCTCGGCGCGCACACCAGGGAAGTGCTGGCGACGATCGGCTATGACGACGCCAAGGTCGAGGCGTTGAAGGCGCAGAAGATCGTCTAAGGCGCGAAACCCGGCTGGACCCGGTAACGACACTTCCACCTCGGTCGAAACATGATGTCACTGGCGGCTGCTAGTGTCGCATCATGGGCTCGATTCGAACCGAGGTGCCGCCATGAAACGAGAAGTGATCCGCGTCGAGCCATTGTCCTCTTATCTCGCGAAGTGGAACGCGCCGATCTCGCCGGTCACGCGGGCCGGCAACATGGTGTTTGTATCAGGCTTTCCGCCGTTCGATCCGGAAACCGGCGAGGTGCGTGCCGCGCCGATCGAGCGCCAGACCGAGATCGTCCTGGAGCAGATGAAGCTCTGCCTGGAGGCTTCAGGCACCAGCCTGCAGAACGTGATGAAGTGCAATATCTACTGCACGTCGGCAAAGCACTTCCCGACCGTCAATGCGATCTATGCGCGGTACTTTCCGGTCGATCCGCCGGCGCGCATTTTCGTGTGCGTCCCGGAATGGATGGGGCCGTTCGACATCGAGATCGACTGCGTAGCAGTTCTCTAGATATCCTGCCGCGTCAGCCGGCCATACGGCGGCGCCATGGACCGGGCCGGTGCTTTCCTCGCCGGCTCGCCGCCCGTCAGCGCCATCACCGATACCGCGACCACGCGTTCGACGATCGCGTGCACGTCGTTCAGGTCGCACTGACCTTCCGACAGCTTTGTCAGCCGCTCCTTTTCCCGGATCGTGTGGTGCGACATCGCGAGGGCAAAATGCAGGCCCCAATAGAGCTCGGCATCGTCGCGGCCGGGCAGGGAGCGGCGCATTGCGGCGACGAATTTCCGCAGATGATCGACCTCGCGATTCTTGATGCGGCGGATCGGCGGCACTGACTCGATCGAGGCGCGGATCATGAAGCGCGCCGCGGTCGAGCCTTCGCGGTCCGGGCCGAGGCAGCCGCGCAAGGTCGGGCCGACCAGCGCGTGCATGATGGCCTCGATCGAGGCGCGGCCGCCGCCGGCTTCCTCGGCCGCCTTCAGTTCGTTGAGCCGCTCGCGGTTGGTGGCGAGGCTGCGGGTCACGAACAATTCCGCGATCAACTCGTCCTTCGATCCGAAATGATAATTCACCGCGGCGAGATTGACATTCGCCTCGGCAACGATGTCGCGCAGCGTCACGTCGCCAAAGCCGCGATCGGCGTAGAGCCGTTCGGCGGCGGCGAGAATGGCGGAGCGGGTATGATCGGACGCCATATCTGGTCCCCTGTTGGGGAGTTGCATTTCAAACGTGTGTATGAAACTATCGTTTGAAGGGCCGGAAATGTCAATCCACCTCGGTTCGTGCGCCAGCAAATCTCTTGCGGCGCGCGAGGGGCGGGCAGACAGTGCCGCCAAAGGTTTCAAAAGCCAGCGAATATCTTCAGAAGGGAGCGTCCCATGGACTTCAATATGTCAGAACGCCAGACCGAATGGCTCAACCGCGTTCGTTCGTTCATGAAAACGCATGTTCGGCCCGCAGTGCCGATCTACGATAAGCAGGATGCAGAGGGACCGCGCTGGAAGGTTATCCCGATCCTCGAGGATCTGAAGAAGAAGGCCAAGGCCGAAGGCCTCTGGAACATGTTCATGCCGCCGAACGCGCATGAGGATGACGAATTCCGCGGCGCGGGATTGACCAACCTCGAATATGCGTTGCTGTCGGAAGAGATGGGCCGCATTTCCTGGGCTTCGGAGGTGTTCAATTGTTCCGCCCCGGATACCGGTAACATGGAAGTGTTCATCCGCTACGGCACCAAGGAGCAGAAGCGGAAGTGGCTGCGGCCGCTGATGGACGGTGAAATCCGTTCCGCCTTCCTGATGACCGAGCCCGCGGTGGCGTCATCGGACGCGACCAACATCGAAACGCGCATCGAAAAGGATGGCGACCACTACGTCATCAACGGCCGCAAATGGTGGTCGTCAGGCGTCGGCGACCCCCGCTGCAAGATCGCGATCCTGATGGGCAAGACCGATCCGAGCGCGGCGAAACACAAGGCGCAGTCGCAGATCCTGGTTCCGCTCGATACCCCCGGCATCAAGGTCGAGAAAATGCTTCCGGTGTTCGGCTATGACGATGCGCCGCACGGCCACGCCCAGGTGCTGCTGGAAAACGTTCGCGTGCCTGCGGAAAACATCCTGCTCGGCGAGGGCCGCGGCTTCGAGATCGCGCAGGGCCGTCTTGGTCCGGGCCGCATCCATCACTGCATGCGCACCATCGGCAAGGCCGAGGAGGCGCTTGAGAAGATGGTGAAGCGGCTGGCCTCGCGCACCGCGTTCGGCAAGAAGATCATCGAGCACTCGGTGTGGGAACAGCGTATCGGCGAAGCGCGCGCCGACATCGAGATGAATCGCCTGCTGTGCCTCAAGGCTGCCGACATGATGGACAAGGTCGGCAACAAGACTGCACAGGCCGAGATCGCAATGATCAAGGTCACCGCGCCCAACATGGCGTTGAAGATCATCGACAATGCCATCCAGGCCTATGGCGGCGGCGGTGTCTCCGACGAAGCCGGCCTGGCGAAGGATTATGCCCATATCCGTACGCTCCGCCTGGCTGACGGTCCGGACGAGGTGCACAATCGCGCCATTGCCAGACTTGAACTTCGGAAGTATGCAAACACGTCGCACTAATTAACGGGAACGCTTCAGATGGCGCTCTCCAAAGGAAACTAAGAAATCTCAAGGGAGCGTCATCGTGGCGGACGGCGTCAGGAAAGACGAAGAGTTTTCAGGCACCAAGGAAGTCGAGGAGCGTCATCGTATCGATGAGAAGCGCCTCGATGCGTGGATGCGCGAAAACGTTGAAGGCTATCAGGGACCGCTGACCGTCCTGCAGTTCAAGGGCGGCCAGTCCAACCCGACCTACCGGCTCGATACGCCCGGACGATCCTACGTGATGCGCCGCAGGCCGTTCGGCAAATTGCTGCCGTCGGCGCATGCGGTGGATCGCGAATTCCGCGTCATCGCCGCGCTGAGCAAGCAGGGCTTTCCGGTTGCGAAGGCCTATGCGCTCTGCACCGACGACGGCGTGATCGGCTCGGCGTTCTACATCATGTCGATGGAAGAGGGCCGGGTGCTGTGGGATCCCACGCTGCCGACCCAGACGCCGGGCGACCGCTACAAGATTTTCACCAGCAAGATCGAGACACTGGCGAAATTGCATCTGTTCGATCCGCAGGCCATCGGCCTCGGTGATTTCGGCAAGCCCGGCAATTATTTTGCGCGGCAGGTCGATCGCTGGACCAAGCAATACCGCGCCTCCGAGACCCAGCACATTCCGGAATTCGAAAAGCTCGCCGAATGGCTGCCGAAGACCGTGCCGGAGCAGAAGCGCGTTTCCATCGTCCACGGCGACTACCGCCTCGACAATATGATCTTCCATTCGACCGAACCGCGCGTGCAGGCGGTGCTGGACTGGGAATTGTCGACGCTCGGCGATCCCATGGCCGACTTCACTTACCTCCTGATGCAATGGACCATGCCGGGCCTCGCCAACGCCGATCTCAAGGCGCTGAACATCCCGAGCATGGAAGCGGCCGCGCAGATCTACTGCAACGTGACCGGTACCGAGGTCCCCGACCTGAACTGGTATTTCTCCTACAACCTGTTCCGCCTTGCCGGCATCACGCAGGGTATTGCAGGCCGGATCCGCGACGGCACCGCGGCCAATGCCAAGGCCATCGAGTCGGCGAAGCGCACGGTGCCGCTGTCGCAGGCCTCCTGGGAATACGCGCAGAAGGCCGGCGCGAAATAATTTGCAACATGGCGCGGTCCATCCGGATCGCGCCATGTTTCATTCATTGCATCCGCAGGGTGGGCAAAAGGCGCGTCAGCGCCGTGCCCACCATTTCTCCAGATCGTTGTTGCTAATGGTGGGCACGAAGTCGCTTTGCCCACCCTACGATCCACGATTCACCGGAATCCATCTTGGCTCTCTCCCCAAATATCCGCGGCAGCCTGATCATGGCCACCGCCATGGCCGCCTTCACGATCAACGACTCCATCACCAAGGCGGTGTCGGCGGAAATCAATTTCGGCCAGGTGATGCTGGTGCGTGGCCTGTTCGCGATCGTGCTGGTCGCAGCGCTCGCGTTCCATCAGCGTGCGTTGCGCCCGCTACGCACGGTGATGACCGCGCCGGTCGCGCTGCGCGTCCTCGGCGAGGTCGGAGGCACGATCTCGTTCATGGCGGCGCTCACCCATCTGCCGCTGGCCAATACGTCAGCGATCTTTCAGGCCTTGCCGCTCGCCATCACACTCGGCGCGGCGCTGGTGTTTCGCGAGCCGGTCGGCTGGCGGCGCTGGCTGGCGATCGCGGCCGGTTTTGTCGGCATGCTCATCATCGTGCGGCCGGGAATTGCAGGCTTCAACCAGTTTTCGCTGCTGGCGCTGGTCTCGGTGGCGTTCTGCGCCCTGCGCGATCTCTCGACCAGGAAAATCCCTGAGAAAATTCCCTCGCTGTTCATCACGCTGTTGATGACGGTGACCGTGACATCGGCCGGCGCGGTCATCCTGTTTCCGCTCGGCGGCTGGACCCCGCCGTCCAATCATGCGCTGGGCATGCTGGCGCTGGCGGCGGTGCTGGTGCTGATCGGCTATCAATGCATGATCGTGGCGCTGCGATCGGGCGATATCTCGGCGGTGGCGCCGTTCCGCTATTCGGCGCTGCTGTGGGCCATGCTGCTCGGCTATTTCATGTTCGGCGACAAGCCTGACGGCATGATGCTAACAGGCGCCGCGATCATCGTCTCGTCCGGCCTCTATGCTTTCTACCGCGAACGGGTCCGCGCGCGCCCGGTGGCGGCAACCACGTCAGGCATCCCGCCCGACGGGCTGTGAGCTTCGTATCCTTTGTTGATGGCATTCATTGCGGCAGGGGATTTGACAGAAGACGCCGAGGCCATATCTCTCGATGAGGGAGAGGCCATGATGATCCAGCAACTGCGCATCTACGAGATATTCGAAAACAACAAGGCCGCGTTCCACGCGCGATTCCGCGATCACGCGGCGCGTATCATGCGCAACCGATACGGCTTTCGCATCGTCGCGATGTGGGAAACCAAATTCGGTGGCAGAACCGAATTTGCCTATCTGCTGGAATGGCCCGACGAGGCGAGCAGGATTGCGGCATGGTCGGCCTTCATGGCGGATGCCGAATGGTCCGAAATCAAGCGCGTGACGCACGCGGAGCACGGTCGGATGGTCGGGCAGATCGAGGATCGCTGGCTGGTGCCGGTGGATTATTCGCCGGCGAAAGGGAGTTTGCTGTCGGCTTCCTGACACGCGCTACTGCGCTCTGACGGCGGATGGATTGCTCGCGCTGCGACAAATTAACCCGACGGGCAAAATTTCGCTTTCCTCGTCGGGCAAATCAGCGGTTTGAATTGTCGCGTCCCGCCCGACAAGAGGGGCGTGCGCACGTCACGAACGCGCGGCGGGATGCGGTGGACGCTGGTTCACGTCTGACGACGGCGTGGATTTAGCGTACGGCAAAACCGTGTGGTCCTGGCGCCCGTTGCAGGCGTCAAGCTGTCGGAGAAGCGCAAGCGGAAACGATAGCGACGGAGTCAACCCAGAACTCGTCTCCGGGGAGATCACGGCATAAGCCGTAAAGCCATTGCGCAGGGAAGGCCGGGTGTTCACCGCTGCCCTGTATGCTCGTGTGCAGCCTACTTAGTGCAAACCGCACACGGGACCGCGGGTGCAGCGCGCACCCGGTCTTCCCTGCGCCCTCTCATTGGAGGGCAAGGAGATTTCTGGCAAAGCTCGGGCGCATCGTGCCGCGAGAATGTGAAACTGCGTATTGTATGATGGTGGCACAACAACCACCGCCGTCGTCCCGGCCTTGAGCCGGGACCCATAACCACAGGAAGAAGTTTTGCGAACGGTCTCTGCTACCGAGCTTCTACCGAGACACGCGGTATGGGTCCCGGCCTTCGCCGGGACGACGCGTTGATGGTGCGATGGACGCAGCAATCAAACCGGCTTGCCCGTATACGGCATCGACGCCGTCAAGCCGCCGTCGACCGGGATCGCCTGGCCGTTGACGTAGGACGCGTCGTCACTCGCAAGGAACAGTCCCATTGCCGCGAGTTCATGCGGCTGCCCGGCGCGCTTCAGCGGATTGAGCTGGCCGATCTTGCCGTCGGTGCCGCGCTGTTTGGCGTTGTCGAAGATCGGCTTGGTCATGCCGGTTTCGATCAGGCCGGGGCACACCGCATTGATGCGCACGCCGGTGCCGGACAGCGAATAGGCCGTGGTCTGCACCAGGCTGATGACGCCGGCCTTGCTCGCGCCATAGGGATGTCCGCTGGCGCCGGCCTTGAGACCTGCGACGGAAGCGGTGCAGACGATCGAGCCCGACTTCTGCCTGATCATGTGCGGCATCGAATGCTTGATCGCGAGGAACGGTCCGATCAGGTTGATGCGCAGCACCTCCTGCCAATGCTCCACGGTCTGTTCGGGAATCGGAACCAGTCCGCCGCTGACGCCGGCATTGGCCCAGATCGCATCGAGCTTGCCGTATTTCGAGACCGCCTTGTCGATAAAGGCCTTCACGTCGGCTTCCGATCCCGCATCCGCCATCACGGCTTCGACAATGCCGCCGGCGTCGCTGACGAGCTTTGCGGTTTCGTTCACCGCTTCGCTGCGATCGACCGCAATCAGTTTTGCGCCTTCCCTGGTGAACAACAAGGAGGCCGCGCGCCCGATTCCGCTGCCTGCGCCGGTGATGATGACGGATTTGCCTTCGAGGCGGCCCATGAAGTTTCTCCCTGGAGTATACAAGGTCGGCGTCTGCCGCCTTGCGGAATTTCAAACAAGTTTTCAAACGCTCAAGAACGTCGAAGTGACTTGAGGCGGTGCGTGCTCTGACGTACAGCGACATCAAAGACGATTGCAAACACTATTGAGGGACTTTGGCGATGTCCAATCCAGGCAAACCGAACGAGGTCACGACGCGCTGGTGGTGGGTGCGCCACGCGCCGGTCCGCGAAGACGGCGGCTGCATCTACGGGCAGAAGGATCTGGGCTGCGACACCAGTGACCGCGTGGTGTTTGACGCAGTCGGAAAAATTCTGCCGCGGGGCGCGGTTTGGTATGCAAGCAACCTGAAGCGCACGCATCAGACCGCGGACGCGATCTGGGCCGCCGGATTTCCGAAACCCGCGGAGATGCCGCACATCAAGGACTTTGCCGAACAGCATCTCGGCGAATGGCAGGGCATGAATCGCGCGGCGTTTCTGGCCAGCCGTCCCACCGGTTCTCATTGGTTCGCGGCGATCGACGAAGCAGCACCCGGCGGCGAAAGTTTTATGGATCTCTACAACCGTGTCTGCGGCGCGATCGAGCGCATCACGATTGAGCATGCCGGCAAGGACGTGATTGCCGTGACTCATGGCGGAACGATCAAGGCCGCGGTCGGTCTTGCGCTGGGCGGTCAACCCGACAAGGGCCTCGCCTTCGATATCGACAACGTATCGGTGACGCGGCTCGATCACATCGCAACCGGAAGCCATTCGACCTGGCGGCTACCGATGGTCAACCAACAGCCATGGATTGCCGACCCCTCGCACAATGCGATGCATCAGCCGGCCGGGCCGGAGGTCGTTCCGCCTGCGACAAAGCTTGCTTGAGCGTTGTCGAACACCTCAAAGGCTGCTTAGCTTGAATTCGAAAAACGAGAACCGGCTTGCGGCCGGACCAACATTTGGGAGAGAGACATGAGCTTGTTCGACATGAAGGGCAAAGTCGCCGTCATCACCGGCTCCACGCGCGGCATCGGGCTTGCCATCGCCGAGCGGATGGCCGAGCACGGCGCCAAGGTCGTGATCTCCTCGCGCAAGCAGGATGTCTGCGATTCCGTCACCAAATCGATCAACGAGAAATTCGGCAAGGGCACGGCGGTCTCGATCGCGGCGAATATTTCGAGCAAGGAAAACCTGCAAAACCTCGTCGATGAATCCAACCGCGCCTTCGGAAAGATCGACGTGCTGGTCTGCAACGCGGCGTCCAATCCCTACTACGGTCCGCTCGGCGGCATCTCCGACGATCAGTTCCGCAAGATCCTGGACAACAACATCGTCGCCAACAACTGGCTGATCAACATGGTCGTGCCGCAGATGATCGAACGCAAGGACGGCTCGATCATCATCGTGTCTTCGATCGGCGGCCTGAAGGGTTCGACCGTGCTCGGCGCCTATGCGATCTCGAAGGCCGCCGACATGCAGCTCGCGCGCAACCTCGCCTGCGAATACGGCAAGCACAACATCCGCGTGAACTGCATCGCGCCGGGCCTGATCAAGACCGATTTTGCCAAGGCGCTGTGGGACAATCCGGAAACGCTAAAGGCCTCGACCGCGCGCTCGCCGCTGCTGCGCATCGGCACTCCCGACGAAATCGCCGGCGCCGCCGTGTTCATGGGATCGGCGGCCGGCGACTTCATGACCGGCCAGACGATTGTGATTGATGGCGGGGCGACGATCAGTTGATCTCTATCTCGTCGTCCCGGCTCAAGGCCGGGACGACGGGATTATTCCACCGCCGCATACACCAGGTTACGCAACATCGTGCGGATGTATTCCCGCTGGCCCGGGCCCTGCATCATGAACACCGCGAACAGGTCCTCCTTCGGGTCGATCCAGAAGAAGGTCCCGGCCATCCCGCTCCAGAAGAAGTTGCCGCGCGAGCCCGGGAACGGCGCCATGCCGTCATGGGTGCGGACCGCGAAGCCAAGGCCAAAGCCGTGGCCCGCCGGCATCAAGGGCGAGTTGACCTTGACTGACGGGGCGAGGTGATCGGACGCCATCAGTTCCAACGTCTTGCGGCCGACGATCCTGACGCCATCGAGCGTGCCGCCGCTCAGCAGCATCTGGCTGAAGCGGGCATAGTCCATCGTGGTCGACACCAGCCCGCCGCCGCCGGATTCCATCACCGGCTTCTCGAGCATGTTGAAGAGCTGGACCTTGTCGCCGTTCCAGGGATCGGACGGGAACGCCTCGGCCAGCCGGCCGGCGTTTTCCTCAGCCGTGTGGAACGCGGTCTCGGCCATCTGCAGCGGCGCCAGGATCCGTTCGGTCAGGAAGGCGCCGAGCGACTTGCCGGAGATGACTTCGATGATGCGGCCGAGGATGTCGGTGGAGCGGCTGTAATTCCATTCCGCGCCGGGCTGGCAGATCAGCGGCATGCTCGCGACCATGACAGCATGTTCGGCATTGGTGATCTTGCGGCTGCGCAGCCGCGACTGTTGATAGAGCTGTTGCACCAGTCCGTTGCCGGTGTGGTCGTAAGTGATGCCCGAAGTGTGGCGCAGCAAATCCTGCACCGTCATCGGCCGCTTCAACGGCACCAGATCGAGCTGGCCGGTGCGCTCGACGCCGACCTTCTGGGTGGCGAATTCGGGGATGAATTTGGCGACGGGATCGCTGAGCATGAAGTGGCCGTCCTCGATCAGCATCATGATGCCAACCGAAACGATCGGCTTGGTCATGGAGAAGATGCGGAAGATGCTGTCCTTCGCCATCGGCGCGGAAGAAGCGGGCGCCTGCCGGCCGATCGCGTCGAACCAGCCGATCTGGCCGCGGCGGGCCACCAGCACGGTCGCGCCCGGCAGGGTTCCCTTGTCAACCTCGCGCTTGAAGGCGTCCGACATCCGCTGCAGGCGGGCACTGGACAACCCGATTTGTTCCGGCTTGGCGTGGGGGAGGGATGGGGTCTGCGGGGCGGCGGCGTGTTTGGGGGCAGTCTGCGCGTTCATGGTCTCTCCCGATTGCTCTTGTTGTTATGGCAGGGAGGGGAAGTTTGGCGCAGAACCCTTGACTTGAACAGGGCGGTGACCGATTTCCAGGGGGCCGCGCACGGCTTCGCCCTTGCAATCGGGGCATGGCCTATGCTTGAAACGGGCCGAAACCGGCGGCGACGCATGGTTCGCGTAGGGGTGTAGCTCAGTTGGTAGAGTACCGGTCTCCAAAACCGGTTGTCGCAGGTTCGAGCCCTGCCGCCCCTGCCAGCTAAATCAAGGACTTGGTCGAGGTTCCTGCCGCCGGTCCCGAACTAGCCGAAGAACCCCACGACGATCGCCATGTCCGAAGTCGCGGGCGCGAGGCCGCGCAGATTCGCGTCAATCACGCGCCGGCAGGCATCGATGGTGACGGTATCGCCGAGGTCGTTGGCCGCGTCGAGAACGCTCCAGGCGATGTCACCTGCAGGTCCGTCCTGGCCGGTCTGGTGTTGGCTGAGCAGCGACATCGTCACCTCATGGTCCATCAAGGGGACGGTCAGGATGGCGGGGAGCCTTTAAGAACCAGACCACGCTCTGATTCGGATTTGAGGCGCGCCCGCTACCTGCGGTTAACCAAGGGCCTTCGGTCCGGCCCGGGCCGTTCAGCCGGCCGGGGGCCTCCCGCCGACCGGCGGATACCTTGACCTTTTGCCCGACTGGCAGTAGATACCCGCCACCTGCTGTCGGCCCGTTATGCGGATATCCGGCGCGGCTTTTGAAATCCCCCGAACAATCGAGCCCGCATGGCGGCTCATCCTTCGAGAGAGGGCTGGGCGCTAGAGGGCTGTTCGGATTCACTTAAATTCAGAAATTCGTCTCAAAGGACGCGGTACCCAACGATGGCTATCAGCCCGTTCAAGTTCCTGCAGGAAGTGCGTTCGGAGACCGCCAAGGTCACCTGGCCGACCCGCCGCGAAGTGACCATCACCACCATCATGGTGTTCATCATGGTGGCGCTGGCTTCGATCTTCTTCTTCGCCGCGGATATGATTATCCGCTATCTCATTACCTTCCTGCTGGGCGTCCACTGATGAGCACCGGAACCCAAACGATGGACAAGCGCTGGTATATTGTTCACGCCTACTCGAACTTCGAGAAGAAGGTCGCCGAATCGATCCGCGAACAGTCCAAGCAGCGCGGGCTCGAGGACCTGTTCGAACTGGTGCTGGTGCCGACCGAAAAGGTCACTGAGGTGCGCCGCGGCCGCAAGATCGACGCCGAGCGCAAGTTCTTCCCGGGCTACGTGCTGGTGAAGATGAAGCTGACCGACGAGGCGTTCCATCTCATCAAGAACACGCCCAAGGTGACCGGCTTCCTGGGCGCCGAAAACAAGCCCATGCCGATCTCGGAGTCCGAGGCGATGCGGATCCTGCACCAGGTGCAGGAAGGCGTCGAACGTCCCAAGGCGTCGGTGTCGTTCGAAATCGGCGAAAACGTCCGCGTGGCCGATGGACCGTTCGCGTCGTTCTCCGGCGTGGTCGAGGAAATTGACGAGGCGCGTTCGCGCGTGAAGGTCGCGGTGTCGATCTTCGGCCGCGCTACGCCCGTCGAACTGGAATTCGGTCAGGTCGAGAAGGTCTGATCGTCTTGACCTCTTCCCGCATGCGGGGAGAGGGAAAAGTGCCGTGGGAGGAGATGGATGATCGCCAGTCATCCGTTGAACCGCACCACGGTCCTGTGAAGCTTCCGGATGATCCGGAGCAACATGAGGAGTGACGTATGGCAAAGAAAGTGACCGGATACCTGAAATTGCAGGTGCCGGCGGGTGCTGCGAATCCTTCGCCCCCGATCGGTCCCGCGCTTGGTCAGCGCGGTCTCAACATCATGGAATTCTGCAAGGCGTTCAACGCCCAGACGCAGAAGGAAGAAAAGAACACCCCGATTCCGGTTGTGATCACGATCTACGCCGATCGTTCGTTCACCTTCGAGATGAAGACCCCGCCGATGTCCTTCTTCCTCAAGCAGGCCGCCAAGATCCAGTCCGGTTCGAAAGCCCCGGGCCGCGACAAGGCAGGCCAGGTGACCAAAGCGCAGGTGCGCGAGATCGCCGAGAAGAAGATGAAGGATCTCAATTGCGATTCCGTCGAGTCGGCCATGAAGATGGTCGAGGGCTCCGCCCGTTCGATGGGTCTGGAAGTTGCGGGGTAACGGACCATGGCAATCGGAAAACGTTTGAAGAAGGCCCGCGAGGGCGTCGACCGCGAGAAGCTCTATCCGCTCGCGGACGCCATCAAGATGGTCAAGGAACGCGCCAAGTCGAAGTTCGACGAGACGATCGAGATTGCGATCAATCTCGGCGTCGATCCGCGTCACGCCGACCAGATGGTCCGCGGTGTGGTGACCCTGCCGAACGGTACCGGCCGCACCCTGCGCGTCGGCGTGTTCGCGCGCGGCGCCAAGGCGGAAGAAGCCAAGGCTGCGGGTGCTGACGTCGTCGGCGCCGAAGACCTGGTCGAGAAGGTGCAGGGCGGTGCGATCGATTTCGACCGTTGTATCGCCACCCCCGACATGATGCCGCTGGTCGGCCGCCTCGGTAAGGTGCTCGGTCCGCGCGGCATGATGCCGAACCCGAAGATCGGCACCGTGACGATGGACGTCGCCACCGCCGTGAAGGGCGCCAAGGGCGGCTCGGTCGAGTTCCGCGTCGAGAAGGCCGGCATCGTGCAGGCCGGCATCGGCAAGGCCTCGTTCACCGAAGAAAAGCTGGTGCAGAACGTCAAGGCGCTCGCGGATGCGGTCTCCAAGGCGAAACCCGCCGGCTCCAAAGGCACCTACATCCAGCGCGTGGCGGTCTCCTCCACCATGGGCCCGGGCGTCAAGGTCGAGCCGGGCACGCTGCTCGGTTAAGGTCTTGCGGCACTGATGAGAAAACAGGGCGGAATCGGGTGACCGGTTCCGCCCTTTGTTTTGCGACAGGGAAGAACAAGATGCCCGAAAAGGTCCTGGTCTATTCGCGCTTCCCAAAAGCCCTGTTGGTGCGGATCGGTGAGCGCTACGAATTGCTGGATGCCGCGGGCAAGCCGCCGAACGAGACGTTCTCGGCCGAACAGCTCTCCAATATTCGCGCGATGATCACGGCAGGCGGCACACCGCTCAGCGCCAATACGATGGACCAGATGCCGAAACTGGCAGCCATCGTCTGTTACGGCACCGGTTATGACGGCGTCGATCTCGCAGCCGTGGCCAAGCGCAACATCGTGCTCGGCCACAGTCCGGGCGCGAATGCCGCGTCCGTGGCCGACATTGCGGTGACGCTGATGCTGGCGGCGACAAGGCGCTTGCTGGCGGCCGACGATTACGTGCGCAGCGGAAGCTGGGCCGGCGCAAAGCCGTCGCCGATGATGCGTCCGCAGGCCGGCATGCTCGGCCGCAGGATCGGCGTCTACGGCATGGGCGAGATCGGCCGCAAGATCGCCGCGCGTGTTGCAGCCTTTGAGACCGAAGTGGGCTATTTCAGTCGCAGCCAGCACGACGTGCCGTATCAATATTTTCCGACGCTCGAGGCGCTGGCGGAATGGTGCAGCGTCCTGATGATCGCCGTTCGTGCCGGCAGCGACACCCATCACGCGGTCGATGCCAATATCCTGAACAAGCTCGGCAAGGACGGCTATGTCATCAACATCGCGCGGGGGTCGGTGATAGACCAGCAGGCGCTGGTCGCAGCGCTGACCGACCAGACCATCGCCGGCGCCGGCCTCGACGTCTACGCCAGGGAACCGCATGCGCCGGATGCGCTGACGGCACTGCCGAACGTCGTGCTGTCTCCGCATATCGGCGGTCACACGCTGGAATCGCACGTGGCGATGCAGGACTGCGTGATGGCCAATCTCGAGGCGTATTTCGCCGGCAAGCCGTTGCCTTACGCGGTGAAGGTCGGCTGATCACCGGCCGCTGGCAACGCCTGGCGGACGGGAACCGTGCCGGGAAGGGGCGTTTCCCCATTTGTGGCCGCGGCCTGAATTTTGCCCTTGGCAAGACGGGCGAGACTCGGTAAAGAACGTGCTTCCGGGCGTGCTGGCCGTTGCTGGCACGTCTGTGCTCGCATTCCGAAAACCCGATACGGTAGGAGATCATTCCTTTCAGGACATCCGCTATGGATTGCTCGAAAGGAAGGAAACCCATCGTCGGGCTGGAAAGCGGCAGGGGGCGTCCGGCTTGCCGGATAACCTCGATCCTGTCCAAGACTGCAGGCGCCCAAGTTGAAATTTGCACTGAGATGCAAGTCTCTTCAACGGCTTAATCGCATAGCCTGCACAGACGGGTGAAGACCGGATTTTGCCTGGCGTCGCGTCATGCGGCGTGAGGGCCGATTTGGTTCGAACCTCGACACCCCGCGCCATCTGGTTCGGGAGGGCAGGCTTTTCAATGTCGTCTTGCCCGACGTGTCCGAAGGACTGGTGTCTTGAGGTCAGGTTTTGGGTGAGACGGTGGGTGCAACCCGGCGGTCTCGCCTCACGCGAAGGCCGCCAACCGGAGAGAGCTTGCTGTGGAAAGAGCGGCAAAAAAGGACGCGGTTGAGGCGCTGAACGGGGTCTTCAAGACCACCAGCGTTGCAGTCGTCGCCCACTATTCCGGCCTCACCGTGGCCCAGATGCAGAAGCTGCGCACGCAGATGAAGCAGGCGGGTGCGTCGGTGAAGGTCTCGAAGAACCGTCTCGCCAAAATTGCTCTTGAAGGCACGGATGTCGTTGCCATCGGTTCCCTGCTGAAGGGACCGACCGTGATCGCCACTTCAGACGATCCGGTAGCGGCGCCGAAGGTTGCCATCGAATTCGCCAAGACGAACGAGCAGTTCGTCATTCTCGGCGGCTCGATGGGTAAAACCGTCCTGGATGTTAACGGCGTGAAGGCTCTTGCCTCGCTGCCGTCACTCGATGAACTGCGCGGAAAGCTTGTCGGCCTCCTGGTGGCGCCGGCGACCAAGATCGCTCAGCTCTCGACTGCGCCCGCGGCCAAGCTCGCGCGCGTCGTCCAGGCCTATGCCTCAAAGAGCGAAGCGGCCTGACCCTTCGCAAATCAAACCTGGTTCGAACCAATACGTTTAAGGAAACAGATCAATGGCTGACTTACAGAAAATCGTCGACGACCTCTCGAGCCTGACCGTGCTCGAAGCTGCCGAGCTCGCAAAGCTCCTTGAAGAAAAGTGGGGCGTGTCCGCCGCTGCCGCCGTTGCGGTTGCCGGTCCGGCCGGTGGTGGCGCTGCCGCCGCTCCCGCTGAAGAAAAGACCGACTTCACGGTCGTGCTCGCCGCCGCCGGCGAGAAGAAGATCGAAGTCATCAAGGAAGTCCGCGCCATCACCGGCCTGGGCCTCAAGGAAGCCAAGGACCTCGTCGAAGGCGCGCCGAAGCCGGTCAAGGAAGGCGTCAACAAGGACGAAGCCGAGAAGATCAAGGCCCAGCTCGAAAAGGCCGGCGCCAAGGTTGAACTCAAGTAACGCAAGTTACTTGAGACAAGGTCCCGGGCGGGGCGCAGCTGCACCCGAGATCGATGCAAAAGTCGTGCTATGGGACAACCGGACGCACGGCGTACACAAAAATGTGTGGGGATTCGCGGGGTTAACCCTCGAATCTCCACTATTGTCATCCCATATCGGGCTGGCAGCAGGAAAATACGGTAGGCGGCGGGAACGGCAGGGTTCTCGGCGTAAGCCGTTGGGAGACAGTCAAATTTCGGGCTTTTTCAGTCCGTGAAGCGATGGTTGGACGGGCGAGGTGCAGTCATGCGCCTTGCGCGTCGTTTTGCGTTTTGAAGGTCTGGAGAACGGATTTGGGACTTAATTCCTGAATTTGGGCTTGGTTCCGGCGAAGCGATTCGAAAATTCAACCCGGGGGCGATGGCAGTCGCGCTTCGGAAGGTTCGTCCATCAAGGGCGACGAAAATGAGAGGCCACGATGGCGCAGCAGACATTCACCGGTCGCAAACGCATCCGCAAGTTTTTTGGACACATCAAGGAAGTCGCCGAGATGCCGAACCTCATCGAGGTTCAGAAGGCGTCCTATGACCAGTTCCTGATGGTCGATGAGCCGGTCGGCGGCCGTCTGGACGAGGGCCTGCAGGCGGTCTTCCGTTCGGTGTTCCCGATCTCGGATTTCTCCGGCACCTCGATGCTGGAGTTCGTCCGCTATGAATTCGAACCGCCGAAATACGACGTCGACGAGTGCCGCCAGCGCGGCATGACCTATGCGGCGCCGCTGAAGGTGACGCTGCGCCTGATCGTGTTCGATATCGACGAGGAAACCGGCGCCAAGTCGGTCAAGGACATCAAGGAGCAGGACGTCTACATGGGCGATATCCCGCTCATGACGATGAACGGCACCTTCGTCGTCAACGGCACCGAGCGCGTCATCGTCTCCCAGATGCACCGCTCCCCGGGCGTGTTCTTCGACCACGACAAGGGCAAGACCCATTCGTCCGGCAAGCTGCTGTTTGCCGCCCGCGTGATTCCGTACCGCGGTTCCTGGCTCGACATCGAGTTCGACGCCAAGGACATCGTGTTCGCGCGCATCGACCGCCGCCGCAAGATCCCCGTGACCTCGCTGATGTATGCGCTGGGTCTCGACGGCGAGACGATCCTGTCCACCTTCTACAAGAAGATCAATTACAAGCGCGCCAAGGAAGGCTGGCGCGTGCCGTTCGACGCCACCCGTTTCCGTGGCTACTCGACCATCAACGACCTGATCGACGCCGACACCGGCAAGGTCGTGCTCGAGGCCGGCAAGAAGCTGACGGTGCGCAGCGCGCGCCAGATGCAGGAAAAGGGCCTCAAGGCGCTGCGTCTGTCGGACGAAGAGCTGATCGGCAACTATCTGGCCGAGGACCTCGTCAACCCGAAGACCGGTGAAATCTACGCCGAAGCCGGCGAGGAACTGACCGAGAAGTCGCTGAAGGCGCTCAACGAGCAGGGCTACAAGGAACTGCCGCTGCTCGACATCGACCACGTCAATGTCGGCGCTTACATCCGCAACACGCTGCATGCCGACAAGAACATGACGCGTGAAGACGCGCTGTTCGACATCTACCGCGTGATGCGTCCCGGCGAGCCGCCGACCATCGACTCGGCGCAGACCATGTTCCAGTCGCTGTTCTTCGACAGTGAGCGCTACGACCTGTCCGCGGTCGGCCGCGTCAAAATGAACATGCGCCTCGAGCTCGACGCGCCCGACACCCATCGCACGCTGCGCAAGGAAGACATCCTGGCCGTCATCAAGACGCTGGTCGACCTGCGCGACGGCAAGGGCGAGATCGACGACATCGACCATCTCGGCAACCGCCGGGTGCGTTCGGTCGGCGAACTGATGGAAAACCAGTACCGCATCGGCCTGCTCCGCATGGAGCGCGCGATCAAGGAGCGCATGTCCAGTGTCGATATCGACACCGTGATGCCGCAGGACCTGATCAACGCCAAGCCGGCGGCTGCCGCGGTGCGCGAATTCTTCGGCTCCTCGCAGCTGTCGCAGTTCATGGACCAGACCAACCCGCTGTCGGAGATCACCCACAAGCGCCGTCTCTCGGCGCTTGGACCGGGCGGTCTGACCCGCGAGCGCGCCGGCTTCGAAGTGCGCGACGTGCATCCGACGCATTACGGCCGTATCTGCCCGATCGAGACGCCGGAAGGCCCGAACATCGGTCTGATCAACTCGCTGGCGACGTTTGCGCGCGTCAACAAGTACGGCTTCGTCGAAACGCCCTATCGCAAAGTGAAGGACGGCCGCGTCACCGAGGAGGTCGTGTACCTCTCGGCGATGGAAGAGGGCCGTTATCGCGTGGCGCAGGCCAACGTGCCGCTCGACGCCAAGGGCCGCTTCACCGAGGACCTGATCATCTGCCGTCACGCCGGCGAAGTGCTGCCGATCACGCCTGACAAGGTCGACTACATGGACGTGTCGCCGAAACAGCTGGTTTCGGTTGCCGCGGCGCTGATCCCGTTCCTCGAGAACGACGACGCCAACCGCGCGCTGATGGGCTCGAACATGCAGCGCCAGGCGGTGCCGCTGGTTCGCGCCGAGGCGCCGTTCGTCGGCACCGGCATGGAAGGCGTGGTTGCGCGTGACTCCGGTGCTGCGATCGCGGCCCGCCGTTCCGGCGTGATCGACCAGATCGACGCTACCCGCGTCGTTATCCGCGCCACCGAGGATCTCGATCCCACCAAGTCGGGCGTCGATATCTACCGGCTGATGAAGTACCAGCGCTCCAACCAGTCGACCTGCATCAACCAGCGTCCGCTGGTGAAGGTCGGCGACATCGTCAAGAAGGGCGACATCATCGCCGACGGTCCCTCGACCGATCTCGGCGAACTCGCGCTCGGCCGCAACGTGCTGGTCGCGTTCATGCCGTGGAATGGCTACAACTTCGAAGACTCGATCCTGCTTTCGGAGCGGATCGTGAAGGACGACGTCTTCACCTCGATCCACATCGAGGAATTCGAGGTGATGGCACGCGACACCAAGCTTGGTCCGGAAGAAATCACCCGCGACATTCCGAACGTTTCGGAAGAAGCGCTGAAGAACCTCGACGAAGCCGGCATCGTCTACATCGGCGCCGAAGTCCGCGCCGGCGACATCCTGGTCGGCAAGATCACGCCGAAGGGCGAAAGCCCGATGACGCCGGAAGAAAAGCTGCTGCGCGCCATCTTCGGCGAAAAGGCCTCCGACGTCCGCGACACCTCGCTCCGCGTGCCCCCGGGCGTGCAGGGCACGATCGTCGAAGTGCGCGTGTTCAACCGTCACGGCGTCGACAAGGACGAGCGTGCGCTGGCGATCGAGCGGGAAGAGATCGAGCGTCTGGCCAAGGACCGCGACGACGAGCAGGCGATTCTCGACCGTAACGTCTACGGCCGCCTGGCGGAGCTTCTGGAAAACCGCCAGGGCATCGCCGGTCCGAAGGGCTTCAAGAAGGACACCAAGATCACCCGTGCGGTGCTCGACGAGCATCCGCGCTCGCAGTGGTGGCTGTTCGCTTCGCCCAACGACAAGCTGATGGCTGAAATCGAGGCGATGCGGAAGCAGTACGACGAATCGAAGAAGGGCCTTGAACAGCGCTTCCTCGACAAGGTCGAAAAGCTGCAGCGTGGCGACGAATTGCCGCCCGGCGTGATGAAGATGGTCAAGGTCTTCGTCGCGGTGAAGCGCAAGATCCAGCCCGGCGACAAGATGGCCGGCCGTCACGGCAACAAGGGCGTGGTGTCCAAGATCGTTCCGATCGAGGACATGCCGTTCCTCGAGGACGGCACCCATGCCGACATCGTGCTCAATCCGCTCGGCGTGCCCTCGCGCATGAACGTCGGTCAGATTCTGGAGACGCATCTCGGCTGGGCCTGCGCGGGCCTCGGCAAGCGCATCGGCCAGACCATCGACAGCTATTATCAGAAGCAGGATCTCAAGCCGCTGCGCGAGACCCTGAAGAAGATCTATGGCGACGATGAAACCATCAAGACGCTGAACGACGGCGAGTTGATGGAGCTTGGCAAGAACCTGAGCCACGGCGTGCCGATCGCAACGCCGGTGTTCGACGGCGCCAAGGAAGCCGACATCGAGGAAATGCTGAAGCTTGCGGGCTTCGACGCCTCGGGTCAGTCGACCGTCTATGACGGCCGGACCGGCGACGCCTTCGACCGCAAGGTGACGGTGGGCTACATCTACATGCTCAAGCTGCACCATCTCGTGGACGACAAGATCCACGCGCGTTCGATCGGACCGTACTCGCTCGTTACCCAGCAGCCGCTGGGCGGCAAGGCGCAGTTCGGTGGCCAGCGTTTCGGCGAAATGGAGGTCTGGGCGCTCGAAGCGTATGGCGCCGCCTACACGCTGCAGGAAATGCTGACCGTGAAGTCGGACGACGTCGCCGGCCGTACCAAGGTGTACGAGGCGATCGTGCGCGGCGACGACACGTTCGAGGCGGGTATCCCGGAATCGTTCAACGTGCTGGTCAAGGAAATGCGCTCGCTCGGCCTCAACGTCGACCTGCACAACTCCAAGATCGGCCCGGCCACGACGTCCGAGGCGGCAGAGTAACGCTTACGATTTCATGTCCGGCGCATGCGAGCGAAGCAAGCCTTCGCTCAGATGTGCCGGGCATTCGCACTCCGCTCGGACGTTGAGCAGGGCGCGCGCTGACAAAGAGTTTCGAATTTGCTGCCGGTGACGATCGGCACGCGAGGAGAAGACGATGAACCAAGAAATTATGAATCTCTTCAATCCGACGACGCCGGCTCAGGTCTTCGACCAGATCCGGATTTCGATTGCGTCTCCGGAGAAGATTCTGTCGTGGTCGTACGGCGAAATCAAGAAGCCGGAGACCATCAACTACCGGACCTTCAAGCCCGAGCGCGACGGCCTGTTCTGCGCCCGCATCTTCGGGCCGATCAAGGACTACGAGTGCTTGTGCGGCAAGTACAAGCGGATGAAGTACAAGGGCATCATCTGCGAAAAGTGCTCGGTCGAAGTGACGCTCTCCCGCGTCCGTCGCGAGCGCATGGGTCATATCGAACTGGCGGCGCCGGTCGCGCACATCTGGTTCCTGAAGTCGCTGCCGTCCCGTATCGGCCTTCTGCTCGACATGACGCTGAAGGATCTCGAGCGGATTCTGTACTTCGAATATTACGTCGTGCTGGAGCCGGGCCTGACCGCGCTCAAGGACCGTCAGCTCTTGTCGGAAGACGAGTATCTGAAGGCGCAGGACGAATACGGCCAGGACAGCTTCACCGCCATGATCGGCGCCGAAGCGATCCGCGAGTTGCTCAAGGGTCTCGAACTCGAAAAGCTCGAGCAGTCCCTGCGCGCCGAGATGCAGGAAACTGAATCCGACATCAAGCACAAGAAGCTCGCCAAGCGCCTCAAGATCGTCGAAGCGTTCCGCTATTCCGGCAACAAGCCGGAATGGATGATCCTGACCGTGGTGCCGGTGATTCCGCCGGACCTGCGTCCGCTGGTGCCGCTCGACGGCGGCCGCTTTGCGACCTCGGACCTCAACGACCTCTACCGCCGCGTCATCAACCGCAACAACCGCCTGAAGCGGCTGATGGAGCTGCGCGCGCCCGACATCATCATCCGCAACGAAAAGCGCATGCTGCAGGAGGCCGTCGACGCGTTGTTCGACAACGGCCGCCGCGGCCGCGTCATCACCGGCGCCAACAAGAGGCCTTTGAAGTCGCTGGCCGACATGCTCAAGGGCAAGCAGGGCCGCTTCCGGCAGAACCTGCTCGGCAAGCGCGTCGACTATTCCGGCCGTTCGGTGATCGTGGTCGGTCCCGAACTGCGGCTGCATCAGTGCGGCCTGCCGAAGAAGATGGCGCTCGAACTGTTCAAGCCGTTCATCTATTCGCGGCTCGACGCCAAGGGTCTGTCCACCACGGTGAAGCAGGCCAAGAAGCTGGTCGAAAAAGAGCGTCCCGAGGTCTGGGACATCCTCGACGAGGTCATTCGCGAGCATCCGGTGCTGCTGAACCGCGCGCCGACGCTGCATCGCCTCGGCATTCAGGCGTTCGAGCCTGTCCTGATCGAGGGCAAGGCGATCCAGCTGCATCCCCTGGTCTGCGCCGCGTTCAACGCCGACTTCGACGGCGACCAGATGGCCGTGCACGTTCCGCTGTCGCTCGAAGCGCAGCTGGAAGCGCGCGTGCTGATGATGTCGACCAACAACATCCTGCATCCGGCGAACGGCCAGCCGATCATCGTGCCGTCGCAGGACATCGTGCTCGGCCTCTATTACGTGTCGATCATGCGCGAAGGCCTGCCCGGCGAGGGCAAGATCTTCGGCGAGATGGCCGAACTCGAGCACGCCCTGCATTCGAAGGTCATCCACCTCCACACCAAGATCAAGTACAGGTGGGAAGGCATCGACGATACCGGCAAGGTGTCCAAGCGCTGGATCGAAACCACCGCGGGCCGCGTCATGCTCGGCAATTTGCTGCCGAGCTCGGCGAAGATTTCGTACGACATCATCAACAAGCTGATGACCAAGCGCGAAATCTCCGGCGTCATCGACCAGGTCTACCGTCACTGCGGTCAGAAGGAGACGGTGATCTTCTGCGACCGCATCATGGCGCTCGGCTTCTACAACGCGTTCAAGGCCGGCATCTCGTTCGGCAAGGACGACATGGTCGTGCCGCACTCCAAGTGGAAGATCGTCGACACCACCCGTACGCTGGCGAAGGATTTCGAGCAGCAGTACAATGACGGCCTGATCACCCATGGCGAGAAGTACAACAAGGTGGTCGACGCCTGGTCGAAGGCGACCGAAGAAATCGCCAAGGAGATGATGAAGGAAATCTCCTCGACCAAGAAGAACGCCAAGGGCGCCGACGCCGACATCAACTCGATCTACATGATGGCGCATTCGGGCGCGCGCGGTTCGCCGGCCCAGATGCGTCAGCTCGCCGGTATGCGCGGCCTGATGGCCAAGCCGTCGGGTGAGATCATCGAAACGCCGATCATTTCCAACTTCAAGGAAGGTCTGTCGGTGCTCGAATACTTCAACTCGACCCACGGCGCCCGCAAGGGTCTCGCGGACACCGCGTTGAAGACCGCGAACTCGGGCTACCTGACGCGCCGTCTGGTCGACGTGGCGCAGGACTGCATCATCACGCAGGACGATTGCGGCACCAAGCTCGGCATCAAGATGCGCGCCATCGTCGATGCCGGCACGGTCGTGGCCTCGCTGGCGTCGCGCATTCTCGGCCGCACCGCGGGCGAGGATCTGCGCGATGCTGCGACCAACAAGGTCGTGGTCAAGCGCGGCACGCTGATGGAAGAAATGCATGTCGACGCCATCCAGCAGGCCGGCATCCAGGAAGTGAAGATCCGCTCCGCTCTGACCTGCGAACTCGTCAACGGCATCTGCGGCAAGTGCTACGGCCGCGATCTGGCCCGCGGCACGCCGGTCAACCATGGTGAAGCGGTCGGCGTCATCGCGGCGCAGTCGATCGGTGAACCCGGCACCCAGCTGACGATGCGAACGTTCCACATCGGCGGCGCGGCGCAGATCAACGAACAGTCGTTCATCGAGTCGAACTTCGACGGCAAGGTGACCATCAAGAACAAGGCCATCGCCAAGAACAGCGAAGGTCATCTGATCGCGATGGTCCGCAACATGGTCGTTGCGATCACCGACGCCGACGGCACCGAGCGTGCGACCCACCGCATTCAGTACGGCGCGCGCATGCACGTCGATGAAGGCGACATGGTCAAGCGCGGCCAGCGGATCGCGGAATGGGATCCGTACACCCGTCCGGTTCTCACCGAAGTCGAGGGCACCATCGGGTTCGAGGACCTGGTTGAAGGTCAGTCGATCTCGGAAACGCTCGACGAATCCACCGGTATCGCCAAGCGCGTCGTCATCGACTGGCGCGCGTCGCGTGGCGGGGCGGATCTGCGTCCGGCCATCGTGGTCAAGGGCAAGGACGGCAAGGTGCTGAAGCTCGCGCGTGGCGGCGATGCCCGCTACATGCTGTCGGTCGACGCCATTCTGTCGGTTGACACCGGCGCGAAGGTGAAGGGCGGCGACATCCTGGCGCGTATTTCGACGGAAAGCGCCAAGACCCGCGACATCACCGGCGGTCTGCCGCGCGTCGCCGAACTGTTCGAGGCTCGCAAGCCAAAGGATGCGGCGATCATCGCGGAAATCGCGGGCACGATCCGCTTCGGCCGCGACTACAAGAACAAGCGCCGCATCTCGATCGAGCCGATGGACAAGAACGAGGAGACCAGGGAGTACCTGATCCCCAAGGGCAAGCACATCCATCTGCAGGACGGCGACATCGTCGAAAAGGGCGATTTCATCGTCGAAGGCAATCCGGCACCGCACGACATCCTGGCGATCAAGGGCATCGAGGAACTCGCGGCCTATCTGGTCAACGAGATCCAGGAAGTCTATCGGCTGCAGGGCGTGCTCATCAACGACAAGCACATCGAGGTGATTGTCCGTCAGATGCTGCAGAAGGTCGAGATCACCGACCAGGGCGAGACCGACATGATCTCGGGCGAGCAGGTCGACAAGATCGAGTTCGACGCGCTCAACCTCAAGGCCAAGGAAGAGGGCAAGAAGCCCGCCACGGGAACGCCGGTTCTGCTCGGCATCACCAAGGCGAGCCTGCAGACCCGCTCGTTCTTCTCGGCGGCCTCGTTCCAGGAGACCACCCGCGTGCTCACCGAAGCCGCCGTCAACGGCAAGGTGGATCCGCTGGAAGGCCTCAAGGAGAACGTCATTGTCGGCCGGCTGATCCCGGCGGGCACCGGCGCCTCGATGGCCAAGATCCGCGAAGTCGCGGTCAAGCGCGACAAGCTGATCCTCGACGAGCGCGAGAAGCAGGCTGCGATCGTGCCGACCGCTCCGGAAGCGGAACCGCTGGCGCTGCCGCCCGCGGAATAGGGCTTCCGCACGAATAGGCTGTAAGAGAAAAGGCCGGCGCAAGCCGGCCTTTTTGCTGCGGTTGGCGTTCACGTGTCGCTGTGACACCGCCCGGTTCCGTCAAACGGGAGTGCCCATTGGGAAGCTGGCTGTCGACGGCGCGTCCTGGTGCTTCACCCGCAAAGCGGGGGCGTGCTATCAAGACGTGAATCGTATCCGGGCAACCATTTTCACGGTTTTCCATGAGCGAAATGGATCATTCCGAGCAATTGATCGACCGCATTTACGAGGCGGGGCTCATTCCTTCGCTTTGGCCGGCCGTGCTTGGCGAGCTCGGAGCGGCGACCAGCGGTAGCGGTGGGTTTATGTTCGCCGTGCGGGACGGATACGTCAGCGCGGTCAACTCAGTCGAATATGATGCGACCATGCCGCTGTTCTTGAACGACGGATGGAGCGAGCGCGATCCGAATCTGCCGCGCGCCATCGCGCTGAATCATGCAGGCTTCCTCACCGACGGCGATCTGCTCTCGGACGAGGAAATTGCAACCAACGACGTCTACTGCAATTTTTATCGCAAATACGGCCTCGGCTACCGGGCCGGCACGATCATCCCGATACCGAGCGGCGATTCGGTCGCAATCGTCGTGCCGCGGCACCAGGATCTTGGTCCGGTGCCGCGCGAGATCGTCACCTTCCTGGATGGACTGCGGCCGCATCTAGCGCGGGCATCGCTTACGGCAAACCGCCTTGGCTTCGAGCGCGCACGCGCCCAGGCGGACGCGTTGCAGGCGCTGGGCCTGCCCGGCGCGGTGCTTCGTGCGCGCGGCCAGGTGTTCGCGGCCAACGGCCTGTTCGAAGCCTTGATGCCTTCGCTGTTTGAAGACCGTGCCGAGCGCGTGACAATGACGGACATAACGGCGGATGCGCTGCTGGCCGAAGCGCTCGCCGCGCGGCCTCTTGGGGATCGCCGGATCATCAAGTCCATACCGGTTGCCGCGACGGCAAATTATCTGCCGATGGTCTTGCACGTCATTCCCGTCCGTGGGGCCGCGCGCGACATCTTCACACAAGCGACCGTGCTGCTTGTGGTGACGCCGGTCGATCGCGCCGCGGTGCCGACCGCCGAAGTCCTGCAGGGCCTGTTCGACCTGACGCCGGCGGAAGCGCGTGTGGCGCGCGGCATCAGCGAAGCCCGCACGGTCGAGGTACTCGCAGGGACGCTTGGTGTCAGCCGCGAAACGGTCCGCACCCAGCTCAAGTCGGTGCTCACGAAAACAGGCCTTTCGCGGCAGCAGGAACTGATCAGTCTGCTCGCCGGCAAGGCGTTCCCGAAATAACAGAACGTCCGCGGGAGTCCGAAGGCATACTCCACGTCTGCGGGAATAAGGCCGGCGGTTCCGCTTGCGAGCTACGTGGCTGTGAATCCACACATGGCGACGCCCGATCAACCGCCGGCGCCGAAACCCGTAAGAGTACGGATTCGGATGAAAAAGCGCGGTTATGGCGGGCTCCCTGGCGCTTTCCGGCATTGCTGCGATGCGCGGACTTGCTTTGTTCATCTTCCCTTCAGGGTGAAAAGCGCTTTTGCTAAGGAGACTTAAACCGGCCGCACCTGGGGGCCGTCGGGAACTTGCGGAAAACACATGCTCGATCTTGCAATCGTAGGCGGCGGCCCCGGGGGGCTGATGAGCGCCTGGTATCTGAAAAAGAAGCTCGGCGATCTCTGCCGCATCACGATCTACGAGGCATCCGACCGGGTCGGCGGCAAGATCGTCACGCGCAAATTCGATTCGGCGCCGGCGATGTATGAGGCCGGCGTTGCCGAGATCTATGACTACTCGATGACCGGACCCGATCCGCTGCGCGAGCTGATCCAGCATTTCGGCCTGCAGACCATTCCGATGGACGCCGAGCAGGTGCAGTTCGACGGCGAACTCCTCAACGACGTGCCGGGCATGCGCCGCAAATACGGTGCGAAGACCGCAGCCGCGATCGAGGGCTTCCGCAAGCGCTGCAGCGATATGGTGTCGCCGATCGAATATTACGAAGGCGTCGGTGCCCATGACAACGAGCATCCGTGGGCCTACATGACCGCCGAGGAGCTGCTCGAAAAGTTCGTCGACGACGATACCGCCAAGCGCTTCTTCAAGGTGATGGCCCGCTCCGACATCGCGACCGAGCCGCACAACACCAACGGGCTGAACGCGCTGAAGAACTTCGTGATGGATGTCGACGGCTATATCGGGCTGTATTCGATCCAGAACGGCAACGAACAACTGGTCGATTGCCTGCGCAGCGAAGTCACGGCCGATATCCAGCTCAATCACCGGGTGCTCCAGGTCGGCAAGACGTCCTCCGGCCGCTATCAGCTCAACATGATGAACGGCAAGGGACCGGAGACGCGGGACTTCGATCTCGTGGTGATGTGCCTGCCGCATTCCTGGCTTGGCACGATGCGCTGGAACGGCGAAGAGCTGCGCAAGTCGATGGTCAAGCACGTCGCCTATTTCGACCGGCCCGCGCATTATCTGCGGGTCTCGATCCTGTTCGACGAACCGTTCTGGGGCGAGAAGATCCCCGGCGCCTGGTTCATGTCGGAGGCATTCGGCGGCTGCTGCGTTTACAACGAGGGCGCGCGCCATGACGTCGGCAAGCACGGCGTCCTGAACTGGCTGATCGCGGGTTCCGACGCGCTGGCGTTTGCCAATCTCAGCGACCAGGAACTGATCGACGCCGCGTTGAAGTCGCTGCCGGCGGCGCTCGGCAACGCCCGTGACTATTTCAAGGAAGGCAAGATCCATCGCTGGCTGTCGTCGGTGAACGCGTTGCCGGGCGGCTTGCCGGTACGCGACGTCATGACCAACCACCGGCCCGAGCCGAAGGAACATCCGGGGATCGTCGTGGTCGGCGACTATCTGTTCGACTCCACGCTGAACGGACTGCTCGACTCCTCCGACGCCGCCACCGACATCATCGTCTCCGAGATGATGCGGCTGCGCCGCGCACGCGCGCAGGCGGGCGGGGCGCTCTCCGACAAGATCGACCGCGATTATTTCCAGAATTATCGCGGGCTTGGCCCCTACAGCGAGGTCTGGCGCGAGTTTACCGACCCGGCCTATCTGACGGACCTGATCAAGATCGTCTGGAACCGGGCGAGGGGCTACAAGCTCCTGATCGCCGGGTCCGCCAGCGGCGAATTGGTTGGCGCGCTGCGCGAGCGCGGCATCGACGCCTGGGGCATCGAAAACAACCGGGCCATCCATGCCCGGACGCCGAAGGCGCTGAAGAAATTCAACAAGCTCGGCTCGATCGTCGATTTGCCGTTCAAGGACGGCGAATTCGATTTCGTGTTCGAGACCAGCCTGTGCCACGTCGCGGAGAAGCAGGTGCCGCGTGCCGTGCGCGAGCTGAACCGGGTGATCAAGACCGGACTGCTGTTCGGCTCCGTCACGTCGGACACGCCGCCGGCGCTGATCGACCGCTACGACCTGCTGCGCGGGGTGAAGAAGCTCGGCACCTGGTGGGAATGGTCGGAGTTGTTCTTCGGCAACGGATTCGACCTCTCAATGCATCGCCGTGACGTCACCGATGCATTGTGGGCGGCGACGCTTGCCGCCAACAAGGGGCCGGGGCAGTGGTACGCCGACTCCGACAGCCTGCGCTATTCGTTCTTCGACAAGGTGGAGTCCGAAGACTGATCGGCAGCTGCCGGTATTCGGGTTGTTTGGCAATTGTTTTGCCGAATTCATCCTGATCGCATAGGATCGGCGCGGTAGCGTCCACCGCTATCGCGTTTCGATTTGCGGTCATGCCGGCCGTGCAGCATCGGTTGGTTTCATGGCGCCAAAGCCTCCTTCTTCGGATGATCAGAATCCCGCGCCAGCGGATGATCCTGAGCTTGAGAAGAGGCTCGCGCTCGAGGCTGTCGCCACTGGCAAGCCCGCCGGCGTGCCCGCCGCCGATGACGGCATAAAAGACAAAAAAGCCAAGAAGGACGAGGACGAGGACGAGGACGACGACGAGCTGGAGCTCGACGAAGATGATGACGAGGACCTCGTCGTCTTCACCGCGAAGGAAGCTGCCGGCGCGATGGCGACGGTCTATGGCTTCGTCCGGCCGTATCTGGGCAGTTACAGGAAGCCATTGGCGATCGTCACCTTCGGCGTGCTGGTCGAGACGCTGTTCAACGTCATCATGCCGCTCAGCCTGAAGTTCCTGATCGACGACGCGCTCGGCGAAGAGGATTTCCAGGCCCTGTACAAGATCCTCGGCGTGCTCGCGGTCGCCGGCATCATCACCTCGATCGTCGCGATCTGGTATGAGCGCTGGGATGCGCGGCTGGCGGCCGGCATCATTTCCGATGTCCGGACCCGGTTGTTCGAGCATGTCCAGAGCTTGCCGGCGGGCTATTTCGCCCGCACCAAGCGTGGCGAAATTCTCTCGCGCTTCTCGATCGACCTCTCGGCGTTCGAGGGGGCGGTCAAGACCTTTGCCAACAGCGCGGCGCTGCCGTTCCTGGAACTGATCGCCGGCATCATCCTGATGCTGTTCCTGAACTGGCAGCTCGCGGCCGTCGCGCTTCTGGTGTTTCCGATCACGCTGATCGGCCCGCGGATTCTGACGCCAAAGGCGGTGCAGGCCAATTACGAGCAGAAGCTGAATGAATCGGCGCTGCTCGGCACGGTGCAGGAAAACGTCGCGGCCCAGGCGGTGGTGAAAGCGTTCAGCCTGCAGCGCCGCGCGTTCGGCTGGTTCTCCTTGCGCAACCAGGATGTGCGCATCAAGACCGCGTCCGCGGTGTTCCTGTCGACCATGGTGGAACGCACCGTCACGATCTCGGTGCTGTTGCTGCATCTCGTGGTGCTCGCGATCGGCGCCTATCTCGCCACCAAGGGCCAGATCACCATCGGCACCTTCGTGACCTTCGAGAGCGCGTTCTGGGAGGTGTCCTACAACATCGCCCATCTGATGCATTTCATTCCGGTGTCGATCCAGGCGGCCGCGTCGGTGCGGCATATGGAGGAACTGCTGGACGAGCCGACCCGCGGGGCCGACCGCCCCGGCGCGCCCGATCTGCCGCGCATCACCAACGACATCACCTTCGATCGCGTGACCTTCCAATACGAGGGCAGCGAGACGCCGGTGCTCGACAATCTCAGCCTCAAGCTCAACGCCGGCAAGCGCATCGCCATCGTCGGACCCAGCGGCTCCGGCAAGAGCACGCTGCTCAACCTGGTCCTGCGGCTCTACCAACCCGACGAGGGGCGCCTGACCATCGACGGCGTCGACGTCCGCCGGGTCACCCTGGAATCGCTGCGCGGGAGCATGGCGATCGTGTTCCAGGAGAACATGCTGTTCAACATGTCGATCCGCGAAAACATCCGGCTCGGCAAGGAAGGCGCGAGCGACGAAGAGGTCGAGGAGGCCGCCAGGAAGGCCGAGATTCACCAGTACATCATGAGCCTGCCGCAGAAATACGACACGCCGGTCGGCGAACGCGGCGACACGCTGTCGGGCGGCCAGCGCCAGCGCATCGCGATCGCGCGCGCCGTCATCCGCAATCCGTCCGTCCTGCTGCTCGATGAGGCGACGTCCGCGCTCGACCAGACCACGGAAGCTGCGATCAATCGCACGCTGCTGAAGGTCGCGGAGGGACGCACCATGATCTGGTCGACGCACCGCCTGACCTCGGTGGTCGAGATGGACGAGATTATCGTGATTTCAAACGGCAAGGCGATCGAACGCGGCTCGCACGCGGAACTGCTTGCCCGCAATGGCGCCTATCGCAAGCTCTGGGACGACCAGGGCCACAGGCCGCACAATGCGGCCGGTCAGGCCGACGACGACAATGAAGACGACGATGATGACGAGGACGAGGACGACGAGGAGTGAGCGTGGGTTTTTGATTCCGCGCTGATGGCCTTGCGTAGCCGTCGCAAATTGCCT
Source organism: Bradyrhizobium sp. AUGA SZCCT0158 (assembly GCF_018130065.1). GTDB lineage: Bacteria > Pseudomonadota > Alphaproteobacteria > Rhizobiales > Xanthobacteraceae > Bradyrhizobium. The sequence goes on along the minus strand of NZ_JAFCME010000010.1, from coordinate 195,677 downwards.
TTGCCAAACCACGCCAGGAACCGCGCCAGGCGTTGTGCGCGCCAGTAGATGCCGCGGTCCAGCGTGACCTTGCGGAAGCTGAAGGCCTTCGCCATCGACCAGGCGTCGCAGGCCTGCTTGACCGGATCTTCGTAGTACGACGCTATCTTGGCCTCGCTCATGCCCTCGGTCGCCAGCCAGGCGGGAATATGGACGTTGCATAGCTGGGTGACGTCAGTGAGTACCTTGTCGGCGCCGGTGCCCGTGACGGGGCAGGTGGTCGCGAAGGCGTCGCCGACCAGGACGATGCCGGGCTGCCGATAGCCTGTGCTGACGTAAAGATCTGCCGGCCTGATCTTGACGTCGCCTGACACGGTATACTCGCCGGTGATGCGGCGCAGCCGCGGCAGCGCGGCATTCATGGTCTCGACCGGCTTGTGCCGCATCTCGCGCAGCCAGGGATCGTCGGCCTCGCGATAGGCGAACAGATTGGCCCGCATCTTCGTGCCGACCGGAAACAGCGTCAGATAGGGGATACGGCCGCTCGGACGTTCCGAGAAATACGTCAGCGCGGGAAATGCGAAAGCGGCGCGACCGGCGGGCGCAAGGTCGAACCCGATCGAGATCGAGTGGCACGCGCTGATGATCTGGCGTTCGATGCCGAGATTGCGGCGCAGCCCGATGTTCAACCCGTTGGCCAGCACCACCAGCCGCGCCGAGATCGATTCGCCGTTCGAGAGCGTGAGCTTCTGGCGATGGTCGCTGGTCGAGACATCCGTGACCTTGGCGTGGACCAGTTCGGCCGGTTTGGGGATTTCGGCCCGAATCGCCATGATCAGCGCGTCATACATGATGCCGAACTGCTGGCTGGGCCGCTTGTCGAGCAGATAGCCGGCCCGCGCGATCCAGTTTTCGCCGTCATGGGTGGTCGAACGCAGCAGCGAATCGGCGAATCCCGTCTTGTGCAAAAGGTCGACCTGGGTGCCGCCGCTCAGCTTTTCGACGCGAAAATCGAACGGAAAATTTTCATGCGGGTCGATCAGGAGCGTCGGAATCCCGGCGCGTCCGAGCATCGCGGCCGCGGTCGAGCCGGCGAGGCCGCCCCCGATAATTGCAACGTCGGTATACCGCATAGGAATTTCCGGCCTTGAAGGGCCAGTTTTGTGCCGGGAAAGGCAAATAAAGGCTTAGCTTGGCAATCCGCTTTGGACGGGAACCCGGGAATTATGCTTCTGAATATATTTACCCGGGTAAAATAACCGAGAATCGCCGGCACCGTTCGATTCGAGGAAGCGGGGAGTGCCGCCAATTTCGGTGCGCACCGATTCACGCGAAGCTCTGAATCTGCCGGTGCCATAGGCGTTTCCTGCGTTGTCGTTTCGCTTGACTTAGCTACCCACGGCTTATAGAAGACCCCCACTTCACGACAGGCGGTGAGCGTCGCCAGCGTCGGAACGGAACACCCTTCAAATCCTTATGGACCCAAATCCTTCTGGACTGAGACGGGCACCAACCTCGACGAATGCCGCTCAAACGCTGTCGATCATATAGCTAGGCAATGCCAGTGCGATTTTAGTTCTCTTGAGCACGTTCTCTTGAGAGTGAACTCGGATGCATGACCTCGGTAGCAGGCCGAACAGCGAACGCTGATCGGTCTTCAGTCGCGGTCCTCTGTGGCGTCGAAGCGCTTTCCGCTCAGCAATGAGTGGTTGGCGCGATTTCGTTTTGCGTGGGTGTTTTCCCGTGCAGGGCGGCCGAACGGGGCGGCTAGTCCCGAGAAGAATTTGCGAAGCCATCTCCGGTTTCGCGCGAACTAAAGGGTGAAGGCTGACATGCCGACGATCAACCAGCTGATCGCAAAACCGCGTACCGTGCAGAAGTCGCGCAAGAAAGTGCCGGCGCTGCAGCAGTCGCCGCAGAAGCGCGGCGTTTGCACGCGCGTCTATACCACGACCCCGAAGAAGCCGAACTCGGCGCTTCGTAAGGTTGCCAAGGTGCGCCTGACCAACGGCTTCGAAGTGATCGGCTACATTCCCGGTGAAGGCCATAACCTTCAGGAGCACTCGGTGGTCATGATCCGCGGCGGTCGCGTCAAGGATTTGCCCGGCGTGCGCTACCACATTCTCCGCGGCGTCCTCGATACCCAGGGCGTCAAGAACCGTAAGCAGCGTCGTTCGAAGTACGGCGCGAAGCGTCCGAAGTAAGCGGGAACAGCCAAGATGTCTCGTCGCCATTCAGCTGAAAAGCGTGAAGTGAACCCGGATCCGAAGTTCGGGAACATCATCATTACGAAGTTCATGAATTCAATCATGTACGACGGCAAGAAGTCTGCCGCCGAGAGCATCGTCTACGGCGCGCTCGCCATGATCGAGGCCAAGACCAAGCAGGGTCCGCTGCCGGTGTTCGAGCAGGCGCTGGAAAACGTCATGCCGACCATCGAAGTGCGTTCGCGCCGCGTCGGCGGCGCCACCTACCAGGTGCCGGTTGAAGTGCGTTCCGTCCGCCGTCAGGCGCTGGGCATTCGCTGGATCATCACCGCGGCGCGCGATCGCAACGAGAAGACGATGACGGAGCGGCTCTCCGCCGAGCTGCTCGACGCGTCGAATAACCGGGGTAACGCCGTCAAGAAGCGTGAAGACGTGCACCGGATGGCTGAAGCCAACCGCGCCTTCTCGCACTATCGCTGGTAACGGCGAAACACGGATTTTAAGGAACAACCCATGCCCCGCGTTCATGCCATAGAGAACTACCGCAACTTCGGTATCATGGCGCATATCGATGCCGGCAAGACCACGACCACCGAGCGCATCCTTTATTATACCGGCAAGAGCCACAAGATCGGCGAAGTGCACGAAGGTGCCGCGACGATGGACTGGATGGAGCAGGAGCAGGAGCGCGGCATTACGATTACATCGGCTGCGACCACCGCGTTCTGGGAAGGCAAGCGCCTCAACATCATCGACACCCCCGGCCACGTCGACTTCACCATTGAAGTCGAACGTTCGCTGCGCGTGCTCGACGGCGCGGTATGCGTGCTCGACTCCAACCAGGGCGTCGAACCCCAGACCGAAACCGTCTGGCGTCAGGGCGACAAGTACCGCGTTCCGCGCATCGTCTTCGCCAACAAGATGGATAAGACCGGCGCCGACTTCTACAAATGCATGCAGGATATTGTCGATCGCCTCGGCGCCAAGCCGATTGCGATCCAGCTTCCGATCGGCTCCGAAAACAACTTCAAGGGCCTGGTCGATCTCGTCCGCATGAAGGGCGTGGTCTGGGAAGAAGAGAAGCTCGACGCCAAGTTCGTCGACATCGATATTCCCGAAGACATGGTCGAGAAGGCCAATGAATATCGCGAGAAGCTGCTGGAAGCCGCCGTCGAACTCGACGACGACGTTCTTGCTGCTTACCTCGACGGCAAGGAGCCCGATGTCGCGACCTTGAAGCGCATGATCCGCAAGGCCGTGCTGACCGGCGCGTTCTTCCCGGTGCTGTGCGGCTCGGCGTTCAAGAACAAGGGCGTGCAGCCGCTGCTCGACGCGGTCGTGGACTATCTGCCGTCACCGGTCGACGTGCCCGCGATCAAGGGCATCGATGACGACGGCAACGAAGTCACCCGCAAGGCCGACGACAAGGAGCCGCTGGCTCTGCTCGCATTCAAGATCATGGACGATCCGTTCGTCGGCACCATCACCTTCTGCCGCATCTATTCGGGTGTGCTGATGAGCGGTACCGGCGTGGTCAACTCGACCCGCGAGAAGAAAGAACGTATCGGCCGCATGCTTTTGATGCATGCGAACAACCGCGAAGACATCAAGGAAGCTTATGCCGGCGACATCGTCGCGCTGGCCGGCCTGAAGGAAGCGCGCACCGGTGACACGCTGTGCGATCCCGACAAGCAGGTGATCCTGGAAAAGATGGAATTCCCGGAGCCGGTGATCGAAATCGCGATCGAGCCGAAGTCGAAAGCCGACCAGGAAAAGCTCGGCGTCGCACTGGCGAAGCTCGCTGCGGAAGATCCGTCGTTCCGGGTGTCGACCGACCAGGAGTCCGGCCAGACCATCCTCAAGGGCATGGGCGAGCTCCACCTCGACATCAAGGTCGACATCCTGCGCCGTACCTACAAAGTCGATGCGAACATTGGCGCGCCGCAGGTGGCGTTCCGTGAGCGCGTCACCAAAAAGGCCGAGGTCAAGTACACGCACAAGAAGCAGACCGGCGGTACCGGTCAGTTCGCCGAAGTGTCGATCGTGGTCGAGCCGAACGAGCCCGGCAAGGGCTACGAATTCGAGTCCAAGGTTGTTGGTGGTTCGGTGCCGAAGGAATACATCCCCGGCGTCGAAAAGGGCCTCAACAGCGTCATGGGTTCCGGCGTCGTCGCCGGCTTCCCGGTGGTGGACGTCAAGGTGACGCTGGTCGACGGCAAGTATCACGACGTCGACTCGTCGGCGCTGGCCTTCGAAATTGCATCGCGCGCGGCGTTCCGCGAAGCGCTGCAGAAGGGCAAGTCCGTCCTGCTCGAGCCGATCATGAAGGTCGAAGTGGTGACCCCGGAAGACTACACCGGTTCGGTCATCGGCGATCTGAATTCGCGGCGCGGCCAGATCCAGGGTCAAGACATGCGCGGCAACGCCAACGTCATCAACGCGATGGTGCCGCTCATGAACATGTTCGGGTACGTGAATAACCTGCGCTCGATGAGCCAGGGACGCGCGACCTTTACCATGCAATTCGATCACTACGCGGAAGCACCCGCGAACGTGTCGGCAGAAGTCCAGAAGAAGTTTGCCTGATTGTCGTTGGCGGCAGTCAACGATTAAACGGAGAGTCAAATGGCCAAAGCAAAATTTGAACGTAACAAACCGCACTGCAATATCGGAACCATCGGTCACGTCGACCATGGCAAGACTTCGCTGACCGCAGCGATCACCAAGGTTTTGGCTGAAACCGGCGGTGCGACGTTCACGGCGTACGATCAGATCGACAAGGCGCCCGAAGAAAAGGCGCGCGGCATCACGATCTCGACCGCTCACGTCGAATACGAAACCGCCAACCGGCACTACGCCCACGTCGACTGCCCGGGCCACGCCGACTACGTCAAGAACATGATCACCGGTGCGGCGCAGATGGACGGCGCGATCCTGGTGGTGTCGGCCGCCGACGGCCCGATGCCGCAGACCCGCGAGCACATCCTGCTCGCCCGTCAGGTCGGCGTTCCCGCGCTCGTCGTGTTCCTGAACAAGTGCGACATGGTCGACGATCCGGAACTGCTCGAACTGGTCGAGATGGAAGTCCGCGAACTGCTTTCGAAGTACGAATTCCCGGGCGACACCATCCCGATCATCAAGGGTTCGGCTCTCGCCGCCCTCGAAGACAAGGACAAGAAGCTCGGCCACGATGCGGTTCTCGAGCTGATGAAGGCCGTCGACGAAAGCATCCCGCAGCCGGCGCGTCCGATCGACCAGCCGTTCCTGATGCCGGTCGAAGACGTGTTCTCGATCTCGGGCCGCGGCACTGTGGTGACCGGCCGTGTCGAACGCGGCATCGTCAAGGTCGGCGAGGAAATCGAAATCGTCGGTCTGCGCGATACCCAGAAGACCATCGTCACCGGCGTCGAAATGTTCCGCAAGCTGCTCGATCAGGGCCAGGCCGGCGACAACATCGGTGCGCTGCTGCGCGGTACCAAGCGCGAGGAAGTCGAGCGTGGCCAGGTGCTGTGCAAGCCGGGTTCGGTCAAGCCGCACACCAAGTTCAAGGCTGAGGCTTACATCCTGACCAAGGAAGAGGGCGGTCGTCACACCCCGTTCTTCACCAACTACCGGCCGCAGTTCTACTTCCGCACCACCGACGTGACCGGCGTCGTGCATCTGCCCGAAGGCACCGAAATGGTGATGCCGGGCGACAACATCGCGATGGAAGTGCATCTGATCGTGCCGATCGCGATGGAAGAGAAGCTCCGCTTCGCGATCCGCGAAGGTGGCCGCACCGTCGGCTCGGGTGTCGTCTCCGCCATCATTGAGTAAGCGAACAGGAATTGGCGAGTGGCGGATGAAATCATCCGCTACTCGCTAGCCACCATTCGCAGATACGACGACAAAGAAAGACAGCGGCAATGAACGGCCAAAATATTCGCATCCGTCTCAAGGCGTTCGACCATCGAATTCTCGATACGTCGACCCGCGAGATCGTGAACACGGCGAAACGCACCGGTGCTCAGGTTCGCGGACCCATTCCGCTGCCCACCCGCATCGAGAAGTTCACCGTCAACCGTTCACCGCACGTCGACAAGAAGAGCCGCGAGCAGTTCGAGATGCGCACCCACAAGCGCCTGCTCGACATTGTCGACCCGACTCCGCAGACCGTCGATGCTTTGATGAAGCTCGACCTGGCCGCCGGTGTCGACGTCGAGATCAAGCTCTAGATTTTTTTAGATCGTCCGAAGTTAGCGGACAGAAAGAACAGGAAGCACGCCGATGCGCTCCGGAGTGATCGCACAAAAGGTCGGGATGACGCGGGTCTTTACGGAGACCGGTGAACATATCCCTGTGACCGTGCTGAAGCTGGGCAATTGCCAGGTTCTGGGCCACCGCACGACCGAAAAGAACGGTTACGTTGCGCTGCAGCTCGGTTCCGGTACCCGCAAGACCGTCTATCTGCCCAAGGCAGAGCGCGGCCAGTTTGCGGTGTCCAAGGTCGAGCCCAAGCGGAAGGTCACCGAGTTCCGCGTGTCTGAGGACGCGCTGATCCCGGTTGGCGCCGAAATTCAGGCGGACCATTTCGTGGTTGGCCAGTTTGTCGACGTCACCGGCACCTCGGTCGGTAAGGGGTTTGCCGGCGGCATGAAGCGCTGGAACTTCGGCGGTCTTCGCGCCACCCACGGTGTGTCGGTTTCGCATCGTTCGATCGGTTCGACCGGCGGACGTCAGGATCCCGGCAAGACCTTCAAGAACAAGAAGATGCCCGGTCACATGGGCGTCGATCGCATCACCACGCTCAACCTGCGCGTTGTGCAGACCGACGTCGAGCGCGGCCTGATCCTCGTCGAGGGTGCCGTTCCCGGCTCCAAGGGCGGATGGATCTCGGTGCGTGATGCGGTGAAGAAGCCGTTGCCGAAGGAAGCTCCGAAGCCCGGCAAGTTCAGGGTTGTCGGCGGCGCCGAGCAGGCTGCTGCACCGGCCGAGCAGGAGGGCGCGTGAGATGGAACTGAAAGTCACGACCCTTGAGGGCAAGGAAGCCGGTTCGGTCCAGCTGTCCGATGAGATCTTCGGCCTGGAGCCGCGCAAGGACATCATCCAGCGCTGCGTCAACTGGCAGCTCGCCAAGCGCCAGGCCGGCACGCACAAGACGCAGGGTCGCGCCGATGTCTGGCGCACCGGCAAGAAGATGTACAAGCAGAAGGGCACCGGCGGTGCTCGTCACGGTTCGGCCCGCGTTCCGCAGTTCCGCGGTGGTGGCCGTGCGTTCGGTCCGGTGGTGCGCTCGCACGCCTTCGCCTTGCCGAAGAAGGTGCGCGCACTGGCACTTCGCCATGCGCTCTCCGCCAAGGCAAAGGACGGCGGGCTGATCGTGATCGAATCGGCGACGCTCGAGGCCGCCAAGACCAAGGCTCTGGTCGGGCATTTCTCGGGTCTCGGCCTGACCAATGCGCTGATCATCGACGGCGCCGAGGTCAACACCGGTTTCGCGACCGCGGCCCGCAACATTCCGAACATCGACGTGCTGCCGATCCAGGGCATCAACGTCTATGACATTCTGCGCCGTCACAAGCTGGTGCTGACCAAGTCGGCGGTGGATGCGTTGGAGGCGCGCTTCAAATGAAGAATATCGATCCGCGCCATTACGACGTGATCGTTGCCCCGGTGGTGACCGAAAAGGCGACGGTAGCGTCCGAGCACAACAAGGTTGTGTTCAAGGTTGCCTCCAAGGCGACCAAGCCGCAAATCAAGGAAGCCGTCGAAAAGCTGTTCGACGTCAAGGTGAAGAGCGTGAACACGCTGGTCCGCAAGGGCAAGACCAAGGTGTTCCGCGGTAATTTCGGTTCGCAGTCGGATGTGAAGCGGGCGATCGTGACCCTCGAAGAGGGCCACCGCATCGACGTCACCACCGGACTATAAGGCGTTACGACGATGGCATTGAAAACATACAATCCGACGACGCCGGGCCAGCGCCAGCTGGTGATGGTCGACCGTTCGGCGCTGTACAAGGGCAAGCCGGTCAAGGCGTTGACCGAGGGCAAGCAGAGCAATGGCGGCCGCAACAACACCGGCCGTATCACGGTTCGCTTTCGTGGCGGTGGCCACAAGAAGGCCTACCGGATGGTCGATTTCAAGCGTGACAAGGTCGACGTTTCAGCGACCGTCGAGCGCCTGGAATATGATCCGAACCGCACCGCGTTCATCGCGCTGATCAAGTATGCGGACGGCGAGCAGGCCTACATCCTGGCGCCGCAGCGGCTGGCGGCGGGCGACACCGTCGTTGCCGGCAACTATGTCGACGTGAAGCCCGGCAATGTCATGCCGCTCGGCAACATGCCGGTCGGCACGATCGTGCACAATATCGAGATGAAGATCGGCAAGGGCGGCCAGATCGCACGTTCCGCCGGCACCTATGCGCAGATCGTCGGCCGCGATCAGGACTACGTCATTCTGCGCCTGAACTCGGGCGAGCAGCGCCTGGTGCACGGCCGTTGCCGCGGCACCATCGGCGCGGTGTCGAACCCCGATCACATGAACATCTCGATCGGCAAGGCCGGCCGTACCCGCTGGCTCGGCTGGCGTCCGCATAACCGCGGCGTCGTCATGAACCCGATCGACCATCCGCACGGCGGCGGCGAAGGCCGCACCTCGGGCGGCCGCCACCCGGTGACCCCGTGGGGCAAGCCGACCAAGGGCAAGAAGACCCGTTCGAATAAGTCGACCAACAGATTCATCCTCCTAAGCCGCCACAAGCGGAAGAAGTAAGGAACGCCGGACATGGTTCGTTCAGTCTGGAAAGGCCCGTTCGTCGAAGGCTCTCTGCTCAAGAAAGCAGATGCCGCGCGCGCGTCCGGCCGTCACGACGTCATCAAGATCTGGAGCCGCCGCTCGACCATTCTGCCGCAGTTCGTCGGCCTGGTCTTCGGTGTCTACAACGGCCAGAAGCATGTGCCGGTATCGGTCAACGAGGAAATGGTGGGTCACAAGTTCGGCGAATTCTCGCCGACCCGTACCTTCCATGGCCATTCTGGCGACAAGAAAGCCAAGAAGGCTTGAGGAATAAGCGATGAGCAAACCAAAGCGCGAAAGAGTGCTCGCGGATAACGAGGCCAAGGCTGTGGCCCGGATGCTGCGCGTGAGCCCGCAGAAGCTTAATCTTGTCGCGCAGCTGATCCGCGGCCGGAAGGCGTCTGCGGCACTGGCCGACCTGCAGTTCTCGCGCAAGCGGATCGCGGTCGACGTCAAGAAGTGCCTGGAATCGGCGATCGCGAACGCCGAAAACAACCACGACCTCGAGGTCGACGACCTGGTCGTCGCCGAGGCCCATGTCGGCAACGGCATCGTGATGAAGCGCTTTTCGCCGCGCGGCCGTGGCCGTTCGGGTCGTATCTACAAACCGTTCTCGCACCTGACCATCGTGGTTCGTCAGGTCGAGGCCGAGGCTGGCGCTTAAGGGCGCGGGAGAAGACGATGGGTCAAAAAATCAATCCAATCGGACTGCGTCTCGGCATCAACCGTACGTGGGATTCCCGTTGGTTCGCCGGCAAGAACGAATACGGCAAGCTGCTGCATGAGGACGTGCGGATCCGCGAGATCCTGCACAAGGAACTCAAGCAGGCAGCCGTCGCCCGCATCGTGATCGAGCGTCCGCACAAGAAGTGCCGCGTGACGATCCATTCGGCGCGTCCGGGCGTCGTGATCGGCAAGAAGGGCGCCGACATCGACAAGCTGCGCAAGCGGGTTGCCGACATCACGGCTTCCGACGTCGTCATCAACATCGTCGAAATCCGCAAGCCTGAACTCGACGCCACCCTGGTCGCCGAATCGATCGCCCAGCAGCTCGAGCGCCGCGTCGCATTCCGCCGCGCCATGAAGCGCGCGGTGCAGTCGGCGATGCGTCTTGGCGCCGAAGGCATTCGTATCAACTGCTCGGGCCGTCTCGGCGGCGCCGAAATCGCGCGTATGGAATGGTATCGCGAAGGCCGCGTTCCCTTGCACACGCTGCGCGCCGACGTCGATTACGGCGTGGCGACCGCGTTCACGACATTCGGTACCTGCGGCGTCAAGGTCTGGATCTTCAAAGGCGAGATCCTCGAGCACGATCCGATGGCCCAGGACAAGAAGATGGCCGAAGGCGACAATACCCGTCCGCGTCGCGACGCTGCTTGAGACATTAGAGAAGGTTTGAGGGCGTAAGCCATGATGCAACCAAAGAAAACGAAGTTCCGGAAGGCGCATAAGGGCCGTATCCACGGCGTTGCGACTTCGGGCGCGACGTTGTCGTTCGGACAGTTCGGCCTGAAGGCGATGGCGCCCGAGCGCATCACCGCCCGTCAGATCGAAGCCGCACGCCGCGCGCTGACCCGTCACATGAAGCGCGCCGGCCGCGTCTGGATCCGCGTGTTTCCGGACTTGCCGGTGTCGAAGAAGCCCGCCGAAGTCCGCATGGGCTCGGGCAAGGGTACGCCGGAATTGTGGGTGGCCCGGGTCAAGCCCGGCCGCGTGATTTTCGAGATCGACGGCGTCACGGTGCAGACCGCAAAGGAAGCGCTCTCGCTCGCCGCTGCCAAGCTGCCGATCAAGACGCGCTTCGTCGCGCGCATTGCGGAGTAACCGTCATGGCCGAGATGAAAACCGCCGACATTCGCGCGATGAGCGACGATCAGAGGGAGGACGCCGTCCTCAACCTGAAGAAAGAGCGTTTCAACCTGCGTTTCCAGCGCGCCACCGGGCAGCTGGAGAACACCACGCGGCTGCGTGAAGCCCGCCGCGATATCGCCCGCATCAAGACCATCGCCGCGCAAGCGCGCGCGAAGAAGAAGTAAGAGGCCGGATATGCCGAAACGAACCCTTCAGGGCGTGGTCGTGAGCGACAAGCAAGCCAAGACGATCGTGGTGCGCGTCGATCGCCGCTTCACCCACCCGATCTACAAGAAGACGATCCGCCGCTCCAAGAACTACCACGCGCACGACGAGAACAACGAGTTCAAGCCGGGCGACATGGTGTGGATCGAGGAGAGCAAGCCGATCTCGAAGTTGAAGCGCTGGACGGTTGTCCGGGGCGAACAGAAGAAAACGGCCTGAAGCAGGTCGGGCCTGGCCCGACCGGTTTTGGGAAATTTTAAGCGCGTTTCAGCGCATCAGAAAGAGGACGAGGTGCATCAATGATTCAGATGCAGACCAACCTCGACGTGGCCGATAATTCAGGCGCACGCCGTGTCATGTGCATCAAGGTGCTTGGGGGCTCCAAGCGCCGCTATGCCACCGTGGGCGATGTTATCGTTGTGTCGATCAAGGAAGCGATTCCGCGCGGCAAGGTGAAGAAGGGCGACGTGATGAAGGCTGTCGTGGTGCGGGTCCGCAAGGACATCCGCCGCGCCGACGGCTCGGTCATCCGCTTCGACCGCAACGCCGCCGTGCTGATCAACAATCAGTCGGAGCCGGTCGGCACCCGTATCTTCGGGCCCGTGCCGCGCGAGCTGCGCGCCAAGAACCACATGAAGATCATTTCACTTGCGCCGGAGGTGCTGTGATGGCTGCCAAGATCCGCAAGGGTGACAAGGTCATCGTGCTGAACGGCCGCGACAAGGGCCGTACCGGCGAAGTATTCGAGGTCCGTCCCGACGAGAACAAGGCTCTCGTGCGCGGCGTCAACTTGGTGAAGCGTCACCAGAAGCAGACCCAGTCCCAGGAAGGCGGCATCATCTCCAAGGAGGCGCCGATCCACCTGTCCAACATCGCGTATGTCGGCAAGGACGGCAAACCGACCCGCGTGGGCTTCAAGATTCAGGCTGATGGCAAGAAGGTACGCATTGCCAAGAGCTCGGGAGCAGAGATCGATGGCTGAAACCGCTTATGTGCCGCGCCTGCGCGTGGAGTATGACAAGAGCATCCGCAGCAAGCTGACTGAACAGTTCGGCTATGCCAACGTCATGCAGGTGCCGCGTCTCGACAAGGTCGTCCTCAACATGGGCGTCGGCGATGCCGTCAACGACCGCAAAAAGGCCGAGACCGCAGCTGGCGACCTGTCGCTGATCGCCGGCCAGAAGGCGATCGTGACCTATTCGCGCGTCGCGATCGCGACCTTCAAGCTGCGTGAAAACCAGCCGATCGGCTGCAAGGTCACGCTGCGCAAGGCCAAGATGTACGAGTTCATCGACCGCCTGGTGAACGTGGCGCTGCCGCGCGTGCGCGACTTCCGCGGCCTCAATCCGAAGAGCTTCGACGGCCGCGGCAATTATTCGCTCGGCCTCAAGGAGCACATCATTTTCCCCGAAATCGACTTCGACAAGGTTTCGGAAGCCCGCGGCATGGACATCACGGTTTGCACCACGGCGCAGACCGACGACGAGGCGCGTGCCTTGTTGACCGCTTTCAATTTCCCGTTCCGGCAGTGAGACGCAGTTAAAGCCTCTCAAACGCGGAAACCCAGGAGCCAAGCATGGCAAAGAAGAGTTCAATCGAGAAGAACAACCGGCGCAAGCGGATGACCAAGAACGCCGCCCCCCAGCGCGCGAAGCTGAAGGCGATCATCGCCGACAAGACCAAGCCGATGGAAGAGCGCTTCGCGGCGACGCTGAAGCTTGCCGAGATGCCGCGCAACTCGTCGGCGACGCGCATCCGCAACCGCTGCGAACTGACCGGCCGTCCGCGTTCCATCTATCGCAAGAACAAGCTCAGCCGCATCGCGCTGCGTGAACTCGGCTCCAAGGGCCTGGTTCCCGGGCTCGTGAAGTCGAGCTGGTAAGGAGGGTCGTCAGATGTCAACGCACGATCCGATCAGCGATCTCATCACCCGCATCCGCAACGCGCAGATGCGCTCGAAGTCCAAGGTTTCGACCCCGGGCTCGAAGATGCGCGCCAACGTTCTCGAAGTGCTGAAATCCGAGGGTTACATCCGCGGCTATGCCAGCGTCGAACATGCTTCCGGCCGCAGCGAGCTCGAGATCGAGCTGAAATATTTCGACGGCGAGCCGGTCATTCGCGAAATCGAGCGGGTGTCGAAGCCCGGCCGTCGGGTTTACGCTTCGGTGAAGAACCTGCCGCGCGTGAACAACGGTCTCGGTATTTCGGTCTTGTCGACGCCGAAGGGAATCATGGCTGACCACGACGCGCGTGACGCGAATGTGGGCGGCGAAGTTCTCTTCACGGTGTTCTGAGGAAGGATTCTAGCATGTCACGTGTTGGCAAACGGCCCGTGCCGATCCCGTCCGGTGTGACGGCGACCGTCGAAGGGCAGACCGTCAAGATGAAGGGGCCGAAGGGCCAGCTTCAGTTCGTCGTGCATGACGACGTCGAGGTGAAGTTCGAGGACGGCGCGGTCAAGGTCGCGCCGAAGCTCGAAACCAACCGGGCGCAGGCCATGTACGGCACCGCGCGCGCCCAGGTCGCAAACCTGGTCGAGGGCGTCACCAAGGGTTTCGAGAAGAAGCTCGAGATCACCGGCGTCGGCTACCGCGCCGCGCTGCAGGGCAAGAACCTGCAGCTCGCGCTCGGCTACAGCCATGACGTCGTCTACGCGATCCCGGATGGCATCACCATCGCGGTGCCGAAGCCGACCGAGATCACGATCACGGGCAATGATTCCCAGCGTGTCGGTCAGGTTGCGGCCGAGATCCGCGCCTATCGTCCGCCGGAGCCCTACAAGGGCAAGGGCGTGAAGTACGCCAACGAATTCATCTTCCGCAAGGAAGGCAAGAAGAAGTAACGGAGCCGGCCATGTCACTGAAAGTTACGAATGCCCGGCGCAAGCAGCGTGTGAGGAATTCACTGCGCCGCTCCGCCAATGGACGTCCGCGTCTGTCGGTGTTCCGCTCGTCGAAGCACATCTACGCCCAGGTCATCGACGACCTGAAGGGCGAGACGCTGGCTTCCGCCTCGTCGCTGGAAAAGACCATGCGCGAGAGCGGCAACACGGGCGCCAACATCGATGCGGCCAAGGCCGTCGGCAAGCTGCTGGCGGAACGCGCCGTGCAGAAGGGCGTCAAGGAAGTGGTGTTCGATCGCGGTCAGTATCTGTATCACGGGCGCGTCAAGGCGCTTGCGGATGCGGCCCGCGAAAGCGGATTGAGCTTCTAACAACCGATTTTGAACCAAGATGAAGGACAGGGGCGTTAGGCTCCCTGAGATTGGAAAACACCATGGCAGGTGAACGCGAACGCGGCGGACGCGAACGGAGCAGGGATCGCGAAGAGCGCGACAGCGAGTTCGTCGACAAGCTGGTCCACATCAATCGCGTGGCGAAGGTCGTCAAGGGCGGCAAGCGCTTCGGCTTTGCGGCGCTGGTCGTGATCGGCGACCAGAAGGGTCGGGTCGGTTTCGGTCACGGCAAGGCGCGCGAAGTTCCCGAGGCGATCCGCAAGGCGACGGAATCGGCGAAGCGTAACCTGACGCGCGTTGCTCTGCGCGAAGGCCGCACGCTGCATCACGATATCGCCGGCCGTCACGGTGCGGGCCGCGTTTATCTGCGCGCAGCCCCCGCCGGTACCGGCATCATCGCGGGCGGTCCGATGCGCGCGGTGTTCGAAACGCTCGGCATCCAGGACGTGGTGGCGAAGTCGATCGGCTCGTCGAACCCCTACAACATGGTTCGCGCAACCTTCGACGCGCTGAAGCATCAGGATTCGCCGCGTTCGGTGGCGGCGCGCCGCAACATCAAGGTGTCCACGCTGCAGTCGCGCCGCGTCGGTGGCGATGCCGAAGTGGTGGCTGAATAAACAATCAGGCGCAGTTTCCCGCGCCGTTCGGAGTCAAGACGATGGCCAAGGCCGCAAAGATGATCAAGGTCGAGCAGACTGGCAGCGCAATCCGCCGCCACCACTCGCAGCGTGCGACGCTGATCGGCCTCAAGCTCAACAAGATCGGCCGGGTTTCCGAGCTGCAGGATACG
Source organism: Bradyrhizobium sp. AUGA SZCCT0158 (assembly GCF_018130065.1). GTDB lineage: Bacteria > Pseudomonadota > Alphaproteobacteria > Rhizobiales > Xanthobacteraceae > Bradyrhizobium. The sequence goes on along the minus strand of NZ_JAFCME010000010.1, from coordinate 180,614 downwards.
CCTGAAGTTCGCGGCATGATCAGCAAGGTTCAACATCTCGTCCGCGTCGTCGGCGAGTAAGCAAGACAGGGAGGAGCATGATCCCGAAAAGTGGGGACCGGTTTTCGGTCAAGATCATGCTCCATAGATAAGGGAATTTCGCGATGAAGCTCAGCGATATCGCCGACAACGCCGGCTCGCGCAAGAAGCGCATGCGCGTCGGCCGTGGCATCGGTTCAGGCAAGGGCAAGACTGCGGGCCGCGGCGGCAAGGGCCAGACCGCGCGTTCGGGCGTGCGCATCAAGGGCTTCGAGGGCGGCCAGATGCCGCTGCATCGGCGCCTGCCGAAGCGCGGCTTCAACAACATCTTCAAGCTCGATTTCGCCGAGATCAATCTCGACCGCCTGCAGGACGCGATCGATGCCAAGCTGGTCGATGCCAATGAGACCGTCACCGCCGAATCGCTGGTGAAGGCCGGCGTGCTGCGCCGCGCCAAGGACGGCCTGCGGCTGCTCGGCCGCGGCGAAATCAAGGCCAAGCTCGCCATCGAGGTGCATGGCGCCTCGAAATCGGCGATCGCGGCGGTCGAAAAGGCCGGCGGCACGGTGAAGGTTCTGGCTCCGGCCAAGAAGGAAGAAGGCGAGGCGGCGTAACATCTGCGTCATTGCCCGCCGCGGCGCGGGCAATGCGCCGATTGAACGATGGACTTATCGAAGCCGAGCACCAAATAATGTCCGGCGTCTGCCGATGGCCCCGCTCGGGGCTTGAGGCGTGAGGGACGGCGGGAGAAAGCCTAGACATGGTCTCAGCAGCAGAACAACTTGCGGCAAACCTCAATTTCTCTGCGCTCGGCAAAGCCGACGAACTGAAGAAGCGCATCTGGTTCACACTGGGTGCGCTGCTTGTTTATCGGCTCGGCACCTATATCCCGCTGCCCGGCATCGATCCCGCGGCCTGGGAGCAGGTGTTCAAGTCGCAGGCCGGCGGCATCCTCGGCATGTTCAACATGTTCGCCGGCGGCGGTATCAACCGCATGGCGATCTTCGCCCTGAACATCATGCCGTATATCTCGGCGTCCATCATCATCCAGCTTCTGACTACGGTTTCGCCGCAGCTCGAGGCGCTGAAGAAGGAAGGCGAGGCCGGCCGCAAGACGCTGAACCAGTATACCCGCTATCTCACGGTGATCCTCGCCGCGTTCCAGTCCTACGGCATCGCCGTCGGCCTGCAGGGCGCCGGTAACGTCGTCAGTGAGCCCGGGCCGTTCTTCCTCATCTCCACCGCGATCACGCTGACCGGCGGCACCATGTTCCTGATGTGGCTCGGCGAGCAGATCACCTCGCGCGGCATCGGCAACGGTATTTCGCTGATCATCCTGGCCGGCATCGTCGCCGAGTTGCCCTCGGCGCTCGCCAACATGCTCGAACTCGGCCGTCAGGGGGCGCTGTCGACCGCCCTGATCCTGATCGTGATCGTGATGGCGGTCGTCGTGATCGCCTTCATCGTGTTCATGGAACGCGCGCAGCGGCGGCTCCTGATCCAGTATCCGAAGCGCCAGGTCGGCAACAAGATGTTCGAGGGCCAGTCCTCGCATCTGCCGCTCAAGCTCAACACCTCGGGCGTGATCCCGCCGATCTTCGCCTCGTCGCTGCTGTTGCTGCCGACGACGGTGGCCAACTTCAACGCCGGCTCGGGTCCGGAATGGTTCCAGTGGCTCAACACCCAGCTCAGCCACGGCCGTCCGCTGTTCCTGTTCTGCTATCTCGGGCTAATCGTGTTCTTCGCGTTCTTCTATACCGCGATCGTGTTCAACCCGACCGAGACCGCGGACAATCTGAAGAAGCATGGCGGCTTCATCCCCGGCATCCGTCCGGGCGAGCGCACCGCCGAATATATCGACTACGTGTTGTCGCGCGTGACGGTGCTCGGCGCGATCTATCTCGCCATCGTCTGCCTGATTCCCGAAGTTCTGATCTCCTACGCCGCGGTGCCGTTCTACTTTGGCGGAACCTCGCTTCTGATCGTCGTCAGCGTGACGATGGATACGGTGGCGCAGGTGCAGGGCTATCTGCTCGCCCATCAGTATGAAGGGCTGATCCGCAAGTCCAAGCTCAAGGGCCGCCGTCGATGAAATCTGAGCTGCCGCGCCGGATCGCGATCACGATCGGCGCGCTGCTCATCTTCCGGCTCGGCAGTCATATCCCGCTTGCGGGCCTCTCGCCACAGATGCAGGCCGGCCTGCTGCTTTCATCGCACGCTGCCGCCCGCATTTCGGTTTTCGCGCTCTTCATCATTCCCTATCTGAGTGTCGCGATCGTCATGCAGCTTGTCGCTGTGGTGTGGGGCAGGCTGAGTGCGCTGGAACGATCGGGTGAGGCCGGCCGCCGCAAGATTACCGGCTTCACGCTGATCCTGACGCTGCTGCTTGCAGCATTCCAGGCCTTCGGCGTCGCGTCCGGTCTTCAGGACGTTCCCGGCCTCGTCACCGAGCCCGGCGGCTGGTTCCTGCTGTCGGCCACTGCAACGATGGTGGGCGGCGTGTTCTTCCTGGTCTGGCTTAGCGAACAAATCACCCGCCACGGGATCGGCAACGGGCTAGCGCTGCTTCTGTTCGTCGGCATCATCGTTTCGCTTCCGGCAGATATTTCCGCCACCTTCCAACTGCTGGGACAAGGCGCGATCTCCGGCAGCCTTCTGCTGTTGCTGGCGATCCTCGCGGTCGTGGGCGTCGCGGTCATCGTGCTCGTCGAAGGCGCGCGGCGGAACGTGCCGGTGCAGTATGCCGCGCGCCAGGCGGGAACACGCCTGCTTCCCGCGCGCTCCTCGGTGCTGCCGATCAAGATCAACAGCGCCGGGTTCCTGATCCCGGCCACCGTGACGCCGTGGATTTTCTATCTTCCGCTGGTGCTTGCGACCTTGGCCCTCGGCCAGACGCCCACGCTCGCCGTCGCCTACGACCACATCCAGTTCGCCCGGCCGGTCCACATGATCCTCGGATCCATTGCGGTCTTCGTGCTGGCTTTCATCTATACTGCCTATGTGCTTGATCCCGCGCGCATCGCCGAGGTCTTGCACAAGCGGGGCGGCGCGATTACAGACGTGGCGCCGGGCGAACCCACCGCCGACCATCTCGATCGCGTCGTGACGTTGACGACCTTCATCGGAGCCGTCTACCTCGTGGCCGTGTCGCTGATTCCGGAAGCCTTGGTGGCTTACGGTAAGCTGCCCTTTCTTTTTGGTGGTGGCTCGGCGCTGATTGTGGTTTGCACTATCCTTGATATCAAAACGCAGGTGCGCGGGCATTCGCTCACCAAGCCGGGGGGCGAATTGTCATGAGATTGATCCTTTTGGGGCCGCCGGGTGCGGGCAAGGGGACCCAGGCGCAACGGCTGGTCCACAAACACGACCTGATCCAGCTCTCCACCGGCGAGATGCTGCGCGCTGCGGTGGCCGCGCAGACACCGGTCGGCCTGCAGGCCAAAGACATCATGGCGAGCGGGTCGCTGGTGCCGGATGAAATCGTGATCGGAATCATCTCCGACCGCCTCGACCAGCCCGACATGAAGAACGGGTTCATCCTCGACGGCTTTCCACGCACGGTGCCGCAGGCCGCAGCCCTCGATGAACTGCTGAAGAAGAAGCACATCAAGCTCGACGCCGTGATCGAGCTGCGCGTCAACGAGAGCGCGCTGCTCGACCGCGTCGAGAATCGCGTCGCCGAGATGCGGGCGAGGGGCGAAGAAGTGCGAATCGACGACACTCCGGAAGTGCTGTCGAAGCGGCTGGCGAGCTACCGGACCCTGACCGAGCCCCTGATTCACTACTATTCGGAGCGGCGGAAGCTGCTCACGGTCGATGGTATGATGACCATCGAGCACGTCACCCGGGAAATTAACCGGATCCTGTCCGCCATCGGCGCGGTGGAACCCAAAGCATCGAAGGCAGCTGCGCCGGCCAGGCAGGCCAAGGCGGGCGCCAGGAAAACCGCCAAGCCCGCGGGCAAAAAAGCCGCCAAAACCGCCAGGAAAGCCGCCAAAACCGCTCCAAAGGCCGCCAAAGCCGCCTCCAGGGGGGCAAAAAAGGCCAAAAAGGCGACCAAGAAAACGGCCGGAAAAACGGCTAAAAAGGTGGCCAAAAAGCCCGCCAAAAAGGCCGTGAGAAAGGTCACGAAAAAGCGAGCTAAACGATAGAGACGGTTGACGAAACCGAGTTGAATCCTTTAATAAGCCCGCATCCAAGTCGGATAGTTTCAGACGATGCCGGGCCCCAAAGAATCTGAGGGGACGGGCGTCGTGTTCGCGTTTGCGGACACCTGCCCGAGTTAGCAAGAACATAGCCCGGTCCGCGAGGGATCGGTGACAGGAGAGAAGTCCGTGGCCCGTATTGCCGGCGTGAATATCCCGACCAACAAGCGCGTCTTGATCGCGCTCCAGTACATCCATGGCATCGGCCAGAAGAACGCGGCCGAGATCATCGAGAAGGTGAAGATTCCCGTTGAGCGCCGCGTCAGCCAGCTCAGCGACCAGGAAGTTCTGCAGATCCGCGAAGTCATCGACCGCGACTATCTTGTCGAGGGCGATCTTCGTCGTGAAGTCGGCATCAACATCAAGCGTCTGATGGACCTCGGCTGCTATCGCGGCCTGCGTCATCGCCGCGGCCTGCCGGTGCGCGGCCAGCGCACCCACACCAATGCGCGCACGCGCAAGGGCCCGGCCAAGTCGATTGCCGGCAAGAAGAAGTAATTGGCGAGTAGCGAATGGCGAATGGCGAGTAGGGGCTCGACCCCTATTCGCTATTCGCCACTCACCATTCGCTCTTAGGTGTAGCCGCTGGCACTACGGCGGCGTTTGAGATCACAGGAAAGGTTTTGGAATGGGCAAGGAAGCCACCCGCATACGCCGCCGCGAACGCAAGAACATCGCCTCCGGCATCGCGCATGTGAATTCGTCGTTCAACAACACGACCATCACCATCACCGACGCGCAGGGCAACACCATTGCCTGGTCGTCGGCCGGCACGATGGGCTTCAAGGGTTCGCGCAAGTCGACCCCCTATGCCGCGCAGGTCGCGGCCGAAGACGTTTCCAAGAAGGCGCAGGAACACGGCATGCGCACGCTGGAAGTGGAAGTTGCAGGCCCCGGTTCGGGCCGTGAGTCGGCGCTTCGCGCGCTGCAGGCGGCGGGCTTCACCGTCACATCGATTCGCGACGTGACGACGATCCCGCACAATGGTTGCCGTCCGCGCAAGCGCCGGCGCGTTTGATGTTTTGGTCGCGGGCGGATTTATCCGCCGCGCGATTGCCTTGGAATTTCGACAGCCGCGGGCTGATCCGCGATCTCCAACGTCAGTTGCGGGCACGACTGGCCCAAAGGACTGACACATGGGTGACACAGTGACGATCCAGAAAAATTGGCAAGAACTTATCCGACCGAACAAGCTGCAGGTAACGCCGGGCACCGATGCGGCCCGGTTTGCGACCGTTGTTGCAGAACCCCTCGAGCGCGGCTTCGGCCAGACCCTCGGTAACGCGCTGCGCCGCATCCTGCTGTCGTCGCTGCAGGGCGCAGCGGTGCAGTCGGTGCACATCGACGGCGTGCTGCACGAGTTCTCCTCGATCGCGGGCGTTCGCGAGGACGTCACCGACATCGTGCTCAACATCAAGGACATCTCGATCAAGATGCAGGGCGAAGGCCCCAAGCGCATGGTCGTGAAGAAGCAGGGCCCGGGCGTCGTCACCGCCGGCGACATCCAGACCGTCGGCGACGTCGTGGTGCTCAATCCCGACCTGCAGATCTGCACGCTGGACGAGGGCGCGGAAATCCGCATGGAATTCACGGTCGCTGCCGGCAAGGGCTATGTCGCCGCCGAGCGTAACCGCCCCGAGGACGCGCCGATCGGTCTGATCCCGGTCGACAGCCTGTTCTCGCCGGTCCGCAAGGTTTCCTACAAGGTCGAGAACACCCGCGAGGGCCAGATCCTCGACTACGACAAGCTGACCATGACGATCGAAACCAATGGTGCGATCACGCCGGAAGATTCGGTGGCCTATGCCGCCCGCATCCTGCAGGATCAGCTCAACGTGTTCGTGAACTTCGAAGAGCCGCGCAAGGAAGTGGCGCAGGAGATCATCCCCGATCTCGCGTTCAACCCTGCCTTCCTCAAGAAGGTCGACGAACTGGAGTTGTCGGTGCGTTCGGCAAACTGCCTGAAGAACGACAACATCGTCTACATCGGCGATCTCGTGCAGAAGTCGGAAGCGGAAATGCTCCGTACCCCGAACTTCGGCCGCAAGTCGCTGAACGAGATCAAGGAAGTGCTGGCCCAGATGGGTCTGCATCTCGGCATGGAAGTGCCGGGCTGGCCGCCGGAGAATATCGACGAGCTCGCCAAGCGCTTCGAAGACCACTATTGAGCGAATAGGGAGTGGCGAATAGCGAATGGAAAGACAAACCATTCGCTACTTACTACTCGCTTCCCAGGGCGAACGCAGGCGGCCCACCTGAGCAACAAGTCCGACGAACCGTCGCGACAGAATAAGTATTGAGGAATTCAACATGCGTCACGGCAAGGTTCACCGGAAGCTCAACCGCACCGCCGAGCATCGGCGTGCGATGTTCGCCAACATGTGCGCGGCGCTGATCAAGCACGAGCAGATCGTCACCACGCTGCCGAAGGCCAAGGAATTGCGCCCGATCGTCGAGAAGCTGGTCACGCTCGGCAAGAAGGGCGGTCTGGCGATGCGCCGCCAGGCGATCTCCGAAATGCGCGACAAGGATCAGGTCCGCAAGCTGTTCGACGTGCTGGCGTCTCGCTACAAGGACCGCCAGGGCGGCTACACCCGCATCATCAAGGCCGGCTTCCGCTACGGCGACAACGCCCCGATGGCCGTGATCGAATTTGTCGACCGCGACGTCGATGCCAAGGGCAAGGACTCCGGCCCGGTGCAGGAAAAGTCCGCCGAAGCGGCGTAAGCCTTACAAGCCAAATGGTCTTAAAAGCGGCGCTTTCCGGCGCCGCTTTTTATTTGCCGAACTCGAACGCGGCGCGCGATGTCCAGCGCCGCGTTCGCTTAACTCACCAGTGGCGCCAGTGGCGATGATAATACCGGGGCCCGCCATAATAGGCGAAGGCCGGGCGGATCACGCGGCGATAGCGAACCACGGGCACATAGGGCCCGCCATAATATCCGCCGTAGTAGGCTGGCGCATAACCGCCGTAATAGGCCGGAGCGTATCCGCCGTAGTAACGAGGGTATCCGTAACCGTAGCCGGGATATCCGCCATAGTATCCGTAACCAGGGCCATAGGCGTAGGCGTTGGACGCAAGGCCGCCGATCAACGCTCCCGCCAGGAGGCCGCCAGCCACAGCCGGGAAAAATCCGCCGCCGCGCCAGCGCGCTTCGGCGGGCGAGGGCGCTGCGACAGCCGTCAGGCCGAGGGTGGCCGCAAGTGCCAGGATCAAAGGTGCTTTCCTCATGGAACACTCCTTTCCGCAAATCCGTAAAGCAGACACTCAATAAACACATTCAAGTGAAGTTCGTTGCACGCCGCAAGCGGCCGAGCGGCCGGGCGGCAGATTTAATATTCATGAACACCTGTTCACGGCTTCGAGCGGGCCTCCGGGCGCTGCTTTTTTGTCTCGGCCGAAGCGAGCGTTCGCTTCCCCAATGGTCCGAACCACAACGGCGGCGCGCCACCATTCGCGTCCTGAGCGGCTGACGGTCGGCGGGATGGCCGACCAATCCTCGGAAGAGTCCTCGACGGCGAAAGCGGAGAGGCTGAGAGAGATCACGAACTGAAGAGAACAATTGCGGTTGCACTTGTCGCGCCCGATATCCCCGTCATCAAACAGGGAGATACCTCATGAACATCGATCTTGCGGGAAAGACCGCGCTGGTCACAGGCTCGACCGCCGGCATCGGACACGCCATCGCCAAGGGGCTGGCCGCGTCGGGCGCCACGGTCGTGGTCAATGGCCGTGCGCAGGGCAAGGTCGATAGCGCGGTTGCCGCCATCAGCAAGGCGTCGCCCGGCGCCAAGGTCCGCGGCGTGGCCGCGGATGTCTCGACCGCGGCGGGTTGTGGCGCGCTGCTTGAAGCGCTGCCCAGCGTCGACATCCTGATCAACAATGCCGGGATATTCGAGCCCAAGGGGTTTTTCGACATTCCCGACGAGGACTGGAGCCGCTTCTACGAGGTCAATGTGATGTCGGGCGTGCGGCTGTCGCGCGCCTATATGCCCGGCATGCTGATGCGCAACTGGGGCCGCATCGTTTTCATCTCCTCGGAATCGGGACTGAATATTCCAAAGGAGATGATCCACTACGGCATGACCAAGACGGCGCAGCTCGCGGTGGCGCGAGGGCTTGCGGAACTCACCCGCGGCACCGCCGTGACGGTCAATTCGGTGTTGCCCGGGCCTACGATGTCGGAAGGCGTCGAGACCTTCGTCAGGGATCTCGCCAAGCAAAATGGCCAGTCGGTAGAGGAGGCGGCAGCCCGCTTCGTCAAACAGCACCGCCCGACGTCGCTGGTCGAGCGCTTTGCCAGCGTCGAGGAGATCGCCAACATGGTGGTCTATGTCAGCTCAAAGGAAGCCTCCGTCACCAACGGTGCGGCATTGCGGGCCGAGGGCGGCATCATCCAGACCATCGCGTGAGGAGCCATTACGTTTTCGAGCATTCCCCGGACTTGATCCGGGGGTGGGGACCGGTTCGAGGAAAGAAAACGCGCCAAACAAGGAAGGCTTCGATGCCGGCCTATGTCATTTCCGAAGTCGAGGTGCGTGATGCGGCAGACTTCGGTGCCTATCGCAGCCTCGCTGCCGAAACGATCGCGCAGTATGGCGGGCAATATCTCGTTCGTGGCGGGCGCGTCGAACTCATCGAAGGTGAACCGCCGCCGAAGACGATGATCATCGTGGAATTCCCGTCGATGGCGCGCCTGCGTGAATGGTATGCCTCGCCGGAATACGCCGAGGCATTGAAGGTGCGCGCGACCGCGCTGGAGCGCCGGCTGTTGTTTGTCGAGGGGGTGCCAGCAGTTTGAGATCGTAATCGTAGTAGATCGTAGGGTGGGTTAGCCGAAGGCGTAACCCACCACTTTAGTAAATCGCGTGGCAAGTTGGTGGGTTACGCTGCGCTAACCCACCCTACGCAATCTCGAACTACCATCCCTCCAGCACGATCTTGCCGCGCGATTTTCCCGACTCCAAAAGCGCATGCGCGCGTTTGAGGTTGGCGGCGTTGATGGTGCCAAAGGTCTGGTCGAGCGTGGTGCGCAGCACGCCCTTGTCGATGAGGTCGGCAACATCGTTCAGCAGCATGTGCTGCGCGATCATGTCCGGCGTCTGGAACGACGAGCGGGTGAACATCGATTCCCAGTGCACCGAGATCGCCTTGCCCTTGAACGCACTCATCGTGAATTCCGGGGGATCGTCGATCAGGCCGAATTTGCCCTGCGGTGCCATCAGGTCGGCGATCCCCTTGTAGTGCTGATCGGTGTAGGTGAGGCTGGCGACCAGGCCGACCGGCGGCACTTTCAGCTGCTCGATCTGCTCCTTCATCGGCTTGCCGTGATCGATCACGGCATGCGCGCCGAGATCGAGGCACCACTTTTTCGATTCCGGCCGGGTCGCGGTGGCAACCACGGTGAGGCCGGTGAGGCGGCGCGCGAGCTGGATCAGGATCGAGCCGACGCCACCGGCGCCGCCGGTAATCAGCAGCGTGCGCGGATCGACGCTCTTGCCCGGCACCGCGCCGAGCCGATCGAACAGCAATTCCCAGGCGGTGATCGAGGTCAGCGGCAGCGCGGCGGCCTGCGCAAAGGAAAGCGATTTCGGCTTGCGGCCGACGATGCGTTCATCGACCAGATGAAATTCCGAATTGGTGCCCTGGCGCAGGATCGAGCCGGCGTAGGACACTTCATCGCCCGGCTTGAACAGCGTCACGTCAGGCCCGACCGCATCAACGACACCGGCCGCGTCATAACCCAAAATCTTGGTCTCGCCCTCGGGCGGCGCGGCGCGCTTGCGGACCTTGTAGTCGACCGGGTTGGCCGAGATCGCTTTTACGGCGACTCTGACGTCGCGGCCTTTCGGCTCGCCCTTGGCGGTCTCGAAATCGATCAGCGAATTCGCGTCCTCGATCGGGAGCGATTTTTGGTATCCGACGGCCTTCATGGCTGCTGTCTCCTGCCAGTTCTGTTGATTGAGCCTACCTGTCGCGCTGGCATCAATTTGGCAAGTACTGTAAAATCGGGGAACTAGTCCCTGTTTGGATACTATTGGAAAATAACGCATGAAAAGGCGGAATTTTGCTCATCGGCCCGGCTGCTCGGTGGAAGCCACCCTCGACCTGATCGACGGCAAGTGGAAGGGCGTGATCCTGTTCCATCTGCAGGCCGGTACCCAGCGATTTGGGGAGTTGCGGCGGCGGATGCCCGGCATTACCCAGCGCATGCTGACCAAGCAGCTGCGCGCGCTGGAGGATGACAAACTGGTGGTCCGCAAGGTCTATGCCGAGGTGCCGCCGCGGGTCGAGTATACCCTCTCGGAGCTCGGCGAGAGCCTGCGCCCCGTGATCGATACGCTGAAGGCGTGGGGGGAGAGCCATCGGGACCGGCTGTCCTGTGGACCTGCGCCGGAAACCATCAAAGCGCCCGATCGCGCAGCGTAGTCGTGTACCGCCTTGTCTTCTCTCGTTGCCGCCTCGCATCTATATCTGACGCACCAAATTACGGGATTTCTTGCATGTTGATTCGCTCTCTTGCCCTGCTACTGGTTTCCGCGATCGTTGCCACGCCGGCGCTGGCGCAGGACCGCCGCGTGCCGTCGTCGGGAGCCGAGCTGCGGCTTTCCTTCGCGCCGATCGTGCAACGGGTGCAGCCGGCGGTGGTCAACGTCTATGCCGCCAAGACCGTGCAGAACCGCAATCCCTTGCTGGACGATCCGATCTTCCGCCGCTTTTTCGGCGTGCCCGGCCAGCAGCCCGAGCAGATGCAGCGTTCGCTGGGTTCGGGCGTGATGGTCGATGCCTCCGGCCTCGTCGTCACCAACAACCACGTCATCGAAGGCGCCGATCAGGTCAAGATATCGCTGGCCGACAAGCGCGAATTCGAGGCCGAGATCGTGCTGAAGGACAGCCGCACCGATCTGGCGGTGTTGCGCATCAAGGACAACAAGGAGAAGTTCACGACGATCGACTTCGCCAATTCCGATGAACTGCTGGTCGGCGACGTCGTGCTCGCGATCGGTAATCCCTTCGGCGTCGGCCAGACCGTGACGCAAGGCATCATCTCGGCGCTGGCGCGCACGCAAGTTGGCATCACCGACTACCAGTTCTTCATCCAGACCGATGCCGCGATCAACCCCGGCAATTCCGGCGGCGCGCTGGTCGACATGACGGGCAAGCTTGCGGGCATCAACACCGCGATCTTCTCGCGCTCCGGCGGTTCGCAGGGCATCGGCTTTGCGATTCCGGCCAACATGGTGCGCGTGGTCGTGGCCTCCGCCAAGAGCGGCGGCAAGGCGGTGAAGCGCCCGTATCTCGGCGCGAAGTTGCAGGCGGTGACGCCCGAGATTGCGGAGACGCTGGGGCTGAAGTCGCCGACCGGTGCGCTGGTCGCCAACGTCGCGGTGAACAGCCCGGCGGCGCGCGCCGGATTGAAACTGTCCGACCTGATTACCTCGATCGATGGCCAGGTGATCGACGATCCCAACGCGTTCGACTATCGCTTCGCCACCCGTCCATTGGGTGGTTCGGCGCAGATCGACGTGCAGCGCGCCGGCAAGACCGTGAAGCTGACGATGCCATTGGAAACCGCGCCCGATACCAACCGCGACGAGATCGTGTTGACCGCGCGCTCGCCGTTCCAGGGCGCCAAGGTCGCCAACATCTCGCCGGCGGTGGCCGATGAGCTGCGGCTGGACGCCTCGACCGAAGGCGTCGTCGTGATCGATCTTGCCGATGGCGGAACGGCCGCCAGCGTCGGCTTCCAGAAGGGCGACATCATCCTCGCGGTCAATAGCCAGAAGATCGCCAAGACCAGCGATCTCGACAAGGCCTCGAAAAGTCAGTCGCGGATCTGGCGCATCACCGTGGTACGCGGCGGCCAGCAGATCAACGTGACGCTCGGCGGATGAGCCCGAAGCAGCCACGCGAAGCTGCCAACCTCTTTGCCGCGGCAGGGATGGAGCAGGACGCGCCGCGTCCGCTGCCGGATCGGCTGCGCCCGCAGTCGTTGTCAGATGTCGTCGGCCAGGATCACATCCTCGGCCCCGACGGTGCGCTGACGCGGATGCTGGAAACGCGCACGCTCGGTTCGCTGGTGTTCTGGGGACCGCCCGGCACCGGCAAGACCACGGTGGCGCGGCTGCTGGCCGATGCCACCGAACTGCATTTCGAGCAAATCTCCGCGGTGTTTTCCGGCGTCGCCGACCTGAAGAAAGTGTTCGACGCCGCGCGCGCCCGCCGCGAGACCGGCAAGGGCACGTTGCTGTTCGTCGACGAGGTGCATCGCTTCAACCGCGCGCAGCAGGATTCGTTTCTGCCCGTGATGGAAGACGGCACCGTGGTGCTGGTCGGCGCCACCACCGAAAATCCCTCGTTCGAGCTCAACGCGGCGCTGCTGTCGCGAGCCCGCGTGCTGGTGTTTCATTCGCTCGATGCGGTGGCGGTGGAGCAGCTGTACGCCCATGCGGAAAAGATCGAGGGCAAGAAGCTGCCGCTCGACGTCGAGGCCCGCGCCGTGCTGGTGCGGATGGCCGATGGCGACGGCCGCGCCGCGCTGACGCTCGCCGAAGAAGTCTGGCGCGCCGCGCGCAAGGGCGAAGTCTTCAACGCCACGCAATTGCAGGACATCCTGCAGCGCCGCGCGCCGATCTACGACAAATCCGCCGACGGCCACTACAACCTGATCTCGGCGCTGCATAAGGCGGTGCGCGGCTCCGATCCGGATGCGGCGCTGTATTATCTCGCGCGCATGATGGACGCCGGCGAGGACCCGCTGTTTTTGGCGCGGCGGGTGGTGCGCATGGCGGTGGAGGACATTGGCCTGGCCGATCCGCAGGCGCTGGTGATCTGCAACGCCGCCAAGGATGCCTATGATTTCCTCGGCCATCCCGAGGGCGAACTGGCGATCGCGCAGGCCGTGATCTATCTCGCCACCGCGCCGAAATCCAACGCCGCCTACAAGGCCTTTGGCGCGGCGATGCGCACGGCGAAGGAGGGCGGTTCGCTGCTGCCGCCAAAACACATCCTCAACTCGCCGACCAAGCTGATGAAGTCGGAAGGCTACGGTTCCGGCTACGAATACGACCACGATGCGCCTGATGCGTTTTCCGGCCAGGACTATTTCCCGGAAGCGCTGGGACGCCAGACATTTTATGATCCGCCCGACCGCGGCTTCGAGCGCGAGATCCGCAAGCGGCTGGACTATTGGGCGAAGCTGCGGCGCGAACGCGGCGGAGGAAGTGCTGAATGACTGGTCTGAAGTGCCGTGGCGTGTTCGCTCTTGCGTGCGCGCTGTTTGTCGCGGGGTTCGCGCAATCCGCGTCGGCTGACACCGTGCAGGTTGCGCCGGGAATACAGGTGACGAAGCGGACCTATGCTGCGCCCGCCAAGGAACAGCCGTTCTTTGGCTTCGAAGCCAAGACCGACGCGCAGCGGGAGGAGGACGACAAGTTCGTCAAGGCCCTGGTGCAGGCGGCCGGGACCAAGGAGAAGGCGCTGGACGAAGTGGTCAAGCGTGGTTGGCGGGCGCTTGGATCGGGCAAGTACCCCGAAGCCGCACTGCGATTCAACCAGGCCTACCTCGTCGCTCCCGAACAGAGCGTCGTCTATCACGGCCTGGCGGCGATCGCGCAAATTCGTTTCAAGGACCTCGACTACGCCGAAGAGCTGTTCCGGATTGCGCAGAAGCAGCCCAATCCGCTGAAGATGCTGAATGCGGACTACGGCCGCGTGCTGCTGGTCGCCAAGCGTCCGAAGGAGGCGCAGCCAGTGCTGGAGCAGGCGGTCAAGGACACGCCGGACTTCGGCGACGCCTGGATCAATCTCGCCCACGCCCGCCTGCAGAACGGCGACCGCGACGCCGCCTGCGCGGCGGCTGATGTCGCGATGAAGCAGCGTCCGTCGTCCAATGCGAAGGTCGATCTCGCCAAGTTGAGAAATGACGCGCAGTGCAAGTGAGTGTCGTTCGCTGATGTCGCTTCGCCGACCAAGCTGACGAAGTCGGAAGTCGATGGCTCCGGCTACGAATTCTACGCCGCTGCCGGAAAAAGGGGTCTTGCAAAAATGTGCCAAAAATGGCACATTGAGCAATCCACATGATTGACCGAACAAAAAAAGCTGCCTGCTCGGTTCTATATCAGCCAGCAGGGCCGCAATCCTGTTCGGGAATGGATTTTGGAATTGTCTTCCGGGGACCGTCAAACGGTAGGCAAGGACATTCAGAAAGTGGAGTTTGGCTGGCCCATCGGGCATTGTGCTCCGCTTGGGCACGGCTTGTGGGAGGTGTGAAGCGATTTTGACAGCAACCGAATTGGGCGAGTGATTTTCTGCATGGGTGACGGGCACATGATCCTCTTGCACGGCTTCATCAAGAAGACGCAGAAGACGCCGCAGCAAGACATTGAGCTCGCGCTGAAGCGCAAACGAGAGGTGACGTGATGGTGAAGAAGAAAGCGCGCGTGAGCGAAGAAACGTTCGACGAATTCCTTGCCGAACAGGGCGTACTTGGAGCGTGCGAAGAACGCGCAATCAAGGAGATCATCGCCGAGCAATTGGCGGAGGCGATGAAAGCGCAGGGCATTACCAAGAGTGCGATGGCAGAGCGGATGAAAACCAGCCGGCGTCAGCTTGACCGGCTGTTGGATCCCGGCACACCGTCCGTGACGCTCGAGACGTTGCGCCGCGCTGCGAACGCCGTTGGGCGCACCTTGCGTGTTGAGCTGACGTAATGAACGGACCGTTGCGTCGCTACTTCCCCGTCTTCACAAACTCCATAATCTCATCAGTCAACCGCGTATCCGCGGTGTTGATCGCGTAGACCTCCGACATGTGGCTGTGCTGCGGCAGCATGAAGGCGCGCGCGCACCCCTCGGCGCTTTTGCAGGTGGCCTGTTTCAGCAATTCGTATTGCTCGATGAAGCGCGGTGGATCGAGTTCGGCGGCAGTGGCCATCAATGGAATCTTTGTCTCCAGCAAGCCTCGCAGTGAAGATCGTTCGGCATAGCGCGAGGGATCGGAGCCGAAATAGGTGATCTCGGCGTCGCCGACCGGCGATGCCGTCAGGTCGTAGATGCCGGAGACCATGATCGCGCCGGCGATGCCGCCGCCCTTCACTTTGTGAAGCTCGGGATGCGATACGTAGTTGGCGACATGCACCGCGCCGGCGGATTGCCCCATCAGGAAGACGCGCGCCGGATCGCCGCCACGCTCGCGGATTTTTTCGCTCACCCATAGCACCACGGACGCAAGGTCTTCGGCGCTGGCTGGATACACGAATTGCGGCGCCAGCCGGTAGGTGGCGTTGACGCCGACGAAGCCGTTCTTCACCGCCCACAGCATGATGTTGTCGTAAAAAGGACTGCCGGGGTTGCGCTTGTTGCCGGCAACAAAGCCGCCGCCGTGGATGAAGATCAGCACCGGCCGCGCCGATGAATTGGTGTCCGGCGTAAACACGTCGAGCAGATGCCGCTCCGCCGCGCCGTATTTGACGTCGCGCTCGGTCTTGATGCCCTCGTAGGGCTCCTTTTGCTGCATCGGCGCGTAGAGCGCGGCGGTTTTGGGCGGGTCAATGGTGCGCCCGAGTTCCAGCAGCTTCCACGCCAGATCCTCCGACATCGCCGGCTGCTGCGCGAGAGCCGAACCCGCCCAGATGGCTGCGATCACGGCCAGAAACAGCTTCACGGCCCATGTCGTCGATTTCATTCCCCAACTCCCGTTTGCTTCCAAACCATCATCCGGCCGCTGCCTGCCTGGCCGCCGGCCAGTCGGACAAGCTTCCGCACGCGACCCACCACACCCACTATCAGGTGGATTTGGCGCGAGGCAAATGCAGCGGAAATTGAAGCCGGATCGGCCGGGTTTTGCGCCAACTTTCCCCGAAACGGCCGATTCACCGTGACGATTCGCTGCTTTTGCGCTAGGCAACGGCCTTATCCGGAGCCAAGCCAATCATGAGCCGTCGCGTCAAAAAACCTCTCCGTCCGGCGGGCGACCGTCCCAAGGGCGCGCGTCCCTATCGGGGCTCGAAAGCCGAGCGGCCGGCCCATCGTCCGGGCGGCAAGCCGCCGGCGCGTTTTTCCGCGTCGGCGCCCCGCGCGCCGAAACCGGCGCCTTACGTTCCCGAGCCTGAGAAGATCGTCGCCGAGCCGCCGCCGTTGCCGACCAAGGTCCAGACCGTGGTCGTGACCGCGGACGAGAACAACATGCGCGTCGACCGCTTCCTCGAGGCGCGCTTTCCCGGCCTGTCGTTCTCCCACATCCAGCGCATCGTCCGCAAAGGCGAGCTGCGCGTCAACGGCAAGCGCGCCGACAGCAAGGACCGGATCGAGGAGGGGCAGAGCATCCGGATTCCGCCGCTCAAGCTCGATACGCCGAAGGTCGGCGGCACGCTCTCGGAAGCCGCGACCAAGACGCTGCAGGCGCTCAAGGACATGATCCTGTTCGAGGACGCCGACGTCATGGTGCTGAACAAGCCAGCAGGGCTTGCGGTGCAGGGCGGCTCCGGCATCACGCGCAATGTCGACGACATGCTCGAAGTGATGCGCGACGCCAAGGGGCAAAAACCAAGGCTGGTGCACCGGCTGGACCGCGAAACGTCGGGCTGTCTCCTGATTGCGAAAACGCGCTTTGCCGCCACCGCGCTGACCGGATCGTTCCGCCATCGCTCGGCGCGAAAAATCTACTGGGCGATGGTGGCGGGCGTCCCGAAGCCGAAGCAGGGCCGCATCTCGACCTATCTCGCCAAGGAAGAGAGCGAGGACGACACCATCATGCGGATCGCCAAGCATGGCGATGAAGGCGCCAGCCACGCGGTGACCTATTACGCCGTGGTCGAGACCTCGGCGCAGAAACTCGCCTGGGTGTCACTGAAGCCGGTGACGGGGCGCACCCATCAATTGCGCGCGCATATGGCGCATATCGACCATGCCATCGTCGGCGATCCCAAATACTTCAACAAGGAAAACTGGGACCTGCCGGGCGGCATCCAGAACCGCCTGCATCTTTTGGCGCGCCGGATCGTGATCCCGCATCCGCGCGGTGGCGTGATCGACGCGACCGCGCCGCTGCCGCCGCACATGCTGCAGTCCTGGAATCTGCTCGGCCTCGAGGCCGACCGCTTCGATCCGATCGAGAACGCGCCGGAGGAGTAGCGTCTCCGTCAGCGCTTGAACTGCGCGAGAAACAGCCCGCAAGGAATCTTGCGGGCTTTCGATGTCCGAAATCACCCAGCCGTCAGGCCCCTTGACGGCGATGAAGTTCAGCGTGATCGCGCGGCCGTTATTGTTGAAGCTGGCGGTGACATAGGTCTTGCCCGATTCCGTGCGCAGGATTTTGGTCGAGACCGGGCCGATTTTCCAGGTCGGGCTTTGTACCATGAAATCGTACGGCGCCTCGCGCGGGGCGATCCACGCGCTTCGCAGACTGCGATCGAAAAACTGTTCCGCGATCTCGGCGCTGCGCGGCAATCCCTTCGACAGGTCTGACGAGCCCTTGCCGTAATAGGCGTAGACGTTGCGGACCAGGGATTCCGGGGTGCGGAACCCGGCTTGTGCGGGCAGGGCGGCGAGAACAGCCATCGAAATCAGGATCGCAGCAAGGAGTTTCACGGCTCGCGGACCTTTCTTGGTTTCACCGGGCCCATTTTGGCGGCAAATGACATCAGGCGAAAGCCTTGCACACGGCTCGAATTGAAGCGTTTTTTGGCGTGAAGCGGTGTCCATTTCGCCCAAAAGCGCTATAAGGCGCGGATGCGTGAATTATTCGATGAAGTTGCCGGCCAGTCTCCGTTCGACCCGGAGGAGGCGGTGCGGCGCGCGACCCGCGTGCCACAACGCAAGCGCTTTTACGCCAGTGCCGGCGTCGGCGAGGCGGATGGCGGCTTTACGGTCACGCTCGACGGCAAGCCGATCCGCACGCCCTCCGGCCGCCATGTCGTCACGCCCAACGCTGTTATTGCGGAGGCGATCGCGGCGGAATGGAATGCGCAGGTCGAAACCATCAACCCCCTGACCATGCCGCTGACGCGCTTTGCCAACAGCGTCGGGGAAGGCGTCATCGATCGCGTCGATGCGGTGGCCGACGACGTCGAAAAATATCTCGGCACCGATTTGCTGTTCTATCGCGCTGGCCATCCCGAAGCGCTGGTCGCAAAAGAAGCCGCGCATTGGGATCCCGTGGTGTTCTGGGCGGCGAACGAACTCGGCGCCCATTTCATGCTGGCCGAGGGGATCGTGCACGTCACCCAGCCGGAGCCGGCGATCAAGGCGGCGCGCGCGGTATTCCCAACCGATCCCTGGTCGGTCGCGGCGCTGCATGTGGTGACGACACTGACCGGCTCGGCGCTGCTGGCGCTGGCGCTCTTCCACGGCGTGCGCAACGCCGAAGAGGTCTGGGCCGCCGCCCATGTCGATGAGGACTGGAACATCGAAAAATGGGGCCTCGACGAGGAGGTCGCCGCCCGCAGGGCGGCCCGGCTGGTTGATTTCACCGCCGCGGTCACCATTCTGAAGGCCTTGAAGCCTTGAATCGGGTGGTCGGTTAACGAGAGGTTTACGACGCCGGGGTAGCCTGATGCCCTGGCCGAGACCTCTGATATGGCGATCTCTATCAACAATTCCGTGCTTCCGGTGCTGGCCGCCCAAGAGGTCGGCGGCGTGGCGCCCGAGCTCGTGCTGGCGCAAGGCAGCGTGGTCAACGCGCAGGTCCTGAAGGTTCTCGACGCCAATCTGGTGCGGATCGCGATCGCTGCGCTCTCCATCGATGTCGCCACCGAAATTCCGCTGCAGGCGGGGCAGTCGCTGCAACTCGCCGTGTCGCAGACCAAGGACGGGATAAGGCTTGCACTGGTCGGGCAGGGCGGCGTCGCCAATGATGCCGTCACGCTGTCGCCGCAGGCGATGGTCGACGCGGCGGCCAACCGACCGACAATCGTAGCCCCCTCCAAAAACGTCCTGACGCCGCTGGAACGCGCGGCGGTGTCGGTCGCGGCGCAAAGTGCGGCGACCGAGCAGGACAGTCTCGCGCCATTATTCGCCAATCTCGGCGCCGCGGTATCATCCGCCAACCTGCCGCCGAAATTGCAAGCGGCGATTGCGCAGGTGCTGGCGCAACAGACCAGCCTCGACCAAAATCTCGACGGCGCCGACATCAAGACCGCGTTTCAGAAATCCGGGATTTTCCTCGAGGCGTCGCTGGCCTCGGGCGCGGTGCCGTCATCAGGCGCGCCCGATCTCAAGGCCGCGCTGATCGTGCTGCGCCAGACGCTGCAATCGGCGCTCGGCGGGGATGCAGCGGTGGCTACGAAGGCGGCGCCGGCCCAGGCCGGTTTGCCGAATGCCGCCCCCGGCCTCGTACCGTCTGTGGCTCCCGATCTCGACGTCCACGAAATCCTGCTGCCGCAGGCGCGGCTGCCTGTGGCTCAGGAGATTGCCCAAACGCGCGGTGGCCTGCAGGGCGCTCTCGCCCAGGCGCTTAACTCCGGACCGAGCGCGGGCGCGACCATGAACCTGCTGCAGGAAGCGCTGCAGCAATTCGGCACGCCCGCGCGATCGGCAACACTATCGAAGGCGGCGCCCGGCGACGATGTCACCGTTCACACCAATACGCCGCCGCCGCCGTTTCGCGGCGCCTCGCCGACGGCCCAGCCGGTCGCGTTACCCTCGCTCGCGCCGGACGCGCCGCTTGCCACCACCGCGCATCATCTGCTCGACGACACCGATGCGGCGATTGCGCGGCAGACCCTGCTGCAGGTCGCCTCGCTGCCGGACCGCATCGATGTTACAGGCCCGAAGGTCGACGCAACGACGCCGCGCTGGAATTTCGAAATCCCGTTCGTGACGCCGCAGGGCACGGCGATGGCGCAGTTCGAGATTGCCCGCGACGGTGCTGCCGCCGAGGTCGAGGCCGCCAAGCAGGTGTGGCGGGCGCGGTTTTCGCTCGATGTCGAGCCGACCGGTCCGATCCATGCGCTGGTGTCACTGGTTGGCGAAAAGACCTCCGTGCGGATGTGGGCGGAACGTCCCGCCACCGCCGCGCAGCTGCGCGCCGGTGCATCAGAATTGAGCCAGGCGCTCACCAGGGCCGAACTGCAGCCCGGCGAGATCGTGATCCGCGACGGCGCGCCGCCGCAGGCCGCCCCTGCCAAGGCCGGGCATTTCCTGGACCGCGCGCTATGAGCGTCGAGGTCCGCAACCAGCTCGCGGTCGCGCTGCACTACGACAAAAAGGGCGCGCCGCGCGTCGTCGCCAAGGGCAAGGGCACCATCGGCGCCAAAATCATCGAGCTCGCCAAGGCCCACGACATCCCGATCGAGGAGAACGAGGTGCTGGCGGGCGCGCTGTCGCATGTCGAGATCGGCGACGAAATCCCGGAAGAGCTCTACAAGGCGGTCGCCGAAGTGCTGATTTTCGTGCTGCGTCTGACGGGGCGAATTCGGTAGCTGCTACGAAACGACCGTTCGCCGCTATTCGATGCCCCAGCGCTGCGGATCGAGCAGTTCAGCCGGCGGCTTTATCTCGTCGAGACTGATCGGGCGCCGAGACAGGCGGATCGCGGTCCAGCTTCGTTCGTCGGTTCTACTTCTGCCGGAGAGACTTTCCTTCAGCAAAATGCCATCGCTTGTCAGACAAATAAGGTGGCTCGCGTCATGCATGTGTATGCCGAACCATCGGCATGTTTCACCAAGGACCGTTTCGGAACGCTCCAGATCCTTTGGCTCGATCGCTTTCGCTTGCTCGGGAGTAAGTGTAGAGGCTTCTGATTGTGCGTGCTCGTGTCTTGCCAAGCGGAGCTCCTCATGTGGGTGACCATCAGCATGAGTATATTGCAGACGGAAGCTGCGAGAATCGTGCGTGATCCTGACGCTGCGTCGGAAGTGGTTGACTTTTTCGTCCAGATATTCCCAGGCACCATGACGACGCGTGGTGCGGATCGCTTTTTCCGCCCCGGCGGTGCCGTCGGAGAATTCCATGACCACCTCGTGATCGGGGATCGATTTCGCGCCTGACGTCGGTGGATTCTGATCCCACCAATCCAATGCCAGAAGTGTGCGTGGCGGCTGCACTTCTTCCGGGCTGACAGGTCGGCGTACAATACTGGTGGCTTCAGCCGAACCCGCCACTTCGCCTTTCCCATCGACGCTCTTCGACCATAGTTCGATGCCGTGGTCGGTGATGCAACTCAGATGGGTGACTCCGTGCCTGGAACGCTCGTCAATGGGGCGCGAGACGTTCCACACGGTGCAGCTTTCATCCAGATATGTCTGCCGCTCGCCAGTATTGCGAGGTTCATCGTTGCGGCGACGACTCGGTTTGCGACCGTGCGCGAATGAGATGGATCGGGCGTTATCGTCAATGCCTACACGCACGGCGTCGCTCGCGGAGATATAGGCGGACGTGCCGCCTTGATCGATGCGCTTCCACTTGCCGTGATAGGTCACGGTCCGCTGCCCGGACTTGCCCCAGGAGTTCCAGGCCATGGTGACCACGTAATCGGGTTGGCCGGCGTGACGCGCGAAGGGCGCTTGAGGGGCTGCGGGGCCACTGGCGAAGCAGGCGATGACGGGCAGGAGAAACAACGTCCTCAAGGCGGGCTCCATAATGCCATTCGCACAGATAGCATTCAATTTGCGCCGCAATCTTGACGATTCTACTCGGGAATCCCCTGACAAATCTGGCATTTCCGTTGTCATTGTTTTACCACGATGCCACCTGCATCGTTCCTGCGTTCCTCAATCGTTTCGGATATCTCGTGATCAATCGCCGCCATGCGCTCGGACTTGTTGCCGCCGCCAGCCTTTTGCCTTCGCGCGGTTTCGCCAATGTCTCTTATCAGCGCAGCGAATTTCGCGACGATCTGGCAAAACGGTTCTTCAGCCTGGGAACGGTCGGCACCTTCGTCGGCTACAAGGTCGACGATTATCTGATGATCGCCAGCGACAAGGTCCGCTCCGGAGAGGACAAGCTGCCGGCTTCCACCTTCAAGATTCCGAATTCGCTGATTGCGCTGGAGACCGGCGTGGTCGAGGACCCGGACAAGGATATCTTCAAGTGGGACGGGGTGACCCGCAGCATCGCGGCCTGGAACACCGACCACACCCTGCGCTCGGCGATCGCGGTCTCCGCGGTGCCCGTCTATCAGGAGATCGCCCGGCGCATCGGCTCGGAGCGGATGCAGAAATATCTCGACCTGTTCGAGTACGGCAACCGCGACATCGGCGGCGGCATCGATCAGTTCTGGCTGACCGGCAAGCTGCGCATCGACCCCGTCCAGCAGATCGATTTCATCGACCGGCTGCGGCGCGGCGTGCTGCCGGTCGGCAAGCGCAGCCAGGAGCTGGTGCGCGATATCCTCCCCGTAACGAAAGTCGGCGACGCCACGATCCGCGCCAAGAGTGGTTTGCTGGGCGCCGAGCAGGGCAGGCCGTCACTGGGCTGGATGGTCGGGTGGGCCGAGAAGGGCAACATGCAGACCGTGTTCGCGATGAACATGGACTGCAAGGAGCCCGCCCACATCGCCGCGCGCATGACGGTGACGCAGCAATGCCTGTCGGACATTGTCGCGATTTGAATTCTTCTTCCCTTCTCCCTTGTGGGAGAAGGTGGCATAGGCGGCCTCCGGCCGCCGTTCTTAGAACGCCGATGCTTTGCATCGGCTATGGCGCCGGATGAGGGGTCTCTATCCGCCGTGAGATTGATCGTGAGGAGAGAACCCCTCACCCCAACCCTCTAAGAGCGAGCTTCGCTCGTCTCGACCCACAAGGGGAGAGGGGCTCACCGCTGTCGATGAGACACCTGACCTACTTCCAATTCACCCCAGCTTGAACAGCGCCAGCAAAAAGTCGCTCACGGCCTTGCGCGCTTCCGCGGCGGTCGTCGGGTTGCCGCCGACATGCGGGTTGAGCTCGATGCAGGCATCCTTGTAACTGAACGGCGCCTTGGTATCGCCATTCATCAACACGCCGCCTTCGCCCTCGCTGAGCTTGCAATTGCGGGCGGTCTGCGCATTGGTGGACACCGTCGTCGTGCTGAGGCCGAGCAGGCCGGAATCGAAGCCGTGCGGGGAGTCCGGATATTCGGTCAGCACCACGTCGCGCTTGGCTTCCTGCAACCGGGCCAGATAGGCCTTGCAGCTCGACACCGGATTATAATCGTCGGGCGTGCCGTGATGGATCCGGATCGGACGCGCCGCGACTTCGGTGTCGGTGGCATAGCTCGTCGAGCAATCCGGATAGAACGGGATGTAGGCGGCGAACTGCGCGCCGGATTTGTTCCAGAGCTTGTTGAATCGATCGAGGCTGGCGTAGAGCGTGGCCTGTCCGCCGCGCGAAAATCCCATCAGCACGATCCGCTCAGGGTCGACGCGCGGATGTTTGGCCAGGATCTCCAGCGAGCGATAGATGTCGACGATGAAATTGAGCCGGCCGAGCAGGCCCTGGTTCGGGCCAACAGCGGTGAGGCCGCGGCCCGAGAAGCCGTCGATCACGAAGGTCGAAATCCCCAGGCTGTTGAGCTGACGCACCCACGGATCCATGCCGGCGCCGACGCCGCTCGAGCCGTGCATCAGCACCACGACCGGCAGCTTTCCAGTGCCTTGCGCGATGCGGAATTGACCGGCGACGGTGACCTGCTTGCCGTTGCTGTCGCCATTCAAAAATTGCTGGTCCGAAATCGTCAGCGACGGGATCGCGTAGATTTCGGTGCGCGCGGCGACGTCCCTGGGGATCGACTGCGCGTTGGCCTCAGGGTCGCTCAGGAGAATCCCGCCGCAAAAGATCGCGGCCGTGACGGCAAAGCGCCAGTCTCTCAGCATCGGTATGCCCCCCAGTATTTTTCGTCGTGGGAGCAACTAGACCAAGCAGAGGAATGCCTGTCAAACCGGTCAGCCCTAGGTCGATCTCTTCCCGATCCGCCCGAGATGGGTGAAGCCGAACCCGGTGGAATATTTCAGCCCAAACCCCAGCGCGCGGTCGAAGCCGATATGGGCGAGCCAGATCATTGCGATCGACAGCACCAAGGGCTCGGCGGTGACAAAGCCCACTGTCATCAGCGCCATCGGCACCATGTAGGTGTGGGCGGCGTTGTAGAGCATCGCCCCGAAGCGCGGCCCGAAAAAATAGGCGGCGAAGCTGAGGTCGGGCGCCAGGAACAGGACGGCGTAGACCCACCACGATCCGTCCCAGACCCAGTAGAGCAGCGTCATCCCCAAAAACAGCGCCAGGCCTTCCAGCCGGAGCATGGTTCGCAGGCCCCCGGTAACGGCCCCGGCAGGCTCGGCGGTCGCAGTATCCGTCAATTGCATCCCCTGTGCAGAGGTGCGGATATAGGTGCACTTCCGCACCGGTACCAGAGGGCATGAAGGGGTGTTTCCGGTTCGCAAAAGGCCGTGTTAGAACCCCGGCCAATTCGGACCTGAGACGGGCGGCAGCACATGAAAGACATCCTGGACACCCTCGAAGAACGGCGCGCCGGCGCCAAGCTCGGTGGCGGCGAGAAGCGCATCGAGGCGCAGCACGCCCGCGGCAAGCTGACGGCGCGGGAACGCATCGAACTCCTGCTCGACAAGGGCTCGTTCGAGGAATTCGACATGTTCGTCGAGCACCGCTCGGTCGAATTCGGCATGGAAAAGAACAAGATCCCCGGCGACGGCGTCGTCACCGGCTGGGGCACCGTCAACGGCCGCAAGACTTTTGTATTCGCGAAAGACTTTACCGTGTTCGGCGGCTCGCTGTCGGAGACCCACGCGCTGAAAATTACAAAACTGCAGGACATGGCGATGAAGGCGCGGGCGCCGATCATCGGGCTCTATGATGCCGGCGGCGCGCGCATCCAGGAAGGCGTAGCTGCCCTCGCGGGCTATTCCTACGTGTTCCGCCGCAACGTCATTGCGTCAGGCGTGATCCCGCAGATCTCGGTCATCATGGGCCCCTGCGCCGGCGGCGACGTCTATTCGCCCGCAATGACCGACTTCATCTTCATGGTGAAGAACACGAGCTACATGTTCGTCACCGGGCCCGATGTGGTGAAAACCGTCACCAACGAAGTGGTCACGGCCGAAGAACTCGGCGGCGCCTCCGTGCACGCCACGCGCTCCTCGATCGCCGACGGCGCGTTCGAAAATGATGTCGAGACGCTGCTGCAGATGCGCCGGCTGATCGACTTCCTGCCCTCTAACAACACCGACGGCGTGCCGGAATGGCCGAGCTTCGACAATATCGAACGCCTCGATATGTCGCTGGATACGCTGATCCCCGACAATCCGAACAAGCCCTACGACATGAAGGAACTGATCCTCAAAGTCGCGGACGAGGGCGACTTCTTCGAGATCTCGGAGACATTTGCAAAAAACATCGTCACCGGTTTTGGCCGCATCGCCGGCCGCACCGTCGGCTTTGTCGCCAACCAGCCGATGGTGCTGGCGGGCGTGCTCGACTCGGACGCCTCACGCAAGGCCGCGCGCTTCGTTCGGTTCTGCGACGCCTTCAACATCCCGATCGTGACGTTTGTCGACGTGCCGGGCTTCCTGCCGGGCACGAGCCAAGAATATGGCGGCCTGATCAAGCACGGCGCCAAACTGCTGTTCGCCTATTCGCAGTGCACGGTGCCGCTGGTGACCATCATCACCCGCAAGGCCTATGGCGGGGCGTTCGACGTGATGGCGTCCAAGGAAATCGGCGCCGACATGAACTACGCCTGGCCGACCGCCCAGATCGCCGTGATGGGCGCCAAAGGCGCGGTGGAAATCATCTTCCGCAGCGACATCGGTGACTCCGATGCGATCGCCGCGCGAACGAAGGAATACGAAGACCGCTTCCTGTCCCCCTTCATCGCCGCCGAACGCGGCTATATCGACGATGTGATCATGCCGCATTCGACGAGAAAGCGGATCGCGCGGGCGCTGGCGATGCTCAGGGATAAGAAGGTCGAGATGCCGGCGAAGAAGCACGACAATTTGCCGTTGTAAGCTTCGTAGGGTGGGTTAGCGAAGCGTAACCCACCATCTTTGGTCTTCGCGCCCGCAATTGATGGGTATCGCTTCCGCCTTCGCTCTTTGAGCTACGGCGGACAGGTCGCTCCACCCATCCTACGCACCGTTATCGGCCCCCGAGAAACCCCAGCAGCAGCTCGTTATATTTCGCCGGTGCCTCCAGAAACACCAGATGCCCGGTGTCCGGTATCACTTCGGCGCGGGCGTTCGGCATTTTGGCGGCGAGCGCCTTGGCGAGGTCGGCGTTGTGGCCCATCTTCGGCCGCAACGCTTCGGGCGCATTGGCTTTGCCCGGTGCGTTGTGATCGTCGGCGCCCATGATGAACAGGGTCGGGCGCGTGATCAGCGGGATTTCATGCGCCACCGGCTCGCGATAGATCATTTGCGCGGAGCTGACGAAGGCGCGCAGCCAGCGCGGATATTCGGCGCTGCCCTTGATGTTGAAACGCGCATCGATGAAGGGCGTGACCTGGTCTGCCGGCAGCTTTAGCGCATAATTGGTCTCGAGCTGCTTGCGATATCCGTCGGCGGTCAGTCTGTCCTCGTTCTCCAGAATCTTTTCGGTCGGCGTCGGCGGCACATAGAGACGGTAATCCTCGAGCCCGATCGGCGCGGTCAGCACGAGATGGTCGACCCTGTCAGGGTAGGCGCGGGCGATCCGCACGCCGAGCATTCCGCCGAGCGAATGGGCGACGATATCGGCCTTGCCGATCTGCAGATGATCCAGCAGCGTCATCGTGTTGCGTGCCAGCGTGTCAAAATGCAGCTCGCCTTGCGGCTTGGAGGATTTGCCGAACCCGATCTGGTCCGGCACCACCACGCGATAGCCGGCGTCCGAAAGCGTCTTGATGACCGGCGCCCAATAGCTCGACGGGAAATTGCGGCCGTGCAGCAGCACCACGGTGCGCCCGTTCGGCTGCACCGGGGCGACATCCATATAGGCCATCCGTACTTGCTCGCCGTCGTTGGTGAGCGGCAGCAGGTTGACCGGATAGGGATAGGCGAATCCTTCCAGCCCGATGCCATAGGGCTCGCGCGCGGCGGCGCTGGCTGGTGCATGAAGTGAAACGAGCAGGGCGCTGGCCAGCGCCGCGGCACAAAGACGATTCATTGGGAACTCCGACGGCGTTGGCCTCGCGTGGCGGCATCGGAATCAAGACGCGATGTCCACTTCAGGCAACGACATACCGGCGTTAAGGTTTCGAGTGGAAGGGGGGCGCCCTTCACGAAACGTCACCATCGCTTGATCGGGATCGCGCTCCGTGAACTGGTGCGGAAAAGTCGCTCGAACGATCCAGCGTGCAGAGGCCTGAAGCCCGACGTCTTGATCACCGGCACCCGCAGCGCGTAGGGTGGATTTCCACCAATTCCGGTATCTGCCCTTCAATGATCGAAGACGACCCGACTGAAGAGATTTCACGGATCGAAGCGCGGCTGGAGCAGCTTGCCGAGGCCGCCGAGCGATGCGGGAAGTATATTCTGGCTTCCAAGGCGGCCATCGCCGGCGGCGCCGCGCTATTGCTCGTGACGATGCTTGGCTTGTTCGGGGCCGGCATCGTTTCCGCGCTCGGATCGATCGCGATGATCCTTGGCGGTATTGTCTCGCTCGGATCGAATGTCAGCACCTTGCGACAGACGGAGGAAGCCATCGGCGCCGCCGAGTTGGCCCGTTCCGATCTGATCGGCAGGATCGATCTGCGGATGGTCAGCGATGCCCCGATGAAACTGGCTTGACGGGTATCAGCCCCGCCACCGGTGTCGTAGGGTGGGTTAGCCACCGGGTCACGCGAATGCGCGCCCGATGATAAACTCCGCGTAACCCACCATCTTTTTCCGTCCACCGCATCGGTGGGTTACGGCTTGCGCCTAACCCACCCTACGATTCCGGCGAGTGCCGTTACTTCATCCCCATGCAGCTCGCATAGAACGTCGTGGTCGCCGGCCAGTCCGAGAACATGCCGCGGATGCCGACCTGTTTTGCCAGCACGTCGAGCACCGTCAGCGTGTCGCCGTCGCGGTCGATGGCCGGTTTGATGGAGCGATGATAGAAGCCGCCGCCCTTGTTGAGCGGGCCGTCGCGCTCCAGCGACCAGCCGATCAGATCGAGGCCGGCGGCCTTCGCGGCCTTGGCGTATTCCGACGGGATGATTTCCTTCTTGTCGTTCAGCGTCAGCATGGTCCAGATCGGCGGCGCCAGGATTCTGACGCCTGACGACTTGAGTTCGGCCATCGAAGGCTTCCAGGTCTCGGGCTTGGCGGGATCAAGACCCTGCTTCTCGTAGCGGTCCTCGAGATAGACCGCCTGCGCGCCGAAGTCAGGTTCGGTCTTTATCCAGAACAGCACATCGGCCAGATTAAAACTCTGCGCGAACACGTCGCTCGCCGGAACGCCCGCGGCCTTGTACGCCTGCAGCATTTGCGCGGCGTACTTCTCCTGGGTGTAGTCGCCGTCGAACGGCATCGGCACTTCGGGCGACTTCAGCTCGGGCGTGAACTTGGCGCCGAGGCTCTTGATCAGCGCGATGCTTTCGTCATGCGTCATCAGCGTGCCGGAAGCGGCGTAGAGATCCGTGCGCCAGCGCGGCGTGCCGTTCTGGTAATCGGTCACGTTGGTGGCGTCAGGGTTGAAGCTGTCCATCTTCGCGGTCAGCGACTTGAACTCGGCGAGCGTGATGTCGCTGGTGCAGCACTTGGCGGAGGCCTTCTTGCCGGCGGCGGGGTCGGCCGGGCTGAAACCTTGCGTGCATTTGGCTGCGAGCGCCGGCACCGACAGGATGTTGGTGGTGGTGTGCAAATCGCATTGCGCGTGCCGGCAGACCAGCTGGCGGTCCTTGGTGAAGGTCACGTCGCATTCGATGATGCCGGCGCCCATCCGGGCCGCGGCGGTATAGGATTCTTTTGTGTGCTCGGGAAATTGCATCGCCGCGCCGCGATGGCCGATCGAGAAATCGGTCTTGTGGAACGGCCCGTTGCATTGGCTGAGCTTTTCCTTGAGCGGGCCGTCCTTCATCTTGTCGACGAGGTAGAACGGGCGCGGGCCGATCTGCGCCTCGCGGGGCAGGGGCACACTTTGCGCCGCGGCGGGAGCGGCGGTCGCAAACAGCGCGAGCGCGGAGAATAGAACCAGAAGGCGGCGAGAGTGCATGAACGAACCTCGGAAGTGGCGGTGTAAAAAACGGATATCACCACGACATTATGACGCCTGCGTGTGGGGTTGCGCCCGCTTGCGGTTTATCTACAGTTCGCGCGGTCGCACGGCGGTGATCTTACGCAAAATAACAATCGGGAGGAACCGAAATGCCGAAGGCCCTGTTCGTCGTCCGCGCCACCGTGACGGATGCCGCAAAGCGTCAGGCGTTCGATGCCTGGTATTCGCGCGAGCATCTGCCGGACGCTGTCAAATCGTTCGGCGCCGAGAAAGCGTGGCGCTACTGGAGCCTCAGCGATCCCGCGCTGCATCACGCGATGTATCAGTTTCCCGACGAGGCTGCGCTCGATCGCGCGACCAAAGCTCCCGACATGACCCGGCTGATCGCCGATTTCAACCGCGACTGGCCCGACGTGACGCGCACGCGCGAGGCGCTGGTGCTGGCCGAGGAATTTGCGAAGTAACTCACTGTCGTCCCGGCCTTGAGCTCAGATGCGCAATTGCGCATCGGGGGACCCATAGCCACCGTCGGTAATTGTTTAACACGCTGGTCGTTATCTTCTTTTTCCATCAACACCGGCCGCGGCGTATGGGTCCCGGCCCCCGTGCGCAATTGCGCACTAGGCCGGGACGACGTTAGTGGCGGACAGCCAAACCTGAATGCGCAGTTCAGCTGGCATTCATCTCGGCGCACCGAAACTCTCCTGCTCAATCCAACCGATCGCAGAGGAGGAGATGTCATGGAGCGCCGGCACTTTCTGAAACTCGCCTTTGGATTTGCGGCAGGTGGTGTCGCACTTGCGGCCGGCGCACAGGCGGCGCCGCTGACGCCGCAGCCGCTGGTTCCGGACGGCCAACTCCCTGCCAATCCGGATGCGCAACCCGCCGTCACGTCCGGCGATGAGGTCGATCAGCTCCAGCCAGAGGAAGTGCGCGGGGGCCGAGGCCGTGGCCGCGGATGGGGTCGTGGCCGTGGCTGGGGCCGTGGCCGCGGATGGGGCCGTCGGCGCTGGGGCTGGCGCCGTCGGCATTACGGCTGGCGCCGCAGGCATTACGGCTGGCGTCGCCGCCGCTGGCGCCGTCGCTACTGGCGACGCCGTTACTGGTAACGTTCGTGGGGACGGGCGGGGATGGCATTTGCCGTCCCTGCCTTATCGGGTCGGCGTGGGCTTCATTCCATCCGGCTATTTGATTTTCGGCGAAGTCTCGAAATTCGCCTGCGTGTCCTGCGTGTGAAGGTGCTTCAGCCTTCCGCGTTCTTCGATCAGATAGAAATGGTTTCCGACAATACCGGCCTCGTTGCGGGCGCCGCGGAACACGATCATGCGGCTGTTGGCGCGGCTGACGACGGGATCGAAATCATCTGACACCTCGTGCCAGCCGGAGACCGTGAACAGCTCGATGATCTTGCCGGTGCGCGCATCGAGCAAGGTGGGCGCGACGCAGGTCGAGCCGCACGGCAGCTTGACCACGATGTAACGGCCCGCCGCATCGATCTTCCCGTCGTCGGCTGCGGCGAGAAAAGTCTCCCGGCGGGCGCGCAAATCCGGCGTCACCAGCCGCGGGATTGCGATTTTGCCGGCGTAGACCCTGACCGGATAATCCGCGAATTTGGGCGGTGCTTCGGCACGCGCCGATAGGGTGAGGCAGGCCAGCGCGATCGCGGTGGCGACAAAGCGGAGGGAGTTCATGGCTGCTTGCCCGGAAAGGTGCATCCCGCTTCGTCTGCGCAACACGCCGTGGCGTTCAATGCCGTCCTGCCCATAAAAAAAGCCCCGCCGGAGCGGGGCCTTCTGCCGTATGAATTGATATTACCGAACGCGGCAGCGCCCGTAGGCCCAGACCATGCCGTAGGGGCAAACCCGGCCGCCGGGCCGCACCACAACAACCGGGGGCCGCACGACGCGCGGGGGGACGTAGACGGCGCGCGGCGCCACCACAACACGGCCGCGATTGAGCACGCATCCGCCATAGGGACCGCGATGATAGCCGGGGCCGCATCCGCCCGCGGCATTCGCCGCGCTGAAGCTCGCAAACGAGGCTGCGACCAAGACTGCAGCGAAAAGGTACTTCATGTTTTCTCCCGATTTTTAGCCGCCAGGCGGCGCGGTTCCGAACCTAGTCACGGGACCTGAATAGAAAATGAATGTTGTTGATTCGTGAAACAGCAGCAAGAAATTGCCGGTTGTGCGGCTGTCACATTTTCGTTGCCACGCCTCATTTGGGGCCAATTCGTAAACAAACGGCTGCACGAATTAAGCTTCGCTCGGGCCGAACAGCGCCGCGAACCGCTTCTCGCCGTTGCGCGTGAAATTGACGACGCGGCTGCCCGGCGCGCTATCGCGTGCGGCCCAGTTGAGTTCGGTGAACCGGCTCATGACCGCCGCACCCAGCGTGCCGGCGAGGTGATGCCGCCGTTCGCTCCAGTCGAGGCAGGCCTTGCAGACCGGCCGGCGTGGATGGGCCAGCGTATCGGCGTCGATCTGCAGCGCCTTTGCCATGAAGCGCTTGCCTTCACCGGTGAGTTCGATGGTCTCCTTGCTTTGCCGGACCAGCTTCTGCTTCTTCATGCTGTCGAGCATCTGCACGCCGAGATCGCCGGCGAGGTGGTCGTAGCAAATCCGCGCCCGGCGCAGTGCCGGCTCTTTCGGCCCGGTGCGCACACGCGTGTGACCGGCGCGTTCCGCAAGCCCCGCAAGGCCCTCGAGCACGCCGGCGACATCGGGATCGGTGAGGCGGTAGTAACGGTGCCGGCCCTGCTTCTCCTGCTCGATCAGGCCGCCGGCTTCCAGCTTGGCCAGATGCGAACTCGCCGTCTGCGGCGTGATCCCGGCCTCGTGCGCCAGCTCGGTCGCGGTCAGCGCGCGGCCGGTCATCAGCCCGGTCAGCATGTTGGCGCGCGCGGGATCGCCGACCAGGGAAGCGACCATTGCGATGTCGGGGCCTGCTTTCATAGTTCGATGATAGCCGAAGCATCGCCGACGATCAAGCGGGTAGTGTTGGCTCGAACGTCATTGCGAGCGAAGCGAAGCAATCCATCGCGCCACGTGCGGAGGAATGGATTGCTTCGTCGCTTCGCTCCCTTGCGCAAACGCTTCGCGTTTGTCGCAGGCAATGACGACAACAAGGACCGGAGAACAACATGACCATCACCGTCTTCATCCGCTACCAGCTCGATCCGTTCAAGCGGGCGATGTTCGAGGAATATTCGAAAAACTGGCTCAGCATCATTCCGAAATGCGGCGGCGACCTGATCGGCTACTGGATGCCGCATGAGGGCACCAACAACATCGCCTTCGCGCTGATCTCGTTCGACAGCCTCGCGGCCTACGAGAGCTACCGGGCGCGGCTGCGCGCCGACAAGGAGGGTATGGCCAATTTCAGCTTTGCCGAGGAGAACCAGTTCATCCTCGCCGAGGAGCGCACGTTTCTGCGCAAGGTCGTGGCGTGAGCGTCTGGCGGAGCAGGCGGTGCGTACCTATGTTCGCCGCGCCAACAAACAATTCGGGGAGTGACCATGCTGACAACTGCTGACAAACGCGCCGCCTTCAAGAAGTTGCACGAGAGCGGCTGCTTCATCATCCCCAATCCGTTCGACGTCGGCAGCGCGAAAGCGTTGCAGCATCTCGGCTTCAAGGCGCTGGCGTCCACCAGCGCCGGTTTTGCCTGGGCCATTGCCAAAGCCGACAACCGCGTCACCGTCGACGACGTCTGCGATCATCTGGCCGCGATCTCTGCGGCGGTCGACATTCCCGTCAATGCCGATTTCGAGGACGGCTTTGCGCATGAGGCGGACAAGGTCGGCGTCAACGTGGCACGCGCGGTCAAGACCGGCATCGCCGGCCTTTCGATCGAGGATTTTACCGGCGACAATTCCAAGCCGCTGTTCGAACGCGAGCTTGCCATCGATCGCATCAGGGCGGCGCGCCAGGCGATCGATGCCGATAATAGCGGCGTCCTGCTCACCGGCCGCTGCGAGGCGTTCCTCCGCGGGGTAAAGGATATGAAGCTCGTGATCGACCGGCTCACTGCCTATGCCGAGGCCGGCGCCGACGTTCTCTATGCGCCCGGCATCTCGACCCCGGAAGAGATTTCGGCGGTCGTCAAGGCGGTCGCGCCAAAACCGGTCAATCTGCTGGTCGGCGCCGCCGGTCCGTCGCTGAAGATTGCCGGCGATCTCGGCGTGCGCCGTATCAGCGTCGGCGGTGCGCTGGCGCGGATGGCGTGGGCCGGCTTCATGAAGGCGTCGAAGGAGATGGCGGAGCAGGGCACGTTCACGGAGTTCGCCAACGGCTATCCCGGCGGCGAACTCAACAAGATGTTCAGCTGACACCTTCCAAACAAATACGCACAAAGAAAAACGCAGCGGGCGTAATGCCCGCTGCGTTGTCGTTTCAGATCACTCTTGCTTCAGCCGTTACTGCTTGGCCGGTGCGTCGGCCGGAGCGGGCGGCGCCGCCGGCGAGGGCGCTGCCGGACGCGGCGGCGCGGCACCGGTGGTCGTGCCGGGCTGGTTGTTGGACTTCGGCGTTACGTCACGCATGCCCGGAGGCGCCGCGGGGTTGGCCGGCTGTGTCTGCGCGGTCTGGCTGGACGGCGTGGTGCCGGCCTCGTTGACGCTCGTAGTGTTCAGACCATAGAACAACGCACCCATCACTACGGCGATGGCGATCGCGAACATCGCGATCTTGGCGCCGCTGGCCGGACCCTCTGCGAGCTGCGGGTCGGCCTGTATCTCGTTGTCGAGACTGTTCATACGTGCCTGGCGGCGGATTTCGTCATCACTCAGATTGGCACGATACGGGTCGTTCGGATTGTAGGTCATCAGTCAGTTCCTCCGTTAGAACCCCAAAGTGTTTAGCGGAGATACAATGGCTGGCGCGGCCGGATGTTCCGCGTCAATCTTGCAACCGGTTAATGATGGAACCGTGATTCGCGGGTTCCATCGAACCAGAGGGTGCGAAGAGGCCGCATAAGAGGTTGCCATGTGGGCCCTGCCGCCCAGCGATACCGTGCTGCACCTGTTGTCCTATGTGGCGCTGACCGCGCAGGCGATGACGGCCGCCCTGGCCGCCGGGCGCCGCAGCATGGATTGGGCCGGCGTATGCATGCTGGGTTGCATTACCGCGCTCGGCGGCGGAACCATCCGTGACGTGCTGCTCGGGCACTATCCGCTGGTCTGGGTGAAGAACCCGTCCTACCTGGCGCTGACCGCGATCGCGGCTTTCGTGACCATCCTGATTGCGCGCCATGTGCACCGGCTCAACCTCGCATTCCTGGTGCTCGATGCGATCGGCCTTGTGGTGTTCACGATGGCCGGCTGCGATGTCGCCCGGCAAGTCGGCGCGCCGCTGCCGATCGTGATCGTCGCCGGCATGATCACGGGCTGCGCCGGCGGCGTGCTGCGCGATATCCTCTGCAACGACGTGCCGCTGCTGTTTCGCTCCGAACTCTACGCCAGCGTTTCCGTCGTCACCGGGTTGTTCTACGTCACCGGCTCCGCCTTGCAGTTGAATCACGAACTCTGGACCGGATTGACCTTCGCGCTCGGGCTGACGCTGCGGCTGCTCGCGATCCGCTATAAATGGGAAATGCCGAAATTCGTCTTCGGCGGCGATCAGCGCTGACCGACGAACGCAGCGCACCATAACGTACCAGCCAGAATCGCCTGCAGCCAAAGGCCGCTTGGCGCGTTATCCCCAAACTCAAGGCAGCCGGCCACGTCATGCCGTTTCGTGCCGGGGCGGTCCGGCGACACAAAGCGAAACCGGCCGGCGTTCTTCCCGGCACGAAATTGCGATCTTTGATCGCGCGGCTGCCTTGCCCAGATTTGTGGTGCGGGAAGCGGAAAATCCGACATAGACTGGTTCTAAGAAGTTCTGACGCCTACATAAAACACAGCCTTGCTCAGAAATCGTCTTGGCGATCAAAGCGGCTGGCAAAGAGGGCTTAAATGGGAATCAACCAGGGTCCGATCAGTCTCGATCAGAAATACACCCAGGGAAGCGGCCATGTCTTCCTGACCGGCATCCAGGCGCTGGTGCGGCTGCCGATGGCGCAGATCCGCCGCGACCGCGCGCAGGGCCTGAACACCGCGGGCTTCATCTCTGGCTATCGCGGCTCGCCCCTTGGCGGCTACGACCAGCAGCTGTTCGCCGCCCGCAAGCATCTCGAGCAATACAACATCAAATTTCAGCCCGGCGTGAACGAGGACCTCGCGGCCACCGCGGTCTGGGGCTCGCAGCAGCTCAATCTGTCGCCCGGCGCCAACTATGATGGCGTGGTCGGTATCTGGTACGGCAAGGGCCCCGGCGTCGACCGCTGCGGCGACGTGTTCCGCCACGGCAACGCGGCAGGCTCGGCCAAGCACGGCGGCGTGCTGGTTCTCGCGGGCGACGACCACGGCGCCAAATCCTCCACCGTCCCGCATCAGTCGGACCATGCCTTCATGTCGGCGCTGATGCCCTATCTCTATCCCTCCAGCATCCACGAAATGATCGAGATGGGTTTGCTGGGGATCGCGATGTCGCGCTACAGCGGATGCTGGGTCGGCATGAAGGTGATCACCGAGACGGTGGAAACCACCGCCGAGATCGACCTCACCGACGAGATGACGCCGTTCGTGATCCCGACCGATTTCGAACTGCCGGAGGGCGGCCTCAACCTGCGCTGGCCCGACGACCGCTTCGCGCAGGACCGCCGCCTGCAGGACTACAAGGGCTTTGCCGCCATCGCCTTTGCCCGCGCCAACAAGGTCAACCGCGTCACCATGGATTCGCCGAACGCGCGCTACGGCATCATGGCGTCCGGCAAAAGCTACGAGGATATCAGGCAAGCGCTGCGCGAACTCGGCATCACGCCCGAAGTCGCCGCCAAGATCGGTCTCAGACTCTACAAGATCGGCATGCCCTGGCCGCTGGAGCCGGAAGGGGTGCGGCAATTCGCTGTCGGCCTTGAAGAAATCTTCATCATCGAAGAGCGCCGCGAGATCGTCGAGAACCAGGTCAAGCAGGAGCTGTTCAACTGGCGCGACGACGTCCGCCCCCGCATCATCGGCAAGATGGACGACCACGACAAGCGCTTCCTGCCCTTTGCCGAAGAGCTCAGCGTCGCCTCGCTGGCGAGCTCGCTGACCGAGCGGCTGCTTCGACTTAATCTCAATCCTGAAATCGCAGCACAGCTGCGCGCCAAGGCCGACTGGTTCAACGGCCGGCAGGCGAGCCAGATGCAGGCGGTGGCGCCGATCACCCGCACGCCGTATTTCTGTTCGGGCTGCCCGCACAACACCTCCACCAAAGTGCCGGAAGGCAGCCGCGCCTTTGCCGGCATCGGTTGCCACTTCATGGCGCTGTGGATGGACCGCTCGACCGAGACATTCACCCATATGGGCGGCGAGGGCGTGCCCTGGGTCGGTGTCGCCCCCTTCACCAAGGAAGAGCACGTGTTCGCCAATCTCGGCGACGGCACCTATTTCCATTCCGGCAGCCTCGCGATCCGCCAGGCGGTCGCCTCCGGCGCCAACATCACCTACAAGATCCTCTATAACGACGCGACCGCGATGACCGGCGGCCAGCATGTCGACGGCGAATTGTCGCCGCAGCAGATCACCTTCCAGCTTCACGCCGAAGGTATCCGCGAAATCTATCTGGTCTCGGAAAATCCCGATGCCTATCCGGCGTCCGAAATCGCGCCGGGCGTGAAGACCGCGCATCGCGACGAACTCGACACCGTCCAGAAGACGCTGCGCAAGGTAAAGGGCGCCTCGGCGATCGTGTTCGTGCAGACCTGTGCCGCCGAAAAGCGCCGCCGCCGCAAAAGGGGAATGCTGGAGGATCCGGCGCGCCGCGTCATGATCAATCCGGCGGTCTGCGAAGGCTGCGGCGATTGCTCGGTGCAATCGAACTGCATCTCGGTCGAACCGCTTGAGACGGAGCTGGGGCGCAAGCGCACCATCAACCAGTCGACCTGCAACAAGGACTATTCCTGCCTGAAGGGTTTTTGCCCGTCGTTCGTCACCATCGACGGCGGCAAGATGCGCAAGCGCGCGCCGGGCGGCGTCGGCGATATCGGCGAACTGCCGGAGCCTGCGTCGCGCCCGACGCTGGAGCGGCCCTACAACGTCGCCGTCGGCGGCGTCGGCGGCACCGGCGTGCTGACCATCGGTGCATTACTCGGCATGGCCGCGCATATCGAGGGCAAAGCCAGCATGATCCTGGACATGTCCGGCCTCGCCCAGAAGGGCGGCGCGGTGCTGAGCCATGTGCGTCTGTCAGAACACACTGCCGACGTCACCTGTTCGCGCATCGTCACCGGCACCGCCGATCTCGTGCTGGCCGCCGACGAGGTGGTGGCCGTGTCCAAGGAAACCATCACGCTCTGCGAATCCAGCCGCACCACCGGCATCATCAACACCCACCTCATTCCGATCGCCGACTTCATCCTCAACCGCGATTTCAATTTCCAGGCACGCAAGGTCAACCACGTGCTGGAGACCGCGTTGCGCAAGGATTCGTCGTTCTTCGATTTTACAAAACCCGCCGAAATGCTGCTCGGCGATTCCATCGCCACCAACATGATGATGATGGGCTTTGCCTATCAGAAGGGCCTGCTGCCGCTCTCGGCCAAGGCCATCGAGCAGGCGATCGAGGTCAACGGCGTTGCGATCAAGCTGAACATCCAGGCGTTCCAGCTTGGACGCCTTGCCGCACACGACCCCGCAAAGCTGATCGCGATGATGAAGGATCAGGACGGAAGCGTCGCACCCAAGACGCTGGATGCGATGACGCTGGACGAGATCATCGCCCACCGCAGCAACCTCCTGACCGAGTATCAGGATGCGAAACTCGCCGCGCGCTATCAGGCGCTGGTCAAGAAGGTCCGCGATGCCGCTGTCGATGGCGGCTACGACGAGGCCTTGCCGCGCGCCGTCGCGATCAATTACGCCAAGCTGCTCGCCTACAAGGACGAGTACGAAGTCGCCCGGCTCTACACCGACGGCCGCTTCGAAAAGCAGCTTCGCGACCAGTTCGAGGGCGATTTCAAGTTCAGCTTCAACCTCGCCCCGCCGATCCTCGGTGGCGGCGTCGATGCGCTGGGCCGGCCGAAGAAGCGCGCGTTCGGCGCCTGGATGATGCCGGTTTTCCGGACGCTGGCGAAGATGAAGGGCCTGCGCGGCACCGCGTTCGACATCTTCGGCTACAGCGCCGACCGCAAGATGGAGCGCGACCTGATCTCCGGCTACGAGAAGGACGTCGCAACCGTGCTCGGCCTGCTGTCGCCGCTCACGCTCGACATCGCGGTCGAAATCCTCTCGCTGCCCGACCGCATCCGCGGCTACGGCCCGGTCAAGGAAAAGGCGGTGCACGACGCCAAGGCACGCTACACGCAACTGGCGGCCGATCTCGTCAACCCGCCGCCCGCGCCACGGCAGATCGCGGCGGAGTAGGGCGAGCTCTCACACCTACGTCGTCCCGGCCTTGAGCTCAGATGCGCAATGGCGCATCGGGGGACCCATAGCCACCGAACGCAGCTTTGCGAAAGCCGGATCACCAGCTTCGTAAAACGCAAAAGACCTCCGAGCCGAAGCTGGAGGCCTTCACTGTCACGAGGGGTACATCCGCCCTTCGCGACACTACTGGCGCGCATCGCTTGCGCTATGATTGATAGTCATAATCCACGACCGTCAACGTTTTATGACGTTGAAATCGCGATGATGGTGCGCGGGGCGGTGCCGAGCGATATCGAACCACCCCGCAACACTGAAAAATTGGCGACCTCTATAAGCGTCCTCTACAGGTCTGGCGATACCTGCGGCAATTTCCCTCGCCTCGTTCGCCCAACTGGTCCTTGTTGAGGCAGGCTTGTCTCAGTTCGCCGCACACGTCTCTCCGAGCTGATCCTTGGCAAGTCTCCCGGTATCTGCGGCAATTTCCTTCCCCACGCTCCCCTAGCGCGTCCTTGTTTTCGCAGGCACGCCGCAATTGCTCGCATTGCCCACCCCCTCGACCCTCGTACACTCGAACGCCCCCCGGCCCAACCTCAACGGATTGGGAAAAGGCCGGGATCGGAGTTACAAAAAGAGCAGTTGCCGCTGCGGCGCCGAGCGCATACTTGCGCATTCCTCTAAACATCCTGGTCCTCCAGCTGCTAGGTGCCCGTGAACTATCACGCGGGAAGCCGGATTTCGTTCCGAGGAAATGCACGAAAGTCGCTTATGGAACCCCGACGGGAAAATCAGCTCGTGTAGGGCGGGTTCTCTTTAACCCGCCATCTTGCATGGAGCGCGGCGGGTTAAAGAGAACCCGCCCTACCCAGCTGCGTCGCCTCGCTTGCAACTGGAGTCTGGCTGCGGTGGGTGCGACAAAGCAACCCGACGGGCAAATCAGTTCTGATTTACGGAAATCGTGTCAAGCAGAAAAATTCCGTAAATCAAAAATATTTCTCTTTCCTTCGACCCAAATCACCGGCACATTCTCGCCCATCCCGTCCCACTCAGAGGGGGGTCGGCCGTCGTCATGACGAGGGGCGGGGATGCGGCGGACGCTGATGTTGCGATTGACGGTCGCGGCAACGGCGTACGGCGAAAGCGTGTGGTCCTGGCGCCCGTAACGGCGTCAAGCTCTGAAGAAGCTAACGCTTCCGAGGGGTGACGGTGGCAATAGAGGCCGTCTCACCGGGGAGAGCGCGTCATAAGCCGTAAAGCCACTGCGCAGGGAATGTCGGATGTTCTCCGCTGCCCTGTATGCTCGTGTGCAGCTTTCTTAGCACAATCGCACGCGAGACCGCGGGTGCAGCGCGCATCCGGCATTCCCTGCGCCCTCTGTTTTGAAGGGCGAAGCGATTTGCAAAACTTCGGGCGCAGCGCGCCGCGAGAATGCGAAACTGTATCCCCGTCATTGCGAGCGCAGCGAAGCAATCCATCGCGCCGCGTAACGATAGAATGGATTGCTTCGCTACGCTCGCAATGACGGGGTAGGCCGCGGCGTACTGGGTCCCCCGCTTACGCGGAGGACGACAGCGTCGGTGACCTGATACGATTTCCGGAGATAATCATCCTGACTTGAGTCCCGTCGCACCCGTCTCGCCTGACGGAATATTTCCTCGCTTGCCAAGGCTCTCCCGACAGGCCAGAAAAACCATGGAAATAAGAAACGCCAGCGGAGAATGATTTGACCATCAAGGGCAAAGCCTACATTGCCGGGATCTACGAGCATCCGACCCGGCACGCACCCGATAAATCCACCGCGCAGTTGCACGCCGAGGTCGCCAAGGGCGCGATCGAGGACGCCGGGCTGACCAAGGCCGATATCGACGGCTATTTCTGCGCCGGCGATGCCCCGGGCGGCCTCTGGCCGATGGTCGACTATCTCGGCCTCAAAGTGCGCCACATGGATTCCACCGACACCGGTGGCTGTTCCTATCTGATCCATCTCGGCCACGCCGCCGAAGCGATCGCCGCTGGCAAATGCTCGATCGCGCTGATCACGCTCGCCGGCAAGCCGCGCACCGGCCCGATGCCGCCGCGCGCCGCCGGCGCCGAGGCCGATTTCGAGGCGGCCTATGGCGCGACTACCCACAATGCCTACGGCATGTGTGCCATGCGCCATATGCACGACTACGGCACCACCAGCGAACAGCTCGCCTGGATCAAGGTCGCGGCCTCGCATCACGCCCAGTACAACCCGCATGCGATGCTGAAGGAAGTCGTCACCGTCGAGGACGTCTTGAACTCGCCGATGATATCAGATCCGCTGCACCGGATGGATTGCTGCGTCGTCACCGACGGCGGCGGCGCGCTGATCGTCACCACGCCGGAGATCGCGAAAAGCCTGAAGAAGCCGCTGGTGCGCCTGATCGGCCATGGCGAGGCAATGAAGGGCCCGCGCGGCGGCAAGGATCTCGATCTGACTTATTCCGCCGGCGTCTGGTCCGGCCCGCGCGCGTTCGAGGAAGCGGGCGTGACGCCGAAGGATATCAAATACGCCTCGATCTATGACAGCTTCACCATCACGGTCTTGATGCAGCTCGAGGATCTCGGCTTCTGCAAGAAGGGCGAGGGCGGCAAGTTCGTCGCCGACGGCAATCTGATTTCCGGCGTCGGCAAATTGCCGTTCAACACCGATGGCGGCGGCCTCTGCAGCAACCATCCCGTGAACCGCGGCGGCATGACGAAAATCATCGAAGCGGTGCGCCAGCTGCGCGGCGAAGCGCATCCCAAGGTGCAGGTGCCAAACTGCGATCTCGCGGTCGCCCACGGCACCGGCGGACTTCTCGGCGTGCGCCATGCCGCCTCAACCTGCATTCTGGAGCGTGCGTGATGGCTGAAGCAAAGAAACTCCCCGTGCCGCAAGGCAACCCTGAGACCGCGCCGTTCTGGGAGGCCGCCAAGCAGGGCAAGTTCATGATCAAGCGCTGCACCGCCTGCGGCGAGCCGCATTATTTCCCGCGCTCGATCTGCCCGTTCTGCTTCTCCGACAAGACCGAGTGGGAGGAGAGTTCCGGTGAAGCCACGATCTACACCTTCAGCCTGATGCGCAAATCCCCGACCGGGCCTTACGCGATCGCCTATGTCACGCTGAAGGAAGGCCCGTCGCTGCAGACCAACATCGTCGATTGCGACATGGACAAGCTCAAGATCGGCCAGAAGGTGAAGGTGGTGTGGAAGCCGACCGACGGCGCGCCATTGCCGTTCTTCACGCCGGCGTAAGTTTCCCTTCTCCCGTCATGTCCGCCGAAGCCTTGGCGAAGACGGATGTGGGAGAAGGTGGCGCGAAGCGCCGGATGAGGGGTTCTATCGGCTGGCATATGTGCTTGCTGAACCAACCCCTCACCCAAGTGAGTTTGTAACGAGCGCCGGTGTAGCCCTCTCCCACAAGGGGAGAGGGCGCAGCAACGGGCGCCGGTGAAGAAAAAGAAATTCGGGAAGGACGCGCGAAGATGCCGATTAATTACGAACAGCTGATGGCCCTGAAAAATCTCGGCCAGAAATACGCCTATACCGACCGCGAGGTGATGCTCTACGCCTACGGCATCGGGATGGGCGCCGATCCGATGGACGAGAAGGAACTGGCCTTCGTCAACGAGGGCACGCTGACGCCGCGTCCGCTGAAGGTGGTTCCGACGTTCGCTTCGGTGGCGGCCTGGGGGGCAGGGCCCGGCGAGATGAATCTCAATCGCGTGATGGTGGTCGACGGCGAGCGCGACATCACCTTCCACAAGCCGCTGCCCGGCGCCGCGCACATCACGGCCGACTCGACCGTGCTGGACGTGTTCGACAAGGGCAAGGACAAGGGCGCGGTGATCCGGCACCAGACCGTGCTGAGGGATGAGAAGGGCGAGAAGCTCGCGACACTGGTCGCCTCGCGTTTCGCGCGCGGCGATGGCGGCTTTGGCGGACCGTCCGAAGGCCAGCCCGAGCCACACAAGGTGCCGAGCCGCGCGCCCGACAAGATCGTCGACATTTCCACGCGCCCGGATCAGGCGCTGGTCTATCGCCTGTGCGGCGATCGCAACCCGCTGCACTCCGATCCGGAATTCGCCAGGAAGGCCGGTTTCCCGAAACCGATCCTGCACGGCATGTGCACCTACGGCATCACCTGCCGCGGCGTGCTGCAGACCTATGCCGATTATGACTCCTCCGCCTTCAAGCAGCACGCGGCGCGATTCTCCTCGCCGGTCTATCCCGGCGAGACCGTGACGATGGAATTGTGGAAGGACGGCAACGTCGTTTCGTTCGAAGCCAAGGTGAAGTCGCGCAATGTCACGGTGATCAAGAGCGGCAAGACGGTGCTGGGTTAAGAGGTCTCGTGCCCCGGACGCAGCACGGCACGGAGTGCTGCGCTGCAGAGCCGGGGCCCACTGCGCCAGGTCCCGGCTCTGCGAAGCAGCGTTACACGCTGCATCGCGTCCGGGACACGAAACCGGAAAAAAGGAGAAACCACCATGGGATTACTCGACGGCAAGGTTGCGCTCATCACCGGTGCGGGCGGTGGGCTGGGTGAGGCCTACGCCAAATTGTTCGCGCGCGAGGGTGCGGCGGTCGTGGTCAACGATCTCGGCGGCCCGCGTGACGGCTCCGGTGGCGACCAGACCATGGCGCAGAAGGTGGTCGAGGCGATCAAGGCCGAGGGCGGCCGGGCGGTTGCCAACGTCGCCGACATCTCGACCATGGCCGGCGGCCAGTCGGTGTTCGACGACGCCATCAAGAATTTCGGCCGCGCCGACATCCTCGTGAACAACGCCGGCATCCTGCTCGACGAGACTTTTTCCAAGGCGAAGGAAGCCAATTGGGACAAGGTGCTGAAGGTGCACCTCAAGGGCACCTTCTGCTGCACCCAGCCGGTGTTCAAATGGATGCGCGAGAATGGCGGCGGCGTGATCGTCAACACTTCCTCGACCTCGGGCCTGATCGGCAATTTCGGCCAGACCAATTACGGCGCCGCCAAGGGCGGTATCTGGGGACTGTCGAATGTGCTGGCGATCGAGGGTCGCAAATACAACATCCGGATCTGGACGCTGGCGCCGGGTGCGCTGACCCGCATGACCGCGGACCTGCCGCGCTATATCGAGAACCCCAAAGCGGCGCTGGGGCCCGATGGCATCGCGCCGGCCGTGCTATACATGGTCAGCGATTTGTCGGGCGACCAGACCGGCAAGACGCTCGGCGTTTCCGGTCCCCGCGGCGTCCGCGAGATGCGGATGATGGAAATGGAAGGCTGGAAGCCGCCCGGCGAGGCCTGGAAGGCGCAGGATATCGTCGAGCACGCCAAGGAGATCTTCTTCTCCGAGGAACAGATCAAGATGGGCGCGCGAAGGTTCTGACGTCGCGTCCCGTCCCTGAAGGAGGCTTCATGCTCGCACTGCGGCCCGCTCGTCCAGAGGAAGCGCCGGCACTTACCGAA
This sequence comes from Bradyrhizobium sp. AUGA SZCCT0158, assembly GCF_018130065.1. Taxonomy (GTDB): domain Bacteria; phylum Pseudomonadota; class Alphaproteobacteria; order Rhizobiales; family Xanthobacteraceae; genus Bradyrhizobium. The sequence continues at coordinate 136,376 of NZ_JAFCME010000010.1, read as the reverse complement.
TTGTGCCTGCGCTCCAAGGCCGTGTGGGGCTATGACGCGGCCTTCATGCAGGCGTGCCGAAGGGAGCTGACGATGACGCCTGCAGCGATCATGTCATCCCGCGTGCAGGTCGCTGAAGTCGATGGCCGTCTCGCCGGCGTTGCAGAGGTGAAATCCGAAGGCGATGTCGCGCAGCTCGAAAGGCTGTTTGTCGAACCGGGCATGCTTCGCGCCGGCACCGGCCGACAGCTGCTCGATTGGGCCAAGGCCACGGCACGCGCCGCGGGGGCCACGACCATGCTGATCGACGCCGACCCGGATGCGGCCCCGTTCTACCGCCGCATGGGGGCGGTCGACGATGGCGTTGTTCCATCCGGCTCGATCCCCGGAAGGTTCATTCCCAGGCTCAATCTCTCGCTTTGAGGCGCCAGTCAGTCGGTGGTATCACTAGTTCAGGGATTTCGTCCTCTCACCCTCATTTACGGAAACTGACCATGAAGCTTACCGCCCAGGCCGCAGGCACCTTTGCGATTGCGCCGACCCCGTTCCACGATGACGGCCGCATCGACGAGAAATCGATCGACCGCCTGACCGACTTCTATGCCGAAGTCGGCTGCGACGGCGTCACCGTGCTCGGCATTTTGGGCGAGGCGCCGAAGCTCGATGCGCATGAAGCCGAGCAGGTGGCGATCCGGTTTGTAAAACGCGCCAAGAACATGCAGATCATCGTCGGCGTCTCGGCGCCCGGATTTGCCACCATGCGTTCGCTGGCGAAGGCGTCCATGGACGCGGGCGCTGCCGGCGTCATGATCGCGCCGCCGCCTCACTTACGCACCGACGACCAGATCACCGGCTATTTCAAGCAGGCGCAGGAAGCGATCGGCGACGACATTCCCTGGGTGCTGCAGGATTATCCGCTGACGCTCAACGTCGTGTTCACGCCCGCGGTGATTCGCAAGATCGTGATGGATTCGCCTTCCTGCGTGATGCTCAAGCACGAGGACTGGCCGGGGCTGGAGAAGATCTCCACGCTGCGGAGCTTCCAGAAGGACGGCTCGCTGAAGCCGATGTCCATTCTGGTCGGCAATGGCGGCCTGTTCCTCGATTTCGAGATGGAGCGCGGCGCCGATGGCGCGATGACCGGCTACGCTTTCCCGGAATTGCTGATCGATGTCGTAAAACTGCAAAAGGCCGGCAAGCGCGACGCCGCGCACGATCTGTTCGATGCGCATCTGCCGCTGATCCGCTACGAGCAGCAGCCCGGTGCGGGCCTTGCGGTGCGCAAGTACGTGCTGCAGAAGCGCGGCGTGATCGCCTCCAGTGCGCAGCGCAAGCCGGGCGCGACCATCACGGCGACGGCAAAGGCCGAAGTCGAATATCTGCTGTCGCGGGTGGCGCGGGTCGATCGCCGCGCCAACCTGCAACCGCAATCCAGCGCGGCGGGTTGATCCGATGACCGAACCCGCCAAAGCACCGCGCCCTGCGTCCACCATCCTGTTGCTGCGCGACGCCACGGAGCGAAGGGGCGACGGCATGAGCCGCGCCGAAATCGAGGTCTTCATGATGGTTCGCCATTATGAGATCGACTTCAATTCCGGCGCGCTGGTGTTTCCCGGCGGCAGCGTCGACAAGGGCGACCAGGAGATCATCGCGGCGCCCGAACTGTATTCAGGCGGCGAGGGGCTCGATGAGGCCACGCTCAGCTTCCGCATCGCGGCGATCCGCGAGACCTTTGAAGAGAGCGGCATCCTGCTGGCGCGCCCCAAGGGCTCGAAGACGCTCGTCGACGCCAAAAGGGCCAGCGAGATCGAGACCGCACATCGTGCCGACCTGTGCGACAGCAAGATCAGCTTCCTCCAGGTGCTGACCGACAACGGCATGGTGCTGGCGCTCGATGAACTCGTGCCCTATGCGCACTGGATTACGCCGGAAGGCATGCCGAAACGTTTTGACACCTGGTTCTTCCTCGCCGCCGCGCCGCCCGAACAGGTCGGCGCCCATGACGGCAAGGAATCCACCGATTCAATCTGGGTGTCGCCGCGCGAGGCACTGGAGGGCGGCGAAACCGGCCGCTTCAAGCTGCCGTTCCCCACCACGCGCAATCTGATCAAGCTCGGCAAACAGGACAGCGTGCAGGCCGCGCTCGAGGATTCCAGAGGCAAGTCCGTCGTCACGGTGACGCCGATCATGACCAGGAACAATGGCGGCCGTCAGCTGCGTATCCCGCTGGAGGCCGGCTATGACGGCGACGTGTTCGAGGTCGGCTCGGTCGGTTAGCCGTCATAGACAGACGCCTCACGCGAGATACGTGTCGATCACCGCCTGATCCTGATCCCAAACCCAGCATTCCCCGAGCAACCCGTCCCGCACGGCATAGACCAGCAGCCGCTCGAACTCCGCCGCCTTGCCATCGCGCTCGAAGCGCTCGCGCACCAGCAGCGCGCCACGCTCGGGGCCGGCCATGATGTCGACGATGCCGAGCAGTTTCCGGCTGGTGCGGCGGGTGACCTCGGCCAGGATCGAAAGCGCCGCCATCTTGCCCCGGTGGTCGCCAGCGAGCGGGTTGCGGCCGAAATAGTGCAGCGTGAAGTCGTCGTGGTAGCAGGCGGCGAGCGCGGCGCGGTCGCCGGCAAGCCAGGCGCTTGCGTAGCGCGTCACGGCCTGCCGGGTGCGCTCAATCGCGGCTTGGCTGTCGGTATCATCAGGCTTATCTGTCATCGTACCGGGTCCTGTTGTCATCCCGGCACCCTAGCTCCGCCTGAACGATCCGGGCTTTCAGAAACTGGCTATGCGCGCAATCGGCGGGGCGAAATTGTTGGGGTGGGGCGCCCGCGTGCTCTATTTCGGCCCGGCCTTCGGATTGACGCCGCACCGCAATGCGACCGCCGTGCTTGCCGTGGGCCTCGATGCGGCGCTGGAAGTGGCCGACGATCCGACGGACCCCGCGACCGACTATCGTTCCACGCGTAGCGTGTTGATATTGCCCAACAGCCTGCATCATCTGCGGATCGCGCGCGGGCGCATGGCGTTCCTCTATGTCGATCCGCTGGGGCGCGACCTCAAGGCCTTGCTGGCGCGAATGACGGATACGCGCCCGCGTGCGGCGTTCGATCTGCGGGAAGAGGCCGCGGTGATCGAGATCATGACCGGCCTTGCCGAAGATCGCATCCCGACGCGCGACGGACGTTCGTCGCTCGGCGAATTGCTCGGTGTCGGCACGCGCACCAAAGCCAATGCGCGGATATCGGTGGCGCTGCGGCTGATGCGGGATGAGCCGCATAAAGCCCACCGGCTCACTGAACTGGCGGAGCAGGCGGGGCTGTCGGCGTCGCGGTTCCTGCATCTGTTCAAGGCGGAGACCGGTGTGCCCTTGCGGCGTTACCGGATCTGGAACCGGATGGGCGCGGCGGTGCGTGCCTGCGGTGAGGGCTCGTCCCTGACTGAAGCCGCCCACGCCGCCGGCTTTGCCAGTTCGGCGCATTTCAGCAGCGCCTTTCGCGACATGTTCGGCATGATGCCGTCCGACCTGCTGAAAACCTTGCAGCCTGTGGAGGGCTAGGCAAGGCGCGGTGGGGCGTGATGCCCGAGGGAAGACCTGGCCATTTTGCCGCACGGCAAAGCCCCGCAGCGCCCAAAATCCCGGATTGGGGCAGCCGGGACCGGCAGTGTGACGCCAGCGTGACCAAGGGGGGTGGACCGGTGCACCGCCAGGCCGGTCTGGCCGGCTTCGCGAGCTATTTCAGCATGTTCCCCACGACCCGAATAACGTCGTATATTGCCGCCGATAGGAGCCTGGCCTCGATAACATGACCTCTGAATTGCCGCCGAATTCGCCAATGACGCGATCGTTTTCGTTGTCGATCGGCCAGCTGACATTCGGCAGTTTCATGCTGGTGCTGGCGGTGATCATCATCACCTCCACCGCCAGCGTCATCGCCATCCGCCACATCGATGCGACCTTCGCCGAGCTGCAGCGGCTGGAAAGCGTCGGCGACCTCGCCCAGGATATCGACCGGCGCATGAACGAGCTGCGGCTGGCGGCAAGGGATTTCGTCACCGACCCCGGCACCCAATCGGTCCAGGTCGGCGAGGCGGCGACCTCGCTCAGCGAGGTCCTGAAGAAAACCCGGCTGGAGCTTGCTCCCGAACAGCAGGACATGATCGATGGCGTCACCGAGCGCCTGTCGACCTACCGCAGCGGCATCGAGCGTATTTCCGCGCTGATCAACCGCCGCGCGGAGCTGATCGTCGGGCTACCGCCGCTGCGCGAGAAATTCGATGCCGCGATCGCCGACACCCCCGATCCACTGATGGCGTCGGCGCTGTTTCAGACCCAAAGCCAGATTGCCTCGGCTTTGCTGGCGCGAAATCCCTCCGCGGCTGAACTGGCGGCGCAAAGCATGCGCTCGATGACGATGGCGGAGCCAAAGCTTCGCGCGGCCGTCGATGATTATGCCCTGGCGATTATCAACATTTCGACCCGCGAGCGGCAGATTTCCGACATCGACAAGGAAGTGCTGGGCGCGGAGGGCCGCCTGATCCAGCGCGTCACCGAATTGTTGCGTGAGGTCAGCGCGCGTCGCGGCCATGTACTGTCCCGCGATTTCGCCCGGACGCTGACGGAGGCCAAATGGCAGAGCATCGTGCTCGGCACCGCCGGCGTCCTGATCGGGCTGTTCGCCTCGCTGCTGGTGGTCAGGCGCACCGTGCGCCCGCTCGCAACCATCGCGACCTCGATCCGCAAGGTGGCCGGCGGCGAAAAGAACACCTCGATCCCGCAGACCGATGTCGACAACGAAATCGGCGACATCGCGCGAGCCGCCGAAGTGTTCCGCCAGACGCTGGTCGATGCCGATGCGGCGCGCGAGGCGGCGGTACGTGCGCTGGCCGAACAGCGTCTCGCCGAGGAAAGCTATCGAAAACTGTTCGAGGCGTCGGTGGACGGAATCTACGTCACCACGCCCGGAGGCGCGCTGCTGAATGCCAACCCGGCGCTGGCGCGGATGATGGGTTACGCCACGCCGCAGGATCTGATCAACGGTCTCGGCGACGTCTCCGAATCCGTCTATGTCGATCCGCAGGCGCGCGTGGAATATGAGCGGCTGATGGAGCGCGACGGCATGGTACGCGAGTACGAATACCAGGTTCGCGCGCGCGACGGGACGGTGCTCTGGCTCTCTGACAGCGCCAGCGCCGTGCGCAACGAGGATGGCGAACTGATCCGTTACGAGGGAACGGTCCGCGACATCACCGACCAGAAACGGGCCGAGGATGCGATCGCCGAAGGTCGCCGTTTGCTGCAGCAGGTGATCGATACCGTGCCCGCGGTGATCAACGTCAAGGACAGGCAGCTCCGCTATCTCCTGATGAACCGCTACATGGCCGGTATTTTTGGCATCGAACCCGGGGAAGCCATCGGTCGCACCACGGCCGACCTGATGTCGCGCTATGGCGCGGCGAAGACCGATGAGCCGGACAAGCGGGTGCTGGCCGGCGGCAGCGAACTCGGCTTCTATGAGGAAGAGTACAAGGATTCTACCGGCAATATGCGGCAATGGCTGGTCAACAAGCTGCCGCTACTGGACGCCTCGGGCGAGATCGAGAACATCGTCACGGTCGCGCTCGACATCGGCGAGCGCAAGCGCGTCGAACTCGAGATGCGCAAGGCCAAGGACGCCGCGGAAGGAGCGCTGCGAAATTTGCGGGAAACGCAGAATTCGCTGATTGAAGCCGAAAAGCTCGCAGCCCTCGGGCGGCTGGTGGCGGGCGTCGCGCACGAGGTCAACAATCCCGTCGGCATCAGTCTCACGGTCGCCTCCGCGCTGGAGCGCAAGGCGGCGAATTTCACCGCCGAAGTGGCGCGTGGCGAACTGCGGCGGTCCAGTTTGACCGATTTTCTCGAAACCAGTCGCGACGCGTCATCGCAGCTCGTCGCCAATCTCAATCGCGCCGCCGAACTGATCCAGTCGTTCAAGCAGGTCGCCGCCGACCGCAACTATTCCGACCAGCGCAGCTTCGACCTTGGCGATCTCACCGAGCAGGTGGTGATGAGCTTGCGGCCGGGCCTTCGCAAACACAATCTGACGCTCAATGTCGATTGCCAGCCCAACCTGACGATGAACAGCTATCCCGGGCCCTACGGACAGGTGCTGACCAACCTGTTTCTCAATTCGGTGGCCCACGCGTTCCCGGACGGCAAGCCGGGCACGGTCGATATCCAGGTGCGCGAGTCCGGCAAGGACAATGTCGAGGTTCTGTTTTCCGACAATGGATGCGGCATGACCCTCGACGTTCGTCGCCGCGCGTTCGATCCGTTCTTCACGACACGGCGCGACCAGGGCGGCACCGGGCTTGGCCTGCACATCGTCTACAGCATCGTGACCAACCGGTTAGGCGGGCGGCTCGACCTTGATTCGGAGCCGGGCGGCGGCACGCGGATCCAGATGATCCTGCCGCGCATCGCGCCGCTTGAAATGGCGGCAGAGTAGACCGGCGCGCTAGTTCGTATCGGCCAGCTTGCGCAGCGTGGCGCCGAAAATCTGGCTGGCTTTGCCGACCAGCGCCGTCCCGTTCATGGTTCCCCGCGTATCGGTGAACGTGCCGGATACGCCGATGCCGACGGGGGCCGGCCCGCCGAACAGCGGATTGGCATCGGGGCTCGATGTGTGACGCTGCACTAGCACCTCGCCCTTGAAGGTATCACCCTTCACGGTGTAGCTGCCGGTGTAAAACAGATAGGCATCGCCGCCGAGGATTTGGCCATCCCGGAACAGAATCACACCGCTGCCCTTGCCGGACCGCCCGTCCAGCAGGCTGACGTGGATCGAATACAGACCGTTCTTCATGACGTCCCAATCGGCCTCCGCGCCCACGGAACCCGGTCAGCTTTTATGCCAAAGCGGCACCCGCAGCGTCAACGTGCTAGGCCGTTTGTATGCGCGCGCAGCGCGGTGGATCACGCGTATTTCTGGTCGCGCTCCAGGAGCTCGATGGAAATGCCCTGCGGTCCGCGGATGAAGCAGATGCGTACGCCGGGCCGGATCGTTGTCGGTGGCTTGGTGAACTCGACGCCTTTGGCCTTGATCTCGGCGGCGACGGCGTCGATGTCCTTTACCGTCAGTCCGAAATGATCGAGGCCCTGATAGGGCGTCACCGGCGGCGTGTTGACGCCGTCACCGGCCGCAACAGGGGCGATGAACACATTGGCGCCACCGAGCTTGACGTCGATTCGGCCTGGGCCGCGGACGATCTCGCCGCCCAGAATATCGGCAAGCCAGGCCGCGGTCGCTTCCGGATCGGGACTGCGCAGGTGGACATGGTCCCAAGTTACTGTCGGCATATTCGTCTCCCCAAGCCTCGTGCCCGTCGCGGTGATTGTTGCCGCGCCGCCAATCTAGCGGCCGGTGGTCCGCAATTCCATCCCCTGCGGTGCGCCTCGGCGGCCGCAAAATTGTCGAGCTCGCGTGCAACCATTCTGACCGTGCGTGATTATTGAGCTAGCGGCGGAACCGTACAGCGGCAGTCGTGTGAGAGGCCGTACGGCGTAACGCCCGTAGGGCCTTTTTCATGCGCGGGTGCGGTGATATCGCCGCCGGGTGAGGGCATGGCCATGATGATCGCTGGACGGTCGTTCGGAGCCCCGCAAGCGCGACTGCTCGCGTTGCCGGCCATCGCCATCGCGGGATGCACGATATGGATGATGCTTCCCGGACCAAGCGACGCCGAGGGCGACGCCGCAGCAGAACCTTCCTCGGTCATCTACGCGCAGAATGTATCGCTGCTTGAAGATGCGGCGGCTAAGACCACTTTGGCGAATCCGGACCAAGCCTCGACGCCCGCCGCGGTGACCGCACCGTTGTCGCTCGCGCCGGAAGCGAGGTCGCCGATCGAGGGTTTGCGGATTTCCTCGCAATCGTGGCGAAGGGGTGGGCTGGGCTCGAAGGCGCTCGTGACCTTCACGCTGCGCAACGCCAATGAGTATCCGGTGAAGGATATCGAGATTGCCTGCGCCTTTACCCGCCGCGACGGCAGCCATTTGACCGACCGCCGGCGAGTGATCCCCGACACCGTGAACACCAGGAGCCGGAAGGTCTATTCGGGCGTGCTGGTCGGCTTCGTCAACGTTAACGCAAACAAGGCGAAATGTTCGCTGGTAACGGCAAGCCGAACTTAGCCCTGCGACCCAGCGCTGCGAACCCGAAAATGTGATCGCCGCCGTTGAACCTGGGGGATGCCCCAGGAACTAATCATCATATCTCCAGTTAGCCGAATGTACCGCGCGAACGGCGCGGGGGGAGCGACGTCAATGCCCGTAGCGCGCTATTTCCTGTTTGTCGGCGCGGCTTTGCTCGCGCTGTTGTTCGCGCTCGATGCCTTTGCCCCGCAACAGGTCGCCGTGGCCAGCAATTCGACAGGCTCGATCGACAAGACCGTCGTGCGGATCCGTTCCGACCAGAAACCGCCGGAACGCGTGGTTTACGACATGAGCCTTCCCACCATTGTTCCGCCGGCTGTGACCACCCAGGTGGCGGCGGCTCCGGCGCCGATTGCCGACCTCAACGCCCAGGCTCGGGTGCGTGACACTTTTGCCCAGTTCGTACCGGCTGAAGCCAAGAAGGTTGAGCCGCAGGCTCCGCGCAAGCGCAAGATCGCCAAGGTTCGCCCGGTTCAGCAGCCGACGATGCGCTTTGCCCAGCAGCAGCACTTTGGCTTTGGCTTCTTCGGGAGTAACACCTGGTAAGCATCTATCCGCTTGTGAGATCGGCCGCCCTGAGGACAACCGGTTTGACGGTTACCGGGGCAACTGCGGAAGCTTGTCGACAAATTTGTTGAAGCAGGTCAGCCGCTCGTCTTCTTCCTTCACGAACCGGCATTCACTGACAGTCTTGGCGGCCGCCGGCTTCGGTTTCGGCTGCGGCGCATAGACGCCGTCATAGCAGGTCAGGCGTTCCTTGGTTCCGTCGTCGATGTCCTGACACGCCTGCAGTTTCTGGGCGGGAGACAGGGGCTTGGCGGGCGCCGCCTTGGCCGACTTCTTCTCGCCAGAAGGCTTTTTCGACCCGACCTGCACCAGCGGTTTGCCGCCAACGGTCGGAGGAGGGGCCGGGTTGGTTGGGGCGGGCGTAGCCGTTCCCTGAGCAAACGCTGCGGCCGGATACATGATCGCCAGCGCCAGGATCATCTTTCTCATGTCAATCGCTCTCGAATGCTTGGTTTGCCGGTTCGGTCATGCGCGGAAATGGCGCACTCGGAGAGATTCGAACTCCCGACCCTCGGAATCGAAATCCGATGCTCTATCCAGCTGAGCTACGAGTGCCTGTAGCCCGCCCGATTATCAGACTTGTCCGGGCAGGGCCAGCAGCGGAACGTTTAGTAACAGGGGTGCCGGCCGCCCTGGCCGATGTAGGCGGCCGAGCCCTGGCGGCAGTAGTTGGTCGAGGGCCCGTCATAATAGGCAAAAGTGCCGGGCTGGGAGCCGGGCCCGTAATTGTGCATGTAGCTGATCGGGTAGGGCAGCCAGTGATGGTGATGGCGGTGATGCCGGTTATGGCGGGCGTCCGCCAGGCTGGGCGCCAGGGCCGCGGCAGCAAACAGGGCGGCGGCGATCAAGAACTTGGCTTTGGGCATTTGATTCTCCGGGGATCCCACTGAAAACTAGACGTTTTTGGCCGGTCCGGGCACCATTTTACGCGAAACCACCGGAAAAGCTGCGGAAAACTGGCGGAAGCTTGCCTATTTTTGGCCCCTAAGGGATGCTTAACGAAATCCCAACACAGTCCGGCCAAGGTTCTGCGGTGTGGTCGGGGCTTCAAGGGCCACCCTCCGCTTTGACAAGGCTATCCGGTTCCCGATCGACCCATGCGCATCACGTCCCTTGCCCTGCTGTCTCTCTCGGTTCTGGTCGCGACCCCTGCGCGGGCCGATCTGCACATCACGCGCGACCATGGCGGCTACGTCGAGGAATACAAGGTTAAGTACAAGCGCATCCGCGACCGCAAGGAACGCGTCATCATCGACGGCATCTGCAACTCGGCCTGCACACTGGTGTTCGGCATCGTGCCGATGAACAAGATTTGCGTGACGCCCAAGGCGAGCCTCGGCTTCCATCAGGCCTATTACGACAAGGCCTTCACCTTCGGCATCAAGGTCACGAGCTCTGACGGAACGTCGGATCTGATGTCCTATTATCCGGATACCGTGAAAGACTGGATCCGCCGCAATGGCGGGCTCACCACCGAGATGAAGAAGATCAAGAACGGTGGCGAGCTCTGGAAGATCGTCGATCCCTGTCCGGAAGCGTTTTGAGCCGGGCGCAACCGCGCCGGCCGCGCGCCGTCAGTTCTCCTTAGAACGTCACGAAGCCTCGGATCGATTTCCCGCGCCTTTTCGCGGATGTCGAGTGGCTCATGTAGTGGTCAATGGGTTTGTGCCGAGCGAGAAACGCAAGGTACCGTCGGGCATCAGGCCCTGGCCTTGAGTGCGTTCAGGATCTTGCGATGTTGTCACGACATGGCGCGCGATCGACCCGCGCGATCAGTCCTTGCCGCATTGCATGTGATCGGGCACTACGCGTTCGCAAATGAACCGTGACCATGAAGATATTGCCGCGCGGGCGGCGCCGGCGATTTTCGTCGTGCTGTGGAGCACCGGCTTCATCGCCACCAAATACGTCGTCAATAACGCCGATCCCTTGACCTATCTTGCGATCCGGATGGCGCTGGTGGTGGTCTTGATGGCTGGCATCGTCGCGATCGCGCGGCCCCGCTGGCCGGATCGGATCGGCATCTTCCACAGCGCCGTCGCCGGCATTCTGGTGCACGGGTTCTATCTCGGCGGCACCGCGATTGCGATTGCGCATTCGATTCCCGCAGGACTGTCCGCGCTGATCCCCGGCCTGCAGCCGATCCTGACCTCGACCATCGCCAACCGCTGGCTCGGCGAGCGCGTCACGGCCATTCAATGGGCCGGACTTTTGCTCGGCTTGGCGGGCGTGGTGCTGATCCTGCACAACCGGCCGATGAGCGGCGACGCGGGCTGGGGCTGGCTCGCTTCCGGCGTGTCGCTGATCAGCATCACGCTCGGCACGCTGTACCAGCGGCGCTATTGCAACGCGATCGACTGGCGCGCGGGCAATCTCGTGCAATACGTCGCGGTGACGATCTTCTTTGGAATCGGGGCATGGCTGTTCGAGAACAACGTGGTGCATTGGACCACGGAGTTCACGCTCGCGCTGAGCTGGCTGGTCGTTGTGCTGTCGATCGGATCGATCGGGTTGTTGTACTGGCTGATCCGTCGCTCAGCCGCGACGTCGGTGGCGAGCCTGTTCTATCTGGTGCCGGCGGTGACGGCGCTGATGGCCTATGTGCTGTTCGGCGAACGTCTCGATGCAATCGCCATCGTAGGGATGATCGCGTGCGCCGCCGCCGTGTTGCTGGTCAACCGGCGCGCCGCGTGAGGATGTTCAGGCATTGCGAATGCTCGCATAGGCCGCGAGCGCGCGTTCGCGACCAGCCTTGTGATCGATGATCGGCCGCGGATAGGTTTTGCCGAGTTCGATGCCGGCGCTTGCCAGTTCAAGCGGTGTCGCGGTCCAGGGTTGATGGATCACTTTGTCGGGCAGTTGCTTCAGCTCCGGCACCCAGCGCCTGACATAGACGCCGTCGGGATCGAACTTCTCGCCTTGCAGGATCGGATTGAATACCCGGAAGTAGGGTGCGGCATCGGCGCCGCAACCGGCGACCCACTGCCAGTTGGCCGGGTTGCTGCCGGCATCGGCATCGACGAGCGTATCCCAGAACCATTGCTCGCCCTCGCGCCAGTCGATCAGGAGATGCTTGACGAGGAACGAGGCCACCACCATCCGCACCCGGTTGTGCATCACGCCGGTGTGCCAGAGTTCGCGCATGCCGGCGTCGACGATGGGGTAGCCGGTCAGGCCGCGCTGCCAGGCGCGCAATGCCTTGGTGTCGTGCTTCCAGGGAAACGCGTCGAACGATGCCTGCAGATTGCGCGTTGCGAGATCCGGCACGTCGTAGAGCAGATGACGGCAGAATTCGCGCCAGCCGAGTTCGGTGAGGAATTTATCGATATCGGATGACAGGCGAGGGTGCTCAGCGGCGGCGAATTTTGCGGCGTGCCAGACCTGACGCGGGCTGATCTCGCCGAAGCGCAGATGCGGCGACAGAAGCGAAGTGCCCTCGCGGTCAGGGCGGTCGCGGTCACCGGAATAGCCGGCGATACCACCGGCGAGGAACGCCTTGAGCCGCGCCTGCGCCGCAGCTTCGCCGGGCCGCCAGTTTTCGCGCAGACCGCCGGCCCAGTCGGGACGGATGGGCTCGAGATGCCAGTCTTCGAGCGCATCGCTGGCAATATCGGATATGCCGTTCAGCTTCTTCGGCGCCGGCAGCGGCTTTGGCGGATCCGCGAGAGATTGCACCCGGCGCCAGAACGGCGTGAACACCCGCAGGCCACGGTTCTCCTTGTTCCGGATCTGGCTCGGCGCCACCAGCAGGTCGCCGGGAGATCTGTGAGTCCTAACACCACCGAGTGCCGCCGCGACCTGATCCGCCACCCGCTGCTGCGGTGCCTGTGCAATCTCGTTCCAATAGACGGCGCCGGCATCGACCTCGCGCGCAAGGCCGGCAATGACCGTGGAGCTGACCCTCGGCGCAATACGAGGGACGCGCCCCGATCCCGGAGGCTCTCCTGCAAGGCGCGCAACGACTGCGCCAGCCACCAGCGGGCAGCACCTCCGAGCGGACGAACGCCCGGCGTCCTCTCGTCGAGCACGAAAATGCACACAACCGGCGCTTGTGTGCTGGCGGCCGCGTGCAGGGCGGGATGGTCCGAAAGGCGCAGGTCCTCACGGTACCAGACGATGGCCGGTCGAGGACTCGTCATGCGCGCATCAGTTTCATCAAATTCCTGAGGCTTTGCCTAGGGTTGCATCCCATTAATGCGATCGTAAGCAAGAACCGTCAAATTGAGCCCGATTTTGGGGAAAATTGCACATGTCCTTGCTGTCACTTGGAAAACTCCTGCCGTCGCTGAAACTTCGTCTCGGCACCAAGGCGGTCATTTCCGCCGTCCTCCTGATCGCGGTGAATACCGCGCTGGTGGTAGGCGCGGCCTATTGGTCGCTCAACTCTGAGTTCGGCGACCGGGCGCTTCGCGACATCGAGGTCAATCTGCGAACGCTGGCGCTGTCCTTTGCCGAGACCTACCCCGACGCCAAGATCACGCTGAAAGACGGCATGGTCGCCAAGGCCGAAGCGGCGAAGATGCCCGAATTCAAGGACCACGCGATCGTCGATCGCTCGGTCGGCTATGTCGGCGGCAACGCGACGCTGTTCGTCTATGACGAGGCCAGCAACCAGTTCGTCCGCCGCTCCACCAACGTGAAGAAGGAAAATGGCGACCGCGCCGTCGGCACCCAGCTTGCGCCCGACCATCCGGGACAGCCGATCCTGCGTCGCGGCGAGGCCTATAAGGGGCCGGCCACGCTGTTCGGCAAGACGTTCATGACGGCCTATTACCCGATCGCGAATTCGACCGGAAAGGTGATCGGCGTTCTCTATGTCGGCATTCCGATGGCGCAGTTCGAGACCATGCTGTCGCATGCCATCCAGAACATGGCGATCGCGGCGGGAATTGCAGCGCTGCTGGTGATGATGCTGACGATGCTGATCGTGCGCCGCGTGACCAAGCCGCTGACCTCGGTCACGGCGACGCTCACCGCCATCGCCAACGGCAACAGCGACGTCGAGGTCGGTCATCACGAACGGATGGACGAGATCGGCGAGATCGCGCGCACGGTCGCGGTGTTCAAGAACAACTCGCTCGAGCGCCGCCGGCTTCGCGACGAACAGACCGCGGCCGCTTCTGCCGCCGCCGAACAGCGCAAGGCCGAATTGCGCGGGTTTGTCGACGAGTTCCAGACCAGCGTCGGCGGTATCCTCGACAAGGTGCTGAATTCCTCGGGTGAATTTGAGCGCGTGGCCAAGCAACTCACCGAGACCGCGCGGACCACCGCCGGGCTGTCGGGCCAGTCGGCGGGCGCGTCGGAGACCGCCTCCGAGCATGTCCGCACTGCGGCCGTTGCTTCCGATGAACTCTCCAACTCGATTGCCGAGATCACCCGCCGCGTCCAGGAATCGAACGGGATCGCGGCCGACGCCGTCAAGCAGGCCGCGGCCACCGACCAGCGCATCAACGAGCTGTCGGAGGCGGGCGCGCGGATCGGCGACGTGGTGAAGCTGATCACCTCGATCGCCGAGCAGACCAATCTTCTGGCGCTCAACGCGACCATCGAGGCCGCCCGCGCCGGCGATGCCGGCCGCGGATTTGCCGTGGTGGCCCAGGAGGTCAAGAGCCTCGCCGGCCAGACCGCCAAGGCCACCGAGGAGATCTCGAGTCAGATCGGCAGCATGCAGCTTGCGACCGAAGAGTCGGTCAGCGCGATCAAGGCGATTGGCCAGACCATCGAGCGCATCAGCGATATCGCGACCTCGATTTCGGCCGCGGTCGAGCAACAGCGCGGTGCGACGGCGAACATCGCCCAGAGCGTGCGGGCCGCCGCAAGCGGGACCGCCGACGTCGCCGTCAACATCCGCAACGCTGCACAGGGCGCGGGCGAGACCGGCGAGACTTCCAACCGCATGTTTGCCTCGGCGCAGGCGCTGTCGGGCGAGAGCCTGCATCTGAAGGCCGAGGTCGAGAAGTTCCTGGACCGCGTTCGCGCGGCCTGATCGCAATCTGGCTATTGCCTATCTTTCCGTGACGCCGGTTCTGATGGCATCAGAACCGGCGTCATATTTTTGTCTGACGCGCGAATGCGCGATGAACCGTTACTGTTTCGGCTGCGGCACGATCCGGATGTACGGCTTCGGCGACTTCCAGCCCTGCGGATAGATCGTCTTGGCCTCGTCGTCGGTGACCGAGCCGGCGATGATGACATCTTCGCCCTGTTTCCAGTCGGCCGGTGTCGCGACCCGATGCTTGGCCGTCATTTGCAGGGAATCGATCACGCGCAAGATTTCCTGGAAATTGCGGCCAGTGGTCATCGGATAGACCAGCACCAGCTTGATCTTCTTGTCCGGTCCGATGATGAAGACGTTGCGCACGGTCTGGTTATCGGCAGCGGTCCGCGTTGCGACATCCCCCGAGGTGGAGGCGGGGAGCATGTCGTAGAGTTTTGACACGTTGAAATCGGTGTCGCCGATCATCGGATAGTTCGGCGCCGCGCCTTGCGTCTCCTTGATGTCCTCCGACCATTTCGAATGCTTGTCGACGGGATCGACGCTGAGCCCCATCAGCTTGACGCCGCGCTTGTCGAATTCGCCCTTCAACTTTGCGAGAGCGCCGAGTTCGGTGGTGCAAACCGGCGTGAAATCCTTCGGATGCGAGAACAACAGCGCCCAATTTGAGCCGATCCAGTCGTGGAATTTGATTTTGCCCTCGGTGGTCTGGGCTTCGAAGTCCGGGGCGACTGCGCCAATCTGGAGTGCCATGGTACACCTCATCTTATTCAAGTTGCAGGAGAATTTCTGTTGATCTGTATAGGCCCTAGCAGGGTGGAAGGGAACCTCCGGCCAAAAAAGGCGAGATCCTTCTCCGCGAATAGGGAACTCCTAGCACCTTCTTTCGATCTGCGCCCCTGCGACGAAAAATCCACGGCGGCGGTAATCGCCCGGATTGCCCCGATATCGCCTTTTATGGTCCGCAAGACCCGGTCCCGGTTGCCGGGGCGTTCATCGGTCATTCAACTGAACCGTGACATCAGTCACAGCGACTAACTGGAGTCACAGCGACTAATTGGCAACCATCTAAAAATCTCGGAATGCAAGTTTCGAATCGTTAACCACTCGTTTACGCCGGCATCGCAATGCTGGATCAGAAAAAGAAATTGAGAAGTGCAAGCTATGTCTGCCCCTAATACTACCAAATCTATTGAAGCGTTCGCCGTTCTCCAGCCTTCCTGCCGCAAGACCGCCGCCCACGCGCTGACCATCGTGCGCGACGGCGTCATCACCGGCGAGGGCCCGACCACCAAGGGCCGCATCCATTTTTCCCGTGCTCTCGATGCCGATGACGCCGCCTGGTGCGCCCGCATCCTTACCGCATCCGCCGTCGAGCATCAGCCGGTCAGCCGCGCCGAAGCCGAGGCGCTGTTCGAAATCAGCGACGCCGCCGCCGAGCGCAGCGACGGTGGCCGTTTCGACGATCTCTTGGCCAAGGCGGTCGCCCATCATGCGGCGTCCGAATCCGGACTGCCCGTGCCGCCGCGCACGGTTGCCCTGTCGCCGGACACCGACATCGAAAGCTGGGCCCCGGCCAAGGCCGTCAACATCGACACCAAGGTGCTGGAGTGGATTGCCGCCCAGATGCGCGGCAAGCGCCGCTCCAACCACGCGCTGGCCGCGATGGTCGCGACCCTGGTCGGCGCCGCCGCACTGCCGCTCGCGCAACTGCCGGGCATGCTGGACATGGGGATGATGTAACGTCATTCTCGCATCGCTGAATTCAAAGCGGCGGGGATTTTCCCCGCCGCTTTTGTATGGTGGGGCAGGGTGGTTGGACCGCGATGGTACCGGGCCCCACACAACGCTGTCGTCCTCCGCGAATGCGGGGGACCCAGTACGCCGCGGCCTATCTGCGTCATTGCGAGCGCAGCGAAGCAATCCACGTCTCGGCATAACAGATGCATGGATTGCTTCGCTGCGCTCGCAATGACGGAAGATACGGTTTCGCATTCTCGCGACACGTTGTGCCCGAGCTTTGCCAGTAATTTCCTCGCCCTCCGTTCAGAGGGCGCAGGGAATGCCGGATGCGCGCTGCACCCCCGCTCTCGTGTGCAATGTGTGCATAAGAATGCGCACACGAGCATACATGGGCCTTTAATTCCCGATCCGGCACCCCATATGGAATCCCATGGCACAATGGAAAGCATCTGTAGCGCGGCAACCACCGATGACCAAGGCGGAACTGCGGGAGATGCTGACGAACGCGGTCCGCAACACGCAGCCCGGTGCTGACCAAAAGCAGAAACGCTCCCCGAAGGTCGAGAACGACCAGTCCTGACGGGTCGCCCGATATATCCGCGTCAGTTGCGGTCGATCCGAACAGCCTGGCCTCACAAGTTTCACAGGGAATAGCGTATGCGGCTGGTTGCCAAACCCACCGAGCAAGAGATCATCGAGGGACCGCAAGCGGTATCCTTTCAGATCGCGAACGGCAACGCGCGGCAGCGCTGCCTTCTGCAAACCGATCTTCCGACGCAGGCGCTGGCCCACAAATATCTGCTCACCAATTGGCCCGTGATCGAGCGGATGGCGCGCGAGGCTCTGGCGACCGGCATCCTTGACGATGGTCAAATCAAACTGGCCATGGTCTAAGCGGCACGTTCAACAATCAATGTCGCTTTTGGTCTACAGGGAATAGTCATGCTCAAGGATCGCGAGAATATCCTGAATGCGCTTCGCGAGAAGCCGCTCAAGGTCTACGAGATCATGAAACGCGCCAATCTTCCGAATGAGGAAGCCTGCCAGTCGCTGCTCCTGAAAATGCGCGACGAAGGTCTGGTGAAGTTCGACATCCACAAGGGTCGCTGGCTTGCCGGATGATGGCGCGGCGCGGACGACAAGTCGCGCGCCGAAGCTGGATCGCGGCTAATCCTGGCCGCGTGTGTCTCGAATGTCCCGCAAGATCCAGGCGAGCACAAGAAGCGAGGGCGTCCACGCGAGTAGTGCTCCGATCAACATCGCTTGTGCGGTTGTCATGGCAGCTCCTTGATTTCCCGCCCACTCCCGACATTCGCGGTTCAGCCGGCTCGATGGCCGCTCGAGAGACAAGAGTCCACGAGCGGCAGCATCTTCCGGATTACTTTTGTTCGGCGATAGACGGCTCGGGGCATTTGTAGAGCCATCTCCAGTAGGCCTTGTTACGATCCCGCTGACGCTTGCACTGCTCGCGGCACCTGGACGAGCAGAATTGCCCGAAGCGCCAGCTGAAACGGACCAACCCGAAGGGGCGGTCGCAGTTCGGATTGTCGCAACGGTTTGTCATGATGCGGCCTCCGCATTCGTTCGCAGGATCAGGCGAATGAATTTCTCCTGGCCCTGGCCGAGACAAGAACGTCCGCAGTAACGTTCACGCGCCGGATTTCGCAGGCATACGATCTTGGGTTCTTCACTGTCGCATTCGGAACAGCGTGGGCCTGTACGCATGGCGACCTCCTCCTGAGGAATTGCCATTCACTGATCGTGGTGTACTGGTTGTCGTGCCGTCGGATGACCGGAGGGCAACGATGCGTCACTCTCATTCCGTCCCGCCCCATATTCAACTTGTCTAGATGGTTGATCGGCTTATCCCTAGGTATGACCGGCTCGAAACTGCCAATTTCGGTGGAATGGAATGGTTGTTCTGTCCCTGTCGCCAGACCGATCGGAATAGCGGTGCGATGCCGTGCTAACCCAATCGGATCGGGTCATCTGCTCTTTTCCTCGCCGTGCTCGCCCAGCGCGGCGTCGAGGCAGTTGATCAACGCCTCTCCCGTGAAGGGTTTGGTGAGAAAGCAGCTCGCGCCGGCCTTCAGCGCTTGCATGCGCGCGCTCTCGGTCGCGAAAGCCGTGATGAAAATGAATGGCAGCCGGTATCCGTCGGCAACCAGGTGAGCTTGCAGCTCGAGACCGCTCATGACCGGCATTTGAATATCTGCGATCACGCACGAGGTGTCATCCAGATGAGGCGACCGCAGGAACGCTCCGGCCGATTCAAAGGTGTGAACGACGTATCCAAGCGTCCGCACGAGATTGTAGGTCGCGGTGCGAACGGAGCCGTCATCGTCAATGATTGAAATCACGGGTGGGTTGGCCAAAGCGGTGCTTCCTGACGTGCTGGCAGAATGCCTCTTGCTGCAAGCCGCTTGGGAGCAGAGTGCGTCGCAAATCAGGGGCGGAAAATCATACTTAGGTTTGCAGAACGGGATTTGGAGCGCTCAACTAGAGCAGAATGACGTTTCTTCGAACCGTCATCCTGCTCCATCTCTTTGTTTGAGCATGATCTTTCGGAAAACCGGTACCCACTTTTCCGGATCATGCTTTATCCGCCAGGCTATTGGGGCGGCGCCGGGCGCTGTATTTCGAGTGCCTGGGCCATCTTCACCAGATCGGCCAGCGATTTCGCGGCCATTTTTCTCATGATGTTTCCGCGGTGTATCTTCACGGTGATCTCGGCAATGCCGATTTCGGCCGCGATCTGCTTGTTCATGAGCCCGGACGTGACCAGCGCCATCACCTCCCGCTCCCGGGCAGTCAAGGTCGCGAACAGCGCGTGCAGGTCAGAGCGGATCTTTGCTTCATTCCGGCTACTTCGATCGCGTTCGATGGCCGCCGTCACGGCATCCAGCATGTCCTGATCGCGGAATGGCTTGGTCAAGAAGTCGACAGCCCCGGCCTTCATGGCCCTGACCGTCATCGGGATATCGCCGTGGCCCGTCATGAAGACGATGGGAATGTGAATGCCTGCCTTGGCAAGGTCGGCCTGAAAGTCGAGGCCGCTCAGTCGAGGCAGCCTGATGTCAAGGATCAGGCAGCTCGCAACGTCCGGCAGCTTGCTCTGCAGAAATTCAGCGCCCGAACCGAACACTTCGACCCGCAAGCCCACCGAGCGGAAAAGATTCCGGAGCGCTTCACGCACCGACACGTCATCGTCGACAACATAGACGATCGGCTCGTCCGGGCCGCCAATGGTGCGAGGCGAGTTTGAGCGGCCGGTCACGGCGTATGGTCCTCTTGATGCATCGGCAGGCTGAACTGAAACGTCGCGCCGGGCCCGACATTGACGGAGGCCGACAATCGCCCGCCATGGGACTCGACGATTGATCGGCAGATCGACAGGCCCATGCCCATGCCGTCGGGTTTGGTGGTGAAGAACGGGGCGAACAGCCGGTCGGCATTCTGAACGGCCAATCCGACACCGGAGTCTGTTACCGTGACCAGAATCTCGTGGGCGTCATCCTGGTGCGTCCGGATCGCCAGCTTGCGCGGCCGGTCAATGACCGGTTGCATCGCTTCAATGGCGTTGATGACGAGATTAAGGATGACCTGCTGCAGCTGAATCCGATCGCCGAGGACCTGGCCGAGAGCGGGCGCGAGGTCCTTCCGCAGCACGATCCGCTGGCTGAACAGTTCGCGATGCAGCAAGGTGACCACCTCATTGACGAGCGCATTGATGTCGAGAGGCGCTTTCTGATCGGCGGTCTTGCTTACCAGCCCGCGGACGCGCTGGATCACTTCGCCCGCCCGGTTGCCGTCATCGATAATCGAGGCCAGAGCGCTGCGCGCTTCCTGCAGTTCGGGAGTGTCGCGGTCGAGCCAACGCAGCGCGGCCGAGGCGTTGGCGACGACGGCGGCCAGCGGCTGGTTCACTTCATGGGCAATCGACGCGGCCAGCTCCCCGAGCGCCGTCACGCGCGTGACATGCGCCAGTTCAGCCTGCGCCTCGTGCAATTTCTCCTCCGCTCGCCTTCGTGCCGTGATGTCCGTCACCGCGCCGACAAATTCGATGCCATCAGATGCATCGGTTACGGCATGCGCCGTTGCATGGACATATTTGACGGAGCCGCCGGGCATCAGCAATCGATATTCGTGATCGAAATGCGTGCCGTCGCGGGATGCCCGGTCGATGTTCTGTTGCGCGCCCGCTCGATCGTCGGGATGAATGCGTTGAACGACCGTGTCGAGTACGACAGAAGGTGCCTTTTCAAAACCGAATATCCTGAAGGTTTCGTCCGACCAGATAATTTCGCCGGTGGCGACGCGCCAGCCGAAGCTGCCGGTGTGGCTCAATCGCTGTGCTTCCGCCAGATAGTTCCCACTCTGCCGCAAGGCGTTTTCAGCCTCCTTGCGCTCGGTGATGTCCTCGCATGCGATCAGGACGATCAGCCGGTCATCCTGCCGTCGTACGGCCTTCGCGTTTTCCCGAACCCACAGCGCCGAACCGTCCTTGCGAACCTTTCGGATCTCCCAGCTATGCGTTTGCCCGATATGCGCCAGACAGACTTCAATGCTTTTTCGCACCGTGTCCCAGTCTGCTTCAAAGAACACCCCGAGCACCGGTTGTCCCCGTAGTTCGCTGACGAGATAGCCGAGCTGGGCGGCGCCAAAAGTGTTGACCGACAGGACGATGCCGTCCGCATCAACCATGAAGTACATGACGGGGTTGTGCTCGAACACCTCCTTCCACTGCGCCTCGCTCTCGCGCAGGGCTTCTATTGCGCGTTGTTCGGCGCTTGCCCGGCTCTCAAGCGCGGCTTCCATTTGCCTGCGGGTGCTTCCTACCAGGTGCATCACGATCAATGAGGCGAGAAACAGGGCGAGCAGCAGCGCGACGGCAATCAGATAGTCGGCAACCTCCGGGGCGGGACCGAGCACGAGCCAGATGCAAGCCGCCGTCAACGATGCCAGCGCCATGCCGCCGAGCAGCGACTGCTCGGCCGAGCGCCGGGATTTTAGTATCTGGTTACGCATGGCATTCGGCCATCCGGCCCCGCGCCGCGTCGTCAGGTGATCATCACCATCGACGGCAACACGTGGCCCCACGAATGGGCCGTATCCTAGCAGCTTTTCCCGGCCCGGAGGTATGGTGCATCGCGATACGCAGGTGGCTCAAAGCGCTTGCGGTCGCGGCCGTTCGTCGCGCCTGCAAGCCTCGGTTGACAGTCGCGGAACGCGCAACGTCGACAACTGGATATCGCTGCGGGTGGAGGAGGGCGCTCGTCCCTCGCAAGGCTTGGGCGGCTGATCCTAAACCTAAGTATGCTCCTCTCACCCAAATGTAACGTGCATATCAACCTCCGTTCAATGGTTCGGCGAATCTCCGCGACTAGGCTTGCGCGATAGCCGAGCGGCAGCAGGTATCTCGCGCCATCGCTCGTGCTGATTGAACGTTGAACCTCGGCGCCGCTGTCCGGGGTAGCCGCATTGTAAACATCGCTTGCGTAACGACCGCCGTCTCGTACCGCCACAAATTCGGGGATTGAGATGCCAAAGCCAAGCCTGCAATTGATCCACTGCTCGAACGATATTCGCCCGGGTGCCAAACGCCGTCAGGACAGCACCACCTCCAACTTCCAACCCTACGTCATTCCTGGAGGCGCGCGATCCGTGCCGATCGATCGGTCATGGGAGGCCGCGCTGGATCTGGTCGATTTTGGCGTTCTGGTTTGCTATCAAAACTATCTTGCCTTCCTTGAGGCGAGTGCGGCCGTTCTCGGCGGCTCCAGGTGGACTGATCATGAAGAGACCCGCTAGATTGACAAGGCTCGCCCGAACCATGCGTGGTGCATCGACGATCCCTTGCTCCGGGGCGTCAACGCCACCCGCGTCGGCCAGCTGCGGTGTCCTTCAACTTGTCCGCAGAGCCGAAGCCGGTCACTCTGCTGAGCTGCGCATCTCGAATTGGGGGGCTGGTGCCTGATGTTATCGTCCGACAGGATCGCGCTGTTTATCGATGGCGCCAATCTCTACTCGACCTGCAGAGCGCTTGGTTTCGACGTCGATTACAAGCGTCTGCTCAAGGAATTCCAGAGCCGCGGTACGCTGCTGCGGGCGTTCTATTTCACGACCATTATCGAGGATCAGGAATACACATCGGTCCGCCCGCTGATCGATTGGCTCGACTATAACGGCTACACCGTCGTCACCAAGCTCACCAAGGAGTTCATCGACCCCAGCGGCCGCCGCAAGGTGAAGGGCAGCATGAATATCGAGCTCGCCGTCCACGCGATGGAGCTTGCCGATCATGTCGACCGGATGTTCCTGTTCTCGGGCGACGGCGACTTCCGCTCGCTGCTCGAAGCGGTGCAACGCCGCGGCGTCCACGTGACCGTGATCTCTACCATTGTCAGCCAGCCGCCGATGGTGGCGGACGACCTGCGGCGTCAGGCCGACGCCTTCATCGATCTTGCCGAATTGAAGCCAGTGCTCGGGCGTGATCCGTCGGAGCGGCCGGCGGCACGTGAGATACGCCAGCAATCGTCGCAATTCCCGTCGCACGCGGCGATCAATGGGAATGACCTCAGGTCATGATGTCTCCGGGATGTCGTCCCGCTCATCCGTGCTGTGTTTGTTCTGATGAACGAATCCCCGCGCGCAAAAGGGATTCGCGCACCGTCAAGAATTGACGGGATCGCGTCCCGATGCATCATTGTGCGATGTTCGGTTTCTTCAAAGGTTGCCGCCTGGCCCGCATGAGCAGCGGGCGCTTCTGCGTGGTGCGCGATCTCGGCCTCGTCAAGGGCGGCAAGGGCATGCGGCACCATGAGGTGGTGATCGCCTTCAGCGCCCGCGAGTTGCTGAAGTGGCTGCGCCAGCCGTCGGCGAAGCAGGCGGAGCCGGACGCGAGTTCGCGCGCGAGCAGCGCCTTGCCCCATGAACCAGAGGCGTTGGCTAACCTCGGACCACGCTCCTGAAGGCAGCCGAAAGCGCGGCAAGCGCATCGCGCGGCCGGCCGTCCTTGACCCTGGAGTGCAGCAAGACCGGCAAGCGCGGCAGATCGGGAAGTCCGAGCTTGGGGCCGACCTCAACGGCGCCGAATGGCAGCATGCGCGGCGCCAACGCCGCAACGCCGAGCCCGGCCATGACGGCGGCTGCAACCGCCGCAACGCCGCCGCCGACGAAGATTTCCGTCCAGGGCACGTTCGCCGCATCGAGCAGCCGCCCGGCCATCGCACGCACGCCGCAGGGCTCGGCCATCGTGGCAAGCGGCAAGGGCTCGCCCGCGCGGTACTGCCAGCCAGGTGCTGCGAACCAGCCGAATTTCTCTTCGGTAATGATTTCTCCGTCGTCCCGCCCGGCCTCGAGGCGGACGATTACCGTATCGAGCTCGCGCCGGTCGAAGCTTTGCAGCAGGTCGCCCGACGATCCGATCCGGATTTCGATCAACAGCTGCGGGTCTTGCGCGTTCATGCGTGCGATCAGCGCCGGGAGCTCCGGCCCCGCAACATGGTCGCTGATGCCGATGGTGAGGCGCTGCCGGGCACCGGCAAATACGGCGAGCGCACGATCGTGCACCGCCAGCAGTTCACGGGCGTGATCGAGAAAGGCTGCGCCTTGCGCCGAAAGCTGCACGTAGCGGGGCGTCCGCTCGATGAGCCGGCAGCCGAACCTCTCCTCGAGCCGCTTCAGCTTCAGGCTGACCGCGGCCTGCGTCGTCCGCATGGCCTCAGCCGCGCGCGTGAAGCTGCCAAGTTCGGCGATGCGGACGAAAGCCCTGATGGCATCGAGGTCGAGGGGGCGCTCTGTCATTTCCAGCCATTATAGCTGATATCCGTATCCATAGCATGTCAAAATAGTCTGGCGGCATTTAGCGTTACGGCCAGTCCAAATGGACCAGGACGATATGGAAAGGATCAGCTGTGCCGCTGCTACACATCTCACTGCGGGCCGGAAAGCCGGAAGCCTACCGCCAGGCGATCTTCGACAGTCTTTATCGCGCGATGCGCGAAGCGTTGAACGTGCCCGAAGACGACCAGTTCATGACCATCACGGAGCATGACGCAGCGAACTTCCGTTACGGCAATGCCTTTGGCGTCGTCCGGAGCGACGACCTCGTGTTTATCCAGATCACCGTGTTCGACACCCGCACCGCGGAACAGAAGAAAGTGCTGTTCCGGCGGATCGCGGAGTTGCTTGGCGAGCGCCCCGGCATACGGCCGGAGGATGTGTTCGTGAACGTGCTCGACGCCGCGAAGGAGAATTGGTCCGTCGGCCACGGGCTCGCGCAATTCGCTTGAGCAGAGGATCGTTAGTCAGCTCGGAACTGTCTCGTATGCAGACGGAACCCATTCGTATGCAGATCTTTGATCGGCTCCACCGGAAACTTTGCTGCTTTCAACCGTTCTCCATGAAAGGAGATTTGCATGAGCACCTTCAGAGAGAAAGCAGAGGCGCAAACCGAGCAGGTGATTGGACAGATGCTCGGCGATGAGTTGCTGGTGAGGGAAGGCCAGTCGCGGTTGCGGAAAGCGGAGAGTGAGGCTGAACCCTCAGAGGATCGGGCCAAGGAACGAGATAAGGATCGTGCCAAGGGTGCGGATCAGGGCATCGTCCGCGATGAACGCGGACAGGATCAGCCAAAGGACAAGGCGCGCGCCCAGCAGGTGAGCCGCGTGGATGAAGGCGGCGATCCGCCCGGCAAGAAGGCCTAGGCGATCGCTCGCCGATGAGAAGCCATGTACCGCGGCCGCAAACGCAGGATATCGATATGAAGAACCAGCTTGTTGCCGACGACCCCGGCGGGCGGATCCACGTCGTCATTCTGGAGTCCGGCGAAGAGGCGTTCGCGGCGCTGACGCGGTTTGCGAACGAGGCAAGGATGACGGCGGCGTCCGTGACGGCGATCGGCGCCTTCGAAAAGGCTGTCGTCGGCTGGTTCGATTTTGCAACGAAGACCTACAAGAAGATCGAGGTCAACGAACAATGCGAAGTGCTGAGCGCGCTCGGCGACGTTGCCGTCGGCGATGACGGCAAGGCCAGCCTTCACGTCCACATCGTGCTCGGACTGTCCGACGGATCGACGCGGGGCGGCCATTTGCTTTCCGGCACGGTGCGGCCGACACTCGAGGTGGTGCTGACCGAAGTCCCCGCCAAGCTGCGGCGGAAGAAGCGGGCAGATCTCGGGATCGCGCTGATCGATATCGCTGCGGGCTAAGGCTAGCGCTTCAGTCGGAGGCGATGCTGCCCCGCGGCAAGGCGAGCCTGCGCCGACACCCTGGGCATCAACGAATCGTCACAAATGTTTGCCGCCGGACCCAGGCCGTAAGCAAACGTTTAGCCGAAGGCTATAAAATACCGGTGACCACGTCCTGTGTTAACCACCGGTTAATCATGCGCCTCCTGCCGATGAGCTCCGACAAGTCCTGGCGTTCGATCAAGGCGCAATGGAAAAAGGACGCTGAAAGCGTCGGCGAAGACTTTTCCACGTTTTCGAACGGTAGCTACGCGGCGTTCGACGCCCTGACCAAGGACGGCGACAACCCGACGCTGTATTGCCTTTCGGACGGAGAGAAGATTCACGCGGCTTGTCAGGTCAGCCGCCTGATGATGAGCAAATTCCCGACCCCGATCCTGCGCGCGCGCTTTGTCGTGGTCTCGCCGCTCTACGAACTCGGGGTCGCGACATCGGGCCAGTACGCGCAGACCATGGTCGCCCTGTTCTCCGGGATCGTATGGTTGTCGCGCGACACGCTGTCGGCGGGGCATGTCCGGTTCTTCCTCAAGAGCCCCGGCGATGCGCAGTTCTTCGCGGCGCTGCAGGTCGTGACGGAGCTTTCGCCATTCTCGGCATTCGCGATCGACGGGGCCTTGATCGAGTGCAGCTTGAAAGAGGCGGAAGTTCCGGAAATGGCCTGATCCGGGTGCGCGCTTTAACCCCGCAATAACTGATTTTGCTAACGCCCTCTTGGGTTGTCTTCCCGTACAAAAGCGACTGTGGGGGCGGACAAGAATGCCGGGTAGTGCATCGGATAGCGTCATGGCGGGGAGCCTGCGGTGGTCAATCGCCGGCGTGCTGTCCCGGATGCGCCTGAGCGTGGTGCAGTGGCTCATTCTGTGCGCCGCGGCGACGGTGATCGCGATCATGCTCGGCACCGGCTATTTCGCGCTGCAATTCCGCGAGCGTGCGCTGGACGTTGCCGAGCGCGAACTCAACAACACCGCGCTGCTGCTGTCGCGCCATTTCGACCAGCAGCTCAGCGATCTCCAGCACGTGCACGACGACGTCCTGAACTATATCCGGGCCGGTGGGGTCAACACACCAGACGAATTCGAAAGGAAAATGTCGACCTTGAGCGCGCATGAGATGGTGCGCACAAGGCTTGCGACGCTGCCGCATGTCGGCGCCCTGAACCTGTTCAATGCCAAGGGCTGGCTGATCAATACCTCCCAGATGTGGCCGGTGGGGGACGTGAACATTTCCGACCGGCGTTATTTCCAGGAATTCACCTCGGGAAAGCCGACGCCCGACGTGATCGTCGAACCGGTCGTCAGCAAGGTCACGAAAGTCTGGACCACGGTGTTTGCGCGCAAGATCGTCGGCCGCAATGGCGAGATCATCGGCTTTGCCAGCCGCGGCGTCGAGCCGTCGCATTTCGAAGCTTTTGTGGGCTCCCTGGCGCTGGACAGCGATACCGCGATTTCGATGATCCACCGCGACGGCACTATCATCGCCCGTTATCCGAAAGAAGCCAAGCTGCTCGGCGTGAACGTCGCCAAGTCGCCGTCGTTTCAGCGGGCGCTCGCCCTGAACGGCAACATCTCGGGACGCTTCACCAGCTCGTCGGAGAATGAGGACAAGGTTGGTGCGGTCCGCTCGCTCATGCATTTTCCGATCCTGATCGTTGCGACCACCAAGACCGAGACCGCGCTGGCCGATTGGCGGGCGCAGACCAAACTGCAGTTTTGCGCGGCGGCGCTCGCGATCATCGTCGTTGTCGTCATGATCTTCCTGATCGTGCGCCAGTTGCGCAGCCAGCATGCAGCAGCCCAGTACAAGCTGTCGGAAAAGACCCAGCATCTGGACGCCGCCATCAACAACATGACTCAAGGCCTGTTGCTGTTCGATTCCTCGGCCCGCCTCGTGGTCTGCAACCAGCAATATATCGACATGTTCGGCGTATCACCCGACATCGTCAAACCAGGTTGCCATTTGCGCGACATCATCCTGCATCGCCAGGAGCAGGGCTCCTTTGTCGGCGACGTCGACGCCTATTGCGCGAGATTTCTGAGCCCCACGGACGACGGCGTTCGGATCATCGAGACGACGACACCTGACGGGCGCACGATCCAGCTGATCTACCAGCGCTCGCCGGACGGCGGCTGGGCGACCACGCTGGAAGACGTGACCGAGAGGCGGCGCGTCCAGGCGAGGATCCAGCATCTCGCCCATTACGACGCGCTGACCAACCTGCCGAACCGCACGCTGTTCCAGCGCCATGCCGAAGCGCTGCTCGGGGAATCCGAAGCCGCGCAATTCGCGATCCTCTACATCGACATCGACGAGTTCAAGCGCATCAACGATTCGCTCGGGCATCTGATCGGCGACGAATTCCTCAAGGGCGTCGCGGATCGCCTGCGCCAGTCGGTCGGGCCCGAAGACTTCGTCGCCCGTCTCGGCGGCGATGAGTTCGCCGTCGTGCAGCGTCACGTCACGTGTGATAACGACGTCAGCATTCTGGTCGCGCGGATTTACGATCGGCTGCGGACGCCGTTCGATTGCAACGGCCATCGCCTTTCCAGCGACGCCAGCATCGGCGTCGCAGTCGCGCCGCGTCACGGCTTCGATCTGTTCGCGCTGCTGAAGAGCGCTGACCTGGCGATGTATGCGGCGAAGGCGGCGGGCCGCCGGACCTATCGCTTCTTCGAACCGAGCATGGAAAAGCAGGCCAACCGTCGCCGCGAGCTCGAGAGCGATATGCGCGCGGCGCTGGTCGATGGCGGATTCGAACTGCACTACCAGCCACTGGTCGATTTGCGCAACGACGAGGTCAGGGGCTGCGAAGCTCTGCTGCGCTGGCGGCATCCGCTGCGCGGCATGGTTTCGCCCGCCGATTTCATTCCGGTGGCCGAGGAGACCGGCCTGATCGAGGAGATCGGACAGTGGGTGCTGCGGACCGCCTGCGCCGAAGCGACCACCTGGCCGGCGCATGTGCGCGTTGCCGTCAACGTCTCGCCGATCCAGTTCCGCTCGCAGTCGCTGTCGCTGAAGGTCGCCGCTGTACTCGCCGACACCGGGCTCGATCCGCGCCGGCTGGAGCTTGAGATCACCGAGGCGGTCTTGATCGCGGACGATGACGCCGCGCTTGTGGCGCTAAATCAATTGCGCGCGCTCGGGGTTCACATCGCGCTCGACGATTTCGGAACCGGCTATTCCTCGCTGCAATATCTGCAGCGCTTCCCGTTCGACAAGATCAAGATCGACCGCAGCTTCGTCAAGGAAGTCACCTGCAATTCGAGTTCGGCCTCCATCATCAAGGCGGTGGTGAGCATCGCGGCCGACCGCGACATGATCACGACGGCCGAAGGTGTCGAGACCTTGCAGCAGCGCGAAACCGTGCAGAATCTGGGCTGCACCCAGATGCAGGGATACCTGTTCAGCGCGGCCCGGCCGGCGCATGAAATCCGCGCGCTGCTGGCCGCGTGCCCGACCGCGGTCGAGAATGCGGCGTAACGGCTGCCGATCGCCGCTAAAGCCGCGCGTCTGAAATCGCCTTCCGCAGGATGCGCGACAGCGACTCGACCGAATAGGGTTTCTGAATCAGCTCGAAGCCGCGATGGGCATTTTCCGCCAGTACGTTGCTGTAACCGCTGGTCAGCACCACGGGCAGGCCCGGATAACGTTCGCGAATGACGCCGGCGAGCTCGACCCCGTTCATACCGGGCATGATGACGTCGGAGAATACCAGATCGGCGGCAAACTCGTCCTCGGCCAGGATCGCCAGCGCGGTGTCGGCATTGTCGGCGCGGCGCACCATGTAGCCGAGGTCCTCCAACAGCTCGGTGGAGAACTGTCCGACATCGTCATTGTCCTCGACCACGAGAACGCGGTAGCCGCGTCCGCGCGGGCCGGGCTCCTGGCCTGCGGCCGCGGCTTCCGCCGCCTGGGTCGGCATCGCGGCCTGCGGCAGGTAGATGGTGAAGGTCGCGCCCTGTCCGGGCTCGCTGAGAACGGCGATATCGCCGCCGGATTGCTTGGCAAAGCCGAAGGCCTGGCTGAGGCCGAGCCCGGTTCCCTTGCCGACTTCCTTGGTGGTGAAGAACGGTTCGAAGATCGCCTCGATGTGCTCGGGGGTGATACCAAGGCCGGTGTCGGTCATGGCGATGGCGACGAAGTCGCCGCTGCGTCCGGTCTGGGCACGCAGGGCAGGGATGGAATGAGCCTTCCTGACGCTGATCGCGAGCCGGCCTTCGCCCTCCATGGCGTCGCGCGCGTTGACCGCAAGATTGATCAGCGCGGTCTCGAACTGCGCGATATCGGCAATCGCGAAGCAGTCGGGTGCTGAAATATCGACCTCGATCCTGATCCTTGGGCCGACAAGCGGACGAACCAGCTGGGCGACGGCTTCGACCTGGGCGCCGACATCGAACACCTGGGGCTTGAGCGGCTGCCGGCGGGCAAACGCCAGCAATTGCGCGGTCAGTTTCGAGGCGCGTTCCACGGTATCGGAAATCGCATCGATGTAACGCCGGCGCCGCTCATCCGGCAGGTCGCGGCGGCGCAGGAAGTCGGTGGCGGAACGGATGATGGTCAGGAGATTGTTGAAATCGTGCGCAACACCGCCGGTCAATTGGCCGACCGCTTCCATCTTCTGCGACTGCCGCAGCGCTTCCTCGCCCTTGCGGCGCTCGGTGATGTCGATGGCTTCCGGAACCGCACCGATGACGGCGCCGTGCTGGTCGCGCAAGGGGCGCATCGCGAAGTCGAAATAGCGCTCGCCGACCGGCAGATGCAGCCGCATCTCGGTCTTCACCTCGTCGCCCCTCATGACCGCGACGAAGGCATTGCGGACGGCGTCAGGCATGCCCTCGGTGGCGCCAAACCACGGCGTTTCCCAGAACGGCTTGCCAATGACGTCGGCGGCGTCGGCGCGAATGCCGTCCAGCGCCGTCTTGTTGGCGTAGAGCACATCGCCATGGGGATTGAGCAGCGCCTGGTACTGGTGGCTGGTCTCGAAAATCGCGCGCATCTGGGCTTCGTTGGATTCCAGTTGCGCCGTCCGCTCGGTAATTCGCAGTTCCAGGGTTTCGTTCAGTCTCCGCAGTTCGGTTTCGGCCTGCTTGGCGGCGGTGATGTCGTGGGCGACGCCGATGAAGCCGATGTGGTTTCCGGTCGGGTCCCAGCGCGGCTGGGATTCCGACCTCAGCCAGCGCCATTCGCCGTCTGCGCGCTTGTAGCGGGCCTCCAGCACGAACGGCTTCAGCGAGGCCTCGCCGGCGACCGACTCCTGCAGGATGCGCGGCAGGTCCTCCGGATGCAGCACCTTGCGCCAGTCGAACCCGATCGCCTGCTCGAACGGCAACCCGAGGAAATCGACATAGGCCTGGTTGGCGAAAGAGCGCGTGCGGTCGAGCTTGGTGACCCAGATCGGGACGGGGGCGCTGTCGGCGATCAGGCGGAAGCGCTCCTCGCTTTCGCGCAGCGTTTCCTGGGCCAGCATCTGACCTGACACGTCGAGATCGGCGCCGACCAGGCGCTGCGCGCGACCGTCGCGGCCGCGCTCGATCTTCGCAACGACGCGGATCCACCTGATGTTGCCGTCATTCGGCCGAATGATGCGGTATTCGGCCGAATAGTCCTGGCTCTCGCTCCGCAGCACGCCGAACAGATGTTTGACCGTCCGCTCGCGATCTTCGGGATGGATTCGACTAACCCAGTCCGAATAGGTCTCGCCGGCCGCCTCGGGCGGCAGCCCGTGAACGAGGAGGTATTCCGGAGAGCGGCGATTCTTGACGCCGTCGCGAAAATCGATCTCGAGGCCGCCGACACCGGCTATTCGCTGGATCCGCGCCAGCTCCGCCTCGCGTTCCTGCAGCGCGCGATGAGCCCGGTCGCGCTCGCGCGCGATTTCTTCGAGATGTTGACGCAGCCTTTCCGCGGCGGCTGCTTCAGGAAGTGGGTTGGAATGATCAGGAGGAGTCATACGCGCCCGCAAGCCTCTTGCCACACTCTCACACGAGAGGCGCAAGGTTTGCCAGCATCATTTGCTTTCATTTGCTCTTGGCGGGGGGCCGGCAATTATAGGCTCTGCGGAACCCGCCGGCCTGGGCGTCCTCTTCGGAACAAAACCACCGGTCCGGATTGGTCAGTCCCGGATAGCTGCGGCAGGCCTGCAGATGATAGATGCCGAAATTGCCGGTGACGCGGGCGCGCACCGCGAACTTGCCCTTAATGTTGCAGCCGGACGGCATCACGAAATCCTCGGGGAATAGGGCCTCGCGAATCTGGCGGTCGCGATCGGCGCGGCATGCGGCGCCCAGCAGCGTGCCGTCCTTCAGGCCGCGGCGGAACTCTTGCGGCGCTGCGAAACAGCCTTTCCAAAGTCCCTGACGGTCGTCCCTGGCGCGGGCCTCGTCGGTCTTGAAACGCCCGGTTGCAGAGGCGTCGATATTCAGGGCGAAGCCCTGGCGGACCAGCAACTGGCTGAGGCTGGTGGTGTCGCCCTCGATCTTGCACACGCCGAGGCGCCGCTTTTTGAAGGTGGGATCGGGGCCGAGATCGTCGCAGCGGACTTGGCGGCCGTCGATCAGCTTGACCAGTTGATCGCGCGCCTCGATGCCGCAGGCCCAGCTGTCGGCGTGTTCGTCGATGCAGAGCTGATCGAATGCCGGGGCGTCGATCCCGTCGAGCCGGTAGGTCACGTTGCCCAGTTGAATCGTGCCGGCATCCTTGACGGTCGCCGTGGCGGCCCAAGCTTGGGATACGGGGGAGCATGTCACGAGCAGCATCGCGACAAAGAAAATCAGGAATCGCATTGTCTCACTTCAAATTCATTTCGGCGGGCACAACCTTCTAGCACGGGCCAGTGCTAGCGGAGGAATAACTATGGCACCTAGGACAAGGCTGTGAGCAGCGCGATGAGGGTCGCAACTACACTGAAGAGCCAGGGAAAAGCTGTACGCAGTCCAGCCGAATACTGCAGCGAGGAAAGTCGAAGGCAGCCACCCCAGCTCTAGGCCCCAGGTGTGGTCGCTGCTTATCGCGACCGCATACATCGCCAAAAATACGATGACGGCCACCAGCCATCCGGTCCGCTTTCGAATCGGGGTCTTTCGCTCCTGATCTTTCGCGATCTCGATATTCGGTTCCATTGGCCCCGGGGCCTCCCGGTGATTAGTCGGGGAAATCGTGGGCCGGTCGGGACTATCAGTTGACTTGTTTAGAACAAATAGAGAACATGGGGCTCAAGGATCATTTCCATGTCTTCTTCCTCCCAGCCAGGCACCGAACTGAATGACGAACTGGAAACGGCGGTGGATCAGGCCATTTCGGCCTGCGGCGGGGATATGCGCGCGACCGTCCGCGCGCTGGTCGTGGCCAATGAATATCTGGAAACCGAGGTCGGCGAACTGATGAAAGCGGTGTCGCACGCCTATGCGCGCGGCCGATTTCACAGCTATTCCGGCTGACGGGCTGCAGCGGGCCGCAGCCTGAGCAGGCGGCCTGAAACTGGACCGTTGCCTCGGTCGATTTTTGCTGTACGACGGGTTTGTTAGCCGCGTTCCCGCATGTCACATTGCGGGTGAGGATCCTGCCCCAAGCCTTAAAATCCAAGCCTTAAAATCCAAGCCTTAAAATCCAAGCCTTCAAATCCAAGCCTTCAAGTAAAGCTCAAGCAAGAAGCACATGTTCAAACGAATTCTGATCGCAAATCGCGGCGAGATCGCCTGCCGGGTCATCAAGACTGCGCGGCGCATGGGGATCGAAACGGTAGCCGTATATTCCGAGGCCGACCGTGATGCGGTTCATGTCGAAATGGCCGATGAGGCGGTGCTGATCGGCCCGCCGGCCGCGTCCGAGAGTTACCTTGTGATCGAGAAGATCGTCGAGGCCTGCCGCAAGACCGGGGCGCAGGCCGTGCATCCCGGCTACGGCTTCCTGTCCGAGCGCGAATCCTTTCCGCGCGCGCTGGCCGAGGCGGGCGTCGTCTTCATCGGTCCGAACCCCGGCGCCATCGCCGCGATGGGCGACAAGATCGAATCCAAGAAGGCCGCCGCCAAGGCCAAGGTCTCGACGGTGCCGGGACATCTCGGCGTCATCGAGGACGAAAAGCATGCGGTCAAGATCGCCGACGAGATCGGCTATCCCGTGATGATCAAGGCGTCCGCCGGCGGTGGCGGCAAGGGCATGCGCATCGCGCATTCGAAATCCGAAGTCGCCGAAGGTTTCAACCTGGCCAAGGCCGAGGCCAAATCCTCGTTCGGGGACGACCGCGTCTTTATCGAGAAGTTCATCGTCGACCCCCGCCACATCGAAATCCAGGTGCTGGGCGACAAGCATGGCAACGTGATCTATCTCGGCGAGCGCGAATGCTCGATCCAGCGCCGCAACCAGAAGGTCATCGAGGAGGCGCCGTCGCCGCTGCTCGACGAGACCACCCGCCGCAAGATGGGCGAGCAGGCGGTCTCATTGGCCAAGGCCGTGAATTATGATTCCGCCGGCACGGTGGAATTCGTCGCCGGCCAGGACAAGAGCTTCTACTTCCTGGAAATGAATACCCGCCTGCAGGTCGAGCACCCCGTCACCGAACTGATCACCGGCATCGATCTGGTCGAGCAAATGATCCGCTCCGCCGCCGGCGAGAAGCTTATCATCGCGCAGAAGGACGTCACGCTGACCGGCTGGGCGGTGGAATCGCGCGTCTATGCCGAAGATCCGTTCCGCAATTTCCTGCCCTCGATCGGCCGGCTGGTGAAATACCGCCCGCCCGCGGAAGCGAGCCATGACGGCATCACGATCCGCAACGACACCGGCGTGCAGGAGGGCGGCGAGATCTCGATCCATTACGATCCGATGATCGCCAAGCTCGTGACGCATGCGCCGTCGCGGGCGGCCGCAATCGAGGCGCAGTCGACGGCGCTGGATTCGTTCTATATCGACGGCATCCGACACAACATTCCGTTCCTCTCCGCGCTGATGAGCCATCCGCGCTGGCGCGAGGGCAATTTGTCCACCGGCTTCATCGCCGAGGAGTTCCCGAAGGGATTTGCAGCGCGGCCGCCCGAAGGCGAGATCGCGCGCCGGCTTGCGGCGGTCGGGGCTGCGATCGATCACGTGCTCGGCGAACGCAAGCGGCAGATTTCCGGCCAGTTGAACGGTCGGCTGGTGCAGCGCGAGCGCCGCCGCGCGGTGTGGCTCGATCGCGCGGAAATCGCGCTCGACGTCGCGCGCGAAGCCGATGGAATCGCGGTGCGCTTCATCGGCGCCGACGATCTGCCGGGCAATCCGCATCAATTGGTCTCGAACTGGACTCCGGGCGAGCCGGTCTGGCAGGGCACCATCGATGGCCATTATGTGGCAATGCAGGTGCGCGCGATCCCGAACGGCATCCGCCTGGCGCATCAGGGCTTTGAAGTTCCGGTCAACGTCTTCACCGAGAGCGAGGCGGCGGCCGCCCGGCTGATGCCGGTGAACTCGGCGGCCGATACCGGCAAGAAGCTGCTGTGCCCGATGCCCGGTCTGGTGGTGTCGATCGCGGTTGCCGAAGGGCAGGAGGTCAAGGCCGGCGAAACGCTGGCCGTGGTCGAGGCGATGAAGATGCAGAACGTGCTGCGCGCCGAACGCGACGGCACCGTGAAGAAGATTCACGCCGCCGCCGGCGCCACGCTCGCGGTGGATGCGCTGATTTTGGAGTTTGCGTAACCCCGGAGCAATCAAGCCGTCATTGCGAGCGCAGCGAAGCAATCCATAGAACAGCCAAGCAAGAATGGATTGCTTCGTCGCTAACGCTCCTCGCAATGACGAGACACGGAGGAAATCTCGATGGCCTTCCAACAACGCCGCGAAAAACTGCGGTCCATCCTCAACGGATCCGCCTGCATCCGCCCGGGTTCGGTTTACGATCCGGTTTCCGTCCGTATCGCCGAAGATCTCGGCTTTGAACTTGGCATGTTCGGCGGCTCGGTGGCCTCGCTGGCGGTGCTCGGCGATCCTGACATTGCGCTGATCACGCTCACCGAACTCGCCGAACAGATGCGCCGGATGTCGCGGGCCGCTTCATTGCCGGTGCTGGTCGACGCCGACCATGGTTACGGCAACGCGCTCAATGTCCGGCGCACCGTGCAGGAACTGGAAACCGCGGGTGCTGCGGGCCTCACCATCGAAGACACGCTGCTGCCGCAGGCTTTCGGCGTCTCGGAGCCGCAGCTAATCCCGCTCGAAGAGGGCGTCGGCAAGATGAAGGCGGCGCTGGACGGTCGCAGCGATCCCGCGCTGGTCATCATGGGCCGCACCGGAACACGCGGCGGTGGCCCGTCGGCGGCGAGCTTCGAGGAATGCCTGGTGCGCGCCAAAGCCTACAACGCCACCGGCGTCGATGCACTGTTCTTCACCGGGCTCACGACGCGCCGGGAAGTCGAGGCGATTGCCGCGGTGACGACGCTGCCAATCGTGCTCGGCAACCCCCAGGGCGAACTCAATGATGCGGCCTTTCTCGGAAGTCAGCGGGTGAAGATTGCGCTGCAGGGACACACGCCTTTCGCCGCCGCCACGCAGGCCGTCTACGAGACGCTGAAAGCACTGCGCGAGGGAGCCTTGCCGAAGAATCTCAAAGGCCTCGCATCGTCTGAGTTGACCGGCCGGGCCATGCGCGAAGCCGATGTGAAGGCGCGCAGCGCCGAATTTCTCGGGCTGAAGAAATAGATGACCGGCGCGATCCGCCATGTCACGGTCACGGGCCGGGTACAGGGCGTCGGCTACCGTGCCTGGGTCGCGGACGAGGCGATGACGCGTGATGTCGAGGGCTGGGTACGCAATCGCAGGGACGGCAGCGTCGAGGCGCTGTTCGCGGGGCCTGCGGATGTCGTCGCCGACATGATCGCAGCGTGCCGGCGCGGGCCGCCATTGGCGCGGGTCGACGCGGTAAGGGAAGAGGACGCCCATCCCGACGCGCTGAAACTGCTGCGGCCGGGGGAGCGCTTCTCGGTGTTGCCGACGATCTGACATTGGCGCGGATCAAGTTCGTTGCCATAGTCGTCGCCGGCCGAAACCCGCCAACGAGGTGATCCATGAAACCGCCAACTTCCGAACGCGATTGGAGGCGTGTCCATCATTCGCCGATGTTCTGGGTCGGCCTCGTGCTGTGCCTTGCCGCGATCGCGATCTATCTGTGGTCGGATGATCTGTCGTGGCGGCCGGGCCCGAGATAGCGAGGGGAGTCCGGCCAAGCCCGGGTCAGTGATCCTTGCCCATGTAAAGCTGATAGATCGTGATGATGACTTCGAACGCGATCAGCCCGACGATGATGAGTTCGAGGCGCAGGGTTCGGCGCGTGTCGATGATATCGGCAAGGGTGTTGGCGGTCTCCGCGACCACGGCAAGTTTCCGGTTGAGGGCATCGAGGCGCTCCTTGAGTTCGTATTCGTCTTCAAGCCGGGCGTAAAGCCGCTCGAGGTCGGGACGATCCCACAGCACGTCAGGCTTCTCTCCGATCGCGACACGGCCGGATACCCTGTGCTGGACCAGCAGGGCGCTTCCGATCAGTTGCATGATCCCTTTTCGATTACGGCGGGTTCGTCCGTGATCTGCCAGCTCTTTGGCAAACGGTTCGATGATCTCGAATACCTTCGCCACTTCGCGTTCGTCGTGCGCCAGCACGACGCTCTTGGCCAGCACGTCGGCAACGACAAGGAGCCTTGCCGGCGACATGTCGCGCAACTGTATGGGGCCGCCGGACTGGACCTGATCCTCGGCCTCGCCGGAAAAGGCGAGAATGGCGGCTTCCTCTTCGGGGCGCGCCAGTTTGCCGTCGATCCGGGGTTTCAGCGTTTCCAGGAAGCGGCTGTGTTCTTCCGGCGCGAGGCCGATCAGCACCGCCACGCCGTAGCGAAACAGAACCGCGACGCCGCCCGTGCCAACCCTGATCGCGAGCGGGATCGCCGAGAGCGCCTCTGTTTCGAAGCCGATCGTATTGATGCGGTCGCCAACATGCAGCGCGTGCGCCGTCACCCGCGTCCCGATTTCAGCGGGAATGAATTCGGGTTTGGTCATCTCGCCGTCTCCTCGAGGCCGATGCTGGCCGACGGAGATTACGCGCGTTCGATGACAGGCGCGATGCGATATCAGTCTATGCGGTCGCGCGAACCGGAGAGGGCGGCGCGTCGATGTGCCGGTACTTGTGTTCCGACGACATCACCAACCGATAGGCTCTCAGCTTGGGACCCTGCCAGACATCGAGAAGCTGGCCGCAGGTCGTGCATTCAATCCGGCCCGGCCGTCCGATCGGTGAACTTGATTCCGCGACCTCGTAAGCCGACGCGCAGGATGGGCAAGTGAAATCTGATATTTTCATGGGGAACCTGACAGTGTTTTCCGCAGCTGCGATTGTTCGGGATCAATGTGGCGCCACAAGGATTCAGCTTGACGCAAGCCGCATAAAATTTGGGCGCACGCGCTAAATCCGGCCGCTATGGCAGCAGGGCTGACATGCAGAACTATATGTGGATGGTCTCGCCAAAGACCTTGATGCGCACACGCGCGCGCTAATGCACCAGCTTCCGTTTGACGGGCGGCAGGTCTGGATCGTGCTGGATCGAACCGGTTTCGACATATCGCAGGTTCAGCGATGAATAGACGATGCTGCGATTGCGGCCGAGACGCTTGGCTTCATAAAGCGCGACGTCGGCTTCTCCGACCAGCGCAGCCTCACCAGGCGTCGAACCCGTCCGGCTGGCGATGCCGGCGCTGATGGTGACGAAGCCACGATTGGCGGCGGTGTTGGGAAGGCCGAGGGCGCGCACGGTCAGCCGGATCGATTCGGCGACTTTCAATGCGTCGTCTTCGGAAATGTTCGGCAAAACGACGGCGAATTCCTCGCCGCCATAGCGCGCGGAGAGGCCCGATGTATTCGAGGTCGCATCGCCGATGGCGCGGGCAACGGCCTGCAGGCAGCGGTCGCCGGCCTGGTGTCCATAGGTGTCGTTGTAACCCTTGAAGTTGTCGATATCGAACAGCAGCACCGAAATCTCTTCGCAGGCCTCAAACTCGCGCGCCAGGAAGCCGTCGAAGGTGCGGCGATTGGTCAATCCGGTCAGACCGTCGGTGGCCGCAAGCCGGGTCAGGCGGCGGTTGAGCAGGTTCAGCTCATCTTCCATCCGCTTGCGTTCCGTGATGTCGCGCAGCACCCCGACAAACTCGGCCTCGGCGGGATTGTCGCGTTCCGATGCCTGCTTGAAGTTGCTTTCGACCCATACGATCGATCCGTCGGCACGGTAGGTCCGGAACTCGGTTGTGCTGACGGCGCCCGAACCGTTCAGCCGCGCGCTCGCGGCCATCACGCCTTGCTTGTCCTCGGCGTGGACCATGTCGAAGCAGGATTTGCCGACGAGGTCCTGCGGGCGAACGCCCAGCATCTGTTCGACCGAGTGGGACACATAACGAAGCGTGCCGCGGCCATTGAGCAGGATCACGACGTCGGCGATATTGTTC
This sequence comes from Bradyrhizobium sp. AUGA SZCCT0158, assembly GCF_018130065.1. Classification (GTDB taxonomy): domain Bacteria; phylum Pseudomonadota; class Alphaproteobacteria; order Rhizobiales; family Xanthobacteraceae; genus Bradyrhizobium. The sequence goes on along the minus strand of NZ_JAFCME010000010.1, from coordinate 97,199 downwards.
GCCAGCAGGCGATAGTGCTGCTCGCTCTCCCGCAGCGCGCGTTCGGTCCTGACGCGAAAATTGAACTGCGCCGAGAGCAGGGCAGCGAGCAGGATGATCACGCACAGCAATACCACCGCCACGATCGCATCCGTGCGCAGGTCCATCGACCAACTGGCGAGCAGCCAGTCTTCGGACATCGCCACCGTGACGAGCAGCGGATAGCGCGGCGCCTGCTCGTAGCCGAAATACTTTACGATGCCGTCGAACGGTGACGTGATCTTGTAGTATCCGGCCGAGCTCCGTTTGAGGTGTGTCGTGAACAGGTCCAGTCTGGAAAGGTCGGTGCTCTGGTTCGAGAACGGCCAGCGGGACATGACGACGCCGTCATTTCGCAGCAGGCTGATGCCGCCGTCCGGGCCGAGCTGGAAGGCGCGGTAGAAGCCACTGAAATAGTCGCTTTCGATCGCGGCCGTCAGCACGCCGCCGAAACTGCCGTCCTCCTTGCTGATGCGCTTCGACAGCAGGATCGTCGGCCGCCCGGTGAGGCGCGACAGGATCGGTTCGCTGATGCGCAGCGTCCTGTCCGCACTGTCGCGATGATAGGCGAAGTAGCCTCGGTCGCTATTGTTATAGCGCGGCGTTTCCGGCAGCGACGAGTAGCGCCAATTGCCTTCGGTATCGAGGACGCCGATCTCGCGTATTTGCGGCAGCGCGGCCGCGGTGTCGGCCAGATGTTTGTTGAAACGTTCCGGCACCGGGTTTCGGTATTTGAGCAAGTCGACCATGCCGCTCATCGCGATGTCGACCGCCTGGATGGTGTGCCCGGCGTGCTCGGCCAGCGAGTGGGCGAGGTTTTGAATGTCGGTGGAGCCGCGCGACAGCGCCGCCGACTTGGCTTCGAGCGCCTTCCAGACCACGACGCCCAGGATGCATGCCGTCATGACCAGTGCAAAGAACACCACGACCATCCCCGGCGTGATCCGCCGCAGGAGGCCGCTTTGGTTTGCGAGGTGTCGGTCGGGCATCTTCCGCCTTGATGGGGGAGTGCCAAATCATTCTGACCGGCAAGCTAAATGCGTGGCCGGAATCTAGCGGCCAATAGGTGGCGATGCGGTTAATAAGCCGGTCAGGAAAACAACGGAGAAGCCGGCATTTCGGCCGGGATGCCGGTGGAACCGGGACGGCGCGGCCCGCCGGTCACCGCGGCAATTTTGCGATCGCCTGGCTCAATTGATGGATCTCATAGGGCTTGCGAAGGATGGGAAAATCGCCGCGCACGTTCAAGGCGGCATCGCTATAGCCGGTCGCCAGCAGAATCGGCAGCTGGGGCCGCATCGCCTTGAGGCGGCGAGCCAGACCGAGGCCGTCCAGTTTGCCCGGCATCACGATGTCGGTGAATACGAGGTCGATCCCGTCGTGCTCGATCTCGCGCAGGGCGGCCTCGGCATTCTCTACCCTGCGGACGGTGTAGCCGAGTTGTTCGAGCAGGCTGGTGCTGACCGCGGCGACTTCCGGATTGTCGTCGACCAGCAGCACGGTGCCGCTTCCACCGGATTCGACGACGCTGACCTCGTCAACCGGCAGACCGCCATGCTGTCGCGGCAGCAGAATGGTGATCTTCGTACCCTTGCCGAGTTCGCTGGCAACCTTGACCGTTCCGCCGGCCTGATGGATGAAACCGTGCACCTGCGAAAGACCCAGTCCGGTGCCCTTGCCGATCGGTTTGGTCGTAAAAAACGGATCGAATATCTTGCTCAGCACGTCAGGCGCGATGCCGGTGCCGGTATCCGTCACGGAGATGGCGACATAGTCGCCGCTATGAGCTTCCTCGATCAGCCTGGTGTTGTCGGCAGCGATCTTGATGATTCCTCCGTCGGGCATGGCGTCGCGCGCGTTGATCACGAGATTGACCAGCGCGGTCTCGAGTTCGGTGATATCGACCATGACCGGCCAGACGATGCGGTCGAGGTCGAATTGCAGTGTCACCGTGCCGCCGACGCCGGTGTGGAGAACATCGCGCACCGACTTGATTCTTTCGGTGACATCGACCGTTTGCGGATTGACGCTTTGCCGCCTGGCGAATGTCAGCAACTGGCTGGTTAGGGCTGCGCCGCGCTTTGTCGCCCCGTCGATAGCGGCCAGTGCGCGCTGCATTTTGGGATCGTCGGAGACGCCCTTCCTGAGCGTATGAAGGCTGCCGCTGACGATCATCAGGAGATTGTTGAAATCGTGCGCCACGCCGCCGGTGAGCTGGCCGAGCGCGTCCAGCTTCTGCGATTCCGCCAGCTGCGCCTGCATCTGATCGAGCTTGAGCTGGGCCTCGCGGCGTTCGGTGATGTCGCGGGTAATCTTGGCAAAGCCGACCAGCCGGCCATCCTCGTAGATCGGGTCGATCACCACGCTCGCCCAGAAGAAGGTGCCGTCCTTGCGGACGCGCCAGCCGTCCTCCTCATAGCGGCCGGTTTCGCGCGCGATGCGCAACGCGCGCGTTGGCTTGCCGTTGGCGCGGTCGGGCTCGGTGTAGAAACAGGAGAAGTGCCGGCCCAGGATCTCCGCCGGCGAATAGCCTTTGATGCGCTGACCGCCGATGTTCCAGCTGGTGATGATGCCGGTGGGATCGAGCATGTACAGCGCGTAGTCGGCAACCCCCTCCACCAGAAGCCGGAAACTGCGTTCGCTCTCGAACAGATTCCGCTGCTGTCGTTGGTCTATTTCGGACATCTAAACCCCTAACCTAGTGGCCGAAACGCGCGGGGTGCCGGATGGTTCCGGGCAATGGACAAGTTTTAGGGACATTTTAGCTCGGGCGCGATCGGTCAGGGCACGTTCGGGAACGTGCGGCACGCCGCGGACAGATGGTGGCCCGTTACTCGCGTGGAGGGTCTTGACGTCTGTCCAGAAATGTCTGATATTTCTGTCATGACAGAAACAACGGAAAAGAAGAAACTCCCGGCCGCCGTCGAGCGGTTCATCCTGCACTGGGGTGACATGGGGGACGAGTGGGGCGTCAACCGCTCGGTCAGCCAGATCCACGGCCTGCTGTACCTCGCCGAGGCGCCGATGACGGCCGAGGATATCGCCGAGACACTCGGCATGGCCAGGTCCAACGTCTCTAACTCCATCAAGGAGCTGCTGTCCTGGAACCTGATCCGCCGGGTGCCGATCCTCGGCGACCGCCGCGATCATTACGAGGCGGAGACCGACATCTGGGAAGTGGCGGCGCGGATCGCGTCCCGTCGCAAGGAGCGCGAGATCGACCCCGCGGTCGATGCGCTGCGCGCCTGCGTTTCCGATGCCGCCGATGATCCGACCATCAGCGAGGTCGCGAGCAAGCGGCTGAGGGAGATGCTGGAATTCACCGAGCTGGTCGACCGCTGGTACATGCAGATGCTGAAGGTGCCGCGGCCGAGATTGGTCGCCCTGATCAAGCTCGGCGAAAAGATCGTCAGCTTCCTGCCGATGGGAAAAACCAAATAGCGCGTAGGGCGAGGCGGGAGAGTAGCAGGAGCGTTCGATGGCGTCAGCGATCAGGATCTCAAGCTTTCCAGCGTCCAGTCGTTTCGAAAAAACCTTCCAGCGACCTACTGCTCGACGATGACAGGTTCCACGCGCTGCTGTCCGACGCCGATTGGGGGCGATTGCCGCTGGCGGTCTGGCGGCGGTTTTCCAAGCGCCATGTCGACGGTGCCACGGTCGTCTATGTCGGCGAGGTCGAGGAGGCCTGGTTCAGCCGGATCGGCTGGTGGATGGCGCAGCTGGCGCGGCTGGTCGGCGGGCCGCTGCCGACCGGGTCCGAGACCGGCGTTCCGATGGTCGTGACGGTGACGGAGGACGCGGCAAGCGGCGGCCAGATCTGGACCCGCATCTGCGCCCGCTCACACGGATTTCCGCAAGTCATCCATTCCTCGAAGCGCTTCGCCGGGCCGACCGGGCTCGAGGAATATGTCGGCCACGGCATCAGCATGGCGCTGCGGATCTTCGTCGAGCATGAAGCGCTGGTGTTTCGCAGCGTCGGCTATGCCCTGCAGATCGGGCCGCTGCGGCTGGCGCTCTCGCCCTGGCTGACGCCCGGCGACATCACCGTGATCCATGCCGATCTCGGCGGCGGCACGTTCCGTTTCACGCTCGATATCGTCCATCCGCGTTTTGGCAGGCTCATTCGCCAGTCCGCCGTGTTCCGGGAGGCCGCATCATGACGTCGTTGCTATGGATCCTGATTGCCGTTCAGATCGCAATGGGCGTGTTCGACACGTTCTATCACCATGAGCTGACCGAGCGGCTGGCCTGGCGCCCGTCGCAGCGCTACGAGTTGCAGCTCCATGGCGTGCGCAACATGATGTATGCATTCCTGTTCCTGGTGCTCGGCTGGCTGGAAGTCTACGGCATCCTTGCGATGCTGATCATCGCGGTGCTGGTGGCGGAAGTCGTCATCACGCTACTGGATTTCGTCGAAGAGGACATGAGCCGGAAGCTGCCGGCCAGCGAGCGCATCAACCATACGCTGCTGGCGATCAATTACGGCGCCATCCTGGTGCTGCTGCTGCCGGTTCTGATCGACTGGGCGATGCAGCCGACCGGGGTCAAGTCGGCTTATACGGGGTGGCTCAGCATTATCGCCGCGGCGGCCGCCGTCGGCGCGGCGCTGTGCGGATTGCGGGATTTTACCGCGGCCCGGCGTCTCGGACGGATGACAAGCGCGCCTGCGGCCGGCCTCGTGGAGAAATTGCCTGATAGCCAGACCGTGCTCGTTACCGGCGCCACCGGTTTCATCGGCAGCCGTCTGGTCGCAAGCTTGACCGCGTCAGGTCATCAGGTGATTGCGCTGGTCCGTAACCCCGCGAAAGCGGAACTGTCGCCGCCGATCACCCTGATCACGAGCCTCGACCAGATTCCAGCGGATGCCAAAATCGACACCATCGTCAATCTCGCCGGAGAGCCGATCGGCAACGGTCTGTGGACGGAGACAAAGCGCCGCAAGATCCTCGAATCCCGGATTCAGATGACCGGCGATGTCGTTGATTTGATTGGCCGTCTCGAACGCAAGCCAAAGGTTTTGGTCTCCGGCTCCGCGATCGGCTGGTACGGTCTGTGGCAGGATCAGGTGCTGACCGAGTCCGCCAAATCCCACGCCTGCTTCAGCCATGAATTGTGCGACGCCTGGGAGCGTGCGGCGAGCCCGGCGGCCGAACATGGCGTGCGTGTAGCCTATCTGCGAATCGGCCTCGTGATCGGAACCGATGGCGGCTTCATCACGCGCATGCTGACGCCGTTCGAGTTCGGTCTCGGCGGACCGCTAGGATCAGGCAAGCAATGGATGTCGTGGATCGAGCGCGACGATCTCGTGCGCCTGATCGCCCATGTGATCGCCAGCCCCGGCATCTCAGGGCCGATCAACGCCACCGCGCCGATCCCGGTCACCAATCTGAAGTTCACCGAAGAACTCAGCCGGCGGCTGCATCGTCCGGCCGTGTTCCGGATTCCGGATGCATTGCTGCGTTGGGTCGGCGGCGATTTTGCCAATGAGCTTCTGCTCGGCGGGCAGAGGGTGCTGCCGAACAAGGCCCTGATGAACGGATTCAAGTTCCGCCACGAAACGCTGCGCAGCGCGTTCGACGCGATCTTGTAAAATGCGCGGATACTTAAGTGCTTGCGCGGGAAACCGTAACCACACCGCGAAACGTCGCCGCCAATGTCCGCAGCGCGGCGAGCTTTGCCGGGTCGCTGACCTTCGAGTGTAACATCACCTTCGATGCGCCAAGTGCCGGCAGGTTCTGTGCTATTCCGATGTCGACCAGCCCAGCCGGCGCGATCCTCCGGGCCAGTGGCGCGACTGCCAATCCGGCTTGGGCCGCCGCGACCACCGCCGTGACGCCGCCGCCGACAAAGGCTTCGATCCAGGGGATGCCGGCCTTGTCGAGCGCGCGGACGGCGATGGCGCGGACGCCGCAGGGCGGTGCCAGCGTCGCCAGTTGCAGGGCGTCACCGTGCGGCCAGACGAAGCGCGGCGCGGCGAACCAGCCGAATTCATCCTCGGTCAGCTGCTCGCCGCCGCGGCGGCTGCCTTCCTGCCGCACCACCACGGCATCTAGTTCGCCGGAATCGTAGGCATCGAGCATCGCCCGCGAAAAGCCGATCGTTACCGCCAGCGACATCTGCGAGGACATCGCATGGAGCCGCTCCAGCAGCGGCACCAGTTCGGGGCCGGCGGCGTGATCGCTGATGCCGAGCGACAATTGCTGCCGCGCCGGCTTTTCGCCCGACAGCGCGCGGTCATGCGCCTCCATCAGGACGCGGGCATGGTGCAGGAATGCCGTGCCGTTGGCGGTCAAGGTCACCGCGCGCGGCGAGCGCTCGACCAGCCGCTTGCCGAGCACACCTTCCAGCCGCTGCAGCTTCAGGCTGACCGCAGCCTGCGTGGTGCCGAGCGCCTCGGCAGCGCGGGTAAAACTCTGCAGTTCGGCGACCAGCAGGAAGGCCTGAACGGTGTCGATATCCAGCGTGGCCATGGCATCATCACTAATAGTTATCACTGTTATGAACATAGATAAGATACCAAAATGATGCTGACAGGTCTAGGTGTGGGGAACGCAAACGACACCACGGAGAACCATCATGCCGCTGATCACCGTCACTTATTCGAGCTTCCGCAAGGCGCCTTCATTAAAGGCCGAAATCGCTTCCGCCGTCAGCGATCTGACCGCAAAAATCCTGCGCAAGGATCCCAGGGTCACCGCGGTGATCGTCCGCGCGGTCGATGCCGCGGACTGGTTCGCCGGTGGGAAGTCGCTGGCCGAACAGAGCCTCGCCAGTTTCTGGCTCGACGTCCATGTCAGCGAGGGCACCAACACCAAGGACGAGAAGGCCGCTTATCTGGCCGCGGTGTTCCAGCGCATGGGCGAACTGCTCGGGCCGCTGCACCACGAGAGCTACGCGCATGTCGACGAGGTCAAGGGCGATGCGTACGGATTCGGCGGCCTGACACAGGAGCGGCGCTACATCGCGGGCAAGCTGGAGGTGCCGCCGCAGCAAGAGGCGGCGTGAACCCATAGCGTTTTCGAACGAAGTGGGTACCGGTTCGCGTGAAGAAAACGCATCAAAATAAAAGCCTCTCCTAGATCGCTTCCGGCAGGCGGGCTTTGGTCGCGCCGAACACGTCCTCAAAGGCCTGCCGGAGCGCGACGTCGACGTCTTCCATCGTCACGGGCAGGCCGAGATCGACCAGCGAGGTGACGCCGTACCTGGCATCGGCGACGCCGCAGGGGATGATCGCGGAAAAATGCGACAGCTCCGGCTCGACATTGATGGCGATGCCGTGGAACGAGACCCAGCGCCGCAGCCGCACGCCGATCGCCGCGATCTTGTCCTCATGGACGGGTCCCTTGTCCGGCCTGGCAACCCAAACCCCGACGCGGTCCTCGCGGCGTTCGCCGCGCACGTTGAAGGCGGCGAGCGTGCGGATGATCCATTCCTCCAGACCGGCGACATAGGCCCGCACGTCCGGCCGCCGGCGCTTCAAATCGAGCATCACATAGGCCACCCGCTGGCCGGGGCCGTGATAGGTGAGCTGGCCGCCGCGCCCGGTCTCATACATCGGAAACCGCGGGTCCAGCAGATCGCCGGCCTTGCCGCTGGTTCCGGAGGTGTACAGCGGCGGATGTTCCAGCAGCCACACCAGTTCGGGCGCTTGCCCGTCCGCGATCGCGGCCGCCCGCATCTCCATTTCAGCCACGGCGTCAGGGTAGGGCACCGTTTTGGCCGCAATCCGCCATTCGACATCGCTGCCATCGGGGGCTTGCGCGAATGTCGTCAAATCAAGGCTTTGGCGGTCATTAACCATTGGCTAACCATAACGTGGTCAGGTGAAACCACCCAATTTTGTCCAAGATCTAGTCCAAGTTTGGCGGTTTCGTAGTGGCCACTCTCGATAAAGTCAGCGTCGATCTCATGGTGGTGCTCGGCACCACCACGATGCCTATCCACCAGGTGATGCGGCTGTCCCGCGGCGCCATCATCGAACTGGACGCCACCGAGGCGGACGAGGTCAAGATCCTCGCCAACAACCTTCCGGTGGCTTCCGGCGTGGTCCTGGTCGATCGCAACCGGATTGCGGTCGAAGTCAAGCAAATGCTGCCGAAATTACCGGGTGTTAGGTAGTTATTCGGTCGCAAAACCGCCTTGTCCCTCCATCTCTGATTTGTTACATCGGCGCCGTTGATCCGGCAGGCCTTAAATCCTTCCAGCCGGTATCCCAAGCGCTCGTGGCGGAATTGGTAGACGCGCTGCCTTGAGGTGGCAGTGAGTAAAATCGTGGGGGTTCGAGTCCCTCCGAGCGCACCACAAAATCGTGCAGTTTGGGCCCGACCCAATCGATTCGGTGAGATCAGCGTGATTCTTCGCAGCGCCGCAGGGGCGAAACAGTTGGAAATCGCCAGGGCAGGCGGAAGTAGCCTTGCTGTTACACCGTTCGCGTAAAACAACAGGGCATCGCCGGCTACCCGGTCCGAGGACCGCAATTCGGCACTTCCAAATCCATCCGGAGCACGTGAATGGTTTTCTTGGGCTACGCCTATCGATTCGTCTCCAACTTCGTGTTCCTGGCGCTGGTCTACTTCGCCCTTAACTTCCTGGACAAATATCCGCAGCGCGCGGTGGTGGCGATCCTCGTGCTGGTTTATGCCGCCATGCACGCGGCCTCGGCGCTGCGTTCGTTCTATTTCTTCCAGCGCATTGAGCGATTGGAGATCGAGGCGCGGCGTCTGGCCAAGGTCGCCGCCGAGGGGCCGAGCGCGGCCGCGGCCGCCGCGGCCTCGCGCAAGCAGATCGTCTCCGAGGTCAGCGGGCTTCGCCACGCCGGCGAGATCAAGGCCTATATCGACCTGCTGTTCCTCGCCCTCGTCATACTGCTCTGCATCGCCAAGATCGTCACCAACTAGCCGCTTGCGCCTTCGGGCCACCGCTTTTTTGTGCTCTACTCCGTCAGCATAATAAAAATCGGAGCACGATTCCAATGACGGGCAGACCCAACTCCCTGGCGGCACGCGACGTCGCCTCGCTCATCCATCCCTATACCAATCTCGACAAGCACAAGACCGACGGGCCGCTCGTCATCGCGCGCGGCGAGGGCGTGTATGTCTACGACGAAACCGGCAAGCGCTATCTCGAGGGCATGGCCGGGCTGTGGAGTACCTCGCTGGGCTTCAGCGAGCCGCGCCTGGTCGAGGCCGCGCGCCGCCAGATGGAGCAGCTGCCGACCTACCACATCTTCAACAGCCGCTCGACCGAGCCCAGCATCGAGGCCGCCGAGGAACTGCTCAAGATCGTGCCCAAGGGGCTCGGCAAGGTGCTGTTCGCCAATTCCGGCTCGGAGGCCAACGACCAGGCGGCGAAGATCGTCTGGTTCTACAACAACGCGCTGGGCCGGCCGCGCAAGAAGCGCATCATCGGCCGCGTCCGCGGTTATCACGGCATCACGGTGTTTTCCGGCAGCATGACCGGGCTGGCCGCCAACCACGTCGAATGGGATCTTCCGGTCGGCGGCATCCTGCGCACCGACTGCCCGAGCCACTATTTGTACGGCCGCCCGGGCGAGAGCGAGGCCCAGTTCGTCGATCGTCTCGTCGCCAATCTCGAGGACATGATCATTCGCGAGGGGCCGGATACGATCGGCGCCTTCATCGCCGAGCCGGTGAACGGGGCAGGCGGCGTCATCGTGCCGCCGGCCGATTATTTCCCGCGCATCCAGCAGGTGCTGCGCAAATACGACGTCCTGATGATCGCCGACGAGGTGATTTGCGGCTTCGGCCGCACCGGCGAGATGTTCGGCTGCGATACGTTCGGCATCGAGCCCGACATCATGACCGTCGCCAAGGCGCTATCCTCGGCCTATTTGCCGATCTCGGCCACCATCATCAGCGACACCATCGCCGAAACCATCACCGCCCATGCCGGCAAGGTCGGCAATTTCGCCCATGGCTTCACCTATGCCGGGCACCCGGTCGCCGCCGCCGTCGCGCTGGAAACGCTGCGCATTTACAAGGAGCGCGACATCGTCAGCCAAGTGAAAGCGCTCGCACCGCACCTGCAATCGCGGCTGCGCGCGCTCGGCTCGCATCCGCTGGTCGGCGAGGCGCGCGGCGTCGGATTGATCGGCGCGCTGCAACTGGTCGCCGACAAGGCTACACGGCGGCCGCTGCCACCGGCCGAAGGCATCGGCGCCTTGATCCAGCAAGGGGCGATGGCGCGCGGCGTCATCGTGCGCGCCGGTCCCGATGCGGTGTTCGTCTGCCCGCCGCTGATCATCACGGCGGAGCAGATCGACGAGATGATGGACGCGGTGGCGGCGGCGCTCGACGAAGCGCACGCCGTTGCCGAGCAACGCGGTTTGCTCGGCCGTGCGCAGTCGGCGGCGGGGTAGAGCGTTTTCGAGCGAAGTGGATACCGGTTCGCGTGAAGAAAACGCGTCAAAACAAGAATCTAGAGCTTCGGTTCTGATTTCATCAGAGCCGAGGTTCTAGCGCTTTTTCAGGCCGGCCATGCGGACCGCGTTCTTCTTGGCCGGCTTGACCTGCGCCGCATGTTTGGCGGCGCCCTTGCCGCCATGCTTTGCGTGCTTGGCGGGGCGTGCCGCCTGCTTGGCGGACACTTCGTGCGCGGCGGGCGCGGTCGGCTCGGGCTTGCGTGCGGATGGCGGCGAATAGAGCATCGTGACGCGGATCGATTCCGGAAGCTTGAACACGCTGGACGCCGGGACCGGCAGCGCGGGCGGGTCAAGCACCAGGGTCACCTGCTGCGACCACAACGCATCGCGCAAGGCGCGCCGCTGCGCGCGGTCCGCAGGCGCCGTATTGCGCCAATCGGAATGAGACAGCGCGGGCGCGGGCAGGGCCGCGGTCGCGGTATAGGCGAAATTCGGAATTTTGGGCCAGCGTGACGTCGCCACCTGCTCCGATATCGGATGCAATTGCCATTGCGACGGCTCGGTCGGCGTCGCCGGCCGGTCCGGCGTCGCCGGCACGACATGGACCAGGCGATAACCGCGGGCTTTCAGATCGCTCAGGATTCGCGGCAGGGCGGCGACGGTGCGCGCCTGGATATCGTGCAGCAGCAGGATGCCCTTGCCCTTGGCTTCGAGCCGCTGCATCGCGAGATCATAGACTCGCTGCGACGAGACCGGGCGCCAGTCGTCGGCGGGAAAATCGGCGCTCCAGATTTGTAGGCCTTTTGCTTCGGCATATTGCTCGATGACGTCGGAACGGCCGAGGCCCGGAATGCGATAGAACGGCGCCGGCGCGGTACCGTCGCCGAGCGCGGCCGTGATCGATGCAATGCCATCCTCGATTTCCTTTTGGGCGCGATCGAGCGGCAGCTGGTTCATGTTCCCAGGATGGTTCTGGGTATGGGTGGCAATGGTGTGGCCGGCATCGCGCATCTTGCGCACGCCTTCGGGATTGGCGTTGGCCTGCCGTCCGACCAAAAAGAAGGTCGCTTTGGCGCAATGGGCGGCGAGAATATCGAGGATCTGGTTGCTGTATTTCGGCAGCGGACCATCGTCGAAGGTCAGCACCACCTCGCGATCTTCCAGCGGCAGTGTCTTGGCATATTGCATGGTGCCGATCAGCGGATATTGCCGCGGATCGACCACCAGCGTGCGCGACGTGCCCAGCGCATCGGGATGGCCGGGGCAATTGGCGGCCGGCGCGGCCTGCGCCGTGGTGCCGGTCAGCATTCCCAAGAAAACTGCGGCTGAAATTGTGGCTGAAACGGCGGCTGAAAAAGTAATCGATGCCCGCTGACGGAGCCCCATACCTGCGTTAGCGATCATAAAACCCCGGCTTCATTCCCAATCGAATGTTGGTCCCTGCGGACCGGTATTCGGTTCACTCGAAAAATGCCTTGTTTGCAATCCTTAACGGCGGGCCATGAATGCCGCCTTAATAGCCGAAATACCACACTTATTTCGGGTTTTGGACAGCTCTGGCGTTGGCCGCCGCGGCGGCTGGGACCAGATGGACCACGCGGTAGTGGTTTAGCCGCAGATAGCGCAGGAAAGCCGGCAGCATCGCCGCGGTTTGCGCCTTGGGATCGTGCAGCAGGATGATTCCCTTGCGGGCGGCCTGCAGCCGCTCGGTGAGCAGCTTCAGCTGCTGGGCCGGTTTCATCGGCTCCCAGTCGCTGGCCCAGAGGTCGGCGCCGAACACGGATATGCCGCGGTTCTGCAACAGGTCCAGCGTCGCCGGCGTCATCTCGAAATAGGGATAGCGAAAGAACGGCGTAGTCGGGGTCGTTGTGCTGGTCCCGTGCAGCGCCTTTTCGACCGCCGCAAAGCCCTTGTCGATCTCAGCCGTGGCCGCATCCGGCTTGAGGTATTTGATGTTGGGATGCGACCAGGTGTGGTGCCCGACCGTGTGGCCAAGGGCGGCCATCCTGCGCACCAGTTCGGGGTGCGCCGAAGCAGACCTGCCGATCAGGAAGAAGGTGGCGAGCACGCATTCGCGTGCGAGCGCGGCCAGCACCCTCGGCGTCGTGCCCGGCCACGGCCCGTCATCGAAGGTCAGGACCACCTCACGATCTCCAAGCGGCAGGGTCTGCGGAAAGCTCTTCAGGCCGACGCGCGGTGAGGTAGCGGCATCGACGCGCAGAACCCGTGAGGTGCCGAGCGCGTCCTTGTGCGGGCATTCGGCGGCCTTGGCTGCAGCCGTCCACACCGTCGCGGCCGCGATGGCTGTGCAGAGCGTCCTGGTGAATCCTGGGGTCATCAGCCGTTGTGCATCTTTGGCATTGCGCTTGGCGTTGCCGATTGGGTAATGCGTGCAGCGATAACTCAAACGCAAGTTCTGTCAAACCCGGTGAGGCAAGGCATGGCCGAGGATATCGACGTTGCCACCGCCGCCGCGCGGCCTGTTGACGGGTCCGCGCTCGATCCCGCCCTGATGCGGGATGAAGAGGGCCACATCCGACACGAATTCGTCGAGGAAATCACCCGCGCCATCAAGGCCGCCGATCGCCCGTCGCTTTCCGAGTTCGTGGCCGAACTGCACGAGGCCGATCTCGGCGATGTGATCGGCGCGCTCGAACCCGACGATCGCGTGGCCCTGGTCGAATTGACGGGGACCGATTTCGACTTTTCCGCACTCAACGAGGTCGACGAAACCGTTCGCGAGGAAATCCTCGAAGAGCTCGAACCGGAGACGGTCGCCGAAGGCGTTCGCGAACTGGAATCGGATGACGCCGTCGAACTGCTCGAAGGCCTCGACGAGGAGGACCAGGAAGAAATCCTCGAAAAGCTGCCGCCGTCCGAGCGCGACGCGCTGGAGCGCAGCCTGCTGTATCCGGAAAACTCCGCCGGCCGGCGGATGCAGTCCGAATTCATCGCGGTGCCGCCGGACTGGAACGTCGGGCAGGCGATCGACTACATGCGCGACACCCCGGACCTGCCGGACCGGTTCTATGAAATCTACGCGGTCGACGCCAACCAGCACTGGCAGGGCGCGGTCTCGCTCGACACGTTGCTGCGCGCAAGGCGGCCGGTGCCGCTCGCCGACCTGATCGAGGAAGACCGCCGCCGCGTCTCCGTGCTCGACGACCAGGAAGAGGTCGCGCGGATGTTCGGCAAATACAATCTGGTCGCAGCCCCCGTGGTCGACACCACCAACCGGCTGGTCGGCGTCATCACCATCGACGACGTCGTCGACGTGATCGAGGAAGAGGCCGACGAAGACCTCAAAGCGCTCGGCGGCGTCACCAGCGACGAAGAATTGTCCGACAGCGTCTGGACTATCGCGCGCGCCCGATTCAACTGGCTCTTGGTCAATCTGGCGACCGCGTTCCTGGCATCCTCGGTGCTCGGCCTGTTCGAAGGCCAGCTGGAAAAGATGGTGGCGCTGGCCGTGCTGGCGCCGATCGTGGCGAGCCAGGGCGGCAACGCCGCGACCCAGACCATGACGGTGGCGGTGCGGGCGCTGGCGACCCGCGAACTTCATTCCAACAACGCGCTCCGCGTGGTCCTGCGCGAGGCGATGGTCGGTCTCGTCAATGGCCTCGCCTTTGCCGTGATCACCGGCGTCGCCGCGGTGGCGTGGTTCAAGATCCCCGGCCTCGGCGTCGTGATCGGGCTTGCGATCGTCGTCAACCTGATCGCCGGCGCGCTGGGCGGCATCCTGATCCCGATGGTGCTGGAGCGGGTGCGGGCCGACCCGGCGGTGGCTTCCGGCACCTTCGTCACCACCATCACCGACGTGGTCGGCTTCTTCTCGTTCCTCGGCATCGCCACGCTGTGGTTCGGGCTGAAGTGAGCGCTCGGCACGGGAAAGTATCGTTAATCGGTCCTTAACGGGCTTCGCCGATGATTCCCATATTGGGAATCGAACATGCAGCGCTTGCGGCTCAAGGCAGACGGACGGATCGTGGAACTGCGGGACGGGCAGGAGTTTCCGCTCGCGCCGGCGCATCCGGAGCAAACTGCCGCACCAGCGGCGGATCCAACGCCGCTGCCGGCGGTTCGCGACCTGCGCCGCCGTTCGCGCCTGACCCAAACGGAATTCGCCGCACGGCTCGGGGTGCCGGTCGAGACCATCCGGAACTGGGAGCAGGGCAAACGCGCGCCGCGCGGACCGGCGCGGGCGCTGCTCGCCGTCATCGCCCATTCGCCGGAAACGGTTTTCGCCGCGCTCGCCACGGAATCGGCCACCATCTAGCCACCACGGCTCAACAGGTACATCGCGCTATCTCTAATCCTATCGCGTTGAGGTGTGATGTAGTCGATCTCATCGCGCGTCAGGCCGAGGTCCATCAGCTCTCTGTCGCTCAGGTAAGCCAAGCCGGCTCGCAAGCTCTGGCGTTGGCGCCGCTCCTGAAACGCACGCCAATATCGCTTGAGCAAGCCGAGGACGTTCCGCGTCGACGTTGCCATTGGTAATGCGATGGGCAGGTCGAGGCCGAGCCCTGCGGCATCGCGCTCGGTCCCGGATGTGATGTTCGTCTGTTGGGGTGGCATCGGATGCTCCTGCTGTTGCGCTGGCAGGGAGCATGGCCAAACAAAAGGCCCCGTCCGATGCCGGCGGGGCCTGGTGAAAAGATCGCGTCGTCGAATTTCTAGCGCACGACTCCTTCCACGGCCCAGCGAGAGCGGGTTACGTTTTTACGGTTCGCGGTGCGCACGACGTTGATCATGAAGCGTAGCTACCACGGAGATCGCGCCAAATCAAGGGATGTGCCGGCGTGGCTCGCATCCTGGAGGCGAGTGGACGTGGCCGTCGTCGCATCACGCAGCCGGGTTCATGGGTACACGGCCCGGTCTCTTCTAACGCGTTTTCTACCGCCGATAAGTCTACGCAATCTGCGTAAACTTGATTGCTGTGCGAACCGCAATCCATTTCGCACGAAAACGTTATGTGTTGGCACTCAGCTGCCGGCGGACCATAATGGGCGTATGAACTTCATCGAAGCCAACGGCGCAAAAATCCCGGCGATCGGGCTCGGCACCTGGGAATTGCGCGGACGAACCTGCGCGCGGCTGGTCGAACAGGCGCTGCGGCTCGGCTATCGCCACATCGACACCGCGCAGGCCTATGAGAACGAACGCGAAGTAGGCGAGGGGCTGCGCGGCTCCGGCGTCAAGCGCGGCGAGGTGTTCGTCACCACCAAAATCTGGACCACGCATTTCGCGCCCAACGACCTCGAGCGATCGGCAAAGGAAAGTCTCGCCAGATTGCGCCTGACCGAGGTCGATTTGTTGCTGCTGCACTGGCCCAACCCGCAGGTGCCGCTGTCGGAGACGCTGGGCGCGCTGGCGCGGGTCAGGCAGCTCGGGCTTGCCCGGCATATCGGCGTGTCCAATTTCACCGTGGCCCTGATCGAGGAGGCGGTGGCGGCGTGCCCGGAGCCCTTGGTCTGCGACCAGGTCGAGTACCATCCCTATCTGGACCAGGCCAAGGTAATGGAAGCCTGCGCGCGCCACGGCATGGCGCTGGTGGCCTATAGCCCGGTCGCCAAGGGTCGCGTCAAGAACGACCAGGCCTTGCTGCGGATCGGCGAGCGCTATCGCAAGACATCAGCGCAAGTGTGCCTGCGCTGGCTGGTGCAGCAGAACGTGGCGGCGATCCCGCGCACCTCGAAGCTGGAGCGGCTGTCGGAAAATATCGAGATCTTCGATTTCGAACTGTCGGACGCCGACATGCGCGAGATTTCCGACATGGGCAGCGCCAGCGGCCGGCTCACCGATTTCGGCTTCGCACCGAAATGGGATTGAGCCGCGGTCGCGCCGGGCGGTATGCTCAAAGCCCATCGCAAGGCCCTTGGATTGTCTTGGTACGATGAACCTGCGCCAGATCATACCTTCGGACATGACGGCTTCAGTGATTGCCCATCTGTCGCTGCTGGCGTTGCTGCTTGTGTTCTCCGACGTGCATCCGTTCGGCGCCGCCACGCCTGAATCGATCGCGGTCGATATCGTCGCGCCGCAAGACATTCCTGCCGAGATCGAGAAGGCGTCCGAACCGGCTGCGACGCCGCCGCCGCAACCTGATTTCACCGCGCTCGACAAGCCCGCGGCCGCGGCGGCGCCTGCGGTTCAACCACCTGCGGTTCAACAACCGCCTCCGCCGCCGCCGCAGAAGCAGGCGTTGGCCGCGCCTAGCCCGGTGCCGCAGCCAGCCGCGCCACCACAGGGAGTGACGCAGGCGCCGGCCTACAAGCCGCCCGAGCCCGATCTGTCGGTCAAATACAACGTCATGCTCGGTCTGCCGCCGGCCATGCCGCCCAGCGCGCCGGCATCCGGCGACAAGGGCAAAGACAATTTCGACGCGCCCGCGACCACGTCCGCCGACATCAATTCAAGCGTCGTCGCGGCGTTCCGGCGGCACTTGCGGACCTGCTCGAAACTTCCGCCCGCGTTGAAAGGCTCCGACGACGTCAAGGTCAAACTGCGCGTGTTCATGAGCCAGGACGGCAAGCTCGCGGCGGAGCCGCAGCTGATCGAGGCCAGCGCTTCCGCCAAGGGCCCGCTCTTGATGCGCAGCGCCATCAGCGCGCTGGAAGCCTGCCAGCCCTACGCGATGCTGCCGGCCGACCGCTTCGGCGAATGGAAGGTGCTCGACCTCAGCTTTACGCCGCAGGATTTCGCGGGTTCGTGATATTGTTCGATGCGTTTTCTTGACGCGAACTAACGGGAGTAGCCGGCCCGGGATAAATGAACTGGTAGATGCGCGATCACCTAACTGGAGGCAGAGCCATGATCAAAGATATTCTTGTCAACCTGTCTTACGGTAAATCGCAAGATGGCGTTTCCAATTACGCGCTGTCGGTTGCGGAAACATTCGGCGCGCACATCATGGGGACGGCCTTCTATCCGGCAGTGGTCGGTGGCTTTGACCTGTCAGCCAACTTTATTCGAGCCCAGCAGGCTGAAGCTCGACAACGCGCAGAGTCCGTGGCCACCGTGTTTGACGAGGCGACGCGTCGCGCTGGCGTTTCAGCCGAAACACGCAGAATTGAAACTGACGTCGGCGACGGACCAACCCAGTTTGCGCAAATCGCAAGACGGTTCGATCTTTCCGTCATTGGCCAATTTGAAGGGGACCGGGATCATCGAACCACGAATATCGTCCTTGAGGCCGCGCTGTTCGAATCCGGAAGACCGGTGCTCATCGTACCTTTTATTCAGAAGGAGCGCCTCAAACTCGATCATGTCATGGTGTGCTGGGATGGCAGCCGGGCAGCCGCCCGAGCGGTCGCCGATGCCATGCCGTTTCTTATCCGCTCCGGCAAGGCGAGTATTGTTGTTGCGGACGCTCAGAGCGCCAAGAGCGCAGACCTTCCGGGTGTGGATATCGCGACCCATCTGGCCCGTCACGGAGTAAACGCCACGATTGAGCGCATCCCCGTCCGCAAGATCAATGTTTACAATGCAATCCTGTCATATGCAGCCGATACAGGTGCCGACCTCATTGTCATGGGCGGGTACGGGCATTCCCGGCTGCGGGAGTTTATTCTTGGTGGGACGACGCGTGGTATGCTTGCCTCGATGACCAAACCGACATTGATGTCGCATTGATCGGATCTTGGAGTCTGGCGAGCGACGCGAAGCAGGCCGTAGGGCGGATTGGAGCCGAAGGCGTAATCCGCCATTCCGGCTTAGCCGTAGCGCAATCTTCTTCGCCGCAATCGCCGCTCGCAAATCGCACGCGCGACGATTGTTCGGCACCGGGTACATAGCACGGATAATTGGCACTGTAGCGGGGCGGCGGATTACGCCTTCGGCTCCAATCCGCCCTACGGGCTTGCGCGGGAGCGAAGAAACCGCGAAAATCCAGCCTTCAAAAGTCATGTGGGGAATCTTGGAAAAATGAAGTTTGATGACGTCATCCTCGGTCGCCGAAGTATCCGCGGTTACAAGCCCGATCCGGTACCCAGGGCGCTGATTGAGGAAATCATCGCTCTGGCGATGCGCGCGCCGTCGTCGATGAACACCCAGCCCTGGAATTTCTACATCGTCACCGGCGAACCGCTGAATCGAATCCGCGCCGGCAACACCGAGCGGATGGTGGCGGGCATACCTCAGTCGCGCGAATTCCGCACCGGTCAGGCCTTTGCAGGTCCACACCGCGACAGGCAGGTCGGGGTAGCCAAGCAATTATTCTCCGCCATGGGGATCGCGCGCGATGACAAGGACAGGCGCCAGGACTGGGTCTTGCGCGGCTTCCGTCAATTCGACGCGCCTGTATGTGTGATTATCACTTATGACCGCGTGCTTGACGGTAGCGACGACACGCCGTTCGATTGCGGCGCCGTGGCGACCGCCCTGGTCAATGCCGCCTGGTCTCGCGGGCTGGGCGCCGTGATCAACAGCCAGGGCATCATGCAATCACCTGTGGTGCGCGAGCACGCCGGCATAGCCGACGATCAGGTCATCATGAAAAGCATCGCGCTGGGCTGGCCGGATGAAAGCTTCCCGGCAAATGCGGTCGTGTCCGAACGAAAGTCCGTCGAGGAGGCCACGGTGTTCGTCGGTTTCGAGAGTTAGGCGCAAACGACTACATTTGAGCAATCTTGGTTGCGGATACCTCGCCCAGTGGTTAGCCGTTGGCGAGCTTTACCAAGTTCTCGAATGCGATGTACCAGCGGTTCGCGTCAGCATCGGTTGTTATCGCAACGCTTTCGGGATCGATCGGATCAGATTGGAATGGCCAGATTGGCATGAGGTGTGACTCGATGCCATTCACCGGAAACTCCGGGATGATGCCGGAGCTATAAGCCAGAACGAAAAGCGATCCAGCGGCAAAAAGTGTTGCTTGTATGTTGTAGTGGCGATCATGGGGAGGAACAGCGCCACCATACGTGGCTCTAAACGGGAAGTGAGTATAACCCATCTGCCACTCGGCGCCGTCGTAAGAGCCGATCCAAATCTTCCATCCCGCGGGCGGCCGGTGGTCATTGTAGAACGCGTGGCAATCTGAAGCGGAAATTGCTGATGTGGTCGGGTGGTCCTGATCACCGACGATTGTCTTCATCGCGATCCAGGAGGCGACAGCTGCTTGCTGGGCGGCCGTCAGCTTTGGGCGTTTACCTGAAACAAGCTCCGACAGTATCGCTTTGGCGGAGCCTTCGATCTGGTTCATCCACCCATTATTGCAGGAACGACAAACACAGGCGATCGTACGGTCGACTGTTAACCCGGTCCGATTGACGGACAATGCAGCCGGCTCGTGTGGCTTTCTAAGTTGTTGATGATGTTTGTTCTTCGATCGATCTACAGGCAGAAGGTCGTGCATCCATCGAGAGAAAAAATGCTCCTCGCTCCGGCCGGGATTTTCCACAGCGCCGTGCACGTCTGCAAAGAGACAGCGCCATGATCCGACTTCTTTCTTAGGACTTGGTGCCATGGGTTTTTCCGGACGTTGGTCAGCCTGATCTACTTCGCATAATCCGGTAGGGCCGCGGGGACAATGCGAACGCTTGGGCAGGTGGGAAGAGCTAATTCACCGGCTTGATCTCGGAAAGGACCGTGCTGAGACCATCCACGACGGGCTCTGCATCGGTCGCCGTGGCCATTATCTGTAGTTCCGGGAAGTAGAGTTGAAAGGTACGGCGGGTGCGGCCGGCATCGTTGGTGTTTTCGCTCTCGCCACGGATCACCTGGAGAACGCAGGCTCCAACCGCGACTGTTCCTTCTGATTTGAACTTGTAAGCGATCGTACTGGTTTTCTCTTTCGTAATATTCTCACCGTCCGTCGATACCGTACGCATCTTGTAGGTTATGTCAGATCGACGATCAAAATGCTTGGGGAGTCCATCAGGCGCATACTTCCATGTGTGATGCGAGTATTTGCCGGCATAAGGTGTAGTCCATTCAGCCGATGCGATGGTCCCATCGACATAAACTGCCTTCGTCACGAAGACGGGTGGGTTTGGGCGGGTGGATGGCTGTGTCTGGTGAGTCCATACAACCCTGCCGCCCGATGTGTCTCGATGGGCCTGAACGACTGTCCTTGTCCCGTCCTGGCCATGATAGGCCAGTTCAACGGGAACCGTGGAGTTCTTGATCGCGTCGCAGTCGACGGCGGGCGCGGGTTGCGCGGACGCTGTACTGGCAAACAGCAAAAGGAAGAGCGAAAGAAGACGCATGGATTGTCCAGTATGCGGTTGGCCATCCCAACCCAATATTATCCGTTAGCGTCTGTCGCTCATGACAGCTTGAAAGTTCAATCGCTGCTCCAGAGTCGGTAGGGCGGACAGGTCGGTTCAATCCGCCCTGCGAGCTGCCCAGCAACTTCTGCATCGAACGTTGGTTAGGGGTTGACGCTTGGCGCGGCATTTCGAGCCGGGGCCACGCATGTAGTGCAGCTCGGGCCGGTAGCTGTCGCGGACGTCCATAACCAAATTTTGAACGATGCTGGCAATGTCGGAGACGGTCTCAGCCGTCTTGCGAGCAAAACCAGACATTGCGGACCGGCGCGCAGAAGCCGGTGCGGTCGCACGGGGGCTGACGATGCTTTTCCAGGCCATCTCTTTTCTCCCTCCGGTTGGATGTGGGCACCGTGATCATCTAGCGGATCGGAGCTGCGGCTGCGCCAGAGCGATTGCCTTACCTGTTGAGCGATTGCGGCTAACGCCTGCACCTCAATCCGTCGCCGACGTTGCTGCGTCGCTTCCTACGCAAGCGAAATCTCGCAGGCTGCGTGCGACAAAACAACCCGACGGGCAAATTAATTCCGATTTACAGAAATCATGTCAAGTAGAAAATTTCTGTAAATCAAAATATTTCTGTTGTCGTCCGACCCAAATCAGTGCGCATCTATCGCCATCCCGTCCCACTCAGAGGGCGTTGGCCATCGTCACAACGAGGGGCGGGTCGCGGTGGACGCCGAGGTTGCGATTGACGGTCGCGGCTGAAGCGTACGGCGAAAGCGTGTGGTCCTGGCGCCCGTAACGGCGTCAAGCCTTAAGGGAGCTAACGCTTCCGAAGGGCGACGGTGGCAATAGAGGCCGTCTCACCGGGGAGAGCGCGTTATAAGCCGTAAAGCCATTGCGCAGGGAATGTCGGATGCTCTCCGCTGCCCTGTATGCTCGTGTGCAGCATTCTTAGCACAATCGCACACGAGACCGCGGGTGCAGCGCGCATCCGGCATTCCCTGCGCCCTCTGATTGGAGAGGGTGGGAAGTTTGAAAGCAAAACTCGGGCGCAATGCGTCGCGAGATCGCGAAAGTATGTTTTGGATGATGGTGTAACAACAACACCGCTGTCGTCCCGGCCTTGAGCTCAGATGCGCAATTGCGCATCGGGGGACCCATAACCACAGGGAAAAGTTTTGCGAACGGTGTCTACTACCGAGCTTTCACCGGGAGATCACGCGGTATGGGTCCCGGCTCAAGGCCGGGACGACGAGTGGAGAGAGCCGAAAGCCGAGGCGTACTGGATTCTCGCATGCGCGGAATTCAACGAATGACGGAAAGAGAGTTCTGGTTACTCTCAGCTCCCCATCGCCTTCCACGCATTGGACGCGAACTGCCGGCGCCAGGTCACGATCACGACCATCGCTGTCGTGACGAACAGCACCCATGGACTGACGAACCAGCCGAGATAGCCGAGCGCAAAGAAAAACGAACGCTGGCCGCGATTGAAATGCTGGCCGGCGGATTCGAACAATCGCGTGGTGCGGATAACGTGCGCTTCCGCCTCGGGGGTGCCTTTTTCCGAGGCCGGTGGCATCGCGCCGAGCAGGATGGCGACATAGTTGAACAGGCGATAGGCCCAGGAGAATTTGAAGAAGGCGTAGATGAAGATCAGGATCAGCCCGACGCATTTGATTTCCCACAAAGCGGGCGAGGGGCTCAGATCGATCGGCAACGCGCCCAGCACCGCCAGCGCATCATTGGTGGCGCGCAGCAGCGCCAGTCCGCCGCCGATCGCGATCAGGCTGCTGGAGGCAAAGAACGCCGTGCCGTTTTGCAACGAAGCCATGATCTGCATGTCGACCATGCGGGTTTCGCGATCGAGCAGGTTTCGGATCCAGACCTCGCGATAGACATGCATGCGGGCGGACAGGCTGTCACGGCCGTAGGCGGTACGTTCGAGGGTGAAGGCATAGACCGTCCACTCCACGATGAAGAAGGTGATGGCCGCGATATCGACCCAGTATCCGGTCATGCTGCATTCCCCGTCGTCGCTTTGGTCACTCTAGACGTACAGGTTGAACGGTTGCCGTGCACTATGTCATGATGGCGTCCCCAACAGGATTTCCCGCAATGTTGAAGCTCGTCATCGGCAACAAGAACTATTCGTCATGGTCGCTGCGGCCGTGGCTGGCGCTGCGCGCCAACAATATTCCGTTCGAGGAGGTCGTGATTCCCCTGTACACGGACAACCCGGCCGACAAGCAACGCATCCTGAGCTTCAGCGATGCGGGAAAAGTGCCGGCGCTGGTCGATGGCGACGTCACGGTGTGGGATTCGCTGTCGATCATCGAATATCTCGCCGAAAAATTCCCGCAAGCGAAGCTGTGGCCGGAAGACCGCGCCGCCCGCGCCCATGCGCGTTCGATCTCGGCGGAGATGCATTCGGGCTTCATGGCGCTGCGCAACGAATGCGGCATGAACCTGCATCGCCCGATCCGTGCGGTGGCGCTGTCGGACGACGCGAAGGCCAATGTGGCGCGAGTCCAGGCGATCTGGGCCGAGTGCCGTCAGCGCTACGGCAAAGCGGGGCCGTTCCTGTTCGGCGCCTTCTGTGGCGCGGATGCGATGTTCGCACCTGTCGTGCATCGTTTCCGCACCTACGCGATTCCGGTCGCCGGTGAGGCGCGGCACTACGTCGATGCGATGGAGGCGCTGCCGGCGTTCCAGGAGTGGACCCGCGACGGGCTGGCCGAAACCATGCTGATCGACCGGTTCGAGACGATCTGAGGCGGGCGGCGTTAGCCCGTCCGGTTCCAACAGTCCTGACCGTACCCGCCTTGCTGCGGCGGGTCGGGGGAGGGGAGATTGCGGCCGGAATAGCGGCTATGCAAATTCCCCCAAACGGGCATTTAACGCACTGAAATATCTGTAAGATACCCGTTCTCGGGAGGCCTCGATGTTACTGGATTTTTGGGCCCGTGGTGTGCTAGGTTGACGCAGGGTTCTCAAGTCGGCCGATCGCTAGCGGGACAACTAAGCGCCGCCGACAATCTTGCGTATGGAGAGGGCGTTGAAGCACAAGTTCACCGTTGGAGAGACTGTCTATTTCACTGCCAGCAACGTTGCCCGACCGGCCGCCAGCGGCACCTATGAGGTGATCCGGCTGCTTCCGACCGACGGCGACGACTGCCAGTATCGCATCAAAAGCTCGACCGAAGCTTTCGAACGGGTAGCCAAGGAAAGCCAGCTCGCGGTCTCCTGAGCCGCGCTTGCGGTCTCCTGAGCCGTTTACGGTCTCCGGAGCAGCTTGCGGTCTCCTGAAGCTGTGCGCAAACCTGCGGTTGACGCGGTTCCATATCGCCCGCCGTCAAAAGGCCCCGTTCGCAGGACCATTCTGTCGGAAGCGAGTGCGGGCAAACACGCATTCGCTGATCGCGTTATGCTGCGTGAGGGACACCGCGCATGAGCTGGGACTGGGCTTCTTCGCTGGATCAGATCTGGCGCACACCGACCTTTCCGATGTGGCTGACGCTGGCCGCGGCGGGATTTTTGGGAATCATCGTTTTGATCACGCTGCTGCGCGCGGAGAAATCCGTGGCCAATGGCGTGCTGACGGTCATGACGCTGCTCGCGATCGTCGTCGCTGTCGCCGCGACCATCCGCAGCTTCGGGCCGGATGGCGCCGTCTCGTCCGCAGCGACCCCGGTGGCTTCGGTCAGTGCAGCGTTGCCGCAGCTCTCTTGTATCGACGAACTCGCCGGCGATGCCGTCCTCAATGCCTGCGAGAAGACGCTGTTCGGGTCCGCCGACTCGGTTGCTGCCGCGGTCACCTATGCGGCGTCCCAGATCACCCGCCTGACCGGGTTCGGCGATGCTGCCACAGCCGACAAGGTGGCGAGTTCCGAGCTGCAGGCGCTGCGCCGCGCCGTCGAGCGCGACCGCTACGGGCTGATGGCCTATGTGCTGATGGCGCGCGACCATTGCACGCCGGCCGCATGCGCGGCGTTCGCCGCGCTGGCCGACAAGCGCCAGGTCGTCGCCAATATGGACGAGCGCCTCTACGAGAACCTGATCACGCGCTATGCACCGTCGTGGAACGCGCCGCCCCTGGCTGCGACATCCCCGGGGCTGCTCGCGGGGCTGCCGCCGTCGATGCCCACCGGCAAACCCACCAATGCCGAGTTCCCGAGCGCGGCCAATACCCCGCCCATCAGCATCATGAACCCGGAGCCGCCCGCCGCTCGTGCCGCTCCGGCCCCAGCTGCTGCCAATCCACCGGCTTCACCACGTCCGGCCCCGGCCGCAGCAGCACCAACGACCGCCGCACCAGCCACACCAACCACAACCGCGTCGCCAGCGCTGGCGGCAGCTAAAAAACAACCGCCGGCGCCGAAACGCACACCGGCCGCGCCGGTCCAGCTATCGCCGGCACCGGGGGCACCGGGAGCACCGACGGTGTCATCCACAGCTGCTGCGCCCGCCAACGAATGATCGTTTTCAAACGGCGCGCGGCCCGCTAAACCCGGATCCATGCCGCTTCATCTCATCAAGCTCGCCGTTGGCTGCGAGTCGGTCAAAGAACTCAAAGGCTGGGTTGCCGAACGGATGGCAACCGCCAGGAAAAAGGGTTTGCCGCTCCGCCACATCCACGTCACCCGGATGACGCCGAAACGCGACGAGGAACTGCTTGCCGGCGGTTCGCTCTACTGGGTGATCAAGGGAGAGATCGCAGCGCGCGAAAAGCTGATCGCGATCGAGCCGTTCCGCGACAAGGACGGTATCGGACGGTGCCGCCTGGTGATGCAGCCCAAGGTCATTGCCGTCTCGCCGCGGCCGATGCGCCCGTTCCAGGGCTGGCGCTATCTGACCGAGGACGGCGCGCCGGCCGATCTCGGCAAGTCCGCCGCGGTCGTGGCGTCGATGCCGGAGCCGATGCGGCGGGAACTGCGCGATCTCGGGCTGCTGTAGCGGCCTAAACCGCGATATTGTCGATCAGCCGCGTGGTTCCGATCTTGGCGGCGACCAGCATCCGCATCGGCCCCTGCTTGAGCGAGGCGATCGGCGCCAGCGTTTCGGCGTGGCGCACCTCGAAATAGTCCAGCGCAAAACCCGCGTTCTCGATCAGCTCGGCGCCGGCCTGCATGACGGCGTCGACAGGCTCGCCGGCGCGAAGGCGCGCCGCGCTTTGCTTCATCGCGCGATAGAGCTCGGGCGCCGCCTGGCGCTGTTCGGGCGCGAGGTAGACGTTGCGCGAGGACATCGCCAGCCCGTCGCGTTCCCGAACCGTGCGCGACCCGATCACCTTGACGCCGAGATCGAGATCGCGCGCCATCTGCGTCACCACCCGCAATTGCTGAAAGTCCTTTTCGCCGAAGATCGCGACATCCGGCCGGCACTGGGTGAACAGCTTGCCGACCACGGTGGCGACGCCGCCGAAGAAGTGCGGGCGGAAGCGATCTTCCAGCCCGGCGGTGGCCGGACCTTCGGGTACGATCCGGGTGGCGAAGCCTTCCGGATACATCGCCTTGACGTCCGGATTCCAGATCAGGTCGACCTTCTCGGCCGCGAGCCTGGCGACATCGGACTTCCAGGTCCGCGGGTAAGAGCCGAAATCCTCCGTTGGCGCGAACTGGGTCGGATTAACGAAGATCGAGACGACGACTTTCTGTGCGCGGCGTTTGGCGAGCCGAACCAGCGACACATGGCCGTCATGGAGCGCTCCCATGGTTGGCACCAGCGCGACCGTGGCCTTTCTGGCGCGAAGGCCATCAAGCGCGCGGCGCAATGCGGGGACGGTACGGACGACCATAGGGCTTCGCGGCATCTGGGCTCGATCTCTTGCACGATGTTTTGGGATGAGGGGGCTGTTAGCCGCGGCCTCTTGGCGGGCGATGCGACCTTATAAGGCCGAGGCATTGCCGCCAAGGTGATCAACCCGTGCAACTCGTCACGGCAGTCCGACGTAGCTGCATGGGTCATGTATCGCCAGAGGGCCGGCGCGTGGAAACGTGCGCTCGATCACAGATGAACGCGACAAGCGGATTCATGATTAAGGCACGCAGACAGTGATTCAAAAGTGTTATCACGCATTTTGCTTGACCACAGCCGCGCGTGATTTGAAGATATCAAACGGGGGTTGGGGTTGAGTCATGTTGGTTCAGGCTAGTCAGGGTCAGTCCGGTTCGGCGCACGTCGTCGTGCTCGGCAACGAGAAGGGCGGTTCGGGGAAATCCACCACCGCGCTGCATATCGCTGTCGCCTTGATGAAAGCCGGTCAGCGGGTCGCCACCATCGACCTCGATTGCCGCCAGCAAAGCTTCACTCGGTACGTCGGCAACCGTACCGCGTGGGCCCGCCGCACCGGCCTCGATCTCGAAGTTCCCGTCCACTTTTGCATCAAGCTCGGCGAGACGATGCAGATCGCCGACAATGAAAATTCCGAGTTCCAGCAGTTCATGGAAGCGGTGAGTACGGTCGAGCGCGCCTTCGACTTTATCGTCATCGATACGCCGGGTTCGGATTCCTATCTGATGCGCCTGGCCCATTCGATGGCCGATACGCTGGTGACGCCGATCAACGACAGCTTCCTCGATTTCGACGTGCTCGGCACCGTCGACCCCGCCACCTATTCGGTGACCGGCGAAAGCCACTATGCCGAGATGGTGCGCGACACCAGGCGCAAGCGCCGCCAGCTCGACGGCGCTTCGACCGATTGGGTCGTGGTGCGCAACCGGCTGTCGATGATCGGCTCGCGCAACAAGCAGCTCGTCGCCGACAGTCTGAAGGATCTGTCGTTGCGGCTGGGCTTCCGTTCGATCGACGGCCTTGCCGAGCGGGTGGTTTACCGCGAATTCTTCCCGCGCGGGCTGACTGCGCTCGACGACATCGATGAGGCCACCCTCGGCACGCGGCCGAGCATGGGCCATGTGACGGCGCGCGAGGAGGTGACGAGCCTGCTCCGCCAGTTGAAGCTGCCGCTCGACGAGCGGGGCCGGCGGCGGGCCGCCAACCGCGCCGAATGGTTCAGCCAGGTCGACAAGCCGCTCGAAGTCCACGACATCCTCGGCGCCTGACCCAGGCGCTCGATCCTCGGCGCCTGATCGCCGCGGCCTCAGCGCGATCTCGGTGGCTCGATCACCGTCATCCGGAACGGGCCGCTGTTGCCTGCCGCATGCGCGACCGCGGCGTTGGCGTCGTCGAGTGCAAACGCCGTGACCTCGAGTTGATCCAGGCTGACCAGGCCCGCGCCAATAAGCCCGGCCATCAACAGGGCCGCGTGCGGCGGGTACATCCATTGGCCGCGAAGTGTGATGCAGTTCCGCATCATCCATGAATAGGGCAGTTCGAGACCGGCGCCATCCAGCATGCCGAGGCCGCCCATCAGCACCACGCGTCCGTAAGGCCGAACCGCGCGGCCGCGGATGAAATCTTTGCGTTCAGCCGCCTGCCGGAAGGCGACCGCAACATTCTCCTCACGGTGCTGACCAACCGCGCGACACGAAAGTTATTCGGCGCTTCATGGGAAGAAGAGGCCCGGCGCATCGTGGCGCAATTCCGCGCCACGCATGATTGTGGGCCGGCGATCCCGCGTTCCAGGAACTGCTTGCACGGCTGCGGCAGGGCTGTCCCGAATTTTCGGGCTGGTGCGAGGCCCATGATATTGGCGGCGCCGCAGCCGGCCAGAAATCCCTGAGCCATCCGAGGAAGGGGCGGCTGAAGCTGGAATACGCGAGCTTCCAGGCCAATGACGATCCGGCGCTGAAGCTGATCATTATACCGCCGGCTGAATCCGGTGGTTTTCCGGGATTTCCGGGGCAGACACGGCGTGCGAAAAAAGGGAACGAACTGCCTACAATACCGTTTTCATTAGACTTTTATCGATCGGTCGAACCGAAGCTTGGTTGGGACCGTCATATACAAGGCAATAGGAGATGATCGCCGGGTAGTGAGCAGCTGCACAATAGATGGGTGCATCGCACAACGATCAGGCGGTCAATTCACAACATTTGGACTTTATGTCACGCCGCTGTGACATATATCATCAAGAACGAGGCCGAAGAGTCTCCACATAGCCCGCCGGGGCCCCGAGGACGCCGATGAAACGTGGAATTGCCGTTCTGCTTTCACTTACCGTACTGGTTGCGGTCGCGTATTTTACCGCGAGCAAGTGGGCGATCCGTCACGAGACCATCGCGTTCCATGATCCGGCGCGGGACAATCGTCTGGTTGCGGTGAATATCGCCGTTCGGCGCGACAAGGAAATGCAGGCCAATGCCGGCATGATCAGGCTGCCGGTTGCGGTCATCAACCACGGCAACACCGTCAAGCATACCGAGTACTCGTTCCTCTCCAACGCCTTTGCGGCGCGCGGCTATCTTGCGGTCAGCCCCCAGCACGATCTGCCGACCGATCCGCCGATGGTGACCAAGGTCGGCGAACTCTATGTCGGCCGCCTGCCGCAAATTCAGCGCGGCGTCGCCAACATCCATTTTGCCATCGACGAAATGAAGAAGGTCCAGCCCAACGCCGACTACGCCAGGGTGACCATGGTGGGGCATTCGATGGGCGGCGATATCTCGATGTATTTCGCCAAGCAGTATCCCGACGAGATCAAGAAGGTGGTCACGCTGGACAATCTGCGCGTGCCGTTCCTGACCGACGGCAAGTTCAAGATCCTGTCGTTCCGTTCGAAGGATACGCAGTTCAAGCCGGACCCGGGCGTGGTGCCGGATGACGACCAGTGCGAGCAGGCCGGTATTACGGTTGTGAACACCGGCTACCAGCACAACGATATGCGCGATACCGGGCCCGATGCGGCAAAGTCGTCGATCCAGACGATGCTCGACAAGTTCATCGCTGACAACAGCGACAGCAGCACACTGAAGCCGGTGCCGACCAAGGTGCCGGATCCGCTCGTGAGCAATCCGGGACCGGTGCCGCTGGCCAGCAACCCACCGACCATCAAGTCGGCGACCAACTAACGGCTCAGCTGTTAAGCTGCCGCTGCCTGATCCCGGCGGATCACGACCGGGTGCATTGACGCCCCGTATGGACAGTCCCACATAGAGCTTGCTGTAATTGCGAGCGCTCATGGCCGGCGAACCCACCAAACCGAAATCTTCCGCCGACATCTTCTCGGCGCAGAAACCCCAATCGCGCAGCGCTCCGTTGCCGGAAGCGCGGCCCTCGGCGGCCGAAGACATCGCTGCCTTTGTCGCCAAGGCTCGCGCCATGTCCCCGCACCGGACCGGCGCGAAGGGCAGGCTGGTGTTCGCGCTCGACGCCACCATGAGCCGGCAACCGACCTGGGACATGGCCTGCGCGCTGCAGGCCGACATGTTTCGCGAAGCGGCGTCGCTCGGCAGCCTCGACATTCGCCTGGTCTACTACCGCGGCCTCAATGAATGCCGCGCGACGGGATGGATCTCCGACTCGGCGCAACTCGCTAAATTGATGACCAAGATCGATTGTCAGGGCGGCAATACCCAGATCGGCAAGGTGCTCTCGGAAGCCCGTCGCGAAGCGGTCGCTTCCGCCGTGCGCGCCGTGGTGTTCGTCGGCGACGCCATGGAAGAGTCGGTCGACGACCTCTGCGCCAAGGCCGGTGAACTCGGCCTGCTCAAGGTGCCCGTGTTCATGTTCCAGGAAGGCCACGACGTTACGGCCGAGCACGCGTTCCGTGAGATCGCGCGCCTCACCGGCGGGGCATGGTGCAGGTTCGATCCCGGCGCCGCAGCCCAATTGCGCGAGCTGTTGCGAGCTGCCGCGGCCTATGCCGCCGGCGGACGCGAAGCGCTGCTGCGGCTGTCGAAGACCGGAAGCGGCGCGGCCAAGCTGATCGGCCAGATGAAATGATCGCCAGCTTGGCTCTTCCGGTGCGGATCGCCATGCTTTTTGCCGCCGGGGCGACTATATTGGGCCCATGCCAACCCTGATTGCCGGTGTCGTCGCCGTTGTCCTGCTATATTTGCTGCTGCAGATGTTTCGTGCAGCCAATCCGGTCGTGCTTGCGCGGCTGCTCAAGATCGGCGGCGGAATCATCGCGCTGGCGGTCGCGGCCTTCACCGGGCTCAGGGGCGAACTGGCGGTGGCGATCCCGCTCGGCATCTTCGGAGCGGGACTGCTCGGCTGGTCGCCGTTCGGCCCGTCCGGCTTCAGCAATATCGGCGGGATCTTCGGCGGCGGCGCGCAGCGCTCGCCTGGACAGACCTCGCGCGTGCGATCGCAGTTTCTCGACATGAGCCTCGATCACGACAGCGGCGTCCTGTCGGGCCAGATCGTCGACGGGCCCTATGCCGGCCGCTCGCTCGACGAGTTCGACCTGGTGCAGCTGACGACGATCATGTCCGGCTTCGACGCCGAGAGCGTAGCCTTACTTGAAAGCTATCTGGACCGCCGGTTTCCCGCCTGGCGTCAGAACGCGCAGGGCGACGCGGCAGGGGGGCAGCGCCGCGCGCCGCCGAGCGGTAAAATGACGGACGAGGAGGCCTATCAGATCCTTGGCCTGCAGCCGGGGGCGGGGCGTGACGACATCAGCCGGGCGCATCGCGCCCTGATGAAGAAACTGCATCCCGACCAGGGGGGCTCGACGTACCTCGCCGCCCGTGTAAACGAGGCCAAGGATACTCTGCTTCGCGCGCATCTCAGCTAACTCCGGCAAACGCTACCAAACGCTACAAACCGAGAGCTGCCGCTGCCCTATTCTCTGGTTGATGCCCCGTGTCGCCCGCCGTTTTCCGGCGTGGTCGATCCTTCATTCCGGAAAACTTAACCGTAAATTCTTGACGAGAAGTTTGCGCAGGTTCGATTTGCCGCCGGCGACCGAACGGCGTCTGCAACTGTGCTCTGGAAACAACAAAGCCGGCGCTTGCGGCGCCGGCTTTGCGAACAAAGAGAGAGAAGGTCAGTTACGAACGGTGATGCAGGAGATGTCGGCGCGCTTCAGCGTCTTGCAGACCGCCTCGGCCTGATCGCGCTCGAGGCCGGCGAAGCGGGCGCGGAACAGCTTGCGATTATCCTTGGCAACGACCGGCTCGGTGAATGAGTCAGCCTTGCCGAGCAGGCCACGGGCCTGATTGCGAGCCTGATCGAGGCGGGCGCGGGCTTCGCTTTCGCTTTCCAGTGCGCCGACCTGGATGATCCAGCCGGTATGGGTAACGGCGGCCGCGGGCTTGATGGCGCCGTTCTGCTGGACCGTCTGTGGCTGGGCATAGGCGAGTGCCTGCGGGGCGGCGGCCGGCACGCTGGAGGCGGGCAGCACGCCGAGTACGCCATGCCCGGTACCGTGATTGGCGGGCTGCGGCGGCAGTTCGGCACGGGCCATTTCGGGTCTGATCACTTCAGGCTTGACGGCTTCAGATCGGGGCTCGGCCCGCGCCACGACGGCGCTGGAGGTCTCCGCCACTTCCGGGCGGGAGGGCGCAATCGTGCTGGTGATCGGCGGGGCAACAGGCTGGGACGGGCTGGCGGAAGCCAGCTTCATCACGCCGGCCTTGACCTGAACCGTCTTGACCTTGACCGGCTTCATTGGTTCGGCCGAGCCGGGGATCGCCGATATCGCCTGGGTCTGAATCACGCCGCTGGTCAGCGGAGCCGGTTCGGGCTTGGCCTGCGCTACGAACTTGGACTGTTCGGGTTTCGGTTGCGGCGCCGGCAGGGCGGCCGCGGCTGCGGCCATCAACGAGGGCCTGGCCGGGGCGACGCTGCGCGTCGGCTGCATCGCGGCCATGCTGGGCTCGGAGGCTGCGACGGCGTTGTTGGCCTGGACCGCCTCGGTCGGGCGCGGCGTGCTGGCGACTTCGGCCACCTCGACGCTGGCCTCGGCGGAATTACGTTCGGTAACGGCGGCGGCGGTGCGGATGGTGGCACTCTTGTCGAGGTTTTCCGCGAGCAGGGTGCGCATGGTGGCGTCGCGCGATCCGCCGCTGCGGCCGCCAAGCACCACGCCGATCAGATGGCGGTTGCCGCGCCGCATCGAGCTCACGAGATTGAAGCCCGACGCGCGGGTGTAGCCGGTCTTGATGCCATCGACGCCTTCGACATTGCCGAGCAGCCGATTGTGGTTACGGATCGCCTGGCCGCGATAATAGAATACGTTGGTCGCGAAGTAGCGATAGTAGCGCGGAAAGCGTTCCTGGATCGCGCGGCCCAGCGTTGCCTGGTCGCGCGCGGTCGTGAGCTGTTCCTCGTTGGGCAGGCCGTTGGCGTTGCGATAGACCGTCTTGGTCATGCCGAGCGCGCGCGCCTTGCGCGTCATCAGCTTGGCGAATTCATCTTCATCGCCGGCAATGGCTTCCGCGATCACGACCGAGGCGTCGTTGGCGGAGCGCGTCACCAGTCCCTTGATGGCGTCTTCGACCTTGATGGTCTGGCCGGGCTTCAGGCCGAGTTTGGTCGGCGCCTGTCGGGAAGCATACGCGGACACTTCCAGTTCGGAATCCAGCTTCAGCTTGCCGCGCTCGAGCTGCTCGAACAGCAGGTAGAGCGTCATGATCTTGGTCAGCGAGGCCGGACGACGGAGGGCGTCAGGATTGTTGGAGGAGAGCGTGGCGCCGGAATTGCCGTCGACGATGATGGAAGCGAATTGCGGGCTATAGCTCGCCACGGCGGCGTGGTGCCGGGCATGGTGGCGTTGGCGGTAGCGGCGGGCTTCTGCGCTGTCGCTGGTGTAGATGATTGCAGTGGTGAGTGTGACCAGCCCGAGAACGCAAACTCGCAACGTGCGCGAGGAAGCTAAGGTTGTACGAAGCATTTACTTCCCCGTCCCAATTTCTGTCTTGATCACCGGTTCGTGAGGCGAAATTGTGCCCTTCGGCCCGGTGACGCTGCCTGTTCGAAGCGGTTAGCCTGGTTGCAATTTGGCCCCGGCTGGCCGATCAGGTCGCTGTTCTAGCTAAGGTATTGTTCACAAACAGCATTCAGGCTGTCTGTCGGAAGGCGAACACGTCCGGGAATCAGGTTAGGCGGCGCGAGTTTCCAAAAGGTTAAGTAACCGTTGCGTAACACTCCGGGGTTTGGCGCTAATCGTCGGCATTTGTGCGTCGCACAAGATTCCTTGACAGCCATTGTGCGGTGCACTATAAGGGAGGGGTGGTCAGGGAGCCGGGACCTCCCGGCGAATTACATTCAGTCTGGGAAAGGACTCCAAGATGGTCAAGGTTGAAGACATTCAGAGCTACGGAAAAGAGCATCTCGAAACGGTCGCCGCGTCCGCGAGCAACCTGCAGAGCGGTGTTCAGGCGATTGCGACCGCTTATGGCGACTACGCCAAGAAGTCGTTCGAAGATACCAAGTCGTTTGTTGAAAAGCTGTCCGGCGTGAAGTCGGTGGACAAGGCGATCGAAGCCCAGACCGAATTCGCCCGCTCGTCCTACGAGACCTTTGTCGCCGAGTCGCAGAAGATTGCCGGCCTCTATACCGATCTGGCCAAGCAGACCTTCAAGCCTTACGAAGGCCTGGTCGCGAAGTTCGCTCCCGCCACGCACTAAACTCTTTGTTTGACGCGTTTCCTTTACGCGAACCGGTATCCACTTCGCTCGAAAACGCTTTAAGCGCTGCGCGATACCTTCCAAAACAAAAAAGCCCGGCCGTTGCGGCCGGGCTTTTTTCGTTTGCTTTGTTCGTGCCGGTTGCGACGCGATTATTTCGCGACGCGCAGCTTGGAGAGCGACGTGCCGATCGCGCTAAAGGCCGTCGCGATCTGGCTCGAGGACGTCACGGTAGAGAACTTGTCCGAGCCGCTGGCGCAATACTGCAGGACTGTGGAGGTCGGATCGCCGTTGGTGTTGACGTGCATCGTGTAGATGACGATGCCGTCGGCCTTGATGTTGTCGCACTGGATGCGCTGGCGGGCGTCGATGGCGCCGTTGTATTGGACTTGGCCGTTGCCGTATGACGGCCAGCGATCCTGCGTGTTCAGACCGTCGGACATCACGATCAGCACCTTTTTATAGGTGTAATTGGCATCTTCGGGCGGTGCGTTGAGCGGCGCGCCCTGGGTCAGAGACTGCCATCCCCAGGCGATGCCGATCGGCTGGTTGGTGCCGCCGTTCGGGGTCAGCGAGTCGACCTTGGATTTGGCGGAGGCGAAGTCGGTCGTCAGAGGCAGCAACTGCGCCGGGCATGCGTTGTACTGCTCGGCATAGAACTTGGTTGCGGGATCGGAAGTCGGCGTCGTGTTCTTGGTATCGTAGTCCTGATCGCGGTCGGTCACACAGCCGTTCCAGGTATCGTGGTTCTTCGCCGTCCAGGTCCTGCCGGCCGATTCACAGGAGCTTTTTGTAGGGTAGTTCCCGGAGTTCTTGCCGCTGCACTTGCCGTTCGCAGCCTCCCACTCGCTCCACTCGATCCACGACTGTTCGTAGTTGCTGGCGCCGACGTTGACGTCCTTGGCGAAGGGAATGATCGAGATGTAGATGTCGCCCGTGTTCTTGGCGAGGGCGCCGATCTGGTCGATCAGGGCCTTTGCAGCCGGCTTCATCGCGGTCATTTTGCCGTCATCGTTCATCGATCCGGTGACGTCGAGCGCAAGCGCGACGCGCATGCGGACGTTGCCCCAGAGCGAGGTTGAACTGGTGTCGAAGCCGATTTGCGGAAAGCCGGCGACCTTCATGAACTCCGTCGGCACGTTGCCGGAGCCATTGATCTTGATGGTCGAGCCCTTGCCGGTGTTGGCGGTATATTCCGCCGTGACCGTCACCTCCCTGGCTTCGGTGTTGGTGTAGAGCGCCTTGAAATAGTCCTGCGCCTTGGTGTTGATATCCGAGGCCTTGATGGTTCCGTCCGACAGGTCTTTCGCCACCATCAGGGCGGTGGAATCGAGGGCAGCCTGCATCGACGACCGGGCGCTGTTGGCACGGGTATAGTCGATCGCGGCGCCGACGAAGCTCAGGATCGGGACGGCGGCGATGGCAAACAGAACCGCGATGTTGCCCTGATCGGCCTTGGCAAAACGCCCGGCGGCCGTACGCACCCGACTGAAAATGGCTGTATTGAGCATGGCTCTCACCGAAATAGTGGTTTCAAGCGGTATTTCGGCCCGGGCGGCTAAACAGGCGGTAAATTGGTTCCCGCAAAAACGGGTCAAAGCCCATGTATCGGGAAACCGGTGGCCAGAACTGCCGCCTATGCTCAAGGACCGCTAAACGGGCAGGGGCCTTCCTTTGTCAAATCCGCCAGAAACGATTAACCTTGCCTGGATTGCCGGACCGGGATTCGGGGCCGGTTGCGGGCCGGCAGGGCAGCGTTGATGCGCTTGCGGTGGTCTCCAACTGGACCCATATTCCAATAGCCGATCCGCCGCTGGATCGGACCGGGAGCGGCGATCTGGAAAGCGTTGCTGGGTACCTTGTGGTGGTCGTTTTGGGGCCTTCGCGAGCGTGCGACGATGCGCTGTCCGGTTTCCCATGGGAATGTCGAACGCCTGAGCCATGTTGCAGTTTAACTCCAAAGCCTATTCGTCCGCGCCCGCCGCGACCGCCGTCTCTGCTCCCCGGATGAGCAATGACGAAAACCGCAATGCGGGGACGAACGGTCCGTCGACCTCGGTCATCACCAAGGTCAAGCCGAAGACCAAGCGTCCGAATCTCTATCGTGTCCTGATCCTGAACGACGATTACACGCCGATGGAGTTCGTGGTTCATGTGCTGGAGAAGTTCTTCCAGAAGGACGCGGAAGCCGCCACCAAGATCATGCTTCATGTCCATCACCACGGTATCGGCGAGTGCGGCGTTTTCACTTACGAAATCGCCGAGACCAAAGTGACGCAGGTGATGGATTTTGCGCGCAAGCATCAGCATCCCCTGCAATGCGTGATGGAAAAGAAATAGCCGCTGCACCCGCCTCGACCGGCTAAAAGGCGACCGGCTAAAAGGAACGGGTCTTGCATTGTTCCGCCCCGGAGGAAGTAGGCGGCCCCCAGTAGTTTTTCGGGTTGGTTCTCGTATCGCGGTGGTGCGAAAGTTTAGAGAAAAACCACTGTTCACGGAACCTGTCTTTCGCCACGATCGTGCGTAACTATATGACACGGGACGACGAAGGTTGTTGTTGCCTGACCGGGTAATGGCGATCATGATGACCGGGGGCCACAGAGGACGCGAATGCCAACTTTTTCCCAAAGCCTTGAACAATCCCTGCATCGTGCGCTGGCGATTGCAAACGAGCGGCATCATCAATACGCGACGCTCGAACACCTGCTGTTGTCGCTGATCGATGACTCGGATGCTGCCGCGGTCATGCGTGCCTGCAGCGTCGATCTCGACAAGCTGCGCACCAGCCTCGTCAATTATCTCGAGACCGAATTCGAAAATCTGGTGACGGACGGGGCCGACGACGCCAAGCCGACCGCCGGTTTCCAGCGCGTGATCCAGCGCGCGGTGATTCACGTCCAGTCGTCCGGTCGCGAAGAAGTGACCGGCGCCAACGTACTGATCGCGATCTTCGCGGAGCGCGAAAGCCACGCCGCCTATTTCCTGCAGGAGCAGGACATGACGCGGTACGACGCGGTTAATTACATTAGCCATGGCATTGCCAAGCGTCCCGGCGTTTCCGAGGCGCGGCCGGTTCGCGGCGTCGACGAGGAGACCGAGACCAAGGGCAACGAGGACGCCAAGAAAAAGGGCGAGGCGCTCGATACCTACTGCGTCAACCTCAACAAGAAGGCGCGCGACGGCAAGATCGATCCCGTCATCGGACGCAACTCCGAAATCAACCGGGCGATCCAGGTGCTGTGCCGCCGGCAAAAGAACAATCCGCTGTTCGTCGGCGAAGCCGGCGTCGGCAAGACCGCGATCGCCGAAGGCCTTGCCAAGCGTATCGTCGACTCGGAAGTGCCGGAAGTGTTGGCCGCGGCGACCGTGTTCTCGCTCGACATGGGTACGTTGCTCGCGGGCACGCGCTATCGCGGCGACTTTGAGGAGCGGCTCAAACAGGTTTTAAAGGAACTGGAGGCGCATCCGAACGCGATCCTGTTCATCGACGAGATCCACACCGTGATCGGCGCCGGCGCCACTTCCGGCGGCGCGATGGATGCATCCAATCTGCTCAAGCCGGCGCTGGCATCGGGTACGATCCGCTGCATGGGCTCGACCACCTACAAGGAATACCGCCAGCATTTCGAAAAGGATCGCGCGCTGGTGCGCCGGTTCCAGAAGATCGACGTCAACGAACCGACGGTGGAAGACGCCATCGCGATCCTCAAGGGCCTGAAACCCTATTTCGAGGATTACCACCGGCTGAAATACACCAACGAGGCGATCGAGGCCGCGGTGCAATTGTCGTCGCGCTACATCCACGACCGCAAGCTGCCGGACAAGGCGATCGACGTGATCGACGAGTCGGGTGCGGCGCAGATGCTGGTGGCCGAGAACAAGCGCAAGAAGACCATCGGCATCAAGGAGATCGAGACCACGATCGCGACCATGGCGCGGATTCCGCCCAAGAGCGTATCGAAGGACGATGCCGAGGTGCTCAAGCATCTCGAGCAGACCCTGAAGCGCGTGGTGTTCGGCCAGGACAAGGCAATCGACGCGCTGTCGGCGTCGATCAAGCTGGCGCGTGCCGGCCTGCGCGAGCCGGAAAAGCCGATCGGCTCCTACCTGTTCTCCGGTCCGACCGGCGTCGGCAAGACCGAAGTGGCAAAGCAGCTGGCGGCGTCGCTTGGCGTCGAGCTCATCCGCTTCGACATGTCCGAATATATGGAGCGGCACACGGTGTCGCGCCTGATCGGCGCGCCTCCGGGCTATGTCGGCTTCGACCAGGGCGGCCTGCTCACCGACGGCGTGGACCAGCATCCGCATTGCGTGGTGCTGCTCGACGAAATCGAGAAGGCGCATCCGGATCTCTACAACGTGCTGCTGCAGATCATGGATCATGGCCGGCTCACCGATCACAACGGCAAGCAGGTCAATTTCCGCAACGTGATTTTGATCATGACCACCAACGCGGGTGCGGCCGACCTCGCGCGCCAGGCCTTCGGCTTCACGCGCAGCAAGCGGGAAGGCGACGACCACGAAGCGATCAACCGGCAGTTCGCGCCGGAATTCCGCAACCGCCTCGATGCCATCGTCTCGTTCGCCCATCTCAATGCCGATGTCATCGGCATGGTGGTGGAGAAGTTCGTGCTCCAGCTCGAGGCCCAGCTGGCCGATCGCGACGTCACCATCGAATTGTCGGAGCCCGCCAAGGCCTGGCTGATCGAACATGGTTACGACGAGCAGATGGGCGCGCGTCCGATGGCGCGCGTCATCCAGGAGCACATCAAGAAGCCGCTCGCCGATGAAGTGCTGTTCGGCCGGCTCAAGGGTGGCGGCCATGTCCGCGTCGTGCTGATCAAGGACGAGGCGGAAGACAAGGACAAGATCGGCTTCGAATTCGTCGAAGGGCCGGTGACGCCGAAGCCGGAGAAGCTGCCCGGTGCGCGCAAGCGCGCCACGCCGCGGAAGCCGAAGTCGGGTCCCAATGGCGGGGGCGGCTCCAATGGGCCGGCCTCGCGGGGGCCGCTGGTCAAGGTCTGAGCGGCGAGGATTTACGCATCAACGAAGCCGGCGCGTCGCAAGACCGCCGGCTTTTTGCTGGGCGATTGCCGGCTTCAATTGCCGTTAACTGGTCGTTAGCAATGGGATGAGGCTGGCGCCCGTATAAGCGCGCTCAGAACCTACCAGTTAAGCCAGTTTAGACCATGCGCCCGTTTTAATTGGGCCAGGCAAAACTGGAAAACGCTGCCATGTCCGAACAGAAACCCCTGCCGCGCGGCCGGACCTTCCTGGCCGGCAAGGTGATCTCCAATTACGGCCAGTCCACCATCGACTGCACCGTTCGCCGGATATCCGACACCGGCGCCGTGATCGAAGTGGAGACCGTGCTCGGCATTCCCGAGCATTTTCATCTGCTGATACCAGGCGAGGGCGATCCGCTTCCGTGCAAGCGCTCGTGGCAGTCGGAGAAACAGATCGGCCTCGTGTTCGACGTGGAAGACGTCAAGGCAGAAGCGGCCGAGGCCGGCCTCGATGGATCAAAGGGCGCTGATCAGATCATGCGGAGCCAGACGCTGGCATTGCGGGCGGCGCTTGATGTCATGGACGTCGGCGTGGTCCTGCTCGACGCCGACATGAAGTCTCAGTTCATCAACCGCGCCTTCCGCCGCATGTGGGCCTTGCCGGACGCTACAGCCGATCGAAACCCGTCTTTCGTGGCGCTCCTGTATCATGGCCGCGACACCAAGGCTTACGA
The DNA here is from genome assembly GCF_018130065.1 of Bradyrhizobium sp. AUGA SZCCT0158. GTDB lineage: Bacteria > Pseudomonadota > Alphaproteobacteria > Rhizobiales > Xanthobacteraceae > Bradyrhizobium. The sequence goes on along the minus strand of NZ_JAFCME010000010.1, from coordinate 57,380 downwards.
GATTGAGCCCGCCGCGATCGATCGTCACATTGCCAATCGCGTCCGCACGGTAAGGGAAGGCGACGCCACGCCGATCGACGTGCGCCTGACCAACGGCGCTGTGGTGCGGGTTCAATGCGCGAGCCTGCCGAACGGCGGCAGAATTGTCACCTATTCCTACGTGACCGACATCGTCCGTCATATGGACGAGCTGGAAGTGTTGCGCAGCGCCCTCGACAATGTGTCGGAAGGGATCATCATGCTCGACAGCAATCTCAACGCGCAGTTTCTCAACGGCAAGATCCGGCAGTATTGGGCGTTGACCGAAGCAGAGGCGGACAGCCGTCCTTCCTTCGAGTCGTTGCTCAGAAGAGCGCCCCACGCGGGCGCCCGCATGCCGCCGGACGAGCTGGACGCCTTCTGCACCGCCCGCCTTGCGGCGATCCGGGATGTCAGCGAGCCGGTGCGGGTTTTGCAAACCGCCGATGGCCGCCACATTCGGGCGCATTGCACGGCGCTGAAAAACGGCGGCCGGATGCTCACCTTCGTGGGCATCACCGATCTCGTCAACAATGCGCGGAAACTGGAGGAACTGGCGACGACGGATTCGATGACCGGCCTCGCCAACCGCCGCCATTTCATGGCGCTCGCCGCGGCGGAATGGAGCCGGTTTCAGCGCTACTACCGGCCGCTCTCGGTGCTGATGATCGACGTCGACCACTTCAAATCGGTGAACGACCGCTACGGCCATGCGGTCGGCGATGACGCGCTGGTCGCGGTCGCCAATGCCTGCCTGGAGAGCAAACGCTCGTCCGATATCGTCGGGCGGATCGGGGGCGAGGAGTTTGCGATGCTGTTGCCGGAGACCGATCTCTATCAGGCGCGGATCGTGGCGGACAGGATTTGCAAGGCGGTCGCCGCCAGCAAGTTGCAGGCTGACGAGGTCCCGTTCAAGGTCACGGCCAGTATCGGCTTTGCGGCCGCGACCGTGAGCATGCCGGGATTTGAGGCCTTGCTGAAAGCGGCCGATCAGGCGCTCTACCAGGCCAAGGATCAGGGGCGCAATCGTATCGTTGGTTGGTCGCCGCCGCCGGCGACAAAACTCGCCGCGGAGTGAGGCGTAAGATGCGAAGGCAACCCGTCAGCGTTCGCCGAGCAATTCGTTGATGCGGCGCTGAAGCTGTCGCTTCTTGATTTCGCTCTTGCGCAGCCGCTCCTCCAGATCGGAAACCGGCTCGGGGGCTTGGCCGCTAAAGGCAAGGCCGACGAAATTGTCGCGCCACCACACCACCTTGGCGAGGAAGGAGCGGCCTTTCCGTGCGATGCGAAGCGAGATCTGCTCCTTCGGCGAGATCTGTTCCCTTAGCAGGTCGGCGGTGTTGCTGAATTCGACGCTGGCGCCCTTGTCGGAGATGTTGCGAACGATGCATTCACGGCTCGCACCGTTCTCGCCGATTTCCGCGACGCCGCCGTAAATCACCTTGTCGCGCGCGTTCTCGCGTCGGTCCTGCATCGATATCTCCCAATCAAAGGAAGACTTTTACGCCGCTTTATCGGCCGCGAAAGGCTTTGGCCGGCAAAATGCAGCGTTAACGTAAACCGACATCGGCCGCGATGGCGGCGATTCAGGGCCGTGCGGGCCCCTGGGTAGATCCGCCCGGACAAAAGTCGCCTCTGAAGCAGGTTAATCCGCCGGAAACGCGAATTGGATAAAATCCGGAATATCTCGTTGGCCCTATTTTATCACCTCAAGCTGTACCTCTGCTTCCGTTCAACGACGGGAAGTTGGTATGTTTCGGCGCGGTGGTATCGCACTCTGGGTGCTCGTCGTACAGCTGGCCCCAGGTCCGTCGCTCGCGGCTGACCAATGTTCGCTGGAACTCCTGCAGGCCAATGCGGCCCGGGCTGCCGAGGTCTGCACGTTGGTGCTGAACGCGGACGAGACCACGACGGCCTCCCGGGTCGCTGCCCTGAAGATCCGCGGCCGTGCCATGCAGCGTTTGGACCGCTATCCCGATGCCATCGCGGACTATGAGACGGGTCTGCGGATCGCTCCGGATGATGCGGAACTGCATTTGCGCCGCGGCTGGACGGCGTATGAAGAACTGCGCCGTGGAGGAGGATCTTATTTCGATCCGGGGCTTCAACCTGCGCTCGATCTCGCGCTCAAACAGGCCGCTCAGGCATTGAGGCTTAAGCCCGACTACCCCGATGCTTATCGTCTGATTGGTGTCGCGTTCGCAATGGCCGGTCCGGACAAATTTGCCGAGGCGAAGGCGGCTCACGATGAGGCGATACGGTTGGACCCGAACAACCCGGAAATGTGGTTCAGTCGCTTGATCATGCTGGAAGAAAATCGTCGCTTTCACGAAGCGATTCAGGACGCTGACGTTATCCTCCGGCTGCCCGCAGATCTGATTACCAAACCGCGGGCGGCGGAATCCTATTTGAAGTCGACCACCCACCGCATCGCAACAGCGATAAAGCGGGCCGAAATGCTCAGGAAGCTTGGACGGACAAACGAGGCTTGGCAGGCCTATAATATGGCGGCCGAGCTTGATCCCGATCCGATCACATACTCCCGGCGTGCCGAATTCAGGCTGTCGCAGATTGGTTTTTTTCCAGGGATGCCACCGCCACCCTTGGATGCCGTTCAGGCCGATCTTGATAAAGCGCTTGCACTCGATCCTGATTATTGGGTGAGCCACGAGCAGCGGGGGTACCTTCTTGTTATCCGTGAGCAGCACGACGCGGCCGCCACGGAATTCGCCCTTGCTCTCAAGCAATATCCCGAGAACGGGGGCTTGCGCTGGTCCTATGCGCTGGCACTACGAAAACTCGGACGAAGCGAGGAGGCGGCAGGGCAGGGGATCACGGCCTTCCGGATGGACCGCGGTTTCATGTTTCAGAAACTCGGCATGTTGAGGAGGCTCGGCTATCTCGCGGCCATTGCGCCGGATGCAGATCCGCGCCCGGCGATCATGGACGCGGCTCGCGCCTGCATGTTGGACGAAAGGTGCGGCTGATGAGGCAGCTTAAGTCGATCGGATGTTGTGCGGCCATCGTCATGGCCGGGGCACTTGGGTCTGTGCCGGCACAGGCGGCAGAGTCTGAGCAGCCGGAGGCAGGTTTCATTGAGCTGCGCCCCAATCCCTGCATGCTCGCAAAATATACAGGGGGCAAAGCGTGCCAGTTGCCGGAACTCGCCGCGGGCGGTGATGTCGGGCAGCAGGCGGCCGCGCGCCTCAGCCGTGCCCAGTTCTACATTGATATGGGAGACAAGCAGAACGCATTCGTCGAGGCTGATGAAGCGTTGAAACTCGCCCTGGACGACGTGGATATTCGTCATCTTGTCGCGCGCCTGGCGATGTCGGCCGGGGACAACGCCCGCGCCGAACGCGAATTTGCAATCGCGCTGCAACAACGGCCTGACGATGCGAACATTCAGGCATCGAACGCGACACGTTTCCTGCTCACGAGCGAAACACAAGCGTTGCGCGCGTTCGACAAGATTGTGTCAGCGTTTCCCAAGCATCGCTATTCGCGGAAGTCGCGTGCGAAACTGTTGATGGACGCAGGGCGGGCTAAGGAAGCTATCGCCGATCTGGATGTCCTGCTCGCGGAGGACAGTCGCGATCCCAATCTGCTCGCGCTCCGCGGCAACGCCAACATCAGAGCGGGTAACGCGCGGCAGGCGGTGACCGACTTGACCGAAGCGCTCAAGCAGGATCCGGGGCGATACGATCTGGTGAGCGCCCGGGCTATCGCAAACGAAATCCTTGGCGACGACAAGGCGGCGCTGGCTGACTACGACACGCTTCTGGGACCGATCAGCGGCGGTCCGCCGAAATATGCGATCGGCGGCGACGAACTCGCGAAGTTTCGAATGCAGCGAGCATTCGTCTCGGTCCGCCTGAAGCGGTTTAACGATGCGGCGGTGGAAGCGGTCAATGCCTTGGAGGCGGGCGGTCGCCGCTCGTTCTTGCGGGCGCAAATATTTCTGCGTCAGAACGGCTTTCCGGAAGTCCCGCTCGACGGTCAGCCGTCGGAGGATCTCAGAAAGGCAATTCAAGCCTGCATGGCCCTGAATTCCTGCTTCGAGAAGGTCAGTGGCTCACTCTAGGGGTAAGATTATGGTTGGACGCGTCTCAATATCCAGATTGCTGTCGATTGGATTCGTGCTGGCTGGCGCCGTCGATGGACCATCCTTCGCTGAAGGCGCCGCAATCGAATCCAGATTGAAGGGGACCTACACGGCCTGGTGCGCGAAACACGGGTCGCTGTGCATCAGCCGGGCAGACGATCCCGCGATGACGAACGGCTCGTTCAAGCATTTCGAGACAACCTATCGCACCGCCACGCCGACCGGACCTGCCAGCGCCGTCCCGATCAGCGTTGCGAGATCCGAGCGCCGGTAGGGCTTGGCAAGCAGCAGGACACCCCGGATCAAGCCGGCCATGGTGAATGATCGAATTCTCCGTGTAGCCTCGGCGTTTTGAAACGAAGATCGCGAGCGCGAACGGGATCGAAAAGTACGCCAGCGCGATCGCCGCGTCCGATACGACGTGCAGCCAGATCAGTTCGGGTTCCCACAAAAGGCATATTCCGCGCGGAGCATAGATCGACGTATTCAGGAGACGCTCGAAGAATGCCATCATGCCTGTCACCGTCAGCTGCGATTGGTTGTGGGTGGCTTTCGGTATTGACGATTTCGGGGCCAATTGCCTCGCGGTCGGCAATTTCGGCTTCGCATTCCCGGCGCGCGCGCGAGGCCCTGATCGTGGGGCGGACGAGTGGTTCGTCCTCAACGGTGGCAGGCCCGAAATGACCAGCCTTCCGCAAGGACGGGACGCACGCGTCAATTTGTTCGTGCGAATTGCAGTTGATCGGATTTTTCCACGAATCACTGAAACTATTTGAAATATTAGGGCTAAGTTCCTCAATTTTCAGGGTCGTAGTACGGTGGGAACAGGTCGAAGGCTTCGCACTGGATTGTGCATGTTGGCGACGCTGGCTTGCCTGGGGCAGGCTGCTGCCGAAGACACAAAATCTGAGGCGGCGCGGCCAAGTGTCGAGGAACCAGCAGCGCCCCCAGAAGCGACACCTGCAGAGAAGCCCAAGGAGACCGCGCGCGAGAGCAATACGCGCGAGGCGCTGTGCCTGATGGTGGAATCGGCGGCGAGGGCGGCAAACCTGCCGCTGGAATTCTTCGCGCGCGTGATCTGGCAGGAGAGCCGCTTTCAATCCGATGCGGTGGGGCCGATGACCAGGAGCGGCCAGCGCGCGCAGGGCATCGCGCAGTTCATGCCGGGAACCGCGAACGAGCGGCGGCTGCTCGATCCCTTCGATCCCGTGCAGGCACTACCGAAATCCGCCGAGTTCCTCAGCGAGTTGCGCGATCAGTTCGGCAATCTCGGCTTAGCTACGGCGGCCTATAATGCCGGCCCGAGGCGGGTGCAGGAATGGCTCGCCGGCACGGGATACATGCCGCAGGAAACCCGCAACTACGTCGTCGCCATCACCGGCTCAACGGTCGAGGAGTGGGCGACCGCGGGACGGAACGGCAAGATGCCGGAAGCCGCGCCAGCGTCCAGTTGCCGCGAACTGATGGCCTTGCTCAAGCGCGCGCCCAATCCCTTCGTGACGGGCCTCGAACAGCGCATCACGCTCTCCGCCGCGAAATTGTGGGGCGTGCAGCTCGCTGCTGGCTTCAACCGCGACAAGGCGCTGGCCATGTATGCGCGCGCGATGAAGCGACTGAGTGCTGTGATCGGCGACCAGGACCCGAGCCTGCTCAGTTCCGTGATGCGCAGCCGCGGTACCCGAGCCTTCTACCAGGTGCGGATCGGCGCGGACACGCGGCCGGCCGCGGATGATCTCTGCAACCGCATCCGCCGCGCCGGCGGGGCGTGCTTTGTGCTGCGGAACAGGGGCGTGCCGGGGTGAATTCACCTGGTGGATGGCGATTATACAATCGATCGATTGGACGAATAGAGTGCGGCTCAGGCATCACCGTTGCACCCACAACGGAGAATTCAACATGGGAACCATCGAGAACAAGGATACCATTCGCCGCATCTATCAGGCGCTGGAGACCGGCGATCGCAGCGTGTTCGGGGCGTCCGTGCATCCTGACTATGTCTGGCGCTTTCCGGGCCACAGCAGCTGGTCGAAACGCTTTAGCGGACAGGAAGAGGTCCGCACCAAGCTGCTGAAACCGCTGTTTGCGCTGTTCGCGACCGAGTATCGGGCGCACGCCATCAATCTGGTCGCCGAGGGCGATTACGTGGTGGCCGAAGTGCGCGGCGACGTGCAGACCAAGCGCGGCCAGCGCTACAACAACGAATACTGCTTCGTGTTCAAATTTCGCGGCGACAAGATCGCCGAGGTGGTCGAATATTGCGATACCGATCTCGAAGAGCGCGTGCTGGGCAATTACGATGACGCCGTCGGGCGGATGGCGGCGTCGTAAGGCCGCGGACGCGCGGCTGCATGCCAGCCCTGAGGCGGGCCGCGCTTGACGGCGCCTTGTTTCACTCCCGTTATGCCTGCCAGGATTCACCCCCGGCCGGCTTTACGTGGCGCTCCCTCCGCTCGACTCCGTGACATGGCAAAGCCCGTTGCGCGCCTTCGCATTGGGGATGCGCTCGGTTGCGACGACGGTTCTGACCCTGGTGCTGTTTGCGACCTATGTCGGCATCGGCGCGCTGGCGCATGACAGCCATTTCAGCCTGGGGTGGGTGCTCGGCAGCACGGTTCTGGTCTGGGCGGGCCCGGCACAGATCATCCTGATTACGACGCTGGGCTCGGGGGCAACGGTGGTGCAGGCCGCGATCGCGGTCGCCGTCAGCGCCATCAGGCTGTTTCCGATGGTGGTGTCGGTGCTGCCGACCATGCGGACATCAGGCACCAAGCGTCGTCATCTCTTGCTCGCGGCGCATTTCATCGCCGTCACGCTCTGGGTCGAGTGCCACCGGCTGTTGCCGCTGGTGCCGCGCGAGCGGCGCATCGCGTTCACGCATGGGCTCGGCTGCGGACTTCTCTTGGTCTGTCTGGTCGCGACCACGGTCGGCTACGGCCTGGCCGCCAATCTGCCGGTGCTGTTCGCCGCGGCGATCCTGATGTTGACGCCGCTGGCGTTCCTGCTTTCCACCGCGCGCAACTGCCGGCAGATATCGGACGTGCTGGCGCTGGTGCTCGGGCTCGCGCTGTATCCGCTCGTCGCAACTCTGCAGACCGGCGTCGATATCCTGATCAGCGGTGTCAGCGCGGGCACGATCGCCTACGGCGCGCACTGGTGGCGGGCGCGCGCATGAGCGACTGGCTCGCAAATTTTCTGGGTGACCCCCACGCGCTGCTGGTGCTTGTCGTCGCAGGTTTCCTGCCCAACGAGGTCTGGCGCATGCTCGGGCTGTGGCTCGGCGGCGGCGTCGACGAGGGCTCGGAAGCGCTGATCTGGGTGAGGGCGGTGGCGACCGCGATCCTCGCCGGCGTCATCGCGCAGATCCTGGTGCAGCCGCCGGGCGCGCTCGCGAGCGTGCCGGACTGGCTGCGCTACGGCGCGGTCGCCGCAGGCTTTGCGGTGTTCATGCTGACGCGGCGGTCGATCTTTGCCGGCGTCGTTTCGGGCGAGGTCGCGTTGGTGGCGGGAAAATGGTGGCTCGGTTGATTGCAGGTGCCGCATAATCCGGTACTGTTCCTCCAACTCAGAAACGGCGAGGAACAGCATGAATTGGCGCGCAGTGGCGGCTTTGGCCTTTGGTTTGGTTACAGCCGCGCCGCAAGGGCAGGCGGCCGAATATCCGAGCCGCGCGATCAAGCTGATCGTGCCCTATGCGGCAGGCGGCCCGACCGACGTGCTCGGCCGCATGGTCGGCGAATATCTCAGCCGCGACCTCAAGCAGCCGGTGGTGATCGAGAACAAGGCCGGCGCGCAGGGCGCGATCGGCGCCGAGGCCGCGGCGCGGGCCGAACCCGACGGCTACACGCTGTTCTTCACGGCGGCATCGATCTTCGTGCTCAACCCGATGCTGTACAAGAAGCTGCCCTATGATCCGCAGCGGGATTTTCGCATGCTGGCCCTGATCACCGATTTGCCTGTGGTCATGGAGGTTCATCCTTCCGTGCCCGCCAAGACGGTCGCGGAGTTCGTGGCTTACGCGAAACAAAACCCCGGCAAGCTCAATTTTGGATCGGCCGGCACCGGCGGCACCATTCATCTCGCCGGCGAGATGTTCAAGCAGATGGCCGGCGTCGACATGGTTCATGTCGCCTACAAGGGCGCAGGTCCGGCGCTGACCGATCTGATATCGGGCAACATCCAGCTGATGTTCGACACGCTCGGCACCGCGCTGCCGCCGGTGAAGGGCGGGTTGCTGCGGGCGCTCGCGGTGAGCTCGGCGCAACGAATCCCCGATCTGCCCGACGTTCCGACGATGGCCGAGAGCGGCTATCCGGACTACGGCGTCAGCGTCTGGTACGGCGTTTCAGCGTCGTCAAAACTGCCTGACGATATCGCGCAAAAGATCACCGCCAGCCTCGACAAGGCGCTTGGCGATGATACGTTCCGCGCCTCGCTGGAGAAGGTCGGCTTTCCGCCGCTGCGGCCGCGCAACCCGGCCGAGATCGACCAGTTCATCGCGACCGATCGCGCGCGCTGGGCGGGCGTGATCAAGGCGCTCAACATCTCACTGGATTAGGATATGGTTCGGGAAAGCGAAATCCGCGAAGGCGAACTCGCCGTCGATATGCCGCCGGCGCGCGACGCCGGCCTGGTTTTCATCGGGCGCATCCGCACGCCCTGGAAATCGCGGCTGGAAACCCCGCGGCAGGGCCGTCACGACGGCCCGGTCTGCCGGCTGGAGATTTTCGAGCCCTGGGTGCCCGCGATCAAGGGCGTCGACTTCTATTCCAATCTCGAAGTGATCTACTGGCTGCACCAGTCGCGCCGCGACCTCGTGCTGCAAAGCCCGAAGAACAACGGCAATACGCGCGGCGCATTCTCGCTGCGCACGCCGGTACGGCCCAACCCGATCGGCACGTCCATCGTCAAGCTGGTCGGCGTCGAGGGCAATGTGGTCCTGGTGCGCGGCCTCGATTGCCTCGACGAGACGCCGCTGATCGACCTGAAACCGGACCGCTGCGAATTCACGCCGCTGGCGCCGCCGCAGGCCGGCGATTTCGAGACGGAGTGAAGGATCGTCGAGGGCAAATGCTTTTGCGCTTCGTTCTGCCGCGTTCTCATCCCGACACGGGTGCCGAGGAAGGCATCTTCGGTGCCGCATATGAGCTGCGCGAAGGCACTCTCATATCTATTTCGGACAGAGATCCGTTGGAGGGGCTGCTGGCCTGGTTCCGCGCCAATCTCGCAGTACCGCAGCGATTCAATACCAGTAAGTCGAAGGGTTATTATCGCAAAAAGACCGCCGGAATATCCTGGCTTAAACCTACGGCGACCGAGCACATCGCCAAAATGCGTGAGTTGATCGCCATCCTCGAGAGGAATGGATATCAAGTATCCCAAGTTACTACCGACAGGCCGGGATACATCGTTTTCGAAGACGACCATCAAGTCGTCGCAGAACCGTTTCGCGGCGACCAACGATAGAACTCCAAGTTCCGTCATTGCGAGGAGCGCAGCAAGCAATCCATATCTCAGCAAGTGGATTGCTTCGCTTCGCTCGCAATGACGGGTAACTACCCCTTCAGCGCCGCGATCAGCTTGGTCGCGTTGTCTTCCAGCACCTTGACGTCTTCCTTGCGGCTGGCGGGCGGCAGCATGGCGACGCCGTCGTGGCGTGGCAGCACGTGCATGTGGAGGTGGAAGACGACCTGTCCGCCGGCGGGTTCGTTGAACTGCTGGATGGTGATGCCGTCGGCCTTGAACGCCTTCATCGCGGCGGCGGCGATCTTGTGGGCGCCGCGGGCGACATGGGCGTAGTCGTCGGGCGTGATGTCGAGGATGTTGCGGGCGGGGGCCTTCGGCACCACCAGCGTATGGCCGGGCGAACGCGGCATGATGTCGAGGAAGGCGAACACATGCTCGTCCTCATAGACCTTGTGGCAGGGAAACTCGCCGCGCAGGATCTTTGCGAAGATGTTGTTGGTGTCATAGGCGGCGGACATGGTGGCTCCCTTAGGTTTGGTCTCATTCTCGGATCGGTATTGTAAAGGTCAAGCCTCGTCGGCGGCCTTGCGGAACGGCCCCGCCTCGGTGAGTTCCCGCCCGACCTCGGCCACATAGGCGCGTTCGCGCTTCAGATAGTCCGCGATCGCCCGGCGCAGATCGGGATCGGCGATGTAATGCGCCGAATAGGTCGTCTGCGGCAGATATCCGCGCGCCAGCTTGTGCTCGCCCTGGGCGCCAGCTTCCACCGTTTTCAGGCCGCGCTCGATCGCAAACTCGATGGCCTGATAATAGCAGACCTCGAAATGCAGGAACGGATGATGCTCGACCGCGCCCCAGTTGCGGCCAAACAGGGTATCGCCGCCGATGAAATTGATGGCGCCGGCGATCCAGCGACCGCCCCGCCGCGCCATCACCAGCAGTACGTCCCGGCTCATGCTCTCGCCGATCAGCGAGAAGAATTTTCGCGTGAGGTAGGGCCGGCCCCATTTGCGCGAGCCGGTCTCCATGTAGAACGCAAAGAAGGCGTCCCAGGCCTCCTCGGTGATACCAGCTCCGGTCAGGCGGTGGATGGTGATGCCGGCGGAGACGGCCTCGCGCCGCTCGCGCTTGATCGCCTTGCGGTGGCGGGAGTTCAGCGATCCCAAGAAATCATCAAAGGTCTTGTAGCCGTCATTGTGCCAGTGGAACTGCTGGTCGGTGCGCTGCAGGAATCCCTGGGCGCCGAGAAACTTCGCTTCCGCCTCGGGGGCAAACGTCACGTGCACGGAAGAGGCGTTGGTGGCGTTGCACAGCGCCATCAGACCTTGCGAGAGCGCCGTCCCGATCCGCTCGTGGTCGACGTCGCCGCGGATCAGCAGGCGTGGACCGGTGGCGGGCGTAAACGGCACCGAGGCCTGCAGCTTTGGATAATAGCGGCCACCGGCGCGCTCATACGCGTCGGCCCAGCCGCGGTCGAAAACATACTCGCCCTGCGAATGAGATTTCAGATAACAGGGAACGATGCCGGCGATCTTGCCATCGAGCCGGGCGAGCAGATGCCGCGGACCCCACCCGGTGCGGGCGCAGGCCGAGCCGGAGGCCTCGGCGGCGGCAAAAAAGGCATGTGAAACGAACGGGTTATAGGCAGGTTTTGAGTCGGCGCACGAATCACCTGACGCGCCGGGTGAAGCCAGCGTGTCGAGGTTTTCGAGGCTGTTCGGATCGCCCTTCGGATTGGCGCAGGCGTCCCATTCCGCAGCCGGGATATCGCTGGCGGAGGGGACGGCTTCGAGGGTGATTTCGGATGACGCCATCGAGAATTCGCAGCCGGTCCCTTGCGATCAGCCATCGCGATGGTGACCAAGTCAGGCAAAGATGTTGCATTGCGCCCGTGACTTCAAGGCCATGCGGTGCGGATCAGGTTCCTGGCGGGAAACTCCGAGCAGGAACTTCAAGGAACAAACCCCTCAAAGATCATCTGGTCGGCATATCGGGCGGCGCTGGCGCGCTGGTCCGGCGTGCGCACGGTCCAGGTCAGCAGCGGCAGGCCGAAAATATTGCGGGCGATCCAGGGCGCGGCCGCCGGCAGTTCGTTGACCCAATAGGCGACGAAATGCGGCCGGGTGCGGAAGGCGTGGCGCAGATGGGTCATGCCCCGGCGCTGCGCCGCCGACGCCTCCGGCCATTCGTCCTCGGTATATTCGCGCTCGGCCACGATGCCGCGGGGCAGCGAGGGGATCAATTCGCGCAGCGCCAGCACCTGGTCGGGGTCGAACGACATGCCGACTGCGGGTCCGGAATAGGTGGCGAGCACCTCGGCCATCCGCTTCACCAGCCTGCGATCGCCATCGAAATGGCTTTTGACCTCGATCACCAGCGGTACGCGGCCGGCGACCAGCGCGCAGAGGTCGCTGAGCGTCATCATCCGCTCCGGCGTGTTCTTGAACTTCACGGCCTTCAGTTCGGCCGCGGTCTTGCCGAGCAACGCGCCCGAGCCCTCGGTGAGCCGGCCGAGCGCATTGTCATGGTGCACCATCGCCTCGCCATCGGCGGTGAGCTGGATATCGACCTCGATCGAGAAGTTTCCTGCGATCGCCGCCTGCACCGCGCCCGGCATGTTCTCGAGGATGCCGCGCGCGGCATCATGCAGGCCGCGATGGGCGACCGGCCGCGCCGTCAACCAGTCAGGTGCAGACACTCCGAATTCCCCTCAGGAGACCTCGAACACGCCGTCGACTTCGACCGCCGCATCGGAGGGAAGGGAAGAGACGCCGACGGTGGTGCGGGCATGGCGGCCCTTGTCGCCGAAGGCGGTGACCATCAGGTCCGAAGCACCGTTCAGCACCTTCGGCCCGTCGAAATAATCCGGCGCCGAATTGACGAAGCCGCCGAGGCGGACCACGCGCACCACCTTGTCGAGATCCCCGAGCGCGGCCTTGATCTGCGCGAGCAGGTTGACCGCGCAGCCCTGTGCGGCGGCATAGCCCTGTTCGGTCGTGACGCCGGCGCCGAGCTTGCCCTTGGCGATCAGCTTGCCTTCGGTATCGGCGCACACCTGGCCGGAGACGAACAGCAGGTTTCCGGTGCGGACGAAGCCGACATAGTTCGCCATGGCGGCGCGGGGCTCGGGCAAGGTGATACCTTGTGCCGCCAGCTTCTGTTCGACCGTACCCGCCATGTTTCGTCCCCGTTTGAATTGACCACACCTGAACCTTTTCAGGTCCGCTTTGTTTCGCGCATCGCGTCCGTGGTTGCAAGCGAGGGTGGATTGGAGGCGAACACCCGCAAGCGGCGGCAATTCCGAGAAACAGGCCGGAAAACGTGGCATTCCGACGTCAAATTCCTACGATTTCGTGACACCGCCCTAGTTGCGACGCAATAGAGCCGACAGTAATGTATCGAATCTTCCGCTGCACAAGGAGAACACATGGCTCGACCGTTCCGGATTCCGCCTCGTGCTTGGGTGCTGACAATCGCAGCCGTTGCAACAGGATCGGTTTTCCAGGCCGGGCCAGCGCTGTCAGCCGCAAGCGGGCCATTCCTTGCCCATCAGGCGCTCTACGAACTCAACCTGGTCAAGTCGCGCGGCTCCAACGCCATCAGCGGCGCGCGCGGGCGCATCCTCTACAATTTCTCCGGCAGCGCCTGCGAGGGCTACACCTCCGAATTCAGGCAGGTGTCGGAGCTCGACAGCGGCGAGGGCAAGCTGACGCTCAGCGATTTGCGCTCGACGTCCTGGGAGGATGCGGCAGGCAAGAGCTACCGCTTCAAGATCGACACGCGGATGAACGATACCGAATCCGCCCCGGTCGACGGCGTTGCCGAGCGGACCGGCGATCACATCACGGTCAAGCTGAAGCAGCCGGTGGCCAAGACGTTCAACCTCGAAGGCAAGATCGTGTTCCCGACCGAGCAGATCCAGCACATCATCGCGGCCGCGCGCGAAGGCAAGTCGGTGCTGGAACTGATGGTCTATGACGGCTCTGACAATGGCGAGAAGGTCTACAACACGCTGTCGGTGATCGGGCAGCCGATTCCCGGCACCAAGACCATCGCTTCGCCCGATCCCTCCACCGCGAACGACCAGATGAAATCGCTGACGCGCTGGCCGGTCACGGTGAGCTATTACGACCGCGACGCCAAGGCCAAGGATGGCGAGCAGACGCCGGTTTATGCGATGTCGTTCGAGCTATTCGAGAACGGCGTCTCCCGCGCGCTGATGCTGGATTACAATGACTTTGTCATTTCCGGCGCGATGGGGAAGTTTGACGTCAGGGATTCCAAGCCTTGTAAGTGACGGGTTGGTCGTCGGTGCTGCACTGAATTCCGTCATGCCCGGGCTTGTCCCGGGCATCCACGTTTTTGGCGCCGCGAAGAAGGAAGACGTGGATGGCCGGGTCAAGCCCGGCCATGACAAGATTAGTTACTCTTCCTCTTCCTCCTCTTCCTGCACCGGCCCCTTGTACGCAATGCCCCTGATCACGGCCGCATTGCCGAACTTCTTCCTCAGATCATCCATCGCGCGTTCGGCGTGGGCCGAGCGGCGATCCAGCATGTCGGTGTCGTCGGCCTGCGAGCCTGCGCGGAGCGCGCTGACGCCGGTGCCCATCAGGCGAAAGGCGGTGCCGTCGATCTCCTTCGCCAGCAACTCACGGGACACCGCAAAGATTTTTGCCGCCAGTTGTGTCGGCGCCTGGATCGACTGCGAGCGGGTGCGCTGCCTGAAATCGGCGGTCTTCAATTTCAGCGTGATGGTCAAACCGGAAAGGTTGCTGCTTTTGAGGCGCGATGACACCTTCTCCGACAGCCGCCACAGCGTTCGCTCCAGCGTCGCGAAATCGCGGATGTCGTTATCGAAGGTGGTTTCGTTCGAAATGGTCTTGGCGCCGCGATCGGGCACCACCAGGCGGTCGTCGATGCCGCGCGCCAGCCGCCATAGCCTGCGGCCTTCGCTGGCGAACTGCTTCATCAGATCGACCTCGTCGGCGCGCTGCAGATCGGCGATGGTGCGAAAGCCCCGCTGTTGCAGCTTTTCCTGGGTCGCAGGGCCGACGCCATAGATGAAGCCGACCGGCCTGTCGGCCAGCATTTCGCGGGCTTCGTCCTGGTCGAGGGCGGCAAAGCCGCGGGGCTTGTCGAGATCGGAGGCGATCTTGGCGAGGAACTTGTTGCAGGACAGGCCGACGGAGACCGTGATGCCGATGTCGCGCTCGACGTCGCGGGCGAAGCGCGCCAGCACTTTTGCGGGAATCATGCCGTGAACGCGCTGGGTGCCGGAAAGGTCGAGAAACGCCTCGTCGATCGACAGCGGTTCAACCAGTGGCGTCAGCGTCTGCATGGCGTGGCGCACCTCGCGGCCGACCCGGACATATTTGGCCATGTCCGGCCGAATCACGATGGCGTTGGGACAAAGCGCCAGCGCCTTGAACATAGGCATCGCCGAGCGCACGCCAAACGTCCGCGAGATGTAGCAGGCGGCCGACACCACGCCGCGCTTGCCGCCGCCGATGATGACCGGCTTGTCGGCAAGTTCCGGGTTGTCGCGCTTTTCCACCGTCGCGTAGAACGCGTCACAATCGATATGCGCCATCGCCAGCGCCGGCAACGCATGGTGGCGAACCAGGCGAGGCGAGCCGCATTCACCGCACCGCCTGGCCTTGATGTCGAGGTCGCCGAGGCAATCCCGGCAAAAACAGCGCGGCCCCTGCGCCAGCGCGCTCACGGCACGTCACGCTCCCAATGCGGGTCGCCCAGCACCTGACGGGCGGCGGCGATGTTGGTCGGATGGAGCTCGGAGGCGGCCGCAAACTCCTTCACGGTTGCGTCATCGCGCATCACGAAATCCAGCACGCTGGCCAGAAATTGCGGGTCGGCGGCGGCCGTCCGGAGCGTCTCCGGGCCTAAACCGCTCTCGGCCAGAAACAGGCCCAGCCGCTCCGGATCGGACGCAATGAAGGACAACGCCTGAACCGCAACGATTTCAGCTACTTCCCGGGGGTTGTGAACAGGCTTTTTCAACAGACGGGTTTGCCTTTCCGTTAACTTATGGTCTCTAGTTTGACGGCCATCATGCCCGAGTCTGCGGAACGTGTTCAAGCAAGTGGAAACCGCTTCGCGAAAAGATGGCACTTGTTAGTAGAAAAACAGGACTCGGATTTAACGGGTTAGAGCGAATCTGGCGCTAGTTTGATTTCACTTTTCGACAAGCCCGGAAAGGCGGTGCGCAAGCACCCCAAGGCCGGGCCTGTTTCCTGGGATGAGGGAGGGACGGGATGGCCAAAACCGTCCTGATCGTGGAGGACAACGAGCTCAACATGAAGCTCTTTCGCGACCTGCTGGAGGCGCATGGCTATCAGACCTCGGGCACCAGCAATGGTTTCGAGGCACTGGATCTCGTTCGCAAGCTGCGCCCCGATTTGATCCTGATGGATATCCAGCTGCCGCAGGTGTCCGGCCTCGAGGTGACGCGCTGGATCAAGGACGATCCGGAACTGCGCGCGATACCGGTCGTTGCGGTGACGGCGTTCGCGATGAAGGGTGACGAGGAACGCATCCGCGAGGGCGGCTGCGAGGCGTATTTGTCCAAACCAATTTCGGTCGGCAAGTTTATTGAAACGGTACGGCGTTTTATTGGGTAGTGGGAGTGAGTTTCGATGTCTGCGCGTATCCTGGTCGTCGATGATGTTCCCGCCAACGTCAAGCTGCTGGAAGCCCGTCTGTCGGCTGAGTATTTCGATGTGCTGACGGCGACCAACGGCGCCGAGGCGCTCGAAGTCTGTTCGCGCGCCGAATGCGACATCATCCTGCTCGACGTCATGATGCCCGACATGGACGGCTTTGAGGTCTGCCGCCGGCTGAAGTCCAATCCGGCCACGCATTTCATTCCGGTTGTCATCGTCACCGCGCTCGACAGCCCGGCTGACCGCGTGCGCGGCCTCGAGGCCGGCGCCGACGATTTCCTGACCAAGCCGGTATCCGACGTGGTGCTGATTGCGCGCGTCCGTTCGCTGACGCGGCTGAAGATGATGACCGATGAGCTGCGCATGCGCGCCATCACCTCGCTCGAAATCGGCATGGAAGCCCCCGAGCGAACCGCCGTGGCCGACAAGGGCATCGGCGGACGCATCCTCCTGGTCGACGACCGCCCGTCATCCTACGAGCGGCTGGCGCCGCTGCTTTCCGCCGAGCATACCGTCGATGTCGAGGCCAATCCGGCCGAAGCGCTGTTTCACGCTGCCGAAGGCAATTACGATCTGCTGATCGTCTCGCTCAGCCTCGAAAACTACGACGGCTTGCGGCTGTGCAGTCAGGCGCGCTCGCTGGAGCGGACCCGTCAGGTGCCGATACTGGCGATCTCCGATGCCGACAACAATGCGCGGCTGCTCCGCGGGCTCGAGATCGGCGTCAACGACTATCTGCTGCGTCCGGTCGACAAGAACGAACTTTTGGCGCGCGCGCGCACCCAGATCCGCCGGCGCCGCTATACCGATCATCTGCGCGACAACGTGCAGAACTCGATCGAAATGGCGATCACCGACGCGCTGACCGGCTTGCATAACCGCCGCTACATGGAGAGCCATCTGGCGACGCTCGCCGAGCAGGCCTCGAGCCGCGGCAAGCCGCTGGCGCTGATGATCCTCGACATCGATTTCTTCAAGGCCATCAACGACAATTACGGCCATGACGGCGGCGACGACGTGCTGCGTGAATTCGCGGTGCGCATCCGCAAGTCGATCCGCGGCATCGATCTCGCCTGCCGTTATGGCGGCGAGGAGTTCGTCATCGTGATGCCGGAAACCGACCTGCATGTCGCGGGCATGGTGGCGGAGCGGCTGCGCCGCTCGATCGTGAGCGAGAAGTTCGCTATCGCCAAGGGCACCAAGCGCATCGAGGTCACGGTCTCGATCGGACTATCGACGCTGGAGCGCAAGGGCGAGCCGATCGGCGACGTGCTCAAACGCGCCGACACCGCGCTGTATCGCGCCAAGCACGACGGCCGCAACAGAGTCGTGGTTTCGGCGGCGGCGTAAGCATTGGCGTTTCACCTAGCTCGGTGTCATCACCCGCGCATGCGGGTGATCCAGTACGCCGCGGCTTCTCGATTCAATCGCTAACGTCTCTGGAATACTGGATCACCCGCATTCGCGGGTGATGACAGCATTTGTAATGGTCGCAGTCGAGCTACCGCCCACGCTTCACCGCGTCGTACGCCAGACGCTTGAATTCGAACGAGAACGGATGGACGAACGCCATCTGCCGCTGCGCCATCATCACGCCGGCCATGTTGTGTCGCGGCGAAATCCACCATTGCGTGCCGGCGACGCCGCCCCAATAGAGCTCGCCCGAAGCGTCCGGGTGGTCGAAGGGTGTCGGATTGACGATCAGGCCGCCGGCCAGCGTGTGCGCCTTGCCGACCTGTTCGCCCATCAGCGCGAAGCGAATCCACTGGCCGTCCGGCAGCTGGTTGGTCATCATCTGCGCAATGGTCTCCGGCCTGAGCAGCGTTCGGTCGCCAGGCAGCAGGCTTCGGATCAACGCGACCATGTCGGGCATCGTGGAGACCAGGCCGCCGCCGCCATTGAGCCGCGCAATGGGCCGCAGATAGGCGCCGGGGAAGGGCGCGTTGTCGGTGCGGGTGAGGCCCGGCTTCATCGGCTCCATCATGTCGGCGCCGGCGTAATATGCGACCAGCCGCCCGTGATCTTTTTCCGGTACGACGAAACCGGTGTCGACCATGCCGAGTGGATCGAGGATGCGCGCCTTGATGAACTTGTCGAAGCTTTGGCCGCTGATGACTTCCACCAGCCGCGCCACCACATCGATGGCAAGCGAGTATTCCCAGGACGTGCCCGGCTGATAGATCAGCGGCAGGTCGGCCAGCACATCGACCATCTGGGCCAGCGTCGTCATGGGATTGTGGACGCCGCGCTCGTTGAGCGCCGTGAAGATGGTGGTGCCGGGATCGAAGAAACCGTAGCTCAGACCGGAGCTGTGGCTCAGCAGTTGCCGGATGGTGATCGAGCTCTTGGCCGGCTCGGTGTCGTCGAGCGAAGTCGCTCCAGCGCGCAACACCTTTCGATTTCCAAGCTGCGGAATATACTTCTCGATCGGATCATCGAGCCGGAATTTGCCTTCCTCGAACAGCAACAATGCGGCGCAGGAAGTGATCAGCTTGGTGTTGGAAAAAATCCGGAAGATGTGGTCGGGGCGCAGCGGCGCCTGCGCTTCCTTGTCGGCCCAGCCGACGCAATTCACATCCACCAGATCGCGGCCAACCATGACGGCCCAGGATATGCCGGACAGCAGATCGCCGTCGATATAACGCTGCATGGCCGCGTGGGCCGGTTTGAAGTCGTAACCCTTGGCGGTCACCGTCAAGTCTTCCATGGTGTTTCCTTGCTTGCGCCGTTTGTTTGGCTGTTGTTCCTAGCGTTAGCAGGGACGGCGATAGAGGGTCAACGCGCGCTGATCTGTGGCTATTGCGCGGTCTCCCCGCCGCCGACTTTCACCCCGGCATGCCTGAGCAACACCGTTGCGGCTTCTTTCGCCGCCCGCGCCATCGCCGGATCGTTGCGAACCAGATCTTGCGCGATCGAGCCGTCGACCAGCAACGCGAGCTGCGTCGCAAGGCCTTCCGCGTCGGCGGCGCCGAGCTGTATCAGCAGATCGCGAAACCACAGACGGCGGCTTTCCTTGAACGCGATTGCGATCTTGCGGACGGATTTATCCTCGCCGCCGAGTTCGGCCACCGCGTTGACGAACGGGCAGCCGCGAAAATCCTTGGCTGCAAAGCGCCGCTCCAACGCATCGAAGGTGCTGAGAATCTGCTCGACGGCTGGCTTGTCTGACGGCCGAGGCTGCACGAAGCGGCGTGCCAGATAGGCCGATATCAGCGCATCTTTGGAGGGGAAGTGGTTGTACAGCGTGCGCTTGCTGATGCCGATTTCGGCCGCGATGGTGTCGACGCCGACCGCGCGAATCCCCTGCAGATAGAACAGCCTATCGGCGGTTTCCAGGATCCGGTCTTTCATTGCCGGTTTGGCGGGCAGAGGTGCCATGCGCGTGCGCGATATCCTTCAGGCTTGACAGCAGACGGCCCTTATAGCCTTGTTACACAGGTCTGTGTACCTAAATCAGACCGCAAACGCAGGACGCGGCTTTCGCATCGCGGCCGCTAGGGAGAATAAAAACAATGGCCCTGCTGCAAATCCTGCGTCCAACCCTCCCGATCCTGATCGGCGCCTCTGTCATGCTGACCCTGAGCATGGGCCTGCGGCAGAGTTTTGGTATCTTCATGCAGCCGCTGACGAAGGACATCGGAATTTCCGTGTCGGATTTCACGCTGGCGCTGGCGGTGCAAAATCTCGCCTGGGGATTCCTGCAGCCGGTCGCCGGCGCCTTGACGGTGCGCTACGGCTTCCGCCCGATCATGATCGTGGGCACGCTGATGTACATCGTCGGCCTTGCCCTGATGGCGACCGCGCAAGGCATGATCCCGATCCTGATCGGCGCAGGTCTATTGATCGGTTTCTCGCTGGCCTGCACGGCCAATGCGATTGCGATGTCGGTTTCCGCACGCGCGGTGCCGGCCACGGTGCGCAGCACCGTGATGGGCATGGTCTCGGCGGCGGGGTCGCTCGGCGCATTGGTGTCGGCGCCGATCGGGCAGATGTTGAATGAGGGTTTTGGCTGGCGCGCTGGCGTCGCCGGCTTTGTGATTCTGTCGCTGTTCATGCTGCCGGCCGCCTGGTACGCGGGCAGGGCCGACAAGATCCCGCTGCCGCCCAAGGCCGCCGACGACATCGGCGACGCTTCGGCTTCGACCGCCGCCAAGATCGCGTTCGGCAACGCATCGTTCGTGGTGATGACCTGCGCCTATTTCGTCTGCGGCATGCAGCTCGTATTTCTCACCACGCATCTGCCGTCCTATCTTTTGATCTGCGGCCTCGATCCGATGCTGAGCGCGCAGACGCTCGGCATGATCGGCGGCTTCAACGTGCTGGGCAGCCTGTTCTTCGGCTGGGCCGGCCAGCGCTGGAACAAGCTGGCGCTGCTCGGCGGCATCTACATTTTCCGTTCGATCGCGCTCGCCTGGTACTTCATGCTTCCGGCAACCCCGGCGACCACGCTGTTGTTTGGCGCGATCATGGGTTTCCTCTGGATGGGCGTCGGCCCGCTGGTCGCGGGCGCCGTCGCTGAAATGTTCGGCCTGAAATGGCAGGCGATGATTCAGGGCCTCGCCTTCATGAGCCACCAGATCGGCTCGTTCCTTGGCGCTTACGGGGGAGGGCTGATCTACGACCAGCTCGGCTCCTACACCATGGCGTGGCGGATCGGCGTCGCGCTCGGACTTGCGGGCGGAATCATCCAGGTCGCGTTCGCCTTGATCCGGCCGAGCGAGCCGCCACGACAGATGCAGGCGGCTTAGAGCACGCACAGAATCAAAAACGGGGCCGCGAGGCCCCGTTCGAGTCAGAAAGCAGCGCTGAACGCTTACTTGATCTTCGATTCCTTGAACTCGACGTGCTTGCGCGCGACCGGGTCGTACTTCTTCTTGACCAGCTTGTCGGTCATGGTGCGCGAGTTCTTCTTGGCGACGTAATAGAAGCCGGTGTCCGCCGTGGAAACGAGCTTGACCTTGATGGTGACCGCTTTGGCCATTGTTCAGAACCCTTGATGTGTGGAATTCGGTGCCGGCCAAATCGGCCCGCATTTGCCGGGCAACCTAGCTTCTGATCGCCCAAAGTCAAGGTTTCCAGGCTGGAAACCTGCATGAAACCGGGTAATTAACCCTCAAAGAACCGGTTTTTCGGCCTCGGCAGCCCCAAATTCTCCCGCAGGGTCCGGCCTTCATACTCCTTGCGGAAAATCCCGCGTTTCTGCAGTTCCGGCACCACCTTGTCGACGAAATCGTCGAGGCCGGCGGGCAGGAACGGGAACATGATGTTGAACCCGTCGCTGCCGCTGCTCACCAGCCACTCCTCCATCTGGTCGGCAATGGTCACGGGCGTGCCGACGAAGGCGAGCCCGCCATAGCCGCCGACGCGCTGGGCAAGCTGGCGCACGGTGAGCTTGTCGCGCGCGGCGACATCGACCAGTCGCTGGCGGCCACTCTTGCTGGCATTGGTCTCGGGGATGTCAGGCAATTGTCCGTCGGGATCGAAACCGGAGGCGTCGGTGCCGAGCTGGACGGACAGCGAGGCGATCGCGCTGTCGTAATGCACCATGCTGTCGAGCTTTGCGCGCTTCTCCTTTGCCTCATCGACGCTGTCGCCGACCACGACGAAGGCGCCGGGCAGAATAACGAGATGCTCGGGGTTGCGGCCGATTTTTTCCATCCGGCCCTTGATGTCGGCGTAGAGTTTTTGGGCATCGGCGAGAGGGCCGCCGCCGGTGAACACGGCTTCGGCGGTCTCCGCCGCCAACTGCCGCCCGTCGTCGGAGGCACCGGCCTGCACGATCAGCGGCCAGCCCTGCACAGGGCGGGCGATGTTGAGAGGGCCGCGCACGCTCAGATATTTTCCCTTGTGATTGAGCACGTGCATTTTTGCTGGATCGAAATAGAGCCCGGATTCGACGTCGCGCACGAAGGCATCGTCGGCAAAGGAATCCCACAGACCCGTGACCACGTCATAGAATTCGCGCGCCCGCTTGTAGCGCTCGGCATGCTCCATATGGTCGTCGAGCCCGAAATTCAGCGCGGCGTCCGGATTGGACGTGGTGACGATATTCCACCCCGCGCGCCCATTGCTGATGTGATCGAGCGAGGCGAAGCGGCGCGCGACGTGATAGGGCTCGTCGAACGTGGTCGAACCCGTCGCGATCAGGCCGATATGTTCGGTGGCGCCGGCCAGCGCCGACAACAGCGTGAACGGTTCGAACGAGGTCACGGTGTGGCTGCGCTTGAGCGCATTGACCGGCATGTTCAGCACGGCCAGATGATCGGCCATGAAGAAGGCGTCGAATTTGCCGGCTTCGAGCTTCTGGATCAGTTGCTTGATACGCGGGAAATTGAAGTTGGCATCGGGCCATGCGCCGGGATAGCGCCACGCGCCGGTGTGGATAGAGACCGGCCGCATGAACGCGCCGAGCTTGAGTTGCCGCTGTGCCATCGCCCCGTTTCCGTGTTCGTTGGTGTTGGGGAAAGAGATAGGCATGGCGGGTGGTTGCGCCATCGGGCGGGGCGGGAAGAATTTTGCAATTTAAGGGACTGGAGGAGAACGATTCGACGCCATCAATACCGTCATTGCGAGCCATCGGGTCGCGCGAATGCGCGCCCGATGACAGGCTCCGCGAAGCAACCACATCACCGCACGGGGACAGATGGATTGCTTCGCTCCGCTCGCAATCACTGGGAGAGAGGTCGGGCTACGCCCCGAGCACGTCCTTCTGCATCTTGCCGCCGTAGAAATGGAAGAACGGCACCGGGGCGTCGTGGCGCAGCGGGCCGGTGGCGAGGCGGCGGTCGAGTTCGGCGAGCACGTTCTTGGTCATGGCATGCGCATCGGCGAGCGGTTTTGAACCGATCTCGACCCAGACCAGTTCCACCAGTTCGGCGTCGGCATGGATCGCGCCCTCAACCTTGTGCGCGATGGCGGAAGCGTCGGCGGTGAAGAAGCGGGTGTCGAAACGGCGGACGCGGCCGGGCGGGGTGATCGCGCGTGCGATCAGGAACAGGCTGGACGGATCGGGCAGCAGGCCGGCATCCGAGAACGGCTGCCAGGCGCCTTCGAGTTTTACGGGTTTTTCGACCTTGCGGCCGAGGCAGAGACCGGTCTCCTCGCAGGCTTCGCGGATCGCTGCTACCGCCAGTGCACGCGCACGCGATGGCGCGATCTTGGGGCTGCCCTTGAGCAGATTGGCTTCGAGTTCATTGGTGATGGGGGCGGCGACGGGGACGCGGTTGTCAGCCTTGTCGACGCGGCCGCCTGGGAAAACATATTTGCCCGGCATGAACACCACATTGTCGTGGCGTTTGCCGACCAAGACCTTCGGTTTGTCGCCGCTCCGGTCGATCAGGATCAGCGTCGCGGCGTCCTTCGGTCGGAAGTAGGGATGGTGATCGGCTTCTTTTCCTTCGACGATTGCAGGCGCTGCTTCGGTCATTCCATCCCCGTTCAGTCTCTTGTTGTTCTTGGTTTAGCTAGACCGGAGGGATGTCGCTAGGGGCATTTTCGTCAAAGCCATGCATGCGCAGCGCCCATTGGAAACCGACCACGGCGCCCTTGACCGGTTGCAGCAACAACAGCGACGAGAGGAAGGTGAAGGGCAGGTAGATCGCCATCTGCAGCCAGATCGCCGGCGAATAATTGGTTTCCACCCACAGCACGACCGGTACCACGATGTGGCCGACGATGACGATGACGAGATAGGCCGGCAAATCATCAGCGCGGTGCGGCGTGTAATCGAGCCCGCAGGTCTTGCAGTGGTCGTCGACTTTCAGGAACGCCCGAAACAGCTTGCCTTCGCCGCAACGCGGGCAGCGGCACATGAAGCCACGCTTCATCGCGCTCCAGAGATCACGCTTTTCGCCCTTCACGGATTCCCTGGTCCAGACTGTCGTCGCGGGGCTCACCGTTTCCATGACTTGCCTCTCTTCGATTTGCCGGGCTTGGCTTTGCCCTTGCGTTCCTTCGGATGCGGGCTACGGCCCGGACGCGTCTTCGATGGCGTGACCGGGGCTTTCGAACCTTCGCGGCGGCCGCCCTGTTTTCTGCCGCGCGGAATGACCTTGCCTTCAGATAGTAACTCGAACCGCAGCGCGCCAGCTACTGGCGCTGCTTCTACCAGACGTACGTCGACAACGTCCCCCAGCCGGTGCATGGCACCGCTGCGTGAGCCGACGAGCGCGTGCCGGGTCTCGTCATAGTTGAAATATTCTGTTCCCAGCGTGCGGATCGGGATCAGCCCGTCGGCGCCGGTATCAGACAACTTCACGAACAGTCCGGCGCGGGTGACGCCGGAAATGCGGCCCTGGAACGTCGCACCGATGCGGTCGGCGAGGAAATGCGCAATCAGCCGGTCGGCGGTCTCGCGTTCGGCCTTCATGGCGCGACGTTCGGTGACGGATATCTGTGCGGCGACTTCGCTCAGCGTTTCCAGCGTTTCGGTGTCCGGCAACGCGCCTTCGCCGAGGCCGAGCGCGCGGATCAGAGCGCGATGCACGATCAAATCGGCGTATCGCCTGATCGGCGAGGTGAAATGCGCATAGCGCCGCAAGTTCAGGCCGAAATGGCCGTAATTCTCCGCGGAATATTCCGCCTGCGCCTGCGAGCGCAGCACCACTTCGTTGACCAGCGGCTCATAATCCTCGCCGCGGACCTGGCCGAGCACGCGATTGAACAGGGCGGGGCGCAACGCACCGGCTTTCGCAAACGGCAGATCGAGTGTTTTTAAGAATTCCTGCAGGTTATGAACCTTCTCCTGGCTCGGCTCGTCGTGCACGCGGTAGATCAGCGGCAGCGCCTTCTTCTCCAGCATCTCGGCGGCGGCGACGTTGGCGAGGATCATGAACTCCTCGATCAGCCGGTGCGCATCCAGCCGCTCCGGCACGATGACGCGATCGACGGTGCCGTCGGGCTTCAGCAGGATTTTTCGTTCGGGCAGATCGAGATCCAGCGGATCACGCTCGTCGCGCGCCAGCTTTACCAGTGCATAGGCCGTATAGAGCGGTTTGAGGATCGGCTCGAGCAGGGGACCGGTGGTGTCGTCGGGCCGGCCGTCGATTGCGGCCTGCGCCTGCGCATAGTTCAACTTGGCGGCCGAGCGCATCAGCACCCGATGAAAGCTGTGCGAGCGCTTGCGTCCGTCGGCGCCGATCACCATCCGCACCGCGAGCGCGCCGCGCGGCTCGCCCGGCACCAGCGAGCACAGATCGTTGGAGATACGCTCGGGCAACATCGGCACGACGCGGTCCGGGAAATACACCGAGTTGCCGCGCGTCAGCGCGTCGCGATCGAGCGCCGAAGCCGGGCGCACATAGAACGCGACATCGGCGATCGCGACATGGACGATGTAGCCGCCCTTGTTGTTCGGATCGTCGTCGGGGGCGGCATGAACCGCGTCGTCATGGTCCTTGGCATCAGGGGGATCGATGGTCACGAGCGGCAACTCGCGCCAGTCCTCGCGACCCTTGAGGGTCGCCGGCTTTGCGTCCTCGGCTTCGCGCAATGCTGATGGGGTGAAGGCCTGCGGAATGTCGTGGGCGTGGATTGCGATCAGGCTGACCGCTTTTTCGGTCGCGAGCGAGCCGAGCCGCTCCTTTACCTTGCCGGACGCCAGCCCGTAGCCGCGCGTGCGCACCAGATCGACGCTGATCAGGTCGCCATCCTCGGCGCCGCCGGTGTCGGTGCTGGCGATGTTCAGTTCGCGCCCGGCCTGCTTCTTGTCGACCGGGATCATCCTTCCGCCGCCATTGGGCAGCTTCCGAAAAATACCGAGCAGGCGGGTGCGGGCGTGGTCGATGACCTTGATGACGCGCCCGCGATAGGGCGTGCCAGCGGTGTCGTCGGTCTTCTCGACGCGCAGCAGCGCGCGGTCGCCGACACCGGCGGCAGTGCCCGGTTGCGGACGACGCGGAACATGGATGCGGATCTTCGGTGCCGCGCCGAATTCCTCTTCATCCCATTCGGTGGGGGTGGCGAGCAGCTCGCCGTCGGTGTCGCGGCCGGTGATGTCGGCCATCACGGTCGGCGGCAGCGCGGCGGGTTCGAGAACCTTGCGGCCGCGCTTGGCGATGGTGCCCTCGTCGGCGAGTTCGCGCAGGATTCGCTTCAGTTCGACACGATCGGCGTTCTTCAGGCCGAACTCGCGGGCGATCTCGCGGGTGCCGATCTTGCCTGGATTGGCACGGATGAAGGCAACGATGGCGTCCCGGGCCGGAAAGCCATTGTCGTGTTTTCTCTTCACTTATCCCCGGGCCTTGCCCGCGCTTTTCTTCGCAGGCGTTTTGGGTGCTGCTGCAGGCTTTGCTGCTGAGGTCTTTGCCGCGGACGCGACCGGTGCGCGCGCCTTGCTCACCGCTTCCGATTTCGGCTTAGCCGCAGCCTTCTTCACCGCCGCCTTCTTGGCCGGCTTCGGCGCGTCTGGATCAACGGGCGCTTTGGCCTTGGCGGCCTTCTTCGGTGCGGCTTTCTTCGCGCCACGCTTCGGCTTGCCGCCGCCCTTGGCGGCGCGTTCGTCGATCAGTGCAATGGCTTCGGCGAGCGTAATCGTATCCGGCGTCTTGTCGCTCGGGATGGTGGCGTTGACGCCGCCGGCGGTCACGTAAGCGCCGTAGCGGCCGTTCTTGACGGCAACGCCGCCGAGGCTCGGGTGCTCACCGATCGGCTTGCCGGGATCGGCGCCGAAGCGGCGGCCGCTCGGGCCCTTCAAGATCTTTTCGGCGATCAGCGTCACCGCGCGATTGAGGCCGATGTCAAACACCTCGTCGCCGGCTTCCAGGCTCGCATAGGTCTTTTCGTGGCGCACGAATGGGCCGAAGCGACCGATGCCGGCGGTGATCGGCTCGCCAGTCTCGGGATGCTTGCCGATCTCGCGCGGCAACGACAGCAGTTTTAGCGCAAGCTCGAGCTCCATATCGCCGGGCGAGGAGCCTTTCGGAATACCGGCGCGCTTGGGCTTTTCGCCTTCGGCATAATCCTTCTGCTCGCCGAGCTGGATATAGGGACCGAAGCGGCCGGCCTTCACCGCGACGTCGAGATCGGTCTCGGGATCCTTGCCGAGGACGCGGTCGGCGGTGGCCTCGGAGTCGGCAGCAAGCGGACGGGTATGACGGCATTCCGGGTAGTTCGAGCAACCGACAAAGGCGCCGAACTTTCCGGCCTTCAGGTTGAGTCTGCCGGTGCCGCAGGTCGGGCACTGCCGGACATCGCCGCCATCCGCGCGGGGCGGATAGATGTGCGGTCCCAGCATGTCGTCGAGCGCATCCAGCACTTCGGAGACGCGAATATCCTTGATGTCGCTGACCGCGCCGGCGAACCCGGTCCAGAACTCCTTCAGCACCTGCTGCCAGGAAATCTCGTTGTTGGAGATGCGATCGAGCTGCTCTTCCAGATTGGCGGTAAAATCATACTCCACATAGCGCGCGAAGAAGTTTTCCAGGAACGCGACCACGACGCGGCCCTTGTCCTCGCCATGCAATCGCTTCTTCTCGAGCTTGACGTAGCCGCGGTCTTTCAGCACCTGCAGAATCGAGGCATAGGTCGAGGGGCGGCCGATGCCGAGCTCTTCCATCCGCTTGACCAGCGAGGCTTCCGAGAAGCGCGGCGGTGGTTCGGTGAAATGCTGGGTGACGGCGAGATCCTGCCGCTTTAGCGCTTCGCCCTCGCTCATCGCGGGGAGGCGACGGGAATCCTCGTCTTCCTCGTCGTCGCGGCCTTCCTGATAGAGCGCGAGGAAGCCGTCGAACTTCACCACCTGGCCTGAGGCGCGCAGGTCCAGCACGCGTGAGCCGGCTTTGGCGGCGATATCGACGGTAGTGCGTTCCAGTTCTGCGGATTCCATCTGGCTTGCGATGGTGCGGATCCAGATCAGCTCATAGAGCTTGGCCTGATCGGTATCGAGACGCCGGCGCATTTCGGCCGGACGGCGCGACATATCGGTCGGGCGAATCGCTTCATGCGCTTCCTGGGCGTTCTTGGCCTTGCTCTGGTACTGGCGCGGCGCCTCCGGCACATAGGCGTTGCCGTAATCCTCGCCGATCACCTTGCGGGCCTGGGTGATGGCCGAGCCATCGATCTGCACGCCGTCGGTACGCATATAGGTGATGAGACCGGTGGTCTCGCCGCCGATATCGATGCCTTCATACAGCCGCTGTGCGATCCGCATCGTATGCGCCGGCGCAAAGCCGAGCTTGCGGCTGGCTTCCTGCTGCAGCGTCGAGGTGGTGAAGGGGGCCTGCGGATTGCGGCGCGCGGGCTTGGCTTCGACGGTCGAGACCGTGAAGTTGGCGGCCTCGATCGCCTTTTTGAGGTCTTCGGCTTCGGCGCCGGTGCCGATGTCGAGGCGCTGGATCTTCTTGCCGTCGGCGCCGACCAGCCGCGCTTCGAACGTGTCGCCGCGCGGCGTCGTCAATGTGGCCACCAGCGACCAGTATTCGCGCGGCACGAATTTCTCGATTTCGAGCTCGCGGTCGCAAACCAGCCGCAACGCGACCGATTGAACGCGGCCGGCCGAGCGGGCGCCCGGCAGTTTGCGCCACAGCACCGGCGACAGCGTGAAGCCGACCAGATAGTCCAGCGCGCGGCGCGCCATATAGGCGTCGACCAGCGCGCCATCGATCTGGCGCGGCGACTTCATCGCATCGGTCACCGCCTGCTTGGTGATGGCGTTGAACACCACGCGCTCGATCTTGTGGTCCTTCAGCGCGCGCTTTTCCTTGAGCACTTCGAGCACGTGCCAGGAGATCGCTTCGCCCTCGCGATCAGGGTCGGTTGCGAGAATCAGTCGGTCGGCGCCCTTCAGGGCCTTGGCGATATCGTTGAGCCGGCCTGCCGCCTTGGGGTCGACCTCCCAGATCATCTGGAAATTGGCGTCCGGATCGACCGATCCGTTCTTGGCGGGGAGGTCGCGGACATGGCCGAACGAGGCCAGAACCTCATAGGAGGCGCCCAAATATTTGTTGATCGTCTTGGCTTTCGCCGGCGACTCCACAATGACGATATTCATGTCATTCCAATAGCTTACGGGAAAAGATTAAGGCCGGTTCCGCGAGACTCGCGGCCGCCGTTTCGACCCGAACATGGGTGGTGAGGCGGCCCCTGTCAAATCGACAGATGAGGAGCAGGGGCCAAAAAGGGGTTTTGGACGTCCGAACTTGTATACAGGAAGTTGCGAATTGCGCCCTAGAGTTGCGCCCGCAAAGGGGTTATTTCTTGTCCATACTATATGGGATTGGGTGCATTTTTATTGAGCAAGGCAGGGGGAGGCCGGAAGCGCACCGCTTCAGGCAAGAATCGGCGAGCGCCAGCGGTTGAATCGGGAGAGGAGGGCGGCCCCGACGAGGCCGTGGCCTTCATAGCGGAGACCGTTGCCGAATTGACAAAACTCGCCGAGCGCCATCGGCTTGAGGTCCTCAGCCATTTGCTCGGGATGGCGCTGCTGGAAGCCCAGGAGCACCTGCGGCTGCGGAGCAAGCGCAAGCTGTCGTAAGCGGCGCATCTGTTCAGGCCGAAATAGACCTGAGTTTCCGTGATGACTTGGAGTCCCGCCGCGGCTTGAGCGCGGTATCGGCCGCGGTCAATAGCCGCCCATCTTGCGAATAGAGTTCGAGCTTGCGAACCGGGCGGCCCTTTTCCTTGTCGACCAGGATGGTCGCGATTTCCGCAGGGTGATCGTCGAATTCCTCGCTCCACTGGCGCAGAGCTACCAGGATCGGAAACACGCCGCGGCCTTTCGGCGTCAAAAGATATTCCTGATAGGCGCTGCCATCGGAGGCGGGGGCCAGCTTGAGAATGCCCTGATCGACCAGCGCGCGCAGTCGCACAGTGAGGATATTCTTGGCGAGCCCGAGACTTTTCTGGAATTCGCCGAAGCGGCGGCTGCCGAACAGCGCCTCGCGGATGATCAGCAGTGACCACCAGTCGCCGATCGCATCCAGCGATCGCGCGATCGGGCAATCGTCATTCTCAAAGCTGGTCCGTTTCACCATGGCCATCTCCGGAGATTCTTTGTCTGACGCGTTTTCTACCGCAGATAAGTCTACGCAATCTGCGCAAGCTTGATTGCTATGCGAACCGGACTCCACGCTCGAAAAATGCTTTGGATGATCACAGCCCTGTGTAGTTGCATTATGAAACCAGATAGCCTAGATGGCAACTTAGTTTAATAATGCAACCATCGGAGGCTCCCGTGAGGCTGGCGAACAAGACGGCGTTCATTACTGGCGGAAACAGCGGCATCGGACTTGCGACGGCCAAGCTGTTCGTGGCGGAGGGGGCGCGGGTCGCCATCACCGGGCGCAACAAGGAGACGCTGGAGGTCGCCGCCAGAGAACTCGGGCCAAATGCGCTTGCGATCGTCGCCGACGCCACCGATATCGCCGCCACCGAGGCTGCGATCAAGCAGGCGGTTGAAAAATTCGGCCAGCTCGACGTCGTGTTCGCCAATGCCGGGATTGCCGGCGGCACGCCGCTTGGATCGGCCACGTTAGAGACCTTTGAGAACGTGATCCGGACCAACATCACGGCGGTGTTCTTCACCGTGCAGGCCGCGGTGCCGCATCTCAACGACGGCGCCTCCATCATCCTGAACGGCTCGGTGATTTCAGTGCTCGGCAATCCCGGCTACTCCGCCTATGCGGCAAGCAAGGCCGGCGTGCGTGCGATGGCGCGGGTGATGGCGTCCGAACTGTCGCCGCGCAATATCCGCGTCAACGTGGTCTCGCCGGGTGCGATCCGCACCCCGATCTGGGGCGCGGCACTGGCGACCCCCGAAGCCGAAAAGGCGTTCGAGAAGCGCATCGGCGCCACCACGCCGCTCGGCCGCATCGGCGAACCCGATCACATTTCGAAGACGGTGCTGTTCCTGGCGTCCGACGATGCCGCGCATATCCAGGGGCAGGAATTGTTCGTCGACGGGGGTGCTACGGCCTCGCCGAGCGGGGCACCGATCTATCGGGGGTAGGCGAATATCCCGGCACTATCGAAGCCGGCCGCACGCTGGCCAGCTTCTGCGCCCTGCGGCGGATTGGCGCTGAGCCAGAACGCCCATTGAACCCTGCGTGAAACTGCTTGAGATTTCGAAGACAGGAGTTTCGTAAGCAACCATCAACCGGTGAGCCCTGTCGTGCCGAAGACCACTGGCATCTCCTCGACCCCGGCGGAAAGTTCGGACACCGCGCAGTTTGTTTCAGTCGCGCTGTTTTCGGGTGTCGGTCTTCTGGCCTCCTTGATTGTCGTTATCCTCCGCATCAACGGCGTTTTCTGATTGGAGCGGCTGCCGTCACGCGCCTGGCGACGGCAACCGCTCACGCATCAACTCAGGCTGCGTTCAGATTGCCCGCGGCTTTCAGCGCGCCGGCGACCGCTTTTTCGCGATGCTCGGGACCGATCTGGATTCCGTCGGCGGAGATGAATTCGGGATTGGCTATGCCGATGAAGCCGAACACCCAGCGCAAATAGGTCTCCAGATGCTCGCCAACGGCGGCCGGCGTGCCCGGGCCGTAAAATCCGCCGCGCGAGATCGCGACGATGACGCGCTTGTTGCCGGCCAGACCTTCGACACCCTGCGCGCTGTATTTGAACGTCTTGCCCGCGACCAAAATGCGGTCGATCCAGGCCTTGAGCTGGCTCGGAATGGTGAAATTGTACATCGGCGCGCCGAGCACGACGATGTCGGTGGCCAAAAACTCTTCGAGCACCGCCTGACCGGCGGCGAGGTCCGGCTGCAGCGACGCCTCGGGCGTGGCGCCCTGGCCGGCGGCGAGGTGCGAGCCCGACAGATGCGCCAGCGGTGTCAGGGTCAGGTCGCGGTAACTGACCTCGAGGCCGGGGGTGGATTGACGCAGGCGGTCCACGATGGCGGCGGAAACCTGGCGGCTGACGGAGTGGGGGCCGAGGACGCTGGAGTCGATATGTAGAAGCTTCATTTGGGTCACCCTTGGTATTGGTTTGTAACTGGCGCTATATGAGTGACTGTCGTAAAACCCCGCAAGAACGCACAATTTTGAAACCCGAGCACATCCATGAGACCCGAGCACATCAATGTGCCTGCCTTACCGGCCAATCCGCATGCCTCCGGCGATTGCCGCGCCGTCGCCTCGGTGCTGGCCCGCGTCGGTGACAAATGGAGCGTGTTCGTGATTATGCAGCTGATCGGCGGGCCGCAGCGCTTCAACGAACTCAAGCGCGTGATTGGCGGCATCTCGCAGCGGATGCTGACCTTGACGCTGCGCGGACTGGAGCGGGATGGCCTGGTCACGCGTACTGTTTTTCCGACCATTCCGCCGCGGGTCGATTACGAACTGACCGATCTCGGCCGCGGGCTGGCGGAGCCGGTCAAGGCGCTCGGCCAATGGGCGTTCGCGCATCTGCCGGAAATCGAGGGAGCGCGCAGCAGTTTCGACGCGCGCAACGACAAGCGCTAACTTAGCGTCGTAAGTAGCACGGTACCGCTAGTCGTGACTTATCTTACTTTGCATGGGGTTGTTTTCGCGATTTTGTGTCTCAGCCCTGCCGAAGAGGCACTGCGCTTCTAAACCAGCGACACCAGCCCGCCGCCGTGGCGCTCCAGCCGTCCGGCAAGTTCGAGTTCGAGCAGCACCGATCGGACGATGGCGGGTGAGGCGTCCGACATCCGGATAAGATCGTCGAGGCTGATCGGGCTCGGTCCGAGCAGATCGACGATGCGGGCGCGCTCGCTTAGCCCCGCGTCGAAATCAAGCGGCTCGCCGTCGCGCTCGCGCAAATCAATCGCGACCGGCCGCTCCATGATCGGCGCGACCGCGTTGATGACGTCGCTGGCTTCCGTGGTCAGCGTCGCGCCCTGCTTGATCAGATCGTTGGTGCCGGCGGCGCGTGGATCGAGCGGCGAGCCGGGGACCGCAAACACCTCGCGGCCTTGTTCGGCGGCCATCCGCGCCGTGATCAACGATCCCGAGCGATGCGCGGCTTCGACCACGACGACGCCGAGCGACGCGCCGGAGATCAGGCGATTGCGGCGCGGAAAATCGCGGGCGCGGGGTACGTGGCCAAGCGGCATTTCGGAAATCGCACCGCCATGTTCGAGCAGTGCCGTCAGCAGGTTCTCATGCTCGGGCGGATAGATCCGGTCATGGCCACCAGCCAGCACCGCCACCGTGCCGCTCGTAACCGTTGCCCGATGCGCGGCCTGGTCGATGCCGCGCGCCAAGCCGGAGATCACCACAAAACCGGCTTCGCCGAGGTCGCGCGCGATCTGGCCTGCGAATTTCAATCCGGCTCCGGAGGCGTTGCGCGAGCCAACGATCGCAATCATCGGCCGCATCATCACCTCGGGCGCGCCACGGATGCCGAGCAGCGGCGGCGCATCGTCCAGCGTGGCCAGGCGCGGCGGGTAGCCGGCTTCACCGGGCGCGACCAGAGCGACGCCGATCTTCCTGCTGGCTGCGAGTTCGCGACGCGCATCGTCCTCGCTGCAGATGCGCCCCGGTCCCGACGCGCCACCCCGCCGCGCCAGATCGGGCAGCCGCTCCAGCGCGGCGCGGGCGCTGCCGAAATGCCGGAGCAGGGAGGCGAAGGTGCGTGGGCCGACATTGTCGGAGCGAATGAGCCGCAACCGGTCGATCCGCTCGGAATCGGTGAGGTGGGGCGCGCTGGGCGTTCGATCGTGCATGTCGATACAGCTTTGCCCAACCGGAGATTGCAAGCAACACCTGTTCTCACGGCTGCCATGCCCGCCGATGCGTTGCCCCGTTCCGGTCCGCTCCGTAAAACCCGTTGGTCCGCCGCAGGAGGAATGTCCATGATCTCGCTCGCCGACCTTCAACGCCGGATCGCGCAGGGCGATCTCTCCGCGGCTTCAGCGATTGCCCAGTCGCTGGAGGCGATCGGCGCGCAGGAAAAGAAGATCGGTGCGTTCGTGTGCCATGACGCGAATATTCGCGCGCAAGACAACGGGCCGTTGCGCGGCATTGCCGTCGGCATCAAGGACATCATGGATACCGTCGATTTCCCGACCGAGATGGGCTCGTCGATCTACAAGGGATTTCGATCGCGCGGGGATGCGGCTGTCGTGATGGCGCTGAAGGCGGCAGGGGCCAGCATCGTCGGAAAGACCACGACGACGGCGTTCGCATCTTCAGATCCGACCGCGACGCTCAACCCGCGCAACAATGCTCACACGCCGGGTGGATCATCGGCAGGCTCGGCAGCCGCGGTCGCGGCCGGCATGATCCCGCTGGCGCTGGGCACGCAGACCGGTGGCTCGGTGATCCGGCCGGCCTCGTTCTGCGGCTGTGCCGCGATCAAGCCGTCCTACCGCCTGCTGCCGACCGTCGGCGTGAAGTGCTATTCGTGGACGCTGGATACCGTTGGTTTGTTCGCAGCCGGAGTCCGTGACGTCGCGCACGGGCTTGCGGCGATGACCGGCCGTGATGAATTCTTGCCGCTGGCGTCGGTATCGACGCCGCGTATCGGCGTCGTGACCCAGGAATTTGCCGGTGCACCGGAGGCCGAAGGCGCCGAGGCACTGCAGATCGCCGCCAGGACTGCGGAACGGGCAGGGGCATCCGTGCGCACGCTGGCGATGCCGGAGATCATAGCCGAAGCGTGGCGCCAGCACCCGACGGTACAGGAATTCGAAGCGCATCAGGCGCTCGCCTTTGAATACCGCGTGCATTACGATGCGGTCGCGCCGAACCTGCGTGGACGCCTCGACGAAAGCAAGGGCATGACGCCTGCCGCCTATGACGAAGCGATGCAAGTTACACGTCAGGCCAGGGTCGCGCTGACGAAGGTTTTTGATGACGTCGACGTGCTGCTGGCCATATCGGCCCCGGGCGCAGCACCTGCGGGATTGGGCTCGACGGGCGACGCCCGCTACAACCGGCTGTGGACGCTGATGGGTACGCCCTGCGTCAACATCCCCGCGCATATCGCTGCCGGCGGCTTGCCGGTGGGCGTGCAGGTCATCGCGCGCTATGGCGAGGACGCGAAGGCGCTGGCGGCGGCGCGGTTCGTCGAGGAAGCGCTGGCGCGGTGACTTGTCATTCCGGGATGGAAGGACGAGACCTCAGGTGCGCAATTGCGCACCGGGGAATCTCGAGATTCCGGGTTCTCGCTTCGCTAGCCCCGGAATGACGACAAAGATGTCGTCATTTCGCGCCGATGCGGCTCTCGGTTCCGGTCTGCAAGCGCTTGATATTTTCGCGGTGCGCGTAGAACAGCAATAGCGTCATCACCGCAAACAGCGAAGCCAGCGCCGGGTGGAGGAACCACCACAGGAACAGCGGCGTCACGAAGGCCGCGATCAATGCCGACAGCGACGAGTAGCGCGTGGTGATGGCGGTCGCGATCCACATCACGCAGAACACGATGGCCGCAGGCCAGAACAGCCCGATCAGCACGCCGATATAGGTTGCGACGCCTTTGCCGCCTTTGAACTTGAGCCAGACCGGATAGAGATGGCCCAGAAAGGCGCCGAATGCGGCCAGCATCGCGGCGTTGGGGCCGCCATAATAGCCGCAGACGACGACCGCGAGTGTGCCCTTGAGCGCGTCGCCGATCAGCGTCCCGGCGGCGAGGCTCTTGCGGCCGGTGCGAAGCACGTTGGTGGCGCCGATACTGCCGGAGCCGATCGAGCGCAGATCCTCGGTGCCGGCGAACTTGGTCAGCAACAGCCCGAATGGAATCGAGCCAAAGAAATAGCCCACGAAAAGCGCAACGACGAGGAATGGTTCAAACGTCATCGCGGTTGCTCCTGCCGCGGAAGTATGTCGCGCACGTCTTTTTTTGACGCGTTTTCTTGACGCGAACCGGTACCCACTTCGCTTGAAAACGCTCTGCTAGACATGTTCATAGACCGTCCGTCCGCCTACGATAGTACGGACCACGCGGCCCGAGAAGCGGGCTTCGTCGAACGGCGTATTCTTGCACTGCGATTTGAGATCGTCGCGGTCGAGCACCCAGGGTACGTCGGCATCGATCACGACGACGTCGGCAGGGGAACCGGCGCGCAGCGAGCCGCCGGGGAGGCCCAAAATCTCGGCCGGGCGCGTCGACATCGCGCGGATCAGGGTCTTGAAGTCCATCTCGCCATTGTGGATCAGCCGCAACCCCGCCGGCAGCATGGTCTGCAGCCCGACCGCGCCGGCGGCGGCTTCCGCGAACGGCAGCCGCTTCACTTCGACGTCCTGCGGATTGTGATCGGACATCACGACGTCGATCAGGCCGGAGGCCACGGCCGCGACCAGCGCCAGACGGTCGTCCTCGGTGCGCAGCGGCGGCGACAGTTTTAGGAACGTCCGGTAGGGGCCGATGTCGTTTTCGTTCAGCGTGACGTGGTTGATCGAAACCGACGCCGAAACTGCAAGTCCCGCGTCTCGCGCGCGCTTGAGGATTTCGAGCGACTCGATGCAGCTCAGTGATGCTGCGTGATAGCGGCCGCCGGTCAGCGCCACGAGGCGCATGTCGCGTTCCAGCATCACGGCCTCGGCGGCATTGGGTATTCCGACGAGGCCGAGCCTTGCGGCGAACTCGCCCTCGTTCATCACGCCTTCGCCGACCAGATCGGGGTCTTCGGTGTGGTGCACGATCAGCGCGTCGAAATCGCGCGCATAGGTCAAAGCGCGCCGCATCACCTGCGCATTGGTGACGCTGTGGGCGCCATCGGTAAAGGCGACGGCGCCGGCGGCCTTCAACAGGCCGATCTCGGTCATTTCCTCGCCGCCCATGCCCTTGGTCAGCGCCGCCATCGGGTGAATGTTGACGATCGCGGTGTCGCGCGCCCGGCGCAGCACGAAGTCGACGGTGGCCGAATTGTCGATCACCGGCGAGGTGTCAGGCTGGCAGATGATGGTGGTGATGCCGCCGGCGGCCGCCGCCTGGCTGGCGGAAGCAAAGGTTTCGCGGTGGCTGGCGCCGGGCTCGCCGACAAAGGCGCGCATGTCGATCAGCCCGGGGGCGACGACCTTGCCGGCGCAATTGACGATATCGGTGCCTTCGGGGACGCCGGCAGCGCCAATGCCGCGCTTTGAGTCGCGGATCATGCCGTCGGCGATCAGGATGTCACCGGGGCCGTCGAAGTCGCGCGAGGGGTCGACGACGCGGGCGTTGGCCAGGAGGATGGGGCGGCGATCGGTCAGCATGTCAGGCGTTCGGCAGGTTGCGGGCGAGTGCTTCCAGCACCGCCATGCGCACCGCCACTCCCATTTCCACCTGTTCGCGGATCAGCGATTGCGCGCCATCCGCCACGAATGAGTCGATCTCGACGCCGCGGTTCATCGGGCCCGGATGCATCACCAGCGCGTCGGGCTTGGCGTAGGCGAGCTTCTTCTGGTCGAGACCGAAATAATGGAAGTACTCGCCGGACGAGGGCACGAACGAGCCGTTCATGCGCTCGCGCTGCAGCCGCAGCATCATGACGATGTCGGCGCCGTTGAGGCCCTCGCGCATGTCGCGCGCGACCTCGACACCCATCCGCTCGATGCCGCGCGGCAACAGCGTGGAGGGCGCCACCACGCGGACGCGGGCGCCCATGGTGTTAAGCAGCAGGATATTGGAGCGGGCGACGCGGGAATGCATCACGTCGCCGCAGATCGCGATCACGAGGCCTTCCAGCCGGCCTTTGTTGCGGCGGATGGTCAGCGCATCCAAGAGCGCCTGGGTCGGATGTTCGTGGCTGCCGTCGCCGGCGTTGATCACGGAACCGTCAACCTTGCGCGCCAGAAGTTCCACCGCACCCGAGGCGTGGTGGCGCACCACCAGGATGTCCGGATGCATGGCATTGAGCGTGACGGCGGTATCCATCAGCGTCTCGCCCTTGCGGATCGAGGACGAAGACACCGACATGTTCATGACGTCGGCGCCGAGCCGTTTGCCGGCCAGTTCGAACGAGGATTGGGTTCGGGTTGAGGCCTCGAAGAACAGGTTCACCTGGGTGCGACCGCGCAGCGAAGTGCGCTTTTTGTCTACCTGGCGGTTGAGCTCGACATATTCCTCGGAAAGGTCGAGCAGGCCGGTAATATCGGCGGCGGAAAGCCCCTCGATTCCCAGCAGATGCCGGTGACCGAGGACGAAGGTCGATTTCGATGCAGGGGTCATTAAAACGAGAGCTATAGGCAGACTTCCCAAGCGGGGCAAGCGCGAATAGGGGGCTTGCGAGTTATCCCCCGGTCAGTCGCCGCGCAGGGTAAAGAGGGTTGCCGCAATTGCGCCGCGTTCGGCGCGCGGGGAAGGCGTCCAATGCAGAAATGGCACGTTATCTTAGCGATCGGATTAACCGGTCTTGGCCTGTCCGGGCCGCAGACTGCAAACGCGCAGGGCCTGCCGGGCGGCTTCGTCTACCTGCGCGATATCGATCCCAGCATCATCCAGGACATGCGCTATGCGACCTCGAACAACTTTGTCGGCAAGCCGCTGAGGGGGTATGACGCCGCCGAATGCGTCGTGAAGCGCGAGGTTGGCCTCGCGCTGAAGAACATCCAGCAGGAACTCGCCAGGCAAAAGCTGTCGTTGAAGATGTTCGACTGCTATCGGCCCGAGCGCGCGGTCGCCGATATGGTGGCGTGGTCAAAGAACGGCAAGGAGACGCAAGCCGATCGCCGCTTTAGCCCGGCCTTCCGCAAGGCCGATTTGTTCCGCCTGGGCTACATCGCGACCCGCTCCGGACATTCGACCGGCGCCGCGCTCGATCTGACCCTGGTCGATCTGACCGCCGACAATTCCGCAAAATTCGATTCCACCAAGGCCTACGCCGACTGCACCGCGCCCGCCGAGGTACGGGCGCCGGAAGGCAGCGTCGATATGGGTACCGGCTATGATTGCTCGGACATCAAATCGCATACCGCCGCCCCCTCGATCACGCCAGCGCAACGGAGGTCCAGGAACACGCTGGTTGCCGCGATGGCCCGGCAAGGGTTTGTGAACTATTCGAAGGAGTGGTGGCACTTTTCGCTGCCGGGGGTCGGCCGGCAGGCCTATGATTTCCCGATCACGCGACGGAATTGATTCCCGGAGCAGGACCCGCCATGAGCCAGGCATCATTCGCGACCCACGAGGTCTTCAACCAGTCACCGCCGTTCGAAGATGTCGACCTGTTCGCGGTCGACCGGCCGCTTGTCGACGCCGTTGCCGCCAATGGCGGTGGCGAGGCGAGCCGTGAACTATCCGAATTCGGCACGCATTGGGGTTCGGCGGCGATGGCGGCGCGAGGCCGTGCCGCCAATGAGAACACTCCGAAACTGCGGACCTTCGATTCCCGCGGCAACCGCCGCGACGAGGTCGAGTTTCATCCGGCCTATCACGAACTGATGGCGCACTCGGCGCATGCCGGCGTGCATAATTCGACCTGGAGCGCCGACGGCAGGCCGGCGGGCGGTGCTGCGGAAGTGGTGCGCGCGGCCAAATTCTACATCGCCTCGCAGGTCGAGACCGGGCATCTCTGCCCGATCACGATGACGCGCGCGTCGGTCGCGGCGCTGGCCGAGCAGCCCGATCTGCTGGCGAAGGTGATGCCGGTGCTGGCAACGCGTTCTTACGATCCGGGCTTTGCGCCGTGGTGGACCAAGCGCGGCATGACGGTCGGCATGGGCATGACCGAGAAGCAGGGCGGCACGGATGTTCGCTCCAATATGACGCGCGCCGAGCGTGACGGCGAGGCCTATCGCATCACCGGCCACAAATGGTTCATGTCGGCGCCGATGTGCGACGCCTTTTTGGTGCTGGCGCAGGCCGAGGGCGGCTTGAGCTGTTTCTTCATGCCGCGCTTTGCGTCCGATGGCACCGTCAACGCGATCCGCTTCCAGCGTCTGAAGGACAAGCTCGGCAACCGCTCCAACGCTTCATCAGAAGTAGAATTCACAGGCGCCTATGCAGAGCGCATCGGTGACGAGGGCAAGGGCATCCGCACCATCATCCAGATGGTGCAACTGACGCGGCAGGATTGCGCGATTGCGTCCGCCGGCCTGATGCGCTCAGGCCTGGCGCATGCGCTGCACCACGCAAGGCACCGCAGCGTGTTCCAGAAGCATCTCGCCGATCAGCCGCTGATGCAGGCGGTGCTGTCGGACATGGCGCTGCATGTCGAAGCCTCGATCGCGCTGGTCATGCGCCTGTGCCGGGCGTTCGACCGGGCGCCGTCAGACGCCAAAGAGGCCGCCTATATGCGGCTTCTGACGCCGGCGATCAAATACTGGGTCTGCAAGAGCGCGCCGGGCTTTTTGTATGAGGCGATGGAATGCCTCGGCGGCAACGGCTACGTCGAGGAGGGGATTTTGGCGCGGCATTACCGGGAGTCGCCGGTCAACGCGATCTGGGAAGGGTCAGGCAATGTGATGTGCCTCGACGTGCTCCGGGCGCTGTCACGCGAGGCCGATGCGGCATCGGCGGTTCTGCACGAGCTCACCGGCGAAACGCTGGGTCTGCCGGGGGCCGGCGAGGCGGTCAGCTTTATCGGCAAGGCATTCCGCCGGCCCGACAGCGAACGGGTGGCGCGGCTGGCGGTCGAAAAACTCGCGCTGCTTGCGGCCGCAGCGGCTCTCAACGCGGTGTCGCCACGGCATGCGGAACTGTTTGCCGCCACGCGTCTTGCCGGGAATCACGCCAGCATGTACGGCGCGGTCGATCTTGCTAGCGCCGACGTCGCTGGTCTGCTGGAACGGGCGCTGCCCTGAAAGTCAGTTGATGGATTCGCTCAGCCTCCCGCAACCGCCCCCTCCCGTCGCGTCCGCCCTGCGTCCGCCCCGGATCTGGAAGTTCTGGGGCACGGCGCTGTGGGGGCTGTTCATCTTTGCCGGGTTGTTCGTCGGCCAGGCTGCGGTGATCGCCTATTTTGTGTTGCGGCAGGGGTCGTGGGATCTCGCCGCGGCGATCCATGTCGTCGGCGCCGGGCTGACGATCTCGCTGTCCGTGATCATGGGAATGCCTGCGGTGCTGCTCGCGGCCTGGGTCGCGACGCGCGCCTCGCGCACGCCATTTGTTGACTATCTCGCGCTGCGCTGGACCACGTGGCAGAATTTTTTGATCGGTGCGGTCTCACTGGCCGTGCTGGTCGGCGGCTGGGATTTGCTGTCACGCGCTCTGGGGCGCGAAATAACGCCTGGCTTTATGGGCGATGTGCTGAAGTCGGCGCAGACCGACGGCGCGCTGTGGCTGCTCGTGATCGCGTTCTGCGTCGCTGCGCCGATCTCGGAGGAAATCATGGCGCGCGGCTTTCTCTACCGAGGCTGGTCGGAATCTCGCCTCGGAGTGCCCGGCGCCATCTTCCTGTCGTCGCTGGTTTGGACTTCGATGCACCTGCAGTACAGCTGGTTCTTCTTCGGTGAGGTGTTCACCATCGGTCTGCTGCTCGGCTATTTCCGCTACCGCACCGGTTCGACCTGGCTGACCATCGTGCTGCACGGTCTCAACAACACGGCGGCGACGATTCAAACGTTCTGGCTCGCCGGGCAGTAACGAACCTGACGCGGCGCCTTCGGGCCGATCTTCGGACGTCTGCGGCGACGCGTTTGCGTACTTCTGATCTCACCCGACCAATGCGATCGCGATTGGCATCGTGATCGCCGCCAGAATGGTCTGCAACGTGATGATCTGCGCCAGCAGCGGCGCATCGCCGCCCATCTGCCGGGCGAGCACGTAGGCGCTCGAGGAGGCCGGCACCGCCGCGCACGCGGTGACGATCGCCAGATTGGAGCCTGACAGCCCGAACCCCAGCGCCAGCGCGACGGCGATCACCGGCATCAGCACCAGCTTGAGAAACACCGCGACCGACGCCGCAAGGCTCGGGCGGAACATTCCGTTGAGATGCAGGCCGGCGCCGGTCACCAGCAGGCCGATCGCCAGCGAGGATCGGCCGAGCGCGTCGGCGACGTCATGCCAGAGCTTGGGCAGGGGAAGGTGGGTGACGTTGATCAGGAGCCCGATCACGCAGGCCCAAATCAGGGGATTGCGCACGACCGTCATGGCGATCGATCCGACCGATTGTTTTTCGGTCGAGGCGTACTGCGCGAGCACGCTGACGCTGAACACGTTGACCAGGGGAATGATGGCGACCATCGCCACCGACGCCAGCGCCAGCCCGGCATCGCCGAACAGGCTGCCAGAGACGGCCAGCGCCACATAGGTCTGCCAGCGGATGGCGCCCTGGAAGATCGAGGTGAAGGCGGGCCCATCGACCGCGCTGCGGGCGAGCAGGGGCTGCAGCGCCAGGCACAGCAGCGACATCAGCAGCGCCGACAGCAGCAGCGCGCCGCCGACGCCAGCGACCGGGACCTTGCTGAGGTCGGCCTTCACCAGCGTCTGGATCAGGAGCACCGGAAACAACACGTAATAGGTCAGCCGCTCCAGCCCGTGCCACTGCGTCTCCAGCCGCAACAACGTCCGCTTCAGGATGAAGCCGAGCACGATCAGCAAGAACACCGGCAGCAGCGCCGCGACCACCACCGCCATCTTCAGCGCTCGCCGCGCAGGGTGGCGAGCCGGTCGAGCGCGCCCTGCAGGATGAAGATCGCGGCATGCTCGTCGATCACTTCGGCGCGGCGGGCCCGGCTGACGTCCATCCCGATCAATTCGCGCTCGACAGCGGCCGTTGAGAGCCGCTCATCCCAAAGCGCGATTGCGAGGTCGGTAAGTTTGGAAAAATTGCGC
This sequence comes from Bradyrhizobium sp. AUGA SZCCT0158, assembly GCF_018130065.1. Classification (GTDB taxonomy): domain Bacteria; phylum Pseudomonadota; class Alphaproteobacteria; order Rhizobiales; family Xanthobacteraceae; genus Bradyrhizobium. Next base: position 14,513 of record NZ_JAFCME010000010.1, on the reverse strand, counting down.
GCAAAGGCGCGGGTCGATTGAGCGCGCGGACCCTCGCTGCCGTCCATGTTGATGGGCAGGCCGAGGATGAAGCCGACCGCGTTGCGCTCGCCGGCAAGGACGAGCAGCCGCGCCGCGTCGGCCTTGAAGGCCTTGCGCTGAATGGTTTCAACGCCGGTCGCCAGCCTGCGATCGGCATTGGAAACCGCGACGCCGATGGTCTTGGTGCCGAGATCGAGGCCGACCAGCGCACCGCGCTCGGGCCAATGCGTGACCGCTTCGATGAGAGGGAGGATGAGGGCGGGCATGGACCCGCATAACACGCAGCCAGTCTGACATGCAAAGCCGGAAGCGGCGTGGCGTCCATGCCAGAACGCCACGCCACCTGTCGAAGTCGTCTCAGCGGATCGCCACAGGGTTGATCATGCTCTGCACGCCGCCCTTGAAGCGCGGGTGGCCAAGCACGAACAGGAACTCATAGGCCTTGTCCTTGGCGAGTTCGGCAGTGTCCATATTTTCGAGGATGTAAGTCCCGCTCATCGGCAGCAGGATCTGGTGCACCTCGAAGATGTTCTTGGTCTCGAACGGGACCGCTTCGAGCCCCCAGGTATCGGCGCCGACCGCGACCACGCCCTTACCGACGAGGTATTTTGCACCTTCGACCCCGAGGCCGGGTTCGCCGGCGCCAAATCGCTTGTCGTCCTTGCCGATCAGGCTGAGCCAACCGGTGTGGAAGATCACGACGTCGCCCTGACGGATTTCGACGCCTTGCTTCTTGGCGACTTCCTCGATCTCCTTGACGTTGAAGGCGGTGCCTTCCTTGACCACGTCGGTGCCGTAGTGGGCGGCCATGTCGAGCAGCACACCACGCGTCACCATCGGCGGGATTTTTTCGACGCCAAGTTTCTTCAGGCCGGTGGGATCGGCGAAATCGGCGAGCTTGTTGTTATTGTAATAGACGTGCTCGACGCCGATATGGCCGAGACCGTCGAGTTGGCTGCCGACGCCGACCCAGCCTTCGATGATGTCGTCATTATAGGTGGTCTTGGTGGGCCCGAGGCCCGGGATGCCCGCCTGGCCGGGTTGCACGATGGTGATCTTGAAGGCGCGGGGCGGGTAGGCCGGCGTCTTGGTATCGACGGGAATGCCAAGCGCGTAGGTCTTACCGGTCTTGACGAGGCCGGCCGCCTTAACAACCAGCTCCGGGGTCATATAGTTGGCGGCGCCGATCTCGTCGTTCGGTCCCCATTTCGATTTCGTCCAGTCTTGAGCGCTTGCCGTTGCAACCGTTCCCAACAAGGCAGCCGAACAGCACAGCACGAACGCGTGGCGCATCGCAGATCCTCCCAGAGTTGACGTTATGGTTCTTGGTAGTCAGCGTCTCATACTAACGTAGTAGTGCGCGACGATCCAAATATTTTGATGTGGCTTTTCGCGATGGGCGCACAGCGCGGCCCGAATTTCCTTGTTACAGAAATGTGGCAACGAAATTTCGCATAGCGAAACGGCGCGACGAGGCAACGGATGGATGCACTGCAATTGTTCGGCTTGTTCGCGGTAACGGCGATGCTCATCTGCTACGCGCTTGAAGACCGCGGCCACCGGTACATCCTCGGCTTCGCCGGAGCATGTGCGCTCGGTTCGGCCTACGGGTTTTTGCAGGGCGCCTGGCCGTTCGGACTGGTCGAGGCCATCTGGGCCGTTGTTGCGCTGCGGCGCTGGAGCGTCAGGCGGCAGCTGATGGCATAGGCCGTTCCGTCATGTCGCAACTCCGGCGCCGTTGAATGGCCGCTGACCCGAAGTGTCTGACGTCAGTAACATTGCATGATCACCCGCGCCTCTTCAAAGCGCCGGGCGCGCAAGGCGTCCCGATGGATCCAAACATAGAGGTTGCCGACATCACCCCACATCATGCCGGCACGGTCGTCGGATGCGATTTGCAGCAGCAGCAGCCAGTTCGCCGCGTCGGATTTCAACGGCTCGGCTGCCTTCGAATTCCACGCGCTGAGGTCGAGCCCCTTGCTGACGAGCGCGCATTCGGTTTGCATGTTGCCCTGAATCTGTAGCGGATGCCCCCCGAAGCGGTGATCATGACCGTCCCGGGTGACGTCGTACCACCAGGCTTCCACGGTCTTCTCCGCCTTGGCCTTGATCTCGCAGGCATTCCATTCGGGCGAGCCGAAATAGGGAGGCCACACGCCGGCATGAAGCGCGCACCGCTGCGGCCGAAAACTGGCGGTCCGCTTGTGAGCCAATAATTCGACCGGCGGGCTTGCTCGCCTTAAGGAATTGGTGGGCGTCAAGTCATAGATCAGCCGGGCCCCCGTGATGTCTGCCGGTCGATCGCCGCCCGGCCGATGGTCGGTGTCGTAAAAAAGCAAAAGCCGCCCGTCGCGCGGGATGTCCGGGTCGATGGGTCCCGTAGACCAGACGTCGGCCAAGTCGACCTGTGCGATGAACTGGAGCGGCGCCGGCTCCGCGGTCCGCCGCGCATCCTCCACAAGAAAATCGAGATTGAAATCGACCTTCGCGGAATCGGCTGCGAAGCCTTCGAACGCGCTGGGCAACAGCTTGCGAAACTCTTCGAGCGTCTCGGCCTGAAGGGCGGCCATGTCCTGCGGGTTGAAGAGCGTCACGCCAGTCTGCATCTCTTCGACCCGCTGCTCATGATCGGGATACGGCGGACGCCAGGGCCATGGCATCGTGACTGGAAGGTCTGGCGTTCCGCCTATCTTGGTTGCGGCCAAGGTAATCTCGACTTCGTCGTTGGCCGGTGCGGTTTCGAGCCAGATGTACGGCTTCGACCTTGCGGCCAGGGCCATTGCGTCAGCGGCACGGACCCCCGCCGCGCGCAGCGAGCCATCGATCTCGGCTGCGGTCCTGAATAGCTTTCGCATCGCGGTCTCATCATGTCTCACGAGATTTCGTGAAACGGTAGACGACAGATCCGCGGACCCGGTTCGATCTCAGGCGGCAATGACCTCGCCATTATTGTTCAGGCAGGCGGTAAAGCCTTGCAGCGCGCTATATTGGTGGGCGCTGCGGCGCTGAATGAACAGGGTGTCGACAACAGACTGAGCGGCCTTCAGCTTGTGGATGTTGACGGTCTCGTTTTTTCCGACAACGGCACGCGGCAGCAGCGTCACGCCCATGTCCGCGGCGACGCAGCCGATCATGCCGTCGAGCGTGCCTAGCTCGAACCGCGCCGAAGACGGCCAGCCGAACTCCGAGAAAACCTGTTCGAGACGCTGCCGATAGCTGCAGCCGGTGCGGAAGACCAGGGCGGTCGGCCCCGATTCTGGCGTGCCCGCGCGCAAAGCGGCTAGACTTGCCCAGCGCCTCGACGTCACGAGCACGAGTTCTTCCGTGAAAGCGATTGTCGAACTGAGGTCGGCGTGATCGATCGGACCGGCCACAAAGGCGCCGTCAAGCGATCCGTCAAGCACGGCTGCAACCAGATCTGCGGTCGGCGAGGTGCGCAGGCTCAAGCGCACCGCCGGAAAGCGGCGGTGGAATTCGGCGAGCAGGGAAGGCAGCCGCACCGCAGCTGTTGTCTCCATCGAGCCGATCGACAGAGGCCCCTTTGGCTCGCCATCGTCGCGCGCGGCCAGCACGGCTTCGCGTGACAAGGCGGCCATCCGCTGCGCATAGGGAAGCAGGCGGCGGCCGGCGCCGGTCAATGTCATGCCGCGGCTATGCCGCTCGAACAGTGCGGTGCCGATCTCGGTCTCCAGTGCTTTGACGCGCTGGGTGACATTGGATTGCACGGTGTTGAGTTCGTCCGCGGCGCGGGTGATGCCGCCGAGGCGCGCCACCGTCGAAAATGTCACGAGATCGCTCAATTCCATGGACCGCTCTCCGTTTCATGGTAGCGATGGCAGCATTCTATAGTATTCATTTTATGAGAATGATACGTCGGCTTATCGTGTCTGTCCAGATTAGAAGGGTTTGGACATGTCGATCAGCACGCCATTGACGGCTCTCCTTGGCATCACGCATCCGATCCTGTCGGCGCCGATGGACGTGATCGCCGGTGCGCGGCTGACGGCGGCGGTCAGCGCCGCGGGCGGTTTTGGCATTTTGGGTGGTGGCTATGGCGATCAGGCCTGGCTGGAGCAGGAGACCGCCAAGCTCAAAAGCGTACAAGACCCCTTTGGCATCGGCTTCATCACCTGGAGTCTCGCCAAGCGGCCGGAGCTGATGGACATCGCGCTCGCGGCGCGGCCGCGCGCGATCATGCTCTCGTTCGGCGATCCAAAACCCTTTGCGACCAAGATCAAGGCCAGCGGCGCGCTGCTGATCTGCCAGGTGCAGGACGAGGGCATGGCGCTGATGGCACTAGACGCCGGTGCCGACCTGCTGATTGCACAAGGCAGCGAGGCCGGCGGACACGGTGCCTCCCGCACCACCATCGACATCGTGCCGGCGATTGTCGATCTCGTGGCGGGCCGGGTGCCGGTTGCGGCGGCGGGCGGCATCGGTGACGGCCGCGGGCTGGCGGCGATGATGATGCTGGGAGCGTCCGGTGTACTGCTCGGCACGCGCTTTTACGCCAGCCAGGAATGCGACGGCGCCGATGAAGCCAAAAAGCGCATCTGTAACGCGACCAGCGGCAGCAGCATCAGGAGTATCATCTTCGATATTTCCCGGAACAATGTCTGGCCGGCGCCGTTCAACGGCCGCTGCCTGATCAATGATCACGCGCGCCGCTGGATCGGGCGCGAGGTCGAACTGATGCAGAATGTCTCCGCGGTCGCGGCCGAATATGCCGCCGCGAGAGCCGCCGGCAATTACGACGTCGCTGCTGTGATCGCCGGTGAGGCCGTCGGCCTTATCCATGACGTTCCGCCGGCGGCCGTGATCGTTGACAGGATCGCCACGGAGGCCGACCAGATACTGGCTGGACGGCGCAATTCTTCCGCAGCATCAAGAGCCTGATTCCACTCATTCAAGCGAGCAGACCCATGTGGCCAGACCGCCGACTTCTCGATCTCTTCAAGACCGAATTCCCGATCGTGCTGGCGCCAATGGCCGGCGTGATGGACCAGGAGCTGGCAATCGCGGCGGCCCAGGGTGGCGCGCTGGGTTCGCTGCCATGCGCGATGATCACGGCGGAGAAGGCGCGCGAACAGATCAACATCATGCGCCAGCGCGTCTCCGCGCCGATCAACCTGAACTTCTTCTGCCACACGGCGGTTACAGCCGATCCTGCACGCGAGGCCGGATGGAAGGCGCGGCTCGCGCCCTATTACCAGGAGTTGGGCCTCGATCCCGCGGCGCCGGCCGCTGCCGCCAATCGCGCGCCTTTCGATGAGGCGATGTGCGCGCTGGTCGAGGAGATGAATCCGGAAGTGGTCAGCTTCCATTTCGGCCTGCCGGATGCCGCACTGGTGAAGCGCGTCAAGGCGACCGGCGCCATCGTGATGTCGTCAGCCACGATCGTAAAAGAGGCGATATGGCTCGAGGAGCACGGCGCCGACGTCATCATTGCGCAAGGCGCCGAAGCCGGCGGCCATCGCGGCATGTTCCTGACCGAGAATATCGCCCAGCAGCCCGGCACCTTCGCGCTGGTGCCGCAGGTCGTCGACGCCGTGAAAGTGCCTGTCATCGCGGCCGGTGGCATTGCCGACGGGCGCGGGATCGCGGCGGCCTTTGCGCTCGGAGCTGCGGGCGTCCAGATCGGCACGGCCTATCTGCGCTGCCCGGAATCGAAGGTGACCGCGCCGGCGCGGATAGCGCTTGCCCAGGCGAGCGATGACGCCACCGTGATTACCAACGTCATGACCGGACGGCCCGCGCGCGGCGTCGCCAACCGCGTGATGCGCGAGGTCGGACCGATTTGCCCGGATGCGCCTGATTTTCCGCACGCCGCGACCGCACTCGGTCCGCTGAAGGCGGGCGCCGAAAAGCTCGGCAAGGTCGATTTCACCAATCTCTGGGCCGGGCAGGCGGTGCGGATGGGCCGCGAGATGCCGGCCGCAGAACTGACGCGGGCTTTGGCGGGCGCGGCGTTGGTTAGGCTGAGTTCGCTGGCTTAGTGTCCGGCGGCTACCGGGGGTCGTTGTGTTAATGCGCCGGCTCGTCGCGTTTGACGACGTCCAGGTGCTCGACGGCGAGCGATCGATAATGCGCGGCCATCTCTTTGTAGTGACGTTGCGAGATGGGATCGGTGGCGCTTTCTGCGCGCCGCTCGAACATCTCGGCCTTTTCCTGAAGTTCTTTCGCTTTGGACATGGCGTTGCCTCACGTTCGTCAGGCCAGACACGCCAGATATAGGATCGCGGCGCCAAGCACGCCACCGATCGACCACAGAGCAGGATCCCAACTTTCCGTTACACCGTCGTGTTCCGTTGTCCACATGGCACGACCTCCAGGGTGACGGCCGAGTACACGCCGCGACTGTTTCAAAACGACTGCATCACCCGGTAAATGGTTTCGTCGGCGGCTTTTCCCTGTCGAAACCCCCGGACTCCCGGCGCGGGGCACAACGGCGGCACTTTGATGCGGCCTATAAGGACCGTTTGGCGGTATTTTGGCCCCAAAATGCCGGCGGGGCGGTTCCCCGTGGTTGCGGCGCAAAACCGGGCTCTGCTATACGGCGGGTGCGATCCCCCGATTGAGGCCTTATATTAATGTCCGTTGATGCCGCTACCGTTCGCCGCATCGCGCATCTTGCGCGAATTGCGGTCGCCGAGGCCGAAGTTCCCCATCTGCAGGGCGAACTGAACGCCATGCTGGCGTTCGTAGAGCAGCTTTCGGAGGTGAATGTTGACGGCGTCGAACCGATGACCTCGGTGACCCCGATGGAAATGAAGAAACGTCCTGATGTGATCAATGACGGCGAGATCACCGACGATGTCGTCAGAAACGCGCCCGACACTGTGAACCATTTCTTTCTGGTGCCGAAGGTCGTGGAATAACTCTTTCTTTGTTCGAGATCGGAAGTCCGATGTGCATGCTCTGCGACGATGAAAAGGCCTACCAAGCCTACATGAACTATCTCGACGCGATGGAGCGGCAAGGCAAGGTCGCCGATCCCGACAAGGCGATGGACGCCGTCCTCGACGCGCTTGAGGCGTCCGAGCTGACGCGGCCCAAGCAAGACGACCCCGCGAGCGACAAGACCCTGTCTCCATTCTTCTGCAGCCCGATCAATAAATGACCGATTTGATTTCGATGACGATCGCCGAGGCCAGGAATGGCCTCGCGAACAAGTCTTTCACCTCGCTTGAACTGACCGACGCGCACCTTGCCGCGATCGAGGCGGCGCGCGCGCTCAACGCCTTCGTGCTGGAAACGCCGGACAAGGCCCGCGCCATGGCCCGCGCGATCGACGCCAAAATTGCAAAGGGCGAGGGCGGTCCGTTGGCCGGCATTCCGCTCGGCATCAAGGACCTGTTCGCGACCAAGGACGTGCGCACCACTGCGTGCTCAAAAATCCTCGGCAATTTCGTGCCGCCTTATGAGTCGACCGTCACTTCGCAACTCTGGCGCGACGGTGCGGTCATGTTGGGCAAGCTCAACAACGACGAATTCGCGATGGGCTCCTCGAACGAGACCTCGTGCTTCGGCCCGGTGGTCAATCCGTGGCGGCGCGAAGGCTCCAATACCTCGCTGGTGCCGGGCGGTTCGTCGGGCGGCTCGGCTTCCGCGGTCGCCGCATTGCTTTGCATGGGCGCGACCGCGACCGACACTGGCGGTTCGATCCGCCAGCCGGCGGCCTTCACCGCCACCGTCGGCGTCAAGCCGACCTATGGCCGCTGCTCGCGCTGGGGCATCGTTGCGTTTGCCTCCTCGCTCGATCAGGCAGGGCCCATCGCGCGCACCGTGCGCGACGCGGCGATCCTGATGCGCTCGATGGCGGGGCACGATCCCAAGGACACGACGTCGGTCGATCGCGCGGTGCCGGACTACGAGGCCGCGATCGGCAAGTCCGTCAAAGGCATGAAGATCGGAATCCCCAAGGAATACCGCCTCGACGGCATGCCGGCCGAAGTCGAAAAGCTCTGGACCGAAGGCGCAGCCTGGCTGAAGGCGGCCGGCGCGGAGCTGGTCGAGATATCGCTGCCGCACACCAAATACGCGCTGCCGGCCTATTACATCGTGGCGCCGGCCGAGGCGTCGTCGAACCTGGCGCGCTACGACGGCGTGCGCTACGGCCTGCGCGTGCCCGGCCGCTCCATTGGCGAAATGTACGAGAACACCCGCGCCGAAGGTTTTGGCGACGAAGTGCGCCGCCGCGTCATGATCGGCACCTATGTGCTCTCCGCCGGCTATTACGACGCCTATTACCTGCGCGCGCAAAAAGTCCGCACCCTGATCAAGAAGGACTTTGAGGATTGTTTTGCGAAGGGCGTCAACGCAATCCTGACGCCGGCGACGCCATCGGCGGCGTTCGGCGTCGGCGAGAAGGGCGGCGCCGATCCCGTGGAAATGTATCTCAACGACATCTTCACGGTGACTGTGAACATGGCGGGACTGCCGGGCATTGCCGTTCCCGCCGGCAAGGATGCGCAGGGGCTGCCGCTCGGCCTGCAACTGATCGGACGTCCCTTCGACGAGGAGACGCTGTTCTCGCTCGGCGAAGTGGTCGAGCAGGCGGCCGGACGCTTCACGCCGGCCAGATGGTGGTGAGGCCATGGCAGATTTCAAGGCCAGCCTTTCCGATGACGCGCCGCCGCCGACGCTGAGCCCGTCACTCACCGCGTTGTGGTGGGCTGCCAAGGGCAATTGGGACGCGGCGCATAAGATCGTTCAGGACGAATCCTCGGCGGAAGCGGCGTGGGTGCACGCCTATTTGCACCGCGTGGAAGGTGATCTCGGCAACGCCGGCTACTGGTATCGCCAGTCCGGCCAACCAGCGGCGATCGATTCGCTTGAGGCAGAGTGGGACCGGATCGTCTTTACACTGCTGTTGGGAGAACGGACATGACGGCGGCGAGCGGCAAGCTGATCAAGGGCCAGACAGGCGATTGGGAAATGGTCATCGGGCTCGAGGTCCACGCCCAGGTCACTTCCCGGTCAAAACTGTTCTCGGGCGCTTCGACCGAATTCGGCGGCGAGCCGAATACCCATGTCTCGCTGGTGGACGCCGCGATGCCGGGCATGCTGCCCGTGATCAATGAAGAATGCGTGCGGCAGGCGGTGCGGACCGGGCTTGGCCTGAATGCCCAGATCAATCTGCGCTCGGTGTTCGATCGCAAGAACTATTTCTATCCGGATTCGCCGCAGGGCTACCAGATCAGCCAGTACAAGTCGCCGATCGTGGGCGAGGGCGTGGTCGAGGTCGAACTCGACGGCGGGCGCACGGTCAACATCGGCATCGAGCGTCTGCACCTGGAGCAGGACGCCGGCAAGTTGCTGCACGACCAGGCGCCGTCGCTGTCCTATGTCGACCTCAACCGCTGCGGCGTGGCGCTGATGGAAATCGTGTCAAAACCCGACATCCGCGATGCCGAGCAGGCCAAGGCCTATGTGACAAAACTGCGTTCGATCCTGCGCTATCTCGGCACCTGCGATGGCGACATGGAGAAGGGCTCGTTGCGCGCTGACGTCAACGTCTCCGTGCGCAAGCCGGGCGGGCCGCTCGGGACCCGCTGCGAAATCAAGAACATGAACTCGATCAACTTCATCGGTCAGGCGATCGAGTATGAGGCGCGGCGCCAGATCGAAATCATCGAGGATGGCGGCGTCATCGATCAGGAAACGCGGCTGTTCGACCCAAATAAGGGCGAGACGCGCTCGATGCGCTCCAAGGAAGAGGCGCACGACTACCGGTACTTCCCCGATCCCGATTTGCTGCCGCTCGAGTTCGGCGAAGCCTACGTGGCCGGGCTGAAAGCGGAGCTGCCGGAATTGCCGGACCAGAAGAAGGCCCGCTTCATCGATAGCTTTGGACTGTCGCCCTACGACGCCAGCGTGCTGGTGGCCGAGCGCGAGAGCGCGGACTTCTATGAAACCGTGCTGGCCGGGCTCACCGACAAGGCGCGCGACGGCAAGCTTGCCGCCAACTGGGTGATCAACGAACTGTTCGGACGCCTCAACAAGGAAGGCCGTGATATTACGGGCTCACCGGTGTCGGCGGTGCAACTCGCGGCGATCGTCGACCTGATCGGCGAGGGCACCATCTCCGGGAAGATCGCAAAGGACCTGTTTGAGATCGTCTGGCAGGAAGGTGGCGACCCGCGCGCGCTGGTCGAGACGCGCGGCATGAAGCAGGTCACGGACTTAAGCGCAATCGAGAAGGTGGTGGACGACATCATCGCCGCCAACCCGGACAAGGTCGCGCAGGCGAAAGCCAAGCCGCAACTCGCCGGCTGGTTCGTCGGCCAGGTGATGAAGTCGTCCGGCGGCAAGGCCAATCCGCAAGCCGTCAACGATCTCTTGAAGGCGAAGCTCGGCATCGGAAGCGTCCCGTAACGGGACGCTTTCGCCGTCGCTGCCGTCGCGATCGACGCGCGCAAGCGTGCATCGATCGCGCATCGCGGATCAAAATCATCGTCACGACGGACAACGGGATCAGCGAATCGGTCGCTGCGATTCGTCCCAAAAATCGGTTTTGGCGAGCGCCGATGAGACGTGGAGGCTGTATCCACGAAAATTTTTTTATTGCCAAAATTCGCGACTCAGAGTCCGCGCAAGCGGCTTTTGGGCGGTCTTGCTGAGTCGCGATGACGTTGGTTGCGCATTGATCATTGCATGCGTGAATCGCCAAAACATCTATAGTGCAAGCGTTTCCTTCAATATTGACAAACGCCGACGTCGGTCGTTGCTGCACTTTTTGCATCGCTGCGCGAGCTTGTTGCGCCGCCGCCGAAGGATGCTTCGAGCGCGCCCTCGCATTCCCGCGTCAACACTTCCTTAAGCGGGACGCTGTTTTTTTGAACGTGTTGGTGTATTCGGGGTGTAGTGCACATCGATTCCCGAGTGCACGCAGCGAACTAAGCCATCTCACTTACATTAGGAGGGCAACATGGCCAAGAAAGCTAAGAAGGCAAAGAAGGCAAAGAGCGCAGTGAAGAAGACTGCGAAGAAGACCCGCAAGGTCGCCAAGAAGAAGAAGTAAGCTCTCGTCTTTGAGAGAATTGCCGGCGGCTTGATGCCGGCGCGTCACTCGAGCCTTCAGACGGTTTGCTTCTCGGAGCAAACATAATCCGGAAGGCTCGGTCGACGAAAGAGGGTGTCGGCGAGACATCAGGTCAAACGGCTGGATCGACTTTCGGAAGAGTTCGCTTTTCCAAAACCGGTCCGGCAGAAGAAACAAGTTTTCTTCGTTCGGTGCGGAATCTTTGCTCCGCAATTTCACCGGGCCAAAGCCCGATTGAAATCTGGTCCTGACGTGTTCGCCGACGCCCTCGTTCCCCGGAACGCCTGCTGTTCCCCGGAACGGCTGCTCCCCGGAACGTCTTGCGTTCCCGATCGCTGCGCCTTTGGCGCCCGGCATGTTGATCTTTCCAAATCCCTTTGGGTTCCTGTCCTGACCACCCATGGCCTGCGCCGGGGCGGGCGCAGATCGCGCCCATGCGCATCGGTCAGGCGCGCACCCGCCCGATCCATTGCGGGAACTCTTGCAATACCAGGTCTTCCGTTTGCGCCGATGATGGCGCGCGCGAGATGCGAGGCGTCGCGATGGTTATCGTTCTGCCAAGCGGCACGGTAAACCGGTCTTCACGAATCCTCACTTGTTGCTGCGGCACAGGCACTTCTGAGATTCTCCATCGGCGCCCGGGCGCTTCACGTTTACACCCCGTTCATCGCGATATTTAAACTGCCCTTCAAATTTGATGGGCCATGATCATCCCAACAAGCCGGCAAACGGCGCGGGGCGATAACGGGACGTTTTGACAGTGGACAGGGGCCGCGCTCGGGGGAGGGCGGCAACAATAAAAAGGGGAGACTACGATGTTTCAGGGACAATTCGATCTGGAGACGGCGACACCGGTGGAGACCGCAATCCCCGACCTGCTGTTCGAGCGCGGCCTGTACTGGGCGAGCGGCCGTTCCGGCGTCGTCAACCTGGTCGCCGCCCATAAATGGTTCAATCTCGCCGCCCTGAAGGGCCGCGCAGACGCGATCTCGATGCGCCGCGAAGTCGCCGAGATGATGTCGGATGTCGAGATCGCCACGGCGCAGCGCGAAGCCCGCGCCTGGATGACCTCGCACTGAGTTCGCGAGCCGCGACGGAGCGGCCGGAATGCCTGGTGTCTCTGTACCGGCATCGGCAGCATCCAAAAAAAGGCTCAGTGCCCGCTCAGCACCAGTGTCTTGACGGGCAGCAGCAGGGCCTGAATCCGCAACAGCAGGGCGTGCACGAGGCCGGTGGCGTCGACGACGTGCAGCGCAAAGCTCTTGAACGCGCTGAGCTTGCCTGACGCGATCCGTTCGTGATTGCTGGTGTAGGCGTTGGCGATACAGCTGCTGCCGGGCGTCACGCCCTCCAGCCCGCCCTGGTAGATCGGCTCCATGAAAACGAGAATGGTGCCCGGACGCGCGGTGTTCTGCGCCTCGATCAGTTGTTCGCCGCCCCTGAACTGGCCGGCCGCGATGTAGTCCTGCACAACGGTAACCACCATCGGAATGATCACCCACGGCTTGGAAATGCAGGTGGCCTCGGCCACCATTCCGACTTTCATGACCTGACCCTCGATCTGGCCAAATCCTGCCATGAGAGCCCTCCGTCCCGCGCCCTCCGGAATGAGAACGCCGGCCGTCCGCATAATTGGAGAGACGATATCGCCCGGTCTCAGCCCGAACTGCTCGACCCGCCCGTCGAACCCGGCACGAATAAAGGTCTTGTCCAGATCGACCTGCGCTTCGGCCAGCGCCGCCTCTGCACTCGCTTTCTCGGCGGGAAGCAGGGCGGTGACGCGGACCGCGGCCGATTGTTTTGAAGCGTTGGCGGCATCAAGCGTACCCTGCCGGCCGGCCTGCAGCACCTGCAGCTTTTCGATGTCACGTTGCGGGACGATGCCGGGATTGCGTTGCTGGAGGTCCCGCTTGGTGTTCAGCTCATCGGTGGCTTGCTGATAATCGCCCTGAGCCTGCAGGATCTGCCCATCCGCCTTGAGAACATCCGCCTGTGCGGCCAGCATGGCGGCATCGACTTCGGCGATCTTGCGTTTGGCGGTCAGCAGCGCTGCTTCCTGCTTGGCGCTGTCGAGTCTGAAAATCACCTCACCTTGCTTGACGGGCGCGCTGACATCGATGCGAACCTCCGCCACCCGGCCGGTCACTTCGGTCATGATCGGGACGGTCCGGTAGTACATCGTCGCCGAATTGGTCGACGGATGATAATAGAAGATCATCGTAATCAGCGCGACCGTGAGCATCAGGCAGGTGATGATGCCATATCGCAGTTCAAACCAGACCGAATAAAGCGTGATTTCGTGGCCGATGCGCTTTCCCTGCCGATAGCGGCGATAGAGATAGTCCGGCAGTATCGTCACCAGCGAGCAGAGGATGATCTCAAGCATGAGCCTTTGCCTCACTCTTGGCGGCGTGGCCGTGCGTGCCGGCGTGGGCTGCGGTTTCTGGAGCCGGCTCGGTTGGGTCTGGTTCGGGCGGGCCGCCGGCCATCTTCTCGACCGATCCGGCGATCCTGCGCAGCGGCGTGCCGAAGTCCGGCAGGTCGACCATTGCGAGGAGCAATCCGATCACCCAGAACAGGTGGTTGTGCGTAAACAACGCCAGCAGGCCCAGCACGGCCACGATCTCAAATTGCAGCTTCTGCGTTTTGTGGGCCATCCGTTCCGGCAGCGTGTGCAGGTGCAAATAGAGATTGCCGACCCCGACGACGGCGGCAATCAGGATAATGCCGACAACGATCATCAGGACGTCGGTGTCTCCCGGCGCCGTGATGAAGCCTGGCAGATGATGAGGGGCGGCAGGGTGAAGGGATTCGCTCACGCAACTCTCCATTCCGAAAGAGCAAGCCGAAGTATCAAGCAATGCACCAAGAAGGCATGGACAGGCGCCCGGCCAGGCGCAGCCATCTTTGCATAATGCGGGAACTTGGCAAGCACGGGTTGTCGTTGCGAGTTGGTGCTTCGATTCTGATTTGCCTTCCGCAACGTGAAATTAGCCCGATTGCGATGATGGTCTTCTGATCTGAATCAAACAATGTGAGGGCATGGGTCCACATTCTCACGGCATGAGATGCCCGAGTTTTGCGTCACTTTTCGCCCTTCCTGAAGGAGGAGGGCGCAGGGAAGACCGGGTGCGCGCTGCACCCGCGGTCCCGTGTGCGGTTTGCACTAAGTAGGCTGCACACGAGCATACAGGGCAGCGGAGAACACCTGGCCTTCCCTGCGCAATGGCTTTACGGCTTATGCCGTGATCTCCCCGGAGACGAGTTCTTGGTTGACTCCGTCGCTGCCGGTTCAGCTCACGCTTCTCCGGCAACTTGACGCCTGCAACGGGCGCCAGGACCACACGGTTTTGCCGTACGCTTATCCACGCCGTCGTCTCAGCGTAAACCAGCGTCCACCGCAACCCGCCCAACGTCCGTGACGACGGCCGACGCCCTTCTGAGCAGG
>NZ_JAFCME010000001.1 GCF_018130065.1 Bradyrhizobium sp. AUGA SZCCT0158 | reverse complement strand
GAGTCAACCAAGAACTCGTCTCCGGGGAGATCACGGCATAAGCCGTAAAGCCATTGCGCAGGGAAGGCCGGGTGTTCACCGCTGCCCTGTATGCTCGTGTGCAGCCTACTTAGTGCAAACCGCACACGGGACCGCGGGTGCAGCGCGCACCCGGTCTTCCCTGCGCCCTCTATTTTCGAGGGTAAGGAAATTTCTGGCAAAGCTCGGGCGCATCGCGTCGCGGGAATGCGAAGCCACGTTTGGATGATGGTCGCACAACAAACACCGCCGTCGTCCCGGCCTTGAGCCGGGACCCATACGCCGCGGCCCATCGGTGAGAACGCAAGTGTCAAATACCTTCTGCAACAATGAGCATCACGCGGTATGGGTCCCGGCTCAAGGCCGGGACGACGAGCAGAGAGCGTGAGCGCTATGGTGGACTGGCGCCTCTACCCGAAGTGCATGGCCCCAGACCCGCGGCGTGAATTGACTTTGCGGCTAGACCGGCGGCAAATGTGCCCAACAAAATGTTCCGAGGAAAACACCATGGTTGACGCGCTGATCATCGACGCCTGCAGGACACCGCGTGGCATTGGCAAGGCCGGCAAGGGTGCGCTCGCCGGTATCCATCCGCAGCAACTCGGCGCCACCGTGCTGCGGGTGCTGGCCGACCGCACCGGCATCAATACCGCTGACGTCGACGACATTATCTGGGGCACCAGTTCCCAGCGCGGAGCGCAGAGCGGCGACCTCGGTCGGATGTCGGCGCTGGATGCCGGCTATGACGTGCGCGCCAGCGGCGTCACGCTGGACCGGTTCTGTGGTTCCGGCATCACCAGCGTCAACATGGCGGCCAACGCGATCATGGCGGGCTCCGAGGATCTCGTGATCGCCGGCGGCACCGAGATGATGTCCATGGAGGGCCGCCGCGGCGAGGGGCCGTTCATGATGGACAATGGCAATCTTCGTCTGCGCGCCCGGCACCCGCAGTCGCATCAGGGCGTCTGCGCCGATGCGGTGGCGACGCTGGAGGGTATTTCGCGTCAGGACGTCGATGAACTTGGTCTGGAGAGCCAGAAGCGGGCGGCCGCCGCCATCAAGGGCGGTCATTTCGACAGGAGCCTCGTGCCGGTTTTCCGCGAGGACGGCACCCTTGCGCTGGATCACGAGGAATATCCGCGCCCGCAGACCACGCTCGAAGGCCTTGCGGGACTGAAGCCCGCCTTTACCGCGGTGGCGGATTATCCGCTCGACGACAAGGGCACGACCTATCGTAACCTCATTCTGGACATGTACCCCGATCTCGACATCAACTTCATGCACCACGCCGGCAATTCCTCCGGCGTCGTCGACGGCTCGGCGGCAATTCTGCTGGCTTCACCGAATTATGCCAAGGCGCATGGCTTGAAGCCGCGGGCGCGCGTGGTCGCGATGGCGAACATGGGAGACTCTCCGACCTTGATGTTGAATGCGCCGGTGCCGGCGGCGCGCAAGGTATTGGCCAAGGCAGGCCTCACGCTCGATGATATCGATCTGTTCGAAATCAACGAGGCGTTCGCCGTCGTCGCCGAAAAATTCATCCGCGATCTCAAGCTCGACCGCGACAAGGTCAACGTCAATGGTGGCTCAATCGCGCTCGGTCACCCCATCGGCGCGACCGGTTCGATCCTGATCGGCACCGTTCTCGACGAACTCGAGCGGCGCGACCTCAGGCGCGGCCTGGTGACGATGTGCGCTGCCGGTGGCATGGCGCCTGCGATCATTATCGAGCGGGTCTAAAGCGTTTTCGAGCGAAGTGGATACCGGTTCGCGTGAAGAAAACGCGTCAATAATAAACTAAGCGGCGGGAAACTGCAGCTCGAACGCGACGTCCTTGTCTGATGGCAACAGCCGGATCGATCCGCCGTGACTCGCCATCACGGCCTGGACGATCGCTAACCCCACTCCGGTGCCGCCAGTGTCGCGGCGGGTGGTGAAGAACGCGTCGAATATCTTCTCCCGGTTGGCTTCCGATATCGGATCGCCGTCATTGCTCACGATCATCTTGACCGTGGCACCTTCATCGACCGCCGCCAGCCGCACAATCCCAGCGTTGTGACGAATGGCGTTGTCGGTCAGATGCGAAAGGACGATGAGTGCCTTCTCACTGGACATGCCGATCGAACGTTCGAGACAGCCGGTGGCGTCGATCGCACGGGTGGGAAAACGGCTCTTCAGCCCACTGATGACCTGGCTCAATTCGGCGTGCTCGTTCTGCGGCACGGTCTCCGCGCGCGCCAGTTCGCGCAGCCGCTGCGTCATCGCTTCCAGGCGCTCGGTGTCGCCCAGAATATTCGATACGAAATTCTTCTGCTCCATCCGAGTGAGATTGTCGGTCTCGCTCTGCAGCGAATCCAGCAAGAGTTCTGCGGCGCCCTTGATCGAGGTCAGCGGCGACTTCAGTTCGTGGGTGAGATGCGACGAGAAGGTCGCGATGTAGTCCGACCGCCTGGACAATTGCTCGGCCATGTCGAGAAAGCTGTGCGACAGCTGGGCAAACTCGCGGGTGCCGTAATGCGCCAGCGGCCGAAAGGCGTCGCGGTCGCCGCGACTGATACGGGCGGCGCGCTCGACCAGTTCGCGCATCGGACGGGTGATGGTGCGGGAAAACACCAGGCCGATGATCACGGTGGCGAAGATGACGGCGAAGCCGGCAAGAATGAACTTGCCGCGCTCCTGATAGAGATGGTCGAAGATGTTGCTGGGCGTCCTCGACAAGTAGATCACACCGGCGACGCGGTTGTTGACGACCACGGGCATGGCCGAAAATACGTGAACGCCGACGCCGCGGCTGAACGAGTAGATTGGCGGCGGGGGCTTGTCGGGGACCCTGATCCGCAACGCGGCGCGATACTGTCCCTGCAACGCCGTCGCCACCTCTTCGATATGCGCCAGCGACTGGCCGACTTCGTTGCGGCCGGCGATCACGACGCCGCGGGGATCGAGAATCCGGAAACCCGCAAGCGTGACCTTCTGCGTTTCCAGGATGATCGGCATCAGCCGGGCCCCGGTCTCGACGTAAGCCTGAGATGCGGGAGCACCGGCCGGCAGCGCGTCGGGCCGTCGCCGCAGCAGGTCGGCGCCGGCGGCAAGGTCGAGTGCCGGCCGGATTGGCGTCATCTTGTCGTCCGCAACGGGGCGCGCTTCGGGCGGGAGTTCAGCGCCCAGGACGACCCCGGCATTGAGGCGGGCTTCCACCTCCCGCGCATAGACCGCGGCCAACACCCGGCTTTGGGCAATCAGCTCGGCCTGGGTCTGGTGAATAAGCTGGTTGTCATAGAGCCGAAAGAAGAACAGTCCGACCAGAGGCAAGGCGGCCACCGCGGCCAACGCGGCAAAAATGATCATTCCGACCGACGGCCGCCATTTCTCGCCGGCCCGTGATGTCATGCGTGCGGCTCACATCGGCCGAGCTTGAAGCCAACGCCGTGGATGGTCTCGATGACATTGTCGCAATTCACCGCGGCCAGCTTGGCGCGAATATTGCGAATATGGCTGTCGATGGTGCGGTCCGACACCTGGATATTGAGCTGATAGGCGGCATTCATGATCTGCTCGCGGCTGAAGACCACCGATGGCCTGGTCAGAAAAGCCCTGAGGATCCCGAATTCGATGGCGGTCAGGCGAAGCGGTGTACCGGCGAACGCCGCAACATGCTGTTCCGGATCAACCAGCAGCCCGCCCTGGGAAAGCGCCGCTGTTGCCTTGGTGTCCGACCCACGCTGTGAGGTGCGGCGCAGGATGACATTCACCCGCGCGACGAGTTCGCGTGGGCTGAAAGGCTTGGTGACGTAATCGTCGCCGCCGATCTCGAGGCCCAGCACACGGTCGATCTCTTCGTCGCGTGCCGACAGAAACAGGATCGGAACGTCCGATGACTTTCGGATCTCCCGGCAGACATCCAATCCATCGAATTCCGGCATGCCGATATCGAGAATCAAGAGGTCCGGCCTGTCGGCGGCGAAGCGGGTCAAAGCTTCCTTGCCGTCCCGCGCCTCGAACACGGTCATCCCGGCCTTCCGAAGCGCGACCCGGATGACTTCGCGAATATGCAGGTCGTCATCGACGATGAGGATACGGTGTGTCAAACGTCTCTCCGGACAAAGGTCGTCGTCAACTTGCGGTCGAACTCTTCTGGGCGTCCAGAGTACGCTGGAGCCGCCAGCTCCGAAAACCCCAGGCGCGCCAGGAAGCCAAATCGTTGCGATGCTGTTCTACAAGGTAGTTGCGGCGGAAAACAAGGTTTGGATCGAAGCTGCGGAGGGCAATCGCCCTGTCGATGGCGGGCAAGGCCTGAGGGCCGAGGTGAAACAGATAGTTGATGTCGACCGTGAGACCCTTGCCCGAGACCTCGCGGCTATGATCGACATTGTAATTAGCGATGATGGCAGGGAAATTGACCAGCGAACAGACATAGAGCGTTGCGGTCAAAGTGATGAGGTTCGCGCGGATCAGCCAATCGTTCGAACGATTGAGCCTGATGCGGGCAACGATGAGCAACAGTCCGAACGCGACAAGCAGCATCCAGATGAAGGCAGCCACACGCCACCAGGTCAGCAGGTAAGTCTGCACATAGAGATCGAGCCGGAGGATGGATGACGCAACCAGCAGGACGTTCTGTGTGACCCAGAGATAGACCAGCGGGCGGATCACCTTCGACTGCTCGGCAGGGCCGCCGGGTCTCATCGCGATGAGTACGAATCCCGCAGCCAGCAACGCCGTAAGAATCAGGGGATAGGCGCCCCGATGCGCATAGGCCGCATAGCTGATATCGGCCGGCAGCGTCGCGTTGCCCCAGAGAAAGAACACGTCCAGGGCGGTTTGAACTGCAAACAGCAAATTGAACAGGATCAGCGAACGCAGGATGGTCGCCACACCGAAGAAGTCGACGTCATGAACCGGCTTCTCCTGCGCCTCGGTTGCTGCCACGGTCAGATCGGCCGGCACCTCGGACTTGCGGCGCCACCGGACGTGGATAAAGGGCCAAACGAGCGACAAAGCGGCCGTCCAAAACAGCACCCGTCCCAGGCTGATATAGGAGGTGGCGCTGCCGGGGTTCAGCAGGCTGATCCATTTCTCAAGCAGCGGATTGGCCGATACGAACAGCAATACGAAAACGCCCCCGAGAACCACCGGAATGAGCCACACGGTGAAACCCGCCGTCAGCGCCGGGAGATTGAACGCGCTGATGGCGTCGCGGATCAATCTGAATGGACCGACCAGATAAAGGTCGCAGAGCGCGGCGGCTTGCTCGCCGACACCGGTCAATTTGCGATTCGTCGCCAGCGAGAGGCCGATGCCAATCGCCAGGACAATGAAGAAGAGCGAAGCGGCATTGAATTCCTCGACGGCCGGGATGAGGCTGGCGAGCACAAGGAGGCCCGCAAGCAGAGCCTGCGCCTTGTTTAGCCTGGTGAAATTGGCGAGCAGCGCGCCGCCGGTTAGCGCAATGGCGAAGATAACAGCGGATATTCCGGTTCGCTGACCGTAGAACAACCAGTCGGCCAACGCCGCGAGAGCCAGAGCAACGGCCGGCTTGATTGGGAAAGTATTTTCGCGAACAGAGCCTGCATGGGGTGCCGGCGTGGAGAATTCAGCCATCGTTGCGCTGCCTGTCTGGAGGGAAAAACTGCAGACCAGCGCCGTCGAGGGAGGCTCACAGAGCCAACAACCATCATTGGCTAGACGTGGAGGAATCGACATTCGAGGGTCGTCACCGGTTTGCAAGACGAGCTATGCGCGGCCGTTGTGCAAATGCCGGGAAGGCCGTCTGCAAGACTTCAGGATTCTTATGCAGTTTCCGTGCAGCCACGCTTATGCGCTCGCGCAGCAATAACAAGTTTGATACGGCGATGGTCTCGCCTGTCACACCCGCACACAGCATCGTCCTTCATGCAAATCATCAAACGTATCGGCGTCGGCCTGGTCTGGTTCGCGGGGTTGGCTTTCATTTTCGTCGCGGCGAACAAGAACGATCCTTATCTGATTGCGCTGCGTGGTACGGGTAATACCGTTCTTGTCGTGGCGAGTGTTGGCGTTCTCGCCTGCCTGATTTATGGCGGTTACTGGCGCGGGCGAGGGATCGCGGGAAAACTGCTGGTCCTGCTGTGGTGCCTGCCGCCGCTGTCAATGCTGTGCGCGCAAGCTTCTTTCGAGTTGCGCAAGCGAAACGTTCTGCAGACCGATGCCGCGCAGGCGCGTAGCCTCGGCCAGCATTTCATGGTGGGGTATTCATCATTCCCTGAAGTGGCTGCTTTGGCTGAGAAAGGCCTGATCGCCGGCATTTACATCACCAAACACAATCTGCGAAGAGCGCCGGCGACGCTGAAATCTGAAATCTCGGCGCTTCAGGAAAAACGACGTGCCGCCGGCCTGCCGCCATTGATTGTCGCCGCCGACCAGGAAGGCGGCATCGTCTCGCATCTGTCGCCGCCCTTGACCAAATTGCCTGCGCTCTCGACGCTGGCGGGCCTTCCGCCGGATATTCGCGCCGAGAAAGCGAAGGCGTTCGGGCGAACTCATGGACAGGAACTGGCGGCGCTTGGCGTCAACCTCAATTTGGCGCCGGTGCTGGATTTGCGGCCCGACGCGAAGCGTAACCGGTTCGATTTCAACACGCTGATCGGCCAGCGCGCGATTTCAGACGACCCGGCCATCGTGGCCGACATCGCCAAGTCCTATGTGCATGGGCTTGAGGCCTTTGGCGTCGGCGCGACCGTGAAGCACTTTCCGGGACTGGGTCGGGTTCGCGCCGATACCCATCACTTCAGTGCCAGTCTCGACACACCTCTGGCCGAGCTCGAAGCGTCCGACTGGCGGCCGTTTCGGGATGTGCTGGCGGGCTCGAGGGCGCAGTTAATGATCGGGCATGTGACGCTGACCGCTGTTGATCCCGACCGCGCGGCGTCGCATTCCCGGCTTGTGGTTGACGGCATCGTTCGCAAGATGTGGAATTATCAGGGCGTCATTATGACTGACGATCTGGTGATGGGCGCGATCTATCAGAACAATGTCTGCACAGCGGTGGTGGAAGCGCTCAATGCCGGCGTCGATCTGCTGCTGGTCGCCTTCGACGGTACGCAGTTTTATCGGATCTTTGCCTGCGCCAAGGAGGCATCTTCCAAAGGAAAACTCGATTCGGTAACGCTGCGCGACAGCGAGGCACGGCTGAAGCGCACGTTCCCGCTGGATTGAGGGTATCACCCCGTTGGTCAATATCGCGAGCCAAATGCAGGTTTGTAGTCCTGCCGCCTGGACCACGACGCGTAATAGGCAACGCCCGCCATGATCGCGATTCCGGCGATGCTGACCAGGAAATGCATGGCGAGCGAATTCGGTCCCGTGATCAGGAAGAAATGCCCTGCAAAGGAAAGGAAGACACCGGCACAGAAGACAGGCAACCATTCTTCCCCGCACTTCACGATCGGCCGCAGGGCTGGCCGTTGAAATCCATGCCAGTCTCTCGGGACCGCGAGCGAGAAGAGGAATGCAAGAGTGAGGAAATGAAGTACCCTGTAAGGGGCCAGATTTTCCTTTTCATTTGGAAGGAAGAAATTGAGCACGGCGTCAGGGACGATTCCAGCCAACTGCGGCACGTTTCCCGTTGCTGTCACGATCAACGCGAACAAGAGATAGAGCAAAGCCAGTATGCGGAGGATCGAAAGATCCTGGAACGAACGAATCGCCCGCATCTGCCTCGCGCTGCCCAACGCGAACCATGCGCCGAGCACGAACAGCAACTGCCAGGAGAACGGATTGAAATACCAGTGCCCGTCTGGAAATGAGGATAGATTCCAGTCGAATTTGCGGGCGGCGAGGTAAAGGACGATCGACCCGGCTGCCGTCACGTTCGGCCGGCGCAACATTCCGAACAGTACGAACGGAAAGAACACCATCAAAACGATGAAGAGCTGCAGCACATCGAGGTTGAGCGGCTTGGCCTGGAGCAGCAGGCCGTAAATCAATGTCCGGATCGTGTGGCCGAGGATTCCGGCGACATTGAATTCGTGGATGATTTCGGGCGCCGCCGATTTCCTGGCGACGTATCCGATCAAGTCGATATAGATCACGAACAGGACGACATAGGCGGCGTATAACTGCCATACGCGCCTGAAAATGCGGGTAGCGGTGACCAGGAAACCGCGCTCCAGCATCATTTTTCCATAGAGGATCGCGGCGGTATAGCCGCCGACAAACACGAACAGGTCGGTTGCGCCGCTGAATCCGAAATTCCGCAGGGTCAACACGCTGACCGCGTTATGCGGAATGTGATCCAGAAATATGAACCAGGCAGCGATACCAAGCAGCAGACTGAGCCTGGGATCGCCGTCGCGTGCGGCAATCTCGACCTTCATTGACGGAAACATGGAGCGTAAGAACTTTGCAAGCCGGAGAAAATCGAATCGGTTATGTAGCGCAATTGCGTGCGCCGGCCGAGTAGACTTTGCGTGAAGAATATTTAAGGAAGCCGGCGGCGATCAAAGCCCGTTAATGATCACATTATTTTGACGACGGAATAGGGGCGCGCGAGTTCAGACGGTTTCATGTTTTCGCAGGTCGCGTTGGTGGTCGAATTGGTCGGCCTGCAGATCGACGCTTGCCGCGGCAATATCGGGAAGCGCGGCTTCGTTCAGAATGTCGGCGGTGATGTCCTCGACGGAGGAATCGACGATTTCATGGACGAAGCTGATGTTCCTGTATTCACCCGACGCAATCCGCGAGATGACCTCGCGCCGGGTAATTTCAGGATCGACAATGGCTTCACGGCCGCGACGGCCGTAATCGATCATCACGACGAAATACTGCATGCTTGGCAATCTGTCAGTCACCCTGGAACGGATGACTACAGTATTTCTGAAAACCGGAAAAGTCAAGCAAAAGTTCGGAAAAGCAGCAACCAAGGCGAATGTGGCCCTGTTCCCGAAGGCCGGTCGGCCGAATCACCTGACGGCCTTAACCTTCCGAATCGCTCCCTTTCTCCGGCATCCCGTCCGCTATTTTGCCTTCCCGGCCTTGCGTGTCTTCGCAGCTGCCTTATTGCGCAGGCGTTCGATCTGGCCCCGCGGCAGGGTGACGCAGATCTCGCCGATCCATTCGAGTTTCACGCCCGTGATCGGCTTGGCGTTGAAGCTCTTGAGATTGACCAGAGGTGAGGACTTTCCTCGCTCGATCGTCTTCAAATAGCGCTCGCCGGTCTTCAGGCGCACGACAGCCTCTTCGCCGTAGAAGCTCGACAGCGGATGGCGCTGCTCGCGGAAAACCACGATAACGTCGCCATTTTCGTACTTTGGCAGCATGGAATCGCCTGCAACTTCAAAGGCGATGGTCTCTTCGGCCATCGGGAAGGGCAGTTCGACCTCGCCGAGGCCTTCCGGCGGCACCTGTTCGTGTTCCGGCTCGATCGTTGCGCCGGCGCCGACCCGGCCCATGATCGGCACCGAATTCAGCCCGAGATACTCCGTGATCGGACCGATCTCGGATGCCTTGATCAGCCGTATCCCGGACAGGATTTCCGAGACTGCGCCCGCACGAACCCCCATGGCCTCCGCCAAGCCCCCCTTGCTCTTGCCTGTCCTCTCAAGTGCCCGTTCGATCATTTTGACGTCCAGCATGGTTCTTCCTTTCCCGAATTTCGGAAACACTAGCAGTTACGATAACCAGAAATCAAGCTTGACTTTTCGTTCGGAATATCGGAAATAGATGGAGGCGTCGGGGCGGCGTTCAAAGAAACAGGAAATTCGGTAATGGAACCAACAGACTGGGCGCCCGAGCACTCGGGCGCGCTGCGGGAGCTTTTTGCCCTGCATTTGTCCTTTGCCCGGATCGCGGCAGCTATCAACAGGAAATTCAACACAGCTTACTCGCGCAATGCGGTGCTGAGCCGTGCCAAGCGGATGGGGCTCGCCTGGAACCATCGGACCGAATCGTCCCCATGCGGGCAGCCGCGGTTAGACCGGCCGGGCGAAATTCACCTGGTAAAGTCGACATCGCCCAGGTTTCCATGGCCGGTGCCACCGTTTAGAGGGACGAAGCCGGTCGAACTGCGTTGTGTCGGGATCGATCCGCGTCATCTTTCCCTGATCGAACTGGAACGCGGCGATTGCCGCTACCCTTACGGCGGGGACGAAGAGGGCGAAGCCATCACCTTCTGCGGTCATCCACGCCGGCCCGGCTCGAGTTACTGCACACCGCATTTTCATTTGAGCCGCGGCCCCGGCACGCCATCGGAACGCACGGCGTGCACTGTCTTGCTCAAGCTGGTTGAGACGGCATGAACAGCAACGCCAGGTTCTTCCGGGCGCAATCCAAATCCCACCGTCCCTGTAAGGAGATCATCCGATATGCCGAGAGCCAAACGGAACAAACCGTATAACCCTGCACAGGTACATGACCGGAAATCCCAGGATTTGCCACGCAACGCCGAGGTCGCGACCGTCGAGGTCGACAATCCCCTGGCGCTGGAGCCGGGTGAGAAGATCGTTACCCTGCGCTCCATCCGCAACGATCCGCTTGCCCGTCTGCATTCGCATCACCAGATCGACGAGGCGCAGTACCAGGGCGGGCGGGCCTTTCAGAGCGATTGGGAGAGAGCCGAACGCGGCCCGCGCGCCGTCGATCCGACCAGGGAGTACGTGGATGGTGGGCAGATGCGGGAGCCGATCACGGAGGGGCAGCGCAAGGCCGTGCTGCGGCTCAATCGCGCCGAGCGCGAGCTGGGGGCCGATGGTTCGGCGCTGGTGCATGACGTCCTGGTTCACGGCTTGACCATGGAGCAGGTCGGGCAGAGGCGGGGATTGCGCACGCAGCGCTGGAAAGACTATTTCGCACGCCGGTTCTGCGAATGCCTCGACCGGCTGGCGCTGATCTACGGGTTTGCAACAGCCAATCCGGCAAAAACGCCCCCGCGATGAAGGTTATTCCAGCCCAGCGCGGCGAAAACCTTCCAAATAATGCTCCCGATCCGCCTCGAGCTTCCAGGGCAGCTGCGTCGCAATCCAGGCCAGTGAGATATTGGGCTGGGTCCGCCGCAGCTCCTCGAGTGCAGCTTTGGCGACGTCGATCTTCCCGGCCATACCGGCGGCCACCGTCAGCACGCGGTAGGCGCCGCTGAGATCGCCGCGCTGGCGGGTCGCTTCGCGCGCGAGCGAAATCGCCTCGCCATAGTTCCTGCCGACGAACTGGGCATAGGCGGCGACGCCGTAATAGATCGCGGACGAAGGATCGCGCGGGCTCTGGCGGATGGCGCGTTGCGCGGCTGCATGGGAATCCTGCCATCGCCCGCAATAGGACAGCGCCAATGCGTAGTATCCTTGTGCCAGCGAGAAGTTCGGGTTGAGCTGCAGCGCCAGCTCAAATTCGGCCAGCGCGTGGTCGAGGCGACGTGTGGAGAAATAGACGCTGGCGAGCGCGGTATGCGCCCACGCATCCTCGCTGTCGGCAGCGATGGCTGCGAGCGCGGCGCGCTCGGCGATGGGTGCGACGGTCGTGATGTCCGCCCAGCCCAGATGCACGCCGAACATGTGGTTGGTGGCGATCAAGGCCAGCGCCTGGCCGTAATTCGGATCGATCGCAATCGCCTGTTCCAGGAGCGTCTGAGCGGCGGCGCTGTCCGTGCGCGTCACGCGCCAATGATGCGACAGCGCCCGCATAACAAGGTCCCACGCATCCACGCTGTTTGGTGGTTTGCGCCGGCTGCGGAAGTTTTCGGCGGCATAGATCTGCGGCTCGATCGCCGCGACGATGGCGTCGGTGATCTCGTCCTGCACGGCGAATACGTCGACCAGATCGCGGTCGTAATGCTCTGCCCAGACGTGGCTGCCGGTCGCAGTGTCGTTCAGCTGCGCGGTGATGCGCACGCGATCGCCGCTCTTGCGCACGCTGCCTTCAAGGACGTAGCGCACCCCCAGTTCGGCAGCGACCTGCTTCAGGTGCACCGCCTTGCCCTTGTAGGAAAACGACGAGTTGCGGGCGATGACGAAGAACCAGCGCAATTTCGACAACGCGGTGATGATGTCTTCGCTGATCCCGTCAGAGAAGTATTCCTGTTCCTGGTCGCCGCTCATGTTGTCGAACGGCAATACGGCAATCGCCGGTCGATCCGGTAACGGCAATGGCGCGGGGGCCGGTTCGGCAGCCATTTTCGCTGGCTCGGTGGTCGGATGAACGCCATTCACATGCCCGTTCACGGCTCCAACGAAGCGAAGACCCTTTCGCGCAATTGTCCGGATCAGCCGTTGCTCCTTGCCGCAGTCGCCGATGGCATTTCGGGCGGCGTTGATGCGGCTGTCGAGCGTTGAGTCCGACACGGTCCGACCGCCCCAAACCAGCGCGATGAGATCGTTCCGGCTGACGACGTGATCGCGATGCTTCAACAGATGAACCAGCAGGTCGAACACTTGCGGCTGCATCGCAACCAACTCGCCGTCGCGGCGCAACTCGCGAAGATTGGTGTCCAGAGCGTACTTGTCGAATTCAAATTTCACGTGCGTTGTCGCATCCATTCTCAACAAACAATCAAGTCCATCTCATGGAGAGATCAAGCGTCAGGCAAAGTCTTGTCGGCGTGTTTCAGCCATTCTGCAAAAACCGAAGTCGCGATCCCATTGCTCTCCACGGAGTTCATGTCATGTCCGAAGCCCGAGCCATTGGCTCCGTCATGCCGACAAATCGAATGCTCAAGTTCACTGCATTTCTGTTCGGCGCTGTGGCCTATTTCACATTTCTCTTCACGATTTTGTATGCGGTCGGGTTCGTATCGGACCTGGTCGTGCCGAAGGCCATCGATACCGGCGCGAATTCGCCCGTTTTTGAAGCAATCGCCGTCAATCTCGCCTTGCTGTCGCTGATTGCCATTCAACACGGCGTGATGGCCCATAAGGGCCTTAAACCATGGTGGACGCAGTTTTCCCGAAACCGTTCGAGCACAGCACCTATGTGCTGTTCGCCAGCCTGACCGCTCCTGCTGCTGTTCTGGCAATGGCGGCCGATTCCGGCCGTCGTCTGGCAGATCGAGGAGCCCGAAATGGCCGCAACGATGGCCATATTGTCATTTGTCGGCTGGGTGATCGTGTTCACCAGCACGGTCCTGAGCAATCATTTGTTCGGACTGGATCAGGTCACCAACCGCCTGACCGGTCGGCAGGTGCCGCCACCGACCCTCCCGACGCCGCTGCTCTACAATATCGCGCGGCATCCGATCTATCTCGGCTTCATCATCGCGTTCTGGGCGGCCCCCACCATGAGCGTCGGACATCTGTTGTTCGCGGCGGTGACCACGGCCTACATCTTCATCGGGATATTGCTCGATGAGCGACCTCGTCGACATGCTTGACAACGACTATCTTCATTACAAACAGCGGGTATCGATGCTGTTCCAGTGGCGCAAATTGATCCGATTGGACCTTCAATTGTCTGTAAGGAGACAGAGGCTATGAAGCATACGGGAAATTGTTTCTGTGGTGCGGTCGAAGTGCAGGTGACGGGTTCGCCGGAGGGCATGGGGTACTGCCATTGCAGCTCGTGCCGGTCGTGGTCCGGCGGGCCGGTGAATGCCTTTACGCTGTGGAAGCCGGAAGCGGTGGAGATCACTTCGGGCAAGCAGCACGTCGCGACATTCGAGAAGACACCGATGAGCCAACGCAAATACTGCGCGAAGTGTGGCGGGCATCTGATGACGAACCATCCTACGCTAGGGCTCGTCGACGTCTTCGCCGCGACGCTCCCGACGCTCCGTTTTACGCCGGGCGTGCATATCAATTATGCCGAGACCGTGCTGCCGATGCGTGATGGCTTACCCAAGCTGAAGGACTTTCCCGCCGAGTTGGGTGGTTCCGGTCAAGCCGTTCCCGAATGAGAGAATGAGCTTTCCATAACGGGAACGACGTGGCGAACCGGGTTCGCCGTGCAATCGCCTTGAAGCGTCGCCGCTCGATCCCTGGGTAGACCCGGATCGGGCGGCGTTCGCTTTTGGAGAGAGCTATGTGAGAGGCAGGTCCCGCCCTGCAAATTCGGGGTTTGGCGTTACCTATGGGCTTCCGGTAAAAGGCCTTGAAACGCCTTTCGCGGCGATGGCTATCTGTTCCGCCAGGCAAAATAAAACGAGGAAATGCCCGACATGACTGCCAGACCGCAATTGCCGGAGCGCACGCCGCGCGCCAAGGGCGAACCGACCGCCCTCGATGGTCTGCTGGTCGTCGATTTCACCCGTGTTGTTGCAGGGCCCGCCTGTACGCAAACGCTGGCCGACTTCGGCGCCGAGGTGATCAAGATCGAAAATCCGGATGGCGGCGACGATACGCGTCATTATGAACATGCGGAAATCGGCGGCGAGAGTGCGGCCTTCCTCAGTCTCAACCGCAACAAGCGCGGAATTGCGCTCGATTTCACCAATCCGGCGGCGCTGGAGGTCGCGCGCGAACTGATCGCGAAAGCGGACGTCGTGGTGGAGAATTTCTCTGGCGGCGTGATGAAGAAGTTCGGCCTCGACTATGCATCCGTCGTTTCGACCAATCCGCGACTGGTCTATTGCTCGATCTCGGCCTATGGCCGCAAGGGAGAGCTCGCCCTGCGCCCCGGGTTCGATCCGATCACACAGGCCGAAAGCGGTTTTATGTCGCTGAATGGCTTTCCGGATGCTCAGCCGGTACGAACCGGCCCGCCGATCGTGGACATGGCGACGGGAATGTCGGCGTGCAACGCGATTTTGCTGGCTCTGATCGCGCGCGACCGGCTCGGCCGTGGCCAGCAGGTTGAGGTGGCGTTGATCGACACCGCGGTAGCGATGACCGGCTTTTATGGCATGGCGTACCTGATCAGCGGCGAGAACCCTGGTCGTTTCGGCAATTCACCGAACGGCTCACCGACGGTCGGCGTGTATCAGGCCGCCGACGGGCCGCTCTATATGGCCTGTGCCAACGACCGGCTGTACCGCCGCCTTGTGACCGAAGTGCTGGAACGGCCCGACCTCGTAACCGACCCTGAGTTCGCTCACCGGAAAAACCGAACGGCCAACAAGGAAAAGCTGCGCGCCATCATTGCCGGCGTTTTTGCCAGCGACCGGCTCGAGAACTGGATGGCGAAGATGAAAAAGGCGAACATACCGGTCGGCTATCTGCGCACCGTGGAGGAGGGCTTCAACGCGCCGGAAGTGCGCGACCGCGATCGCCTCAGCCACATCCCGCATCCGACCGCTGGTTCAGTGCCCAACATCGAAACGCCGCTCAATATGAGCCTCACGCCCACGATCGATCCCGTCGCTGCGCCGCTGCTCGGCGAGCACACCAAGGAAGTGCTGCGCAAGACGCTGGGATATGATGA
This sequence comes from Bradyrhizobium sp. AUGA SZCCT0158, assembly GCF_018130065.1. Classification (GTDB taxonomy): domain Bacteria; phylum Pseudomonadota; class Alphaproteobacteria; order Rhizobiales; family Xanthobacteraceae; genus Bradyrhizobium. The sequence goes on along the minus strand of NZ_JAFCME010000001.1, from coordinate 613,697 downwards.
CCGCCGTATCGCTGATTTGGCCGAGGCGGGGGCTTTTGGAAAGACCGGTAATACCGGCTGATCGGCTGCCTTTCGTTTCAATCCCGCGTTTCAATCGTGTCTCCGGTGCGGGGGCTGATCCATTCGGACCGGTCCCGGCACCGCACATTTTTCCGCCGACGCTCTCGACGCGCTGAATCGGGCCGTTTCGGCCGTTCAGTTCGGCTTGCTGCGCAGGTTGTTTTTTGGCATAGTTGCAACCTGTTCAGGCTCCGCGCGATCGATTTCCAGGCGAGCCATGCGAAGTATCAGGGTCGCCGTCGTCAGGCCGAGCCGTTCGGCTTCTTGCGCAGCAGTATCTACTTTCTGGGCCAAGCCCTCACGTTTACCTGGATATGCCATTCCTGTTCCTCTTCTAAGGTGCGAGATGAAAAATCCCACTTATGTTGCAGAGCTGCAGAAGAAACTCGGAGCTCCATCGAGCGAAACGATCGAAAGCCTGCGACTGTTGAAGGCTTTCGTGAAACTTCCGTCCGGTCAGCGTTCCGAAATCATCGAGCTGGTCGAACGGGTGGCGGCGGACCCCTTGTCTAACGATCCCTCATTGTCGTGACCCCCATTGCATGCGCGCCTTGCTTCAATTATTCGCCGCCGGTGGACGGGTCGCGATCGCGTAGACGGCGCCGCCCTCCAGCGCTTCGGATTGGTGGAGCGTGCCGGCGGGCAGGTGGATGGTATCGCCCGCGCCGACGATGCGCTCGCCGCCATCCCACGTGAAATTCAGCCGGCCGCTAATGATCACGAGGATTTCATCTACCGGATGGGTGTGAAAGCGATGCACCTTGCCCGCGGCGTCATGCTGCAATTCGATGCTGCCTTGCTCGGGGAGCAGGTTCAGGATGACGGGATCGATAGCGAACTCGGTTTTCTGACTTGCAATGATTTGGGTCATGCCGCTTGCTCCTTGTCTTCGATTTGAGACGGTTTGCTCTGCGCGAGCTTGGCGAAGGGACAGCCTCCTCCGGATTCGTTATCGTCATGCAGGAAGTATTGCTGGTACTCGCGCCCGTCGGCCGCACCGTAACGGCCGAGATGCGGTGAGGGGCTTGCATTGTCGTAGGGAATGAGCCGCTTGCGTACTTCGGCAAACGCGGCGTTGGTGGCCTTTTCGCTACCGAGGATCTTCTCGAACACCCATCGTGGCTGGAAGGTGAGCATGAAGGCGCTCGACCGGCGACTTTGCCGCATCACGTGTGCCGGCGTCGTGCACACCACGAAAATTGGCTCTCCGGCGAATGAGAACTCCCACATTGGATGATCGATCTGTTCGGGGATCTCCGCCGGCCATGGACTCTTGTCGAGCCGCGCCAACTGGTCGAGCGTCAGCCACATCTTGCGGTAATAGGCGTCAAGCGTCTGCACCGGGCGGGGCCGGGTGAATACGATCAAGGAAGTGTTGGGACCGTAGGATCTGGACTCGGAGACGTATTGTGCGAGTTGGACCCCTAGGATCTCGACGTCGTAGGGATCGAGGAACAGATAGCGCAACTGGTCCTGCCGATGGCCGGTCACGCCGAAAATGCAGGGAAAAGGTCTCGCTTCGCTGCTCATCTGGGCTTCGAATTCGGAGAACATGACGCTTTGCCAACTGCTCACCGCATACTTCGAAGCGACTTCCTCTTTTCTCAAAAACAAACACTCCATAACGGCCCCTTTACGTTCAATACGTCTAGCGAACTATCAATTTGGTCCTCATCAATAACGGTCCGGCGATACCCGGCAGCGACATGAGCAGCAGAATTCCGATAAGCATGCCGTAACCGGCGTCGCCGATCGCGGCAGCGCCTTGCATGCCGCCGCTGGCGGCAAGCGGACTGGCGGCAATCATGGCGAACCCGATGACGGGCTGTGCCGCGCCGGCGAAAATTCCCGCGGCCGTCGTGTTCACGGACGCGCCGACGCCGATAAGGTCGGATGTGTATAATTTCTTGGTGCATTTCAGCACCAGGGGCACCGTCCCGCCGGCGACAAGTCCGAGCGCCGTAAACACGATGGTAACGTAGATCAGGCCGAACGCCTGTGCGATCGGCGGCAGCAGCATTGCAATCAGCACCATCCGCAGCACGCAGATGCGGATCAGCGCGGTGTCGAGCGCGGATGCTGCGCGGTCAGCCATGTGACCGAGAAAGATCGAGCCGACCGCGTTACCGATCATGAAGGCGAGCAGGGGAGTGGCGGCCGCCGTCGGCGAGATATTGAAGAAATGCGCCACCATCGGAATGCCCCAGACGCCCGACAGAGTCGTCACGACGGCGAAGTGGGAGGCAAAAGTCATGGCGCAGCCCCAGTTGGCGAGCTGGGTCAGAGATTGTCCGGCGGCCGCAACGACGCTCTTCAACGTCTTGTTGCTGCGCGACACCGGATCAGGCTTCAGCACGACCTTGGCGAAGGCAAGGTTGGCCAATCCGACGGCGGCAATGAACAGGAAACACGCGCGCCAGCCGAAGCCGGTTACCGCGGCCGCGAGCGGCGTCGTCGCGAGGACCCCGCCGACGTAGCCGGACACTTGCGAGATGCCTGACATCACGCCGAACCGCTCGTCGCTGAAGCTCTGCGCCACGAGCTTCAACAGCGCCGTGAATACCAGCGCGTCGCCGCAAGCGATGACGAGGCGCGCCGCAAAAACGTCGAGCATATTCGGCGCCAGCGCAAACGCAGCGCTCCCGAGCGAGGATGCCACCATACTGAACAGCACCACGCGCTTGACGCCGTAACGGTCGACCAGAAGACCCGCCGGAATCTGCATCAAGGTGTAGCCCCAGAAGTAGCTGGAGGCGAGCATCGCGACGCCGGCGGCGTCGGTGCTGAAGTCGTGCATGAGGTTCAGGCTGACCGTTTGCGGCGACACGCGCTGCAGGAACGCGATGGCGTAGGCGATGGCCACCGCTGCCCAGGCCAGATAGGCGCGATCGGTAAACCGCGAGACCGGTGCGATGATGGCCTGTTGTCCGGGCATCGACATCATACCCTCGCGTATCCGACCGAGAACAGGGCATCGGCCGTATCGGGAATCACACGGGACATCGCGGCGTCGACCAGCGAAGCCACGCCATGATAGTCCTGCCGGTGGTGCTTAATGTGGCCGTAGGCGCCCCGCATGATCATGCCGGGCAGTTCCAGCAGCTTGCCGGGGTACAGCGAGGAGCACATCTCAATGCAGGCCGCTTGCAATGCGGGGTCCTGCGCGTCCCCAAGCAGCGAGGGGGCAACCTTCTCGCAGATCTTGGCATTGGCGGCCCATACGATGGGATTTCGCGTCCGCCATCCATAGAGCACGCTGTCACCCTTCTCGGCGGCGCCTGAGCGCCTCAGAACTTCCGAGGTGAAAAAGCCGTAGAGCCCGAGGCCCTGATGGGCGGGGAGCACTTCGGTTCCACTGCGATAGATTGCGAGTCCACTGGAGATACTCAGCACGCGATAGACTGAAAACGCGGCCAGTCCTGAGCTGCTAAAAACCAGAATGAGGCTGAACTTGCTGTCGAACGGGGAGGCGTCCGCCGTCCAATGCGGCTCGCTGGCTTTCCAGTTGACGGCGATGATGCCGTTCATCGCGTCCATCAGCGGTTGGCGGTCGGAGGCTGCAACGCTTGATGCATCCGGGAAGCTGTAGACCGCGTAGTCTGTCCAGGGCGATTTGATCGCCTGATACCGGCTGCCCAGATTTCGCGTCATCGCCGAACTCCAGTTACGCCCCTGAGCTATACAGGCGAGCCTCGAATGGCTTAAAGGACAATATGCCCTCGAAATCTGCCAAACCCCGACGCCCCGCACCGCGTGAAACGCCATCCACGCGGCGTATCGCGATCGTCGCCTTTCCGGGCGTGACCCTGCTGGATATCTCCGGTCCGGCCCAGGTGTTCGCGGAGTTGGCGGCGATCGAGTTGCCTGGTCCGGGCTATTCCTTGTCCTATCTGTCAGCCTCGGGCGGGTTGGTGCCGACAGACGTCGGGATGATGGTGGATACCGCCGCGATCGACAGCGTCCGGCCGCATCAGGTCGATACGCTGGTGATCCCGGGCGGCCCCGGTATTTGGGATATTCGCGACGACGCCCGGCTGATGCAGTGGATTTCGCAGGCGCTGCCCAAGGCACGCCGGGTGGCATCGGTGTGTCTCGGGGCGTTCGCGCTGGCCTGGACCGGCGCGCTGGACGGAAAGCGCGCCGCAACCCATTGGCGCTATTGCCCGAGGCTGCAGGACAGCTTCCCCAACATCCGCGTCGAGCCGAACGCGATCTTCGTCAAGGACGGGCGGGTCTGGTCATCGGCTGGCGTCAGCGCCGGCATCGATCTGGCGCTCGCCATGATCGAGGAGGATTTCGGCCACACCACCGCGCTCGACGTTGCGCGAAGGCTGGTGGTGTTTCTCAAGCGGCCCGGCGGCCAGAGCCAATTCTCTACCGTGCTCGCGGCGCAGGCTTCCGACGTCGAAGGGCGGTTCAGCGCGTTGCACGCCTGGATCATCGAGAATATCGCAAGCGATCTCAGGGTCGAAACACTCGCCGCGAAGGCCGGCATGACGCCTCGGACTTTTGCTCGCACCTATGCCAGCCGCACCGGAATGACGCCGGCGAGCGGTGTCGAAGCGCTGCGGGTGGAAACCGCACGTCTGTTGCTGGAAAGCAGGCAGGTCGGTGGCGTGATCGAGGTCGCCAAACGCGCCGGCTTCGGCGATGACGAACGCATGCGCCGCGCGTTCCTGCGCCACCTCGGCGTATCGCCCACTGAATACAGGAGCCGGTTTTCGGGCGGTTGAGCGGCGCCGCCGGGGCCCAGCGGCCACGAAGTTCCCCTGTGTTAGTCCCCAAAATGCGCCAAGCTCTGACGTTTTTGGCCACAATCCAAATCGACCGTGACGACATGAAAACGCTGGCCATCATTTCGATTCTTGCGCTGCTCACGGTTTCCGGCGCGGCCTATACCGACCAGCTTTTCACGGGCGATCAGCAGACGACGCGATGGGCGGATTGAACGCGCCTCACAAGCACCTTGGGGACGACCAGCATGCTTTCAATTGATCAATTCTTGCGATTCATCAGCATGCCGGCCGTGATGGCGGCATTCCTGATTGCCTCCCAGGTCTCGGGCGCGGGAATTTTCCATTCCAAGCCGATGTACCTCGCCAGCGAATAGCAGCCTCCCGTTCCAGCACCGGATTAAGCCGTTCAAAGCGGTAGCTTTTCCCATTTGTCTGCGGCTAATGTGCCGCCAAAACGGGAGAGAAACAGCATGAATGATGGGACACCCATCCGGCCGGCGAGGAACGTCGAACTCGGTGCCAGCGGCGAAGAATTCCAGAATCTCCACGAATTCGTGCGCAAAGCCCGGGCCCGGCTGAACCAGAACGCCTGGGACTATATCGTCGGGGCCTCAGAGACCGAGACGACCATGCGCCGCAACCGCATGGCCCTCGACGAGATCGCATTCCGGCCGCGGGTCCTGCGCAATGTCGCCCAGGTCGACGCGTCGACCGAGGTATTTGGCCGCAAGTTACGCCTGCCGGTGATGATCGCGCCCGTCGGTGCGCTGGAGATTTTCGATCCCGATTCAGGTGCTGCGGTGGCGCGGGGAGCCGGGACGTTCGGCGCTGCCCATATGCTCAGTTCGGTCTCCGAGCCCGGGCTTGAGGCTACGGCAAAAGCAGCGCCCGATGCGCTGCGCATCTTTCAGCTTTACGTTCGCGGCGACGATGCCTTTGTCGAAGATACCGTCAGCCGCACGATCGAAAACGGCTATGCCGCGTTTTGCCTGACGGTCGACACCGCCCATTACAGCCGGCGCGAACGCGATATCGCCAAGCGCTATGTCCGCGAAAGCCGGATTCGCGCTACGGGCGGCGACTTCCAGAAGGGGCTGGAATGGCGGACCGTCAAGCTGATCAAGGACAAGTATAAAATTCCGCTCGTGCTGAAGGGTATAGCGACCGCGGAAGATGCCGCCATCGCGCTCGATCATGGGGTGGACTGGATCTATGTGTCGAACCATGGCGGACGCCAGCTCGACCATGGCCGCGGCTCGATGCATGTGCTGCCCGAGATCGTCGACGCCGTTGCCGGCCGCGCCAAGATCATGGTCGACGGCTCGTTCTGCCGCGGCACCGACATCGTGAAGGCGATCGCCTTGGGTGCCGATCTCGTCGGCATCGGCCGCCTGCAATGCTGGGCGCTCGCCGCCGCGGGAGAGTCCGGCATCGTTCGGATGCTGGAATTGCTGGAGGATGAAGTGATCCGGTGTCTCGGATTGCTCGGCGTCACCAGCCTTGCAGAGCTCGACAAATCCTATCTGCATGCGGCGATGCCGACCAACCTGCCGAGCGTGTTCAGCGCATTTCCGCTGCTGGATGTTGAACCCTACCGGTACTGAGCACGGAGTTGCGGGCCGATTTGGGCGGATGGCGTCCTGACGAATTTGCCGCGTAGACGCGCGAGCGGGGTCTTTTTTCGCGACGGCTCTGCTCAAGGCCTGCGCGGCGCACAGTGAACCTCCATTCTCAGAGAGGCCGGCGCTGATTGTCGGCATGAGCTGAGCCGGTGCGCAAGAAGCTGCCGCGATGCAGCCAAAATCTGATCGAAATCTACCAATAGTCGAAAGGGAATGGTGGACAATCCTTTCTCTGAACTCAGCCTCGAAAAGGCTATTGGCCTTCGTTGGACGCTGCGGGACATTCAGGCCGGCCGGCTGAAAATGTCGCCTGTCAGCGACGAAGATCTGCACGTTCTGACCGAACTCGGTCTGATTGAGATACGAGAAGAGGGGCCGGTGCTGACGGAGGCAGGGGCTGCCGTGCTGTGACCCGATCTAGCGGGCCTTCAGAAAGCTCTCGCCCGAGTCGCATGGGGTGCATCGATAGGTCAGCACATCGTAACTTTGATCGCGTGGCTCGATCGTGGCCAGCCTCATTTGCGCGCCGCATTTGATGCAGGGCATCTCTATGCTGGTTTGAAAGCGCGTGCAGGTTGGCGTCGGCCGGAATGTTTGCAGCATTTGTTCCCCATGTCCCCGAGAGCGACGCAACGCCACAAACCGTCGAACTCGAGCCCCCGAATCACTATGCCACACTGTTGACATGATTGGAATCGGGTACGCTAGCCCGTATCGCTACGGGTCGGGGTAGGAAATAACTCCTTTGCGGAGGCGCATGGATAGCGCCCCCGAAAGGGCGGCGCCGGCCAATACGGCGCAGACGCCGCCCTGAACTATGCTAACCTCCCGGAGACGACATTGGAGAGGCGATCATGATTGAACCGAAACTCGAAGTTCCGGCCGAGCTGCGCGATCTGGCCGAAAAAACCATCGATCAGGCAGAAAAGGCGTTCGGCATGTTCTTCGATGCCGCCGGCAAGTCGATGACGTCGATGCCGGGGCCAGGGACGGAGATTTCGAAGCAGGCGCTATCGTTCACCGAACAGAACATGAAGGCAGCATTCGAGCACGCCCGAAAGCTGGTTCATGCGACCGACCTCCAGGAAGCGATGCGGATTCAGTCCGAATTCCTGCGAAGCCAGTTCACCAATGCTGGCGAGCATATGAGGCAGATCAGCGGTGGTGTCATGTCGGCCGCCAAGGACGCGACCAAAGGCAAGTTCTGAACGGCATCCGCTACCGCCGGCGCGCTATCGCGACTCCGAACAGGAACGCAACGAACAGACTCGCGAGGGGCGCTTCCCGGGTAATTGCGCTGACGGTGGATAGCGGCTTGCCGGGTTGCCGTGCCGTTGCGATCGCCTCGGCTAGACGATCGACCGCGGCCTGAAGCGCCGCAGACACATCCGTGATCGTGCGCGATACATCGGTCGCGGTGTCAATCGCGCGTTCGGCCATGTTGGGCTGCAACGGTGGAGGTGTCTCGATGCTCACTTGTCGACACTCACTTTAAACTTTGAAATCTGTTCAGCATGCTGGAAATGCGCGAGTAAACGATTTGTTCCGCCACGGTTCCGCAACAGAGCGGTCTGAGGCGGAACAATCGTCCGCCCCGGGGTTTGATTCTGACACAGCAATCAATCCGGAATTCTGAAATGGCGAACAATCATTCGAAGGAAAGCCATACGACACGCCACGGCGGCGCACCTTTGGCGGTCGCGATTGCAGTCGCGTGTGTTGGCGGGTTCAGCATGTTGATCGCTGATTACGGCCCAAGGAATAAGCCCAAGGTGCAAACGGCCGCGGAGGCTCATTACAGCACCACAGGCGACGCCGCCCGGGCGGCCGGCGCAACGGTGATGCCGACCGAACCCAAACCGCAACTGGAGCCCGATGCGCCGGGGCCGAAGCCCGTGCAGCCGGCAAACCCCGTGCGGTCCGGGGATAACTAGTCGGCAGGTTGATCCTCGCCGTGCGAAACCCTGAGGGCAGCGTCAATTCTCATGTGAACACGACGCTCGGCCATATGAATCAGCCGCGTCCTCGTCTTGCCGGCCACGGTCTGCCCGCCAATCTGAAATCGCCATTGCCAGACATCCGGCTCGCTGGTGGCCGTGACGCTGTATTCCACGTCCTTGTAAATCACGATCTGCCCCGTGCTGGGTCAATATCCTGAGGGACAATTCTTTGCCGCTGCAATCAATCCGGGAGATTACGGAAAATGGCCCGTGAACTGCATGCTTCCTATGCAGAATGGCGTGAAACACGAATGGCTCGATGCTGCCTTGCAGGGGCTGCGGCCCGTTCGCTCCAGAGGTACCGATAGCCGATCCCGTTGACGAACAGTCGTTCGGGCAGCTCTTGATGCGGCGATCCTGATGTCGCGTTTGACACGTCGGGCAAATCAGGGGCAGAAAATCATCATCGCGAAATCGGGCTCGTGACCGGCGCGTCAGCGTACGCTGACGAACGCGCCCCATACGGCAGCAAGCCCCGCTCCCACCAGGACGAGAAGCGGGTTGGCACAAAACGAACTGCCGTACTGACACATCGTGACGCCGAGCGAGCCGATCTCGTTATGGCTTGCCGCATAGAACAGGCCCGACAGGATCGCGAGCACGGTAGCGACGAAATACATCAACGGCCTCCTTGCGATCTGATCGAGCGTTGGCTGGTGCCCTGCGCCCAATGCTCCCATTTGAATGTCGATGCACCGGATCAATTTTGCACTTGACGCGTCGGGCAAATCAGCGGCACACCGTCATCATCGCCGATATCGTAAAGCTCGCGCCGGTAAATCGGCGGCGGGCTTTTTCGTTTGCAGCGATGCTATCCGCGGGGAAGTTTCAAATTATCCAACCTGTTGCATCGCATTTTCGGTAATTTGTTGACGGTCCAAAAAACAATTGACACGTCGGGCAAATCACCGGCTGAATATCATCATCGCGAAAATCATGCAGAGCCCGGGCGGAGAAATCCGCCGCGGGCTTTTTTGTTGAAATTTTCCAATCGGACGGCGGCCGCTTGTCACGACGCCCCAACTCCCAACTCCCAACGCCCGTCGCCTGAGGCGTCGCGGGCGCGCCGTCGTCCGAACCTTTGAAATCATCATCAGCCGGCGCGCGCGAACGTGCCGGCGTGCGGCGTGGTGCAGAAGCCACGGCCGCAAGCGGCCCCTGTAGCAGGGATACGGTTCGCGCCCGAAATGATTGCACCCCAGCGATCATGCCGCACATTTTATTTCAGCGATAAGCCGATGACCGCGTATCGCTCGCGCTGATCGGCCTGATTGGAATCGCCGTGTGGGTCCCTTCATGAGCGCCGATGTCATCCAGTTCGTCCTGCACCTCAGGAGCGATCACGAGCTGACGGATTTTCCGACAGTCAAGAGGCTGGACTGGTCGTGTCGGACAAGCAGCCTGCACAGAATATCCTGAAATTTTTAGCGGAAGCTAATGAGAAAGCGCGCGAAAAGAACCAGGATAACCCCTAGCTCCTCTGTCGAGTGACTTTTACTCGATCACTGTCTGGTGCGTTGGGGGCCTGTCATGGCATTCGAATCTCGAACGCTTATCCCGCTAACTGTCGATCAAATTATAGTCAGAACGATCGTCTTGCTGGCCCTTTATGGAACGGTTCTCGTGTTCGGGTTTCTTCTATATTCTTCTTATCGCGACAGCAATGTCAGCAGGATCTCGGTTTCGAAGTTGTCGGATCTCGACGAGGAATTCGAGGTCGGCGTTTCGAGTCTTCGGGTGAAGAATCCAAAATTCCTCAAGGTGTGTTTCACCGGGGATTACGTTCATGCCCTGAAGGATGCGCAGCAGTGGTTTGCCGCCAAGGACACCGAATTCAAAGCCGCGCTTCGGGCCGCCGGCGGGCCGGCGGATGTGTTCAACGACGATGATCATTCATCCATCGTCCTGCTCACGCATGATTCTGCGCTCATCCTGCAACTGAGCTGGCGAGCGGGTTTGTCCGTCGCCAATTTCGGATGTGCAAGCGTCGATGGTGCGGATATCGAACTGAAGCGCTACGAGACCAATTCCAGCGTAAGCCTATTTCTTCCAGGTGCAACACCGAAGTCGCCGCGAGGACCGGGACAACCGCGCGCCACATTGTGTACACAAAAACTGGAGCGATTTGTCGAGTCAATCGATGAATTGCTTGCGCAAACCATTCAGCAACGGTTCATTTGGGCTGCGATCAGGAGATACCTGCCTCGAACGGGGTGTCGCGCTGACGAAGTCATCGCGATCGCAAGGACGTCAAGATTCTTTACGCCGCTTTCCGAAAACTCGACGGCATACGGTATCACTTTTCAGAATTCCGACTGGACGATCTACTTCGAGCTAGACAAAAATACGGGGGAAACTACTTCGCCCTGGATTAGCTCGCGTCACCCTCCGTTTTCTTGACTAGAGATTCATTAACAGCGCAGCTGGAGAAGTTGCGATCATGGCAGATCGAATCTATGTCACGTATACCCCGACCGGAGCTCCGGGAAGCTTTCACACGGCGATCCACTATGAGCGCACGAGTCTATCCGGCGAGTTAATCAAGCACGTTGTTGTTGAAGCAACGCCGGAATTTGGAGAACTGGGTGGACTGGAAAAGGCGAGCAACGTCATTCGAGAGATATTTCGGACGGGAAGCGCCCCGTCAAGTTTCGGTAGAATGAATTGCGATGGTTCGCGACCGGAGCGTGTTCGACAGACAGAAAGAGAAGAGCGACGATCCAAGCGCTCCTTATGAAATAATTGCTGAGGGCGATGATCTCAGCGGTCATCTCGCACGAATGCAGATCTTTGCGCATGGCGTCAACCGCGCGGGGATCGCTTACCGTGGCCAGCATCAGAACAGCAATTCGTTTGCTGCCTCGGCCTTGCGAGCTGGTGAGCTCCCACCCGCAACAGGTGTGGCGCGTGATCCGTTGGGTCCTGCGGGTGAACTTCTGGATTTCTTTACTCCAGGGTTGAACGAGCCGTTCGAAGCTCCGATTGGTCCTTGCTCAGCGCCTGTTGATGTTTCGGAGGGCAAGGGCAATATCTTAGGGGGCCGTCCTATTCGCTACCTCGAACGGATGATTGCTGATGAGCCGCCGCGCGAACGCTTCGGAAATTGGACCTCTTCGCCTGCCGGCATTACGCCGCGCAATCCGAACCTGCCCCTGCCGCAGGCTGACCCCGGCAAGCCACCCGGAATATTCAACGACAAGCCGATGCCGTTGTGGATGACACTACCGCCGATCCGGGGATCGACTTACTTTTCCGAAGCGCCTGGCGTCGGCACCAAGCCGATACGGTATGTCAACCGGCGGGATGGCAATCCGCCGCCAGCGTCCGTATCCGACACCGGCGCTCCGGCCGCGCAGTTCGTTCTTCCCGATCAACTGAACGCGTCTAGCAGCCGCACCGACTGGGCCGCGCCTCTGGCGGGCCTCGGTCCGCCGCATCCGATGCGAGCGGCGCCGCCGCCGCAACGCCGAAACGCCTTCGTCAGCGGAAACGATGCCTTGTCCCGCGCAGCCAGTGGCGGCAGCTCTTCGTCCAGGCTGGGGCAATCGCAGGATCCAACGGCCTCCACGTTGCTGGAGCACATTCAACATCTGAACGAGCTGAGCGCCAACGAACCGGAGGCTCCCATATTCGAGCGTGGCGCGCCGGGAGCATCCCTCGCTCCCTCAGTCAGTCCAAGCCCGATGGGCGGCCTTGCAGGTCGGATCGCAGCGCTTTCGGGCATCGATCCTGACAATCCGGATCAGCCGCCGCCCGGCGGGCTGCTCGCGCTTTTGCTTGCCGCCCAGCAGCGATAATCTCGAAGACCAGAATTCCGTCGGCTCGCGCGTTGTTGTCAGGCGAGGCCTATCGCATCGACGCTCCCTGATTTTCTGCAATTGATTGACGGCTTGAAAAACATTTGACACGTCGGGCAAATCACCGGCACATCATCATCATCGCGAAAATCGTGCACAGCCCGGGCGGAGAAATCCGCCGCGGGCTTTTTGTTTGAAAATTTTCCAATCGGACGGCGGCCGCTTGTCACGACGCCCCAACTCCCAACGCCCGTCGCCTGAGGCGTCGCGGGCGCGCCGCCGTTCGAACCTTTGAGATCATCATTAGCCGGCACGCGCGAACGTGCCGGCGTGCGGCGTGGCCAAGGTCACGACCGCAAGCGGCCCCTGTATCAGGGATACGGTTCGCGCCCGAAATGATTGCACGCCAGCGATCATGCCGCGCATTTTATTTCCTTAAGAGAAGCCGATGACCGCATATCTGATATCGCTCGCGCTGATCGGCCTGATTGCAATCGCGGTATGGGAGGATCCGTCATGAGTGCCGTAATCATCCAGTTCATCCCTCGCCCCAGGCATGATCATGAACAGACCGATTTCCCGACAATCGCGTTCCGCTCCGCGGTGCACGAGCCTGCGGCGGACCCGACCGATCTTACGCCGTGCGAATACGTCACGGCGGATCATGACGAGACGCGGTGAGAAGACCCTTGGCAGACATCCGCTCACTGGCACGGAGCCACACCAAGACGGCCATCAACGTCCTGGTCAAAATCATGCAAAGCAAGGATGCGACGCCTGCGGCGCGCGTCTCGGCGGCCAACGCCGTCCTCGATCGCGGCTGGGGCAAAGCCATGCAACCATCGGAGAGCGGTAATGACGGTTCGAAAAAGCCTCCCGAACGGATCGAGCGGCTCATCGTCAACCCTGACGATCCCCACGGCGAAAGTATTTGAGCCGTTGCTTCGGCCCAGCAGGTACCGCGCAGCCTTTGGCGGCAGGGGTTCCGGAAAATCGCATTTTTTTGGCGAGCTTCTGGTCGAGACCTGCCAGGCCGAGCGCGGCACGCTCGCGGTTTGCATTCGTGAGGCGCAACGGACGTTGGCGCAGTCGAGCAAGCGGTTGATCGAGAGCAAGATCGCCGCGCTCGGCGTCGGCAGCGGTTTCAAGCTCTACAGCGACAAGATCGAAACGCCCGGAGACGGCATCATCATCTTTCGGGGGATGCAGGATCACACTGCGGATTCCATCAAATCGCTTGAGGGGTTTCGCGTTGCCTGGATCGACGAGGCTCAGAATCTGAGCGCGCGCAGCCTGTCGCTGCTGCGACCGACGATCCGCGCCGAACGCTCGGAATTGTGGGCGAGCTGGAACCCGCGCCGGAAGTCTGATGCGATCGACGATTTCCTGCGGACGCGCAAGCCGCCGGGTGCGTGCGTGATCAAGGCGAGCTGGCGTGACAATCCCTGGTTTCCCTCCGTGCTGGAGGAGGAGCGGCAACTCGATTTGTCGCTCTATCCGGATCGCTATGACCACATCTGGGAGGGCGACTACATCGGCGCGTTCGAGGGCGCATACTTCGCCGGGATGCTGTCGCAGGCGCGCAGCGACGGACGGATCGGCAAGGTCTCGGCCGATCCGCTGTTGCCGCTGCGCGCCTTCATCGACATCGGCGGCTCAGGCGCGACGGCCGATGCTTTCACGATCTGGATCGTGCAATGGGTGGGAGCCGAAATTCGGATCCTGGATTATTACGAATCCGTGGGGCAGGTGCTGGCGTTTCACGTCAATTGGTTGCGCAGCAAGGGTTACCGGCTGTTTCAGCCGCCAGTCCCATGGGCTTGGCCAAATACGCTTTATTGGCGCAAGCTCATTGGATAGCCAGCGTCCAGCATTCTTTCGAAGTACTCCTCGCCCCGGCGGCCTGACGGCCGCCGGGCTCTTTTCGTTGTTAGCACGATGCATAGGTTGCAGCAGCCCCATTTGGCGGAAGAGCCGTATTCCGCGCGCCTTGATCATTGGCGGTGAGGCGGTAGACTGGCCAGGCTCAACCGCTTCCAGTTCGCAACGACGGGTTGGGCAAGGAAACGCCAATGCCAGGGGACGGCCGCAGGCCAGATGCAAGTTCGCTCGCGGGACCGGGTACGGGCAGCTATGCCGCTATCGTCGCGCGCGCCAGAGCGTTGATCCCGAAGCTGCGGGAGCGTGCTGCCAGGACCGAAGAACTGCGGCGCCTGCCACCGGAGACCGAGCGAGATTTACACGATGCCGGCCTGTTCCGGATCGTGCAGCCCAAACGCGTCGGCGGCTCCGAACTCGACTATGTTGCACTGGTCGATTGCGCCGATGCGCTGGGGCAGGCGGATGCGTCCGTAGCGTGGAATTTTGCCAACCTTGCAAGCCATCACTGGATGCTGGGCATGTTTGACCGCCATGCGCAGGACGCCGTCTGGAACAAGGACGCCGATGCATTGATCGCCTCGTCATTCATCTTTCCAGCCGGCCGCGCCAGAAAGGTCGCTGGCGGTTATGTGCTGAACGGCCACTGGCCGTTTTCCTCAGGCGTCGAATCCTGCGATTGGAACATGCTCGCCAGCGTGGTTTCATCCGACGATGACGCCGACGGCATCGAATACCGGATATTCCTGCTCAACAAGAGCGACTACAAGATCAACGATACCTGGAACGCGACCGGTCTGTGCGGGACCGGATCGAACGATGTTAGCGTCACGGACGCCTTCGTCGCGGAGCAGATGACGGTCGCCGTCAGCGATCTTACCGGCGGGCCAACCCCGGGGAGTGCGATCAATCCAAACGCCCTTTATGCGCTGCCGGTTTTCTCGTTGTTCCCTTATGTATTATCAGGCGTCGGTCTGGGTAATGCACAGGCCTGTTTGAATGATTATGTCGAATTCGCACGTCATCGCGCCTCGACCTATAATCGTGCCAAGCTTAGCGATATGCAGACGACCCAGATCAAGATCGCGGAAGCCTCCGCCAAGATCGACGCGGCGCGGCTGGTCATGCGCACGAACTGCATCGATGCGATGGCGGATGCTCGACGTGGTCACGTTCCGGACATAGCAGACAAGACACGATTGAGGCGTGACGGCGCATTTTCGGTCAACCTTTGCACTGACGCCGTGTCGCTGCTGTTTGCTGCAAGCGGCGCGCGCAGTCTGTTTACGTCAGGTGCGTTGCAGCGGCAGTTTCGCGATGCCCACGCGGTGAATTCGCACCTCGCGTTCAATTTCGATGCGGCGGGAACCAATTATGGACGTGTAGCGCTTGGCCTGCCGTCCGAAAACCTGACGCTCTGAGGCGAGGTGGATGTCCGACGCACCCAAACATCCAGCCGATCCCGCTAACGAGTTCGCCAGCGACAACTCGGCGATCGATCCCCGGGATTTTCGAAATGCGCTCGGTACGTTCGCTACCGGCGTCACTATTGTTACAGCGATGGCGGCTGACGGAAAGCCATATGGCGTGACCTGTAACTCCTTTGCCTCAGTTTCGCTGAATCCGCCGCTGGTCCTGTGGAGCCTCGGCATGTTCTCGCAGGGCTTGACCATCTTCCAGAACGCCAGCCATTTCGCAGTCAATGTTCTCGGTGCTTCTCAGCAGACATTGGCCTCGCAATTCGCAAAATCCTCCGCCGACAAGTTCGCCGGCGTGAGCTGGACGCCAGGACTCGGCAACGCGCCGGTGCTTGCTGACAGCGTCGCAAGTTTTCAGTGCCGTGCCGCCAATCGATATTACGGCGGTGACCACATCATCTTCCTGGGAGCCGTCGAAGCCTATACTTATAATGGGCAGGAGCCCCTGTTGTTTGCACGCGGCGGATTCGGCCGCTTCCTTGCCGGCGATGACGGCAAATCCTGATGATCAGGAAAGATAAGCCCAAACGTGCTGGCACCAAGCAAAGGCGCCTCTCGCCCGACGATCGTCGCCGGGAAATTCTTGCGAAGGCGACCGAATTTTTCTCGGAAGAAGGACCGACCGCTCACGGCCGATTCGCGACCGGCTGCTGGAATTCTATCGCGCCTATACCGACGCGATCTTCACCCGGAAATGGCTTCGCATCTATCTCTACTCGGGCTTGAAAGGCCTCGACATCAATCGCTGGTATGTCGGCATGGTCAAGGACAAGATCCTGACCCGGATCATCCGGGAGTGCCGTCATGAGGCCGGGCTTATCGTGCAAAACAAGCCGAGTGCGACCGAACTTGAACTGGCTTGGGTCTTCCACGGTGGAATCTTCTATTACGGCGTCCGCAAATACATCTACGAATCGTCGGTGCTCGAAGACAAGGATCGCATCATCAGCGATGCGCTGGATGTCTTTCTGGCCGGCTTCGAGCGGGTTAATGAATCCTCGCCGGACGTCCGCCGCGCACCAATCAGGGTGGCAGGATAAGCCAGCCGTCATTTTCCAGCTGTTTCCGCGCGATACCAGTCGCCGATCTCGCTTGCGGTCATCAGTGCCACGCCGTCATGGCTGATGACGTAGTCCAGCAGCGCTTCCAGATATTTGATGCGATGCGGGACCCCCGTAATATAGGGATGGATCGAGATCGCCATGATCCGCGCGTTCGATTCGCCTTCGAGATAGAGCCGGTCGAACTGATCCATGCCACGCTTCAGGAATTGCTCGGAGGGCTGATGTTGCAGTGCATGGACGACGATGTCGTTGGTTTCGACCGAATAGGGAATAGTCGTTATGGTGCCGTGGGGCGTGGCGATATCCTGCGGCAGATCGTCGATTACCCAATCCGCCAGATATTCGATGCCGTTGAGGCGCAGAAGATCGAGAGTTTCCTCGGTCTCGGTGAGGCCCGGGCTCTCCCATGATCGCGGTGATTTGCCGGTAAATCCTGCGATTGTTTCGACGGAGCGCTTGATCGCATCGGCTTGATTGTCGAGCTTGTGCATTGGCCCCTGCTGGAATCCGTGGCCCATAAACTCGAAGCCGGCTTCGAGCGCGGCGGACGCAACGCGCGGATAGGAATTGCAGACATTGGCATTCAGGGCCAGCGTTACCGGCATCTTGCGGTCGGTCAGCGCCTTGAACTGTCGCCAGAAGCCGGCCCGCATGCCGTACTCATGCCAGGACCAGTTCGGCACGTCAGGCAGCAGCGGTTGTCCCATCGGCGGGCTCAGCACCGTCCGCGGCATCGCGTTCTCGATCCGCCATTCCTCGACGTTGAGAATCACCCACACTGCGAGCTTCTTGCCGCCGGGAAGCGTCAACTTCGGTCGGTCGATCTGGGCCTGATAGGGGATACGATCACTGAGAGCCACGGCAGATTCCTTGACTGAATTGACCTATCCGGACGCCTTGCCGGACATGTCCGTATTGATGCGCGGCATGACCTTTTCGGCCATCAGGATCATCGACTGACGTCCAAGCTCGCGATCCTTCCAGTCCTTGCCGGCATAGAGCAGCGTACCAAAGGGCCCGGTCTCCTCCTGAAGAGCCAGCAGTTGGTCGGCCACGCTATCGGGTGTGCCGTGAATGATGAGCTTGTCGCCGATCGACTCGAGCGTCACTTCCTCGTCGGGCTGATCGCGGCGTGTTTTGAACAGTTCGATACGGCCGCCACGCTTCAACTTGGTGAATAGCGAGCGATAATAATAGACATATGGACCGTTCGGATCCGTGGCATAGGCTTTTGCCGTGGCGGCATCCTTGGCGACAAATATGCTTTTGGCGACCCGCCAGTTCGCCGTCTCCGCGGGGCGGCCGACGCGTTCGCAGCCTTCAACGTATTTCGGCCAATGGCTTTTGACCCAAGCCGGCATCAGAAAGTTCGCCGAAATCGGATCCCAGCCACGTGCGGCGGCTTCGGTCACACCTTTCGAGAACGGCGCCACTGCCGTCACCACTATCGGCGGATGCGGTCGTTGTAGCGGGCGCGCGATGAAGCCCTGACCAATGTCCTCAATCACGGTTTTCTGTACCGATACATTCCAGTACTTGCCCTGGAGGTTATACGGTGGCTCGCTTGCCCAGATATCAAGGACCTGATTGATCGCCTCCAGGAACATCGCGTTGCGATCTGCGCCGAGATTGCCGAAGACTTCGGCGTCGGACAGTAGCCCACCGGGGCTAATACCGAAGATCAGGCGGCCGTCGAGCATGTGATCGAGCATCGCGATCGAGGCTGCGAGCGCTGCCGGATGGGTGTTCGGCATGTTGATGGTGCCGGTACCAAGCTTGATTTGCTTGGTCGCCGCGGCAAGCCAGGCGATGAATGCGATGCAGGAAGTGATGTTCTCGGCCTTATCGGTGACGTGCTCGCCGACATAAGCTTCGCTGTACCCGAGTTCGTCGGCCAACAGGAAGGCTTCGCGATCCTCCTTGAGAGACAGCCGCCAATCCTTGTCGACAGGATGGATGGGCATCGTGAAGAACCCAAGCTTCATGGTCTGCTCCTCCCCAAGGGCAGGCGTTTCGGTTGGTGGGAAACCTGCTTCGACCGCAACATGATAACAAGTCCCAATATTGCAGGCACCGAAATAATCACTCGATAAACAAACTTGACCTTTGAAAATTGTCGCCGTCTAATCCAAAGAAAATGACGATATGCTGCCCGGGGGAGGTTGCGTCGAAATGAAAGCCTCGGCTTTCGCTTACGCCCGCGCTACCAGCGTTGTGAATGCGCTGGAGTTGCTGGCTGCGTATGGCGACAAGGCCAAGGTGTTATCCGGCGGCCAAAGCCTGATGCCGGCAATGAATCTGCGCCTGATCTCCCCCGAATTCATTGTCGATATCGGTGAATTGGCTGAGCTTCGCGGGATAGTTGTGAAAGGCGACGTCTTAACGGTTCGTGCGCTGACGCGTCACGTGGACGTCCTGGGATCTCCCGAAATCGCGACCCATGCTCCTCTGTTGAGGGACGCTACCTCTCATGTCGCGCATCCGGCGATCCGCAACCGCGGCACGCTCGGCGGCAGCCTTGCGCACGCGGATCCGGCTGCCGAATTGCCGGCTTGCATGGTGGCACTGGGCGCGACCGTCATTGTTTGCGGGCCACAGGGCGAGCGGCGAATCCCTGCTCAAGAATTCTTCACCGGCATCTATGAGACTGCACTTTCGCCACAGGAATTGCTGGTTGCCGTCGAACTGCCTGTCGCGCAGAAAGATTCCGCGCACTTCTTCCATGAATTTGCCCGCCGTCAAGGTGACTATGCCATTGTCGGCTTGGCCGCGCAGGCGATTATTCAAGGTGACCAGTTCGCTGATCTCCGCCTTGGCTTTTTCGCCGTTGGCGATCGGCCGTTGCTCGCCAAGGCCGCCGAGAATCTCGTGAACGTCGCAGTCACATCGGAGGTATTGGCCAGTGCCTCCGCGGCGCTCAGCGAAGAGCTTGATCCGCAGGAGGATCAGCAGGCAACCCCTGCTATGCGGCGGCATCTGGCGAAGGTCTTGCTCTCTCGTTGTGTGGCCACGCTGCTTTCCCGCCCCGATCTGCGTGAGGGAGCACGTGCGTGACCCCTGTGCCCATTTCACTCGAGGTTAATGGCGAGCGCGTCGAGGCCCATGTGCTGCCCCGACTGAACCTGGCGGATTTCCTGCGTGAGCATCTGAAGTTGACCGGCACGCATGTCGGGTGTGAGCACGGGGTTTGTGGTGCCTGCACGGTGCGCTTCAATGGCGAGATCGCGCGCTCCTGCCTGATACTGGCGGTGCAGGCCCAAGAAGGATCGGTCGAAACGATCGAGGGGTTATCCGACAGCGGTGAAATCGCGGATTTGCAGGCTGCGTTCCGCGATCGCAACTCCCTGCAATGCGGCTTCTGCACACCGGCAATGTTGATGGTGGCGCAGGATCTGCTGAAGCAGACTCCTGTGCCAGATCGCGAAGAGATTCGTGAGCACCTTTCCGGTAATTATTGCCGTTGCACCGGCTATCAAGCGATTGTCGATGCGATTGAGACGACAGCGCGGTTGCGCGCGGAACGCGCGCCATGACGCGTGCACCTGAGAATCGCGACGCGTTTTCGGTGCTCGACCGGCCGAACTCCTATATCGGCAAGACCGTGCCGCGGCCGAACCTCGACCGGCTGATGCAGGGACGCGGGCAATATGTCAGCGACATCGAACTGCCGCGCATGGCGCATGTTGTGTTCCTGCGGTCGCCGCACGCGCATGCAAGAATCACCGGTATCGACGGAGCAGCGGCAAAACGCATGCCGGGTGTAATTGCCGTCGTCACGGGCCAGGAAATTGCTGCGGTCATCACACCGTGGGTTGGGGTGCTTTCGCACTTGAAGGGTCTCAAATCCGCGCCGCAAAGCGCGATCGCGGTTGATCGGGTGTGCTGGCAGGGCGAAGCCGTCGCTGCAATCATCGCAACTAGCCGCGCCGCTGCCGAGGATGCGGCAGAACATGTCGCCGTCGCGTATGAGGAACTCGACGCTGTGACGGACATGCAAACTGCGCTCGACCCCACAACGTCTGTGATCCATCCCGCGCTCGGCGACAATCTGGCCTTCGAGCGTAATCATGATGCAGGCACCGTCGACGCGGCCTTTGCTGCCTCCGACGAGGTGGTGGAAGCAGAATTCATTTTTGGGCGGCACACCGGCGTGACGCTGGAGCCGCGTTCGGTAGTTGCTGACTGGAACGCAGCCGAAGCGCGGCTGACGATCTATCAGGGAACGCAGGCCCCGCATATGGTGCAGAATATTGCGGCGCTGCATCTCGGTCTTCAGGAGTCCCAGGTCCGCGTGGTCTGCAAGGACGTTGGCGGCTCCTTCGGTATCAAGGTCCACATCTATGCCGACGAAATGGCGACTTACGCACTGTCGAAACTGCTGCGGCGGCCGGTCAAATTCGTTGCCGACCGGGTCGAGAGTTTTAACACCGACATCCATGCGCGCGACCATCGCTGCAAGGGAAAGATCGGAGTTAAACGCGATGGTACCATCACCGCGTTCGAGATCGACGATCTTACGGGTATCGGGCCGTATTCAATGTATCCGCGAACCAGCGCCATCGAGGCCAATCAGGTCGTCAACCTGGTCGGTGGGCCCTATGCGACCAAGAACTACCGCGCCCGTGCCCGCGTCGTCTTCCAGAACAAGAACGTCATGTGTCAATATCGCGCGGTTGGGCATCCGATCGCCTGCTCGGTGACCGAGAGTCTGGTCGATCTGGCGGCGATGAAGATCGGCATGGATCCCGTCGAAATTCGCCGCCGCAACCTGATTGCCGACGACGCTTACCCCTGTGCTTCGCCTTCAGGTTTGCGTTTCGAGCAACTGTCGCATCATGCCGCGTTGGCGAAACTCATCAAGATGATGGACTATGACGCGCTGCGCGCGGAACAGGCGACGTTGCGAGCCAGAAACATTCATCGCGGTATCGGCATCGCCAGCTTCATCGAAGTCACCAATCCCAGCGCGGCATTCTATGGCGTCGGTGGGGCCAAGATATCGTCGCAGGATGGCGTTGCGCTGCGGCTCGATGCCCAGGGAGCCGTGGTCTGCCAAACCAGCATCACCGAGCAGGGGCAGGGATCGGAATCGCTCACCGCCCAGATCGTCGGAAGCGTGCTCGGTGTCTCGATGGATCGCGTTCGCGTCATCCTCGGCGATACCGACAACACGCCTTATGGAGGTGGCACCTGGGCCTCGCGCGGCGCCGGCATCGGCGGTGAGGCGGCACTTCAGGCTACCAAAGTCCTGCGCAGAAACATCCTTGATGTCGCTGCCGCTATCCTACAATCCACACCCGGCGAACTCGACATCATCAATAACAGCGTTGTGAACGTCAGCGATGGCGCGCCGCGCATTGAACTGAGTGAATTGGCAAGGATCGTTTATTTTCGCCCCGATACGCTGCCGCCGGGCATTCAGGCGGAGCTGATGGCGACACGGCATTTTGTTCCGCGCGAATATCCCTTCGCCTTTACCAATGGTGTTCAGGCCTCGTGGCTGGAGGTCGATACCGACACCGGCTTTGTCAAACTGTTGAAGCACTGGGTGGTCGAGGACTGCGGCACGATCATCAATCCGCAGCTGGTCGACGAACAGATCAGGGGCGGGGTGGTGCAGGGCCTCGGCGCCGCGCTGTTCGAAAAATGCGTTTATGATGAACGTGGCCAGCTCACCAACGCCAACATGGCCGATTATCTGGTGCCTATGTCCGGCGAAATGCCGGATATTGATGTCGGCCACGTGGTCTCGCCGACGCTGGAGTCGGAATTAGGCGCGAAAGGCGCCGGCGAGGCCGGAACGGCGGGAGCGGCGGCTGCGGTGACCAATGCCGTGAATGACGCGCTCAGGCCTTTTAGGACGATCGTTACGGAAATTCCGCTGACGCCCCAAATTATCCTGACCGCACTGGGCCGAATCTGACGAACGACGAGCTAAACCAGTGTTCACTCGGCTGCTGCGCTCGCGATCGAGCTCGCTTTCGGATTGGTAACGACCACCTTGATAGCATTGTCAACACGCTCACGCGCGTATCTTAGCGCAGTCGGCAGATCGGCCAGCGGAAATGTGTGCGTGTGGATTTTCGTCGCATCGAAGCGTTGTTCTGCCATCAGCGCCATAGCGCGGCGGGTCGCGCTGCGGCCTTCGCCGCGAATGCCATAGGCATAGATGTTGTTCTTTACGAGATGCGCGATATCCATCGTGACGGGATCATGCGGAAACGCCGCAAGGCAGATTTTTCCGCCACGATTGGTCATGTGAATAGCTTGATTGATTGTCGTCTCATTCCCGGCGCATTCCACCACATAGTCGGCGCCAATACCGCCGGTTAGTTGTTTGACGATCTCGACTGCGTCTTCGTCGTTGATATTGATCACGCGGTCTGCGCCGAGCTCCTTGCCGATCGCCAGCCGCCTGTTGCGCGTTCCCGTCAGGATCACCGGGCTGGCGCCGAGCGCTTTGGCAACCGCCACCGCGAGCAGTCCAATCGGGCCCGGTCCGATCACCACGACGCTCTCACCGGCGACCAACCCTCCCAACTCGGTCAAGCCATACATCGACGTGCCGGCGGTGACGACCAGCGTTGCCTCCGCATCGCTCATGGTGTCGGGCACCCGCGCCAGCGTATTGATGTGGTTGACGGCATATTCCGCAAAACCGCCATCGGTAGTGAATCCATTGGCACGGTGACCCTTCTCGGGCTTCCCGTAATTCAGGCACGAGGTGTACATGCCTTGGCGGCATCGTTTGCACCGGCCGCAACCAGCGTGGATCTCCACGCTAACACGCTCCCCAATTTCGAACTCGTCGACGTCAGGCCCGAGAGCTGCGACGGTGCCCATATATTCGTGGCCCGGCGTAAAATCCTTATTGAAGGGCAGGCCGCCCTGAATGCTCGCCGGCGAGCCTGTATGAATGATCTCAAGGTCGGTCGCGCAGATCGCAACCGCATCGATCCGGACCAGGACCTCAGCCCGTGCGGGAACGGGCACCGGTTTCTCCCGCAAAGCGAGTTGATCGGGGTCGCCGAGAACCCAGGCTTTCATGCGATCAGGGATGAGCAGTTTGGGCGAAGTTCTGACGCCAGTGGGCTGATACATGCAGCGGATCCTCTCACGCCCGAGCCTATCGGAAATCGCAGTTGGACGAAATTGCCGGATGCCGGAAGCGGCGGGGCATCGTTTGCTGCATAGCAAAACGGTTTGTCGCAAATCCTTCATCCGCGGCCTGTACTTGGTCCCCGGTTGGTGCTGAAATCCTTTCACGGCCTCACTAAATCGGAGTTTTCCATGAAGAGCGTCCGCCTTGTTCTTGCCTTGCTGGCGCTATCGCTGATCGCGCCTGGGCAATCCGCCAAAGCGGCCGACGTCATCTGCTACAATTGTCCCCCGGAATGGGCGGACTGGGCCTCCATGCTCAAGGCGATCAAGGCCGACCTCAATTACGATATTCCGCACGACAACAAGAACTCCGGTCAGGCGCTGGCGCAGATACTGGCCGAGAAGAGCAACCCCGTCGGCGATATCGGCTATTTCGGCGTTACCTTCGGCATGAAGGCCAAGGCGCAGGATGCCCTCGAACCTTATAAGCCCGCCAACTGGGATCAGGTCCCAGCCGGTCTGAAGGATGCCGATGGCTTCTGGACCACGATTCATTCGGGCACGCTTGGCCTGTTCGTGAACAAGGATGCGCTTGGCGGCAAGCCGGTGCCGGCCTGCTGGAAGGACCTCCTGAAGCCCGCCTATAAGGGTATGGTCGGCTATCTCGACCCGTCTTCAGCCGCGGTCGGGTATGTCGGTGCAGTCGCGATCAACCTGGCGCTTGGAGGCTCGGCGGCCAATTTTGATCCCGCAATCAGCTTCTTCAAGGAGTTGAGGAAGAATGACCCGATCGTCCCCAAGCAGACTTCCTACGCCCGTGTGGTTTCGGGCGAGATGCCGATCCTGCTGGATTACGATTTCAACGCCTATCGCGCGAAGTACTCGGAGAAAGGCAATTTCGAATTTGTGATCCCTTGCGAAGGTTCTGTGGTTTTTCCTTACGTCGTTGGCCTCGTCAAGAACGCGGCGCACAAGGACAAGGCCAAAAAGGTTCTCGACTATCTTCTGTCCGACAAGGGGCAGGCGATCTGGACCAACGCCTATCTGCGTCCCGCGCGGCCGATCGATCTGCCTGAGGCCGTGAAGAAGAAGTTCCTGCCCGACAGCGACTACACTCGCGCTAAAAATGTCGACTGGGGTCAGATGGAAAACATGCAAAAAGGCTTCGTCGACCGCTATCTCGCCGAGGTTCGCTGAGGCAATATGGCGTCCGGTTAGAGCGTTTTCGAGCGAAGTGGGTACCGGTTCGCGTGAAGAAAACGCGTCGATAAAGTAGAGCTTCGGTTCTGATTCGTCAGAACTGAAGCTCCGGGGCGCCTTCTGCTGATGTCGCATAGATCCTTTGTCTGGTTGTGCCTGCTGCCGCTTGCGGTGGTGACGGCGGCGTTTTTTCTGCTCCCGATGGCGCGGCTGGTCGTGACCGGGGCGGAAGGTCCGCAAGGCGTCGCGGGCTATCTGGCGATCCTGACCGAGCCGCGTTACCGCGCGACCTTGATCAATACGGTCGTGCTGGCGGCTGCGACCACCATTGTGACGCTGATCGTGGCGACGATTGCTGGAATGTTCTTGCAGAGGCATCGCTTCCCCGGCCGCGCCGTACTGATTGCGATGCTGACCTTTCCGCTGGCGTTTCCCGGTGTGGTTATCGGCTTCCTGATCATCCTGCTCGCCGGGCGCCAGGGGCTGATCGGTGATCTTTCCAACCGCATGCTTGGCGAAAAGCTGGTCTTTGCCTATTCGATCTACGGGCTGTTCCTCGGTTATCTCTATTTCTCGATCCCGCGCGTCATCCTCACCATCATGGCCGCGGTGCAGAAGCTCGATGTTGGTTTGGAAGAGGCAGCCCGTTCGTTGGGGGCCAGTCCATGGGCGGTGCAGCGCGATGTGGTGTTGCCGGCGCTGGCACCGGCCTTCGTCGCTTCCGGTGCGATTGCCTTTGCGACGGCGATGGGCGCGTTCGGTACCGCGTTTACGTTGGCGACCAACATCGATGTGCTGCCGATGCTGATCTATACCGAGTTCACGCTGGCCGCGAATTTTTCGACTTCGGCCGCGCTGTCGGTCGGGCTCGGCATCATCACCTGGTTCATCCTGGCGCTCGCCCGCTCCTTCAGCGGAAGCGCAGTTGCGGCGGCTGGATGAACCATGCGTGATCGTCTGATCTTCACCGGCCAGCTGATTTTTACATTAATCGTCGCCGCATTCCTGGTGGTGCCCGCAATCCTGTCGATTTCCGCCGGCGTTACCGTGAACTATTTTCGCGGTATCGAGTCCGGCGTAACCCTGCAATGGGTTGTCCAGGTCTGGCAGCTCTATGCCGGCACTATCCTGCTGTCATTCGTGATCGCCTTTGCAACCCTCGCGGTGACGCTGATCATAGGTGTTCCTGCAGCATACGCCTTGCACGTGCGGGGAGGGCGGCTGTCGCGCATCGTCGAGGAGGTCATCACGCTGCCGCTGGCGATACCAGGCCTGGCAATTGCCCTGGCATTGCTGCTCACCTACCAAGGCTTCAGCGACTTCCGCCGTTCTTGGCTCTTTATCCTGGTGGGGCATGTTATTTTCACCATGCCCTTTATGGTGCGATCAGTGATGGCGGTGTTTGCAACGGTCGATATCAAGACGCTCGACGAAGGTGCGGCGTCGCTCGGCGCATCACCGTGGCGGCGCTTCCGCGACGTGATCGTGCCGAATGCCGTGCCGGGGATACTTGCCGGCAGCCTGATGGTGGTGACGCTTTCGCTTGGCGAATTCAACCTGACCTGGATGCTTCATACACCCCTGACCAAGACGCTGCCCATCGGGCTTGCGGACAGCTACGCCTCGATGCGGCTCGAGGTCGCGTCGGCCTATACGTTGATATTCTTCGTAATGATCATCCCGCTGTTGGTGGCCATGCAATTCTTTGCCGAGAAGGAACAGAAGAGATGAACGCGTCAGCAGGACATGGCGCGTCGGTGCGTATTGAGGCTTGCGGCAAGACGTTTATCGATGGTACGCGCGCGCTGGAGCCCGCGACGCTCGATATTGCGCGTGGTGAGACGCTGGTGTTGCTTGGTCCGTCCGGATGCGGAAAGACCACGATGCTGCGCATCATCGCGGGACTCGAATTGCCTGATGCCGGCGGTAAGGTACTGTTCGACTACAAGGATATGACGTCGGTGCCGATCGAACGGCGCAACGTCGGCATGGTGTTCCAGTCCTACGCGCTGTTTCCTAACATGAGCGTAGCTGACAATATCGGCTACGGCCTGAAAATCCGCGGTGTGCCGGCCAAGGAGCGTGCGGCGCGCGTCGCCGAACTGGTCGCGCTGACCAACATTTCCGGGCTAGAGAATCGCCGCATCGATCAGCTGTCCGGGGGACAGCGCCAACGCGTGGCGCTGGCGCGAGCAGTTGCAATCCGACCGGGCATCCTGCTGCTTGACGAGCCCCTGACGGCGCTCGACGCGGCGTTGCGCGACCGGCTGCGCGGTGAGCTCAACCGCCTGCTGCGCGCGCTTGGCATCACCACAATTTATGTAACGCACGACCAGGCCGAAGCGATGGAACTCGGCGATCGCGTTGTCGTCATGCAGAAGGGGACGATCGCCCAGATCGGTACGCCGCGCGAGATCTACTTCACGCCGCAAAGCCGTTTCGTGGCCGAATTCATCGGTGCCGCGAACATCATTGAGGCGCCGATCGAGAACGGTCATCTTGTTTTGCCGGGCGGGCGGCAGGGGATTGGGGGCGGTGCAAGTATGCCGGCGGCGGTCGCCATGATTCGTCCCGAAACGATCCGCGTAGTGGAGACGGGGCGTGCTCCGCTTTCCGGCGTCATCGACAGCGTCAGCTTTATTGGCGACCGGCAACGACTGGTGATAAGCGGTGTATCCAACAGGCTATTTACTGTTGATGCGCCGAATACGGTACAAGCCAAGGCCGGCGAACGGGTCGGGCTGTTGATTTCGCCGGAAGCCGTTCGTTTGCTGCCGTCCGAAAGTTGAGAACGCCAATGTCGCCAAAACCGGTTCGTATCGCCCAAATTTCCGATCTGCATATCAAGCCGCCAGGCTCGCTCGCCTATGGCCGGGTCGATACTGCCAGGGCCCTGGAGCGTTGCGTCGCGGCGTTGAACGAATTTCAGCCGGCACCTGATTTTGTGGTGATATCGGGTGATCTGGCAGATTCGCCGACGGCTGAGGAATATCAGCACCTCAAGCGGCTACTGACGCCATTGAAACTCCCATTCGCCGGCATTCCCGGCAATCACGACTCGCGTCAGTTGATGCGCGATGCGTTTCCCTCCGCTCCATATGCCTTGGCGTCCGGGGCGCTCAATCAGAGGATTGAGATCGGGGGGCTGGATCTGCTGCTGCTGGACTCAAGCGTACACCAAAAGCCGCATGGCGAACTCGAAGAGCCCACGCTGCGCTGGCTTGACGCGGCACTGGCGGCTTCACCCGATCGGCCAGCGCTGCTGTTTCTGCATCATCCGCCGTTCAAGGCCGGTATCTGGCACATGGATCGCCAGAATCTCCTCAACTCGAGCGAACTCGCCCTCATCGTTCGGCGTCATCCGCGTGTGCAACTCATCGCGACCGGTCATATTCACCGTGCGGCCTTGACGATGTTTGCGGGCGTGCCGACCACGATCTGTCCGGCGCCGAACCACGCGGTCGATCTTGACCTTGCTGAGCTCCGCGGGCCCTCGTTCAAGGTGGAGCCGCCGGCCTTTCACCTCCACAGCTGGTTTCCGGGCGAGGACTTCGGCAGCATCGTCACTCATCAGGTGCCGATTGGGGCGTTTGATGGTCCGCACCCGTTTTTCGGGCCAGATGGGAAACTGCTTTAGGAGGCTCTTAAGCCTACCCTTCGGCGGCGTTTCTCAAAATTATCGTTCCGCCATCGACAGCTTCCCTCGTGCCGGGCCATCCTTCTTGCCTCGCATGTCGATTGATGCACCGGCTCATTCTTCATTTCGTTGCCGACCAGATTGCCAAGCTGGATGTGGAGGAGCAATCATTCTCCGGAAGATGTGGCCCATATCCAGATGCTGACCGCCTGCGGAGAATCATGAAGCGCCTGCTCCATTCGTTGATTTCGGCGCTCGCACTGCTCCTGAGCTCCCATGCAATCGCACAGACATCCTATCCGGACCGGCCCATCAAGATGATTGTGCCGCTGGCTGCAGCGAGTGCCGTCGACGTTGCGGCGCGGATCGTGACGCAGAAAATGGCCGACAATATGGGCCAGCAATTCGTGATCCTGAATCAGCCTGGCGCTTCAGGGATGATCGGGGCGGAGCAGGTCGCGCGGGCTGAACCGGACGGCTACACGATCGGCGGCTTCAACGACAGCGTCATGACTATGGTGCCCAACCTGCAGTCCAAGATGCGCTGGGACATATTGAAGGATTTCGAACCGGTATCGCTGGTTGCAACCGTGGAGTGGGGGCTGGTCACCAGCAATCGGGCCAGCTTCAAGAGCGCGGCGGATCTGATCGCAGCCGCGAAAGCAACGCCTGGCAAGATCGATTATGGCTCGGGTGGCCCGGGAAGCCCGCAGCATTTGGCCATGGCGATGTTTGCTTCCGCGGCCGGCATATCGCTGACTCACGTGCCCTATAAGGGCGCAACGCAAGCTGCCACCGATGTCGCCGCAGGTCAGATTCCAGTCGGCTTCCAGGGGATCGGCACGGTTGCTGCCCTGGTGCGCGGCGGCCAGCTCAAACTGATCGGAGTGACTACCGAGAAAAGATTGGCGCAATTCCCCGACGTGCCGACCGTCTCTGAATCCGGCTTGCCAGGATTCTTCTTCAATTCTTGGTTTGCGATTCTTGCGCCTGCCGGCACGCCGAAGGCGATCATCGCTCGGTTGAACGCCGAGGCGCTGAAGGCAGGTACGCCGCAAGCTGGAGGAGCTGGGATTTGCGGTGCGCGGCAGTTCGTCTGAAGAGTTGCGTGTCATGACGCGTGATCAGCTTGCCAAATACGCGCGCGTGATCAAGGAAATGGGAATCGCGAACGAATAAGCCGCCGGAGCGAAGCGATCGGAGCAGCGTAGCGCCGGCGAGGTCCGTTAGAGGCCGAAACTGGTGCCTCAATGGCGTCCGGCTATTTCCGCGTGACGGGATAGCTCAATGGCCGTACTATCCGATCGCCCGTTCCAGGGTTATCGGAGCGTTAATGCCTGGGTTGCCTTTGTGTTTTGGCCGCCAAATCGACGCAGTAGGATGCTTTCCGGTTGAAAAGCCAACCGGCGTTGATTACGGAAGAGCTACATCCCGAACAGTTTCTGGAGTTTGACTGGCGTGCCTCAACAAAGGACGGGTGAAGCTCAGGGATTTTCGAGCAGCAAACTGTCAGTTTTGCGCAAGCATCCCTATTTTGTCGACCTCGAGCCCGAAGCCTTCGATCAACTCTGCCGTTACGCCAAACACGTCACGCTGAAGCGGGGAGCGACGATCTTCGCCAAGGGAGATCCCGGCAACAGCCTGTTTGCCGTTATCTCCGGCACGGTGAAGATCAGTATTTCGTCGCCCGATGGCCGCAATGCAATCCTGAACCTGATCGGGGCGGGGGAGATTTTTGGCGAAATCGCGCTGCTTGACGGCTCTGTCCGCTCGGCAGACGCGACTGCGAACACCGCCTGCGAGCTCTTCACGATCGACCGGCGCGAGTTCATTCCTTTCGTGCGCAGCCAGCCGGGGCTTGCGATGAAGTTCATCGAACTGTTGTGCACGCGGATTCGCTGGACCAGCGATCAGGTCGAACAGGTCATCCTGCAAAATTTGCCGGGTCGGTTGGCCAGCGCGCTGCTTCGCTTAACCGAGAAACACAAGCTTGAACCGCAGGGCCGAACCATTGCGATTACCCAGCAGGAAATCAGCGAGATGGTCGGTATGACGCGAGAAAGCATCAATAAGCAGTTGCGGGCGTGGGCGGCGCGCGACTGGGTGCGGCTCGAGCACGGCGCGATCGTTGTACTGAAGGCCGAGCCGCTGCAGGCTTTGGCCGAAGCCGGATCTGGCGACGAAGGCGAATAGCGGCGTGCAGCCGGCCAATTCTTCGGCGCGTTTCGCGATATTGTTTTTACAGGTCGAACACGGCCACAGCGCGGATCGGGGAGGCGGTGCCCCCGCGCCACTTCATCGGCAGGCCGATGAAGGTGAACCGGCCTTTACCGAGCAGCGATTCCAGATTGCACAAGCTCTCGATGTGGGTGATGTCGAGGTCGAGACAGGCCTTGTGAACGAGCGCGTTCACGTCGCCTTCGGGACCGGGCCGCATCGAGTCGATGCCAAAATGCACGACGCCCTGCTGTGCCAGCCATTCGGTCGCGGCGACGTTCACACCAGAATTATCGCTCGAATATTCCTTGCGGGGGAACGTGCGTTCGTGATGGCCGGTGCAGAGCAGCACGGTGCCACCCCTCGGTACCGGCACGCCGGCCTTTGTCACGGCGGCCTCGAGATCGGCAGGAGTGATCTCCACGCGCGGCCCGATGTGGCGCAGATCGAGACAGATACCCGGCACGATGCATTTCTCCAGCGGATACTGATCGATCGGTATGCCGCTCTTGCCGAAATGCCGGGGTGCATCGATGTGGGTGCCGGCGTGATCGACCATTGAGATAAACATCGATGCAAGTCCGTGCACGTTGTCGGACTCGGCAAGGGATTCTTCGTGCGTTTTCCAGACGCCGTGGATGACAGGTGGGTGGCCCGGATAGCTCGGCGTGCGGTGATAGAGTTCTCGGCTGAGGTCGACGATCTTCACGTTAGGATACCCTTCGGAGAAGCTGTTAAGTCGTGCCTCTGATGAAGCCTGCGCGCTCGCGTTGTTCTTGTTGCCCTGCGCCGATCAACAAGCCGATCAATTCCTGCGCCTGGGGAGCGTGGGCGGCCCTGGTAGCGATGCCAGCTGTGTACATCGTCGCGAGTTCGCAGCCGGGTGGCAGAGTTCCGGACAGGCTGACGCCCTTGGTGCTGATGATCTCGGTCGATTGCGTGCAGCCGATCGGACGTCGCGCATCGGAAGCCGCCATTTCGCGCATGGCGGTCGCGCCGTTCGGGAAAATCTTGAGCCGTGCGGCGACTTCGTCGGTGATGTCGAGTTGCACCAGAACCTTCGCGACATGAATGCCGGCGGTCGAGGCTACCGTGTCCGGCACGTAGATCGCATCCGATGCAAGCAAGCATTCGCGTAAGCCTACGGTATCCTTGACCGTAACCCGAGGATCGCCAGCGCGAACGGCGAGGGCGGTCTCTACCAAGCCGACATTTGCGATCGACGAGGCGACCACCAGCTTCTCCTCGGCAAGCTTGGCGACGATCGCTGCGGTCAAAATGACGATGTCGGCCGGTATGCCCTTGCGCAATTTGTCGGCCATGGCGCCAACCGCGCCAAACTCGCCCACGATATCGAAGCCGGTCTGCGCCTTGAATGTCGAAGCCAGGCTGCCGACCAGTCCCTGTGCTGCGCCGCCGCTCAGGATGTTCAGGTTGCTCACGGGGCCTGCTCCATGGCAGCGATGATACTTTCGCGCGTGATTGGAAGATGGCGCACGCGCACGCCGAGCGCGTCAAACACAGCGTTGGCAATGGCCGCCGAGACCGGGCCATGGGCAGCTTCGCCGGCGCCGACCGGATCCATCTCAGACCGCTGGATCAGTTCGACTTCAACCTCCGGCACTTCGCTGAAGCGAAGGATCGGATATTCCGTCCAATTGGTGCTGGTGATGCGCTCGCGGTCGAAGCGGACGCGTTCCTTCAACACCCAGCTGGTGGCCTGGATCGCACCGCCTTCGATCTGGTTGATGACGCCGTCGGGATTGATGGCTTCGCCGACATCGACCGCCAGAGTGAGCTTCCGGACGCGGATATCCTCGGCGCTTTCGATCTCGGCGACCGCGGCACAATAGGCGCCGGTGTTCTTGTAGCGGGCAAAGGCGATGCCGTAGCCAATGCCGGGTTGCTTCTCCGGCTTCCACCGGGCGCGCCTTGCAGCAGCGCCGATCACGTCCTTGGCCCGCTCGTCCCCCAAATGACGTAGTCGGAACGCGACCGAATCTTCGCCGCGCTCGGCGGCGATCTCATCGAGGAAGGATTCGATTGCGAATACATTGCCCTGCGCGCCCAGCGTCCGCAGCGCGGAGGTGCGGATCGGCATCGTCGTCAGGCGATGGCTTTCGATCTGCCATGATGGGAAGTCATAGAGCGGTACGGCATTGCGATCGCCGCCACCGCCATTGGCCTGCGGTGGATTGGTCGAGATCATCCGCGGAAACGGGTTCTCCAGCTCGAATCCCGCCAGCAGCGCCGGTTGCGCCGCGCGCCCCGGCCGTGCCACATGGCCGTTGCTCCAGATGGAATGGCGCCAGTCGATGATCTCGCCCGCTGCGTCGAGATCGGCCTCAATCTCGATCGCCATGGCCGCGCCAAGCGGCGCATCCGACATCTCGGCTTCGCGCGACCATTGCACTCGAACCGGCCGGCCGCCGGTGGCTTTGGCGAGCAACACAGCGTCGAGCGCAACGTCGTCGGCCGCATTGTGTCCGTAGCAGCCGGCGCCTTCCAGATGCTCCACTATGATACTCTCGGCCGGCAATTTGAGAACCAGCGCCAGATCGGTGCGCAGGAGATAGACGCCCTGGCTGTGGGTCCAGACGTGGACGCGGTCGCCATTCCACTGTGCCATGGCGCAGGAGGGCGCGATCGAGGCGTGAGCGATATAGGGGCGGGTATATCGCCGTTGAAGGGTCCGCTTCTTGGCACCGGGCGACGATGCTGTTCGCTTATCGATGATCGTTGTTTCCGAGGGTTCGGCCTTCAGGAATGCAGCTAAATCGCTTTCATCGGGCAGGGGCTCACCGTCGGTCCAGACCGCCCCTTTGCGTAAGGCTTGCAGCGCTGCCTCCGCGCCATGCTCGGTTTCGCAGACGACGCCCGCGAAACTGCCATCGCGCACCACCGCGACGAAGCCGGCCATCGCGCGGACGCTGTCGTCTTTTAGCCCGGTGAGTTTCACGCGCGCGTTCTGCGGCCGCAACACGCGGCCGTGCAGCATTTCCGGCAGTGCCCAATCGTGAATGAAGCGCGGTCGCGCGAATACCTTGTCGGGGATGTCGATCCGCTGCACCGAGTTTCCGGCGAGGGCGCGGCGTGTGGGCGGCTTCGGTCTCACATCGGGCGTCGCGTCGCGATCGAGCGAGACTTCTTCCGCAAGCTCCCAATAGCTCGTCGTGACATTGCCCGGCCCGGAAATGGTGCCGTCCTCGACACCGAGCGAGGCGATGTCGACACCCAACCGTTCCGATGCCAGTTGAAGAAAGATCTGGCGTACCTCGGCGCAGGCATGCCGCATCGCGCGTCCCGATTGTTGCACGGAGAGGCTGCCTGAAGTCACGCCCTCGTTGGGGCTGACAGCGGTCGACGCGCGGATCATCTGCACGCGGGAAATATCGATGTCGAGTTCGTCGGCGGCGATCTGGGCCAGCGCCGTTACGATACCTTGCCCGATCTCCACCTTGCCCGGCGAGGCCGTCACCTGTCCCTGCGGCGAAAATTTCAACCAGGATGACAGGTTCGGGTTTGCCGCGAGATTCACCGGCAATTTGGGCGAGGACGGGCTCGGCGCTGGCTGGTTCATTCCGCCGCCATCTCGTCGGCTGCGCGCAGCACCGCCCGCACCATGCGATTATGCGAGCCGCAACGGCAAAGGTTACCGTCGAGCGCCTCCTTCACCTCGCGGCTGGTGGGCGCGGGATTTCGTTTCAGCAGCGCGGCCGCGCTGATGAGAATTCCGGAGACGCAATAACCGCATTGCAGCGCCTGCTCGGCGATAAAGGCCCGTTGCAGCGGATGCGGTCGCTCAGCCGTTCCCAAGCCCTCGATGGTCGTGATGTCCTTGTCCGCCACCGACCACAGCGGCGTATCGCAGGCCGCCACGGCGTGGTCGCCGAGCATGACGTTGCAGGCGCCGCATTCACCCGCGCCGCAGCCGAAATGCGATCCGGTCATGCCGAGCTGCCCGCGCAAAATGTCCAGCAGCGACCGATCGGGATCAGCGTCGACATCCGTCTCGACGCCATTAAGGCGAAATCGAACGCTTGGCATCGGGCGAACACCCTGGCTGGCGGTTGTTATTGCGGCTTGTCGAATTTCTTGACGACCTCAGCCCACTTCACAATATCGCCGCGCAGGAATTTGTCGAACTCTTCCGGCGTCATCGCCATGGGAACCGCGCCCTGCTGGGTCCAGAGCTTGACGATATCCGGCCGTTTCACCGCGGCGTTCACGGCGATATTGATCTTGTCGATGACCGCCTTTGGCGTTCCTGCCGGCGCCATCAATCCCAGCCAGATGGTCGCCTCATAGCCGGCAACGCCGGCCTCGATCGTCGTCGGCACGTTGGGCAGCACCGTGGAGCGCGTCTTGCCGGTGGTCGCCAGCGCGCGTACTTGATTCTCCGCGACATTGGGCGCCATCGTCGGAACGGCGTCGATCATCATCTGCACCTGGCCGCCAATCACGCCGCTACGCGCCTCGCCGCTGTTGCGGTAGGGCACATGCACGAGATCAACGCCGGCCATGGTTTTGAACAGCTCGCCGGCCATGTGATACGGCGTGCCCTGGCCGGACGACGCATAATTCAGCTTGCCGGATTGCGATTTGGCTAGCGCGATGAATTCCTGCAGCGTCTTCGCCTGGACCGTAGGGTGAACCACGACTACGAGGTCAGAGTAGTTGACCGGTGCAATCGGCGCGAGATCACGCATCAGCTCATATTTGCGCTGCGGCACCAGGGACTCATTGGCGGTCTGGGTGTTCGACATCATCAGCAACGTGTAACCATCAGGCGGTGACTTGGCCGCCTCGACCGTGCCGATGACGCCGCCGGCGCCGGTACGATTTTCGATCACGAAGGGCTGGCCGAAGCTTTCCTGCAGGATACTGCCGATCTGGCGGGCGGTGACGTCGGCAGGGCCACCGGCGCCGAACGGGACGATCACCCGGACTGGCCTTGAGGGATAGTCCTGCGCCAGGCCTGTTGTCCCAAGAACGGTCTGTGCCGCGAAAAGCGTTGCCGCCAGGGCAAGCGCCAATCTCAAGCGGATCATTTCAACCTCCCGAACCCAGCCTTGTTCTGCTTGGCCTGTTGCCGGCCCAATCTGGCTTCAGGGAAGTCTAGCGATCCGCGCGGTGACCGCCAGTACCTTCAGATGCGACATTCGTCGCGCTGCTGGTTTGTTTGAACCCATTGATCCCCAGCCCCTTTCGGAAGTGCCTCGTCCTATTTGACGTTCCTATTTGACGTTTTGCATCAATCAAGCCGCAACCATCTGTATCATCGACGCAACGCTGGCGTGGCCAACGCAAATAGAATCATTGAGAGTGGGAAACTGATTGCTGATCCAGAACACCCCGTCGCGAGGAGCGTGACATGAAGTTCTTCCCCTGCATGGCTGTTGCTGCCCTACTGCTCGCCAGCAGTAGCGCCGTCACCAATGCCCAGACCCTTCCGGCCTATATGGCGCCGATCTCGGGTAAATCGGCTGCAACCGTCTCGGATATCGCGACCAGGGATATGCTGGCGCTCAACACCGGCATGTTCGAGCTTTATGGCAATGCAGCAAAGATCTTCCAAAAGAACATCCTGGACAAGCATCCGGTGATTCTCGCCCTGTTCTCGGGCGCCGGCGGTCGGATGATCCTGCACCGGCCGGGGATGGCGCCAATGGATGCGCCGCAGGTGCCGATCGTCTATCAACTGCTGAAATCGGTCGGCCACAGCACGATGGCGCTGGCCCAGGTCGTCGGCCCCTATGTCGACAACCCCGATGACAAATCCTGGCGCGGGGCGATGCTGGCCTATCGCAGCCGCATGCAATCGGCGCTCGATGGCCTCGACGCCACACCGATGGAACCCGGTTGGCGCGACAACAATCGGACCATCCTGCAGAACAACCTCGCGTTCATGGACGAGTGCGTCGCCAAGGGCGTCGTGCCGTTCGCCGCGCTCGAAGCCTTCGGCAAGAAGCAGGCGCCGTATCTGGCGAAGAACGTGGCTTGGGCGGCGCAGACACAAGTCGGGCACTGGATGACGGTGCTGGCGGACTGGAAGAAGCAACTCGGCGCCGACTGGGACAAGACCTATGCCGCGAGCAACACAATCTATGTGGCTCGCCAGAACAACGTTCTGTTCAGCATCCTGGCGCAATTCTTCGGTCCTGACGCGATCAACAGCCGCTTGCTGCTGATCGAGACGGTTTCGTTCACGACGACGCCGGCGGACATGCTGGAATCCTTGACCCGCATCATTGCGGATCGCTCGGTCGGTTCGCTGTTCTTTGGCAACTATCATCTGATGGACTACGAGCTGATGGGGGGCGACGCGCGTGTCGCGATCGTTGCGGAAACCGGCAAGCGCGGCATGACGCCGTTCCTGCCGCCCGTCGTTCCGTTCGGCTCCAAGCAATGGCCGACATTGGTGACAACCGGGCCGGGTCCCGCGTCGATCGCCGATCTGAAGTAGTTCCGATAGTGTTGACCGACAGGTAGGAACATGCGGCCTTCGCGGCGCGAATTTGTGAAATGGGTGTCGGCGAGCGGCATCGCGCTCAGCCTGTCACGCCTGGGGTCGGCGGAAGCGGCTGGGTTGCCCCCTCGTGCCTCACTCCCGGGACGCGAGGGCTGGAACCCGGCGGCCAATGGTGCTGGCCGCATCGACGGTGTCGCCAAAGTCACCGGCGCGAAACTCTACGCGTCTGATTTCCGCGCGTCCGACCTGCCGGGCTGGCCGCAAAGCACCTCGCACGCGATCCTGGTTCGCGCGCCAGACGCCACGCATGTCTATGTCGGAATGGATCTCGCGCGGCTGAGCGGCGCGCTCAAGCCGTCAATGGTCGTGACCGCAGCGGACCTCGACAAAATCGGCACCCGCGTTCCAGCATTCTACACCGGCGATCTGTTCTGTCCGGTCGGCAAGACGCCGATCTATCTGGGGCAGCCGGTCGCGCTGTTGATCTTCGAGACGTTTGACGCCTTCGACCGGGCGCGGCTGGCGTTGCGAGACGGGACCTTCGTCAAGTTCGGCGAAGAGACCGGCCCGGTCGCGATACCAAGCTACGGTGCCTATCGGTTCACGCGGGTGGCCGGCCCAACGCCCGATGCGCCCGATGTCTATTCGCCGATCCAGGCGGGCTGGGTCAGCCCGGGACGCTCCCAGATCTCGCCACTCCCGGTGTGGTCGCCGCTCGCAAAGGACACGCCGGCGCCGTACTCCAAGGCCGCGGTCCATGGCGAACAAATTCGAAGCGAACTCGCAGCGAAAAATTCCAATCTGCTGATGCTGGATCGCGAGTTCGAAACCCAATCCGTCGATCCGATGTTTCTCGAGCCGGAAGCCGGCATCGCCTGGTACAACAACAAAAGCGAAAGCCTGGAACTCGTCCTTGGCGTGCAGTCTCCCTACGAGGCAGCTGAAGCGATTGAGCATATGCTCGGCAAGGCGAGCGCGCCGTTCAAGCCGGCGCGCATCAATGCCCAGTTCACCTATGTCGGTGGTGGCTTCGGCGGCCGCGACCACACCCCGTTCGTCCTCTATGTGGCGCTGGCGGCGATGTTCTTTCCCGGCCGTCCAGTCCGGCTCGCACAGGATCGCTATCAACAGTTTCAGGGCGGCATCAAACGCCATCCCTTCAAGATGCGATCCCGGATCGGGGTCGACCGGAGCACCGGCAAGATCACGGCCTTCGCCGCCGACCATGTGCTCGATGGCGGTGGCCTTGCGAACTTTTCTGTCAACGTGGCAACCGTTGCCGCGACTGCAGCGATCGGCATCTACGACATTCCCAAAGTCGATGTGACCACGGTTGTGGTGCATTCCCGTGGCGTCACGGCCGGGTCGATGCGCGGTTACGGCACGCTGCAGAGTATGACCGCGCTGGAAGTGCTGATCGACGAAGTCGCAGCTGCCTTGCCGCTCGATCCGATTGAATTCCGGCGCCGCAACGCGCTCAAGCCCGACGGCCGGACCATGTGCGGCAATCGCTACAGCGTCTCGGTCCGCACCACGGAAATGCTCGACAAGCTCGAGAAGCATCCGATCTGGCAGCAGCGCGCGCAGCAGAAGGCGGCAGCGCGCCCTGGCACCCTCGTTGGCACCGGGCTCGCCTGTGTGACCAAGGACTACGGCGCCGGCGCCGACTGTTCGCTGGGGCGTGTCGAACTCTCGCCCGAAGGCCGGATTACGATCTATTGCGACCATGTCGAGATGGGCAATGGTATTGGCACGGCGCTGGCCAACCGGGTCGCGATCCATCTCGGCATAGTCGCCGACGAAGTTTCGGTGGCACGCGTCGATAGCTATGATGTCCTCGGGCTGGTCACGTCGGGCGATCCCTACACGATGGATCAGAAGACGCAGGATCGGGCAGAGAAAGACCCGCGCTGGGTGCCCGCGATCAGTACGGCGACCAGCGCCTCGGTCGGCGCGCATGTTGGAACCCATTCGGCGGCCGAGGCGGCGCGTGTCATCTTCCGCTTCGGCCTGTGGCCGGCGGCGCTTGAATTGTGGAACATCGCTCCGACCGACCCGCGCGCCAAGGATTGGGCGAAGGCGCAATGGAAAGACGGGCAGCTTGTTATGTCCGGTCTTGCCGCGCTGCCCTTGCCGGCACTGGCCGCGAAGGCGCATGCACGCAATCTGGTGACCGGCGCCATGGCGCACAGCTTCTCCCGCTGGGAGTGGTCGCGTGCGCGCTTTCCGCTTAACGGCGAACAATATCGCGCCGAAATCGATGCGCTGGCGGTACGGAAGGGTAGCGGCAAGTTCGCCCGGATCGATCGGGTCAGCGTCAGATTCCCGCCAGCCGTCAACAACCAGAGCGGCAACACCTACACCTCGATGTGCGGAACGCTGGTCCGCGTCGAAATTGAGCGCGCGACCGGCGTGCTGCGTATCGCCAAGGCCTACAACGTATTTGAATGTGGCCGCGCATTGGTGCCCGAAGTGGTGCTGGGCCAGGCGCAAGGCGGCTTTGCGATGGGCGTTGGTTATGCGTTGCTGGAGAACCTGCCACCCTACGAGGGTGGTCCCGGCAACGGCCAGTGGAATCTCGGGCAGTATCTTGTGGCGCGCGGATCGGATTTGCCGCTGCATGACCTCGAAACCGAGATATTGCCGCCGCTGACGCCGGACGAGCCGCCGAAGGGCATGGCGGAAGTCGTGATGGTTCCGGTGGTGCCGGCGATCCTGAACGCCATCTTCGACGCCACCGGCCGCCGTTTCCAATCCCTGCCGGTGACCGCCGGCCTGCTCAAGGGAGTGCTCGCGTGACCAAATTGAGCATCACCATCAATGGCCGCGCGCACGGCCCAACAGATGTTCGCGACGATCTTTCGATGAACGATTTCCTGCGCGAGTATCTCGGGATGACCGGCACCAAGTTCGGCTGCGGCGCTGCGCAGTGCCTGAGCTGCGCCGTCATCATCGACAACCTCGATGGAACGAGTTTTACCAGCCCGACCTGCGTCGTTTCGGCAGTGAGTTTCGACGGCAAGGCTATTCGTACCGTCGAGGGACATGCGAAGAATGGCGAGCTTACGACGCTGCAGAAGGCGTTTGTCGAACACTTCGCGTTCCAGTGCGGCTATTGCACCGCCGGTTTCCTGAACGAGGGACAGGTGCTGCTGGAGCGTCTGGCGAAGGCGCCGGTCGCGCGCGCGGAACTCGAAAAAACCATTGCGGAAGCACTCGACGGACACATCTGCCGTTGCACCGGCTATGTCAAATATCATGAGGCTGTACGTGACGTGATCCTCGCGGATTCCAAGCGCTATCTTGTGGCGACCCAATGACCGGACGCGAGGACCAGGCGACATGAAATCGAAACTGCGGTTTCAGCTTCTCGTCTCTATCGCCACCGTAGCGACGAACATGCTTGCGGGCTACGCGGTTTCCGAAACCGCGCCCCAGCACCTTGCCAGCCCCGAGAGCTTCGCATCCATTGCCGATACGAACGCGCGATCGGCGGCGATGTTCACTGAACTCGGCAAAGTGCTCACCCATCCGCGCTGCACCAATTGCCATCCGGCCACTGACCGTCCGCGGCAAGGCGATGAGAGCCGCCTGCATCAGCCACCAGTCGCGCGCGGCATCGATGGCCACGGCCTTCCGGCGATGCGCTGCTCGATTTGCCATCAGAATGCGAACTTTGAGCCCGGTCGCATGCCGGGTCACCCGGAATGGCACCTCGCGCCGCGCGAAATGGCATGGGAGGGCAAGACGGTTGCCGAGATTTGTACGCAGCTCAAGGATCCCGCGCGCAACGGCGGTCGCAAGCCCGAGGATCTGATCGATCACATCGGCGCAGATACGCTCGTCGGCTGGGCCTGGTCTCCGGGCGTTGGCCGCAGCCCCGCGCCCGGTACGCAAAAACAGGCCGGCGCGCTGGTCGAGGCCTGGGTGAAGTCGGGCGCGGCCTGTCCCGCACAGTGATCGCGGCAGCTACACCCTTGAAAGCGGACTCGTTATGCTCACTTCGAGTTCTTCCGCTGTTGACCCGAAGCTAACCTTCGAAGCTATCTATAAAACACTTCTAAAAAATCGCGACATCGACCGACCGCCGGACCTGCGGACCGAGCGGATGTAAAACTAAGCATCGGTCATGACGCGCCGGGCGCCTCAAAGTTTAAAACCGATTTAACGTTGATCCCGCATGCTCGCCGCAGGCCGAGAGGAGGCGACATGC
The DNA here is from genome assembly GCF_018130065.1 of Bradyrhizobium sp. AUGA SZCCT0158. GTDB lineage: Bacteria > Pseudomonadota > Alphaproteobacteria > Rhizobiales > Xanthobacteraceae > Bradyrhizobium. The sequence continues at coordinate 572,222 of NZ_JAFCME010000001.1, read as the reverse complement.
GCAGGTATCCTTATCAGCGCTTTCTGCAGTTTGACCTGACGCTGCTCGAGCAGCTTCGCTACAGCATGTTGCACCGTCCCCTGTTGGATGCTGCAGAGATGGCTTGATCGCCTGTGGCATTCGAAGCTTATCTGGCGATGGATCGGCGAGCCGCTGCGTGACCGGAAGTATTCGCCATGGGCTGGTTTTTCGGCCGATACGCGCACGCCAATCGTGACAGATCCTAACCAGTTCGAGTGCCACACGCGACATAGCGTTGCTGTGGTCTACTGGAATTGCTCCCGGGGCACGGCGCCGAGCCCCCTTCGGGCGAAAAATGCACTGCTGCCCGATGGAACGCGAGGGATGGTTCAGAGCAGGACTGTGCCTTGGTGGCGGCGCAAGGGCAGCGGCGACAAGATTTGGATCATGGGAGACGTCGACATTCGAGCGGACGATGTCGTGTTTGTCGATCGCGCCTCGCAGGACCTCAGATACGATCCCCCGGCGGTCGAGATCGGCGCTCAGCTCGAACGCGACCTTGCTCTGCACCGGCCGTTCGTCGAGGCGCTGGCGGACGACAAATTCGCGACCGTCGCCCACCACATGCTGGCCCACCTTGAATGGATGCGGACCGGCACCCGCGAGATCGGCCTGTTCGAGGGGCTCCACCATATGTTCGCGTGCCTTCGCAACAAGGGCGAAGATTATCTCGACTTCAAGTTCGGCGACTATCCGGGAGTCGCGCCGACCAAGGCCGAGGCGGCGCAGCATGTCCTGCGAATGAAGGAGATGATGCGGTCGTTGGGCTGGCGCACCTACACGGCGGACGAGCTCCAGGCGAGGGTGCGCGAGGATTTCCGCGCCCGGCTCGAACGTCGCCTCGAAGCATGGCGGCAGCTTGACGCGTACGAAGCGCGGCCGGCCAGCAGCCATGATGTGCTCGCAAAGACCCCGCTCATCTCAGACATGCTGCTGTATGAGGGTGACGATCCGGAGTGGCTCGCTGAGCTACGGGGCGAGGAGCGGCTGGCAGCGTCCGCGCAATTTGTCCAACGACTGAAGAACCTCGCAAACAGCGGCCGCCCGCCGAATTGCGGTTCTCAGGAAAAAATGTCTGCGTTTGGCACTAAACGGCGGTTCTCCAGTGTCTGCTTTTCTGCCGCTTCTGGGGCTAAGCGGACATGGCGACTTATGAGTGCTCGGCCTAGCCGGTCGGCTGCTCTTGACGCAAGCCGCACTATTGCGCCGCGCGCCGGGCGTGCATTTGCCAAAATTGGGGGATGATGAAGAAGTGTCACTGATGTGCCCGGCGTGTCAATCGTAGCTCTCTGGGGTGTCCGGTGCCGGTTATTCTCTTACTTTGCAAAGGGTTGTTTTCTTTGCATGGGGTTGTTTTCGCGATTTTGTGTTTCGGGCCCCTGCGGTGTGCGCCGATAGCGCATCGAAGGCGCGTGAACGCGCTGGCGGAGGCACCGCGCTCCACGCGAAAGGGGGGCCCTCGACGCCTGATGCATGGCTTATTTGCTGTTTTCGCTGGTGTGCCCGCCGATAAAGCTACTCGGCGACGGCGGATTTTGATGTTACCTATCGGGGCATGAACCAGCATGCCAAGGTCGACATCCGCCACTCCACCTGTCCGCATGATTGCCCATCGGCCTGCGCACTCGATATCGAGGTGATCGACGGCCGCAGCATCGGCCGGGTGCGTGGCTCCAAGCAGCAGACCTACACTGCCGGCGTCGTCTGCGCCAAGGTCGCCCGCTATGCCGAGCGCATCCATCACCCCGACAGGCTGCTGCATCCGATGCGCCGCACTGGATCCAAGGGTTCCGGACAGTTTGCGCGAATATCGTGGGACGAAGCGCTCGACGAAATCGCCGCGCGTTTCGATCAGGCCGAGAAGGAGTTCGGTGCCCAATCGGTCTGGCCGTATTATTACGCCGGCACGATGGGCCTGGTGATGCGTGACGGCATCAACCGTCTTGCCAATGTGAAGAAATATTCCCGGTTCTATTCCACGATTTGCGCGAACGTCGCCCGTATCGGATTTGCCATCGGCACCGGCAAGATCGCCGGCGTCGATCCGCGCGAAATGGGCGCGTCCGACCTCGTCGTGATCTGGGGCACCAATCCCGTGAACACCCAGGTCAACGTGATGACGCATGCGATGCGTGCCCGCAAGGAGCGCGGCGCCAAGATCGCGGCGATCGATGTCTACAACAACGACACCATGAAGCAGGCCGACATCAAGATCCTGCTTAAGCCCGGCACGGACGGCGCGTTCGCCTGCGGCGTCATGCACGTGTTGTTCCGGGAAGGTTACGCCGATCGCGAATATATGGATCGCTACACCGATTGCCCGAATGAACTGGAAGCGCACCTTGCGACCCGTACGCCGGAGTGGGCATCGTCCATCTCGGGCGTGCCGGTCGAGGAGATCGAGGCGTTCGCCCGCCTGGTCGGTCAGACCAAGCGTTCGTTCTTTCGGCTCGGCTATGGCTTTACCCGGAGCCGCAACGGTGCGGCGCAGATGCATGCGGCGTTGTGTATCCCGGCGGTAACCGGCGCCTGGCAACATGAGGGCGGTGGCGCGTTCTTCAACAATTTTGCGATCTGGAAGTTCGATGAATCCATCATCGAGGGCCACGACGCGCTCGACCGTACCACCCGCTGGCTCGACCAGTCGCAGATCGGACGTATCCTGACCGGCGACGCGGAAGCCTTGAAGGGCGGGCCGCCGGTCAAGGCGATGCTGATCCAGAACACCAACCCGATGACGGTGGCGCCGGAGCAGGCGCTGGTGCACCAGGGGTTTGCGCGCGAAGACCTGTTCATGGTGGTGCACGAGCAGTTCATGACCGAGACGGCTAACATGGCTGACATCGTGCTGCCGGCGACCATGTTCATGGAGCACGATGATCTCTATTACGGTGGCGGCCATCAGCATATTTCGGTCGGCGCCAAGCTGATCGATCCGCCCGGCGAGTGCCGTTCGAACCACGAGGTGTTGCAGGGCCTCGGCAGTCGGCTCAACGCGGTGCATCCCGGGTTTACGATGTCGCCGCGCGAACTGATCGACGCGACGCTGCAGAAGAGCGGCCATGGCGATATCGCGGCTCTGGAGGCGGATCTGTGGCGCGACCTCCAGCCAGATTTCCGCACCTCGCATTACCTCGACGGTTTTGCGCATGCGGACAAGAAGTTTCACTTCAAGGCCGACTGGGCGAACCCTCCTTTCGGCAACGCCGGTTTGGGGCCGTGGGCGCAGATGCCATCGCTGCCGGACCACTGGACCATTATCGAGGAAGCGGACGAGGCCCATCCGTTCCGTCTCGCCACCAGTCCCGCGCGCAGCTTCCTCAACACCAGCTTCAACGAAACGCCATCTTCGATCGCGCGCGAGGGCAAGCCCTCGGTGATGATGCATCCCGACGATGCCGCGGAGCTTGGGCTCGCCGACGGAGAGGTCGTCACCCTGGGCAATGTCAGAGGCGAGACCAATCTGACGGTAAAGCTGTTCGACGGGGTTCGGCGCGGCGTCCTGATCGCGGAATCCATCCAGCCGAACAAGGCGCATATCGGCGGTCGTGGTATCAACATGCTGACCGGAGCCGAGGCGGTTGCGCCCGTGGGGGGCGCGGCGTTCCATGACAACAAGGTCTGGGTGAAGAAGGCCGCACCCGCGGCCTAAATCCCGCTTGCAGTTTCCTGCCATCCTGCCGCAAATGTTCGCCAATCCATGGCAAACAGGGCGAGCGGAACAATGACCGACAACAGCAGCGTAATACGCGAGAAGCGCGGACAGGCGTTCTGGATTACCATCAACCGGCCGGACAAGCGCAACGCCATCAATGCCGACGTGGTCGCCGGTATTGGGAAGGGCTATCGCGACGCCCATGACGACAAGGAAGTGCGCGTCATCGTGCTGACGGGGGCGGGCGAGAAGGCGTTTTGCGCCGGCGCCGACCTGCAGAACAGCGGCGCCGCCTTCGCGATGGATTTTTCCAGGCCGAATGTCGACTACGCCGATTTGTTGCGATTGTCGCAGAACGCCACCAAGCCCGCGATTGCGCGGGTAGGGGGCGTTTGCATGGCCGGCGGCATGGGCCTGCTGTGCATGACGGATATGGCGGTGGCCGCCGATCACGTGATCTTCGGGCTGCCCGAAGTGAAGGTCGGCGTGTTTCCGATGCAGGTGATGAGCCTGTTGCAATCGATGGCGCCGCCGCGCCTCGTCAATGAGTGGGCACTGACGGGCGAACCGTTCGATGCCAAGACGGCTCAGGCCGCCGGGCTGCTGAATTACGTGGTGCCGTCAGCCGAGCTCGACGCCAAGGTCGAATGGCTGATCAGCCGTATCGTCGACAAATCGCCGACCGCGATCCGGCGCGGCAAATATGCCATGCGCGCCATCGCTTCGATGTCGTTCGACGAAAGCATCGCCTACACCGAAAGCCAGATCGCCTTGCTGGCCATGACGGAAGACGCCAAGGAAGGTCTCAAGGCGTTCGGCGAGAAGCGCAAACCCTCATGGCCGGGGCGGTAAGCTTCTCGGCTATCCGCACGACCGCTGATCGTGGAGTGAGTGTCGGTCAGCGCTATCGCGCTCCGAACGGTACGGAGGCGCGTGCGCGATAGGTCCAGAGGCCGAAACTGCCTCCGATGCCGCTACGCTCACCCCCGATCGCAACCTGTGCTCCGTTGTTGAACTTTGCAGCCAGCCCGCCAATTGCGCGCGCCGACCAGCCATCGAACACATTGATGACAGGAATTGCGGGCACGGCCGCAACCAGCGTCAGATTATCCGAATTGAAATAGTAATCGCTGTAGACTCCTACATAGGGGACCAGTGTGGCTGTCGATATCCAGGCCACGGGATAGGACAGCTTCACGCCGCCACTGGCGCGGCCGATTGCGAAGTTGCGATCACTCAGCAGGGTACCAAGCGTATCTCTGTAGGCATTCTCGTGCTCCCACAATGCATAGATCCGCGCGGAGGGCTCGATCTGCAGGCCCCAACTTTGGTAAGTGCCGGTCAGTCCACTGGAGAGCAGCCAGCGTTGTCCGCCAAATTGACCGGAGGCAGTGCCCGCGCTGCCGTCATAGCCGATGCCGGAATAGGCGAACGCCGCGTCGAAGCGAATGTTTGGCGCAAGCATCCATCCCAGGTACGAACCAACCGTCCAACCATCGCCTTTCAACCGTCCCTGTAGCGCGTCGGATCGATAATCGAAGGTCTCGTAGCCACCGAGCACGCCGATCAGGAAGTTCGGCGTCAGCTTGCGGGTAACGCCTGCCAGCAGGTTGACTTGATCACCTGAGAGCAATGAGGCACCGGTCACCACGCCCAATCCACCGGTCCCCCAACGATCCAGATGGGCGCCGCGGACTTCCGCCCAGCCATACCAATCCCGCTGTTCGACCCGACGCGGTGGTGCCTTGGCATAACCGCCGGCATAGGCCAGCGCGCCGAAGGCATCGTTCTCGCGATCCCGTTGTTCCGGTGCAAAGCTGCGCGCCGTCCCTAACGAGCCGCTGAATGGATCCGCGGCATGCGCGATGGTATCCGGCTTTCCGTCCGGGTCAGCCGCGAAATTGAAGCGAACGCCTGCACCACTGACAGTGGCGGGCGGACCACCGCCGCCAAAACCCTCCGATATGGCGCTGTCGACCGCGCCCGATATCGCCGAACCGGAATTCTGCGCGACCACCTTGGTGGCCATCGCTTGCAACGCCTGCAATTTGGCGCTGTCGGCCGTGCCGCCGACCGCCTGAGTCAAAGCCGCCGACGTACTCGCGGTAAAGCTTCCTGCACCAGCGTAGGCGGCGGTGATGCTGTGGTTTCCCTGCGCAAGGTTCGCGGTCGTGAAAGTTGCGACGCCTCCTGCGAGTGCGCCGTTACCGATCACGGCGCCGCCGTCGAGAAAGTTCACCGTTCCTGTCGGTGTGCCGCCGGTACCACTGACGGTAGCGGTGAAGGTGACGGGTTGGCCGACGGCGGATGGATTGAGCGATGAGGTCACTGTCGTCGTCGTTGCAGCCGCTACGGCCTGGCAGACGACGGCAATGGTTATGTTGGCGGCTGCGGTCTCGCCGACGCCCGATTGTGCGAACACTTCGGTGCCGTTCGCGGTCAGGCTCAGTGTCGTTCCATTGGCAATCGAATTGCCGTTCACTGCCGCGGCGCCCAGCCTCAGGACCAGCGAATTTGGCGTATTGAGAGAAGCAGCATTGCCCGGATTAGTAACGGTCAATGTCAACTTTTCGCCGGCTGAAAAAGCAGCATTGACGGGCGGACTATTGACGGTGCCGCCCGGAGTTTTCGCAAAATTGAGCGTGCCACCGTTTACGGCATCACATCCTGCTGAAGCGAGCGCGGCTGCCGGCGCCAAAAGGCTCGCGCATAACCCGAGCGCCAGCGCCCAAGCGGCATTCGAACTCCCAAGCCGCCGCTCGGAGCGGCGCGCATTCCCCATTCCCAGCACGTCAGCCCCCAAACCCATCGTAGGAAATTGCTAAAATATGAGTTGATGGTATCGGAGTCGGAACCCCGATCAATGCGACCAGGGCAGGTTTTGACAATCGCTTCAGGCATGTTGCGCCTAGGCAACAGATATCGAGCGCGCTTTGAGAAGTCGCTTCCTGGACGCCTCATTCGTTCTGATGGTGTTCGGCCTGTGACGGCCTGCACTTATCCGGCGTTAGCCTTAAGCCCCGCAGCTTCAATACCAGCGACGGCGCAAACCTCGTCATTGTCCGAGGTGTCGCCGCTGACACCGACGGCGCCAAGCAGAACACCGCCGTCCTGGATCAACACTCCGCCGGGCACCGGAACGAGACGGCCTTGTGCCATGGTGTTTATCGCGCTGACGAAATAGGCCTGCTCCTGCGCGCGCTGGAACAGCGCGCGTGAGCCCATGCCCAGCGCAAGGGCGCCATAGGCCTTGCCGTGCGCGATTTCGGCCCGCATCAGGCTGGTGCCGTCTTGCGCTGCCGTGGCTTTGACGCAACCGCGAGCATCGAGAATGGTGATGACCAGCGGTTTCAGCTTTTTCTCGGCGCCTTTGGCAAGGGCGGCATCAAGGATCTTGCGGGCGACGTCGAGGGTGAGTTCAGCCATGGGTCGGTTCCTTTGCATGGGAGGAGAGAGGTCAATTGGACTTTGCACGGTCGAGGCTCATCGCCAGAACACGCGCGACGTGAAGGGCTGATCGCCCGCTGCCATCCTTGATCTGATGCCGGCACGAGGTGCCGTCGGCGACGATTAGTGTGGTCTGGTCGGCGCCGCGGACAGCCGGCAGCAGTGAGAGCTCGGCCATTTCCATCGATGCCTGGTAGGTGTCGGCACCATAGCCGAAGGCGCCGGCCATGCCGCAGCAACTGGACTCGATGATCTCGACGTTCAGGTCGGGCACGAGGCGAAGCGCTTTTTCGACCGGCTTGAATGCGCCAAATGATTTCTGATGGCAGTGGCCGTGAACCAGCGCCTTGGCAGGCATCGAACCAAGCGGCAGCCGCAGACGGCCGGCCTCCGCCTCGCGAACCAGGAATTCCTCGAACAGCAGCGCATGCGCGCCGATGCTCTTGGCGTCGTTATCGGAGCGCAAGGAAAGCAGCTCATCGCGCAGCGTCAGGAGACAACTCGGCTCGAGGCCGACGATCGGTACGCCGCGCGCGGCGAACGGCGCGTAGGTTGCGACTAGCCGGTCCAATTCGGCTCGCGCTTGGTCGACCAGACCAGCAGAGAGGAAGGTGCGCCCGCAGCACAGCGGCCTGACGCGATCGGCTGGTTTTGGGATGTGGACGCGGTATCCGCCTTCAACCAGCACGCGTAGCGCGGCATCGAGATTTTCCCGCTCATAGGCACGGTTGAACGTATCGGCGAATAGCACGACTTCGCGGCCACTCTCCGGCCCAAAGGCCTCGGCATCGGCTCGGAATACATCGCGCCGGAATGCGGGCAGGGCGCGTTGCGCGCTGATGCCGGCGAATTTTTCAAACAGCTTGCGCAGCAGCGGACTGCCGTTGCGCCAGTTGGCAAGTGGGGCGAGGCGGGACGCGAGGCCGGCATAGTGGGGCAGATATCCAACCAGCCGATCGCGCAGCGATAGGCCGTATGTTGCCGCGCGTGCCGCCAGCACCTCGATCTTCATCTTGGCCATGTCCACGCCGGTCGGGCATTCGTGGCGGCAGGCCTTGCAGGAGACGCAGAGTTTCAGCGTGTCCATCATCTCGTCGGAAGCCAGCGCGTTCGGTCCGAGTTGACCGGAGATCGCCAGTCGCAGCGTATTGGCGCGGCCGCGGGTGACGTCCTTCTCGTTGCGGGTCGCACGGTAGGACGGACACATCACGCCGCCTTCGAGCTTCCGGCAGGCGCCGTTGTTGTTGCACATCTCGACGGCGCCCTGGAAGCCGCCGCCGGCGCCGGGATAGGCCGACCAATCGAGCGCTGTTTTCAGTTCGCCGATACGATAATCCGGCGGATAGCGAAACAGCGAGCGGTCGTCCATTTTGGGCGGATCGACGATCTTGCCGGGATTGAGGACATTGTCCGGGTCGAAGCGCTGCTTGACCTCTCTGAAATCGGCAACGATGCGTGAACCGAACATCGCTTCATGGAATTCGGAGCGGACCAGGCCGTCACCGTGCTCGCCGGAATGCGAGCCCTTGTATTCGCGCACCATCTCGAAGGTCTCTTCGGCGATGGCGCGCATCGCCTTGACATCCTTCTCCAGCTTCAGATTGAGCACGGGACGCACATGCAGGCAGCCTTCGGAGGCATGCGCATACATGGTGCCGCGGGTGCCGTGCCTTTCAAAAATGCCGTTGAGGCGTTCGGTATAGTCGGCAAGATGCGGCAGCGGCACCGCGCAATCCTCGACAAAGGAGACCGGCTTGCCCTCCTGCTTCATCGACATCATCACGTTGAGACCTGCGGCGCGGAACTCGGCGATGCCGGTCTGCAGCGCGGGTTCTGTGATTTCAACCACGCCGCCCCATTTGCGCTGCGGCTTGTCCCAACCGAAGCCGAGATCGGCCATCAGTTCGACGAGCTGTTTCAGGCAGCGCTGGTTTTCAGCCTGATCTTCCTCGGCGAATTCCAGGATGAGCACCGCATCGGGATCTCCCCGCACGGCGGTGCTGATGATCGGCTGGAACATCGCGATCTCGCGGCCCAGCGCGATCATGGTGCGGTCGACCAGTTCCACGGCAATCGGGCGCAGCTTCACCAGATGCTGGGCCGCGTCCATCGCCTCATAGAAGCTGCCGAAATGACAGACGCCCAGCACCTTGTTGCGGATAACAGGCCATAGCTTGAGCTCGACCTGCGTGGTGAAGGCGAGCGTGCCTTCGGAGCCGACCAGCAGGTGCGCCATGTTATTCGCCGCGTTGCGCGGTACTAGCGCATCGAGATTGTACCCGCCGACGCGCCGCTGCACCTTCGGAAATCGTTCGGCGATCTCGGCTGCCTCGCGCGTGCCGAGATCGAGCATGTCGCGGAACAGCGCAAGCCCGCTATCGGATGAATTCACGCCCGCGAGATCGCGCTGCACTTCGCCGAAATGCAGCCGCGTGCCGTCAGCCAGCGCCGCATCCATCGACCGCGTATTGTCGCGCATGGTGCCGTAGCGCAGCGAGCGGCCGCCGCAGGAATTATTGCCGGCCATGCCGCCGATGGTGGCGCGCGACGCCGTCGAGACGTCGACCGGGAACCAAAGCCCGTGCTTCTTGAGCTGGCGGTTGAGGTCGTCGAGCACGATGCCGGGTTCGACAACGCAGGTTCGATTTTCGACATCGAGCGAGAGGACACGATTCAGGTATTTGGAAAAGTCGACGACGATCCCCTCATTGACGGTCTGGCCGCATTGTGAGGTGCCGCCGCCGCGCGGGGTGACGATTCGGCCGGCGTCCCTTGCGATGGCCAGCGTCCGCAACGCCTCGTCCATGGTCCGGGGGGCCACGACGCCAAGGGGCATCATCTGGTAGAACGAGGCGTCAGTCGCGTAGCGGCCACGGTTGAACGCGTCGAAGAAGACGTCGCCGGTAATCTCGCGAGCAAGACGCACGGCGAGGGCGCTGTTTTCAGCCGAATTTTGTGACTTTTCGGCCCCTGTTGCCGCCATTGCCTTGGTCTCGTGAGTGCACCTCAGTCTCTTGCCTGCCGGGGTCCGCCTTGGCAAGGCAAAGCCCTGCCTCTTGGGCATTGACGGGCCCCGCCGGGCGGGGGACAAGCCCGCCGAATGGTGATATTCGAGCGGCTCGTGAAGCCAATACTCGTAAGACAAGACCGGGAAGGACGCCCCATGACTGTGCACTCTGGACGGCATTTTCTGCAGATTCCGGGACCGACCAACGTGCCGGACCGGGTTCTGCGCGCCATGGACATGCCAACCATGGATCACCGGGGTCCCGAATTCGCCGAGATCGGCCACGCGGTGCTGGCGGCCATGCAGCGGGTGTTCCGCACCAAACAGCCGGTGATCATCTACCCGTCGTCGGGCACCGGTGCCTGGGAGGCCGCCCTCGTCAACACGCTGCAGCCCGGCGACAAGGTACTGATGGCCGAGACCGGGCAGTTCGCCGTGCTGTGGCGCGGTATTGCCGAGAAGTTCAAGCTCGAAGTGGATTTCCTGCCCGGTGACTGGCGTCATGGCGCCGACCTTGAGCAGATCGAGGCGAAGCTGTCGGCCGACAAGGCGCACAAGATCAAGGCCGTATGCGTGGTTCACAACGAGACCTCGACGGCCTGCGTCACCTATCCGCTCGAAGTCCGCAAGGTTCTCGACCGCGTCAAGCATCCGGCGCTGCTGATGGTCGACACCATTTCCGGTCTCGGCTCACTGGAATATGAGCACGACGCCTGGGGCATCGACGTGTCGGTCGCGGGGTCACAGAAGGGACTGATGCTGCCGCCGGGTCTCGGCTTCAACGCCGTATCGGAAAAGGCGCTCGCGGCCGCGAAGGCCAATCCGGCCATGCGTTCCTATTGGGACTGGCAGGAAGTGATCGCGATCAACAAGGCGGGCACCTGGCCCTATACGCCGGCAACCAATCTGCTGTTCGGGCTTCGCGAAGCGATCAAGATGCTCGAAGAAGAAGGACTGGAAAATGTGTTCGCGCGCCACAAGCGCCACAGTGCCGCGACGCGCGCGGCCATCAAGGCTTGGGGCCTGGAAACGCAGTGCCAGGAACAGGGCGCACACTCGCCGGCGCTGACCGGCGTGGTGATGCCGGAAGGCCATGACGCCGACCATTTCCGCAAAGTGGTGTTGGAAAACTTCGACATGTCGCTCGGCACCGGCCTCAACAAGATCAAGGGCAAGGTGTTCCGGATAGGCCATATCGGCCACTTCAACGACCTGATGCTGATGGGCACGCTCTCGGGTGTCGAGATGGGTCTCGATCTCGCCAAGGTGCCGCACCGTGGCGGGGGCGTGCTGGCGGCGATGGAAGTGCTCAAGGGTCGCGATGTCGTTTCCAAGCCAAAGGTCGCCGTCGCCTGAACCGGTCTCGACCCAATAACGAAAAGAACGGAAAGAACTGTGATGAACGCACCGGTCGCTGCAACTGAAGACCTGCTCTATTCCGTCGAGGACGGTATCGCCCGGCTGACGTTCAACCGGCCGCAGGCGCGCAACGCGCTGACCTTTGCAATGTACGAGCAGATGGCGGCGATCTGCGAGAGCGTCAACCAGGACCGCTCGATCAAGGCCATGATCCTGACCGGCACGGGAGAAAAGGCGTTCGCATCGGGTACCGACATTTCGCAGTTCCGTGCCTTCAAGACCGCGGAGGACGCACTCGAATATGAGGAGCGGATCGATCGCGTGCTGGGTACATTAGAGAAGGTCCGGGTGCCGACGATTGCGGCCATCGCCGGTGCCTGCACCGGCGGCGGCGCCGGGATTGCCGCCTGCTGCGATATCCGGATCGGCACCGCAGCGACGCGCATCGGCTTTCCCATCGCGCGCACGCTGGGCAACTGCCTGTCGATGTCCAATATCAGCCGGGTTGTTGCGTTGGTCGGGCCGGCGCGGACCAAGGACCTGATTTTTACAGCGCGGCTGATCGAGGCCCCGGAGGCGCTGTCGCTCGGTCTGCTCAACGAAGTGGTGCCTGACGTTCCGACGCTGCAGCGCCGCGCCGATGAAACCGCCAAGCTCGTCGCGAGTCATGCGCCGATCACGATGGAAACCGCCAAGGAAGCGGTGCTCCGTATTCGCCGCACGCTGTCGCGCGAGGAGGGCCGGGATCTGATCCTGCGCGCCTATATGAGCGAGGATTTTCGCGAAGGAATGGATGCGTTCCTCAACAAGCGAACGCCGAACTGGAAGGGCAAATAGGCTTGGTTCGGGTTGGTCACGATCGGGGTTTCGTATCGCCCACGACGTACTTTGCTTTGCTCATGCGAAAGTAATAGGCAGTGTGGGGCGGTTCGACTTGAACTGGCGCAGTTAAATCCGCACAATGGTTCTGTGTATGCTATCGTTTCTATAATTAAGACAAAGACATAGGGAAGAAAAACGTGGGACAGATTCTGAAAGCCACGGCCGCCCTGGCGGCTATGATCGTCAGCGCGCCGGCGTTCGCTGCCTGGGAGCCGACCAAACCGGTTGAAATCGTAGTCGCAGCAGGTGCCGGCGGCGCGTCCGACCAGATGGCTCGCATGATGCAGGCGGCGATCCAGAAGAATAATTTGATGAAGCAGCCGATGGTGGTCTCGCTCAAGGGCGGAGCGTCCGGTGCCGAAGCGTTGATGTACATGAAGTCCAGTGACGGCGACCCCAACAAGGTGCTGATCGCCTACTCGCTAATCTACATGCTGCCATTGTCGGCGAAGATTCCCTTCAATTGGCGCGATCTCACACCGGTGTCGGTGGTCGCGCTCGATCAGTTTGTGTTGTGGGACAATGCCGCCGGACCGAAAACCGTGAAGGAATTCGTTGCCGCTGCCAAGGCTGCGAGTTCGCCGTTCAAGATGGGCGGGACAGGCTCCAAGCGCGAGGATCACGTGCTCACCGTGTTCATGGAGCAGAGGACCGGCGCGAAGTTCTCCTATCTGCCCTACAAATCCGGTGGCGAAGCCGCGACGCAACTGGTCGGCAACCATACCGAGTCCAACGTCAACAACCCGTCCGAAAATCTCGAGGTCTGGCGGGCCGGCCAGGTCCGCGCGCTGTGCGTGTTCGACAAGGAGCGGATCGCCTACAAGACCAAGGTCACCGAGACGCAATCCTGGAACGACATCCCGACATGCAAGGAAGAAGGGCTCGACGTGCAGTATCTGATGCTGCGTGCGATGTTCCTTCCGGGCAAGGTCACGCCGGATCAGCAGGCGTTCTATGTCGACCTGTTCCAGAAGGTGACACAGACCGCCGAGTATAAGGAATACATGGAAAAGCAGGCGCTGAAGCCGATCTTCCTAACCGGCAAGGACATGGTGAAGTTCCTCGAGGAGGATGACAAGCTCAACACCTCGCTGATGAACGAAGCCGGTTTCGTGGCGAAGTAAGCCGGCCCTAGCGCGTTATTTTCCGGCAGGACCGTATCCAGCGATCCTGCCGAGTACGTTCTTGATCTCTGCTTTGGGAAGCAACCGCGGTGTGCCGATCTGAAGGCAGCCGTGATATTGCCGCGCCAGCGCTTCGACCTCCACCGCAAGCCACATTGCCTTCGACAGTGAAGGTCCGACGGCGATCATGCCGTGATGCTCCAGCAGGCAGGCCAGGCGGTCCTCGAGTGCCCGCACGGCGTGTTCCGACAGTTCCTGTGTGCCGAACGTCGCATAGGGCGCGCAGCGGATGGTGTCGCCGCCGGCGACCGCGATCATGTAATGGATCGGCGGGATTTCCAGACCCATGATCGCGAGGATCGTCGAATAGGGTGGGTGCGCATGCACCACCGCGTTGACCTCGGGCCGTGCCCTGAGAATGTCGAGGTGAAACCGCCACTCGCTCGACGGTCGCTGCGCGGCGTCGAATGAACCATCCAGATCCATGAACACGATCTGCTCCGGCTGCATCGTTTCATAGGGCACGCTGGTCGGCGTGATAAGCATGCCGGTGTCATGCCGCAGGCTGATATTCCCGGACGTGCCTTGATTGATGCCCAGCGCATTCATGCTGCGGCAGGCGTCGATAATGGATTGGCGCTTTTTCCGCTCGCTGGTGGCCGACATCCACTTTCTCCTGATCGCTGCGGCGTGGCGCCGTCAAATCACGAGCCCTGTCAGAGGGCCTTTGCAGTAGGCGAACAATGGTTGATTATTGCGCCGCAGTATAGTCGAACATCCAAGGGTGCTGGGAACAAGCCGGAGCGGTCGCTCCGGGAAACATTCTGGGAGCAATCATGACGAATGCCGTGCTTGGCATTATCGGCGGATCCGGCATTTACGATCTGCCGGGGTTGGAAAATGTCCGCGACGAGGCAATCGTAAGCCCATGGGGCGAGGCTTCTGCGCCCGTCAGGCACGGTGTCATCGCCGGGCTGCCGATCGTATTTCTGCCTCGGCATGGCGAAGGGCACGTTCTGTCGCCTTCGGACATCAACTACCGCGCCAATATCGACGTCCTGAAACGGGCAGGGGTTACCGACCTGATTTCGCTCTCGGCCTGTGGTTCGTTCCGGGAGGATCTGCCACCCGGCACATTCGTGCTCGTCGATCAGTTCGTGGACCGCACCCACAAGCGCGAAAGTTCATTCTTCGGCAAAGGCTGCGTTGCCCATGTCTCGATGGCTCATCCGGTGTCACCACGCCTGTTGGTGCATTTGGCGGAGGCCGCCAAGGCCGAGGACATCGCGGCCGTGCAAGGCGGCACCTATGTCTGTATGGAGGGCCCTCAGTTCTCCAGCCTTGCTGAGAGCCTGACCTACAAGACGCAGGGCTATTCGGTGATCGGGATGACCAACATGCCGGAAGCCAAGCTCGCCCGTGAGGCCGAGATCTGTTACGCCAGCGTGGCGATGGTTACCGATTTCGATTGCTGGCATCCCCAGCACGACGCCGTGACGGTTCAGGATATCATTCGCGTGCTGAACTCGAATGCCGAAAAGGCCAAGGGCCTGGTCGCGCGCCTTGCCAGGGATTTCCCGCGCGAGCACGAACCGTGTCCGATCGGCTCGGATCGGGCCCTCGATACCGCGCTGATCACGGCGCCGGAAGCGCGAGATCCCGAATTGCTCAGGAAGCTCGACGCGGTGGCCGGCAGGGTGTTGCGTTCATGAAGGTCGATGGCAGGCATTTTCGCAGTATCTGGCTCGAGCCCGATGGATGGTCGGTCGGGGCGATCGACCAGCGGCGGCTGCCGCATGATTTCGTCGTCGCGCGGATGACGAGTGCGGCGGACGCCTGCGAAGCCATCCGTTCCATGCTGGTGCGCGGCGCGCCCCTGATCGGCGCAACCGCCGCTTATGGCATGGCGCAGGCTATGCGCGCCGATGCCTCCGATGCCGCGCTTGACCTTGCCTACAAGATGCTGATCGCGACCCGGCCGACGGCCATCAACCTGAAATGGGCGCTCGATGAAATGCACGGGCTGCTGCGGCCCTTGCCGCCGTCAGAACGTGTCGCGGCGGCCTACAAGCGTGCCGCTGAAATCGCGGAGGAGGACGTCGCGATAAATCAGGGCATAGGACAGCACGGTTTGGCGCTGATCGAAGCGATTGCCGCGACCAAGCCGGGTGAGACGGTCAACATCCTGACGCACTGCAACGCTGGATGGCTGGCGACGGTCGATCTCGGTACCGCGACGGCTCCGATCTACCTCGCGCATGATCGTGGCCTGAAGGTCCATGTTTGGGTCGACGAAACCCGACCCCGCAATCAAGGCGCTTTCCTCACGGCGTGGGAACTTGGCCACCATGGTGTCCCGCATACGGTGATCGCCGACAACACCGGTGGCCACCTGATGCAACACCGGATGGTCGATCTGGCCATTGTCGGAACCGACCGGGTGGCCGCCAATGGCGATGTCTGCAACAAGATCGGAACCTACTTGAAGGCGCTTGCCGCGCACGACAACGGCGTGCCGTTCTATGTTGCGCTGCCGTCGCCGACCATCGACTTTAGTATCGACGACGGAATAAAGCAGATTCCGATCGAACAGCGCGCTTCCGATGAGGTCGCGACCATGACCGGCCGCACCACCGATGGGCGAATCGAAACGGTGCGGGTGGTGCCTGCGGGATCGCCGGTCGCCAATTATGCCTTCGACGTCACGCCGGCACGGCTGGTAACTGGATTGATCACCGAGCGTGGTGTGCTGAGGCCTGAACGTGCTGCACTTGCGAGCACGTTTCCTGATCGGTTCCGATAGCGGTTTGTGGAAGCCGGTTCGCGTTGAGGAAACGCGTCAAGCCAGAGCATTCGCTGAAGTTACATTGACGCGGGCAACGCCAGCACTGTATCCCGTATGCCACGTCAGTTAGCCGGGATAGATCACATCCAATGTCCAATACCAACATCGAAATCGTCGTCGACGATCCGACCGCGCCGGAGATCAATTCACCTGTCGTGACGAGCGTCCGCATCGTCGACGTCGTGGTGTCATTGCTCCTTCTGGCGCTGGCGCTGACGCTCGGATGGGACAATTGGCGCACCGGCGCCGCCTGGGACTCCACCGGCCCGCAGGCCGGTTATTTTCCGTTCTATCTTTCGGTGATCCTCGGTGGTGCCAGCCTTTATGGTCTTGTCACCGCTTTCCTGTCGCGCAAGGAAGCCGCCGAGACTTTCGTCACGCGGGCCCAGCTTCGCCGCGTCATGGCCGTG
This sequence comes from Bradyrhizobium sp. AUGA SZCCT0158, assembly GCF_018130065.1. GTDB lineage: Bacteria > Pseudomonadota > Alphaproteobacteria > Rhizobiales > Xanthobacteraceae > Bradyrhizobium. The sequence goes on along the minus strand of NZ_JAFCME010000001.1, from coordinate 555,472 downwards.
TTCGTACCGACGCTGCTGTTCTGTCTGGCCATGCAATTTCTCGGACTCTATGTCGCGAGCTTCCTGCTGATCTCGACCTTCATGCGCGTGGTCGGCAAGATCTCCTTGTGGAAATCGCTGCTGACCGCCTTCGTGTTCACCGCTGTGATGTTCGTGACCTTCGACATCGCGTTTGACGTCATCATGCCAAAGGGCCCGCTCGAAGCGGCCCTCGGCCGATAGTAGATCGCAGGTAGTTTGATGGAAGCCTTCGGTCTACTCATGCACGGCTTTGCCGTCCTGCTGACATGGAAGACGCTCGTCCTGATGATGGTCGGGCTGGTGCTCGGCATTTTTGTCGGCGTGCTGCCCGGACTTGGCGGACCGAACGGTGTGGCGATCCTGCTGCCGTTGACCTTCACGATGGATCCGACCTCGGCCATCGTGATGCTGTCCTGCATTTATTGGGGTGCGCTGTTCGGCGGCGCCATCACGTCGATCCTGTTCAACATTCCCGGCGAGGCCTGGTCGGTCGCGACCACCTTCGATGGTTATCCAATGGCGCAGCAGGGCAGGGCTGCGGAAGCGCTGACTGCGGCGTTTACTTCCTCGTTCATCGGTTCGCTGGTGGCGGTGCTGTTGATCACGTTTCTGGCGCCGATGATCTCGTCCTTTGCGCTGAAGTTCGGCCCGCCTGAATTCTTCGCGGTCTATCTGCTCACCTTCTGCTCCTTTGTGGGGCTTGGCCGCGAGGCCAAGCACAAGACTGTCATTTCGATGTCGCTCGGTCTGCTGCTCGCCGGCGTTGGAATGGACACGGTGTCCGGCCAGTTGCGCATGACCTTTGGTTCGACTGACCTCTTGCGCGGCATTAATTTTCTGGTCGCGGTGATCGGCCTGTTCGGCATCAGCGAGATACTGCTGACGATGGAAGAGCGCCTCGCGTTGCGCGGACACGCCGCCGGGATCAGTCTGCGCGTCGTGTTGTCGGTCTGGAGAGACCTGCCGAAATATTGGGTGACGCTGTTTCGTTCGTCGTTCATCGGCTGCTGGCTCGGCATTACGCCGGGTGGCGCGATTGCAGCCTCGTTCATGGGCTACAATCTTGCCAAGCGCTTTTCCAAGGAGCCGGACGGTTTCGGCAAGGGCCGCATCGAAGGTGTGTTTGCGCCGGAAACGGCAGCGCATGCCTCGGGCACCGCAGCACTGCTGCCGATGCTGGCGCTCGGTATTCCCGGCTCCGGCACTGCGGCCATCCTGCTCGGCGGCTTGATGGTGTGGGGCCTCAACCCCGGGCCTTTGTTGTTCGTCGAACACAAGGACTTCGTCTGGGGCCTGATTGCCTCGATGTATCTCGGCAACGTGGTCGGTCTTGTGCTGGTGCTGACGACGGTGCCGATCTTTGCCTCGATCCTGCGGGTGCCGTTCGCAGCGGTCGCGCCGATGATTGTGGTGTCCTGCGCGATCGGTGCCTATGCCATCCAGAATGCGATGTTCGACATCTGGCTGATGCTTGGCTTCGGCGTCGTCGGCTACGTGTTCAAGAAGATCGGAATTCCGCTCGCACCGTTCACGTTGGCGCTGGTACTTGGTAACCGCGCCGAGGATGCGTTCCGCCTGTCGATGATCGGATCCGGCGGCAATATGAAGGTGTTCTGGTCGAACGGCTTGGTTGGCTCGATTACAACACTGGCGATCGTTCTCCTGTTCTGGCCTGTCCTCGACAAGGTATTTGGGAGCGTCACCCGGCTGATGAGAACGGCAAAAAGCCCCGCTTAGTCCATATCTTTGGGGCTGATTCAGCGTTTGTTCACCGTGGCCTGCGCCGGTTCCTCAATGGAACTCGATTATGTCGGCTTGTTGCTGACGGGTAACAGGCTACGGGAACATCTCGCTGTATGGTGGGTTCCAAGTTCAATTTCAGATTTTGGGAATCCCGATGAATCGCATTCTGATTGCAAGCGCCGCGATTGTTTCGCTGCTCACGACAAGCGCATTCGCTGCCGACCTGGCCCCGCGGCCGTACACCAAGGCTCCCGTGATCGTCGATCCCGGCTACAACTGGACTGGGTTCTATGTCGGTCTCAATGGCGGCTACAGCTGGGGCAGGGCGCGTAACACGTTCGAACCGGGTGCACCGCTTGGGATCACCACGTTTGGGCAGAATGTCGATGGCGGTCTCGGTGGCGCGCAGATCGGCTATAATTGGCAGCTGGATCGCACCTGGGTGGTCGGACTTGAAGCTGACATCCAGGGCACGGGGGAACGCGGAGGATCGCGTGATCAACTCGGATCGATCCGAGTCGGCAACATAGGTGCAACCTTGTTCGCCGACACCACCACGAGCTTGCCTTGGTTTGCAACCTTCAGGGCCCGTGGCGGCGTCCTCGTTGACCCGAGTTTGTTGCTGTACGCGACAGGCGGTCTGGCGGTTGGTGAGGTCAAGGCGGCGACGACGCCTACCGGGGTCTTCCAGCTGTTCGACGGCAACAGCAACGTCACCATCGGCGCACCGTTCACGGTCACCGGAGCCACGGTGTCCGGCAGTGAGACGCGTGTGGGTTGGACAGTCGGAGCCGGTCTTGAGAAGAAATTCGCCAGGAACTGGTCGGCGAAGCTCGAATATCTCTATATGGACTTCGGCTCGAAGACCTACTTCGGCGGAACGGCAAACCAGACCACAGTCAAGTTCCATGACCATGTTGCCCGCGTCGGCATCAACTACCACTTCACGGCCGCTCCCGTCGTCGCCAAGTACTGAGCGACAGAACGCCAGGAATTAAAAAAGCCCCGGTTTTCCGGGGCTTTTTCGTGTGGTGAGTTCCAGGCGTTCTGATGCCGCTCAGACCACCTTGCGTTGCCTGAGATCGGCGATCTCTTCCTTGCCGAAACCGAATTCGGTAAGCACTTCTTCGGTCTGTTCACCGAACTCCGGCGGACGTGCCGCCATGCTGCTTGGCGTCCGCGACAAAGTTATCGGCTGGCCGACCAGTTGGATGTGCCTGTTTTCGTCGTTGGGCACGTGCTGCGCGATGCCGAGATGCTTGACCTGGTCGTCATCGAACATCTGGTCAATCGAGTAGATTGGGCCGCAGGGCACGCCGGCGGCGTTGAGTTCGCTGACCCAAGTCTCGGTGGATTTCTTCTCGGTGAGCTTCCCAATGGCGGCATTGAGCGCGTCGCGGTTCTTCGAGCGTGCGGGAGAGGTGGCGTAGTCGGGATTGGTGAGGAGTTCAGGCGCGCCGATCGCCTGCGCGCAGCGCTCCCAGATCCGCCCGCCGGTGGTGGCAATATTGATATAGCCGTCGGACGTCTTGAAGACGCCGGTCGGAATGCTCGTCGGATGGTTGTTGCCAGCCTGTTTGGCCACGTCCTTTTCCATCAGCCAGCGTGCGGCCTGGAAATCCAGCATGAATATCTGGGCCTGCAGCAGCGAGGTCTGCACCCACTGGCCTTCGCCGGAGACATCGCGTTCGAGCAGCGCCGTGAGGATGCCAAGGGCACAGAATAGCCCGGCAGTGAGGTCGGCCACGGGAATGCCGACCCGCATCGGGCCCTCGCCGGGGGCGCCGGTAACTGACATCAGCCCGCCCATGCCCTGGGCGATCTGATCGAAGCCCGGCCGCTTGTGATAGGGGCCATCCTGCCCGAACCCGGAGATGCTGCCATAGACGATCCGAGGGTTGATCTTGCGCAGGCTATCGTAATCGATGCCGAGCTTGGCTTTGACGTCGGGCCGGAAGTTCTCGACCACGACGTCCGCCTTCTCGGCAAGGCGCTTGAACACCTCGAGGCCCTTCGGATCCTTCAGGTTGAGCGTCATGGCCCGCTTGTTGCGGTGCAAATTCTGGAAGTCCGAGCCCTGGCGTGGACCACCCGGCTGTTCGCCGGCCGCATCCTCCAGCAGCGCGTCGATCTTGATGACGTTGGCGCCCCAGTCGGCGAGCTGCCGTACGCAGGTCGGCCCCGAACGGACGCGGGTCAGGTCGAGGACGGTGAAACGGGAAAGGGCCTGCGAGGCGCGCGGGGAGGGCATCAAGGAGTCTCCAGCCAACAATTGGTCGAGGTCAAATTATCGGCGAAATGGATGGGCTTGTCATGCCATCATCGCGGATGGTGTCTGCGCCGGGATGCATAGCGTGTCGTTGCCGGCACACGCAGGCCTCGAACCCGGCGCAGCGCGTTCACGCGCGTCTTCGGCGCGCCATCAGCGCGTTCACGCGCGTCTTCGACGCGCCATCAGCGCGTTCACGCGCGTCTTCGACGCGCTATGGGGGCGGTGCACCGCACGGTCCGGACACAAAATCGCGAAAACAACCTCATGCAAAGTAGCCTTAGCCCCGGCTCGTCGAATTGGTGCTGCGTTGCGTCCGCGGCACGAGAACAAAATGGCTTGTTGTCAGCCCTGATCTCATCCCTCTCTAGCGCGACAGCCGGCGCAGATCGGTTCGCGCTTTCGCTGCCAGAGGATCGTCCGGATGCCTTGCGATGAAGAGCTCCAGCGCCTCAACCGTGTTCCGTCGCCGCGCCAGTTGATATTCCTCCTCCACCGCCAGCTTGGGATCGCGTGCGGGTGGCATGGTATTTTTGGCTGCAGCGCCAGGCTTTTCATCCGAAGCGATAGCTTTGGCCATGGCGAAATGACCTTTCCGAAGCAGACGATCCGAATCCGGCGGAAAGATTGTCGCCGCCAGTAGACAGATCGCAAACGCCCTTGGCGTGGCCTTGTTGCGTAGCACTTTTCGCATTTTTCCGAACCCGGGGCCTGGGAGGCGAACCATCTCCACTGCCTGAAGCGTTCCCTGCCATTAAATGAGCCGTCGTCCGCCTCGTTTCGGATGCAAACGTTGTCGGTTGACGTGCTTCGCGTTAGCTGCGTTCGTCGACAATCACCTTTCCATCATTCGGCAATGACTTAGGCTCGACCCAATCCACGATACCTCCGAGTTTAGTTACGTTTCGGAGTGTTGTGACAACCGCTCCCATGAGGCCAGCATTCGGACTGGCTGTTTCTGCCTTGAGAGTCATCAGGTCGCTTTCGCCCGATCGCGTCACGACGAGGCGCAAGCGTCCGAGTTCGGGGTGGCGCTTGCCGATCTCGGCGATTTGTTCCGGCCGCACGAACATGCCCTTGACCTTGGTGGTCTGGTCGGCCCGCCCCATCCAGCCCTTGATGCGCATATTGGTGCGCCCGCAGGCGCTTGTCCCTGGCAGCACTGCCGTGAGATCGCCCAGCGCGAGCCGGATCCAGGGGTGGTGCGGATCGAGCGAGGTGACGACGATCTCGCCGACGTCACCGGGAGCGACGGGATCGCCGGTGCCGGGCTGCACGATTTCGAAGATCAGGTCCTCGTTCACGATCATGCCGTCATGGGCCGCAGTCTCGAAGGCGATCAGGCCGAGGTCGGCGGTGCCGAACGCCTGGTAGGCATCGACGCCGCGCGCCTTGACTTCGTCCTGCAGCGATTTGGGAAAGGCGGCGCCCGACACCAGTGCGCGCCTGATCGAGGAGACGTCGCGCCCGGCGCTCGCGGCGCCGTCCAGCAGGATCTTGAGGAAGTCTGGCGTGCCGCTGTAGCCGACCGGCCGATAGGCCTCGATCAGCTCGAACTGCGCGTCCGTATTGCCGGGGCCGGCCGGGATGACGGCGCAGCCCAGCGCCCGCGCTGAGGCGTCGAAAATGAAGCCGCCGGGCGTCAGGTGATAGCTGAAGGTGTTGAGTACGACGTCGCCGGGTCGGAAGCCGGCCGCAAACAGCGCCCGCGCGCCGCGCCAGGGGTCGGCATGAATAGCCTCAGGCTCGAAGATCGGCCCCGGGGAGGTGAACAACCGTCCGAACGACCCCGGCAGGCCCGCCACGAGCCCGCCGAAGGGCGGTGCGGCCTTGTGCAGGGCAGGGAGCTCGGACTTGCGCAGCACCGGCAGGCGCGCCAGTGCGGCCTGGTCGCTCACGGAAGCCGGATCGATGCCCTTCAGGCGCTCGGCGTAGGCAGGCGCTGCCATCGCCCGGCGCAGCACGTCCGGCAGCCGCGAGAACAACTCCGCCTCACGCTGGATCGGCTCACGCGTTTCAAGGGCGTCGTAATAGTCGGTCATGAGTCAGTCTTTCTTTCGTCATTCCGTCGCGCGCGAAGCGCGGCCCGGAATCCATAACTACGATCGGGAGTATGGATTCCTCGATGCGCAAGTGCGCATCTGAGGCCTGCGCCAAGAGGCGCATCCCGGTATGACGGCTGTTACAGCCACCGCTTCCGTCTCTTGAAACTCTTCAGGTTCTTGAAGCTCTTGCGCTGGTCGCCGGCGCCGCCGAGGTAAAATTCCTTCACATCCTCATTGTCGCGCAATTCGTCGGCCGAGCCGTCGAGCACCACCTTGCCCTGTTCCATGATGTAGCCGTGGCTCGCGACCGAGAGCGCCGCGCGTGCGTTCTGCTCCACCAAGAGGATGGTGACGCCGAGGTCGCGGTTGATCTCCTTGATGATCCCGAACACTTCCTTGACCAGCAGCGGCGACAGCCCCATCGACGGCTCGTCCATCAGGATCATCTTCGGGCGCGCCATCAGCGCGCGGCCGATCGCCAGCATCTGCTGTTCGCCTCCGGAGAGGTATCCGGCGAGCCCCGTGCGCTCCTTGAGGCGCGGGAAATACCGGAAGACCATGTCGATGTCGGCGCCGACCTCGTTGTCGGTGCGGGTAAAGGCGCCGAGCTTGAGGTTTTCCACCGACGTCATGTCTGAAATGATGCGGCGGCCCTCCATCACCTGGAAGATGCCGCGGCGGACGATCTTGTCGGGATCGATGCCGTTGATGCGCTCGCCGTCGAACACGATCTCGCCGCGGGTGACCTCGCCGTCTTCGGTCTTGAGCAGGCCGGAAATCGCTTTGAGCGTCGTCGACTTGCCGGCGCCATTGGCGCCGAGCAGCGCCACGATCGCTCCCCTCGGCACTTCGAGGCTCAATCCGCGCAGCACCAGGATGACGTTGTCGTACACCACCTCGATGTTGCGCACGTCGAGCAGCGGCGCGGTAGCAGCGGCGGCGTTTGGAGCACGATCAGCTTCGGCAGTTTGGGTCATTTGAGTTGTGTCATTTGCTAGGTTCGTCATGCCCGGGCTTGTCCCGGGCATCCACGTCTTCTGTCGCCAACTGAAAGTCAGACGTGGATGGCCGGGACATCTAGCGCGAAGACGCGCTTCGCGCTTTCGCCCGGCCATGACGTCTGTGTAGCTTACCAGCCCAGCCATTCGGCCTTGCGCGGCAGGTCGATGACCTTCACCTTGTCGAGCTTGATCGCGCCGTTCTTGACGAGGTCGTTGAGCGGCGCGTCGGTCGCACCGGTGACCTTCATCCGGTAAAGATCGACCTTGAGCGTGCCGCGGTGGTCCTTGTCGGTCCAGGTTGACGGATTGCAGACGCCGTCCATGCCGGCCGGCACCCAATCCTTCTTCTGGTAGAAGCCCTTCTTGACGTTCTCACCGGTGGCGCCGCCGTTCTTGGCGGCCCATTCGACGGCTTCCTTCATGTAGAGCGCGGTGCAGACGCCGGCGATGTAGTGGACCGGACGATAGGCGGTTCCGCCCGCGTCGGACATCTTGGAGATGTCCATCACGGTTTTCATGCCGGGGGCGTTGCCGCCCCAGGCCACGGCGGTGCGCAGCGGAAACACCACGCCGTCGGCGGCGGCGCCGGCGGCCTTGGCGGCATTCTCGTCCATGCCCCAGACGTTGCCGAGGAACTGGACGTCGACGCCGGCGGCCTTGCAGGCGTTCAGGACCGAGATGTTCGAGCCTGCGGTGTTGCCGAGGTAAGCGTAGTTGGCGCCGGAGCTCTTCAAGGTCAGGCACTGCGCGCTGTAGTCACCCGGCGTCAGCGCGAACACGATCGGCGGCAGCAGCTCGAAGCCGAGTTCAGCCGCGATGGCTTCACCCGCGGCCTTGGGCGCGTTCGGATAGGGATGGTTGGCGCCCATATGGACGAATTTCGGCTTGCCCGGCTTGCCCTTGGCCTTCCAGTCTTCGGCAGCCCAAGTCAGCATGCCGCGAACGGCATCCGAATAGCTTGGGCCATAGAAGAAATTATAGGGTGCGGGCTTGGCCTTGCCGCCGGCGCCGGTCGGGTCCGAAAGCGCTGCGGCGTAGGATGCCGAGATGTCGGGGATCTTGTCTTCGGCGAGGAAGCCGGTGAGGGCTTCGGTGTCGGCGGTGCCCCATCCGAGAATGGCCGCAACCTTGTCGGCGCCCGACCATTTCTTGTACTGGGCGATCGCGCGCGGCACCTGATAGCCGTAGTCGACGGTATCGACCTTGACCTGGGTGCCGTTGATGCCGCCGGTCTTGTTGATCCAGGCATAGGTGTCGGCGACGCCCTGTCCGAACGGCGTTCCGACGTCGGACGTGGCGCCCGAATAATCGGCAAGATGGCCCAGCGAGATCGGGGCTTGCGCGCTGGCTGAAGTAGCGCCGAGCAGGAGCGCAAGCGAAGCGGTGCTCAATAAAATCTTCATCGTCATTATACTTCCTCCGGTCTTTTGTTGAGGTCTTTTGTCGTCGGTCCCGTTCCTACCTCAATGCGAGAACGGGTAGAGTTTCCAGTAAGCCTTGATGCGTCGCCAGCGGTGCGCGAGTCCGTCTGGTTCAAAGACCAGAAAGATAATGATGATGATGCCGATGGCCATCTCGCGCAGGAAAGCGATGTTGTTCTTCAGTCCGAGGAACTGGTCGATCGGGCTGTCGCGCAGCGCGACGCTGAGCCATTCCATCGATTCGGGCAGCAGCACCATGAAGGCCGTGCCCATCAGCGTGCCCATGACCGAACCGATGCCGCCGATGATGATCATCGCGAGAAAAATGATCGAGCGGTCGATGCCGAAACCTTCGTTGGAGACCACCTGGTTGTAATGCGCATAGAGCGCGCCGCCGACGCCGGCAAAGAAGGCGGCGAGGCCAAACGACAGCGTGCGGTACTTGGTAAGGTTGATGCCCATGATCTCGGCGGAGAGATAATGATCGCGCACCGCGACGAGTGCGCGGCCGTCGCGCGAACGGATCAAATTGGTCACCAGGAGATAACAGACGATGACGTAAGCGAGCACGACGTAGAAGTATTTCTTGTCGCCGCGCAGCGAGTAGCCGAAGATCGAGAACGGCTCCGCGCTCGCAGGCACGCTGCCGCCGGTGAACCATTCGGCGCGCGCAAAGAAATCCAGCAGGATGTATTGCGCGGCCAGCGTTGCGATCGCGAGATAGAGTCCCTTCAGGCGCGCCGCGGGCAGCCCGAAGATCAGGCCGACCGCTGCCGTAACCACGCCCGCGAGCGGAATGCAGAAGAACACCGGGATGCCGAACCGGTTCGACAGATAGGCGGAGGTAAAGGCGCCGAATCCGAAGAAGGCGGCATGGCCGATCGAGATCTGTCCGGTGAAGCCGACCACGATGTTGAGGCCGAGGGCCGCGATGCCGAAGATGCCGATCTGGATCAGCAGGCTGAGGGTGTATTCGTTGAGGACATGCGGCGCAAAGCAGATCAGGATGATGCCGACGATCATCGCGTTGCGGCTGGTCCTGGTCGGAAACACGGTGGTATCCGCCGCATAGGTGGTGCGGAAATCGCCGGCGGGGATCAGGGTCTGGGTTGCCATGATGGATTACACCCGCTCGATGTCTTTGGTGCCGAACAGGCCATACGGCTTGATCATCAGGATAATGATCAACGCATAGAACGGCGCGATTTCGTACAGATTGCCCCAGTGCAGATACTCGCTGTCGAGGAAGTGCGCGAAGTTCTCCAGGAGGCCGATGATGATGCCGCCGAGCACGGCGCCACCGACGCTGTCGAGGCCGCCGAGGATCGCGGCCGGAAACACCTTGACGCCATAGGCCGAAAGTCCGGCTGAGACGCCGTTGACGACCGCCACCACGACGCCGGCCACCGCTGAAACCGTTGCCGAGATCGCCCAGGCCATCGCGAACACGCTCTTCACGGAAATGCCGAGCGACTGCGCCACCTGCTGGTTGAACGCGGTGGCGCGCATCGCGAGGCCGTATTTGGACAGGCGGAAGAACCAGGCCATGCCCACCATCATCGCCAGCGACACCGCAAGGCTCATCAAATAGACGGTCTGCACCTGCAGTCCGAGGATGTTGACGTTCTGGGTGGTGAAGACCCGCGGAAACGGCTGCAGATTGACGCCGAACATCCATTTCATCAGCGCGGAGAACACGGTGGACAGCGCAATCGTCACCATGATCACCGAGATGATGGGTTCACCGACCATCGGGCGCAGGATCACCACCTGGATGGCGATGCCGAACAGGAACATGAACACCAGCGTGATCGGCATGCCCAGATAGAACGGCACCTGGTATTTCGTAAGCAGCCACCAGCACACCCAGGCGCCAATCAGCAGCAACTCGCCTTGCGCGAAATTCACCACCTGGGTGGCCTTGTAGATCAGCACGAACGACATCGCGACCACGCCATAGAGCGTGCCGACCACGAGGCCGTTGACCAGAAGCTGGATCAGGAGCTGGGTGTTCATGCGGTCTCACCGGACTTGCAGTTCGTCATCGCCGGGCTTGACCCGGCGATCCATCGACTAAAAGGGCTCTTCGGAAGAAGATGGATGCACGGGTCAAGCCCGCGCATGACGACCAGATTTGCGGCGCCATTGAATGACAACATCTTCATTCCGCGGCCTCCGCGAGCGGTGCGTTGGTGCCGAGATCGACCACCCGCAGCGTGGTGCGGATGCGCTGGGTGGTGCCGTCCTGGAAGCGGATCACGGTGTCGACGGGAATGTCGCGCTTGCCGCCATAGATCGCGTCGATGATCCCGGCATATTTCTCGTTGATGACGCTGCGGCGAACTTTGCGGGTGCGGGTGAGTTCGCCGTCGTCGGCGTCGAGTTCCTTGTAGAGCAGCAGGAAGCGCGAGATGCGCTGCGCCGGCGGCAGCGTGGCGTTGACGGATTCGACCTCCTTGCGCACCAGTTCATACACTTCGGAGCGCGAGGAGAGGTCGGTGTAGGTCGTGAACGAGATGCGGTTCTTCTCCGCCCATTTCGAAATGATCGAGTAGCGGATGCAAATCATCGCGGCCAGCGCGTCGCGGCCGGCGCCGAGCACGACGGTCTCGGCGATGTAGGGCGAGAACTTCAGCTTGTTCTCGAGATATTGCGGCGAGAAGCGTTCGCCGCGCGAAGTCTCGGCGAGGTCCTTGATGCGGTCGATGACCACCAGCTGCCTGTTGTCGTTGAAATAACCGGCATCGCCGGAATGCATCCATCCATCCTTCATGTCGGCGGCGGAGGCTTCCGGATTCTTGTAATAGCCGAGGTACATGTTGGGATGACGCACCACGATTTCGCCGACGCCGTTGACGTCGGGGTTGTCGACGCGAATCTCGATGTCGGATGCCATCGGCACGCCCGTCGTGTCAGGATCGACCTTGCCGGCCGGATGCAGTGTGTAGGCCCCCAACAATTCGGTCTGGCCGTAGAGCGTGCGCAACGGCACACCCATGGCCTGGAAGAATTTGAACGTATCCGGCCCGAGCGCCGCGCCGCCGGTGGCGGCCGAGCGCAGCCGCGTGAAACCGAGGCGGTCGCGCAAGGCGCGGAACAGCAACTGGTCGGCGAGCAGGGACTGCTTGCCGTCGGCCAGCGCCGCCAGGCCCGCCTTCATGCCGAGGTCATAGAGCTTTTGCTTGAGCGGCGAGGAGTCCATCACGCCGGCACGGACATCGGCCGCGATCGATTCCCAGACCCGCGGCGCGAACAGCACGAAGGTCGGCGCGATCTCGCGGAAATCGTGCATCATGGTCTCAGGCTCTTCGACGAAGTTGACCTTCATCCGGCAGAGCAGCCCTTTGCCGAGGGCGTAGACCTGTTCCATGATCCAGGGCAGCGGCAGCACCGAGACGTATTCGTCATCCGGCCCCTTTGGATCGAAGCTGAGATACGTCGCGCAATGCCTGAGCACCCGCCCGGCGGCCAGCATCGCGAGCTTGGGATTGGCCGTGGTGCCCGACGTGGTGCAGAGGATCGCGACATCCTCGCCTTTTGTGGCGTCGACCAGGCGATCATAGAGGTCGCTCTCGCGCGCGGCGCGGTCGCGCCCCATCGCGACAAGTTTTTCCGCTTCCATCAGGCGCGGGTCGTCGTATTTCCGCATGCCGCGCGGATCGGAATAAATGATGTGCTTGAGGTTGGGCACGCGCTCAGCAAGTGCCAGCAGCTTGTCGACCTGTTCTTCGTCCTCGGCGAACACCAGTTTGGCTTCGCCATAGCTCAACAAGTAAGCGGCTTCCTCATCCAGCACGTCGCGATAGAGGCCAAGGCTCATGCCGCCGATGGCGTGCGTGGCGATCTCGGCGGCCATCCAGTCCGGCCTGTTGTCGCCGATGATGCCGATGACGTCGCCGCGTCCGAGCCCGAGTTCGACCATGCCGAGCGCGAAATCATGCACCCGGGTCTGGTAGTCGTTCCAGGTGAAGACGCGCCACAACCCGAAATCCTTTTCGCGCAGCGCGATCTCGCCCGCGTGCTCCTTGGCGTTGAGGCGGAGCAGCTTCGGATAGGTGTCGGCCTTTGCGGCGCGTCCGGCGTAATCCATCATGCCGCGCTCTCCGCCGGGGTGTCGTCCGGATCGACCAGAGCTTCGTCCTCTTCACCGAGATAAGCGCGTTTGACATGGGGATCGGCCAGCACGGCGGCAGGGTCGCCCTCGGCGATCTTGCGGCCGAAATCCAGCACCATGACGCGGTGGGAGATATCCATCACCACGCCCATGTCATGTTCGATCATCATCACCGTCATGCCGAACTCTTCGTTGAGATCGACGATGTAGCGCGCCATGTCTTCCTTCTCTTCGAAGTTCATGCCGGCCATGGGTTCATCGAGCAAAATGAGTTGCGGCTCCAACGCCATGGCGCGCGCCAGTTCGACGCGCTTGCGCAAGCCGTAGGGTAGGGTGCCGGCGGTCGCCTTGCGCACCGACTGCAGGTCGAGGAAGTCGATGATCTCCTCGACCTTGCGGCGGTGCTCGAGTTCCTCGCGCCGCGCGCCGGTCAGCCAGTACAGCGATCCCGTGATGAAATTGTTCTTCAGCAAATGGTGCCGCCCGACCATGATGTTGTCGAGCACGCTCATATGGTGGAACAGCGCCAGGTTCTGGAAGGTGCGGCCGATGCCGAGCCGGGGCCGCGCGTTGGGATTGAGACCTGTGATGTCCTGGCCGCGATAGAACAGCTGGCCTTCGGTCGGCTTGTAGCGACCCGAAATGCAATTGACGATAGAGGTCTTGCCGGCGCCGTTCGGGCCGATGATCGAAAACAATTCGCCATCGTTAACGCCGAAGCTGACTTCGGTCAGCGCGCGGACGCCGCCAAAGCGCAACGACACGCCGCGCACTTCCAACGTGTAAGCCACTCATTTCCTCCAGATACGGCGCTTAGGCAGCGCTCTTTATCTCTATCTCTTCGTTCAATCGCTCTCGCGATCCTACATCGGCGGCTATTGCGAGGCCATCCGACTAATGCCGAGCGCCGCGAGGCGTTCGACCTGCCGGTTGGCAGGAATACATGCGCGGTAACGCCGCACCCGCAAGTCCCGACCGCTCCCGCGCCTCGTCCGATCGCCCGGTTGGGCCATCAGCCGGCTGATGCGAGGTGGCCCTCAATAGTGGAAAGCGTTGCGTTGAAATGTCATGTGCCTGACAATTGGTCAGCAATTTTCGATCGTGTCGTCATGCGGCAGGTTTCCGCTCCCATGGAGCCTGGTAGGGACTTGGGGTTGTTGTTGCGGCGCAATATGATGAAGGCAAAGGTCGCAGGCGATGAGTCGATGAGATCATGATTGCCCCGGATTCCCTGAAACGCATCGCGTCCTGGTCACGCGAGCTGAACGAACGTGAGATCGACATCGCGCGCGCCGGCATCGTCGAAAAATCCTACCGCGCTAATGAATTCATCTTCATGCGCGGCGACCCCTTCGAATACTGGACCGGCGTTGTCACGGGTCTTGCCCGGATGGGGATCGTATCCCGCGGCGGCAAGGCCGCCAGCTTTGCCGGCCTGACGGCAGGCGCCTGGTTTGGCGAAGGCTCCGTGCTCAAGAACGAGCCCCGGCGCTACGACGTGGTGGCGTTGCGCGACACGCGTCTGGCGATGATGAACCGAACGACCTTCATCTGGCTGTTCGAGAACAGCGTCGGATTCAATCGCTTCCTGGTCCGGCAACTCAACGAGCGTCTGGGGCAGTTCATCGGGCTGCTCGAATACGGCCGCACGCTGGACGCGACCGCGCGCCTGGCGCGTTCAATCGCCTCCCTGTTCAATCCCATTCTGTATCCCGACCTCACGCCCCATCTGGAGATCACGCAGGAGGAAATCGGGGCGTTGTCGGGTATCTCCCGGCAAAATGCCAACCAGTGTCTGAAGCGGTTGGAGAAGGAAGGCCTGCTCCGGCTGGAATATGGCGGCGTGACCATCATCGATCTCGATCGGTTGCGCCGCTATGGCGAGTGACGCCGGAAATCCGCGCACCGGGTCGTGTTTTTAACTGGAATAGGTTTATCGGGTGGGCCAGCCCGCACCGGGCGCCTAAAGGTCTGATTTCAAACGGTTTTAGGATTAGACTCCGCCGGGGCCGGATGCTATGGCCTGCGCCGCGTGGTTGAAGCCCCTTGCGCGTCCGGTTCGGCTGGGCTGGGGCTGCGAGGGGCTTTGCCGGCCCTGCGGACTGTAGCCGGAAGGGTTGGGGTGTCCGGCGACCGGGGCTTACGGGCGTTCGCGCTGCCTTGAGGCGGCGCCGGGGTGTTGGAGAGAATATGGCGGCTCAAGATTCGAAGCAGCGCGTCGCGCTGATTACGGGCGTCACCGGCCAGGACGGTGCCTATCTGGCCGAGTATCTACTTGGTCTCGGTTACACCGTGCACGGCATCAAGCGCCGCTCGTCCTCGTTCAATACGGCGCGGGTCGACCATCTCTACCAGGACCCGCACTCCGGCAACGTGCCGTTCCTGATGCATTACGGCGACATGACCGACTCCACCAATCTGATCCGGCTGATGCAGCAGATCAGGCCAACGGAGATCTATAACCTCGCCGCGCAAAGCCATGTCGCCGTCAGCTTCGAGAGCCCGGAGTATACCGCCAATGCCGACGGCATTGGCGTTCTGCGCCTGCTCGAGGCGATCCGGATCCTCGGCATGGAAAAGGAAACGCGGTTCTACCAGGCGTCGACTTCGGAGCTCTACGGCCTGGTTCAGCAAGTGCCGCAGAAGGAAACCACACCGTTCTATCCGCGCTCGCCCTACGCCGTTGCCAAGCTCTATGGCTACTGGATCACGGTGAATTACCGCGAGGCCTATGGCATGTTCGCCTGCAACGGCATCCTGTTCAATCATGAAAGCCCAATCCGTGGCGAAACATTCGTGACGCGCAAGATCACGCGCAGCGTGGCCCGGATCGAGGCCGGCCTCGAGGAAGTGGTGCATCTCGGAAATCTCGAGGCCAAGCGCGACTGGGGTCATGCGCGCGATTACGTCGAAGGCATGCACAAGATCCTGCAGGTCGATGTAGCAGACGATTTCGTGCTTGCGACCGGAGAGACCCGCTCGGTACGCGAATTCGTCGAACTGGCGTTCGCGGAAGTGGGCCGCACCATCGAATGGCGCGGCGCGGGGGTCGATGAGCAAGGCATCGACAAGAAGTCCGGCAAGATCGTCGTGCGCATCGATCCGATGTATTTCCGGCCGACCGAAGTCGATCTCCTGATCGGCGATGCCAGCAAGGCGCGGGAGAAACTCGGCTGGAAGCCGAAGACGCCGTTCGCCCAGTTGGTCAAGGAAATGGTCGCAGGCGATCTTGCGGCCGCAAGACGAGAGGTTGCCAATGGCAAGAGTTCCGTTTGAGCTGAAGGGCAAGACGGTTTTCGTCGCCGGGCACCGCGGCATGGTCGGGGCGGCGCTGGTGCGCCGGCTCGTACAGGAAGACGTCGAACTGCTGACGATCGCGCGCGCCGAAGTCGATCTGCGCGACCAAGCCGCGGTCAACCAATGGTTCGCCGCCAAGCGCCCGCAAGCAGTGTTTCTGGCGGCGGCAAAGGTTGGCGGCATCGTCGCGAACAACACGCTGCGGGCCGAATTCCTCTACGACAATCTGGTGATCGCGACCAACGTCATTCACGCTGCCCATGTCAACGCGACCGAGAAACTGATGTTCCTCGGCTCCTCCTGCATCTATCCCAAGCTGGCCCCGCAGCCGTTGCACGAAGATTCCATGCTGACGGGACTGCTGGAGCCGACCAACGAACCCTACGCGATTGCCAAGATCGCGGGGATCAAGATGGTCGAAGCCTATCGGAGCCAGTATGGCTCCGATTTCATCAACGTGATGCCGACCAATTTGTACGGCCGCGGCGACAATTATCATCCCGAATACAGCCACGTCGTCGCTGCCTTGATCCGCCGCTTCCACGAGGCGAAGGTTTCGGGCGCCAGGAACATCGTGGTCTGGGGCACCGGCACGCCGCGGCGGGAATTCCTCTATGTCGATGATCTTGCCGACGCCTGCATCCATTTGATGAAAACCTATTCCAGCGGCGAGCTCGTCAACATCGGCCTCGGCGACGACATCACCATCGCCGAATTCGCCCGGCTCGTTGCCGCGACCGTCGGCTATACCGGCGAGATCAGTTACGATACTTCGCGGCCCGACGGGACGCCGCGCAAATTGCTCGATAGCGGCCGGCTCGCCAAGCTCGGCTGGCGCGCCAGCACCACGCTCGAGGACGGCCTCAAGCTCGCCTATCAGGCCTATCTGAACGAATCCAAGCAAGCGGCCGAGTGATTTCCGTCGTTGCGACGATGCGGCTAGTTCGCAGCCGTCGCACGCGGCGGGGTCTTGCCGAGCGCCGCCGCCATTGCCGATATCAGCGGCCTCATGAAGTAGGCATCGTCGGCCGGCGAAATATCGGCGCGCAGCCCGTGGGATTTCAGTTCGTCGGAAACCACGGGTCCCACGGAAGCAATCGGCGTACGCGCCAGCCCCTCGCGCAACCGCGCTTCACAGCCACGCGCCCGCGCGACTTCGACGAGGCGGCGGACCTGGCCCAGATTGGTCAGCGCGATCGCGTCGATGCGGCCCTCGGCCATCTCGTCGATGGCGGTGACGATGTTGGCGTCGGCGGCCTGCGCGTCATACACATAGGGCAGCACGGTATCGACCTCGGCGCCCTGCGCCTTGATCGCGCCGATCAGGACGCTGTGATCCTTGTCCGGGTAGAGCTGCAGGCCGAGGCGGTGGCCGTACAGGTCGATGCGCGACAGCATCTCGGCGATGCCTTCGGAGGTCGGCTTCTCCGTCGTCATCTGCGGCTCCAGCCCGATTTCGCGCAGCGCCCGGCCTGGTTTGGGGCCGCGCGCGAATTTGCGGGCCTTGCCGAGCGCCGCCACGAATTCTTCCTCGAGACCGATGCGGCGCACGACTTTCATCAGGCGGCGGAGGCCTTCGCCGGTCATCAGCACCAGATCGTCGAACGGCTTGTCGACGCACCGCTTGATCCAGGCCTCGATCGGCGCCGGATCGGGCGCGTCGTGAATGGTGAACATCGGACATTGCAGCACGTCCGCGCCCTGCTCGGTAAGCAGGCGGGAAAACTGCGCTTCCTCGCGCGTTTCCAGGATCAGGATACGGTAGCCGTTCAGTCTATCAGCCATGGCCTCGCTCCAACGCCGATCGTTGTGCTTTGTTCATCATGACCCCGGTTTCCGGATTGGCGCAAGCCGGTTGGTGGTGATAGAGGAGGGCGCTAACAAGTGTTCCACGCCTCTGCCTGAATTGTAGTCAAGTCCGCGCCATGCCCGACCATCAGTTCGTCCTCACTCTATCCTGCCCCGACCGCCCCGGCATCGTCTCCGCGGTGTCGACCTTTCTCGCCCATAACGGGCAGAACATTCTGGACGCCCAGCAGTTCGACGATATCGAAACCAAAAAATTCTTCATGCGGGTGGTGTTCACCGCCGCGGACCTCGCGGTCGAACTGGCGGCGTTGCAGACCGGCTTTACCGCGATCGCCGACCGCTTTGGCATGGACTGGCAGATGCGCGATCGCGCCAACCGCCGCCGGGTGATGTTGCTGGCTTCCAAATCGGATCATTGCCTGGTCGATATCCTCTATCGGTGGCGCACCGGCGAACTTCAGATGATCCCGACCGCGATCGTCTCCAATCATCCGCGTGAGACCTATGACAATCTCGATTTCGGCAAGATCCCGTTCCACTATCTGCCGGTCACCAAGGAGACCAAGCGCGAACAGGAACAGGCGGTCCTGAAACTGGTGCAGGACAGCGGCACCGACCTCGTGGTGCTGGCGCGCTATATGCAGATTCTCTCGGATGAGATGTCAGAAGCGCTTTCGGGCCGCTGCATCAATATCCACCACTCGTTCCTGCCGGGCTTCAAAGGCGCTCGGCCCTATCACCAGGCGCATGAGCGCGGCGTCAAACTGATCGGCGCGACCGCGCATTATGTGACGCGCGACCTCGATGAAGGCCCGATCATCGATCAGGACGTCGAGCGCATCAGCCACCGCGATACGCCGGAAGATCTCTCGCGCAAGGGCCGCGATATCGAGCGGCGCGTGCTGGCCCGCGCGATACGCCATCACCTCGAGGATCGTGTGATCCTCAACGGTCGGAAGACCGTGGTATTTGGCGACTGATGAGCGAGCTATCCGGCCACTCGACCTAGTCGAAGACCGGAAAGAAATTTCTCGGCTTCCATCCGAAGTCGCGTACCGCAGGCGTTGAATCGAAGGCCATATCTTTCATCATCCGGATGCCCATCGCGGCGTTAGCGCTTGGGAACAACGGCTTGGCGACGACAAATCCTGCCCGCCACAAGACAGGTGGTATTGAGAGTGTCCGTCGCGGCAGCCGCATGCCGTCAAAAATTCGACCGATCATCTCGCGGTAGGTGAGGGTTTCGCCGCCGGGCAACGAGTATATCTGGTTCGCCGCAGCTTGACTCAATGCTGCAGAGACCGCGCCGATGGCCAAGTCTTCCGCATGCACAGGCTGCCGTAAACCCTGCGCTCCCCCGACAAGGGGCATGAAGCCAAATCTCCGAATAAGCCGCGACAGCGGCGTAATATTGCGATCCCGCCCTTCGGCATAGATGAGTGTCGGCCGCAAAATTGTCCATTCAACGCCGGCCTGTGAGCAGATACTGGCGATGTTGCGCTCCGCTTCGGCCAGCCTGGTCAAGGTTGCTCGTTCGGAAGCAATCTCGCTGTCAATCTTGGTAATGACGCTTGTCGAGGTGAAGACAACAATTCGTTTTAGGGAAGGATTCAATAGATAGGGGAGAGCGCTGCACAACAGTGCAGCACTTGCCGTGCAAAACAGGGTCGTAAATTCTGGAAACTTGAAAGCTTCAGGTTTTTCAAGGTCACCTAAAAACCAGTCGATTCCCGTCCCATCCTGCGGGGCCCTTGACAAGGCAAGGGGTCGTTGACCGCCGCGGACCAGGCGTTCAACGATGTAGCCGCCGACAAGGCCGGTGGCTCCTATAACCAGACTCTTCGTCTCAGTTTTGTTGTGTTCAGCTGGTTCATCCAATCCTAGCAAGTTCATACCGCTCCCAGAAGTCAGGCACCCGCGACCGGCCGATGGTCGAGAGTTATCTCCGTTGTTCCGCTCTTCAGCCGGTATAGACCGGTCACATTTCGCGGCATAGGGCGGAAGGAGCGATCCAGGCTTGAAATCGCGTCAGCGATAGAGTTACGCAATTAATACAACTTAAAGATGTTATGAGGAACCTTCGTACAGGAGCGGTGTGGCGTGGTATAATGAGACCGTTGTTGCGCTTGCCCCATGGCGCGTCGGCAGGTTGCCAAAGGTGCCTTGCGTCGCAGGTCCTTCGCCCATCCGATGTCGGTGCGGTCACGCCTGGCCCGAGCCGCAATTCTGCAACCAGGAGCCTCAAAGCAATGCAAGCTGTTGAAAAACATAGCGGCTTCGGCTATCCGAAGAAAATGGTTCGGCGGGGTGGGCAAGTTGATTTTGCGATGCCCGCGTCGCACGGGATCGAATAGCCCAAAATTGACTTCGAAAGCTCTTCGTGGCGAACCGCAAATTGGGTGATCAGTGATCAAATTTGGCTTGCTGGGGTGCGGGCGTATCGCAAAGCGTCACGCTGATCTACTTGGCGGCGGCCATATCGCTGGGGCCAAATTGGTTGCAGTCTGCGACGTCGTGCGCGAGCGGGCCGACAAGGTCGCCTCGCGGTTTGGCGTGCCGGCCTTCTACAGCATTGATGAATTTCTGAACCACAAGGATATGCAGGCGGTTTCGGTGCTGACGCCCAGCGGGATGCATCCCGCTCACGCCATTGCCGCTGCCAAGGCCGGCAAGCATGTCATCGTCGAAAAGCCGATGGCGCTCCGGCTCGAAGACGCCGATGTCATGATGAACGCCTGCGATGCTGCCGGCGTCAAGCTGTTCGTGGTGAAGCAGAACCGGTTCAATGTCCCCGTGATAAAGGCTCGCGAAGCGCTCGAGGCCGGTCGCTTCGGACGCTTGATCCTGGGAACCGTAAGGGTGCGCTGGTGTCGTGATCAGGCCTATTACGATCAGGATAAATGGCGTGGAACCTGGGCATACGACGGAGGCGTTCTGGCCAACCAGGCAAGTCACCATGTTGATATGCTCGAGTGGTTCTTCGGCGACGTGGTCAGCGTACACGCCCGGGCGGCAACCGCGCTGGTGAACATCGAAGCCGAAGACACTGCAGTGGCGACGCTCAAGTTCAAGAACGGTGCGCTCGGAATCATCGAGGCGACAACGGCAGTCAGGCCAACGGATCTCGAAGGCTCGTTGTCAATACTCGGTGAGGGGGGAGCCGTTGAAATTGCGGGATTTGCCGTCAACAAGATCCGGCACTGGCAGTTCTCAAAGGAGCTTGATTCAGACAGAGAGGTTATTGAAAGGTTCTCGGTTAATCCGCCAAACGTCTATGGTTTTGGCCACCAGGCCTATTACGAACATGTCGTCAAATGCCTCAACGATCAGAGTCCCGCGCTTGTCGATGGCCTTCAGGGTCGCAAGAGCCTTGAACTGATATCTGCGCTGTATGAATCCATCGAGACCGGCAAAGAAGTTTCTTTAAAGTTTGCCCCGCAATTATGCCGCCTCGGCGAACTGCCATGAATGAGCCCGAAATCCGACAGGTGGGCGTGCGTGACGTGGTATTCGGTGCTCGCGTCAGCATCGTCGAGCCGTGCAATCTTTACGGTTGCGAAATTGGCGACGATTGCTTTATCGGTCCCTTCACCGAAATCCAGAAATCAGTACGGATTGGATCGCGAACGCGCGTTCAGTCCCATGCGTTTGTTTGCGAGCTTGTCACGATCGGCGACGATTGCTTCATCGGTCACGGGGTGATGTTCATCAACGACACGTTTTCGACGGGTGGCCCGGCGCGAGGCCGCAAAGAGTTGTGGCGCCATACGAAAATCGGAAATCGCGTATCGATCGGATCGGGAGCGTCAATTCTTCCGGTTGAGATCTGCGACAATGTCGTGATCGGGGCTGGCGCGGTCGTTACCAAGGACATTACGTTGCCCGGATCCTACGCCGGAAATCCGGCGCGTCTGATTCGGCGCCATTGACAGCGACTGGTTCGAAATGAGGCTCCATCCCATGGCCGTGCCCTACGCCGACCTCCATCTGCAATATGAGAGCATCAAGTCGGAAATCGATGCCGCGATCGCCGCCGTCATTCGTGACAGCTCCTTCATACGTGGTCCATATGTCGACAATTTCGAAACTGCGTTTGCGGCCGCCGTCGGCGCCCCCCATTGCGTGTCTTGCGCAAACGGCACGGACGCTCTTTACATCGCGATGCGGGCTTTGGGAGTTTCGCCCGGCGATGAGGTGATTACGACCGCGTGGTCCTGGATCAGCACATCGGCCATGATTACGCATGCCGGCGCGAACGTCGTCTTTTGTGACACTGACGCCGGCACCTATACGATCGATCCGGCCGCGATCGAAAATGCCATTACGCCGCGGACGGTGGGAATCATTCCAGTCCACCTTTACGGTCAGCCGGCCGACATGGACGCGATCATGCAGATCGCGCGTCGACACAAACTGTGGGTGATCGAAGATTGCGCTCAGGCTCATCTGGCCGAATACCGAGGCCAACAAGTCGGCACGTTCGGGGACGCTGCGACCTATTCGTTCTATCCCGGGAAAAATCTCGGAGCGATGGGAGACGCTGGCGCAGTTGTTACCGGTCGCCCGGATCTTGCCGAACGAATGGCAGTGTTGGCGCGACACGGTGGCCTTGTCAAACATCAGCATCGCATCGAGGGGATCAACAGTCGTCTCGACGGCATGCAGGCCGCTATTCTTTCGGCAAAGTTGCCGCATCTCACTCGGTGGACGCAGGCTCGGCAGGCGGCGGCAATGGTCTATGATGCCGGCCTCAATCAGATCGAAGACATTGTTGTCCCGCAGGTCGCTCCGGATCGCACCCATGTGTATCATCTTTATACCATCCAGCATCCGGAACGCGACAAGCTCGCCGCCCACCTGAGCGCAAACAACGTGCAAACCGCCGTCAACTACCCGGTGGCTCTTCCGTTTTTGGAGGCCTATGGACGATTGGAGCATCGTCCAGAGCAGTTTCCGAATGCGCATCGGGCTCAAAGCCGGATCTTGTCGTTGCCGATGTTTGCGGAGATCACGGCGCCGCAACAGAAGACCGTGGTCGATCTCATTCGCGCCTTCGGTTAGTCGTGCTGCGTGGTGCAGGCGATATCGATTATGAAATGGCTGCGCATTTCTCATGAAAAGCGGTTCCCGACTGCTGGCAAATTCGACCTGGAATGCCATGGCATTCCTCGTCAGCGTCGGGTTGAACTTGCTGATCCTGCCGTTTGTCGTCGGTAGGTTGGGCGTTGCATCCTTCGGGGTGGCGGGGCTTGTCGTCGCCACCATTGCGCCAGCGCTCATTTTCAGCGGCTCTCTCGCCATGATGTCGACGCGCGAATTTGCCCGAACGCTCGCCACGGCAGCGCGCCATGAGACCCGACAGTTTTTTGCAACCGCCATGTTTCTCAGCCTGGCGGTCGGAATTCCACTTGTGAGCCTTTTCTGGCTCGTCGGCCCGGCCTTTGCGCAGCGCGTTTTTCAGCTGGGCGGTGACCTGGTGGACGATCTTTTCGCTGCGTTCGCTTTCGGTGCGGTGGGGTGGCTTTTTCAGTGCATCGCCGGCGTGTGTCTGGCGCTGTTCACGGCCCATCAAGATTACGCACGGCTGGCTCTCGTGAGCGTCGCAGGCAGCGTGGCGTCGACACTTTCAATGCTTCTGTTGATCCCGCACTGGCCGCAGGCGTCGACTTTCGTGGCCTGTCAAATGATCGGTTTTGCAGTCAATTTGCTGCTGTCGATGGTGCTGGCGCGGCTGCTGTGCCCGGATGTGGTGGCGTTTCCGGCGCTGCATTCCAGATCACTGGTAACTCTCCTGCACATCGGCAAATGGCAGGCGCTGGCGCAGGGCGGTGGATTGGTCGCCGGACAGGCAGAACGCTATTTGCTCGGCATGTTTCTTCAGCCGCAGCACGTCGGATACTATTCGATCGCGCTGCGCGCGGAGGAAGCAATTTACATTGGTGTTCTCAAGATCGGCGAGATTCTGTTTCCATTCTTCAGTGCATTGCAGGGCGAGAGCGACGAGCGCGTCGGCGACCTGTTTTTTCGTGCATCATGGATACTGAACGTGCTGGCCGTAACGGTGCTCGGAGCTCTCATTCCTGTGGCTGGTAATGTGCTGTACCTGTGGACCGGCCCGGAAGTTGCCGCCGAAGGCCAGCGCGTGCTGATCGTACTGGCTCTGGCAGGCATCCTTGGCAGCGGCACCAACGTTTTCACATTCTATCTCATGGCGAAGGGCAGGACACGCGCGAACGCCGCGATATCGCTGGTCACCGCGCTATTCACCCTCGGAACCAGTGCGGTGGCGCTTCCCTATTTTGGATGGCCGGCGGCGGGTTGGAGTGCATGTGCCGGCGCACTGGCCCAGATGGTTTTCATGACGCTGCTGCTGCGGCGGAGTTTCGCCTTGCCGGATATCGGGTTGCGGGTTTGGCATTTTGTCCTGATGCCGATTGGAGTAGGGGTCGTCGGTGCAATCCTGTTGCGGGTCTGGATTACGACCTATGGGATAGATCAGGGTGCCGCTTTGTGGGAGGTTGCCGGCTATTACGTTCTTTCGGCCGCGGCGATCCTGATGGCGGTCATTGCCGTTTCCAGCATCGGCCCCTACGGAGCAATTTGCCGGCGGGATCTGTATCGCATCGTAACGCGGTTTCTTCCCGCGCGGAGCTTCTGATTCATGTGCGGTATTGCTGGTATCGTCGATCTGCGCGGCGAAGCTGTCACTCCATCTGCCATCGAGAAAATTACCGGTCTGATCGCTCACCGCGGTCCCGATGGTGCGGGATTCTGGTTCAGCGATGACAAGCGGATCGCGCTCGGACATCGGCGTTTAGCGATTATCGACCCCGGCGCCCGTGGCGATCAGCCGATGCATTCGGGGGATGGCCGTTTTGTCATCGTCTATAATGGCGAGGTCTACAATTTCCTCGAATTGCGGGCAGAGTTGCAAGCTGCGGGCGTCCCGTTCCGCACCGAGTCCGATACCGAAGTTATCCTCGCCGCCTGGCAGGCGTGGGGACCGGACATGCTCCTGCGCTTCAACGGAATGTGGGCACTGGCGATCGCGGACAAGGTATCTGGCGACGTTTTCCTCGCCCGCGACCGGTTCGGCATCAAACCATTGCTTTATTCGATCTCGGACGGCCGCCTGGTGTTTGCGTCGGAAATGCGCGCCATTGTTCGATCCGGATTGGTGCCTACCGACATTGATGCAGATGCTGCGCGCCGGATCATGGTCGATGCCTTTGGCATAGAGGGAAGCGAGCGGACCCTGCACCGGGAAATCAAGCGGTTGCAGGGAGGGCACCATCTTTGGATCAGGGGCGGCCGTACCAGCGTTACGCGTTGGTGGCGTACGCTGGATCATCTGCCTCAGTTACCCTCCACTGAGGCCGAGCGGGTCGAACGTTTCGGACAGATTTTTCGAGATGCCGTGGCTTTGCGCATGCGCAGTGACGTGCCGATTGGCACCTGCCTGTCCGGCGGATTCGATTCCTCTGCCATCATTTGCACGATGTCCGAAGCCGAGAAGAAGGGGATGGGGCCGCGTGGCAATCATGCCTGGCGGCACGCCTTTGTCGCGTCGTTTCCGGGATCCCCCAACGACGAGCGACCACAGGCCGAGGAAGCCGCTGCCTGGGCAGGTGTTGAGCCCACGATACTGCAGATCGGTGATGACGACGCCTTGCGGGATTTCGATCGTGTGCTCGAAGACATGGACGAGGTCTACATTGGTCTGCCAACTGCCGTCTGGTTGATCTATCGGGAACTGCGTCGCCAGAAAGTGCTTGTTTCGCTCGATGGCCATGGTGCCGATGAATTGATGGGGGGCTATCTGCAGGCGGGTGGTACGGGGGCGTTTTGGATGCGTAACGTTGTTTCTGGCATCATGGAGCGCTGGCGGTTTTTGTCAAACGCCGTGGATTTCGCGCGCGCGGCACTACTCAAGCGACGAGGCCATTTTTTTCTGCGAGGCGGGCTTTCCTCGCTGCCGCGGGGATTCGCGGTGGTTGGCGATGAGGACCATTTGCCGACCGAGTGGGGTTCCTTCAATCGCAGGCTCTATCGTATGCTCCATGGAACCGTTCTGCCGACAATCCTGCGCAACTTCGATCGCCTGTCGATGGCGCACGGGATCGAAGTGCGGATGCCTTTTCTGGATTGGCGGCTGGTGACCTATGCGGTTGCTCTTCCGGAAGAAGCCAAGTACGCCGACGGATACTCGAAGTTGATTGCGCGTCGAGCCATGGCCGGCTGCATGCCGGAATCAATCCGGACCGCAAAGCGCAAAATCGGCTTCAATTCGCCGATGCCGGAATGGTTGAACGGTCCGCTTTCTTCCTGGACCGCATCCTTGCTGGCAAAGAAGGTTGAGGCCTTCACGGAACTGGTTGATGAACCGGCGTTCGAGAAGGCAGTTTTGAAGTTGAATCGTGACAGGTCTTGGGATTGGGAGTCGGCGGGACGAATTTGGCCCTATCTCCATATGAAATGGGTACTGGCTCGCCTGCCGGGATGACGTTTTTAAAGAGAATAGTATTTCCAATCCCCTCACTCCTGCTCGTTTCTTCTCGGATTGTGGAATTCTGTCGGCTCCCCCGGTACTGAAGTCTATTTAGCCAACACCATCAGCGACCAGCCTCCCAAAATACGGGCGGCAAGAGCCGGCGAGACTTTTGATAACAGCGCGCGCGGCAGCTTCATCAGGTTGGTGCGTAACCTGCCGCTATCAAGTTCAACTGCTCGCGCGGTGAAATCGGTGTCGATTATTTCGTAGCCGCAATACCTGATGGTCTCGATCGCGGTTTCCTTGGTGAAATAGTGCAGGTGCCCCACGCGCCGCCGCGCGTCCAGCAGCGTATCTCTCCGCGCCACCGCGAAGACCGATAGATCCAGCGGGATATGAAAAATCTTGTAATCAGCGTAGCTGCGGATCGATTTGATGAACCCGATATAGTCGTCGACATGCTCGAATACATCAATGCACAGCAGGGCGTCGAAGTGGACGTTTTCGTCCAGCATATTAGTGTTGACGTAGTGTAAGCCGGGACGTTCGCGCTTTCGCGCCAGCTCGAAGGCTTGCCCGGACATCTCATAGCCGACGAAAGTGCTTTCGGGCAGAAGGGTCTTGAGCTGCACCAGGATCTCGCCCGCGCCGCAGCCAATTTCTGCAATCCGGGACGGATTGAGATTGTTCCTGCGCAGGGTGCTGCATATCTTGGCGGCCTTCCAGGCTGAATCCTCGGCATGCCAAGTGGGATTGTGCGCGAGATACTCCGCGTTGGAATAGATCGACTCTGTTTCGATCTGGTGGCCCACGGTATTCTTGTTGCTCATACGCTATTCCGGTCTCGCATACCCGCCGCCTGAAGCGAGAACTGGCCTATTTCGCAGCAGCACATGGGGGTGTCAACTGTGGGCGAACCAATGGTCGGTTGGGCGTCTGAGCTACAGACGCGTTGAGTGTTGTTATTCGTGTGCAGTTTGCTATCTCATGGCATCCTTTGGCGGACCCTTGAATGCGGTTATTTCAGAATAGCGCTCTTTACCCATCTTACCTGCAGCATTTTGATGGTCTTGCGGCCGGGGCCGTTAGCTTCGACGATCGACTGCGCGTGTTCCTGGACGACAGGTTCGGTGTGTTGCATTTCCTCCAGCCGGTCATTGACCGATCGCCCGATGCATTCTTTACCAATGCCAATGACAAGACGCTGCAGACGTACTGGGCGCGCGAGCACGGGATGGCGTCGGCGAGCGCGCCGGAGGACATTCTCCTGGCGCAGATCGAGCATCATCGCGCTGAGGTGTTCTACAATCTGGATCCGATCCGCTACAGCAGCAGCTTTGTTCGCAAGCTGCCCGGGTGTGTAAGAAGAGCCGTATGCTGGCGTGCTGCGCCATCGGGTGGTGTCGATCTGTCGGCCTACGATGCCGTGGTCAGCAATTTCCCCTCCATTCTTGATGACTGGCGACGGAAAGGCTGCAATGTTGCGCCGTTTTTTCCGGCGATTGACCCGCTGATGGATAAGTATGGTCGCGGCGACCGACCTATCGACGTGTTGTTCGTTGGCGGTTACTCGCGACACCATTCGCGTCGTGCGGCCATTTTGGAGCGGGTCGCTGCACTCGCCGTGAGACGGAACGTGGTGTTCTGCCTTGACGCATCGCGTCTGACGCGGCTCGCCGAGACCGCGCTCGGGTTCTTGCCGCCCCTGAAGAAGCATCGCCGACCTCGCGCGATATCGAAAATTGCCAAGCCGCCGGTCTTCGGACGGCAGCTCTATGATCTCATCGGGCGATCCAAGATCGTGCTCAACGGCGCGATCGATATGGCGGGAGCGGATCGTGGCAATATGAGATGCTTCGAGGCCATGGGATGCGGTGCCTTGCTGGTGTCGGATGACGGGCGGTACCCAGAGGCGATGGAACCTGGCGTCACAATCGCGACCTATGGCTCGCCCGAGGAAGCGCTTACCCTCATTGAGGAGCGGCTGGCGGACTGTGATGAATCGTCGAGGATTGCCTCGCTCGGTCGCGAAAGGGTCACCGCCTCTTACAGTAAGCCATTGCAATGGAAGAGCTTTGTTGATCTCGTCGGGCGGTTATGAT
This sequence comes from Bradyrhizobium sp. AUGA SZCCT0158, assembly GCF_018130065.1. Classification (GTDB taxonomy): domain Bacteria; phylum Pseudomonadota; class Alphaproteobacteria; order Rhizobiales; family Xanthobacteraceae; genus Bradyrhizobium. The sequence continues at coordinate 527,159 of NZ_JAFCME010000001.1, read as the reverse complement.
CGTGTTAATTACTCCCGGCCAATAGCGCAGTTGAACTACATGAACCTTCACCGTCTAGCCCAGCAGATCCTGGGGCGTGCAACCTGCAGGGTCGGTGCCAGGTCGCGCCTCAGTCAAGCGGCGCGCATTAAAAATGCCGCCGGCGACTCCGATCGTATCCTGATTGGCAGCGATACGTTTGTGCGCGGCGAGTTGATGACGTTCGGGCACGGGGGGAAAATTGTGCTGGGCGATTGGTGCTATGTGGGAGACGGAACCCGCATTTGGTCCGCGGTATCGATCGAAATCGGACATCGCGTTCTGATTTCCCATTCCGTCAATATATTCGATAACCTTACGCATCCGCTGCAAGCCTCGCAACGACACCAGCAGGCCAGGGAAATATTCGAGCGTGGTCATCCGCGTAAGCTGGAGTTGGGCGAGCAGCCTGTTACGATTCACGACGACGCCTGGATAGGCGCTGGTGCCTTTGTGCTGCGCGGCGTCACCGTTGGGCAGGGTGCGATCGTCGCGGCCGGGGCGGTCGTCACTAGGGACGTGCCGGCGTTCTCGATCGCGGCGGGAAACCCTGCGGTCGTTGTCAGGGAGCTGTCGCCCGATGAGCGCTGATCCCAAGCTGTCGTCCTGGGAAGAGGCGGTCGTCTGGTTTCGAAATCAACCCGAGCAGCAGCAAGTTGCGCGCGACGCATACTACGATGACCCATTGGTGGATGCGGCGGCTCGTTACCATGCATCGGAGGAGTGGCGCGCGGTCTCCAAAATATTGCATGGTCGTCGTGGCCGAGCGCTCGATATCGGAGCTGGCCGTGGTATCGCCAGCTACGCACTGGCCCGTGATGGCTTCGCGGTCACGGCCCTTGAACCGGATCCAAGCAAGATTGTTGGCGCAGCAGCGATACGCATGCTCGCGCACGATGCCGGAATTGCCATTGATATTGTCGAGGAAGTTTCCGAGCGGTTGCCGTTTGCCGATGCGAGCTTCGATGTCGTGTTTGCGCGAGCGGTGCTTCATCACACGACCAATCTGGAAGGTGCATGCCGTGAAATCTATCGCGTACTGAAGCCGGGTGGCATTGCTGTTGCCGCCCGCGAACATGTCATTAGTCGTGATTCCGACCTTCAGAATTTCTTGGACCAGCATCCGCTGCATCGGCTTTATGGCGGTGAGAACGCCTTTCGTCTTGATCGCTACGTTGGCGCGTTGCGCACTGCCGGCTTTGAGCCGCTCGAGATACTTCCGCCCCTTACAAGCCCGATCAACTTGTTCCCTTACACATTTGAGAGCTTGCGATCGGCTGTCGTCTCACGGCTTTCGGCCAGGCTTCCTGTCCCGGGCTGGCGGGCGCTTCTGAGTCATGACCGCATGTTCAGGTTCATGCTGTTGATCGCCGAACAATTCGACAACCGGCCCGGTCGACTCTATTCGTTTGTGGGATACAAGCCGGAGCGATGAAGCCGATGTCGGCCATCTCTCACTAAGAACTATTGCGACGTCTTGTTGGAAACGACTTCCTCGTAAATAGCCACGGCCTGTTCTGCCGATTTCTCCCAGTTAAAGAGCTGAGTGACACGTGCGCGCCCGGCATCGCCCATCGCCTTGCGGAGTGGCTGGTCGGCACACAGCCGGTCCAGCGCCGAAGCGAGTGCTGCGGGATCGCCGGGCTTCATCAGGATCCCTGTGTCGGCGGAAACTTCGAATGGAATTCCGCCAATCAAGGTCGAAACGACCGGCAGGCCGCTGGCCATGGCTTCCAGAATGACAAGCGGCAGCGTATCGGCGCGCGAGGGAAAGACGAACAAGTCGACGCTCTGATAGAGGGCGCGCAGTTCTTCGCGGGTGATGAAATCGGTGAATAGAATCTTTTCACTGCCAGCAGGCATGCCGTTGTCAGCAAGGAGCTGCGCATGCTCCTTCTGCGAGCGGATAGCACCGGCGACAACAGCCACAGCCTTTTCGCGCATCAGGGGCAGGGCTCTGAGCAGTACGTCCAGGCCCTTGTTTGCCGTGTGGTTACCCACATACAGCATCAGAGGACGATCGGTCGGAAGAGCGAAGCGTGCGACCAGTCGTTGCCGCTCTGCTTCTGAAACAGGAATCGTGAAGTAGGGGTCCACGCCATTGGATACGACGCGAAGATTGCGAGGATGCACCCCCATGCCGGATAGAACGGGTTCCTCCTGAGGCGAGAGCATCAGGACTCTCGCCGCGTTCTGCGCCACGTGTACGACCGGTCGACGCACCAGCAGTTCCAGCAATGGCTTTTGCCAGGCAGGGGCACCGAAGCCTTGTGAGAATTCGTTGAATTCGATGAAGCCGTGCGTTGAAATCACGTAGGGGATTTTGAGGTCTTTGCAGGCCTGCGCAGCAGCTTTGAGAGCACCGGGCGGGTGAGGATTGTGGAAATGAACGACATCGAACTGTCCCTGGCGAAGCCATGGCTTGATATTCGCTCGCCATGCGAGAGTGACGGCTTGCCGCGGCAGGACACGCCGCAGGGGCAGCAGGGAATTTGCCGCCTTTTGACGGACTATGCGCAGACCGTTCTCGACGGTTTCGCCATTATCCTCGGCCATCAGCAACAGCGCGCTGTCGATCTGCTTTGCGATTCTCTCGGTTAGTTGGATCGCAGCCGATACCCCTCCGCTTGCCTTGAACGTCGGTGGCGTGACGACGACCGCGCCAACGCGCAGCTTGGTGGCCGTCACGTTAGTCTATCCTCCATCCGATTTGTCCATGCGCGATGCATGCTTTCGGCAAGTGAGATGGACGGGGCCCAGCCGGTAATCTGCCTCAGTTTCTGAGTTGACGACTTCAGCATCGGACGATCAACAGCACGCACACGAAGCGGGTCCTGCTGAACATCGACGGTCACTCCGGCCGCGGTCCCGATCGTCGCGACGACGTCACCCACGGAGTGCGTGTTTCCGGTGCCAAGATTCGAAATCAGCGGACCGCCCTCGAAAGCATCGTGCCTGGCGAGCGCGCGGAATCCATAAGCAACGTCGCTGACGTCGATGTAATCCCGGTGCGGAAACAGGTTTCCCAGCGCGAGTTGGCGGTTACCGGAAGCAAGCTGGCTGATGATCGCCGGTACGAGATGCGGGTTGGTCTCACCGGGCCCGACGACGTTGAAAAGTCTGACGATGATGCCGCGGACCTTGTTTTGGTTGTGGTAATGCCTGACAAAATGCTCGCCGTGCAATTTTGTGTAGCCGTAGACATCGACCGGGCCGAGGTCTTCGTCGCGTTCCAGATGCGCGTCGGGCAACGGTCGGTAGACGGCGGCCGATGAAGCGAAGACGAACTTGGTCCCGGCCGGAGTTGCGTTCAGCAGATTGACGGTTCCCGCCACGTTGATTGCGACCGCATTCCCGGGCTCGGCTTCGCACGCTGGAATGAAATGAACTGCAGCCAAATGATAGATTATCGACGGCCGTATCGTCCTGAGCAATTCCGAAACCGCATCCGTGTCCCGGATATCCTGCCGGTGCAGTACGAAAGCTTGCTCGTCCATTTGCGCCAGACGATGTTCACCGCTGGCCATATTGTCCAGTACGTGGACTTCGCAATCTCGCTGGGCGATCAACTGACGCACCAACTCCCGGCCCACGTATCCGTTTCCGCCCGTTACCAGAACCAGACCTTTAGTCATAACGAGCGTGCCTTGGAGTGAAAGGTTTCGAATGGCGGATTGGAGCGCATTCTCTGGATAAGGAATAAACCTCTACGAGAGTCAACAGCTAAAAGTCATGCTTTCGGGGGCGTTGGCGTTCGGGGATTTGTCCCGACAGCTGCGAGTGATCTCATCATTCATTAGACACAGCAGCGTGCTTGTTCAGAAGCCGACGCATCAGTTGCCGGTATGAATTCAACGCGGTTGGTCGTGCATAGTTACGGACAATCTCGATCGCCCGCCGTCCCTTCTCTTGGGTATTGCCCGCGGCCGAAGCTGCAAACTCGACGGTGCGAGCAATTGCGGCTGGATCTTCGGGTTGTACCACCCAGCCCAAATCATGTTCCTGCACCAGAAGAGCAGCCTCCGCATCCGGCTCTGAGCAGATTATCACCGGTCGTCCCACAGCGAGCAGATTATAGATCCGGCTTGGTACGGACACGCCGGTATTGTTTTTACGATACGGGATTATCCAAATGTCGGCGGCCGACAGGAATTCTTCCAGCTCCGCTTCGGGCACGCGCTCAATCAAAGTGACGTTACGCAGGGGCGTCGTCGCCTGCCTTTTCTTCAATGTGGTCCAGCCGACGCCCTCGCCCGAAAACAGGAAGTGAATGTCCGTATTGTGTTCCAGTATTCGAGCAGCTTCGAACACGGAGTTGGGATCGTGAGTGAATCCCGCGTTTCCGGACATGGCCACCAGAAATTTGCTTCCGCAGCGGACGCGAAAGGAATTCTCGGTGACGACTCGATGTTGAATGGGCAGCGTTGGCCAATTTGGGATAAAGACGATCTTGCTTGGCTGCATGCGTGGATAGGCCATCAACAGCACATTCATATCGCGCCCGATGGTGACGACAGCGTCGAGCCATTTGAACAAGACAGAGTTCGCCCAACGCATGATTTTGGTTACTATAGAGCGGGGATGCAGAATGCCGGCCATGACAAGCGTGTCCGGATAGAAGTCATGAATAATAAGTGCCGCGGGAATTTTGCGGAGCCTCGCTGCTACAGTTACGGCGTACGGAACTGTGAAAGGCGTCGTAACGCAAAGGATGGCGTCCTCGCGGCGGGCGTGCTTCAGGATGGCAAAGAACACCTGTAATGCGAACAGGACTGCGGCAAGTGATCTTGAAACCAGCGCTGATTTTCCCGGCCACCAGCTCTTTATCTCAATAATTGTGGGGAAGGATGACTTCGGGGGCGCCTTCGAGTTGGAGCCGGGCGAGCCCGACAGAACGGTGACGTCGCAGTCGCGAGCCAACTCCTCGGCAATCTCGGTCATATAGGCCGAGGTCGTGCTCGGAAACGGGGCATAATGCTGAGAAACGAGCAGGATTTTCCCAGCACTCTGCACCTGGAGACCAGGCAGTATCGAATTGTCTGGCGCCCGATGCTGGTGCCGATTTCGCGTTAGCTCGTCGTAGAGTTCGACGACGGAGTCCCCGATGATTTTGGCTGACAGCTTTTCGACGACGAGCTTTCTCGCAGCTTGTCCGTAACGGTCGCGAAGCTGGAACGAGTTCGCCAGGCCAAGGATCGCCGCAGCAAGTGCTATTGGATCCTCGATAGGCACCAGGACGCCGGTATGATCATGAATGACAACTTCACGGCAGCCCGGAGCGTCGGTGGCGATCATCGCTCTGCCGCAGGCTGCTGCTTCAAGCAGACTCATGGGCAGGCCTTCGCGATGCGACGGCAAGACGGCAAAATGGCAGCGCCGCCAAAGCGAGACGATATTTTCGATGTGTCCAAGCCAGGTAATCCCCGGCCGTTGGCTCCATTCCCACGCTTCTTCAATTTGGACGGAGGCGGGGTTGGCTGGATCGGGATTACCGGCAATGATCAGGTTTATATCGTGACCTTGTTCTCGCAAAATGCCGTGGGCGGCTACCAGCGCCCGAATTCCTTTGTCGGTTAGCAAGCGCCCGGCGAAGCCCATCGTAATTGGGCCAGTCGGCTCCGGCAGTGGCTGCAACACATCTGTATCGACACCGGATCCGGGGATCAGGATCGTTCGACCGTGCTCTATTCCGAGGCTTTCGAGGGCGGACAGGTCGTCGGGATTCTGGACGAGAACGACGCTTTGCTTCCTGTTGAAGAGCCACGGAAGGAGAATAGCCATGCTTCGTTTCAGAAGCCCTGTTCGCCAGGTTACCGAAGTAAAGATGTAGCCCAGGCCGGTAATGGCGTTGACAAGCGGGATTTTTCGTCCCAAGGCTGCAATCGATCCATACACGCAGCATTGCAGGCCGGAGTGATGAACGATCTGCGGCCTGATCTTGCTTTCAAGCCGTCGAAGCGCAGCGATGGTCGGAACTGCAGCAAATGGAGACAATCCGCCCCGGCGGAATGGTATCCTATGAAGCGTGAAGCCCTCTGCTTCTATGGCGCTTGCGCCTTTATCGACACGCGTGGCCACGTGCACTTCATAGCCCGCGGCGCGCGCAGCTCTCGCCATCGGCAGCCGGTTGAGCAAAAACGCGAAGTCTTCGTTTACCACGTATAGCAAGCGCGGGCGCGCGGTAGTCGTTGCGGAAGCCATGCAACTCACATCGTTTGATCTGCTGTTAGAGCGGTCCCGCACCCATTTGGGCTGATACCACACTGAAATGGACATCGATGCCGTGGGCGTCGAAATGCCGAGTCACCCTACGCCGTTCGGGCTTCGAACTGAAGGGATCACGTCATCATTGTTGCCAAGGTTCGCAGCTGGTATTTTGCGGTCGACGAGGAGCGGGTGGCCGATCCGGCAGACGATGCGGACGGCCGCTCTGCTATCGTCCCGTTAGCGAATTGCGTCCTGCGACGATGAAGCAGGCTTTGCTTCCTCGCCGCGTTCTGCGGCGGGCAGCAGCCGTTTCCGTTCGCGTTCCCTCATGAACTCGTCGTACTTCGCGGTGCCCGGCCGCGGTGGTGCGTCCGCCGGCACGCCGCCGGCCCAGGCCGGAATGGCGTCGCTGACCCCGGCCGAGATTTTTTCGTTGATGGTTCCGCAGCCGCTCAGCGAGCAGCCTGCGAACGCGACGGCAACGAGGACGAGGATATGGCGGGCACGGATCGACATGGGCGGCAGGTTACTCATTAGACCTTTAAAGGATGATGGATTTGAGGCCGCCTTGCGGCGGACACGACCTGCCGCTTATTTGTTGACAGCAACATTTTATTTGTACAAATGTACAAATGGAACGAAGGCCGGAGGCGCTCGGCCGGCCGGTGGGTCTCGAAGCGAAGACGGTGTTATAATACAGCCCGCGACCTGACGCAGGACCGCCCCGGGGGACGTGCCCGTCCAAGGAAACGCGCCCTTCGTCCGATTGACAACAAGCCGCGGTGAGACGCCATGTCGTGGCGCTACCCGGCCGAAAATTTGGGTTATGGTGAGGCAAGGGCCGGGGACTCGGCTCAAGGCACAAGATCGATCAGGGGGAGAAAATTCATGTCTATTCGTCGTCAATTGCTGCTGGCCGCTGGCGCGGTTGCCGGTGTGCTGGCTGTTATACCCGCGAAGGCGCAGGATGCCGTCAAGATCGGCCTGATCCTGCCGATGACCGGCGGGCAGGCCTCGACCGGCAAGCAGATCGACAACGCCGTCAAGCTCTATATGCAGCAGAAGGGCGATACCGTCGCCGGCAGGAAGATCGAGGTCATTCTGAAGGATGACGGCGCGGTCCCCGACAACACCAAGCGCCTCGCCCAGGAGTTGATCGTCAACGACAAGGTCAGTTTCATCGCCGGCTTCGGCGTGACGCCGGCAGCCCTTGCCGCGGCGCCGCTGGCCACCCAGGCCAAGGTCCCGGAAATCGTGATGGCGGCGGGCACCTCGATCATCACCGAGCGTTCGCCCTATATCGTGCGCACCAGCTTTACGCTGGCGCAGTCCTCCACCATCATCGGTGATTGGGCCGCCAAGAACGGCATCAAGAAGGTCGCAACGCTGACCTCCGACTACGCGCCCGGCAACGATGCGCTGAACTTCTTCAAGCAGAACTTCACCGCCGGCGGCGGCGAGATCGTCGAAGAGGTCAAGGTGCCCCTGCAAAATCCGGACTTCGCGCCGTTTCTGCAGCGGATGAAGGATGCCAAGCCGGATGCCGTGTTCGTGTTCGTGCCGGCAGGGCAGGGCGGCAACTTCATGAAGCAGTATGCCGAGCGTGGCCTCGACAAGGCGGGCATCAAGGTGATCGGCCCCGGCGACGTGATGGATGACGACCTGCTCAACGGCATGGGCGATGCGGCGCTCGGCACCGTCACCGCGCATCTGTATTCCGCCGCGCACCCGTCGGCCGCCAACAAGGATTTCGTCGCAGCCTACAAGAAGGCCTATAACCAGCGCCCGGGATTCATGGCGGTGGGCGGCTATGACGGCATCCATCTGATCTATGAGGCGCTGAAGAAGACCGGCGGCAAGACCGACGGCGATGCGCTGATCGAGGCGATGAAGGGCATGAAGTGGGAGAGCCCGCGCGGCCCGATCTCGATCGATCCGGAAACCCGCGACATCGTCCAGAACATCTACATCCGCAAGGTCGAGAAGGTCGACGGTGAACTCTACAACGTCGAATTCGCGACCTTCGAGGCGGTCAAGGATTCCGGCAAGACGAAGAAGTGAGTTTCGCGCCCGTGGCCTGCCCCTCACCCCAACCCTCTCCCCGCAAGAGCGGGGCGAGGGAGCAGAGCGGCATTCGCGGGATCTACTTCGTTCTAGCGAAGCGATGATAGGACGTACGGCTTGCTCCGCACTAAACCTCGCCCCGCACTTGCGGGGAGAGGTCGGATCGCGCAGCGATCCGGGTGAGGGGCTCTTACTTAGACCAGTGTATTCAAGATGACCACGCTCTTCACCATCCTGTTCGACGGCGTCGCCTACGGCATGCTGCTGTTCGTGCTGGCCTGCGGCCTTGCCGTCACGCTCGGGCTGATGAACTTCGTCAACCTCGCCCATGGCGCGTTCGCGATGACCGGCGGTTATGTCTGCGCCGTCCTGGTCAACAATTCCGGCTGGCCGTTCTTTGCGGCGTTGCCGGTCGCCTTTGTCGTGAGTGCCGTGATCGGCGTGGCGCTGGAGCGGACGCTCTACCGCCATCTCTACACCAGAAGCCACCTCGACCAGGTGCTGTTCACGATCGGCCTCACCTTCATGTCGGTGGCGTCGGTCGATTACATCATGGGATCGTCGCGCATCTTCATCAAGCTGCCGGCGGCGCTCGAGGGCCAGTTCGATTTCTTCGGCGTCGGCATCGGCCGCTACCGGCTGATGATCATCGTGATCTGCGGCCTGCTCACGGTTGGGCTGCAATTGATCCTGGCGAAAACCCGGTTCGGCAGCCGTTTGCGCGCGGCGGTCGATGATCCCCGTGCCGCCAGCGGCCTCGGCATCAACGTACCGCAGGTGTTTGCCTTTACCTTCGCCTTCGGTTGCGGACTTGCCGGTCTGGGCGGCGCGCTCAGCGCCGAAATTCTCGGCCTCGATCCGTATTTTCCGCTCAAGTTCATGATCTACTTCCTGATCGTGGTCACCGTCGGCGGCTCCTCCAGCATCACCGGGCCGTTTCTGGCTTCGCTGCTGCTCGGCATCGGCGACGTCGCCGGCAAATATTACGTGCCCAAGATGGGGCCGTTCGTCATCTATACCATCATGATCGTGATCCTGATCTGGCGCCCGAACGGTCTGTTCGGCCGCACCGCGGCGCGGTGAGCCGATATGAGCGCGCTTCCCGAAATCTCGTCTCATGCCATGGCCCGCTCCCGCTGGCGCGGAGGCGAAATCGCGTTCTGGGTCCTGGTGCTGGCCTGCGCATTCCTGTTTCCGTCGCGCTATCTGATCATGACGGACATCCTGCGGCTGGCGCTGTTCGCGCTGTCGCTCGATCTGATCCTTGGCTATGCCGGTATCGTGTCGCTCGGCCATGCCGCCTTCTTCGGCGTCGGCGCCTATTGTGCCGGGCTGCTGGCGCTGCACGGCATCATCACCGAACCGGTGATTGCATTGGTCGCGGCCGGCCTCGTCGCCATGGTGCTCGGCTTTCTCACCAGTTTCCTAGTGATCCGCGGCGTCGACCTGACGCGGTTGATGGTGACGCTCGGGATCGCGTTGCTGCTGGAAGCGCTGGGTGAGCGTTTCTCCAACATCACCGGCGGCACTGACGGCCTGCAGGGCATCGAGATGGCGCCGATCCTTGGGCTCTTCGCCTTCGACATGTTCGGCAAGACCGGCTTCTTCTACTCGCTGATCGTGCTGTTCCTGCTGTTCCTGCTCGCGCGCCGGGTGGTGAACTCGCCGTTCGGCCTGTCGCTGCGCGCGATCAAGAACAATCCGCTGCGGGCATCCGCCATCGGCGTGCCGGTCAACCGCCGCCTGATCGCGATCTATACGCTGGCCGCGTTCTACGCCGGCATTGCCGGCGCGCTGTTCACCCAGACCACGGCGCTGGCCTCGCTCGACGTGTTCGCGTTCGAAAAATCGGCCGATCTGATGCTGGTGCTGGTGCTCGGCGGCACCGGCTATCTTTATGGCGGCCTGATCGGCGCTGTTGTCTTCAAGATGCTGCAGGAGTTCTTCTCCACCATCACGCCGCAATACTGGCTGTTCTGGATCGGCCTCGTGCTGGTCGTGATCGTGCTGGTCGGCCGCGACCGCATGCATCGCTGGGCGCTGTGGCTGCCCAATCTCGTGATCCGGAAAATCGCCGGGCGCAAAGCCGTCGTGGCCGTTCCCGAAAGCGACGCGCCATGACGATCGCGCTGGAAACCAAGGGGCTGGAAAAATCATTCGGGGGCCTCAAGGTCACGCGTGACCTGTCGCTGCGGGTCGAGCAGGGCGCCCGCCATGCCCTGATCGGGCCGAACGGCGCCGGCAAGACCACGGTCATCAACCTGCTCACCGGCGTGCTGCAGCCGAATGCCGGGCGCATCCTGCTCGAGGGCAACGACATCACCGATCTGCCGGTTCACAAGCGGGTGCTGCGCGGGCTGTCGCGCACCTTCCAGATCAACCAGCTTTATGCCGATTTGACGCCGCTGGAGACCATCGGGCTTGCGGTGTCCGAACGGCTCGGCCGCGGCGGCGACTGGTGGCGGCGGATGGGGACGCGGGGCGACGTCAACCAGGAGGTCGCCGAGACGCTGTCGCGCTTTCACCTGCTCGACGTCATGAACGAACTCACCGCGACGCTGCCCTACGGCAAGCAGCGCCTGCTCGAGATCGCGGTCGCGATCGCGACCAAGCCGCGGGTGCTGTTGCTCGACGAGCCCGCCGCCGGTGTGCCCGAGAGCGAGCGCCACGATATCCTGGCAGCCGTCGCCGCGCTGCCGCGCGACGTCACGGTGCTTCTGATCGAGCACGACATGGATCTGGTGTTTTCGTTCGCCGACCGGATTTCGGTGCTGGTCAACGGCGCCATGCTGGTCGAGGGCCCGCCGGACGAGGTGGCGCGCAATCCCCAGGTCAAGGCGGTCTATCTCGGCGAGGCTGCTGATGTCTGATTTGCTCGCCATCAACGACCTGCGCGCCGGCTACGGGCAAGCGGTGGTGCTGCCGGGGATGTCGCTGACATTAGGCGAAGGCCAGGTGCTGGCGCTGCTCGGCCGCAACGGCACCGGCAAGACCACGCTGATCAATTCGATCGTCGGGATCACCCGGCGTTTTGGCGGCACTGTCGCGCTTGGCGGGCTCGACATTACCCCGATGCGGCCGGACCAGCGGGCGCGCGCCGGCATTGGCTGGGTGCCGCAGGAGCGCAACATCTTCCGCTCGCTGACGGTGGAAGAGAACATGACCGCGGTGGCCCAGCCCGGACCCTGGACCGTCGACAGGGTTTACGAAATGTTTCCGCGGCTGAAGGAACGCCGCAGTAATTTCGGCAACCAGCTCTCCGGCGGCGAGCAGCAAATGCTGGCGATCGGCCGGGCGCTGACGCTCAATCCGAAGGTGCTGCTGCTGGACGAGCCGACCGAGGGGCTGGCGCCCATCATCGTCGAGGAACTGCTGCGGGCGCTCGGCACCATTACCCGCGCGGGGGGCATCTGCTCGATTATTGTCGAGCAGAATGCCCAAAAGATTCTGGGGTTGGCCGACCGGGTTGTGATATTGGAACGCGGCGCGATCGTCCATGATGCGGCCTCCAGCGCCCTGAAGGCCGATCCTGCGGTACTCGAACGCTATCTTGGCGTCGCTGGCGCCGCCGCACACTAGATAATTCCTGGGAGTAAGACCATGCAGCGAACCAAAGCCCCGTTCCGTGCCGACGAGGTCGGCAGCCTGTTGCGGCCGCAGCGCATCAAGGAAGCGCGCGCCAAACTGGAGAAGGGTGAGATCACGGCCGAGGACCTGCGCAAGGCCGAGGACATGGAAATCGAAAAGGTCGTGCACAAGCAGGCCTCGCTCGGCCTCAAGCTCGCGACTGACGGCGAGTTCCGCCGTTCCTGGTGGCATTTCGATTTCCTGAGCCATCTGACCGGCTGCGAATTGTTTCATCCCGACCAGGGCATCCAGTTCGCCGGCGTCCAGACCCGGCATGACGCCATCCGCGTCATCGGCAAGCTCGACTTCCCCGACAACCATCCGATGCTCGATCACTTCAAGTTCCTGAAGAAGCATTGCGACACCGCGCATGTCACCGCGAAGATGACGATCCCGTCGCCCGCGGTGCTGCATTTCCGCGGTGGCCGCAAGGCGATCTCCAAGGACGTCTACCCCGATCTCGAACCTTTCTTCGAGGATCTCGGCAAGACCTACCGCAAGGCGGTGAAGGCGTTCTATGACGCCGGCTGCCGCTATCTGCAGTTCGACGACACCGTGTGGGCCTATCTCTGCTCGCCGGACGAGTTGCAGAAGGCGCGCGAGCGCGGCGACAATCCCGATGGCCTGCAGGAGATCTATGCCCGCGTCATCAACTACGCGCTGGCCGAGCGGCCGGCCGACATGATTGTCACCACCCATGTCTGCCGCGGCAATTTCCGCTCGACCTGGATTTCCTCCGGCGGCTACGAGCCGGTCGCGGAGACCATGCTGGCCGGCACCAATTACGACGGCTATTTCCTGGAATATGATTCCGACCGCGCCGGCGGCTTCGAACCGCTGCGCTATCTGCCGAAGGGCAACAAGGTGGTCGTGGTCGGCGTCATCACCTCGAAGTTCGGCGAGCTCGAGAACAAGGAAGACATCAAGCGCCGGCTGATGGAGGCCGCAAAATTCGCGCCGCTCGAGCAGCTCGCGGTATCGCCGCAATGCGGCTTCGCCTCGACCGAGGAAGGCAACATCCTGTCCGAGGAAGAACAGTGGGCCAAGCTGAAGCTCGCGGTCGATGTCGCCAACGAGGTGTGGGGGAAGTAGCTCCATAACTCCGCGTCGTCCCGGCTCTCTCCCCACGTCGTCCCGGGCTTGACCCGGGACCCATACGCCGCGGCGGTTATTGTTTGCAGTAGGTCTCTAACGCCGGCGCTCTGACCGATGCGCCGCGGCGTATGGGTCCCGGCGTTCGCCGGGACGACGGTGGTGTTTGTTGTTGGCACCATTATCCAAACACACCTTCGCATTGTCGCGACGCATTGCGCCCGAGCTTTGCCAGAAATTCCTTACCCTCTTCAATCCAGAGGGCGCAGGGAATGCCGGATGCGCGCTGCACCCGCGATCTCGTGTGCGATTGTGCTAAGAAAGCTGCACACGAGCATACAGGGCAGCGGAGAGCATCCGACATTCCCTGCGCAATGGCTTTACGGCTTATAACGCGCTCTCCCCGGTGAGACGGCCTCTATTGCCACCGTCGTCCCTCGGAAGCGTTGGCTCCCTTAAGGACTTGACGCCGTTACGGGCGCCAGGACCACACGCTTTCGCCGTACGCTTCAGCCGCGACCGTCAATCGCAACCTCAGCGTCCACCGCGACCCGCCCCTCGTCGTGACGACGGCCGACGCCCCTCTGAGTGGGACGGGATGGCGATAGATGCGCACTGATTTGGGTCAGATGGAAAGAGAAATTTTCGATTATCAGAAATTATCGACTTGACACGATTTCCGACGATCAGAAGTGATTTGCCCGTCGGGCTATTTCGTCGCATCCGTCGTATCCAGTTTGCTATTGCAAACGGGGCGACGCATGTGGTCGAGCGATCGGTCTCACTTGCGTGATGGCGACGCCCGAGATAGCGAGTAGCGCCCCGATAGCCAGCGTCGGCGTCACGCGGTCGCCGAGGAACAACACGCTCGAAATCAAGGCGAAGACCGGAAGCAGCAGGGCGAATGGCGCCACGCGGGCCATGGTGCAACGGGCGATCAGCCAGAACCAAAGGCCGAATCCGACGATTCCTCCGATGAAAATAGTGTAGGCGAGCGCCATCCAGCCACGTTCGTCCGCCGTGACGAGGGTCGTCAGTTGTCCATGTTCAAGGAACAGCGACATCAACATGACCTGCGGTACCGTGAAAAGTGACGACCACCCCGTCAACATCAAGGGATCGAACGGGCCGTGGCGCTTGGTCAGGACGTTGGCGACCGCGAACGCGAAGGCTGCCCCCACCACCAGCAGGATCGGTAACGCATTTGCGGACAGGCCCGGCCCGGCGGCCAACACGACCACGCCGCCGAAGGCAATCAACACCCCTGCGGACGTCATCAGCGACGGCCTCTCCGCAAGCAGTGGCCAGGCCAACAGCACGGTGAAGGGCGTCGTGAGTTGATAGGCGACCGCAGACATGCTGCCTGAACCGAGCCCCAGCCCCACATAGAACAAGCCGAAATTCAGTCCACCCAGGAAGACCGAGATGACAGCGATGGAGCCGAACTCCTGACGTGTCGGCCTTGTGACGAAGGGGATCAGCAACAGGGCGATGGCGAGGAAGCGCAGTCCGAGGAAGAAAAGTGGCGGAAACTGCACCACGCCCACTTTGATAGCTACGAACTGATAGCCCCAGATGAGAGGCACCAGCACCGCGCAGGCGATCTGAATGGCAGACATGGCATCCTCATTTTTAGACCAAACAGTCCAGATATAGGCGCGCGTAACCCGGAGTGCGTCCATGGCTGAGCTACCTGATGAAGCGGTCGAGAAGGGCGTCGGCCGTGGCTTGCGACGTGGTGCGCGTTGGTCCCGTTTTGCCGACCACCCGAAGTCCCTCGACGAAGCAGACCAGTATCCGCGCGGCACTTGCAGGCTCAACACCAGCGGCCAGTTCGCCGGCCGCCTTCGCGCGCGAGAGTGCGCCAGCGAGCTTGGCCTCCATGGCTTTGAAGAAGCCGCCGATGCGACCTTCGACATCTCCGTCGTGGCCAGCCAGTTCCATGGCTGTGGCGACCAGCAGGCATCCGCGCCGACCGCTTGAGCCGCTGGTGCGGTCGACATAACCGGCAAGGAAGGTCCGCAGGCCGTCAACCGGCGCATGGCGCGGACCGAGTTCGACGTCCATCCGCGCAAGCGCGTCGGCGATATAGCGATCGAGCGCCCGCAGAAAGAGCGCGTGCTTGTCCCCGAAGGCGGCATAAAGGCTGCCGCGCGAAAGCTTCGTCGCTCGCAGCAGGTCCGGAAGCGCCGTGCCGTGATAGCCGCGCGACCAGAACACACCCATCGCACGCTCGACAGCGGCTTCCGTGTCGAAACCACGGGGCCGGCCACGCGGCGACTGCATTGGGGATTGGCGTGCCATGGCCGTATATATAGACCGATCGGTCTTGAATTGCAAATGGCTGCTATGGGTCAATTGCGTCGGCCTGCGTCGCAGCCAGCCTGCGCATTCCAACTGCAATCGGAAATCACTTGCCGGCATTTTCGGCCGTGCCGTAGCTGCGGGCGATGATGCCGGCAGCGATTTGCAACAAAGAGCCGGTCATCCAACTGATTCCGATGAAAGCCAGCCATCCGTCGGACACCGTCTCGTCGAGGATGATGATGCCGACGGACGCAAACGTCGCAATCGCGGCAAGAAATATTCCGACCGCGCTCAGGATCTCGACCACAGTATCCGGGCTCCATCGTTGCCGCTGGATCGAGGCTGATCTTCGGGCAGAACGGCGAGGCAGATCGATGCCGACGTAGAAGCTGAAAGCCCCAAAGAGCATCATCAACAGGACGATCCCGACACTCAAGGGCAGTTCGCTTTGCCGGCGCATTAATGCTGCGGCGACGTACAAGCCGCAGGAGCCGCCAATCGCGGCGAGTCCGATTCGTTCAATGAGATGCGCCGATTTGATGAGAGCAGCAGGAGCGAACCCGGTCGTCTTCGCGCCGGATGACCTGTCGAAATTTGCATTGGCCATTTTCATGTTGCTACCTTTCCAAAAGGTGCCTGCGGGACGACGCGACGAGCAGACCGCGTCACCGACGACGCAGCAATCGTCCAGCGTGAGGTAGTCTCGACTGCATCAACGCGTTTGACGACGTTCGGCCCGGATCAGTGGAATCCGGTTGCGTGTGCAGTTTAGTTGAATGCGTTTTGACCTGGCTCGCGCAATCCAGGTTGCCGCTACATGGCCGGACCGTGAATCTGCGCCGCTTCCTCGGGGGCGCTATTGAGTGCCCTCGGGTCCCCGGAAAAATCTGATGTCGCTCATGACAGCAGCCGTTGGGACCGGTCGAACTTCTAGCACCTGCCAATGCACCACTGTGTGAGACACTTCACATCGTCGACATGCTGCCGGCGCGCAGGCCACGTCATCGTCCGGCGCTCAAAAATTTTCTCCGGAGTAACGTGGTACCTGATCGTTCGTTGGCCGATGCTTGATATGGCGCAGATCTCGGCGGGTCTTATGTCGCCGGCTCGCCGATCCGCTCAAACCGGCGCAACGTCCATACCCGTCTGAATTTTTGAACGCTGCGAACGGGTTCCTCGCTGTCGTCGCGTGCGCGTGTCCAGCAATCCAGCCGTTTGCATCCTGTCAATACTCTCTTGAGTAGCGGAGATTTGGACTGAGGACGCTAGAGAACGAGCGAAGGCCGGCCGCCGCCGAATTGCCGCAAACAAGACGTGCGATCCGGGAAAAATGTGCAATAATTTTTTCGTTACCGTGGTCCATATTGGTCAGACCGCCAACCAGACAGTGGGTGGTGCCAATGCAGCAGATTGCGGACTGGCTTGAGAAGCTGGGGCTTGGGCAATACGCGCTGCGTTTTGCCGAGAACGGCATCGATCTTGGTGTCCTTCCCGAACTGACGGATCAGGACTTCGAAAGATTGGGAGTCCTGCTCGGTCATCGACGCAAAATGCTGCGCGCGATTGCCGAACTCAATCAAGCCGAACTGGTCGCCGAGCCGGCGATCCGGCGCGATGCCGAACGACGGCACCTCACCGTCATGTTCTGCGACCTGGTCGGTTCGACGGCGCTTTCGGCGCGCCTCGATCCCGAGGACATGTGGGAGGTGATCCGCGCCTATCGGGCTGCCTGCGCAAGGGTCATTGCCACTTACGACGGCATTATCGCCAGGTTCGTGGGCGATGGAATACTCGCTTATTTCGGCTATCCCGTTGCACACGAGGATGACGCGGAGCGCGCCGTGCGGGCGGGGCTCGACATCACCGCCGCAATAGGGCCGCTCGAAACGCGCGCGATACAGCGCGTTGAGGTGCGGGTCGCGATCGCGACCGGACTTGTGGTGGTAGGCGACCTCATCAGCGGAGGCGCGTCAGAGCAGCAGGCGATGGTCGGCGATACACCGAACGTCGCTGCGCGGCTGCAGGGCCTGGCGGAGCCCGGGGCGGTTGTCGTTGCGGCTTCGACGCGCCAACTGCTTGGCGACCTGTTCACGTTTCGCAGTCTCGGTCACCGCGAGGTCAAGGGCATCGACGGGCCCATCGCGGTCTGGGCGGTCGAAGGCGGAGCGGCATCGGAGAGCCGCTTCGAGGCGGTGCGAACCGTGCGCTCGATCGGCTTTGTCGGCCGCAAGGCGGAGATCGAATTCGCGCTCTCGCGCCAGCAGCTGGCGTGGCAGGGCCAGGGCCAGGTGGTCCTGATTTCCGGCGAGGCCGGGATCGGCAAGTCGCGCATCGTCGCGACGCTGTTGGAGAACCCTGCGTTGGGGACCCACCGCCGGGTGCGCTATCAGTGCTCGCCCTACCATACCAACAGTGCGCTTCATCCCTTTGTCGCTCAACTCGAGCGCGCTGCCGGCATCAGGTCGCAGGACACGCCGGAGCAAAAGCTCGACAAGCTCGAGGCAATGCTGGCGCTTGGAACGCAGCAGGTGGCCAAGGCGACGCCGCTGATCGCCGCTCTGCTTTCGATCGCAACCGGCGAGCGCTATCCGCCGCTCGGCCTCAATCCGGTGCAGCAGCGGCGACAGACATTCGCAGCCCTGCTCGATCAGGTCGAGGGTCTGGCGCGGCAGCAGCCTGTGCTGGTTGTCTGCGAGGACATGCATTGGGCCGACGCCACGACGCTCGAGCTGTTCGATCTCACGGTCGACCGGATCAGGGGATTGCCGATACTCATGCTCTTGACCTTTCGGCCCGAGTTCGAGCCGCCCTGGGTGGGGCTTCCCAACGTCAGCCTGTTGCGGCTCGATCGGCTTGACCGGCGGGACACGCGCGCGCTGGTCGAGCAGGTGACCGTCGGTCGCCAGCTACCGGACGAGATGATGAGGCAGATCATCGAGAGGACGGATGGCATCCCGCTGTTCGTCGAGGAATTGACCGAGATGGTGCTGGAGTCCGGACTGCTCGTGGCAGATGCCGGGCGCTATCGGCTCGATAGTCCGTTCCCGTCGTTCGCCATTCCCGCGACGCTGCAGGACTCGCTGATGGCGCGGCTCGACCGGCTGGCGCCGGTCAAGGAGGTGGCGCAGATCGGCGCTGCCATTGGCCGCGACTTCTCGTATACGCTGCTGCGATCTGTGGCGGGTCGCGATGATCTGACATTGAGCGCCGCGCTGGCGCAGCTCGAACAGGCCGAGCTGCTGATGCGGCGCGGCACGCCGCCGGAAGCACGCTACAGCTTCAAGCACGCGCTGGTTCAGGAAGCGGCTTACGAGAGCCTGCTCAAGAGCCGGCGACTGCAGCTCCACAAGCATATCGGCGATGTGCTGCGCGACGGCTTTCCGGTCATCGCCGAAACCGAGCCGGAAGTGCTGGCCTACCACTTCACCGAAGCGGGGCTCGGCGAGGTGGCCCTCGGCTGGTGGCGCAAGGCTGGCCAGCAGGCGCTGAAACGCTCGGCCTATTCTGAGGCGGTCGCCCATCTCGGCAAGGCCGTCGCGATCGCCGATGGGTTGCCGGGCGAGCCGGGCCGCATCATGAGCCGGCTCGACCTCCAGATTGCCTATAGCCGCGCGCTGCGCGGAAGCCTTGGGCACAGCGCGCCCGAAACGGTGGCCGCATGGACGCGCGCCCGGCAGTTCGCAGCTGACATCAATGATCCGGTCGAACTGGCGCCGATCCATTCGGGCCTGTTCAATGCCTGCCTCACTCACGGCGAGATCGCGCCGATGCGGGAATTGGTGGAAGCAATCGTCAGCGCCGCCGACCGGCGACCGGAATCGCCGGTGGCTGCAGTCCTCTCCCATTGCACCCGCGGGGTGACCTGTTGGTTCGGCGGCGATTACCTGAATGCGAAAGTGCATCTTGAGCGGGCCCTCGCAATCTACGGCGCCGAGCCTGACCCCGAAACCTTCAGGGCGTCAACGCTGGACCTGCCGTTCGTCATCATGAGGTTTCTTGCCTTGGTGCTCTGGCCGATCGGGAAGATCGATCGTGCGCGCCGGCTCGCCGCGGCAGCGGTGAGCGTCCCGGGCGAAAAGCGGGCGCTGTCGCAGGCCAATGCACTCGTTCATAAAGCCGTCTTCGACGGACTGTGCGCAGGCATGTTGCAGCAAACAGAGACCATCCTTGCCCTCGCTCTCGCCCGCGAACATACCATGCCGTTGTATGTGGCCGCCGGGACCTACCTGAACGGCCTTGCAAAGTGGCGCGCCGGCGAACAGGTGGAGGGATTGAGCGAAATGCGCCGCGGCTGGACCCTGCTGCATGAAAATGATTGCTACCTTTGTGAGCCGTTCTGGGGGATGCATGTTGCCCTGGCGAACGCGGAAGCGGGGCAACTTCAGACCGGTCTGGAAATTGTGCGCGAACTGATCGGCTGGACGGAACAATCGGGCCAGCATTGGCTCGATGCCGAACTGCATCGTGCCCACGGAGAACTGCTGCTCCGTTGCGACCCGCCGAATGCTTCCAGGGTCGAAGATGCCTTCAACAGGGCGCTTGAAATCGCCCGCCGCCAGCAGACCAAGACTTTCGAATTGCGCAGCGCGCTTGGCCTGGCGCGCTTCTACATCAGGAATGGTCGAACGGCGCCCGTATCCGAACTGCTCGGGCCACTCCTTATTGATTTCGACGCCGCGCAGGATCTCCCCGAAATCGAAGAGGCGGAGAGGCTGCTCCGGCACAGCCGTTAGCCGGTGCAGTACATTCTTGTGAGGGGTGCGACGGCGACCTGCGCCAAACCAAGCGTCTTCACTTCTCCGTCAGGCAGGCTTCGCGAGCGGCTCGCCACGAGCTATGATCCGCAACGCAACCTTGCCGCGTGGTGCAGCCTGATCCGGGATGTGCGCTAGCCCCAGCCGCAGCGCGTCGTTGAAGTCCGAGATCGCGATATCGTATTCGCCCTTGTCGTAATAGGCCGAGCCGCGCAGATTGTAGATCGCGATATCAGGCTTGAGCCTGAGCGCCTCGCTGGCGTGGCGATGACCTTGAGGTAGTCGCCCTTCTTGTTCCAGCCGACCGCGCGCCAGAAATAGATCCCCGCGAGTTTCTCGCCGGACAACACCTTCAGCGCGATGATCTTGTTGAGGCATCGATGATCTGATCGGCCGGTGTGGTGTCGGTGGTGCAGAGCGGCCCGAGTTGTTTGCGGGACTGGGCGAGGGAGGGCGCCGACCACAGGGCGGCTGCGAGCAAGGTCAGCGTCAGGATCGCGCGGCGCATTGGTCCTCACCATCAACGGGTTGCATCCCACGTCTTGGTGGCGAAATCCGGGATGGCGGTTCATGCCGGCCGGCCCGGAAGCGCACCTTTCCCCGGTGGGCAGATGGTGGTAGGACGTCCCGGTCACCTGCCGTTGCCCACCGCTCCGTCCCAAACTGCCACCCGATGAAAAACGACAAGATTCTCAGCCAGATATCGGAGTTCTGCCGCCAGGCCGACATGGCGGAGACGACGTTTGGCCGCCGGGCCGTCAATGACGGCAAGCTGGTGCATCGCCTGCGCGAGGGCAAGCGCATCACAATCGACACGCTGGACCGGATCCAGGCCTACATCGCCGCTTCCACGCCGGGCGGGCTGCCGCCGCCGCGCGGGATCGAAGTGCCGCCCGAGAAGCGCGACCCCAGGGGCAATTTCCGCTTCTTCGAGAACCGGCAGAAGTATCTGTTGTTCGTCCATACCTGCAGCGAAAAGCGGGTGATCGCCGACCGGGTGGCGCTGGAGCTGTCGAGCCTGCATCCGCGGCCGCCGGCGCTGCGGGTGTTCGATGCCGGCGTCGGCGACGGCACGGTGCTGGCGCGGGTGATGCGCTCGATGCACGGCCGCTTCCCCCATATGCCGTTCTATATCGCCGGCAAGGAACTCAGCCTGGAGGACGTCCGGCTGACGCTCGACAAGGTCCCGGACCGGTTGTTCGAGCATCCCGCGACCGTTTTTGTGCTCACCAACATGTACTACGCCGAGGCGCCCTGGCTGACGCCGGCTTCGCCTGCGGCGGCCGCGGGCATGATCTGGCACGAGGTGGCCTTGCAGGGGGCCTCGTCGGGCGAGTTCGAGACCCAGATCGCCGCATTAGGCCCATTTCTTGAGCAGAACTGGCGGGCCAATGTCAGCCCCACATCGGGCATGCCGATCTATGAACGGCCAGTGGCGCTGGTGGTTTACCGGGAGGACCACCGGTTCCTGCTTGATTCGATCATCCCCCGGGCGGGCCGAACCGAGGCCAATTTCGACCTCGTCATTGCATCCCAGCCATACCGGGCAAAATCCTCTGTGAATTTCCGCGCCAAGCGGATCATCGCGCCGCTGGCGCGGGCGCTGCGGGCCGGTGGCCGGTTGATCGGAATTCACTCCCACGGGCAGGATCCGGGGCTGGAAATCATCCAGGCGGTGTGGCCCGGAGAAAATCCTTTCGCGGTGAGCCGTCATGAGCTATTGCGCACCGTGAAATACGAGCTGGGGTCAGCCGGGCGCGACCTCAATTTTAATGCCTACGCCGATAACCGTTCCATCTTCCGTTATGATATGGAAGCGCTGCCCAACGAGGTCACCGGCTCGATCGGAACCTCGACGGCCTTTGCAGCGTGGAACGCGGCAGTGTATGTCGCCCAGATCGAAGATGAACGGTTGACGGAAATGACCGAAAACGGCCGAACCCTCGATGCCACCAGAGAAGTTCTGCGCAAGCATAATGGGCTTTGGTTTTACGACGAATCCTACGTCATTTCGCGCCGTCGCGACTGACATTCCGGGATAAATGACAAAGAGAGCCCGCCGACATCAGGCGGAAACAAGGGGTTGTTGATGCGCGCGTCTTATCTGTTCACCAGCGAGTCGGTTTCCGAAGGCCATCCGGACAAGGTTTCGGATCAAATCTCCGATGCGATCCTTGATGCCTTCCTCGAGAAGGACGTCAAGCTCGGTATTGCCGACGACAGTGCGGTCAATACCCGTCTCGGCTGCGAGACGCTGTGCACGACCAACAAGATCGTGATTGCGGGCGAGGGCCGTGGCCAGTTGTTCCGCGACATCCACGGCGTCTCGGTGGTCGATCGCGAACTGATCTCCGAGATCGCCCGCGGCGTGGTCAAGGACATCGGCTACGACCAGAACGGCTTCTCCTATCACGGCGCCGACATTGAGGTGCTGCTGCATGGCCAGTCGCCCGACATCGCGATGGGCGTCGATGCCAAGAAAAAGAAGAGCGGCGAAGAAGAAGGCGCCGGCGACCAGGGCATGATGTTCGGCTATGCCTGCAACGAGAGCGAAATCTACGAAAAGGGCAGCTTCATGCCCGCGCCGATTTTCTTCGCGCACCGCATTCTGAAAGTGCTGTCCGACAAGCGCCGCAGCGGTCAGCTGTTCGACCTGCAGCCCGACGCCAAGAGCCAGGTCACGGTGAAATATGTCGAAGGCAAAGCGGTCGGCTGCACCAAGGTCGTGGTCTCGACCCAGCACAACGAGAAGAGCCGCAACGGCAAGAAGTATTCGCCCGGCCTGATCAAGGACATGATCGCGCATGAAGTCGAGTCGGCGCTGCCGAAGGGCTGGATGCCGCAGAAGTCCTCCGACTTCCTGGTCAACCCGACCGGCAACTTCGTGGTCGGCGGTCCCGACGGCGATTGCGGCCTGACCGGCCGCAAGATCATCGTCGACACCTATGGCGGCTACGCGCCGCATGGCGGCGGCGCCTTCTCCGGCAAGGATCCGACCAAGGTCGATCGTTCCGCTGCCTATGCCGCGCGCTACCTGGCCAAGAACGTCGTCGCGGCCGGCTTTGCCGATCGCTGCACCATCCAGGTCGCCTATGCGATCGGCGTCGCCGATCCGATGTCGCTGCTGGTGGAAACCCACGGCACCGGCAAGGTCGATGAAAAGAAGCTCGAAAAGGTGCTGCCGCAACTGTTCCGGCTGACCCCGACCAACATCCGCCGCACGCTGAAGCTGAACCGGCCGATCTATCGCCGCACCGCTTCCTACGGCCATTTCGGCCGCGCGCCGGAAAAGGATGGCGGCTTCTCCTGGGAAAAAACCGATCTGGTGTCCGCGCTGAAGGGCGCGTTCTGATTTTCTCCGTAATCGTCCTGCTTATTCCGGAAAGCCTTTCGCGCTTTTCGGAATAAGCTTTTTCAAGGGATCAACACATGACCGCCGCCGCCAAGAAGCCTGCCTTTACCGACTATATCGTCAAGGACATCTCGCTCGCCGACTTCGGCCGCAAGGAGCTCTCGCTGGCCGAGACCGAAATGCCCGGCCTGATGGCGACGCGCGAAGAATACGGCCCGAAGCAGCCACTTAAGGGCGCGCGCATCGCGGGCTCCCTGCACATGACGATCCAGACCGGCGTGCTGATCGAGACGCTGGCCGCACTCGGCGCCGACATCCGCTGGGTCTCCTGCAACATCTATTCGACGCAGGACCACGCGGCGGCGGCGATCGCAGCCGCCGGCATTCCGGTGTTTGCCGTCAAGGGCGAGAGCCTTACCGAATACTGGGATTACACCGCCAAGCTGTTCGACTGGCACGGTGGCGGTCACCCGAACATGATCCTTGACGACGGCGGCGACGCCACCATGTACGTCCATCTCGGTCTGCGTGCCGAGAACGGCGACACCAAGTTCCTGGACAAGCCGGGTTCGGAAGAAGAGGAAGTCTTCTTCGCGCTGCTGAAGAAGCAGCTCAAGGAAAAGCCGAAGGGCTATTTCGCCGAGATTGCCAAGAGCATCAAGGGCGTTTCCGAAGAGACCACCACGGGCGTGCATCGTCTCTATGACATGCAGAAGGCCGGTACGCTGTTGTGGCCGGCGATCAACGTCAACGACAGCGTGACCAAATCGAAGTTCGACAACCTCTATGGTTGCCGTGAATCGCTGGTCGACGGCATCCGCCGCGGCACCGACGTCATGATGTCCGGCAAGATTGCGATGGTCGCGGGCTTCGGCGACGTCGGCAAGGGCTCGGCGGCGTCGCTGCGCCAGGCCGGCTGCCGAGTCATGGTGTCGGAAGTCGATCCGATCTGCGCACTGCAGGCGGCGATGGAGGGCTACGAGGTCGTGACCATGGAAGACGCGGCACCCCGCGCCGACATCTTCGTCACCGCCACCGGCAACAAGGACATCATCACCATCGAGCACATGCGCGCGATGAAGGATCGCGCCATCGTCTGCAACATCGGCCACTTCGACAACGAGATCCAGATCGCGGGTCTGAAGAACCTGAAGTGGGACAACATCAAGCCGCAGGTTGACGAGATCACCTTCCCCGACAACCACCGCATCATCCTGCTGTCGGAAGGCCGCCTGGTGAACCTCGGCAACGCCATGGGCCATCCGAGCTTCGTGATGTCGGCCTCCTTCACCAACCAGACGCTGGCGCAGATCGAACTGTTCGCCAACAACAAGGACGGCAAGTACAAGAAGGAAGTCTACGTGCTGCCGAAGTCGCTGGACGAGAAGGTGGCCCGGCTGCATCTCGCCAAGATCGGCGTCAAGCTGACCGAACTGCGCCCCGACCAGGCCGAGTACATCGGCGTCAAGCCGGAAGGCCCGTTCAAGGCGGACCACTACCGGTATTGATCCAACCGCATACGCGACAAAAAGCCCCGGAGCGATCCGGGGCTTTTTTCATGGCACGACCCCTGCTACGATCTGAGGTAGAAGCATAACAAGCCCGCCACTGTGGAAGCGGGCGGCCCACTCTCCAGACTTTCTTTTCAGAGGCCGAAAACATTGCGGAGGGAAAATCATGTCAAACGAAGCAGCCAACGTCGCGATTTTGAAGGACGCCTATCGCCAGTGGCACGAGAGCAAAGGCGGCAGCGTCGAGCAACTGTTGAGCATTTGCGATCCAAGCATCAATTGGGATTCGATTCCCCGCGGTGCGGCGCCGCTGGAGTTTGCAAGGCAATATAACGGCCGTGAGGTGTTGCAGGGTTATTTCAGCCAGCTCCTGGCCGATTGGGAGATGATCCGCTACACGATCGACGAATACGTTGCGCAGGGCGATGTCGTGTTCGCGCGCGGCTCGTGCGCCTGGACCAACAAGAAAACCGGAAAGGTTGCGGACACGCCCAAGGTCGATTTCTGGCGCTTTCGGGACGGCAAGGCGGTCGAATTCTATGAATATTTCGATACCGCGCACGTCGCCGCTGCGGCGACCTGAAGCCGGTTGCAACTTGGCGTGCTGCCCCGGACGAGAAGGTGGCCAGGCTGCATCTTGCCAGGATCGGCGTCAAGCTGACCGAACCGGCCCGACCAGGCCGAGTACATCGGCATCAAGCCGGAAAGCCCGTTCAAGGCGGACCACTACCGGTATTGATCGCCGCCGGATCGGCGCGCATCAACCAGAGCCCCGTTCCGATGGAATCGGAACGGGGCTCTAAAGCGTGATGGCATTAGGTTCGATAGCCTGAGTTTTTGAGGTAGTTGGCACATTCCTCTGAGGTGAAGGCATCGAGTGCGCAGCCGATTGCGGCGCAGACCGCGTCGACAGTTCGCGCGGCAGCTTTGCGGACCAGATGCTTGAGCTTGGCAAAGACCTGCTCGATCGGGTTCAGGTCGGGTGAGTATTTTGGCAGGAAGAAGAGTTTGGCGCCGACCGAACGGATGAGCTGGCGAACTGCTTTGCTCTTGTGGCTGCCGAGATTATCCAAAACGACGATATCGCCGGGTCGAAGGACGGGCAGAAGAACCTTCTCGACATAGGTGCGAAAGCTCACGCCATCGATCGGTCCCTCGATAAACCATGGCGCATCGATCCGGTCATGGCGCAGGGCCGCCAGGAAGGTCATGGTCTTCCAGCGGCCGTGGGGAACCTTGGCGTAAAGCCTGCGCCCGCGCGGCGCCCATCCCCGCAAGGGAGCCATATCGGTCCGCGTCCAGGTCTCGTCGATGAAGACCAGTCGCTCAGCTTCGACACGACCTTGATACTTTGTCCATTGGAGGCGCCGCCGCGCCACGTCGGGCCGATCGCGTTCGCCAGCCGCCACGCTTTTTTTTGAAGCTGAGCTTCTCGGCATGCACGAAGTCCCACACCGAGTGGTAGTCGACCTTCAGGCCGCGTCCGGCAAGCTCGGCAACGAGCCCCCGTATGGTGAAATCGCCGTCTTTGATCCGTTGCGACAGCCAAACGGCATGGTCTCCCGAAACCGCCTTCGGCTTATGACCACCCATCTGGCCCGGAGCAACGCTGCCAGTATCCTCGACCCGCCGCATCCAACCGATCGCTGTGCTGATCGCGACCCCAAATTGCTTGGCCGCCTGATTGCGGGACATCCCGCCCTCGATCGCGGACACGACACGCTTGCGAAGATCCAGAGAATAAGGTTTGCCCATCCATGCTGGCCTCCGTCCAGCCAGCATGGTGAATCAGAAACCTACTGATTTGGGAATCCCAAATCGATTCAACCTAACTCCATCCCGCTTTAGGTTTAGGAATGTTGCTCCGACAGCACGGTGGACTTAGTTGGTGTGATTAGAAGGAATGGATGAATGATGCTCCGAAGCGTCCTGATCGTTCTAGTCATCACTGTCGCGCACAGTGCCTGCACGGCGGCTGATGAGTATGACCCCCAACCCGATGGGCGCGAGCCAAAACCAGTCTATTCGGTCTCCAGTTGGCCGCAGGACCTGGCATCGGTGCCGTGTTCGGCCTGGAAGAAAGACAATCTGGGAGCTTGGGCGCTGAAAGGGACGTTAAATTGGGAAAGCGGTGACTTGCGCATTTGGAGCCCGACCTATCAATCGACCACTGCAGAAGGCGTAATCGTCGAACAGAAGTGCGCACCAACAAAGTAGCGCCAACAAAGTAAGCCCGCTTCTGCACCCTCACACCTTGCGGCGATCCTTGTTGGCGCGCAAGAATTCGGCGAACGCCTTCAGCGTCACATCCGACACGTGATGTTCGATGCCCTCGGCATCGCCCTCGGCCGCCTCCTGGGGAACGCCCAGCGCCAGCAGGACATCCACGACAAGGCGGTGACGCGTGCGGACGCGCTTGGCGAGCGTCTCGCCCTTCTCGGTCAGGAAAACCCCGCGATAGGGCCGGGCGGTAACGAGGTCTTCCCGCTTTAGTCGCGCGATGGTGTCGATGGCCGTCGGGTGCGACACGCCCAGCCGGCGCGCGATGTCGGTCGGGCGCGCCTCGCCGGTCGTGCCTAACAGGTCGGAGATCAGTTCGACATAATCTTCCAGGACCGCGGTCGAGCGCGCCGAGCGCGCTTTTACAAAGCGGCGCGCCTGCGTTTGCTCCGTGGGGAGCGGCTGCATCGATTTGGCCCGGTCTGTCGAGGGCTTGCGCAACACGGCACCTTTCCAGGCGAATCCATCGAGAGGAGGCCGACCATGGCGTGCTGCCGAGCACATTGCAAGTTGGCGGCATGTCGCGAATCCGCAACAGGCCGGCGCACGCTTGCGACGACCGGGCGCAGCGTCTTGACAGTTAATGGGGCAACATTAACATGTAGCCTTACCTACGTTTTAAGGTCGCAGCTTATCCGGACCGGTTCCTGTAGCGCGATGAAGGTTGGGGACGAGATGCGCGCGACACGAATGGCCCTTCTGGGCACGTCTGCATTTGCAATGGTATGTTTGAGCCAGGCTGCGGCGCTCTCGCAGACGGCCACGCCTGCGCCATCGGCGTCGCCGGCCGCACCTCAGGCGCCTGCCGAACCATCGGCGCCGGCAGCCCCGGCAACGGGGCAAGCCCCGGCGGATGCCGGTCAATCGCAGACGGCACCGCCGCAACCGGCAACTGCGGCCGGAGCACAAGACAAGCCCGCCGACCCGGCGGAAATCGACATGCCGCAGGTGACCGTGGAGGGCCGCCAGCCCAAGCCGGCCCGGCGGGCAGGGCGCTCCGAGCCCGGCCGGCCTTCACGGACCGTCGCGGCGCTGCCTGGTCCCGCCCCGGCGGCCGCGCCTGCCTCGCCCTTCAATCCGCCGTTTGCGCCGTTGTCGACGATCGGCAGCAATCAAATCCAGACCGGCAGCAGCAATGGCGGGTTCGGCAGCCTGTTCTCCAACATGCCCGGCGCGACTTCCGCGGGCCTCGCCACCGAATCCGCCCGCCCCATTCTGCGTGGCTTGTCGGACGCCAAGGTCCGGATTCAGGAGAACGGTGTCGGTGCGGTCGACGTGTCGGATATCGCGCAGGACCACGCCGTACCGATCGATCCTCTCGCGATCCAGCGGGTCGATGTGGTTCGCGGACCGGGTGCGCTCCGGATCGGCTCGCAGGCCGTCGGCGGCGTGGTCGACGTCAACAACAACCGGATTCCGACGGCCGCTCCAGTGGGTGGGGTGGCCGCGGAACTGAGATCGGGCGTGACGAGCGTCAACAAGGGATGGGAAAGCGGTCTGTTGCTGGATGCCGGCGGTCGCAACGCCGCCGTTCACGCCGACATCTACGGGCGCTCCTCCAGCGATTACAGCATCCCGAGTTATCCCTACCTCGTTCCGCCAAATCCCGCGCCGGTCGGCAACGGCAGACAACCGAATTCAGCCTCGCAAAGTGCGGGAGCGGCGGTCGGCGGTTCTTATTTGTTCGACGGCGGCTATGCCGGCATCGCCGTCTCTCGCTTCACCAGCGACTATTTTGTTCCGGGTATCGCGACCGCGGCCGCGCGCCAGCACAACGATCTCGAGCAGACCAAGATTACCAGCAAGGGCGAGTATCGGCCGGACGCGGCCGCGCTTGCCGCCGTCAGGTACTGGACCGGATATTCGGAGTACCGGCACGACGAGACGGTGCTCGCCGGTCCCGGATACGAGGGGATTGCAGCCACATTCAAGAACAGGCAGACCGAGGGCAAGATCGAGCTTGAATCGGCGGCATTCGCCACGCCCATAGGTGCGCTGACCAGCATTGTCGGTGCGCAGGGCGCCTACCAGCAACTGGATACGGAAGGCCAGGCGATCCTGCTTCCCGCCAAGACCAGAACCGCGGCGGCGTATTTCCTCAATGAAGTAAAACACACCGACACGCTGCGCACGCAATTGGCGGGGCGCATCGAGGGCGTCGATGTCGAGGGAACGGCGTTCACTTTCCCGCCGACATTTCTGCCGCCGCCCAATGAACCGGGCAGGGCCGCGGCCAGGCTCGACTTCATGCCGAAGAGCGTCAGTTTCGGCATCATCAAGGATCTTCCGTCCTACCTGGTCGCGAGCCTGACGCTGCAGCGGATCGAACGCGCGCCGCGCGCGCTTGAATTGTTCGCGCAAGGTCCTGACGGTTCGGAGAAGACCTTCAAGATCGGCAATCCGAACCTGGGAATCGAGACGGCGCAGTCGGCGGAGATCGGCCTGAAGCGCATCGCCGGCGATTTCAGGTTCGCCGCCAATGCCTACTACACGTCGTACGACAAGTTCATCTTTTCGCGCGCCACCGGCATCCTTTGCCAGGAAACGTTTGCCACATGCGGCGCCGGCACCGATTACATCCAGGTCAATTACGATCAGCGCGACGCGACGTTTCGCGGCGGCGAACTGGCCTGGCAATGGGACGTCGCACCGCTCGCCAACGGCACATTTGGTGTGGACGGACAATTCGATGTCGTGCGCGCGACGTTCACCGACGGCAGCAATGTTCCGCGCATCCCGCCGATGCGGCTCGGCGGCGGCGCCTATTGGCGGAACGACAGCTGGTTCGCCCGTGTCGGCCTGCTGCACGCCTTCGCACAGAACGACGTTTCGCAGTTCGATACGACGACCGGCGGATACGATTTGCTCAAGGTGCAGCTGGAGAATCGGCAGTTCTGGAAGGATTCGCCGTGGGGAGCGGTCGAGGTCGCCACCGGCATCGTTGGCGACAATCTGCTCAACGCCAACATTCGCAACGCCGTTCAATTCCACAAGGACGAGATCCTGCAGCCCGGACGCGGTTTCAAGCTCTTCCTCAACGTCAAATACGGTGTCGACCGGCCGAGCGGAGCGCCGGGTTCGTCTTTCGGGATGGCGCGGGGGCCGGGCGGCGACATGCACTACAAATCGCCGCGAATGCTCGACGCGGCCTGGAACTGGGCGGGCATCTATGCTGGCGGCAATGTCGGGTATGTCG
Source organism: Bradyrhizobium sp. AUGA SZCCT0158 (assembly GCF_018130065.1). Taxonomy (GTDB): domain Bacteria; phylum Pseudomonadota; class Alphaproteobacteria; order Rhizobiales; family Xanthobacteraceae; genus Bradyrhizobium. The sequence continues at coordinate 496,751 of NZ_JAFCME010000001.1, read as the reverse complement.
GCGGCAGGGCTGTTACCAGCGCGGTATTCAGCGAGGATGCGACCGGCCTGCCGTTTGACGGCGGCCGCCTGTTCTCCACGCGCGGCACTGCGAGTATTGGCGGGCAGGCCGGTTACAACTGGATATCCGGCCGATTGGTAGCCGGCATCGAAGGCGATTTCGAATACCGCAATCAGCGCGGACGCAACACCACGACATGTCCCGGCAATATCTGCAACGCGGCGCTGGCTCCGCTCGACGCACCCGTGACGGCAAGCCTGGATTACCATCTGGGATGGGTCGCCTCGGTTCGCGGGCGCGTCGGAATGCTCGTTACACCGGGCCTGATTGCTTACGCCACCGCAGGCGTTCCGTTCGGCAAGATAACGACCTCGACGTCTGTCTCAGGCTTCGACAATGCCGGTGCCGCGACGACGGCAGCCTTGAATACCGACATCTACCGGTTTGGCTGGGCCGTCGGCGGCGGTCTGGAGACCCGCCTCGCGGGCAACTGGACCGGCAAGCTTGAATATCTTCACATGGATTTCGGTTCGGTGCGTTCCACGCCGGCCACCGCCGCCAACACAGCGGTCGCGTTCGACTCCAACACCAGGGTGACCAGTGATGGCGTCAGGGTCGGCGTGAACTACAAGTTCGGCGCCGGCGGCGCCATCGTTGCGGATTGATCCCGATATTATCGCGCAAGCCCGCGCGGAAATGGCGGTTGACAGAGGCCGCATGGTTGGCGGCCTCTGTCATAAGACCTTCAAATACGTCTGCTCATACTTTGTTCAGCTGGCTATGGCCTCTGCCGTGGGGCAGGACAATTGATATGGTCGGCGGGGCCGCCTGAATTTTAGAGCAAGGCAGGCGGCCCACTCGGCTTCACCGACGCCTGGTTCCTGACGCCGCCGTCGCGGACGTCTGGTATCTGCAGCCCGTGCTATTTCACGGTGAAGCGGATCGGCAGCCTCACGACAACAGAATCGCCCGGAAAATTTGCGGGCGGTGCCGGAAAAGGCTCCGCGCGCTTGAGCAGCGCGACCGCTTCCTCGTCGAGCGCGCTGGAGCCCGAACTTTCGATCACGCGCGCGTTGGCCACCATTCCCTTGCGATCGAGCGCAAACGACACGCGTGCCGTCCCTTGCCGCGGCCGCGCGGCTTCCGGATAGCGCTTGTTCTTTTCGATCAAGGCGAGGACTTTGGTTCGCCATGTCACCGCGGCTTCCGAGTCTTTCACATTCGGCGCGCCCTGTGTGGGCGCCACCGCGACCGGCGCGATGCGATCAGGGACTGCCGCGGGTGCCGATGTTGTGGCGGCCGCCGCCTGCTGCTGCGGCGTCACCTCCGGCTGCGGTTTGCTCTGCAGCGCCACCGCTGCATCCGGATTGGGAGCGGGAGGCAGCTCGGGCGTTTCATCTGGTGGAGTGACCTCGGGCTTTGCCACCGGCTGCGCCTCCGACATCACCTGTTCCGGGCCGGGCGCGACATCGGATGGTGTGGTCGAAGGCGCTGCTGGCAACGGTGCAAGGTCGACCACAATCGCGCCGGAAGGCTCGGCCGCCGCGGTGTCGTCCGGATAGCGCCAGGTCGCCAGCGTGGCCGTCACACCGGCGTAGACGCACAACACCGCAAGGCCGCTCAACATCCAGCGTTGCAGGTCGGAACGATCTTCGGCCGCAAGCTGCATCATGGCGATGAGGCTTGCTCCAGGCCGACCAGGGCGACTTTCAGATAGCCGGCGGCACGCAGCATGTTCATCACCTGCATCACCTCGCCATATGGGACGAGCTTGTCGGCGCGCAGGAAAATTCGGCTGTCCTTATGACCGTTGGTGCTCGCATCGAGCACGCCAGGCAGGGCGGCCCGGCCGACGGTCTCGTTGCCGACGGACAAAGAGAGATCCGGTTTGACCGTCAGATAGACCGGCTTGTCGGGCCGCGGCTGCGGCTGCGCATTCGAGGCCGGAAGGTCGACCGCGATATCGACGGTTGCGAGGGGGGCGGCGACCATGAAAATGATGAGCAGGACCAAAATGACATCGATGAACGGTGTCACGTTGATCTCATGGACTTCCGCAAGATCGCCATTGCTCTGATTAACGCTGACAGCCATCGCCGCTACTCCGCCGCTGCGAGATGCCGCCGGACGAGTATGGCGCCGCCGTCGAGGTCACGGCCAACGAGGCGAGTGATCTCCGATGATCCGTCCCCGAGCAGCGCGCGATACGAGCTGATCTGGCGCGCGAACAGATTGTAGATCATCACGGCGGGTATCGCCGCGACCAGCCCGAGCGCCGTCGCCAGCAGCGCCTCGGCGATCCCCGGCGCGACCACCGCGAGGTTGGTGGTTTGCGACTTCGAGATTCCGATAAAGCTGTTCATGATTCCCCACACCGTTCCGAACAGTCCGACAAAGGGACCGGTCGATCCGATGGTTGCCAGCACGCCGGTGCCGAACCCGATGCGCCGGCTTGCCGCCGCCTCGATCTGCTGAAGCCGGGACGCAACTCTGGTCTTGATCCCTTTCTTGTCCATTCGATCGGTGCTCAGTTTCAGTTCCGCCATCGCGCCCTCGAGCAATTGGGCAACCGCCCCCTCGGGCACGTGCCGCACGGCGTCTTCAACGTTCCTGGCGCTCGCGAGTTCGCGCAAGGCGTTCTTCGCGTTACGGCGCGCCTTGATCAGTTCGATCGTCTTCGACAGCCATACCGTCCAGGTCACCAGCGTCGCAAAAACCAGGCCGATCATCACGGCTTTGACGACGATGTCGGCCTGCATGAACATGCCCCAGGGGCTGAGATCCCGCGGCAGCAGCGCGGCCGCGATCGCGGTTCTGTCCACTCCATCCTGTGCGGAGGCCGGAAGCGACAGGAACAAGAACGGCAGCGCAAGCAACGCGGCGCCGCGGCGAACCTTCGGGCCATCCAGAATTCCAACAAGGCCAAAGGGAAGGGCGTCGCGTCGAAGAGCTTTCCAGGATCGCATCGGTTTTGCCTCTAAGGGGCTGGGAATTAACGTATTCACCCCATTGTGTAGCATCGCCTACGTATTGGTGCAAATGCTATAGCTTGCTGACGCAGCCTGCGGCGGCTGCGGAACGTTTTGACGGACCTGCCAGATTTTTCGTTCGCCAGGATCAAAAGGCAGGCACCTGCGTGGCCGAGTGTATTGTTATAGATATTCAATTTATGATTGAAATAATGCGACGAATCCGGCGCTCGGGGTGGGTGGCGTGACTCACGCGTCGCTCTTCGGGTTTTGCAGGAGCTGCGCGAAGTTTCTCGCTGGTTCGTGCGTCGCGCCGGCTGACCCGGCGGCGCCCACGCGATCGAGGCTGCGATCGGTCCGGTTTCCCCGGTTTTTCTGCCGCAATTGTCAATTGCCGGGCTTGCCGCCGGTGGTGTAAAGCGGCGCATCGGTGCCTGCTTCGTGGGCGCCGTTTCCGCCCGGGAACCGCTTGATGACGCTGTGGTTTGTGTTCGCGCTGATGACGGTCGCGGCGATCTTTGCCGTGCTCTGGCCGTTGAGCCGCGGTTCGGCGGCGCCTGCTGGTGGCAGCGAGGCTGCCGTCTACAGGGACCAGCTTGCCGAGATCGATCGCGATGTCGCCGCCGGCCTGATTGGGCCCTCGGAAGCCGAAGCCGCGCGCGTCGAGATCAGCCGCCGCCTGCTGGCGGCCGCGGATGGCAGGGATGACCTGCCGGCACAGGCGAACCTCAGACTACGCCGGTCCTCGACCGTTCTGGCGCTGGTGGGGCTGCCGGTCGCGGCGGTCGCGTTCTACCTTTCGTTGGGATCGCCGCAGCTCGGCGATTTCCCGCTCGCCAGCCGCAGCCGCGCCCCCGACGCCAACCAGCCGATCGACAATCTGATCGCGCAGGTCGAGGCGCATCTGGAAAAAAATCCGACCGACGGCCGCGGCTGGAGCGTGCTGGCCCCGGCATTGGTGCGGCTCGGCCGCTACGACGATGCGATCCGCGCGCTGCGCAATTCGATCACCTACAATGGCGACAGCGCCGAGCGCCGGTCCGATCTCGGCGAAGCCCTGACCGGTTCGGCGGGCGGCGTCGTGACCTCGCAGGCCAAGGCGGAATTCGAACGCGCGGCGGCGCTGAACGCCGACGAGCCCAAAGCCGGCTATTTCCTCGGGCTTGCCGCCGAGCAGGATGGCCGTCGTACCGACGCCGCCGCGATCTGGCGCGCGATGCTGGCCAAGGCGCCGGCCGATGCGCCGTGGCGACCGCTGGTTCAGGCCGCACTGGTGCGGGTCGGCGGTCCGGCTGCTCCGACGCTGTCGAATGAAGCGATGGCGGCGGCCAAGGACATGAACGAGGCCGACCGCGGTGCGATGATCCGCGGCATGGTCGACCGCCTCGCCACAAGGCTGAAAGAGAACGGCGACGATGTCGAGGGGTGGTTGCGGCTGGTGCGGGCCTATATGGTGATGGGCGAGCGCGACAAGGCGGTGAGCGCGCTGGGCGATGCACGTCAGGCGGTTGCCAACGATGCCGAACGCTTGCGCCAGCTCAATGAAGGCCTGAAGACTCTCGGGCTTGACGGATGATGGAACCCATCATGCAGGGAACCAAAGGATTATCATGACGCGCAAGCAGCGGCGTTTGACCATGATCGGCGGTTCGCTCGCGGTGCTCGCGGTGGCGGCGGCGCTGGTGCTGAACGCGATGCGCGATTCCATCGTGTTCTTTTCCACCCCTTCGATGGCGGCCGAGAAACAGATTCCGGCCGGCAAGCGCTTCCGCCTCGGCGGCCTGGTGCAGCCGGGATCGCTGGTGCGCGGCGACAATCTGGCGGTGAATTTCAGCGTCGCCGACGGCAGTGCCGTGCTGCCGGTTGCTTATAAGGGAATCCTGCCCGACCTGTTCCGTGAAGGGCAGGGCGTCGTCGCCGAGGGCGCGATCGACGCATCGGGCGTGTTCAGGGCCGACACCGTGCTCGCCAAGCATGACGAGACCTACATGCCCAAGGATGTCGCCGACGCGCTGAAGAAGCAGGGGCACTGGAAGGACGATTATGGCGCCAAGCCGAGCGCTTCGGCGGCGCCGACGCAGGGGGCGCCTAAGTGATCGCGGAAGCCGGACATTACGCGCTGGTGCTGGCGCTGGCGCTGTCGCTGATCCAGTCGACGGTGCCGGTCGCCGGCGCGCGCTGGGGCGATGTCGCCTTGATGAACGTCGCGCGCTCCACGGCGCTGGCGCAGTTGCTGTTCGTGGCGGTGTCGTTCACGGCGCTGGTGATGCTCCATGTCTCATCGGATTTCTCCGTCGCCAACGTGTTCGAGAATTCGCACTCGACCAAACCGCTACTCTACAAGATCACCGGCGTCTGGGGTAATCACGAAGGCTCGATGCTGCTGTGGGTGGCGATCCTGGCGCTGTTCGGCGGTCTCGTCGCGGCGTTCGGCAACAATCTTCCGCTGTCGCTGCGCGCCCATGTGCTGGCGGTGCAGGGCTGGGTCGCGGCCGCGTTCTATCTGTTCATCCTGATGACCTCGAACCCGTTCCTGCGCATCGCCACGCCGCCGATCGAGGGCCGCGATCTCAATCCGGTGCTGCAGGACATCGGCCTCGCCGTGCATCCGCCGATGCTCTATCTCGGCTATGTCGGCTTCTCGATTTCGTTTTCGTTTGCGGTCGCGGCCCTGATGGAGGGGCGGATCGATGCGGCCTGGGCGCGCTGGGTGCGGCCCTGGACGCTGGTGGCGTGGATATTCCTGACGCTCGGCATCGCGATGGGCTCGTACTGGGCCTATTACGAACTCGGCTGGGGCGGCTGGTGGTTCTGGGATCCGGTCGAGAATGCCTCGCTGATGCCGTGGCTCGCCGGCACCGCGCTGTTGCATTCCGCTGTCGTGATGGAGAAGCGCAATGCGCTGAAGGTCTGGACCATCCTGCTCTCGATCCTGACCTTCTCGCTGTCGCTGCTCGGCACCTTCCTGGTGCGATCGGGCGTGCTGACGTCGGTGCATGCGTTCGCGACCGATCCGACGCGCGGCGTGTTCATCCTCTTGATTCTTTGTTTCTTCATCGGCGGCAGCCTGACGCTGTATGCCTGGCGCGCATCGACGCTGAAGCAGGGCGGGTTGTTCGCGCCGATCTCGCGCGAAGGCGCGCTGGTGCTCAACAATCTGTTCCTGACCACGGCTTGCGCGACGGTGTTCGTCGGAACACTGTATCCGCTGGCGCTGGAGGTTCTGACCGGCGACAAGATTTCGGTCGGCGCGCCGTTCTTCAATCTGACCTTCGGGCCGCTGTTCGTGCCGCTGATGATGGCGATGTCGTTCGGGCCGCTGCTGGCGTGGAAGCGCGGCGACCTGCTCGGCGCGGCGCAGCGCCTGACGGCGGCGGGCATCGCCGCGCTGGTCGCGATTGCGGTGGCCTATGCGTGGACTTACGGCGGCAGCACCTTTGCACCGCTTGCGATCGGGCTTGCGATCTTCGTCATCGCCGGTGCGATGTGCGATCTCGCCGAGCGCACGGCCTTGTTTCGCGCCCCCTTTGCGACCGCGATGCAACGCGCGCGCGGCCTGCCACGGGCGACCTGGGGCACCGCGTTCGCGCATGCCGGCGTCGGCGTGGCCCTGATCGGGATCGTCTGCGAGACCACCTGGAACAGCGAATATATCGGCACCTTGAAGCCGAACGAGGTCGCCCGGGTTGCCGGTTACGAATTGAAGCTCGACGGCGTCACGCAGCGGCAGGGACCGAATTATCGCGAGATGATCGCGCAGTTCACGGTTCGTCTCGACGGCGAGAAGCTCAGTGTGATGTCGCCATCGAAGCGCAATTTCACGACGCGGGGATCGTCGACAACGGAGGCCGCGCTGCTGACGCGCGGCGCCAGCCAGCTCTACATCTCGCTCGGCGAGAGCACGAACGAAGGCGCGGTCGCGGTGCGCATTTATCACAAGCCGCTGGTGCTCTTGATCTGGTGGGGCCCTGTGCTGATGGCGTTTGGCGGCCTGCTGTCGCTGTCGGATCGGCGCTTGCGCGTCGGCGCGCCCAAGCCCGCGAAGGCTTCGCGAGCGTTGCAGGCCGCGGAGTGATCCATTGAAAGCGCTCCTGGTCTGCACATTTGCCGCGTTTCTCTTGATCGGATGCCCGGCGGCCTACGCGGTGCAGCCCGACGAGATCATGGCGGACCCGGGCAAGGAAGCCCGCGCGCGCGACCTGTCGCGCGAGCTGCGCTGCATGGTATGTCAGAATCAGTCGATCGACGATTCCGAAGCGCCGCTGGCGCGTGACCTGCGGCTGCTGGTACGCGAGCGGATTGCGGCCGGCGACAGCAATTCGCAGGTGATCGATTTCCTGGTAGCGCGCTACGGCGAATTCGTGCTGCTGCGGCCGCGGTTCAACCCGCATACGCTGGTGCTGTGGCTGTTGCCGCCGCTGGCGCTCGGGGGTGGCGGACTGGCGCTATGGATCTACAGCCGGCGCCGTTCGAGATTCCCGGGCAGGGAAGATCAAGGCTTGCTCAAGCTGACGGCCGAGGAAGAGGCCCGCCTGGAGCGGCTGATCGCTGCGAACTCCTCACCGGACAAGCCGATTTAGTTGCGGCGAGAGGTGCCTCTGCTGGTCTCGAGCCCGAACGCAGGGGACCTCGGCAACCATTCCCGGGTGTCCTCTGTCCGATAGCCGACACATCACACCAACATTTTCGTGGTGACCGGCCTGCGCGCCCGATGGGTGAGGCGGGAGGTCGCACTTCGACTGCAAAGAAGTCCGACTGGTAAAATTGCAATCCGACCATGTTCAATTAGTGGTAGAAATACCGTGTCGAGGTTCGAATGATTGTGCTATCCTGATACCTGTTAGAATAGTTGCAGAGGAATTTAAGATTGAGCCAGTTCGAGGGCGACCTCGGGGCGACTGACACTTTTCGGTTTCTTGAAGAGAAGCTTGGTGCGGGGATCTGGCGCTATGACGTTTTAACGAGGCAGATGCTTTGGTCGCGCGGCTTCCATGAATTGCTGGGACTGAATCCCGGCGTGATTAGTCCGTCGCTTGAGGAATTCAATCAGAGAATTCACCCCGACGATCGCTCCTTGAGGCGTGACGTCGGCGACATGCTGCTCGACGGTCTGCCGCTCGATCGCGACCTTCGTATCATCAGGCCGAATGGCCGGCTGCGCTGGGTTCACGACCAGGCCGAGATGTTGCTCAACGAGGCCGGTGAGCCCGCCAGGATAATCGGCGTTACGCTCGACATTACCAAGCACTACGAAACGTTGCAGCCACTCCGGGCCGGCATCGAACGCCACGATGCGTTGATCAAGGCGATAGAAGGTCTGGTGTGGACCGCGAGTTCCGACGGCCGCATCACCTCGCTGCCGAACTGGAAAGCAGCGGGGCAAGACGGGCCGCGGCTGGTTCACGGGAATGGCTGGGTCGACCTGTTGCATGAAGAAGAGCGCGATGCCGCGCTGAAAAGCTGGTCGGTCGCGGTCGAGACCGGGCGGCCTTACAAGGTTGAGCATCGTTTGCTGCAACCCGGCGGTTCTTACCGGTGGTTCAGATGCAGCGCCGTGCCGATCCTGAATCCGGAGGGCGGCATTCAGGAGTGGATGGGCGTGTCCACCGATGTGCATGACCAGAAAGTGTTGGGTCTCACCGCCCCGCCGTCCCGACTCACCGGCGCTCAAATGCGCGCAGCGAGGGGAATTCTGAACTGGTCCGTGAGGCGGCTTGCCGAGCAGGCGGGCGTGTCGCCCGGCGTGGTGCGGCGGCTGGAAGAATATGACGGCGCTTTGCCGGTATCCGACGAATCGCTGGAAGTGTTCCGCAAAGCACTATCGGATGCGGGGGTGGAACTGCTGTTTCCGCAAGTCGGCAAGCCCGGCGTCCGGCCGCGATAATTGCAGAAGGTCCGCATGTGCACGTTCGCATTGCGGCGCGCGCCGCCTGGCGCGCGGACGTTCGGAACCGCTGTTCCGATCCTGGGTTCGAGTGTTCAAGTTCGTCGCCGCATTGCGACGCCTTCTTCCTATATCGCCAGGGTGGAAAAAATTTGTAGTTGCATGGCGTAAATCACCCGCCAAACTGCAATTTTTGCATCTTGTTTCGCAGCGCGTGCGCATTTTTTGTAACGCGCCCACCGCATTGGTGAAATTTTGCTTAACGGCATTCCAATTATTTTCGTTAACGATACGCCTTGCGCTTCGATGCACCCGGGAAAGGACATGCAGAGGACGACGGAATTCGTCGCGAACGGGCAAGTCTGATTTCAAACCGCACGGCGTCGGATTTGAGCATAAATTTGGAGATATCCATTAATGCCATTCATTTCAGGACTTCGCATCCGCGGTCGCCTTATCGCTGGCTTTGCAGCCGTTTGCGCGATCATCGCCACGGCTGTTGGATACACGGTATTTGCCGTCGGCGGGGTCTCCACGATCGTCGATCGCATGGTGAACCTGCGCACCCCGGTGGCACTCGAAAGCACCGAGATGGTTGGCAATCTTTATTCCACATTGGCAACGTTGCGCGGCTACCTGTTGACGGGCAACCCGCAGGGCAAGCTCGATCGCATGGCGATGTGGAAGGAACTGGACAGCACCGTCGCCGCCTTCGACAACAAGGCTGTGCATTTCACCAACCCCGAGAACCAGCGCAAATGGTCCGAGGCCAAGGCATTGCTCGCGGAGTTTCGCGCGGCCCAGGACAAGGCCGAAGCGATCGCCTTCACCACCGACGCGCTGCCGGCGACCAAGGTCCTGCTGACCGAAGCGGGTCCTCGTGCCGAGACCATATTCTCGGAGATCACCAGGATGATCAACGAGGAGGACACCCTGGAAGCAACGCCCGAACGGAAGAAATTGCTCAAGGCGATGGCCGATACGCGCGGCAATTTCGCGGCCGCCACGGCCCAACTTCGCACCTATCTGTTGTCGGGCGACAAAAGCGACAAGGAGAAATTCGTCAAGCCTTGGGAACTGTTCGAAAAGGGCTTTGCCGCCGTCAGTGTCCAGAAAGGCCTCTTGAGCGCCGGTCAGCTGGCTTCGTTCGACAAGATCAGCAAGGCGCGAGCGGAATTTGCACCGCTTTACGAGAAGATCTTCGGGATCCGGGAGTCCGCGCATTGGAACGTGCCCGTCGCAATTCTCGTCACGGAGGCGGCGCCTCGCGCGCTCAAGATTCTCGATTTGCTTGACGGACCCAAGGGGGCTGACGGTACCCGCTCAGGAGGCATCAAGACCAACCAGAAGAAGATGCTCGCCGAAGAGGCGTCCGCGGTACAGGCGAGCATAGCGTTCCTGACGGCGACGCTGTGGGGGCTGCTTGCAGTGGGCCTCGCGGCCGGCGCGATCATTGCGCTTTTCACGGCGCGCTCGATCGCCACGCCGATCCAGGTGATCACGGGAACGATGGGAAAGCTCGCAACCGGCGACACATCGGTGAGCGTGGCGGGGGTCGAACGCACCGACGAGATTGGCCAAATGGCGGGCGCGGTGCAGGTCTTCAAGGACAACATGATCGAGGCCGACCGGCTGCGCTCCGAGCAGGCGGACGCGGAGAGGCGAGCCGTCGAGCAGCGCAAGGCCGACATGTACAAGCTCGCCGACCAGTTCGAGAACGCAGTCGGCGAGATCATCGAGACGGTGTCGTCGTCGTCGACCGAACTGGAAGCTGCGGCCAATACGCTGACCAGGACCGCGGAGCATACCCAGGAGCTTTCGACCATGGTTGCGGCTGCTTCGGAGGAAGCATCGGCGAACGTTCAATCGGTGGCGTCCGCCAGCGAGGAGATGGCCTCGTCGGTCAACGAGATCAGCCGCCAGGTGCAGGAAGCCGCCAGGATTGCCGGCGACGCCGTGGAGCAGGCACAAACGACCAATGATCGCGTCCATGCGCTGTCCCAGGCCGCTACCCGGATCGGCGATGTCGTCGAACTGATCAATACCATTGCCGGACAGACCAATTTGCTGGCTCTGAACGCCACCATCGAAGCGGCGCGGGCCGGAGAGGCGGGACGCGGCTTTGCGGTGGTCGCATCCGAGGTCAAGGCGCTCGCCGAGCAAACGGCGAAAGCGACCGGCGAGATCAGTCACCAGATTGCCGGCATTCAGACCGCGACGCAGGACTCGGTGGCGGCGATCCAGGAGATCAGCGGAACGATTGGCCGGATCTCGGAGATATCGGCGACCATTGCGTCCGCTGTCGAAGAGCAGGGCGCGGCGACCCAGGAGATCTCCCGCAACGTTCAGCAGGCAGCGCAGGGCACCACGCAGGTGGCTTCGAACGTGACCGACGTGCAACGCGGCGCCAACGAAACCGGGTCTGCCTCGTCGCAGGTGCTTGCGTCGGCGCAATCGCTTTCCCTCGAAAGCAACCGCCTCAGGCTCGAGGTAGGTAATTTCCTCAGCACGGTGCGGGCGGCGTGATGACCCGTTCGACCCCGAGGGCGGACAATCAGAATATTGTCCGCTTGGAAATGAAGGCAAGGGTGGTGCCATCTGCAACTCAACCGTTGGATAACTCAGCCAACATTGCTGAAACATCTGCCGATGCCAATGGGGCCGACGCCGACCCTTTCAAGGAAGCAAAAGCTGAAATTGCCCGGACCGAGCGTACGTGCGAAACGCTGCGTCAGGGCATCGATACAATGCAGCGAGGACTGGAGACACTTGCGGGCGTCGTTGGAGGCCTCAAGGATTGCGAGGCGCGTGAGAGGCTTCAGCATCAGTTGGACTTGATGAACAAGTTGCTGTTGCTGCGACTGGACCAGCTCAGCAGCGTAGATCGTTTGCTGCAGGTCGCACTTGATCGCGCCCGCCGTCCAGGATAGCGCGGGAAGCCTCAGTCCCGTCTCGATGACATGGGTATCGACGGCACACGCTGACGTCCGATAAAGACGCCTGCCGGAGCGCCTGATTGCGGCGGAAACCTCGCCGGAAAGCCGGCCTTGGGCATCCTCGATTGCAAGCGGAGCAGTTTCCGCTAAAACCTCTGGGTAACAAAAAACGCCCCGGGGAAACCGACATGGTTCTTTCGCTCTACGACGCCAGCGTGGCGAACTATCTGCAAACCCTCGGCGCGGTCAGCGGCTTCCTCGACCGCGCGCTGAGCCATTTTGAAGAGAACAACATCGATCCGGAAGCGATCGTCGAGACGCGGCTGGCGGCGGACATGCTGCCGTTCCGCTTCCAGATCATTTCCGTGGTCCAGCATTCCCGCGGCGCCATCGAGGGCGTGCAGCAGGGCCTCTTCAATCCGCCGTCGTTCAAAACCCCGTTCAACTTCGCCGGCTTGCAGGCGCATGTGACGCAGGCCCGCGACGCCTTGTCGGCGCTGACGCCGGAAGCGGTCAATGCGCTCGCTGGCCGCGACGTCATCTTCGCGCTCGGCGATCGCAAATTGCCGTTCACGGCCGAAGGCTTCCTGATGTCGTTCTCGTTGCCGAACTTCTATTTCCACGCCACCACGGCTTACGACATCCTGCGCACCAACGGCGTTCCGCTCGGCAAACGCGATTTCATGGGCCGCTTGAAGCTGAAGACCTGAGGGCCCAGCAGGAGCGAGAAACGCATTCATTTGTGCGGTGCGCAGGTAGCGATTTACTTAGAGTTCCGAGATGCGGAACGGGGTCCGGTTTTTTCCGGACCGGGCAGGGGCTGTCACCTTCCAAAAACGCCACATTCCGCCCCGCTAAGCCCTTGGATTGCCTGCGCTAAACTGCCGCAGCCATAACCGCCTCCATTACAAAAGTTTAATTCCCTCGCCAGCGCGCGGTAAGGCGCCAGACCCCATCTTCCGTCCTGTCAGGTGCTCGCCCCCGCACCGTCGAATTCTGGATCTGGAGATTTCTGAAAATGACTGAACGTCCCGTCGATCTTTCCTCGCTTCCGTCCTACGGCGCTCCGCGCCGCTCCCTGTTCTCGGCGCGCAAATTCGCGCTGATGGCGTCTGTCGTCGCCGGTCTCGGCGCCGCGGTTTATGGTTTCAGCCCTTCGTCGGGCCCGGTCGATGTGTTCACCAGCGCGGCGCACGCGCAGGTGAACAATGAAGTCCGCAAGGTTGAGCGGCCGATCGGCTTTGCCGACATCGTCGAGCGCGTGAAGCCGTCGGTGATTTCGGTCAAGATCAACATCGCCGAGAAGGTTGCCAGCAAGGACAAGGACGACAGCGCCAACCGGGACGACGACACGCCGTTCCAGCCGGGCTCGCCGATGGAGCGCTTCTTCCGCCGCTTCGGTGGACCGGATGGTTTGCCGCCCGGCCTGCGTGGTAACCCGCGTGGCGGCCGTGGCCCGGTGACCGGCCAGGGCTCCGGCTTCTTCATCTCGCCTGACGGTTATGCCGTGACCAACAATCACGTCGTCGACGGCGCCGACAAGGTCGAAGTCACGATGGACGACGGCAAGAGCTACACCGCCAAGGTGATCGGCACCGATCCGCGCACCGACCTCGCGCTGATCAAGGTCGCCGGCCGCACCGACTTCCCGTTCGCTAAACTGTCCGACTCCAAGCCGCGGATCGGCGATTGGGTGCTCGCGGTCGGTAATCCGTTCGGCCTCGGCGGCACCGTGACCGCCGGCATCGTCTCGGCTTCCGGCCGCGACATCGGCAACGGTCCGTATGACGATTTCATCCAGATCGACGCGCCCGTGAACAAGGGCAACTCGGGTGGACCGGCATTCGATACCGCCGGCGAGGTAATGGGCGTCAACACCGCGATCTATTCGCCGTCCGGCGGCAGCGTCGGCATCGCGTTCTCGATTCCCGCCTCCACGGTAAAAAGCGTGGTCGCCCAGCTCAAGGACAAGGGCTCCGTCGCGCGCGGCTGGATCGGCGTCCAGATCCAGCCGGTGACCGCTGATATCGCCGACAGCCTCGGCCTGAAAAAGGCGGAAGGCGCGCTGGTGGCGGAACCGCAGGCCAACGGTCCGGCGGCCAAGGCCGGCATCGAATCCGGCGACGTCATCACCGCGGTCAACGGCGAGACGGTCAAGGATGCGCGCGAACTCGCCCGCACCATCGGCGGATTGGCGCCGGGTGCCGCGGTTAAGCTCAACGTGCTGCATAAGGGCCAGGACAAGGTCGTCAACCTCACGCTCGGCCAGTTGCCGAACACCGTTGAGGCCAAGGCCAGCATCGACGATGGCGACAAGGCCAAGCCGAACAAGGGAACTGACGTGCCGAAGCTCGGCATGACGGTTGCCCCCGCCAACAGCGTGGCGGGCGCCGGCAAGGAAGGCGTCGTGGTCACCGAGGTCGACCCGAAGAGTGCGGCGGCCGAGCGCGGCTTCAAGGAAGGCGATGTGATCCTCGAAGTGGCCGGCAAGAGCGTCGCTACCGCTGGCGAAGTGCGTGATGCGATCAACGCCGCGCGCACCGACAACAAGAGCAGCGTTCTCATGCGCGTGAAGAGCGGCGGTTCGTCGCGGTTCGTGGCAGTGCCCGTAGCGAAGGGTTAAATACGAGATGGAGGGTTTCGCCGGCAACAGTCGCCCCCGCCGACGGCTCCTTCCGGGGAGCGGGTGCAAAACTCGCTCCCTCCAGCTACCTTTCGATGGAATACGCCCCCCTCTGTCGGAAGGGAAAAGGGCGGCGGGGTCCCCCAGCCTCGCCGCCCGCTTTTTTGACTTTCAAACACAAATAATTGCGCGGGTTCCCCGTTGCCTTGCATCGGCATGCGCCACGCGCCATGGTGAGAAAAGGCCCACAACGTGAGCACAACCGCTTCTCAGACCGCAACCGCCTCCCAAATGCGCCTGTTGATCATCGAAGACGACCGCGAGTCCGCCGACTATCTGGTGAAGGCGTTCCGTGAAGTCGGATATATCGCCGATCTCGCCAGTGACGGCGAGGAGGGGCTGTCGCTCGCCGACAGCGGCGATTACGACGTGCTGGTGGTCGACCGCATGCTGCCGAAGCGCGACGGCCTGTCGTTGATCGGCAGCTTGCGCGAAAAGGGCAACCGCACGCCGGTCCTGATCCTCTCTGCGCTCGGCCAGGTCGATGACCGCATCAAGGGCCTGCGCGCCGGCGGCGACGATTATCTGCCAAAGCCCTATTCATTCGCCGAGCTGCTGGCGCGTGTCGAAGTGCTGTCGCGCCGCCATGGCGGTCCAGCGGAAGAGACCACCTACAAGGTCGGCGATCTCGAACTCGACCGCCTGTCGCACCGCGTCGCCCGCGGCAAGGACGAACTGACCTTGCAGCCGCGCGAGTTTCGCCTGCTCGAATATCTGATGAAACATGCGGGGCAGGTGGTGACGCGCACCATGCTCCTGGAAAACGTCTGGGATTATCATTTCGATCCGCAGACCAACGTGATCGACGTGCATATCTCGCGGCTGCGCTCCAAGATCGACAAGGGTTTTGAGCGGCCCTTGCTGCATACGATCCGCGGCGCCGGATACATGATCCGTGACGGCATTCGGTAAACTGATCCGCACCACGGCGTTTCGCCTGACGCTGGTCTATCTGTTTCTGTTTGCGCTGTTTGCCGCCTCGTTGCTGGGTTACTTCGCCTGGAATACGCGGCGGATGATCAACGAGCAGATCACCGCGACCGTCAATGCCGAGATCGCCGAGATCGAGACCATCTACGAACGCCGCGGTCTGCAGGGCCTTGCCCTTACGCTCGGTCGCCGCACGCTGCGGCCCGGCGCCAACCTCTATCTCGTCACCACGCCGGCGGGAACGGCGTTCGGCGGCAATGTCGAATCGCTCTCTCCGGGCGTGATGGCTTCCTCAGGCTGGTCCGAGACGGCGTACCGCCGGCTCGACGAGCAGGACACCGCCCACCATCGCGCGCTGGTTCGCGTCACCCAACTCAACAACGGTTTTCGGCTGCTGGTCGGCCGCGATCTCGATGAGCGAAGGCGGCTGTTCGGCATCGTCGCCAAGGCCGCGCAATGGTCGCTGCTGGTCGTCATCGTGCTCGGCCTCGGCGGCGGCATCTTCGTGGCGCGGCGGGTGTTGCGCCGCATCGACGCCATGACCGGCACCACCCGGCGCATCATGGCCGGCGATCTTTCCGGCCGGCTGCCGGTCGGGCGCAGCGGCGACGAACTCGATCGTCTGGCGGAAAACCTCAACGCCATGCTGGAGCGGATCGAGGCCCTGATGATGGGCCTGAAGGAAGTCTCCGACAACATCGCTCATGACCTGAAGACGCCGCTGACGCGGCTTCGCAACCGCGCCGAGGAGGCGTTGGCGAGCTCCGGCAGCGAGGCCGAATACCGCGCCGCGCTGGAACGCACCATCGAGGAATCCGACGGCCTGATCCGCACCTTCAATGCGCTGTTGATGATCGCACGCGCCGAGTCCGGGCAGGCGCGCGGCAACATGGACGATTTCGACGCCGCCGACGTCGCCAAAGGCATCCACGAACTCTATGAGCCCTTGGCCGAGGACGACGGCCTGACCCTGCGCGTCAAGGCGGCACCCTCAGCCCTGCACGGCAACCGCGAGCTGATCAGCCAGGCGCTGGCCAATCTCGTCGAGAACGCGATCAAATACGGCAAGCCGGACCCTGCGGTGCAGCCGCTGGACGCCGCCGTGGCGGCACGTTCCAAAGAAATCCTGATCGAGGCGCGGCGCGAGGGCGATTCCGTGCTGCTCAGCGTTACCGATCACGGCCCCGGCATTCCCGAGGGCGACCGCAAGCATGCGGTGGAGCGCTTCGTGCGGCTGGAAGCCAGCCGGACGCTGCCCGGTTCCGGCCTTGGCCTCAGCCTGGCCTCAGCGGTGGCAACCCTGCATGGCGGCGAACTGCGGCTCGGCGATGCGCATCCGGG
This sequence comes from Bradyrhizobium sp. AUGA SZCCT0158, assembly GCF_018130065.1. Taxonomy (GTDB): domain Bacteria; phylum Pseudomonadota; class Alphaproteobacteria; order Rhizobiales; family Xanthobacteraceae; genus Bradyrhizobium. The sequence goes on along the minus strand of NZ_JAFCME010000001.1, from coordinate 480,008 downwards.
CCTGGTCGCGACGCTGGCCATTCCGTCGCGCGCGGCCTCCGGTGACAGGCTTGCGGCTCAAACGCCGGATGTGCCACAGAAGGTGGCATGAACTCATCCGCGCCGGGCAACGCGGAAGGACAGGGCCTCGCCGCACGCTTCGTGGACGGGCCGCATGTCTCCGCTTCCAGCAATGCCGAACAGATCGTTTCAGCCTGGCTCTCCGAACTGGAGCCGGCGCAGTCGGCTGCGCTCGAGGCCGTGCTGACGCAGCCGTTCGCCCGGCGCATCCTGCTCGGGACTGCGGAATTCTCGCCCTATCTGTTCGACCTGATCCGCGCCGACGCCGCGCGGCTGATCCGCCTCTTGGCGTGCGACCCGGAGTCGCACCTTACCTCGCTGATCGCGAAAACCACCGACGACGTATTCAATGCGGCCAGCGAAGCCGACGTGATGCATCTGCTGCGCCGCATGAAGGCGGAAGCCGCACTGATGACCGCGCTGTGCGACATCGGCGGGGTCTGGCCGGTGATGCGGGTGACGGCTGCGCTGACCGATCTCGCGGTCGCTTCAGTGCAGGCGGCGTTGCGGTTCCTGCTCCGCCAGGAAGTCGTGCGCGGCCGGATGAATGCGGCCAACCCTGACAAGCCCGAGGAAGGCTGCGGCCTGATCGTGCTGGCGATGGGCAAGATGGGCGCAGGCGAATTGAACTATTCCAGCGACATCGACCTGATCGTGTTCTTCGATCCGGCAGCGACCTCGCTCGTCGGCGACATCGAACCGGCGCCGTTCTTCGTGCGCGTCACGCAGGCGCTCGCACGAATTCTGCAGCAGCGCAGCGGCGACGGCTATGTGTTCCGCGTCGATCTGCGGCTGCGGCCCGATCCCGCCTCGACGCAGGTCGCGATGTCGACCGACGCGGCGCTGCATTATTACGAGCGGGAAGGGCGCACCTGGGAACGCGCCGCGATGATCAAGGCGCGGCCCTGCGCCGGCGATCCCAAGGCCGGCGAGGCGCTGATTGCCGAACTGGCCCCGTTTGTCTGGCGCAAGCATCTCGACTTCGCCGCGCTTGCCGACGTCCACGACATGAAACGGCAGATGCAGACCTATCGCGGTCAGAGCGAGATCTCGGTCGAGGGCCATAACGTCAAGGTCGGCCGCGGCGGCATCCGCGAGATCGAATTTTTCGCCCAGACCCAGCAATTGATTGCCGGTGGCCGGCATCCGCATTTGCGGGTGCGGCCGACGCTGCAGGCGTTGCAGGTGCTGGCGACCAGCAACTGGATCACGTTCCAGGCGCTGGAAGAACTTACCATCGCCTACGAATATCTGCGCCGCGTCGAACACCGCTTGCAGATGATATCCGACGAGCAGACCCATGCGCTGCCGGACGATCCCGATGCCGTGGCGCGTTTTGCAAACTTCTTCGGCTATGAAAGCCGCGCCGCCTTCGCGAAAGATCTGCTAGGGCACCTCAACATCGTGCAGGGGCACTACAGCAAGCTGTTCGAGGGCGACCCGACCGGCACCGTGAAACTGCCCGACGTCAATTACGGCGCGGGTCCAGAAGACAAGCGGCTGCTCGACCATCTCGGCTCGCTCGGTTTCAAGAAGCCGGTCATGGTCGCCGGCACGCTGCAGCAATGGATAGCCGGCGATTATCGCGGGCTGCGTAACGAGGCCACCAAGAGCGCGTTCATCGAATTCATCCCCGGCCTGATCGACGGCCTCGCGCATGCCGAGGACCCCGACGATGCCGTGGCGGCATTCGACCGCTTCCTGGGCGCCTTGCAGCGCGGCGGGCGGTTGATCTCGCTCTTGAGCCAGAATCGCGATCTCGTTGCACTGGTGGCGCTGATCCTCGGCGCGGCGCCGCGGCTCGGCGACATGCTGGCGCGCCAGCCGCAGATCATGGACGGGCTGATCGACCCGCGCTTCTTCGGCGCGATGCCGGACCAGAAGGAATTGTCCGCACGCCTCGCGACGACATTGAAGGACGCGGATTCCTACGAGGACTTCCTCGACCGTCTCAGGTTGTTCGGCCAGGAAAGCCTGTTCCTGATCGGCACGCGCATTCTTTCAGGTACCGTGTCGGCGCAGCAGGCCAGCGTCGCCTTTGCTGATGTGGCCGAAGGCATCGTGCACACCGTGCATGGCCTCGTCACCGACCAGTTCGCGACCCAATATGGCAGGATCAAAGGGCAGGAGACCGCGATCCTCGCGATGGGCCGGCTCGGCAGCCGCGAGATGACGGCGTCCTCCGATCTCGATCTGATCCTGCTCTATGATTTCGACGAGGAGCATCCGGATTCCGACGGCGAACGGTCGCTGCACGGCGCGCAGTATTTTGCGCGGCTGACCCAGCGCCTGATCTCGGCGTTCACGACGCGGACCAATTACGGCGTGCTCTATGACGTCGACATGCGGCTGCGCCCCTCGGGCCGCGCCGGCCCGGTGGCGTCGCGGATCGATTCATTCGCCGACTATCAGGAACGCGAAGCCTGGACCTGGGAGCACATGGCGCTGACACGCGCGAGGGTGATCTCGGCATCGCCCGCGTTCCGCAAGAAGATCGAGGACATCATCCGCGGCGTCTTGGTCCGGCCGCGCGATCCCGCCAGCACCGCCGGCGACGTCGCCGACATGCGGCGCGCGATCGCGCTGGAAAAGGGCGAGGACGACATCTGGGACCTGAAACTGGCCGCGGGCGGTCTCGTCGATATCGACTTCATCGCGCAATATCTGCAGCTGGCTTATGCGGCCGAGAAGCCCGAAATCCTCAGCGTCTCGACGCTGCAGGTGCTCGACAACGCAGCGCGCTCAGGCGTGCTGCCGCAAGCCGAAGCCGAAGTGCTGCGCTCCGCGACGCGGCTCTATCACGACCTGACCCAGATTTTGCGTTTGTGCGTGAACGGCAAGTTCAACCCGGAAACCGCAGGTGAAAACCTGCAGCGCGTGATGGCGCGCGCCGGCGACACCCCGGATTTCTCGACGCTGCAGGCGAGGGTAAGGGAGACGGAGGCCGAGGTGAGGCGGGTGTTTCTGGCGTTGGTAGGTGGCGGTTTGTAGGGCGGATTAGCGTAGCGCAATCCGCCGCTTTTGCTGGTCGGCGGTTGCGCCTTCGGCTTAAATCCGCCCTGTACGGGCTGTAAAGATAAAGCGGACACAGAACCTTCACACGCGGCTAAGCGCTTGGAGGAGGCATGGCAAATTGGACTGCACGTATCATAGCAATCTTGCTGGCGGGCGTTCCTGGCGTTGCGAACGCGCAGGCGAACTGCGAAGCGATGCCGCGCGGACCGGCGCGCACCGATTGTTACCTTAGCCTGAGTGAGTTCTACCGTAGACAATCGGATTTTGCCGCCGCCAAAGCGCACGCGCAGTCAGACGCCGCGTGGTATCGGGCAATGACCGGAACAGACCCTCCGAAACACAAGCACCGTCGGCGACGATAGGAAGAAAGCCGCTAGCGGGTTTCTTACGAGAGTTCGTAGGGCGGAATAGCGTAGCGTATTCTGCCGCCTTTGCCCTTTTGCTCTTCGACGGATTGCGCCTTCGGCTTAAATCTGCCCTTCGTGCTACGCGCTGACGGCTCCAAACGCTACAACGCCCGCGCCGCATTGCCCTTGAACAGGATCGGCCCCGTCGGCCGGCCGATCGGAGAGCCGCCTTCCGGCTCCAGCGTGATCTCGAACAGCTGGTCCGGCACGGTTTCCGGCAGCGATCCCAGGTCGAGCTGCAGCGTGCGCGATTGACCGGTGAGGCCGATCGATTTCGGGCCGATCGTACGATCCCACAAGGTCCAGACCTGCAGCGTGCGGCCGGCGGGAACATCGATCGGGCGGAGCGGAATGAGCTCGACGCGGCCATTGGCAAAAGTGTTGACGATAGCGCCGGCTTCCTTCGTCGCGTCGTTCACCAGCACGGCGACGTAGATCGGCTTGCGCTGCGCCAGCGCGATCATGTCGTTGCGGAGCTGGCGCGACGTGATCAATGCGCCGACCATGATCGCGGCGAACAGCAGTGCGGCGAAGACGCCGCCGATGCCGGCCCCGCGCCAGAACCGGATGTTATTCCAGAGCGTGGCGCCGCGCAGTGCCGCGCGCGCGGAGGGCGGTGAGTAGATCGGTTCGGCCTTTGTCGCGTCCGCGATCCGCTGCCACAGGGCGGGGCTCGGCGGAGTTTCGTCGGCGGTGGCATCGAGATCGGCCAGCCGTTCGCGCCACGCGCTGACGGCCCGGGCAAAGGCGTCGTCGGTTGCGATGCGCCGCTCGGCCGTGGCGTGCTCCGCGCCCTCCAGCAGGCCCATCACATAATCGGCGGCCATTGCGTCATCGGCATTGGGCTCGGTCATCCCATGCACTCCTGCAACGCGAACAGGCTGCGCCGCACCCAGCTCTTGACCGTGCCGAGCGGAACCCGCAGCTTTCCCGCCAACTCGCCGTGGCTCATGCCGTGGACATAGGCCAGAACCACCACGTCGCGCCGCGGGCGGTCGATCCGCTCGAGGCAGCGACGCAGTGCGCTGGTCTCCGGCATGCGCGACAGGGTTGCTTCGCAGTCGATCTTCTCAGCGCTTTCATCCGAGGTTTCATAGCGGTGTTCATCGCGATGGATGCTCAGGGCGCGGTTGCGCACCACCGCATAGAGCCAGCCGCGGGCGCTGCCGCGATGCGGGTCGAACCCGGCGGCGCCGCGCCAGATCCGGATAAAGGCATCGTGCACCGCTTCCTCCGCCAGGTCCTGCCGGAACAGGATGCGGCGGGCGACGCCGATCATGCGCGGCGCTTCGCTGTCGTAGATCATCCGCAGCGCCGCGCGGTCGCCGGCGGCACAGCGCGCCAATGCCGCGGCAAGCTGCAACTCGCGCTCCTGGTCTGATGGGGCAGGGTGGCGCGAACCTGCGGTGATGGTGCCATTTCCAGTCATGTCTATGCCCTTGCATAGTTGTTGTACCGGCGCGTGCGGCATTTGGATGCACGGTCAGAAATTTATTTTCAGGCCCCTGCATCCGTTTCGCCGGCGCCGCCGGTATCCGCTGTGTTGGTCCCGAGAGGGCCGTAAAGAACACAGGGAGTTTTCGATGATTATTCGCTCGATTTTCGCAGCTTCGGCCGCAATCCTGCTGTCGTCCGCCGCCGCCAATGCAGCTCAGGTTGCCGCGCTGATCGGCGGTGACACCATTGCCATGGTCGATACCGCGCAGAAGAAAGCCACCGGTTCCGTCAAGGTGTCCGGCATTTCCGGCGCGCTGGTCGGCATCGACGTGCGCCCGGCCGATGGCCTGCTCTATGGGCTGGTCGACGACGGAACCGTGGTGACCATTGCGGCGGACGGCAAGGCCACGACGAAGTCCAAGCTCGACACCACGCTCGCCAAGGGCGTGGCCGCGACGGTGGATTTCAACCCGGTGGCGGATCGCCTGCGCGTGATGGGTGCTGATGGCATGAACCTGCGCGCCAATGTCGATGACGGCAAGGTGACCAAGGACGGCGATCACAAATATGCCGATGCCGACATGCACAAGGGCGAGAAGCCGAACATCGTCGCCGGCGCTTACACCAATTCGGTGAAGGGTGCCAAGGAAACGGCATTGTTCAATATCGATGCCACCATCGGCGGCCTGATCAAGCAGGCGCCGCCGAACGATGGCGTGCTCGGCGCCATCGGAAAGCTCGGCATCAAGCCGAGCAACGTCGCGTTCGACATCTGGTCCGACGGTTCGGGCAAGAACGAAGCCTGGCTGATGGCCGACGGCACGCTCTACAGCGTCGACCTCGCCACCGGCAAGGCAACCGAGGCCGCCAAGATCGCCGGTGTCAGCGGCACGGTGAAGGATATCGCGATCATGGGTATGTAGCAGGCAGGTACTGCCCCGTCATTCCGGGGCGGGCGCAAGCGCGAACCCGGAATGACGGCGTGATGTTGTACGCCGCTCTCATTGCGAGCGGAGCGAAGCAATCGATATCGCTCCAAGCCGAGGCATGGATTGCTTCGCGGAGCCTGTCATCGCGCGCGCATTCGCGCGACCCGTTGGCTCGCAATGACGGTGGAGAGAGCGGCGACCAATCAACCGCCGGCCGTGCCCGGTGTAGCCTCAGGCGAAAGTCCAAATGACTTCTGATTAGAAGAAATCGTGTCAAGCGGAAAATTTCCGAAAGTCAAAAATATTTCCCTTTCTTCCGACCCCAAATCACCTGCACATCAATAGCCATCCCGTCCCACTCAGAGGGGCGTTGGCCATCGTCACGACGAGGGGCGGGTCGCGGTGGACGCTGAGGTTGCGATTGACGGTCGCGGCTGATGCGTACGGCGAAAGCGTGTGGTCCTGGCGCCCGTAACGGCGTCAAGCCTTAAGGGAGCTAACGCTCCCGAAGGGCGACGGTGGCAATAGAGGCCGTCTCACCGGGGAGAGCGCGTCATAAGCCGTAAAGCCATTGCGCAGGGAATGTCGGATGCTCTCCGCTGCCCTGTATGCTCGTGTGCAGCATTCTTAGCACAATCGCACACGAGACCGCGGGTGCAGCGCGCATCCGGCATTCCCTGCGCCCTCTGAATTGAAGAGGGTAAGGAATTTCTGGCAAAGCTCGGGCGCAATGCGTCGCGAGAATGCGAAACTATATCCTCGTCGTCCCGGCCTTGAGCTCAGATGCGCAATTGCGCATCGGGGGACCCATACGCCGCGGCTTCTCGATTTTGGAAAGTTGGAGTTGATATTTTCTGAGATAATTTTGGCCGGTGGTTATGGGTCCCGGTTCAAGGCCGGGACGACGAGTTGAGAGAGCTGAGAAACGCAATGACGTGGCGGGCTATTTGAAATTCAAATCAGACTCGCAGGGCAAGCGAAGCGACCTGGCGCACCCATCGCTTAGATTGCCGCTTTTCAATGACGTGACGACAGTCACGGAAGAGGTTTGCTTAGCCGGCATAGGTTGCGCTCATGACGAGCGGTGATCGCTTGCGCCAACGGATGGAGACTTGCCATGACCAAGGTCAATCATGAACTGAGCATCGACGAATTGGGTGTGATCAGCGGAGGCGGCTTGAAATCGGCGTTTGACAAAGTGCCTGCGTCCACCGCCACAAGCGGCACCGGCACCGGTGCGCCGGATTGGTGGAAACCGTTTCCCGGCTATTTGACCATGGATTCAGTCAGGGCGCTCGGCCCCATTGGATTCTGATAGTTTGCAATTCTGATAGTTTGAATGGCTCGCAGGCGGAATGGCACTTGTAACGCCGTAGCCCAACGGGCGAGGGCGGAAGCCATTCCGCCGCTTTTTCCTACGCCCGCACCGGCACCGCAATCAGCTGCGAGCCGACCGCACCGAGCAAGAGCTGGTGCGCGCGATCGACGATTTCGTCGAGCGAGCGGGTGCGCGCAAACATCGCCTGCGCCTGCGCCAGCAATTCGTCGCGCGTTGGAATCCTCGGATGGAACGACGCCAATATCTCGGCCGTTTGCGACCGGGCCTGGCTCAGCGTCTCCTGCAACGCCACCAATTCGGACGAATGCAGCGCCGACGAAACGGCGAGCGCAATCCGCTCGGGATTGAACCAGGCGACGAGTTCATCGGCGGCGCGATTGATGACGCGCGAACCGAGCCGCTGCTCGTTGCGCAGCACTTCCGCGGGCGGCGTCTTCAGGTCCCGGACGACGCGAACGAATGACAGCGCCTTCAGCATGTAAAAGGTGACGTCGATTTCCCACCAGCGAAAACCCTGGCGGGCGCTGCTCTGGTAGGCGTGGTGGTTGTTGTGCCAGCCTTCGCCCATGGTGAAGAACGCCAGCAGCCAGTTGTTGCGGGAATCATCGCCGGTGACGTAGCGCTTGCGGCCGTGAACATGCGCCAGCGAATTGATGCAGAAGGTCGCGTGATAGAGCAGCACCGTGCTCCAGACGAAACCGATCACGAGGCCGGACCATCCACCGATCAGGAAGCAGATGATCGCGAGGATCACGCTCGGCAGCTGCTCGAACCGGTGCAGGAACCTCAATTCCGGAAAGGCCGCAAAATCGGCGACCTTGACCAGATCGGTCAGGTCGTGTTGCCGGTAAAAAATCCATCCGACATGGCTGTAGAAGAAACCCTTGTGGCGGGGCGAATGTACGTCATGTTGCGTATCGGAATGCAGATGGTGGTGGCGATGCTTGGCGGCCCACCACAGCACGCTCTTCTGGGTGGTGCTCTGGGCCAGGAACGCCAGCACGAATTGAAACAGGCGGCTGGTCGCATAGGACCGGTGCGAGAAGTAGCGGTGATATCCCGCCGTGATCGCGAACATGCGCAGCCAGTACAGCGTCACGCAGATCGCGACGGCCTGCCAGGTGATGCCGGTCCAGAACGCGGCAAAGCAGCTGAGGTGCAGCACGATGAACGGCAGCGCGGACGGGTACATGATGTCGTCATGCGCATCGGCGGTTTGGGCGTCGGCATTGTCTGGCTTGTCGATCATGAAGTGCGTACTTGGCTCCCTGGCGCATGCCGGCCGTTGCCGGGCATGACTCACGGTTGATGGACGAGGCGATGATCGCATCCACCGGTTAAGACCCGCTAAGGGGCCCGACGATGTTTGTTCGAGAGTGGGCAGAGCCTCGTCAGTCACGCGCGCAACGCGGCGAGGCCAAGTCGGTCGGCCGAAGTTCAATGACCATAAATAGTTGCGGCCTGCCGGGGGCGCAAGGCAATGTCCGGTACCGGACCTGAGGCCGTGGGTCGCACTCCGGCTGAAAGGGGCGAGGGCAGGCGAAAGACGGCCAGCCCGCGTCCTGATCGTAATTGGAATTGTTCCAAATTTCTGGGAACCCGTTCCATGCCGTTCGCCTAATAAGCCCTGAAAATCGGGCGATATCAGTCTCCAATGAGCGCCGAAACCGCGTGATTGGAGTTAGGCTTTTGACGTATGGGTCCAGCGGCGGCCATGGTATTTGTCACCGCCGGACCATGGGGTTAACCGACCAGATTCACTGAGGCCTTCTTGCTCGATAAGCTTGAACTATTGCTGGCGCTCGCAAAGGAGCGGCATTTCGGACGCGCCGCCGAGGCGTGTGGCGTCACCCAGCCGACCATGTCGACGAGCCTCAAGCAGCTCGAGGAAATCCTCGGCGTCATGCTGGTGCAGCGCGGCTCGCGCTTTCAGGGTTTCACGCCCGAGGGCGAACGCACGCTCGACTGGGCGCGGCGGATCGTCGGCGATACCCGCGCCATGCGGCAGGAGATCAACAGCCTCAAGGACAAGCTCTCCGGCGAGATCAGGCTGGCTGCCATCCCCACCGTGCTCGGCATGGTGGCGCAGCTCACCACGCCGTTCCGCGCGCGCCATCCCGATGTGCGTTTCCAGATCCGCTCATGCACCTCGGCCGAGGTGCTGGGGCTGCTCGAAAATCTCGAGGTCGACGCCGGGCTGACCTATATCGAGAACGAGCCGATCGGCAAGGTTCGCACCATCCCGCTCTACAACGAGAGCTACCGCCTGCTGACGGCGCCCGATGCGATGTTCGGCGATCGCAAGCAGGTCACGTGGAAAGAAGTCGGCCAGGTGCCGCTGTGCCTGTTGACGCCGGACATGCAGAACCGCCGCATCATCGACCGCGCGCTGACGTCGGTCGGCGCCGAGGCGATGCCGACGCTGACGTCGAACTCGCTCTTGGTGCTCTATACCCACGTCAAGACCGGACGCTGGGCCAGCGTGATGCCGGCGAAGCTGGCGGAGACGCTGGGGCTCGCGGATACCGTCCGCAGCATTCCGATCGTCGATCCCGTGGTTGATTACAGCATCGGCATGGTGATCCCGCAGCGCGATCCGATGACGCCGCTGATCGCAGCGCTGGTGCAGATCGCCCGCGAAGTCGCGCCGACGCTGGAATCGGCTTGAGGGCCGGCTAGGCCGCGACCGACAGCTTCGCTTTCGGCGCATGCGGCTCGCGCGGCAGCGTGATCCGCACCACCGTTCCGGTGCCGAGCTTGGAGCGCAGCCGCATCGTTCCGCCGTGCAGGCTGGTCAGCGATCTCGCGATGGCAAGCCCGAGGCCCGATCCCTGATAGGTTTTTGTCAGCTGGCTCTCGACCTGCTCGAACGGCTTGCCGAGCCGGCGCAGCGAGTCCGGGGCGATGCCGATGCCGGTGTCGGCGATCATCAGCACGATGGAGTCGTTCAGCACCTGGCCGCGCACCGTGACCTTGCCGTCGTCGGGGGTGAATTTGACGGCGTTCGACAGCAGGTTGACGAAGATCTGCTTGACTGCGCGGCGATCGGCCATGACCGAGATGGTGCTTTCGATGTCGGCGTCCAGTGTCAGATGCTTGTCTTCGGCGCGTCCCGAGACCACGCGCATTGACTCCGCCAGGATGTTCGACAGATCGAGCGGCTCCAGGTCGAGCTTCATGCGGCCGGCCTCGATCTTCGACATGTCGAGGATGTCGTTGATGACCTCGAGCAGATATTTTCCCGATGTCAGGATGTCGTGGCAGTACTCCTGATATTTGTCGGAGCCGAGCACGCCGAACATGCCGCTGCCCATGATCTCGGAGAAACCGATGATGGCGTTCAGCGGTGTGCGCAGTTCGTGGCTCATATTGGCGAGGAACTTTGATTTTGCCTGGTTGGCTTCCTGGGCGCGGGTCTTCTCCTGCGAGTATTTCTCGGCGAGGTCGGCGAGTTCGGATTGCGAGCGCTTCAGATCGAGCACGTTGGCGCGCATCCGGGCGTCGTTCTCGACCAGCTTTTGCTCGTGTTCCTTGATGCGGGTAATGTCGGTGCCGACCGAGACGTAGCCGCCGTCCTTGGTGCGGCGTTCGCTGATGTGCAGCCAGCTGCCGTCGTCGAGCTGGGCTTCGAAGGTGCGCGCTCCCGGCGCTTGCGCGCCGGTCTCCTGCAGTCTGGTGCGGACCTCCGGCATGCTGCCGACTTCGATCACGGTTTCATAGGAGGTGCCTGATGTCACCGCCGAGTCCGGCAGTTTGTGCAGGCGCTGGAAATGCGAGTTGCAGAGCACCAGGCGGTCTTCCGCATCCCACAGCACGAAGGCTTCCGGAATGGTCTCGATCGCGTCGCGCAGCCGCAAATCCGCCTCGACCGTTTTCTCGGCGAGGCTCTTCTGTTCGGTGATGTCGACCGCGATGCCGATCAGATGCAGGCCGGAGTCGGCGGCGGACTGGCTGAGTTCGCAGCGGACCCGCAGCCAGATCCAGTGACCGCCGGTGTGCTGCATGCGGAAGGTCTGGTCGATATGGTCGAGCTTGCCGGAGATCAGCTGGTCGGCGATCGCGAACAGATCGATGTCGTCGGATTTCACCAGCGCGTTGACTTCGCCGAACGTCAGCAGGTCGTTGCGGGAATCGAGGCCGAGCATCGTGAACATCGACTGCGACCAGAAAATCCTGCCGCGCGACAGGTCCCAGTCCCACAGGCCGCACCGGCCGCGGTTGAGCGCGGTGTCGATCCGGCCGCGCACCGCGTCATTGATGAGGTCGCCTTCGCGGGCGCGGGTCGATTGCCAGTGGAAGGCAAAGCCGAGGATCAGCACGACGAAGCCGGTGGTGGCGGACAGCGTCATCGACAGCGCCGCGTCCGATCCCCACAAGGGATCGTTCTTCTCCTGGATCACGATGACCTGGCCGGGCAGCGCCTTGACCAGCCGCGAAATCGCCAGCGCGCCGTTGCCGCTCGGCAGCGTCATGTCGTTGATGACGCCCTGCTGAGCCGGCGCGGCGAGCAGTTGCGCGGTGGAGATCACGTCGAGCACGCGGTCGCTTCCGCTGAGGCCCTCGACCGGAATCCGCGCCAGCACGCGATGCTCCACGCCGGTGATGATGAAATGGCGGCCGGCCGCGTTGCCCCAGGAGGGAATGAGTTCGGGCAGCAGGCTCTGCAGCCGGTCGATGGTGAGCGCGCGATCCTGCCGGACCGAGGCGAGGCGATCGATGCGTTCGGCCATGAGGTCGGTGACGGCGGCGAGGTCGCGCTTCATGGCGGCGCGCTTCTGCCGGGTCTGGTCGATCACTTGCACGACCGCGCCGAGGCAGATCGTGATCAGAAAGGCGATGATCAGGGTCGGCACGGCGCGTCGCAGCGCCGGTTCGGCGATCAGCAGCCTGTGGTAAGCCGGTTTAGCGATCGATTGCGCCAATCCCTTGATCGAATCGGATTGGACACACGCGTTCGCCGCATGCGCGCGCGCCATGCTAATAGACCCCCACCGAAAATTCATTTTTGCACATCGTTTCGGAAGAGCCCTCGACTTCCGAATCACAGCGATTTGAATCCGTTTTTCCCGGGCTGTCGAGAGTCAACGATTCGTTAATATCAAATAAATCTTGTCCAACGGGGAATCGGGGACTCCAAAAAGAGTCCGAAACAGGAACGCGTCCGTATTAGTACGCCCAACTCACTCATAAGGCGGTTCGGCGTGGCTGATCACGCGCTTGATGGTCGGGAAGGCGCGGCGCAGCGCGCGCTCGATCTCGTCGACGTTCTCATGCACCTTGATGACGCTCATCGAGGGCGCGGCGCGGCAATGGAAGTTGACGATTTCGCCGGCGTCGGTGTCGCGCACCCGCACATTATGAATGTCGTGGATGGCGCCATTGGCCGCGAAACCCGTCAGCGCCGCCTTGATGACTTCCACCCGTTCGGGTGAGGCGTCGGTGCCGTGGGGCAGTTCCGGTTCCAACGGCTCGATATGGGTATCGACCTCGACATCCTCGCCAAAATCCTCGCGGATGCTGCGCTCCAGTTCATGGGCGATGTCGTGCGCCGCTGATAGCACCATGTCGCCGTCGACCTCGAGGTCGATGCTGACCGTCAGCCGGCCGCCGAGATCGTGCACCGTGACATGGTGGACCGCGAGGCCGGAATTGCGCGCGATCACCATGATGCGCTCGCGCACGCTCTCATTGTCGCGCGCCACCGGCACCGCGGTGAACGTCAAATCGGCGTCGCCGAGCGCCTGGCTCACCGCCGCCTGCGCGATCCGCTTGATGGCCTCGACGCGGTCGATCGGGTAGGTGCGGGGCACGTTGACGATGGCGTCGATGAAATGGGTCGGCCCGACCATGCGCACGCGCAGCCGTTCGACACCGACCACGCCGGGTACGGCGCGGATCGCCGCGGAGGCTTTCTCCGCCGCGCCTTCCGGGGCGCGGTCGAGCAGCGTTTCGATGGTCGATCGTCCCAGCCGCAAGCCCAGCAGCGATATCATCACGGCGACCGCGATCGCCGCCGCCGTGTCGCCCCAGGCATAGCCGAAGCCGGTCAGCGCCAGGCCGATGATGACGGCGGTCGAACCCAGCACATCGGAGGCAAAATGCAGCGCGTCGGCGGCCAGCGCCTGGCTCTTGGTTTCGCGCGCGGTGCGATGCAGCGCCCGCGCCCGCCAGAAATTGACGCCGATGTCGATCACCAGCACCACGAAGGGAATGGCCGAGAGCGTCGGCGGCGGCGCGCCGTCGCGCAGCCGGCTCCAGGATTCCACCAAAATGCCGCCGGCCAGCACATAGAGCAGCGCGATGACGAACAGCGCCGACAGGCTTTCGAACTTGCCGTGGCCGTAATGATGTTCCGCATCGGCCGGCTGGTCGGAGACGCGCACCACCAGCCAGGTGATGATGGTCGCGATCACGTCGACCGAGGAGTGCAGGGCCTCCGAGATCAGCGCCAGACTGCCGATCGCAATCCCGACCGCGAATTTCGCCGCGGCCATGCCGGCGCTGGCGAATATCGAGATCGCGGCGACGTTGGTCTTGAGGTTGGAAACGCGGGCGTGGGTCAGTGTCATGACCGGCGGTTTAGCAGGGCGCCCGTCAACATCAAGCGCCCATCCACAGCGCTAGTCGCAACTGGTTTGCAGAAGCAGGTTTGTTGCGAATTGTTCTGAATTGAAGGAGCTGACATGCGAAGGCTTACCCGTTCTGTCGTCCCGGCCTAGTGCGCAATTGCGCACGGGGGCCGGGACCCATACCGCGTGATCTCTCGGTGAAGCCTCGGTAGCAGAGACTTTTCGCAAAACTTCTCCCTGTGGTTATGGGTCCCGGCCTTCGCCGGGACGACGACAACATATGGCTCCGCGATCTCGCGACGCATTGCGCCCGAGTCTTGCTTGAATTCTTCCCGCCCTCTCAAGAGAGGGCGCAGGGAATGCCGGATGCACGCTGCACCCGCGGTCTCGTGTGCGGTTAGCACAAAGGAAAGTGCACACGAGCATACAGGGCAGCGGAGGCGATCCGACATTCCCTGCGCAATGGCTTTACGGCTTATGCCGTGCTCTCCCCGGCGACGAGTTCGTTTTTGTCACCGTCGTCTGCGAATTGACGGCGCATCGAGACCCGGTCGGGTTCGACTTGCCTTTCGCAAACTTGACACCAGCAACGGGTGCCAGGACCACACGGTTTTGCCGTACGCAGCATTCCCGTCTTCGCCTTTGGCTTCGCCGGGCACGGCCCGTCTTCGCTTTCAGGTCCATTCGGGCGTTGGCATCGCTCGTCTTGCGCGCCGTGAGCCGCTCATGAGGTTCATCTCACCCTGCAGTCACCTGTCGCGCGCGACGCTGCCGCGTCCACCGCACCCCGTCCCACGTTCGTGACGATCGCGAGCGCCCCTCTCATTGGGACGGGATGGGTGAAGGTGTGCAGGTGATTTGGGGGTGGCGTCAAGGGGTATTTCTGGAAAACGGAAAATTGTTGCTGCGGGGCTGCCGAGGCCTCGCATAACAGTATTGGAGTGGCCTGTAACCCGGATGAGCAACGCGAGATATCCGGGTATTGTGTCGCGCTGATTCCGCATGCGCGCATGCGGGCTACTCGCTTTTCTAGCGCGCACCGAAGGGCAGGGATGCCCGCGCGCGATAGGTCCAGAGCCCGAAACTGCCACCGAGGCCGCTGCGCTCGCCGCCGATGGCGAGTTGCGCGCCGTTGTCGAACCGCGCCGTCACGCCGCCAACAGCGCGCGCCGACCAGCCGTCGAGCACGACAAACGGCAGCGCGCCCGGCGTGACCAGTGCGACGCTGTCGCTCTTGAAATAGTAGTCGCCGTAGAGGCCGACGTAAGGCGTCAGGACCGTCGCACCCGACCACGCGACCGGATAGGCCAGCTTGGTGCCGGCGCTGGCGCGGCCGGTCGAGAAGTCGCGCGCGGCTTGCAGGGTGCCGAGCGTGTCGGTGTAGGCGTTTTCATGTTCCCACAACGCGTAGACGCGCGCCGATGGTTCGATCTGGAAACCGTAACTGCTGTAAGTGCCGGTGAGCCCGCTCGTGACCAGCCAGCGCTGGCCGGTGAAGGATCCGGCGGCGGTGCCCGCCGTGCCGTCGAAGCCGATTCCCGAATAGGCGACGCCGGCGTCGAAGCGGATGCCTTGCGTTATCTTCCAGCCGAGATAGGAGCCCACGGTCCAGCCGTCGCCCTTCAGCCGGCCCGAGAGCGCATCGGAACGATAGTCGAAGGTCTCGTAGCCGCCGAGTACGCCGGCGACGAAGTTGGGTGTGAACCTGCGGGTCAGACCTGCCAGCAGGTTCATCTGGTTGCCGTAGACGACGGTGGCGCCGGGCACGGCTGACGAACTGCCCCAGCGATCGAGCGTCGCGCCGCGCACTTCGGCCCAGCCCAGCCATTCCTTCGGCTCGGCGACACGGAGCGGCGGCGCCTTGGTGGACGGCGCATAGCCGATCGCATTGAACGCGTCCTCGATGCGCGCAGGCTGGCCCGGCTGGGAGCTTCGTCCATTGTTGGCCAATGTCCCGCCGGCGCCGGTAAAGGGATCGGTGGAACGGAGGGAGCCATTCGCCGGCTGCGCGTCGGGATCGGCGGCGAAATTGAAACGCACACCGCTGGCGCTCGGTGAGATGAAGGCGCCGCCGCCGCTAAAGGCCTCGCCGATCGCGCTGTCGACGGCGCCGGAGATCGCCTGCCCGGAAACCTGGGCCACGATCGGCGTCACCAAAACCTGCAACGCGCGCAGCTTCACGCTGTCCGCGGGCGTGTTGACGGTCTGGCTCAGTGCCGGTGACGTCGCGGGACCGAAAGTCGCGGCACCGCCATAACTCGCCGTGATGGTGTGCGAACCGACCGTGAGCGTCGAGGTCGTCAGGGACGCAATGCCGGCCGCCAGCGTGGCGGTGCCGATCGCGACGCCACCGTCGCTGAAAATCACCGTGCCGGTCGGCGTTCCCGCGCTGCTGGTGACCGTGGCGGTGAACGTCACCGGTTTGCCGAATTCGCTCGGGTTGAGCGAGGACGCCAGCGCCGCCGCCGTGGCCGCTGTGCCGACCGACTGCGTCAGCACGGGCGATGTGCTGGCGAGGAAATTCACATCGCCATTATAGGTCGCGGTGATCGCATGCGCGCCGACGGCTAGCGACGAGGTGGTGAAGGTTGCCGTCGCCGCTCCGCCGAGCGCCACGGTGGCCAGCACCGTCGCGCCATCCCTGAACGTGACATTGCCTGTCGCGCCGCCTGCCGAAACCGTGGCAGTGAACGTCACGGCTTGAGCGAACGCGACCGGATTGAGCGAAGACGTCAATGCCGTCGTCGTCGCTGCGGAGGTGGTCACCGTCGTCGACACGCTCGCGCTGTTGTTGCCGGCGTTCAGATCGGGCGTGGCGCTCGCCACGGTGGCGACGTTGGTCAGGACGGTGCCGACAGCCAGCGCCCCGTTGACCGTCGCCGTGAGCGTTAGCGTTTGCGGAGTGCCGGTGACGACCGTTCCCACCGTCCACACACCGGCGGCGAAGGTGCCCTGGCTCGGCGTGGCGCTCACGAAGGTTAGGCCCGCGGGCAGTGTGTCGTTCACCGTAACGGTGGCGGCCGGCTCGGGCCCGGCATTGCTCACCGTGATCGTGTAGGTGATGTTCTGCCCCGGCTGGATGGTCGCCGGGGCGGACTTGGTGACCGACAGGTCGGCGTTGACGTTGTGCGCCGTGACCGTTGCGCCCGCGGCATTGTTGCCGGTCGCGGGATCGAACTGATCGCTTTGCGAGATCGTCGCCGTGTTCGTGGTCGGATTGGTGGTGGTGACGGTGGCCTGCAACGCCAGTGTTTGTGGTGCGCCGGGCGTGACCGTTCCCACTGTCCAGATACCTGTAAGGTCGCTGTAGGTTCCTTGGCTCGGAGTGGCACTCACGAAGGTCAGGCCGGCGGGAAGCAGGTCCTGCACACTGACGTTGGTGGCAACATTCGGTCCCGCATTGCCCAGGGTGACCGTGAACGTCACCACATCCCCGACGATCGGGCTCGGATTGGACACCGTGTGGGTGAGCGACAGATCGGCGGTCTGCGGTGTGACCGTCGCGGACGCGGAATTATTCCCGCCGTTGGGGTCGGACTGATCGGAGGCTGCGATCGACGCCGTGTTGGTTTGCGCAGCGGCGCCGGCAACGGTGGCCACCAATTGCAGTGTTGCCGGCGCGCCGGCCGCGACCGAACCCACGTCCCAGATACCGCTACCCGATGCATAGGTTCCCTGACTCGGAGCGGCGCTCACGAAGGTCAGGCCGGCGGGAAGCAGATCCTGCACACTGACGTTGGTGGCAGCGTCCGGTCCCGCATTGCTCAGGGTGACCGTGAAGCTCACCACATCCCCGACGTTCGGGGTCGGATCGGACACCGTCTTCGTCATGGCAAGATCGGCGACCTGCGCCAGTGCGGCCTGCGAGCCGAAGACGGTAAGCAAGAGGGCCAGCAGCAGCCCGACGATGCTGACGCGTCCAAAGCCCGGTCGTGTCGCGCGCGCCCTGAAGCGCCGTGCCCAATGCGGCCGGTCGGCATCGGCACAAAGCGTAACACGCGTTTCAACGATTTCCGACATGGCGGCCCTTGTCGGAAGCTGTGATGAGCTTACGGTATCCCGACCTTAAGCAGACGCGGCGCATCCGACGAATGGATTCGGACAACTGGAGCGACCAACGGGCGTCATGAAGGGCGTTTCCCAGGGCGTGTTGCTATTGCGCCACATGGCTTGACGCGGAAGTCCCGTCGACGCTCAGGGACTACCCGCACCCGCCACTTCCACCGCAACCACATCGATTCGTGACGACGACTTCCGTTGCCGCGATTCTTCGTGCGACGTCGCGGCGCTCAGGCAAAACAGGGTTTTGCGCTCGGGGCCGTCGAGCACAGAGGTGAGCGTGGAGGGCGGATTAGCCGAAGGAGAAATCCGCCGCTGCATTTTCAAGCAAGAAGGATTGCGCTACGCTATTCCGCCATACGCGCAACTACTGCCTCTGCCCCCGATAAAACCGCACCCGATAATCCTGCGGCAACACGTTCAGCCTCCGCCGAAACGCCCGCCGCAAATGCTCTTCGCTTTGAAATCCCGCGCGCGCGGCGATTTCCTTGATGGGGGCTGCGGATTCTTCCAGTGCCCTGCGGGCCGCCTCGACGCGAAGCTCTTCCACGGCCTTGCCGGGTGTGCGGCCGGTCTTTTGCCGAAACACGCGTGCGAAGGTGCGGGGACTCATGCCCACGCGTTCGGCCAGACTCTCGACGCGCAAATCGCGGCGGAGATTGTCCTGCATCCAGGTCGAGATATTTTCGAACGCCGTGTCCTCGGACGATTGCAGTGACAGCGGCACGCTGAACTGCGCCTGCCCGCCGGGCCGCTTCAGGAACACGACCAGGCGGCGTGCGATGCGCATGGCTTCGCGGTGGCCGAGATCATCCTCCAGCAAGGTGAGCGCCAGATCGATGCCTGCCGTCACACCCGCTGATGTCCAGACTCCGCGGTCGTGAACAAAGACCGGATCGACCAACACCGAAACGTCGGGGTATTGCGCGCTCAGCATCTCACAGGAGCCCCAATGGGTGACCGCGCGCCGCCCGTGAAGCAGGCCGGCAGCAGCCAGAACAAAGGTGCCGGTACAGACCGAGCAGACACGCCTTGCGTTCGGCGCCGCGATACGAAACCAGTCGATCAGCGCGGAATTCGCCGCGGCACGATGGACGCCGGGGCCGCCACCGACGATGAGGGTGTCGATATCAGTGTGGTCGCAGTCGGAGAGGGCTGATGTCATCACCTCCAGGCCGGACGAGGTTTTGACCGGACCGCCCCTTAACGAGCAGATCTGCCAGACATAGGGCGCACGGCCGGCCTCTGATGTTTCGCAGGCAAGCTCAAAGGCTTGCAGCGGCCCGGCAAAGTCGAGCAGCAGGCAATCCTCGAACAGGACGAAGACCAGACGGCGGGCGGTCGAAGCCATGAGCGGGCCTTGTCAGGCAATCTCTTCGTGAGTTTGGCAGGAAATGCGTGTATTATGACATTTCGGCAAACGGCCTCGCCTGTCAACATCCTCTTGTTCAACAGAGGGTGCACGATGTCTGGCAAGCCGATCGAGATCGGACTTCTTTTCTTTCCCGGGATGACCCAGCTGGATGTCACCGGACCTTTCGAAGTCTTTGCCCGCCTTCCGAACGTTCGCATGCATCTGCTCTGGAAACGCATCGAGCCTGTGATCAGCGACGTCGGCCTGCCGCTGCTGCCGACCACGACTTTTGCCGACTGTCCGGATCTGGATGTGTTCTGCATCGGTGGCGGCCCGGGGCTGGTTGATTTTCTGGGCGATGATGAGGTCATTGCGTTCGTTCGCGACAAGGGTGGATCGGCGCGCTACGTCACGTCGGTTTGCGCGGGCTGCCTGATCGTCGGCGCCGCCGGCCTGCTCGACGGATACAAGTCGGCCTGCCATTGGCTGATGAGTGAGCAGCTTGCCGCCTTTGGCGCCATCGCGGTCGACGAACGCGTCGTGATCGACCGTAACCGGATTTCCGGCGGTGGTGTTACCGCCGGAATTGATTTCGGCTTCCAGGTAGCATCGGAGCTCTGCGGCGAAGAAGTCGCGAAGAAACTCCAGCTCATGCTGGAATACCAACCGCAGCCGCCGTTCGATATCACCGTGCAGAATGCGCCGCCCGAGATGCTTTCCCAAATGCGCCTTGAGGCCGAACCCTGGCTTCGCAAGCGCGCGGCGGCGGTCCAGAAGGCCGCCTTGAAGCTCAAATCGAAAGCAATGACGGCTGCATGAGCGGTTAGACGGCCGGAAACTTGGCGCCATTTTTGGGAAAGATACTCGCATGATTTGCAACGGCCGCGTGAACCCGGGAAGAATGATGTTCAAGGCCGCTGCTGCTTTGCTCTGCGGGGCAATGATCGGATCTTTCCCGGTCGCGCGCGCGGCCGAACTCTCCGGTGGCGTCGTCCGGATCGGCATCATCAATGACCAGACCGGGCCCTTGTCTGACTTGAGCGGACCAGGTTCGATCGCTGCCGCCAAAATGGCGGCGGAAGATTTTGGGAAATTGGTGCCGTCGATCAAGGTCGAGATCATAGCCGCCGACCACCAGAACAAGCCTGATATCGGCGTCGGCATCGTCCGGAAATGGTTCGACGTCGATGGCGTCGACATGGTCGCCGACGTGTCCAACTCGGCCGTTGGCCTCGCCATCCAGTCACTGGCCCGCGACAAGAACAAGATTGCGGTCTATTCGGCCGTGGCGACCACCGAACTCAACGGCAAGCAATGTTCGCGAAACGGCCTGGCCTGGCTGCACGATTCCTACAATCTGGTGTCGGGGCCGATCCGTACGCTGGTCGCCCAAGGCTACGATACGTGGTTCTTCATTGCGGCCGACTACGCGTTCGGCAAGAACATGGTGATGGAGTCGCAGCGCGTGCTCGCGGCAACAGGCGGCAAGTCGCTCGGTGCCGTGTATCACCCGATCGGCACCGCGGATTACAGCTCCTTCATCCTGCAGGCCCAGGCATCCGGGGCCAAGGCCATCGCCTTCGCCAATGCCGGCGAGCAGCTGGTGACGTTGATGAAACAATGGAACGAGTTCGGCATGAACACCGGCAAGCAAAAGCCCGTGGCCGAGCTGATGTTCCTCACCGACGTTCATGCGATGGGCCCGAAGATCGCAAAAGGCCTGACGACTCTCACGGCGTGGTACTGGGCGCTCAACGACGAGACCAGAGCCTTCGGCCAACGCTTCTTCAAGCTGCGCGGCACAATGCCCACGGCACCGCAAGCGGCGGTCTACTCAGGCGTTAGTCATTATCTGAAAGCCGTCGCGGCGGTTGGCGGCGATGCAACGGATCCGGTGCTGGAGAAAATGCGTTCAATGCCGGTTGACGATTTCTACGCAAGAGGCGCGAAGGTGCGCGAGGACGGCAAGCTCGTGCACGACTTCTACCTGGTCCAGGTCAAGGATCCGTCGGAGGTCAAAGCGCCCTGGGAATATTACAACGTGCTTGAAAAGGTTCCGAGCGGCGAGGTCTACTCCGACCTGGCGAATAGCGAATGCCCGTTGGTCAAACGGGTCAATTGAGATGCCTAGCTCGCCAATTTGAGCGCGCTGGAGATTTCGGCAAGCGTCGCCTTCTCGGTATCGCTGACCACGACACCGCCAATACCGAGAAATCCACCCTCGGTGGATGCCTCGGCGACATTTTGGCTGATTTCGCGCAACCAGTTCTTGAACGCAGCCGCGTCGCCGGGTGCCTTGGCGCTCAGGACGCCGTCGACTTTCTGCAGGATTTCGATGCAGGCCGTCTTGACCTCGGAGGGTTTTTTGCCGCTGAGACTTTCCTTCAAGCCGTCGCGCGCCACGGCTCGCCCCTCGCTTGTTGCGAAATCATCGACCACGGCCTTGATCAGCGGGTTGGAGCCCGTGTCCATCTTCGTCTTCGCCAGCATTTTTCCGCTTGCGAAACTCTCCTGGAGCAGGCCCCACAGCCCGCTTGGCTCGGCCGCCGTTACGGCAAGGCCGGGTGCCATCACGCTTTCCAACAGCGTTTTCCATTCGTCGGCGGTAAAGGTCGATTTGTCGGCCATGACCTTCTCCTCACCGTCGCCGGGCTACCGCGACGCCGAGCAAGAAGGCGACCAGGAGAGATCCGAGCGGAGCTTCACGTGCAATGTTGCTAAGGATGCTTAGCGGCATGCCGGGTTTTCGGCCGGACTCGATGGCGTCGCCGACCCGGCTGGCCGCGCCTTTGACGGCGTCAGAGACCTCCTCGATTGTGGATTTGGGATCAGGGATCGGATCCAGGCCTTCGTAAATGAACGGCTGGGTGGGGGCGTCATCGGTCATGTCTTGAACTCCGGATCATTCTCAGCCAATCGATCCGCCGGCAATTGGTTCCTTATCGCCGCGCGCAAGCCTGAGGATCGGAGTCAATCAGGCCCGGGCGCATCACGGCGTATCCGGCCTGTGAGTGGGATGCGATTTCCGAACGGCTCGCTCTTTGGGCGTGCGAGGCAGGTCCGCGAACTCGGACGAGTGGTAGTCCCGTCCTTCGGGCGTGGTGATGCAGATGTCATAACAGCCGGCACGCGACATTTCCCGCGCTTTCTTGAGCGCAGCTTCTGCGGTCTTCCTGTGATGGATCAGTCCGCCGTGCTGGCACTTGGCCTTGATGGAAAAGCTCATTTCTTCTTCTTTTTCTTCTGCTTCCTCTTGATGATCTCGGCCTGGGCTCGAAAGGCGTGCGCCAGCGATTTCATCTGGTCGGCGACATAGGCGTCAACGGCGTTCGCTGCGACGCGCTCCGCGGTGGCTGCCTGCTGCCGGATTGCCTTGGCCATTTTCATGGAAGGTCAATGTCTTGCCCGTGGTGTGGTTCCCTGCGGCAGCGTCGGGCGCGGTTTGCCGCCGGTCGGCGGTGTCCGGCAACCGGGAAGCGCGTGCCGCCGAGGTCACGCCCTGCGTGCAAGGCATCCGCGGCGAGCGCAGGCGCTTCTGCAAATCCAGTGCCGCCGAAACCCAAGTTGAGCAACGTAGTGGCAATTCAGGGGTAGGAACATTTAGTGAACAAAAGACATCCGTTGCAGTAGAACTGCCTGAATTTTGGCGATAATCTCTTCGCCCTCAAGCAAGAGCGCGGGCGCACAGCGCCCAAAGAGGTGGAGTCTGATTAAACTCGATTACGAAGACTCACTTTTGGACAAAGGGAGTAGTAGTGATGGTACAGTCTATAGTTGAGAGGGTCTCCAGCGTCATTGACCTGGAGGGCGAAATCGAAGCGGAGTTTCGAAGAAGTCCGCCGGTCCACGAGCGGCGGCCTGTCACTTTCACGCCGCCAAGAGTGCATGAGCCGACCGTGTCGATGGCGGACAACGCGTCGATGCCTCATTATGTCGAGCACCGCGAGGGAGCCACGGAAATCGGCAAGCTCACGGCGGAAGCCATTGTCCGCGAATACGAAGCTGCCGCGAAAGACATCGAGGCGATGGGCGCGGAACTGATCGAGCGCGTCAAGCAATGCGAGGCGATGACCCGCGATGCGCTCGCCGTGACCCAGGAGATGAGGGAAACCGCAGCCCGCTACCGCGAGGAGGCCAAGCGCATCTTCGTTCAGATCGAGGACTGTTCGCTGATGACGGCGGAGGTCCGCAAGACCTGCACCGAACTGAAGGAAAGGATCGCCACTCCGGCGATTTGATTCGGGCGCTTTAGTCTAGCAAGCCACCCTCATCCTGAGGGGTGATTGCCTGCGTTCCCCGGACGCTGCGCAGCACCACCAGCGCGTTTACGCGCGTCTTCGACGCGCTATGGTGATGCGCTGCAGAGCCGGGGTCCATTGGTGCGTGGGTCCCGGCTCTGCGGAGCAGCACTGCGTGCTGCACTGCGTCCGGGACACGAGACTACAGCGTCACCACGATCTTCCCGAGGTGCTTATTGGCTTCCATGTGCGCGAACGCCGCACCGATCTCGGCGAATGGAAAAACCTTGTCGATCGGCAGCTGCAGTTTGCGCGATTCCACCGCCGGCCAGATGTCTTTGCGGACCTCGTCAAAGATCTCGCGAACTTCCTCGATGGTGCGTGTGCGGAAGGTGACCCCGATATAGTTGATGCGGCGCGCGGCGTGGAGGTCAAAATTGAAATCGGCATGGGTGCCGCCGAGCCGGCCGACATTGACGATGCGGCCCTTGACCTTGGTGGCCTTGAGATTCTGGTTCGCGACCGAGCCCGAGACCTGATCGACGATCAGGTCGACGCCTTCGCCGCCGGTCGCTTTGAGCACTTCATCGACCCAGCCAGGATCTGAGGAATCCACCGCGAGGTCGGCGCCGAATTCCTTCAACCGGCCGCGGCGCATCGCATCCGTGGAGGAGCCGATCACGAGTTTGGCGCCCTTGTATTTTGCGATCTGCATCGCCATCAGCCCGACGCCGGAGGAGGCGCCCTGGATCAGCACGGTCTGACCCGCCTGCAGCGCGCCTGACGTCACGACAGCGTTGTGCATGGTGGCGAGCGCGACGGGAAGCGTAGCGGCCTCCTCGAAATTCATGTTGGAGGGCGCGCGGAACAGCCGGCGGTGATCGGCCAGCGTGTATTCGGCGAACGCCGCGCCGCCCGAGCCCATGATCTTGTCGCCCACCTTGACGCCTTTCGCGTCAGGCCCGAGCTCGGCGACTTCGCCGGCCCATTCCATGCCCAGCACCGTGCCGACGCCGCCGGCCGCGCCATGCACATGGCCCTTGGTCATGCCGAGATCGGCGCGGTTGAGGCCGCAGGCGCTGACCTTGACCAGCACCTGCGTGCCCTTCGGCGAGGGTTTTGCGACGTCGGTGATTTCAGCGCCGTTGGCGCCGTAGACATAGGCTTTCATGGGGCTCTTCTTTCTTCTCCCTCTCCCGCGCTTGCGGGGGAGGCGCCGTCCTTGGTCCCCCGCAAGCGGGAGAGGTGACCGAGTTCGCCGCGAGCAGCCGCGCTACTCCGCCGCCTGACGCGACGCGCCCGACATCATGCCTTCGAGGCGGCTGCGAATGATGGCTTCCGCATCGCGCATGATGCGCGACACCAGTTCGGCGCAGGTCGGGATATCGTGGATCAGGCCCTGGACCTGGCCGGCCGACCAGATGCCCTCATCGGCATCGCCGCTGGCGTAGACCATCTTGCCGCGCGCGCCGGCGACGAGTTCGCGCACGTCCTCGAATTTTGCGCCTTCCCTTTCCATCTGCACCACCTTGGTCGAGATCACGTTCTTGGCGACGCGCGAGGTGTTGCGCATGGTGCGGAAGATCAGCTCGGTCTCGCGCTCGTCATTGGCGACGATGCGCTCCTTCACCAGCTGGTGGATCGGGCTTTCCTTGGTGCACATGAAGCGCGTGCCCATGTTGATGCCCTCGGCGCCGAGCGCGAGCGCTGCGACCAGGCCGCGGCCGTCGCCGAAGCCGCCGGAGGCGATCATCGGAATCTTGATCTTGTCGGCGGCCGCCGGAATCAGGATCAGGCCCGGGGTATCGTCCTCGCCGGGATGGCCGGCGCATTCGAAGCCGTCGATCGAAAGCGCGTCGACGCCCATCCGCTCCGCCGACAGCCCGTGGCGGACGCTGGTGCATTTATGGACGATCTTGATGCCATGCTTCTTGAATTCGGTGACGTGCTCCTGCGGCTTGTTGCCGGCGGTTTCCACGATCTTGATGCCGGCCTCGATGATGGCCTGGCGGTATTCCGCGTAAGGCGGCGGCTTGATCGCGGGCAGGATGGTGAGGTTGACGCCGAACGGCTTGTCAGTGAGGTCGCGGCAGCGCGCGATTTCTTTGGTCAGGTCTTCCGGGGTGGGCTGCGTCAGCGCGGTGATCAGGCCGAGTGCGCCGGCATTGGCGACGGCCGCGACGAGTTCGGCCCGTCCGACCCATTGCATCCCGCCCTGGACGATCGGGTGCTCGACGCCAAACATTTCGGTGAACCGCGTCTTGATCATGTCCTGCCCTTTGTTTTCCGGGCGCGGGCGGAGCCACGCGCGGTTTTGTTGGATTTCGAGCGGCAGGATGCCGTCAGCAGGTGTAAAAGTCTACCGGCGGCGGGCGCGGGTCAGGGCATCGCCAGCATGCAAAAGCGCGCTGTCGTTTCCGCAGAGCGGAACATTCGGACATCCTTTCGCTGCGACGATTGGGGCGCGGGCGTTGCCAATTTCTGGGTGATCAAAATCACGGTACGTCCGGGAGCGCTGGAGCAAGTTGCAATCACGGGCCGCTTATGCCCGGAACATCAACCACTCTAGCGAACGGATAGGATGATCATGAGCAATTCCCTGAATCAGAACACGGGCGCTGACTGCGAAATCCTCAGCCTCGCGCAACTCGAAGCCGTCAGCGGCGGCCGCATCGGCGGCGGCCTCTTCGGCGACAAGATCGTCATCATCGGCTGCACGACGCAGCCCCCGTTCGGCGGCTATCCCCCGGGAACGGTCACCTGGAATCCCTGGATCGGCCAGCCGTACCCGACGCCGATTTTTTAAGGGCGTGACCCACTTTTCGTCATGGCCGGGCATAGCCGTCTGAAGGACGGCGTCGCTTCTGCTCGCCTATGCCGGCCATCCACGTTTTTCTTGATCGCGTGAATCGAAGACGTGGATGCCCGGCAGCGCAGACAAGTTTACGCGGTCTGCGCAAGGCAGACCGCTATGGCCGGGCATGACGAGTTTCGCTGACGATCTTTCCGCGCCTAGCTGACGAAACTTAGCTGCCGGCTTGCACCTTAGATGCCGCGCGCCGCAACTGGTCGATCCGTTGGATGATCACCGCCGAGCTAACGGCCAAGGCCGCGAAAACTGCGGTGCCGACTCCCAACATTCTCAGGCCAGAAACCTCGATCAGGGCACCCCCGGTCACGGCGCCGACAGCGATCCCAAGATTGCAGGCCGCGATGTTGAGCGACATCGCAAAGGCCGGGGCCTCGTCGGCGGCCGACATCACGCGGACCTGGCAGAGGACGAATCCGGCGGCGTGGCCCGCGCCCCAGAGCGCCAGCAGCGGAAGGAACAACCAGCTGTGGCCGCCAGCCACCGAAATGGCGCACACGGCGAAGGTCACGACCAGGAGCGCCGCCACCGTGCCCTCGATCGGTCGCCTGTCCGCCACGCGGCCGCCGATGGCATTGCCGATCAGACCTATGGCGCTGAATCCCATCAACAGCATCGCAACCTGCGCGCCGCGGTAGCCGGCTTCAATCTCCAGGATCGCAGCCAGATAGGCATAGGATGCGAACATGGCCGCGAACACCGTCGCGGAGAGAACGAGGTGACCGAGGACGAGCGGCGATCGCAGGATCGTCGCCTGCTTTCCGACGTTGGGCCGGCATGAGGTGGAGACGGTCGGAAGGCCGATCGCCAGGGCGACGGCGCCGGCCAGCGCCAGGACACCCAGGCCTGCGAAAACAGTTCGCCAATCCGCCGATGTCCCCAGCGCCACCCCGGCGGGAACCGCGAAGACGAGGCCGGCGATAGTGCCGATGTTCACCTGTGCGATGGCGCGACCTTGGCGCTCCGGGCTGGCGAGGATTGCGATCACGCCGGCGCCGACGCTCACGAAAACCGGCAGGGTTGCTCCTTCGACAATCCGGACTGCCAGCAGGAGCCCGTGACTCGGAACCGCGGCGGCCAAGAGATTGCCAACCCCGAAAATCGTCGCGACCGCGGCCAGACTGCGACGCGGCTGAAGACGCGTGGCGGCCAGGGTGAGCAGCGGTCCCAGCAGCGCAGCCGAAAGCGCGAAGGCCGACACCAGTCCGCCCGCGGCGGCCAGACTGATCCTGAGATCACGAGCCATCGACGGCAGAAGACCGACCACGACGAACTCGATGGCCACGACAATCGCGGTGACCAACGCCAGCAAGGGAACGGTGCGGCGGAGCGCCTTGTGATCGCTCGCCGCCCGGCTCACGCGTTGGCTCCGCCGTCGACGGTAAACCCGGCGCCGTTGGCGAACCGGCCTTCCTCGCTGGCGAGCCACGCGACAATACCAGCGATGTCCTGCGGCTTGCCGTATTCCGGGATGGGCATCCGGCTTCGCTGGAAATCAGCGCCTTCGCCCGTCGCAGGATTCATGTCGGTATCGGTCGAGCCGGGATGAACCAGGTTCACGGTAATGCCGCGCGGGCCCAAATCGTGGGCGAGGCCACGGGTGAAGCTGAGCAGGGCCGACTTCGACGCCGCATAAAGGGTGATGCCCGGCTGAGGCACCCGCTCGGCGAGATTGCTGCCGATGGTGATGACACGGCCGCCCTTGGACAGATGGGCCGCGGCCGCCTGGGTGGCGAGGATGACCCCGCGGACATTCACCGCCAAGGTGCGGTCGATATCCTCGAGCGTCCAGGTCTCGATCGGGCCATATCCTCGGACGATGCCCGCGCTGTTGACCAGGATGTCGAGCCCGCCCAGTTCGGCGGCGGCGCGGTCGACGGCGGACTTCGCCGCCACCGGATCGGCGCTGTCCGCGGCGATGGCGAGGCCCTTTCGGCCGCGCGCCTCGATCTTGGCGACCACGGCCTCGGCGCGATCGCGGGACTTCTCGTAGGTGAGGGCGACATCCGCCCCTTCATCGGCCAGGCGCAGGGCGATCGCAGCGCCAATTCCGCGACTGCCGCCTGTGACAAGCGCGCGCTTTCCTTCAAGACGTGACATGCGTTATCCATTCTGTGTTGATCGTTACAGAAATGGAGCCTGTCTCACTGGACGGGCGCTGTCAAATGAAATATATAGCGATCGATACAGAAAAGGATCGCATCCATGGCCGATCGTGGCCGGCCTCGGGGTTTTGATCGCCAGAAAGCGCTGGCGCGCGCGATGGAAGTGTTTTGGGCGCGAGGCTACGAAGGGAGTTCGATCTCCGATCTGACCGGCGCGATGGGCATTGCGTCACCCAGCCTCTATGCGGCGTTCGGCTCCAAGGAAGCGCTCTTCCAGGAAGCGGTGACACACTACAAGGCCACCGAGGGTCCGGAAATCCTCGCAGCGATGGACGCCGCCCCCGTAATCCGGGATGCGGTGGAGGCCTATCTCACCACCAGTGCCACGACCTTCACCCGGCGCGGGAAACCGCGCGGATGCATGGTCGTGCTGTCGGGCCTCACGCCGGCTGCGGCCAATGAAGGGCTCTGTGAGGGGCTGCGCAACGACCGCGCCGCCAACATCGATGATCTGGAATCCCGTTTGAAGCTGGCCGTATCGGCGGGGCAACTGCCGGCCGAGATGGACACCCGCGCAGTGGCGACTTTCTACGTGACGGTGCAGCAAGGCATGGCTATTCAAGCCCGGGACGGCGCGACCCGCGCAACGCTCATGCGGATCGCCCACGACGCCATGAAGGCATGGCCGGCGCTGATCGGTGTCGCCTAAGCCGACCGAGCGAAGTCGCTTCTTGAATCACAAGGGCGACCCCGACATGATGGCGCTTGCCGCACCGATAGGAAACAACGGCGCTATTCTCGAACCGTGATGGCGCCGATCAGGCCGAGCCGGATCCGCTCCCTACGATCTTCTCGCTCAGCTTCTGATCGACCACCTGCACCGTGTTGTCGATCTCGGCGTTGGGCGCGCCGAGCTGATGCGAAATCAGCTTCACCAGCAAGTCGACCCGCTCGATGAACGGCGCGCCAGCGGCGACCGCGCGGGCCGCCGATGACGGCTTGAGCAGGCTTTCCGCCGCCTTGGCATATTTCTCGAACGGCACCTGATCGATCGGGTCGGCGCCGAGACGCCGCGCGATGCCGTCGACATGGTCATAGATCGATCGCGACAGTTTCAGATCACCATGCACCGCGTCGCGGATCGACTGCGGCTCGTTCGGCGTGATGCAGCGGTAATTGCCGGTCAGCAGCATCGACCATTTGGCCAGCGGCACGAACAGCGAGTCGAACACCTTGAGCTTGACCGGAACGTCCTGGCCATCCAGTTTCACCGCATCGATGTCGGCTTCCAGTTCGCGCAGCAGCTGATTGTGTTTCTCGTCTTCGAATGCCGCTGCCTTGAAGTTTGTCGGCAGGCCGACATGAAGAATGTTCGCCGCCTCGTCCGGCGGGCGGAAGGCCTGCGGGTCGGGCGAGCAGAGCGACACCAGTCCCGGCTTGAAGCGCTCCCAGACCAGCGCGTTGGTGTAGGCCTCTTCGAGGTCCATGTCCGCCAGTGCGGGGATCCGCTTGAGATAGGGCAGCGGCGGCATGTTCATGATCGACAGACAAGGCAGCTTCGCCTCGGCGATCTTGATCATCAGAACCCGGATGGTGTGGTTGGTGTATTGCGGCTCCTGCATCGCAAGGCCAACCAGGTCGTAACGGGTCAGGTCGACTTCGCCAGGCGTGACTGCGTCCAGCTTGCCCGGCAGGTCGCGCGAAAAGATCACCCGGTGCGCCTTCTCGTCACGCAGCTTGATGCGAACTTCAGTGCCCTCGCGATTGATGAGTTCGGCCGTCTTCTTCCGGCAAACCAGGGTCACGTTGTGACCGGCCATCAATAGCTTTGTTCCCAGCAACGAGCCGTAGGAAGCTCCAAGGATCAGAATGTTGCGCGCCATACTCTCTCTCTTCCACCGGTTATGCTGGGTTTTGCTTTGATGTTTCGTCCCACGCCTGGCCTCAAGAATTTCCGTCGCGCCTGGCGGCGGGGAAACGCAGGAGGCCTTAAACCTTCAAGCCTTGGGGCAGCTCCTTCGGGCGAGGAGCGGCCGTGCTTATCGCAAGTCCATCGGCATTACAATCACACAGCAGCTTCACCCGTTTCGTCATGCGAAGGCCGGAGCATTGGTTTCGGCCGGGCGGACATTGCCGTCATAGAGCCCCGCGATATTGGCGCGCTGGCCGACCAGCGCCAGCACCGCGTCGAGCGCCGGCGTCGGGATCCTGGTCAGCCGTCCCATTTCCTGCACCACCGTGACCAGCGGATCGATCTCCATCGGGCGGCCGCGTTCGAGATCCTGCAGCATCGAGGTCTTGTGCGCGCCGACCTTGCGGGCGCCTTCGATGCGGCGTTCGACGTCGACGCGGAAATTGACGCCGAAACTTTCCGCAATGGTCTGTGCCTCGATCATGATCGCCTTCGACAGCGCGCGTGTCGCCGGATCGGAGCAGATCACGTCGAGCGTGGCGTGGGTGAGGGCGCTGATCGGGTTGAGGCAGACATTGCCCCACAGCTTGAGCCAGATCTCGTCGCGGATCCGATCCAGCACCGGCGCCTGCATCCCGGCCTTGACGAACGCGTCGGAAAGCCGCTGCACGTCGGAGGTCGCCTCGCCGGAGGGCTCGCCGAGCGGGAAGCGGTCGCCATAGACGTGGCGGATCACGCCGGGCGCCTCGATCTCGGTCGCGGGGTAGACGATGCAGCCGATCGCGCGCTGCGGCGTCAGCTCGCGCCACTGCCGGCCGCCGGGATCGATGCTCTCCAGCGTCGAACCCTCATGGACGCCGCCATGCTTGTGGAAATACCAGTAGGGAATGCCGTTGACCGCGGTGACGACGCGCGTATGCGGTCCGAGCAGCGGCTGCATCGCTTGCAGCACGCCGGTGATCGAATGCGCTTTCAGGCAGATGATGACGTAATCCTGCGGCCCGAGATCGGCGGGATTGTCGGTGCAGCGCGGATGCACCACGCGCTCCTCGTCGCCGATCAGAAGCTTGAGCCCATTGGCGCGCATCGCGGCAAGGTGGGCGCCGCGCGCCACCAGGCTGACATCGACGCCGGCGCGCGCAAGCTGCACACCGAGATAGCCGCCGATCGCACCGGCGCCGTAGATACAGATTTTCATGGGGTCTTTCGCAAAAGCCAAATGGTTGACAATTCCGGCGTCAAGCGGGCGCCGGTGCAAAGTCGTCTCGGACCGGCGCGTTGCCGCGAAGGCCCAGGACGAATGTCAGGCCGAAATGGCCAGCTGAGCGTTGGCTTCCTCGTCAAACGCGGTCGAGATGTCACGGATGCTGACGACGCCGATCAGGCTGTAATTCTCGAGCACCGGCACATGGCGGATGTGGTGCTTGTTCATGAGATGGCGAACGTGCTCGAGCGAATCCTGCGAACTGCACGACACCAGCTGCTGCACCGAGATGAATTGCGAAACCTTGAGATTGGCTCCGGCGGCACCGTACTCGGCGATCGCGCGAACCACGTCGCGTTCGGTGAACATGCCGACCGCCGTATTGCCCTCGGTGCGAACGACATCCTTGACCACCAGCGCGCTGATATTGCTGGAGCGCATCAGTTGCGCGGCGATGGCAACCGTCTCGTTCATGCGAACCGTCGCGACACGGGCGGTTTTCTTGCGCAGGATATCTCCGACTTGCATGGCAACCTCCTTGGGGTGGATTATGCGCAATTCTGGTATACATAATACCATAAGTCAACACGGAAAAGGGCAGGTCGCTGGTAAGACATGTCAATAGAAATAGGCAGTATTGTTGACGTTTTAGAGCGCAGGGTGCGGCGCCGGACAGCCGGCACGGGTTGGCTCGGTGGACTGAAATAGTCTCAGGTATACCAGACCGGATGTCCTCAATAACAAAAGCGCGCCCATCCCGGGGGATGAGCGCGCTTGTCGTCGGGTCGGGTAGGGCAGGTTAGGTGGACGCCTTTGCGTTCGCGACCACCATCTTGCGCCACGGCTTGAGCACGAAGATCGCCAGCAGCGAGGCGAGGATGTTGGCGCCCGCCGCGATGATGAACACGCTGTCCCAGGTGCCGGAAGACTGCTGCATGTAGTTTGCGATCGGCACCAGCAGGGCTGCCGTGCCCTTCGCCGTATAGAGCAGGCCGGCATTGGTGGTCGCGAACTTCGCACCGAACGTGTCCGTGCAGGTCGAGGGGAACAGCGAGTAGATCTCGCCCCAGGCAAAGAACACGAAGCCCGACAGCAGCACGAACCAGATCGGATCGTGGCCCCACATGTACAGCGCCCAGATGCCGACGCCTTCCATGCCGAAGGCGATGAACATGGTGTTCTCGCGGCCGATCATGTCGGAGATCCAGCCGAAGAACGGCCGGGTCAGACCGTTGAGGACACGGTCGATGGTCGCGGCGAACGTCACCGCGGTCATCGTTACCGCCATCAGCGTCACCGGTACGCTGTCGACCTTCCAGTCGACGGCGATCGGCTTGAGGTTGGCGGTGACCATCAATCCGCCGGCGCCCACGATCACGAACATGAAATACATCAGCCAGAAGATCGGCTGGCGGATCACCTCGGTCGGCGCATAGTTGCGGCGGCTCTGGATCACGTTGGCGTTCTGGATCACGGCCGGGACTTGCCCTGCTTTCGGCGCGAACATCAGGAAGGCGAGCAGCACGATGATGATGCCTTGTCCGAGACCGAAATAGAGGAAGGTGGTCTGGAAGCCGGAATCCTTGATCATCGCCTGGATCGGGGCGACCGTCAGCGCGGAGCCGGCGCCGAAGCCGGCCGCGGTGATGCCGGCGGCGAGGCCGCGCTTGTCGGGAAACCATTTCAGCGCGTTGCCGACGCAGGTGCCGTAGACGCCACCGGCGCCGATGCCCGCGATGATCATGCCGAGATAGAAGCCGTTGAGTGTTTCTGCCTGCGCGTTGATCGCCCAGCCGACGGCGCAGAGGACGCCGCCGACGAGAACCACGATGCGCGGGCCGTATTTATCGACGAACCAGCCTTCGACCGGCACCAGCCAGGTTTCGAACAAAACAAAGAGGGTGAACGCCCATTGGATCGACGCGCGATCCCAACCGAATTTTTGCTGGATGTCGGGGACGAAGAACGTCCAGCCGTATTGGTAGTTCGCGATCATCACCATGGCGGCGACGCCGATCGCCAATTGCGACCAGCGGTACGCATCGCTGACGCGGGTTACCCCGGGGGCCGCTTCGTGAACCGTGTCCGTCATCATTCCTCCTATGTGCGCTGTTCTATCGCCCGACAGCTCTGAGGAGGAGATTGGTATACGATATGCCAGTAGGCAAGAGAAATGTTGACGAGATGTCGCAGGCTAGTCGATTTTTTCGTGGATGTTTCTTTCCTCACTCCTTTTAGAAAATGCTGCATATAAAAAGACTTAACCGCCGGATCGCGTGGCGATCCGGCGGCTTTGAAGGGTCAGAAAATTTTTGTGTCTGGTATTTTTAGCCTTCAGGCGACCGAATGGGGACGCAAGCGGCTATAGCCTTCCTGGATCGCGGACCAGAACAGCGCGATCAGTCCAAGCACCATGATCGTGCCGACCAGCGAGTTCGAGAAGAACACGCCGAGCGAACCTTGCGAGCCCAGCAGCGATTGCCGGAAGGCTTCCTCCGCCTTGTCGCCGAGCACGATGGCAAGCACGAGCGGGGCGAGGGGATAGTTGCACTTCTTCAGGAGATAGCCGACCACGCCGAACACCAGCATCAGCACGACGTCGAAGGTCGAGCTGTGGACCGAATAGGCGCCGATCGCGCACAGCACCAGAATGAGCGGCGCAATGATGCTGAATGGCACGCGCAGGATGGCGGCGAAGATCGGCACGCAGGTCAGCACGACGATCAGGCCGACGAGATTGCCGAGATACATCGAGGCGATCAGACCCCAGACGAACTCCTTCTGCTCGACGAACAGCATCGGGCCGGGCTGCAGGCCCCAGATCAGGAGGCCGCCGAGCAGCACGGCCGCGGTCGGCGATCCCGGCACGCCGAGCGAAAGCATCGGCAGCAATGCCGCGGTACCGGCCGCATGCGCCGCGGTCTCCGGCGCGACCACGCCCTCGATCTCGCCCTTGCCGAAATTCTTGCCGTTCTTGGAGACCCGCTTGGCGATGCCGTAACTCATGAACGACGCCGGCGTGGCACCTGCGGGCGTCACGCCCATCCAGCAGCCGATCAGGCAGGATCGCAGCGACGTCACCCAGTACTTCGGCATTTCCTTCCAGGTCTGCAGGACGACGCGCAGGTCGATCTTCGCCTTGCCGCCGCGGAAGGCCAAACCCTCTTCCATGGTCAGCAGGATCTCGCCGATGCCGAACAGGCCGATGACGGCGATCAGGAAGTCGAAGCCGTTGAGCAACTCGGTTGAACCAAATGTCAGCCGCAATTGTCCGGTGATGGAATCGAGGCCGACGGCCGCCAGCGCAAAGCCGATCATCATCGCGGCGATGGTCTTGAATGGCGGCTCTTTACTCAAGCCGACGAAACTGCAGAACGCCAGGAAGTAGACCGCGAATTTTTCCGCTGGACCGAAGCGTAACGCAAAACTTGCGACCAGCGGCGCGACCAGCGTGATCATGACGACGGCGAACAGCGCGCCGACGAACGAGGAGGTGAAGGCGGCGGTCAGCGCTTCGCCGGCCTTGCCCTTCTGCGCCATCGGATAGCCGTCGAACGTGGTCGCCACCGACCAGGGTTCACCGGGTATGTTGAACAGGATGGATGTGATGGCGCCGCCGAACAACGCGCCCCAGTAGATGCAGGACAGCATGATGATCGCCGATGTCGGCGGCATGCTGAAGGTCAGCGGCAGCAGGATCGCGACGCCGTTGGCGCCGCCCAATCCCGGCAGCACGCCGATGATGACGCCGAGCACGATGCCCAGGATCATCACCATGATGTTGAATGGCTGCAGGGCGACCGCAAAGCCGTGAAAAAGATTGACGAGTTCTTCCATGCTTCAAGTCCTGCTAGCGTGAGCTAATGAAATGACAATTCCAACGACACGGGATTTCTGCTTTTATTTGAGCATGATCTTTTCGGAAAACCGGTATCCACTTTTCCGGATCATGCTCTAGAGACCAAGCCATTCCTCGATCGGTCCCTTGGGCAGCGGAACCAGAAACCAGCGTTCGAAAATCAGGTAGGTAGCGATCGGCATGCCGAGCGCCACGGCAGCGACAATGGGCCAGCTGTACTTGCCGAGCCATCGCATGAACCAGCCGATGAAGATGATGGAAGCGAGATAGAGGCCGCTGAACGGCATCACGCCGACATAGATCGCGGTCGGTATGACGACGCTCAGGACCTGGCGCAGCTGTCCCCATTCCGCAAACAGCGCGTCGTCTCCGTCACGCAGCCCGTTCCAGAGATTGATCGCACTGGAGGCGATAATGAAGATCCCGATGTAGAACGGGAAGAAACCGGCGCGCGGTCCCTCCGCGCCCCAATTGATTCCGGCCTTCAGGCTGCCGTAGACGACGATCGCGCCGAACAACGCGATCAGCAGCGTAACGCCGGCTTCCACGGCCTTGTGGGTCGGGCCGGCGTGCGGGCTATTCGTGGTCATTCAAACTCCATCCGGAATCACGGTTCTGGGTTCGCAGCGCTTTATGCGCTGCGCATTGGCCGGCGTACGCGACGTGACTAAGCTCGGTTTCAGGGAGCAGCGAGGAAACCGGCCTCTTTCATCAAGGCTTCGTGGCGCTTCTCTTCCGTCTCGACCCATTTGGCGTATTCAGCCCCGGTCAGGAAGGTGGTGTTGAAGGCACCGCTCTTCATGAAGTCCTGCCACTCCGGCGTAGCCCGCACCTTCTTGAACAGCTCGACGTAATATTCGACCTGGTCCTTGGTGGCTTTGGGCGACATGAAGATGCCGCGCAGCATCAGGTATTCGATGTCGAGGCCCTGCGACTTGCAGGTCGGAATATCCTTCCAGCCTTTGCCGTCCGCGACGACTTCGTCATAGGTCATCTGCTTGCCGTCGAACACGCAGAGCGGACGAAGTTTGCCGCCGCGCCATTGCGCCACTGCCTCGATCGGATTGTTGACCGTTGAATCGACGTGGTTGCCGACCAGTTGGACCGCGACCTCTCCGCCGCCCTTGTAGGGAATGTAGGTGAATTTGGTGCCGATAGCCTTCTCGAGCGCGACCGTGATGATCTGGTCTTCCTGCTTCGATCCGGTGCCGCCCATCTTCATGCCGCCGGCAGGCGCCTGCTTCACGGCAGCGACGTAGTCCTTGACGGTGGTATAGGGCTTCTCGGCGTTGACCCACAGCACGAACTCGTCGAGCGCCAGCATCGCGACCGGCGTCATGTCCTTCCAGTTGAAGGGGATGCCTGTCGCAAGCGGTGTCGTGAACAGGTTGGACAGGGTGATGATGATCTTGTGGGGATTGTTTCCCGAACCCTTGACGTCGAGAAAGCCTTCGCCGCCGGCGCCACCTGACTTGTTGATGACGACCATCGGCTGCTTCATCAGGCTGTGTTTTGTCACGATGCCCTGGATGGTGCGGGCCATCTGGTCGGCGCCGCCGCCGGTGCCGGCGGGTACGATGAACTCGACCGGGCGAACCGGCTCCCATGCGGCGGAGGCGGACATATTGCCCGCGCCGAAGATGGCAATCGCGGCTAACGCGGTATGCAAGACAGAATGCTTCATTTGGCGTACTCCCCGTAAAATTTAAAAGCGCCGTTCTTTGCCGGCTTTGTCTTTAACTCAACTCTTAACTCAACACTTCTGATCCAGCCCGGATTTCCCCACTTGTTCGGTTATCTCACGAGGTTTGGTCAGATGGCATTGCAGGTCAGGGTTGCAGGCGAAACTGAATTGTAGGCCTGACCTCTCGGCGCAGCATCCGCGTCTTTCGGATAAGTGTGAACTGCGAACCGCGGCACCGCCTGCGTATGTCGCTGCCTTGGCGCCGTAGCGCCTGCCGCCATCCTCCTGTCGCCTCCGTTCGTTGTTGGGCCGGAACGCTTGGGAGACATATTGGTATGCGATATGCCAATACTGCAAACGAATAGTGACGCCAAAGCATAGCTCGGGCGATTTGTCGCAGTTGGAGCCTTGACCCGGAATGCTTACGGGGGCGCCAGATAAGGCGTCAAAAAAGAGGCCCCGGAAAACCGGGGCCTTTAGTCTGGGAGGAAACTTGAAGTGGTCGAACCTGAAAATGCAGTCAATACTGCGCCTTAGCGGCTCAGAGACCGAAACGGGGGAGGTCGCCGTTGCGAATGGCGATGCCGGAGCTCGCGGTCAGCAGGCGGTCGATGGAGGCCATTAGGCGGCCGAAGAATGTGTTGGAGGGCATGAGGCCGATGGAGGCGGTCTTGGACATTTGGTCCCCTTTTCTCTTTCGCGGAGCGGCTCCGCTTCGTCATCTCCACCGCATTTATGTATACCAGATGCCAGAAACAACGCATTTATTTGCATAGCAGCAATCAGGCTTCTGCATCGCAACATGAATGACGTATCGAGGTTCCGAATAACGAAAAGGCCGCCGGAAACCGGCGGCCTTGGTTTTTTTCGGAAGGAAAGGGCGGCTTATTCGGCCGCCTGCTTGCGCGGCGGATCGAGCGCGCCGGAGTCGTGGATCTCGGCCACCTGGTGATCGCTGAAGCCGAGCACCTGGCGCAGGATCTCGTCGGTGTGCTCGCCGAGCAGCGGCGAGCGCGTCACCTCGCTCGGGCTGTCCGACATCTTGATCGGATTGCCGACCGAAAAATACTTGCCGCGGGTCGGGTGATCGACCTCGACCACGGTGCCGGTCGCGCGCAGCGACTGGTCCTCGATGATCTCCTTCATCGACAGGATCGGGCCGCAGGGGATGTCGTCCTTGTTGAGGATTTCCATCGCCTCGAATTTTGTCTTCGTCATCGTCCACTGCTCGATGCGGGCGAAGATCTCATTCAACCGCGACAGCCGGGCAGGCGGCTTGGCGTAATCGGCGTGGGTCTTCCAGCTCGGCTCGCCGATCACGTCGCAAATCTTCTCCCACACCGGCGCCTGGGTGATGAAATAGATGTAGGCGTTGGGATCGGTCTCCCAGCCCTTGCACTTGAGGATACGGCCGGGCTGGCCGCCGCCGGAGTCGTTGCCGGCGCGCGGCACCGCGTCGCCGAACGGAATGCCTTCGCCGAACTGGCTGTATTCCTTCAGCGGGCCATGGGCGAGGCGCTGCTGGTCGCGCAGTTTTACGCGCGCGAGGTTGAGCACGCCGTCCTGCATCGCGGCGGTGACCTTCTGGCCCTGGCCGGTGACGGTGCGCTGATAGAGCGCGGTGACGATGCCGAGTGCCAGATGCAGGCCGGTACCGCTGTCGCCGATCTGCGCGCCGGTGACCAGCGGCAAGCCGTCGCGGAAGCCGGTGGTCGACGCCGCACCGCCGGTGCACTGCGCGACGTTCTCATACACCTTGCAGTCTTCGTAAGGTCCGGGGCCAAAGCCCTTGATCGAGGCCACGATCATCTTCGGGTTGATGGCGTGGATCTTCTCCCAGGGGAAACCCATGCGATCGAGCACGCCGGGGCCGAAATTCTCCACCAGCACGTCGCAGCTCTTGATCAGCGCGGTCAGGACTTCCTTGCCCTTCGGGTTCTTGGTGTCGAGCGTGATCGAGCGCTTGTTGTGGTTCAGCATGGTGAAATACAGGCTGTCCACATTGGGAATGTCCTGCAGCTGGCCGCGCGTGATGTCGCCGACGCCGGGACGCTCGACCTTGATCACGTCGGCGCCGAACCAGGCCAGCAACTGCGTGCAGGTCGGACCCGACTGAACGTGGGTGAAATCGAGAATGCGAACGCCCTCGAGCGCCTTTGTCATATTGCTTGCTCCGTACTCTGTATGCCCTGCAACGCGCAGGATGGATTGGTGGAAATCGGATTATTTCTTCTTCAGCACGCTTTGCGGATTGAGGTTGCCGATGCGGCCGCTCTCGGAGCCGGCCGCGGGATCGATCACCGCGTTGATCAGCGTCGGCTTGCCGGAATCCATCGCGGCGTTGACCGCGCGCTTCAGTTCATCCGGCGAGGTGGCGTGGACGCCGACACCGCCGAACGCTTCCATCATCTTGTCGTAGCGCGAGCCCTTGACGAACACCGTGGGCGCCGGATCGGAGCCGACCGAGTTCACATCGGTGCCGCGATAGATGCCGTCATTGTTGAAGATCACGATGCAGACCGGCAGGTTGTAGCGACAGATGGTCTCGACCTCCATGCCGGAGAAACCGAACGCCGAGTCGCCCTCGACCGCGAGCACCGGCTTGCCGGTTTCGATCGCGGCGGCGATGCAATAGCCCATGCCGATGCCCATCACCCCCCAGGTGCCGACGTCGATGCGCTTGCGCGGCTGGTACATGTCGATGACGCCGCGGGCGAGATCGAGCGTGTTGGCGCCTTCATTGACGAGGATGGCGTCGGGCCGTTCCTTGATGATGGTTCGGAGCACGCCGAGCGCGCCGTGATAATCCATCGGCGAGTTGTTGTTCATCAGCCGCGGCGCCATCTTGGCGACGTTCTCTTCGCGCTTCTTGGTCACCGCGCCGGTCCAGTCGGAAGGCGCCGCCGCCCAGTTCGCGCCCATGCCTTCGAGCAGCGCAGAGACGCAGGAGCCGATGTCGCCGACTACGGGGGCGACGATCTCGACGTTGGAGTCCATTTCCTTCGGCTCGATGTCGATCTGGATGAACTTCTTCGGCGCTTCGCCCCAGGACTTGCCCTTGCCGTGCGACAACAGCCAGTTGAGACGCGCACCGATCAGCATCACGACGTCGGCGTCTTTCAGAACGGTCGAGCGCGCCGCACCCGCGCACTGCGGATGGGTGTCGGGCAACAGTCCCTTGGCCATACTCATGGGCAGGAACGGAATGCCGCTCTTCTCGACGAAGCTCTTGATCTCATCATCGGCTTGCGCGTAGGCCGCACCCTTGCCGAGGATGATCAGCGGACGCTTTGCGCCCTTGAGAACGTCGAGCGCGCGTTTCACCGCTGACGGGGCGGGGATCTGCGCCGGAGCGGCGTCGATCACCTTCACCAGCGACTTCTGTCCGGCCTCGGCATCCATCACCTGACCGAACAATTTCGCGGGCAGATCGAGATAGACACCGCCCGGACGGCCCGAGACCGCGGCGCGGATCGCGCGTGCCAGGCCAATGCCGATGTCCTGGGCATGCAACACGCGGAACGCCGCCTTGCACAGCGGCTTTGCGATCGCGAGCTGATCCATCTCTTCATAGTCGCCCTGCTGCAGGTCGACGATCTCGCGCTCGGACGAACCGGAGATCAGGATCATCGGGAAGCAGTTGGTGGTGGCGTGGGCGAGGGCGGTGAGGCCGTTGAGGAAGCCGGGCGCCGAAACCGTGAGGCAGACGCCGGGCTTCTTGGTCAGGTAGCCGGCGATAGAGGCGGCATTGCCGGCATTCTGTTCGTGGCGGAACGAGATCACGCGAATGCCCGCGGCCTGCGCCATGCGGCCGAAATCCGTGATCGGAATGCCGGGCACGCCGTAGATCGTGGTAAGGCCGTTGAGCTTCAGCGCATCGATCATGAGATTAAAGCCGTCGGTAAGCTCACGCTCGGCTTGATTGGTATCGATGCTCTTGGCTGCGGTTACGGACATTCCACTTTCTCCCTGATCGTGTGTGGTTCGGACGAGTTGATCGTCTTCTGCTGTGAAGTTGGTCTAACTGGACAATTCTCTAACTAAACAGTTCCTGACCGTGCGCTTCGACATAGGCGGCGAGGCCCAGCGTGTGATCGCGTGCGCGCTTTTCGGCAAGTTCAGTGTCGCGCGCTTCCAGCGCTTCGATGATGGCCAGATGCTCGGGCAGCGAGGTCGCGGTTCGATCGGTGCGGCCGATCGTCAATTGCCGGTAGCCGCGCACATGCAGCAGGATGTCGTTGGTCATATCGACCAGCACCGGCGATTCCGACAGCGAGATCAGCGCCTGGTGGAAGGCGATATTGGCCTTGGAATATTCCTCGACATGGTCCTGCGGCAGGCGGTCCTTGCCGAAGTCCTTGAAGAAATCGCGCAGCGCCGTGATGTCTTTCTTGCGCGCGGTGGTGGTGATCAAGCGCGCGGCCATGCTCTCGAGCGCCGCCCAGGCGCGGATCATGTCGACGATCTCGGTCTTGGTGCGGCGGACCACGACGATGCCGCGGCGTGGCACGGTTTTGACGAAACCGTCCTGTTCCAGCATCGCGATGGCTTCGCGAATTGGGGTGCGGCTGACGCCGAGGCGTTCGGACAACGCGCGTTCATCGAGCATCACCTGCTCGGGCGTCGCATAGATATCCATCTTGAGAATAGCTTCCTTCAAGGCCTCATAGGCCTTGTTCTTGAAGCTCGTCTCAGGTGCAATCCGGACGATTGCGATATCTGCTTCAGCCATTGCAGGCGTCGCCTTGGGTTGTTTGCGTGCGGGCACGATTCGTCTCCTCCAGTGGGAGACGTGTTGTAGCAGGGAATTGCCATAATATTTTTGGCATACCAAATACCAGGATGTCAAGTTGCCCGTGTTTTCAGCGTTTCCAGGTCACCGGACCGCTTGACAATCTCGTCGCTGGCATACCAAATGCCATAAAATATGCCCCAGGAGGAAGTCCATGTCGAATCCCAAAGATGCGGTCCGCAAAGTTCTCGATGCGGTGAAGGCCGATAAGCGCACCAGCCTGACGGCCCCGGAGGGCAAACTGGTCTGCGATGCCTACGGAATTCCGGTTCCGAAGGAGGGCGTGGCCAAATCCGCGGCCGAGGCTGCCAAGCTCGCGTCCGACATGGGTTTCCCGGTCGTGATGAAGATCGTCTCGCCGGACATTCTCCACAAGACCGAGGCCGGCGGCGTCATGGTCGGCGTCAAGTCGGCTGCCGACGCGGAAAAGAACTACGAGACCATTCTCGCCAACGCCAAGAAGTACAAGGCGGACGCCAAGATCGAGGGCATCCAGGTTCAGCAGATGCTGGCCGGCGGCACCGAGGTCATCGTCGGCTCCATCACCGATGGATCGTTCGGCAAGCTGGTGGCCTTCGGCCTCGGCGGCGTACTGGTCGAAGTTTTGAAAGACATCACCTTCCGCCTGGCGCCCGCCACCAAGGACGACGCGCTGTCGATGCTCGACGGCATCCAGGCCAATGAGATGCTGAAGGGCGTGCGCGGCGGCGATCCGGTCAACCGCGAGGCGCTGGCCGCAGTCATCGTCAAAGTGTCGCAGCTCGTCAGCGACTTCCCCGAAATCGTCGAACTCGATCTCAACCCGGTATTCGCCACCAAGAACGACGCTATTGCCGCCGACGTGCGTATCGTCGTCGACTTCGACTACAAGCCGCGTCCGGCGCCGCGCCCGACCGAAGAAATCGTCACCGCGATGAACCGCATCATGCAGCCGAAGGCGGTCGCCGTGATCGGCGCTTCCGCCGAGGACGGCAAGATCGGCAACTCGGTGATGAAGAACCTGATCAACGGCGGATATAAAGGCGATATCTATCCGATCCATCCGAAGGCCGCCGAGATCCTGGGTTACAAGGCCTACAAGAGCGTCAAGGACGTTCCCGGCGTGATCGACACCGCGGTGTTCGCGATCCCGGCAAAGTTCGTCGCCGGCGCATTGGTCGAATGCGGCGAGAAGAAAATTCCGGGCGCGGTGCTGATTCCGTCGGGCTTTGCCGAAGCCGGCGCACCCGAGTTGCAGGCTGAAATCGTCGAGGTCGGCAAGAAGTACAACGTCCGCCTGATGGGGCCGAACATCTACGGCTTCTACTATACCTGGTCGAACCTCTGCGCCACGTTCTGCACCGCTTACGACGTCAAGGGCCATGCGGCGCTGTCGTCGCAGTCCGGCGGCATCGGCATGGCGATCATCGGCTTTTCGCGCTCGGCGAAAATGGGCGTCTCGGCGATCGTCGGTCTCGGCAACAAGTCCGACATCGACGAGGATGATCTGCTCGCCTTCTTCGAACAGGACCCCAACACCAATTTGATCGCCCAGCACTGCGAAGACCTGAAGGACGGCCGCGCCTTTGCGGATGCCGCCAAGCGCGTCTCCAAGAAGAAGCCGGTCGTGGTGCTCAAGGCGGGCCGCACCTCGGCCGGCGCCAAGGCCGCGTCGTCGCACACCGGCGCGCTCGCCGGCAACGACAAGATCTATGAGGACGTCTTCAAGCAATCCGGCGTGATCCGCGCGCGCAGTCTGCGCCAACTGCTCGAATTCGCGCGCGGCATGCCTGTCTTGCCGACGCCGAAGGGCGAAAACGTACTCATCATCACCGGCGCCGGCGGCTCCGGCGTGCTGCTGTCGGACTCCTGTGTGGATAATGGTCTGTCGCTGATGGCGATGCCGCCGGATCTCGACGCGGCGTTCCGCAAATTCATCCCGCCGTTCGGCGCGGCAGGAAATCCTGTAGATATCACCGGCGGCGAACCGCCGATCACCTACATCAACACGGTGAAGCTCGGCCTGTCGGATGAGCGCATTCACTCGCTGATCCTCGGCTACTGGCACACCATCGTCACGCCGCCGATGGTGTTCGCCCGCAACATGGTCGAGGTGAAGAAGGAGATGGAGGCCAAGGGCTTTGTGAAGCCGATCGTCGCCTCGCTCGCCGGCGATGTCGAAGTCGAGGAGGCCGCCGAATATCTCTACCAGAACGGCATCCCGGCCTATGCGTACTCGACCGAACTGCCGGTCGAAGTGCTGGGCGCCAAGTATAAGTGGGCGCGCGGCGCGGGCCTGCTCTGAGAGCAACGATCCATGCCGCTTCGGTTCGCCGAAGCGGCATTTCTATTTGACGAACGAAGCCTACGGAACTTGCCGACCGACGCGCTAGCAGTCTGACGTTACGGATGGATGCAGGTCGCGATGAAGCGAAACGTGATCCGGCGCAAACCACTCGAGCCGAAATCAGGCCCGGACAGTGAGGCCGAACAGAGGGACGGCGGCGTGCAGTCCGTCGATCGCGCGCTCTCGATCATCGAAACGCTTGCCGAAGACGACGAGGGCTATCGCCTGAGCGATCTTGCGATCCGCACCGGGCTGTCGACCTCGACCGTGCACCGGCTGCTGTCGACGCTGGAAAGCCGGCGCTTCGTGCAGTTCGACCGCACCGAATCGAAATGGCATGTCGGCGCGCGCGCCTTTACGGTCGGCGCGACCTTTGCCCGGCGCCGCAATTTTTCCGCGCAGGCCGTGCCTTACTTGCGCAGATTGCGCGACCTGACGCGCGAGACCGCCAATCTGGCCGTC
Source organism: Bradyrhizobium sp. AUGA SZCCT0158 (assembly GCF_018130065.1). Lineage (GTDB taxonomy): Bacteria > Pseudomonadota > Alphaproteobacteria > Rhizobiales > Xanthobacteraceae > Bradyrhizobium. The sequence goes on along the minus strand of NZ_JAFCME010000001.1, from coordinate 435,388 downwards.
GTCGATGACGAGTTCATCGTCGTGCTGACGCGGATGGAAAGCCGCGAGATCATGCGGTCACTCACACAAGTCGGCGGCCGCGTCGCGATGGTAGCGTCCGGCGTCGGCAAGGCCGTGCTCGCGACTTGGTCCGACGAGGACGTCAACGCGATCATCCGCCATCACGGCATGCCGCGCCTGACCGAAAAGTCGATCGTGCGGCCGAGCGATCTGTTCAAGGAGCTCGAAAAAGTCCGCCGCCAGGGTTTTGCCATCGACGACGAGGAAGCCTGCATGGGCCTGCGCTGCATCGCCGCCGCGGTCTACAACGATTGCAGCGAGCCGCTGGCCGCAATCTCGGTGTCCGGCATGACCAGCCGGCTCACCGACGATCGCCTGCCGTCGCTGGGCCAGACCGTGCGCGAGGTGGCGGCCGAACTGACGCTGGCGCTCGGGGGCGTGATGCCGGTGGCGAAACCGGCCTGAGCAGCGGAAGTTTTGGCGAAAACGCCGCCGGATGTCTTGGCCGGTCGCAGACAATACCGCCCCACGTTTTCGCTGCGGAACATCACGACGGCGAACAGTCCGTCTGGACAGCGGCGGCTTTTCCGGCTGATATGCGACGAAATGACACGATGCGGCAAATGCGTAGCCATCCGCATCAGCCTGGAGGAACTCCCATGATCCCGTTTTATACGCGCCTCATCGGCGCGGCGGTCGCGCTGACGCTCGCGGCAGCCAGCCCGGCGCTGTCGCAGCAGCTCGAACTCAAGGTGATGGCGCCCGCAGCGCCCGGCGGCGGGTGGGATCAGACCGCCCGGGCGATGCAGCAGGCGCTTGTCGCGGCCGGTATCGCGCGCAGCGTCCAGGTCACCAATGTTGCCGGTGCGGGCGGCAGCGTCGGCATCGCGCAGTTCGTCAACGGCGCCAAGGGCGACGGTAACCAGATGATGGTGAACGGCTTCGTCATGGTCGGCGCGCTCGCCATGAACAAATCGCCGGTCACGCTCGAGCAGGTGACGCCGATTGCGCGCCTCACCGAGGAGATCCAGGTCATCGTCGTGCCGGCGAGTTCGCCGATCAAGACGGCGCAGGATCTGGCCGCCGCGCTCAAGGCCGATATCGCCAAGGTCACCTTTGCCGGCGGCTCGGCCGGCGGCGTCGACCATGTGATGGCTGCATTGTTCGCGGGCGCCGTCGGCGCCGACGCCAAGAAGGTCAACTACATTCCGTTTTCCGGAGGTGGCGAGTCGCTGGCGGCCATCCTTGGCGGGAAGGTCACCGCGGGCATTTCGGGAATGAGCGAATATGACGGTCAGATCAAGTCCGGCAAACTGCGTGCGATCGGCGTGACCTCGGAAAAGCGTCTTCCCGGAAGCGATATTCCGACCTTCAAGGAGCAGGGCATCGACCTCGTGCTGGCCAACTGGCGCGCGGTGATGGCGCCTCCCGGCATCACGGCGGAACAGAAGAAGACGCTGAGCGATGCGGTGGAGAAGATGGTCAAGTCCGACGCCTGGAAAGAGGTTCTCAAGCAGAAGGGCTGGGATGACGCCTATCTTTCCGGCGACGCGTTCGCGGATTTCCTGAAGAAGGAAACGGTGCGCGTTACCGACGTGCTGAAGTCGGTCGGCCTCGTCAAATCATGACGTCGGATAGCGGGTCGCAGGGTTCGGCGCCGCGGCGCATCGACTCCGCGGGCGTTGTCATTGCGCTCGCGCTCGCGGCGTTGGCCGCGGTGCTGGTGTGGGACGCGAGCCAGCTGCAATCCAACAATCCCTACGGCATGGGGCCTCACGTGATGCCTGTTGTCATCGCCGTGGGGCTCGGCATTCTCGCGATCGGCAATCTGGTCGAGGCGCTGCGCGGCAATCTGCCGGCACGCGAGAGTGCTGATACCAAAGCGGTGTGGCTGATTCTCGGCGGGTTGGCGCTGCTGATCGCCATCATCGGTCTTGGCGGCGGCTTTATCCCGGCGACCACGGCATTGTTCGTCGCCACGGCGACGGCCTTCGGGCGGCGCGCCATTCTCGCCGATCTCGCCATCGGCTTCGTAATGACCACCCTGATCTATGTCGCCTTCAGTCGCCTGCTGACGTTGAGCCTTCCCGCCGGCCCGCTGGAAAGGCTTTTTTGATGGACGCCTTCGTCGCACTCGCTAACGGCATGGCTGTCGCTATCCAGCCCATGAACATGCTCTATGCGTTGATCGGCGTGCTGCTCGGCACCGCGGTTGGCGTGTTGCCCGGCATAGGGCCTGCGCTCACCGTCGCCTTGCTGCTGCCGGTGACCTACAAGCTCGATCCCGGCGGTTCGCTGATCATGTTCGCCGGCATCTATTATGGCGGCATGTATGGCGGATCCACCACCGCCATCCTCATCAACACGCCCGGCGAGAGCGCATCGATGGCGACCGCGCTGGAGGGCAACAAGATGGCCAAGGCCGGCCGCGGCGGGCCTGCACTGGCGACCGCCGCAATCGGCTCGTTTGTCGCCGGCACCATCGCCACCATTGGTCTCGCCTTTCTGGCGCCTTGGCTGGTCGACTTTGCGGTGCACTTCGGGCCGGAAGATTATTTTGCGTTGATGTGCGTGGCTTTCGTCACAGTGTCGGCAACCTTCGGAAGTTCGCCGATCCGCGGACTGACCAGCCTGTTCATCGGGCTGACGCTCGGGCTCGTCGGCATCGACAAGCTCACCGGCCAGCCCCGGCTCGCCTTCGGCATCCCCGAACTGCTCGACGGCGTCGAAGTGACGACTCTGGCGGTTGGCCTGTTCGCGGTGGGGGAGGCGCTCTACGTCGTCTCGCGCCGTCATCACTCCGAAGAAAAGCTCGAGCCGGTGCGCGGCTCGCTATGGATGACCAAAGAGGACTGGCAACGGTCGTGGAAACCGTGGCTGCGCGGCACCATGTTCGGTTTTCCGATCGGCGCGCTGCCCGCCGGCGGCGCGGAGATTCCAACCTTTCTGTCTTATTCAACTGAAAAGAGGCTGTCGAAACACCCCGAGGAATTCGGCAAGGGCGCGATCGAAGGCGTCGCCGGGCCGGAAGCCGCCAACAACGCATCCGCCGCCGGCACCCTCGTGCCGCTCTTGACGCTGGGGCTTCCGACCTCGGCTACCGCCGCGATGATGCTGGCGGGCTTTCAGCAATACGGCCTGAACCCGGGACCGCTGCTGTTCGCGGAGCGGCCCGATCTGGTGTGGGGCCTGATCGCCAGCCTGTTCATCGCCAACGTCATGCTGCTGGTGCTCAACCTGCCGCTGGTCGGCCTGTGGGTGAAACTGCTCGCGATTCCGCAGCCGTGGCTTTACGCCGGCATTCTGGTGTTTGCGACCACCGGCACCATCGCAGCAAAACCGTCGGTGGTCGAACTGTCGATGCTGGCGGGCTTTGGCGTGATGGGCTTCCTGATGCGCCGGTTCGATTTTCCGATCGCGCCTGTCGTGGTCGGTCTCATCTTGGGGCCGATCGCCGAAAGCCAGTTGCGCCGCGCGATGTCGATCAGCCTCGGCGATCCCATGGCGCTGCTGCAAAGCCCGATGTCGGCGACGCTGCTCGGCATCGCGCTGATCGCGCTGGTGGCGCCGTTCGTGATGCAGGGGCTGGGCCGGTTCAAGGCGAACGAGGATTAGGGGCGCGCCTGTCTTGAACGGCCCCGTACCGGCCAATATTATAAGAGCTAGTTGGCAGGCCATCTTTCGGAGCGCGCCGCTATGGCGTTGAATTTACTTCAATCCGGATTCGCAACGCTCCAATACGAGATCGCCGAGGAGAGGGCGTCAGCGCTCGGACGGCTTGGACGGCGGCTCGAGGCCGCGCTGACGGCGCTTGCCGCATGTCCGCGGACCGCCGACACCGATCGAAAAATCCGCGATGGTCTCGTCGAACAGGCGGGATATGCGCTCTGGCTCTTCGTCGTGCAGCGCGAGGCCTGCGGTCTCAACAAGATCGACCACGTGATCAAGCTCTACGGGGTGCCGAACGAGGTGCTTGCCCGCATGGGGCCGTTGCCGAAAGCCCGCCCTCCGGCGTGATCCTGGCGCCGCTCCAATCCGCTCGACGCGCTACACCGGCAACTTTCGGTTCTGGTGTGCCCGGCCCTTGATCGCGGCGGCCTCGCTATGACCTGCGATCACGCGTACGCCCTCGTCAATCCGTGCCGTGATGTTATCAGCCGTGCAGCCTTGCAGGAACGCGACGCCGTTGTTGCGGCAGGCCGCCAGAATGCGGTCGCGCGCCGCCTGCATTTCCCGCGGAAAGGGTTCGCGAGGAATTTCGCGATAGCCGAGCGAAAGACTGAGGTCGCCCGGGCCGATCTCGGCAAATCCCAGTCCGGGCACGCCAAGGATCTCCTCGCAATTGGCGACGCCTTCGGGGCTTTCCAGCTTCACCCCCAGCAGCAGTTCACCTTTCGGATTGAGCGGCCAGGTATCGCAGCGTTCCATATATTCTTCGGTCGACAGGCCCCACACCGGTGCCGCCGTGGTTTCCGATCCGCGCCCCCGCGTGCCGATGCCGAGCAGCTTGCGGCCGGCGGCGTCGGTGCCGCCGTCTCTTGCGCGTATCGCTCCCGCCATCCGTGCCAACGGCGAGGGGATTTCGGGATCGACGCCATCAGTGTAGTGCGGATAGCGGCAGGATTCCACGAAGGCCCGCACCGCGTCGGCGGTTTCCGCCTGGCACAGCAGGATGCCATGCACGCCGCGGCCGAGGATCTGGCGGAACTGCCAGGCGTTGTAACGCACATGCGCGGCGTCGATGCCGTTCACCGGCGCCTCGACGATGACAGTCGGCGTGCGGTGCCCCGAACGTGTCGGCCCGGCATCGACCATGCCGCGCATGTACTCGGCAAGGCCGGCCATATCGAAGGCGCCGTGCTCCATGCCGACATTCATGTAGTCGGCCCAGGTCCCTGCATCGATGCGGCCCTGCGCATGGGTCAGCACATGGCCGCTGTGCGGGCCGTCATAATAGATCGCCTGATCCTGCTCGAGCAGTTCGATGCAGCGACTGATCCGCTTGCCCATCAAGGGTTTCCTCCGACAGTTTCCGGCGGTGCCGGAGCAACGCTAGCACGCTGCCGCGCCACCGTGGGCAGGGGCGGTGATCACGTTCGCGCTGAATGTGCAAAAGCGTTGTGGGGGAAACCAGGAAATGGGCCGCCGCAACCGGCAGCCCAACCAGCGATCGACGGGATGACGCCGTGAAGCCCGGCCGAGGGCCACAGAGCGGACTGTTGCTTCAGTCCGCTCCGCGGGACCGTTGTCATTTGAACATGCCGAGAATCCACTTGATGAGCTGATCCACCGGCGAAGGTTTTGGATAGGGCAGCGAGCCGTCCCTGGACGTAGCCATGCCTCCGTACACCGCGGACAACTCGTCGATGTTCAACTCGTGATCGTTTTGCATCCGTTGATCTCCTCTCAACCGATGGACGCCTCATCCACCGTGCCGGGGAGGGTAGAACGGGCGCTCAGCCGAGGGTGTGATCCACGTCACGAACTGTGCGGGGTGTACGCGGATCCGTTGAACCAATCCGCACTGTGGGCTCAGCGCCGCGCCCGCAGCATTGGCGTCAATGCGGGAGAAGCGCCGCTTTGTATCCTGCCGATAATCTTGAAGCCGTGGCGTTCGTACAGGGAAATGTTGCGCGGGTTCGAGCTTTCGAGGTAGGCGGCGGTGCCCTGCTCGTCGCAGCGTCGAAGCGCGTGTTTCATCAATAGCGCGCCGAGCCCTTGCCCGATCCATTTCGGATCGGCGGCGATCACGGGCAGGTACCAATGCGGCTCGTGCGGATGATGCTCGGCCATGGCCTTCATCACAGCGCCAACATCCTCGGCGATCTCCGCTCGCAGCGCCCCTTCCATGGCCGCGTCCATCGCCGTTTCGTCGGGCTCGACGCCCGGCGGCAGCCATAAAGCGGCGGCGCGAGCGTGTTCGGTGATGTCGGCTGTGCCGTGGTCGAATGCGCGGCCGCCAAAGGCTTTGACGAATCGCGGCATCACCCTGAGATATTCGGACGCGTCGGGCCAAACCCACCGCGTCATTGGGTCGGCCGCAAAGCCGAGCACGATGGTGCTGATCACGGTTTTCTCGATGCTTGGGTCCGCGGATTTCACTTCCGGCATCGCCGACATCGGGTCATCCTTCATTTCGATCTGGCCACCGCCAATGTAGGTGTGCGAATGCCTTCTTTCCAGCCGTGAATGCTCGGCATGGTCGGCGAAGCCGGTTCCGGCCGCAGCGGCCGGATCCGCAAATCGTCGAAGGCGCGCCCGCTCAGTTGACGGGTCCACCGCGACCCAGATTTACCGCATCCGGGTCCGCTCGCCTCACCCCGGTTGCCCGATTGACCATGATGGTGACGAACCAGAGCACGACGCCGATTGCGAGCAGGACGCCGGCGACGCGGTACTGCACGGGGTCACGGCCGGTCCAGGGACCGGTCAGGAAAGCACAGAACACCGCCCCCAGGATCGGGAGAATGGTCGGCGTGCGGAAATGCTGATGATCGACACGGTCGCGCCGAAGCACCAGCACCGCAACATTGACCACCGTGAACACGCACAACAAAAGCAGCGCCGTGGTGCCTCCGAGCGCCGGCACCCCGCCGACGAAGGTGATCAGTCCGAAGGCCAGCAGCGTCGTGAAGCCGATGGCGACATAGGGCGTGCGCCGCGTCGCGTGCACCTTGCCGAGGGTGGGCGGCAGCACATGCTCGCGGCTCATGCCGTACACAAGTCGGCTGGCCATCAGCATGTTGATGAGCGCGCTGTTCGCCACCGCGAACATGGTGATGAAGCCGAAAATCCAGAGCGGGAAATTGGGCGCGCCTTTTTGAACCACTTGCAGAAGCGGAGTCTCGCCTTCGCCCAATTGCTCGGGAGCCACCAGCGTGATCGCGGAAATCGAGACCAGCACATAGATGGCACCGGTAATCGCCAGGCCCGCGAGCAGCACCTTTGGGAAGTGACGCGTTGGATCCTTGCATTCCTCGGCCATGTTGACCGAATCTTCAAAGCCCACCATGGCGAAGAAGGCGAGCGTGGTCGCCGCGATCACCGGCCAGAACATGCCGCCATCAGGGGTGGAGCGGAACTGCATCACGCGCGAAACGTCGCCCTGGCCGAGGCCGATGGCCCAAAGGCCGATGACGATAATGATCAAGAGGCCGGTCAGCTCGACGCAGGTGAGCACCACGTTGGCCTTCACACTTTCGCCGACGCCGCGGAAATTGACCGCGGCAACGACCGCCATGAAAGCAAGACCCGTGACGGTGATGCCAAAACCGGTCAGACCGAGCCCCATCGCATGCGACATGTTCGCGGCGAACGCCCGGGAAGCCGTCGATGCCGAGGTGATCCCCGAGCACATCACCGCAAACGCAACGATGAACGTGATGAAATGGATGCCGAAAGCCTTGTGGGTATAGAGGGCGGCGCCCGCCGCTTTCGGATATTTCGTGACCAGCTCGAGATAGCTGAAGGCGGTCACCAGCGCGACCACGAATGCCACCACGAAGGGCAGCCAGACCACCCCGCCTACCTGCTTGGCGACCTGGCCCGTCAGCGCGTAGATCCCGGTTCCGAGAATGTCGCCGACGATAAACAGGAGGAGCAGCCAGGGGCCCATGACCCTGTGAAGGCTTGGTTCGACGCTGCTTGACTTGGTACCGGCGTTGACGGGGACATCGGTCATCGTACGTCCTTTCCACTCCAGGTAGCGCCGGGGCAGTGTATCGGCAGTTGGCGGTTTGTGGAAGGTGGCTGCGTCCTGCGCCCGTCAATTTCGACAGCATTGAAGCGTACGGCAAGGAGGCGCAGGGCACCGAGAAATGCTCACCTTTTGCCCGACGGCTGCGCCCGGCGTAGCCTTGGCGCAGCCGCGGCAAATCAGTTCCGATTGTCAGAAATGATGTCAAGCCCTGAAATAAAAAATATTTCTGTTTACCAGAATGAAAATCAAGTGCATATGTTTGGCCATCCCGTCCTACTCAGAAGGGCGGGTGCAGCGCGCACCCGGTCTTCCCTGCGCCCTCTGTATTTAGGGCGGGAAGTTTCTGGCAAAGCTCGGGCGCAATGCGTCGCGAGAATGCGAACACACACCCAGCTGTCATCGCCCGGCTTGACCGGGCGACCCAGTATTCCAGAGACGCTGATGATTGAATCGAGAAGCCGCGGCGTACTGGATCCCCGCATGCGCGGGGATGACAACACGCGCGTGGGGATTTCACCGCGCATCTCCCCCAACCATCTGATCCACTGTGCATTTCTCCATCCATTCCACATCGCGGGAAACAATAGCGATGTCGTTGAGATCGAATATGGCAGCCGTGATGATCGCGCCAGAGCAACACGGTCAAGCGAGGTGCAAAATGGCGAAGATGCGAGCGATCGATGCCGCGGTACGTATCCTCGAAAAAGAGGGCGTGGTGACCGCCTTCGGCGTGCCGGGTGCGGCGATCAATCCGCTTTATTCGGCGCTGAAGCGGCGCGGTTCGATCAGCCACATCCTGGCGCGCCATGTCGAGGGCGCCTCCCACATGGCCGAAGGCTATACCCGCGCCAAGGCCGGCAATATCGGCGTCTGCATCGGCACCTCGGGTCCGGCCGGCACCGACATGATCACCGGGCTTTATTCGGCGATCGCGGATTCGATCCCGATCCTGTGCATCACCGGGCAGGCGCCGCGTGCGCGGCTCTACAAGGAAGACTTCCAGGCTGTCGATATCGAGTCGATCGCAAAACCCGTGACGAAATGGGCGGTGACGGTGCGTGAGCCGGCGCTGGTGCCGCGCGTGTTCAGCCAGGCGTTTCACATCATGCGCTCGGGCCGTCCCGGGCCTGTCCTGATCGACCTGCCGCTCGACGTGCAACTCGCCGAGATCGAGTTCGACGACGAGACCTATGAGCCGCTGCCGGTCTACAAACCATCAGCCACGCGCAAGCAGATCGAGAAAGCGCTCGCGATGCTCAATGCCGCGGAGCGGCCGCTGATCGTGGCGGGTGGCGGCGTCATCAATGCCGACGCGTCCGAATTGCTGGTGGCGTTTGCGGAAGTCGTCAACGTTCCCGTGGTGCCGACGCTGATGGGGTGGGGCGCCATCCCCGACGATCACGTGCTGATGGCGGGCATGGTCGGGCTGCAGACCAGCCACCGCTACGGCAACGCCACCATGCTGCAATCGGACTTCGTGCTCGGGATCGGCAACCGCTGGGCCAACCGCCACACCGGCTCGATCGAGACCTACACCAAGGGCCGCACCTTTGTGCATGTCGATATCGAGCCGACGCAGATCGGCCGCGTCTTCAATCCGGATTTCGGCATCGTGTCTGATGCCAAGGCGGCACTGCAACTATTCGTCACCGTCGCCAAGGAATGGCGCAGGGACGGCAAGCTCCGGGATCGTCAGGCCTGGCCGGCCGCATGCCAGGATCGCAAGCGCACCATGCTGCGCCGGAGCCGCTTTGACGACATCCCGATCAAGCCGCAGCGCGTCTATGAGGAGATGAGCAAAGCGTTCGGCCGCGACACCTGTTACGTCAGCGTGATCGGCCTGTCGCAGATTGCCGGCGCGCAATTCCTCGGCGTCTACGGTCCGCGCAACTGGATCAATGCCGGGCAGGCCGGCCCGCTCGGCTGGACATTGCCAGCGGCGCTTGGCGTGCGCGCCGCCGATCCGACCCGTGAAATCGTGGCGCTGTCGGGCGACTATGACTTCCAGTTTCTGATCGAGGAACTCGCGGTCGGCGCGCAGTTCAAGCTGCCCTACATCCACGTCGTCGTGAACAATTCCTATCTCGGCCTGATCCGCCAGGCGCAGCGCGGCTTCGAGATGGATTATCAGGTGCAGTTGTCGTTCGAGAACATCAACGCGCCGGAGCTCGGCGTTTACGGCGTCGACCACGTCGCGGTCGCGCAGGGCCTCGGCTGCAAGGCGATCCGCGTCACCGATCCGCACGACGCCCAGGCGGCGTTCGCGACCGCGCGCGAATGGATGGCGGAGCACAAGGTGCCTGTGGTGGTCGAGTTCATCCTCGAACGCGTCACCAACATTTCCATGGGCACCGAGATCGACAACATCATCGAGTTCGAGGAAGTGCTCGATCTGCCGCTGGACGATGCGCCGGCGAAGTCGAGCACATCCGGCACATTGTTGCCGGCTTAAGGGGGATATCGACGATGCCCAAATTTGCCGCCAACCTCACCATGCTGTTCGGCGAACTGCCATTCCCAAATCGCTTTGCGGCGGCCAAGGCCGCCGGCTTCAGCGGCGTCGAATATCTGTTTCCCTATGATTTCGACAAGGCCGAGCTCAGCGAGCAATTGCAGCAGCACGGGCTAACCCAGGTGCTGCATAATCTCCCCGCCGGCAATTGGGCGGCGGGCGAGCGCGGCATCGCGATTTTTCCTGACCGGGTCGAGGAATTCCGCGACGGCGTCGCGCGCGCCATCGATTACGCCAGGGCGCTGGATTGCCGTCAGCTCAATTGCCTGGTCGGCATCGCGCCTGGTGGGGCCGATGCGCGCGAGCTGAACGAGGTGCTGATCGGCAATCTGCGGTTTGCCGCCGACGCGCTGGCCAGGGAACGGATCAGGCTTCTGGTCGAGCCGATCAACACGATCGACATCCCCGACTTTTTCCTCAACGGTACCGAACAGGCGATCCAGCTCATTTCAGACGTTCGATCGAGCAATTTGTTCGTGCAGTACGACATCTACCACATGCAGATCATGGAAGGTGACATCGCGCGCAGCCTGCAGAAGCATCTGCCGCGCATCGCCCATGTCCAGCTCGCCGACAATCCGGGCCGCAACGAGCCCGGCACCGGTGAAATCAATTATCCGTTCCTGTTCCGGCATCTCGATTCGATCGGCTATCGCGGCTGGGTCGGATGCGAGTATAAACCGCGGACGACGACCGTCGACGGCCTCGGCTGGCACGCGGCCCTGACGCTCGATACCTGATTGGTCAATAACAAGGGAAAATCCAAATGATCGATATCGGCTTTATCGGCCTCGGCACCATGGGTCGCCCGATGGCGAAGCATCTCCAGACTGCCGGCCATCGCCTGTTCCTGCACGACGTCGCGCCGCTCCCGCCTGAGTTGGTCGCTGAGGGTGGCGTGGCCTGCAAATCGGGCAAGGAGGTCGCGGAAAAATCCGATGTCGTCATCATCATGGTGCCGGACACGCCGCATGTCGAAGCGGTGTTGTTCGCTGACGGCGGCGTCGCCCAGGGGATTTCAAAAGGCCAGATCGTGGTCGACATGAGTTCGATCTCGCCGCTCGCGACCAAAGAATTCGCCAAAAAGATCGAGGCGCTCGGCGCCGATTATCTCGATGCCCCGGTTTCCGGCGGCGAGGTCGGCGCCAAGGCCGCGAGCCTGACCATCATGGTGGGTGGGCCCGAGCGCGCGTTCAACACCATGAAGCCGGTGTTCGACAAGATGGGCAAGAACGTCACGCTGGTCGGCGGCAATGGCGATGGCCAGACCACCAAGGTCGCCAACCAGATCATCGTCGCGCTGACGATCGAGGCGGTCGGCGAAGCCTTGCTGTTCGCCTCGCGCGCCGGCGCCGATCCCGCACTCGTGCGGCAGGCGCTGATGGGCGGCTTTGCCTCGTCGCGGATTCTCGAGGTGCATGGCGAGCGCATGATCAAGCGCAATTTCGATCCGGGTTTCCGCATCGAACTGCATCAGAAGGATCTCAACCTCGCCCTCGAAGGCGCGCGCTCGCTCGGCATATCCCTGCCGAACACGGCGATCGCGCAGCAATTGTTCAGCTCCTGCGCCGCGCATGGCGGCAAGGCGTGGGATCATTCCGGCATGGTGAAGGCGCTCGAGATGATGGCTAACCACGAGATCGGAAAGACTTGATCGAACGCGGAACCTGATCCGGGAACTTCCTGTTCCATGTGGCCCGTTATTGCGCGCGTGGAACCGGAACATCTGATGCCTCCAATGGTTGAAACGCACCATCAAATTCACTGGAGGATATAATGATTAATCGTCTTGCTGTTTCGCTCATTGCCGCGTCGCTGCTGACATCGGGCGCGGCGTTCGCCCAATCCACCACCGTTCAGGGCGCGCAGGACGGCGCCCGGGCGGGTGGCCAGGTCGGCGGTCCGGTCGGCGAGGTCGTTGGCGGCACCGTGGGTGCGGCCGTAGGCCTTGGATTGGAAATTCCGAATGCCGTGATCACGTCGATCCAGGCCGAACGCGCGCCGTCGGTCGTGGTGCGCGAGCGCGTCGTGGTCGGCGAGCCGCTGCCGCCGACCGTCGAGTTGCGCACGGTGCCGAGCCACACCGAATATCGCTATGCGGTCGTCAATGATCGCCGGGTGATCGTGGAGCCGCGCACGCGCCGGGTGATCAAGATCATCGACTAAGCGAGCCGCTTGCAATCGATCCTCGCGGGAGCATTCCTCCCGCGGGGATTGTTGCGTCAGGACGCTCCGGCCGTCAGGACGCTCCGGCCGTCAGGACGCTCCGGCCGTCAGGACGCGCTTGCGCTCGATCGTTGCGTGCGCTTGACGACCAGATCGAAGGCCGCCGCAGCCGCGAGCCCAACGCAGGCTGCAAGCGCGTCGACCAGAAAATCCTCCAGCCGCGCGTGCCGCCCCGGCGCCCAGAATTGCAGGATCTCGATCAGGCCGGTCAGCCCGACGGCGACGGCCGCCGTGAGCAAGCGGTTGCGCGTGTAGGCCAGGCCGAACGCGAGCCCGATCAGGACAAAGGCAAGTGCATGCTCGCCGTCCTGTCCAAGAATACTGGCGTGCGGACGGTATCCCGGCGGGCCCAGGGTTGCGAAGGTTACGGCTGCGGCAAGACACCAGGCGAACAACTTGAGGGCGACTGACATGGCCTCGGCTTAGCACGATCGGGACGCGAATATTGCACCTGCGAACAGCCACAATGCCGTGTGGTTAATGCCCATTTCTACAGCGGTTCCCTCACCCCCAGCCCGTGCATGAAGCGCTCCCTGATCTGCACCGGATCGCGCCGGGTGGTGCCGACGCCCGGCTTGTCGTCGATGCGCACGCCGATCAGGGTCGGCCCCGCGGTGGACATGGATTGATCGATGAGGCGCTCGAAATCGTCCTCGTCGGCGGCCCAGGCGCTGTTGCCGAGGCCGCTGGCGATCGCAATCGCAACGATGTCGGCCACAACAGCGCCCGGCGTCGGCTGCGCGCCGGTGATCTGGTAGACGCCGTTGTCCATCACCACCATCGTCAGATTCTTCGGCGCCAGCGTTGCGATCGTCGACAGGGCGCCGAGTTGCATCAACAGCGAACCGTCGCCTTCGAGCGCGAAGATGCGGCGTTCGGGTTGCGCCAGCGCGACGCCGAGCGCGATCGGAAAGGCGAGGCCCATGCTGCCGAGCATGTAAAAATTCTGCGGCCGATGCCCGGCGGCCCACAGGTCGAAATTGGTGTTGCCGATGCCGCCGACCACGGCTTCCTCGTTCTTCAGCCTGGCGACCAGCCGCGAGGTGAGATCGAAGCGGTTCATGACCTTGGTATTGCGGGCAGGGGTGCTGTTCATGAGATCGCTCACTTGTCGAAGGTCTTGCCGCCGGTCAAAAGCGGCGAAAGGATCAGCGCCACAGGCGCCTGTGTGGTGATGGCCTGCTTGATCGAGCGGTCGCAGATGAACTCGAACTCGTCGAGCCGCGTGCAGGTGTGATGCTCCATCGCAAGCGAATCCAGCACCGGGCGCATGGTGCGGCACACCAGCGACTGGCCGTAGTTGAACTCGCCGAGCGTGCCGCGTTCGGTCACGAACATGATCAGCGGGATCTGGTAGGGCATCGCCAGCGAGGCCAGCACGTTGGCGAGCGTCGCAAAGCCTGACGTCTGCATCAGCACGGCGCCGCGCCGCCCGCCCATCCAGGCGCCGGAGACGATGCCGACGGCTTCTTCCTCGCGCGCGGTCGGAAAGGTCGTGAAAAACGGATCGGCATGCAGGTTCTTGATCAGCGTCGTCAGGATGCGATCGGGCACATAGGGCACCAGGCTGATATCGTTGCGCTTGAGCGATTGCAGCACGATGCCGTGCCAGCTCTTCTCCTGCGAGATCTCGGGCGAGGTTTTTTCCTCCGCAACCGTCATACTGTCTTCTCCCTCGATCTTCCGAAAATTCGCGTTCGCGACATGGTGCCGTCGCGCAGCTTTTGCCGCGCCGAAACTTGACGTCGTGGACGGGATTGTCAACATGCCTTCATCGTTACCGTGATCTGCAGACTTGGCGATGGCTCAAGCACGCCGGCATGCGACAATGTGAGATAACGAGAACATCGGGAGGGCTGCCGTGGCAAGTTGGTTCCGGATGGCTGTGGTTGCCGCAGCGATGCTTACTGCTGCCGGCGCGGCATCCGCGCAGTCGTTTCCTTCAAAGCCCGTGCGTATTCTCGTGCCCTATCCCGCGGGCGGCGGCGTCGATGTGCTGACGCGCACGCTGGGCGAGGTGGTGTCCAAGCAATGGGGCCAGTCGGTTGTGGTCGAGAACCGCCCGGGCGCCGGCGGCGTCATTGCCTCGCAGGCGGTCGTGAGCTCGCCGGCTGACGGCTATACGCTGATCATGGTCGCGAGCGGCCACGCCACCAATCCGTTGCTGTACTCCAAAATTCCCTACGACACCTTCAAGGACTTCACGCCGATTTCGCTGCTGGCGTCGTCGCCCAATATCCTGCTGGTGCGCGCCGATTCACCGTTCAAGACGCTCGCCGATGTGATCGAGGCGGCGAAGGCGAAGCCGGGCAGTCTTTCATTTGCCCATGCCGGCACCGGCACGTCGACGCATCTGGCCGGCGAACTCCTGAAGAGTCTCGCCAAGGTCGATCTCAACGCCATTCCCTACAAGGGCGGCGCGCCCGCGATCAACGATCTGCTCGGCGGACAAATTCCGATGTCGTTCAACAACGGCCCGGAATCGGTCGGGCAACTCCAGGCCGGCACGCTGCGCGCGCTCGCCGTCACCACCGCCGAGCGTGCGCCGTTCCTGCCCGACGTGCCCAGCATGTCGGAAGCCGTGCCGGGTTATGACACCGGCGTGTGGTGGGGCCTGCTCGGACCATCAGACATGCCGCCCGATGTGCTGGCAAAACTCTTCCGTGATTTCGTTGCTGCCCTGAACACGGAGGCCGTGAAGGAGCGCCTCGGCAAGCTCGGCGCATTGCCGATCGGCAGCTCACCGCAACAGTTCCAAGCCAGGATCCGTGCCGACTACGAGAAGTGGGAGCCGATCATCAAGGCGGCCGGATAAAGGCGGAATAACGATGTGGTGCTCAAGATGATTCCAGCCTGCCTGCCGCCGCGTCCCGTCAGTCGTCCCAAGGCGCCGCTGCCGCCTGATGCCTGCGATACCCATGCCCATGTATTCGGCCCATCGGATCGCTTTCCTTACGCTGATGATCGCAGCTACACGCCGCCTGACGCGCCGTTGGAGAAATACCTCGGCATGCTCGACACGCTCGGCTTTGCGCGTGGCGTGCTGGTGCAGGGCAGTGCACACGGCCGCGACAACTCGGCGATGCTCGATGCGCTGAAGCGCGAGCCCGACCGCCTGCGCGGCGTGGCGGTGGCTGATGCCAACGTTTCGCCGAACGAATTGCGCGCCTGGCACACGGCCGGCGTCCGAGGCCTGCGTTTCAATCATTTCTTCCGCGACGGCCAGTTGCACTATCGCGGCGGCGTGCCGTTGACGGAGGCCGAGAAACTCGCGCCGCTCATGAAGGAATTCGGTTGGCATCTGCAACTCTGGATCGACGTCAAGGATCTGCCGCAGACGATCCCGATCCTGAAAAAGATCGGCCTGCCTGTCGTGATCGATCACATGGGCCGCACCGATGCCCGCGCCGGCACCGGCACCGAGGGTTTCCAGAGCCTGTTGCGTGCGGTCGGCGAGGGCTGGTGCTGGTCCAAATTGTCGGGCGCGCACCGGCTCAGCCAGGACGCGCCTGACTATCCCGACGCGCGGCCGTTCCACGAAGCGCTGGTAAAGGCAAACCCTGAGCGCCTGGTCTGGGGCGGCGACTGGCCGCATCCGCGGGTCGAGGGAGAAATGCCCGACGCCGGACACCTTCTCGAATTGTTTCAGATGTGGACGCCTGATAAAGCGACGCAGCAGCGCATCCTCGTCAGCAATCCCGCCAAACTCTATGACTTCCCGAACTGAAAGTTGCACAACAAGATGACCGTCAACAACAAGCGCGTGTTCTACGTCAAATATCTCGCCCACGAGATCTATACCGAGATACTGAAAGCCAGGGCCGATGTACGGCTCGACAAGCTTGAGAACGAGAGCCCTGAATCCGTCGCGGCGCCGATTCTGGCTGCGGCGCACGCCTATCAGATCGGGGCGGCGCGCGATGAACTGGCGCCGCATTTCCATGCCCATGCGGATCTTCTGAAGCGGGCGCCGAATTTGCTCATCGTCTCCAGCAACGGCGCGGGCTTTGACCCCGTCGATGTCGATGCCTGCACCGCGGCCGGCGTGCTGGTGGTCAACCAGACCGGCGGCAACGCCAATTCCGTGGCCGAGCACGCGCTTGGCATGCTGCTGACGCTGTCGAAGCGCATCCTCGAATCCGACCGTGCGCTGCGCCGCGAGGCCAATGTCAATCGCAATGCGCTGATCGGCAACGAAGCGCAGGGCAAGACCATCGGCGTTGTCGGGATCGGCAATGTCGGACGCCGCATCGCCGAACTCTGCAAGGGCCTGCTGCACATGAAGGTGATCGCGTACGATCCCTATCTCACGGCAGAGGAAGTTGCGGCGCGGGGCGCCGAGAAGGTCGAGCTCGACGATCTGATGCGGCGTTCGGACTTCGTTTCGATCTCCTGCCCGCTGACCAAAGACAATCGCCGCATGATCGGCGCGAAACAGTTTGCGCTGATGCAGCCGCACGCGTTCTTCATCACCACCGCGCGCGGCTTCATTCACGACGAGGCCGCGTTGTACGACGCGCTGCGCGACAGGCGTATCGCCGGTGCCGGGCTCGACGTCTGGGACAAGGAGCCGCCGCCGCCGGAACATCCGCTGCTGCAGTTCGACAATGTGCTGGCGAGCCCGCATACGGCAGGTGTAACCAGGGAAGCCCGCGTCAACATGGGCAGGATCGCCGCCGAACAGATCCTCGACGCGCTCGACGGCAAGCGGCCGCCGCGCATCGTCAACCCCGAGGTCTGGCCAGCCTATGCCAAACGCTTCGAGAAGACGTTTGGTTTCGCACCGAAATAGGGCGCCCTGAAATCGACGTGAGATAAGGCAATGACCGAGAAACCGCGCTACGTTCGCCCGCTCAGCCCGGAGTCATCCGGCGAGGCGCCGGGGCGCGGGCGCCTTCAGGGCCGCAGGATACTGGTGGTCGGCGGCGGGCAGCGGACATTCGACGCCGCAACCGATCCGGTCGGCAACGGCCGGGCGATGTCGCTGCTGTTTGCGCGCGAGGGGGCGCATATCGCGGTCGCCGATATTCATCGTGCGAGCGCCGATGACACGGTCACGCGTATCGCCGCCGAAGGCGGCCGCGCCTTTTCAATCGAGGCCGACATCGCGCGTGAGGCCGATGTGAACAGAATGGTTGATGAGGCGATCGACGGCCTCGGTGGTCTCGATGGCATGGTGCTCAACGTCGGAATCGGCGTCGGTGCGCTCGGCCTCGACGGCGTCGACTTGAGGGAGTGGAACGACACGCTGGCGGTCAATCTGAGCGGCCCGATGCTCTGCTGCCGCAAGGCCCTCAAGCATCTCGCCGAGGGCTCATCGATCGTTTTCATCTCGTCGATCGCAGGGCTTCGCTCGGGCTCGCGGCTGATCGCGTACGATACGTCGAAGGCGGCGCTCGGCGGCCTGATGCGCAATGTCGCGCGGGAAGGGGCAAGGCGCGGCATCCGCGCCAATATCATCTGCCCGGGTCTCGTCGATACCCCGCTCGGGCGCCACACCAGCGCGGGCCGGCCGTCGCGGAGCGCTGCCGGTGCACCGTTTGGGCGCATGGCGACAGGATGGGAGATCGCCTATGCCGCGCTGTTCTTCATGTCCGAAGAGAGCGTTTACGTGAATGCGCAGACCCTGGCGGTCGACAGCGGCATCACGGGGTTATGACCCCGAAAGAGGGGAAGAAAATTTCCCCCGCGGTCGGCTCGATCAGGGCAATAATTCTACTGCCAAACGGCTGCCGCACGAAGCGGGCGTTGCTATTTTCCCAGGTATCTCGACTAGTTAGCCCGTTACGACCATTTTCCAGGAGGCGCCGCGTTTTGGGAACGACCGTTCCGCCGGGCGCCGATGGAAGATTGAGATGCGACAGGTACAACAATTTCTGCGCAACGCGCCGTCCCGGATCGGACGTCGGCTGGCCCAGATCGTCGCGATCGCCGCTGCCAGCCTGCCTTCTGCCGGGGCTTAAGGCCTCTTACGTCAATCTGAAAACTTAAGAGCCCGCGCGAAGCTGCGGGTCGCGGATACCCGTCGCGTCACGTCTGGCGCAGATGTTCGATGTCGCCCTGGGGGCCCAGCTAAAGTTCGCGCAGATTTTTAGTCGTTGGCTTCCGGCGGCAGAAAATTCACTTCATGCTCGGCCGAGATGCGCACGATTTCGGCGACATCGCTGAGATTGTGCAACTGGTTGAAGAGTGCTTCCAGCTTCTGGGTCGGTGAAACCCAGAAAAGTGCCCGCGCCGGTCTGTCCGATTTGTTGAAATAACCGTGCGGAATTCCGCGCGGCAGCCGGAGCAGATCGCCGGCCTTGGCCTGCACCCAGACGCCATCGAGTTTCAGGTCGAGCATGCCATCCTGCACCAGGATGAATTCGTCCTGGGTTGGATGGATGTGGACCGGCACGAACTGGCCGGGATTACTGTTGGTCTCGAACGCAAAGGTGGAGTCCGTTACCGCCTTGGGAAAATACACCTGCCCGAGGATGTTCCAGGTCTTGCCGGAATATCCGGTGCCGTTCTGCGTGATGCCTTTTTCGAGCGCCGCCATGTTGCTGACCCCTGTGTGGTTACGCGGCGACGCTACCCCCGGATCGCCTTCTGTCAAGCGCGTGCGGGCAGGCAAAGAATGCTTCCTTACTTGCTTCCTTGCAAAAGCTTGAAGTTTAAAATAAATGTCGGGGGTCAGTTCCCGGGAGGCCGACCGATGTCCAAACCGTTGCATTCCCAGCATGCGCTCGTCACCGGCGGCGGGCGGGGTATTGGCCGCGCGGTCGCCGCAGCCCTGTCCGAGGCCGGCGCCGTCGTCACCGTGCTCGGCCGCAATCGCGCCACGCTGGATGAAGCGATTGCGTCAGGCGCCGCGCAGTTCGTGGTAACCGCCGATGTCGCCGATGCAGCTTCGGTGAAATCAGCCATTGCGGAGGCCGCGGCGCGCCAGCCGATCGACATCCTGATCGCCAATGCGGGCGCGGCTGAATCCGCGCCGTTCGGCCGCTCCGATGCGGCGCTGTTCCAGCGCATGATGGACGTCAATTTCATGGGCGTGGTGCATGCCACGCAGGCCGTGTTGCCCGGCATGCTGGAGCGCCGCCGGGGGCGGGTGGTCGCGATCGCTTCGACCGCCGGCCTGAAGGGCTACGCCTATGTCAGCGCTTACAGTGCTGCAAAGCATGCGGTGATCGGTCTGGTCCGTTCGCTGGCGCTGGAAACGGCCAAGAGCGGCGTCACCGTCAATGCCATCTGTCCCGGCTTCACCGAAACCGATCTGCTCGAGGGCTCGATCGACAACATCATCAAGAAGACCGGCCGCAGCCGTGAGCAGGCGGTGGCCGAACTGTCGAAGCACAATCCGCAAGGGCGTCTCGTTGCGCCGTCGGAAGTCGCCGATGCCGTGCTGTGGCTGTGCGGCGCGGGCGCCGGCGCGATCACCGGACAGGCGGTCGCCGTCGCCGGCGGCGAAGTTTGAAATTGAAACCGTCATTGCGAGCGAAGCGAAGCAATCCATCTCGCCGCAAAAAGAAAGAATGGATTGCTTCGCGGAGCCTGTCATCGGGCGCGCATTCGCGCGACTCGGTGGCTCGCAGTGACGAATAGCAAGACAAGGGAGATCCCATGAGCAGACCCGCCAACCCCGTCACGCTGCCACTATCAGAATATTCGCCGAAGCATTTTCTGCTTGAGGTCGACGGCAAGATCGCCACCGTGACGCTGAATCGTCCGGAGCGGAAAAATCCGCTGACCTTCGACAGCTACCGGGAACTGACCGATTTCTTCCGCGCCTGTGCGATGGACGAGGAAGTCAAGACCATCGTGGTGTCAGGCGCCGGCGGGAACTTCTCTTCGGGCGGCGACGTCTTTGAGATCATCGGCCCGCTGGTGCAGATGGATACCAAGGGCCTCACGGCGTTCACCCGGATGACCGGCGATCTGGTCAAGGCGATGCGCGCCTGTCCGCAACCGATCATTGCTGCTGTCGACGGCATCTGCGCCGGGGCCGGCGCAATCATCGCGATGGCCTCGGACATGCGCATGGCGACATCAGGCGCCAAAGTCGCCTTCCTCTTCAACAAGGTGGGTCTCTCCGGCTGCGACATGGGCGCCTGTGCGATCCTGCCGCGTATCATCGGCCAGTCGCGGGCGTCGGAACTTCTCTACACCGGCCGCTTCATGACCGCGGAGGAGGGCGAACGCTGGGGCTTCTTCAGCCGGATCGTGGCGCCCGACCAGGTGCTGGCGCAGGCGCAAGCGCTGGCAAAGCAGGTTTCGGATGGGCCGACTTACGCCAACACCATGACCAAGCGCATGCTGGCGATGGAATGGGCGATGTCGGTGGAGGAGGCGATCGAGGCGGAAGCCGTCGCGCAGGCCCTGTGCATGACCACGGAGGATTTTGCCCGGGCATTCGAGGCGTTTTCCAACAAGCGGTCGCCGGTGTTCCAGGGGAATTGAGCTCCACTCTTTTTCCTCATGGTGAGGAGGCGCAACAGCGCGCCATCTCGAACCATGATAGCCCGCGGCCCATCCTTCGAGACGCGGCCAAAAGGCCGCTCCTCAGGATGAGGTCGTTTGCGTTGCGAGGGGCTTGCCTGAAAAATGCTTTAGGTTTAAAGTAATTTCCAGATGGCCCGTTAGCTTGCTTCGGAGGCGCTGATGAAGGTGGCGATAATCGGCGGGGGGCCGGCGGGTCTCTATGCCGCGATCCTTTTGAAGAAGCAGCGGCCGCAGGCCGAGATCACGGTGTACGAGCGCAACCGCGCCGACGACACGTTCGGCTTCGGCGTGGTGTTCTCGGACGCCACTCTGGACAACTTCGAAAAGTACGACCCGCCGAGCTACCGCCGCATCACCCAGGAATTCGCTTATTGGGATGACATCGCCGTGCATTTCCGCGGCACCGTGCATCGGGTGGGGGGCAACGGCTTTTGCGGCTGTTCGCGCCGCATGCTGCTCTTGATCCTGCAGGAACGTGCCCGCGAACTCGGCGTAACGCTATTGTTCGAAACCGATGTCGACGACGAGACCCGTTTTGCCGATGCCGATTTGATCGTGCTCGCCGACGGCATCAACAGCCGTTTTCGCGACAAATACATCGAGCATTTCCGCCCCGAGATCGACCTGCGTTCCAACAAGTTCGCCTGGATGGGATCGACCCGGCCGCTCGATGCCTTCACCTTCATTTTCCAGGAGACCGAGTGGGGCCCGTTCATCGCCCACGCCTACCAATATGAAACCGGCCGCTCGACCTGGATCTTCGAGACCGATTCCGAGACGTTTGCGCGCGCCGGTCTTGAAGGCCTGAGCGAGCAGCAATCCGCCGATCGCATGGCGGAAATCTTCGGCTGGTTCCTCGGCGACCACAAGCTGCTGACCAACCGTTCGATGTGGCGCAATTTTCCGATGATCCGCAGCGAGCGCTGGGTCAAGGACAACATGGTGCTGCTCGGCGACGCCAAGGCGACCGCGCATTTCTCGATCGGCTCCGGCACCAAGCTTGCAATGGAAGACGCTATCGCACTCGCAGAGGCGATGGCGCAGGCGCCGACGGTCGATGCAGCCTTGCAGACCTACGAGCGGGGCCGGCGCGAGGAGGTCGAGAAGACCCAGCACGCCGCCGACGTGTCGCTGGTCTGGTTCGAACATGTCGACCGTTTCTGGGATTTCGATCCCGTGCAGTTCGCGTTCGGCGTCATGACCCGCGCCAAGGCGATCACCTACGATAATCTCACGCTGCGTGCGCCGGGCTTCGTCAGCGAGGTTGACAAGGCGTTTGCAAAGACCGTCCGCGCCAAAGGGTTTGATGTCGACATCGAAAAACCTGTCGCGCCGATGTTCCAGCCGTTCAAACTGCGCGAGATGGAGGTGGCCAACCGCGCGGTGGTGTCGCCGATGTGCATGTATTCGGCCGAGGAGGGCGTGCCAGGCGATTTCCATCTGGTGCATTACGGCTCGCGCGCGATCGGCGGCGCGGGTTTGATCTTCACCGAGATGACCTGCGTCGGCCGCGACGCCCGGATCACGCCGGGTTGCACCGGGCTGTGGAACGACGAGCAGCAGGCCGCCTGGACGCGGATCGTCGATTTCGTTCATGCCAATTCAGCCGCCAGGATCTGCCTGCAGCTCGGCCATGCCGGCCGCAAGGGCGCGACCAAGCTGATGTGGGAGGGCATGGACCGGCCGCTCGAGCAGGGCGGCTGGGACACGCTGTCGGCGTCGCCGATCCCTTATTTCCCGGACAGCCAGGTGCCGCGCGAGATGGACCGATCAGCGATGGATCGCGTCAAGGCGGAGTTCGTGGCCGCCGCGCTGCGCGGCGAGGCCTGCGGGTTCGACATGCTGGAACTGCATTGCGCGCACGGCTATCTGCTCGCGAGCTTCATCTCGCCGCTGACCAACACGCGCACGGATGAATATGGCGGTACGCTCGAAAACCGGCTGCGCTATCCGCTCGAAATATTCGAGGCGATGCGCGCAGCGTGGCCAGTGCACAAGCCGATGTCGGTGCGCATCTCCGCCACCGACTGGGCGGAGGGCGGCGTCACCGGCGACGACGCGGTGGCGATTGCGCGCGCGTTCGGCGAGGCCGGCGTCGATCTCGTGGACGTCTCCACCGGACAGACCGTGCGCGACGCGCAGCCGATTTACGGCCGCATGTTCCAGACGCCGTTCTCCGAACAGGTCCGCAACGAGGCAAGGGTTGCGACCATGTGCGTCGGGAACATCACGACGTCGGATCAGGTCAACACCATCCTCGCCGCCGGCCGCGCCGACCTGGTGGCGCTGGGCCGGCCGCATCTGGTTGATCCTTCCTTCACCATACGGGCGGCGGCCTGGTATGGCGCCTCCGATATCGCCTGTCCGCCGCAATATCTCCCCGGAAAAGAGCAGATTTTCCGCAACTCCGTCCGCGACCGGCAGGATTTCGACGACCTCAAAATTAAGGGTAAGCCGAAAACCCGCGCCGAGCTCAAGGCCGAGGCGACAAAGCCGCTTGCGGCCGAATAGGCTGGATGGCACGCTCCTTACTCCCTCTCCCCGCAAGCGGGGCGAGGTTGAAGACAGAGTTGAGTGGAGTTTGAGCGGATGAAGGCGATCATCGTCGGAGGCGGCATCGGCGGCCTCACCACCGCGCTGATGCTGCGCGCCCGCGGCATCGATTGCGAATTGTTCGAGCAATCGGACAGCATTCGCGAGCTCGGCGTCGGCATCAACACGCTGCCGCATGCGATCCGCGAACTCGCTGGCTTAGGGCTGCTGGACCGGCTGGATGCGGCCGCTGTTCGTACCGATGATTTGTATTATCTGAACCGTCACGGCCAGGAGGTCTGGCGCGAGCCGCGCGGCCTCGGCGCCGGTCACGACGTTCCGCAATTCTCGGTTCATCGCGGCCGCCTGCAGAGCGTTATTCATCGCGCCGTCGAGGAGCGGCTCGGCAAGGAGACGATCCACACCGGCTGCCGGCTTGGCGCGTTCGCGCAGCACGAAGGCGGCGTGATCGCGCATTTCTTCGACCGTACCGGCGCGCATATCAAGACCGCACGCGGCGACGTTCTGATCGGGGCCGACGGCATCCATTCGCGCGTGCGCGAAATGCTGTTTCCGGACGAGGGGCCGCCGTGCTGGAACGGGCTGATGCTGTGGCGCGGCGCACGCGACTGGCCGATGTTTCTGACCGGCAGTTCGATGATCGTGGCCGGCGGATTGAATGCCAAAGTCGTGGTCTATCCGATCGCGGAAGGATCGAGCCCCGCCAGCCGGCTGACCAATTGGGCCGTGATGGTCAGGATTGGTGAAGGCAACGCACAGCCGCCGCGCCGCGAGGACTGGTCGCGGCCGGGCAAGCGCGAGGAATTGATGCCGCATGTGGCGCGGTTCTCGGTGCCGCATGTCGACGTCCGCAACCTGATCTCGGCGACGCCGGAATTTTATGAGTATCCCTGCTGCGACCGCGATCCCTTGCCATACTGGACCTGGGGACGGGTGACGCTGCTCGGCGACGCCGCGCATCCGATGTATCCGGTCGGATCCAACGGCGCCTCGCAGGCGATCCTCGATGCACGGGCGCTGGCGGATTCGCTGGCCCATGCCGAGCATCCGCGCCAGGCGCTGCTGGCCTACGAGCAGAAGCGGCTGCCGATGACGGCAGAGATCGTGCGCGCGAACCGCCGCGGCGGCCCGGAAGGCGTCATCGACGCGGTCGAGCAACTGGCGCCCGACGGTTTTACGGATATCGAGAAGGTGCTGAGCTACGGCCAGCGTGAAGCGATCGTACGCGGCTATGCGTCAAAGGCGGGCTTTGCCGCGCCGTCGCTGGCGGCGGTGCGGTAAGGTTCACTAGCCCCCACACGTTCAACTGTCATCGCCCGCGAAAGCGGGCGATCCAGTATTCCAGTGACGCTAGTGATAGACCCGAGAAGCCGCGGCGTACTGGGTACCCCGCCGGAGCCTGTCATCGGGCGGCCATTCGGCCGACCCGGTGGCGGGGCACGACAATCTCACGCCCCCGGGGGCGGCGGCAGGAAGTGGATGTTGTGCTCGGCCGCCAGCGCCACGACGGCGTCGGGCGTCTGCTCTTTCATGTTGTGGATGCCCCAGAACAGGTCATAGAGCCGCCGCGTCGGCGAGACCCAAAACAGCACCTTCGAGGTCCGGCCGGACTTGTTGAAGATGCCGTGCGGCTTGCCCATCGGCAGCCGCACCAGATCGCCCGGCGAGGCCTGCGTCTCTGATCCGTCGAGGAAGAAGTCGAGCTTGCCTTCCAGGATGTAGAGATATTCGTCCTGATCGGGGTGGATGTGCGGCGGCACGAAAGTGTCGGGCGGGAACGTCGCATGCCATGAGAAGGAATGCTCGGTGACGCTTTTCGGCACATAGGTCTGGCCAAGGATGTTCCAGGAAATTCCCTGGATGCCTTCGTTGGCGCGGGTAATCCCGGCGATTTCGGTTTTCATCATGTCGTTTCCTTCCAGCGTTTGTTAACCGCCGCTTATTTAGCCGCCGTGCAATCCTTGGCGTAGCGGTCGCCGTAGTTCGAAAACACCTTTTCGACAATCTCGGTCTGGAACTTGCCGTCCGGGCGCTTTGCCACTTTGGTGAGGTAGAAGTTCTGGATCGGATAGCCGTTGACGTTGAACTTGAAATCGCCGCGCAGCGAGGTGAAGTCGGCCTTCTTCAGTGCCGCCGATACCGCGTCCTTGTTGGCGAGATCGCCCTTCGTCGCCTTGACGGCACTGTCGATCAGCATCGCGGCATCATAGGCCTGGAAGGCGTAGGTGCCGGGCACGATGTTGTAGGCCGCCTCATAGCCGGCCACGAATTTCTTGTTCTGCGGATTGTCCAGATTGGGTGCCCAGTTCGAGCCGCCGAACATGCCGACGGCGGCGTCCTGCTGCGCCGGCAGCGTCGATTCATCGACGGTGAAGGCGGAGAGGACCGGAATGCGATCGGCGAGACCGGCCTGCCGGTATTGCTTGACGAGGCCGACACCGAGGCCACCCGGCATGAACGTGAACAGCGCGTCGGGCTTCGAGGAGGATATCTTGGTCAGCTCGACCTGGAAATCGGAGGTGTTCAGCGGCAGATAGCTTTCCTCGACGATCTCGCCCTTGTAGTCGATCTTGAATCCGGCGGCAGAATCCTTGCCCGCCTGATAGTTCGGCACCAGCACATAGACGCGCTTGTAGCCGCGATCCTGAGCGACCTTGCCGAGGATCTGATGGACCTGATCATTCTGGTAGGAGGTGACGTAGAAGAACGGGCTGCACTCCTTGCCGGCATAGGTCGAAGTACCCGCGTTCGGGCTGATCAGAAACGTCTTGTTGTCGGTGACCGGCTTGTGAATGGCCTGGAGGATGTTGGAGAAGATCGGGCCGACGACGAAATCGACCTTTTCGCGTTCCAGGAGGCCCTTGACCTTGGTCACCGCCGCGTCCGGCTTCAGTTCATCGTCGACCACGACGACTTCGACGTCCTTGCCGCCCATCTTGCCGCCGAGGTCCTTTACCGCGAGCGCAAAGCCGTCGCGGACCTGCTGGCCGAGCGCCGCCGGAGGGCCGGATAACGTCACGATGACGCCGATCTTGATCTTCTCCTGCGCCGCGGCTTGTCCTGCGGCGACACTCAGCAAGACCGCAAGCAAGGCTAACTTGGGTCCCGCCAATTTCAACGGCTGCATCATGACTGCTCCTTCATTCGGCCGCAGCCGAAACCACCACAAATCGCTTCTTGCAAAGCAGCTTATTCTGAGGATGACGGCCGCCGCAAGCAACAAGCCCGCAAATAAGAATCCATGTAAGAAAGCCATGCAAGCTGCGCGCCAAATGCTTGAACCCTAAAGAAATCTGGACCATGATAGCAAGCTGCGCTTGGTTCGGATTCCCCCGCACACGCAAATCGGACAAGATGGCGTCATGATGCTTGATTCAGAGACCAAGGCGGTCGAACTCCCCGAGGATCACGGGGATGAAATCAGGCTGTGGCTCCGCCTTCTGACCTGTACCACCCTGATCGAAGGCGAGGTTCGCAGCCGTCTGCGCGAGCGCTTCGATGTGACGCTGCCGCGCTTCGATTTGATGGCCCAGCTCGACAAGGTGCCCGACGGCATGACGCTGTCCGACGTCTCGAAGCGGATGATGGTGTCGAACGGCAACGTCACCGGGCTGGTCGAACGGCTCGTCGAATCCGGTCACCTCGACCGTCGCACCTCCGATGCCGATCGCCGCGTTCAGGTGATCCGCCTGACCAAGGCCGGCCGTGCCGAGTTCCGCAAGATGGCGGCCGAGCATGAACTATGGATCGCCGACATCTTCGGGGATCTGACGCCGAAGGATGTCCGCGAATTGATGCGGCTGCTGGCCAAGACCAAGGCCTCGGCGCAAAAATCCGCGAAGGCGCGGACGGCGTAGGCGCAGCCGGGAACTGGCGGCGCGCGCCGGCTTCCAAAAAAGAGTGGAGCAGCCCTGATCTGGGCCCTTGCGCCAAATTACTTTAAGTATAAAATGATTGCCAATGGAGCACTGCCGGACGGTCTTCACAAGCCTTTCATCCCGAACGCGAGGGCGATGGAAATGTCAGGTAGAACTTTAGACCTTGGCCCATCGGGGCACGTCGACGATTTCGCGCGGCGAAACCTGCCGCCGCCGGACCAATGGCCGGAACTGGTTCTGGACCGGCCGGAATTCCAATACCCCGAATATCTCAATGCCGCGGTCGAACTGACCGACCGGATCGTCGAGAGAGGCTTCGGTGATCGCACTGCGCTGATCGGGAATGGCCGCCAGCGCACCTACAAGGAACTTGCCGATTGGTCGAACCGCCTGGCGCATGCGCTGGTGGAGAATTACGGCGTCAAGCCCGGCCACCGCGTGCTGATCCGCTCCGGCAACAACCCGGCTTTGGTGGCGGCGTGGCTCGCGGCGACCAAAGCGGGCGCCGTCGTCGTCAACACGATGCCGATGCTGCGTGCCGGCGAACTGACCAAGATCGTCGACAAGGCCGAGATCGCGCTGGCACTGACCGACAGCCGCATCGCCGACGAACTGGTTGCCTGCGCCAAGACCAGCAAGTTTCTCAAGCAGGTGGTGAATTTCGACGGCACGTCAAACCATGACGCCGAGCTCGACAGGGTGGCGCTCAACAAGCCGGTCCGCTTCGACGCCGTCAAGACCGGGCGGGATGATGTCGCGCTGCTCGGATTTACCTCGGGCACCACCGGCGAGCCGAAGGCGACGATGCATTTCCACCGCGATCTTCTGATCGTGGCCGATGGTTATGCGCGGGAAGTCCTCAACGTCACCGAAGACGACGTCTTCGTCGGCTCGCCGCCGCTGGCCTTTACGTTCGGCCTCGGCGGCCTTGCGATCTTCCCGCTGCGGTTCGGCGCGACAGCGACTTTGCTGGAAAACGCCTCGCCGCCCGAGATGGTCAAGATCATCGAGGCCTACAAGGCCACGATCTGCTTTACGTCGCCGACGGCATATCGCGCGATGATGGCGGCGATGGACAAGGGCGCGGATTTGTCGTCGCTGCGGCTGGCCGTGTCGGCCGGCGAGACCTTGCCGGCGCCGGTGTTCGACAGCTGGACCCGCAAGACCGGAAAGCCAATTCTCGACGGCATCGGCAGCACCGAATTGCTGCACATCTTCATCACCAACCGGGTCGGCGAGGCCGTCGCGGGAACGACGGGACGCCCGGTGTCTGGATACGAGGCCAAGATCGTTGACGATGACATGAAGGAGTTGCCGGCAGGCACGGTCGGCAAGCTGGCGGTTCGCGGCCCGACCGGATGCCGCTATCTGGCGGATTCGCGGCAATCGAATTACGTGCGCGACGGCTGGAATCTGACCGGCGATTCGTTCGTGCGCGACGAGTCGGGACGCTTGTCGTTCGTCGCCCGTTCGGATGACATGATCGTTTCCTCCGGCTACAACATCGCAGGTCCCGAGATCGAGGCAGCGTTGCTGACACACCCCGCAGTCGCAGAGTGTGGCGTGGTTGGCGCGCCCGATGAAGCGCGTGGCATGATCGTCAAGGCCTACATCGTGATCGCCTCCGGCTTCGATGCCGATATGGCGCTGGTGGCGGCGTTGCAGGAGCACGTCAAGCGCGAGATCGCGCCGTACAAATATCCGCGCGCGATCGAGTTCGTCGCACAATTGCCCAAGACCGGCACCGGAAAATTACAGCGGTTCGCGCTGCGGCAGATGGCGCAGGCCAATCCCGCCTCGGCGGGCATGGCCGCGGAGTGAATAGCATAGCGTTTTCGAGCGAAGTGGATACCGGTTCGCTAAAGAAGACGCGTCAAACAACAATCTGGAAGTGATGGAGAGATTTTTGTGAGCACGCAAAAAGGGCCCACGCTGGCGGTGTTGCCGGTGGCGAAGGGCGAGGGGCCGGCTTCGGGCCTGCAGATCCTGCAGCCGAGCGGCTGGCCGGTGCCGAAAGGATACGCCAACGGCATGGCGGCCGACGGACGCCTGATCGTGACCGGTGGCGTGATTGGCTGGGACGCCAGCAACGTACTGGCCGATGGCTTCATCGCACAGGTGCGCCAGACGCTGGAGAACATACTCGCGATCCTGGCGGAGGGAGGCGCGAAGCCCGAACACCTGGTGCGCCTGACCTGGTATGTCGTCGACATCGAGGAGTATCTGGCGAACCTGAAAGCGCTCGGAAAAGTGTATCGCGAAATCTTCGGCGCGCATTACCCGGCGATGGCGCTGGTGCAGGTGGTGCGGCTTGTCGAGAAGGCCGCACGGGTCGAGATCGAGGCGACGGCCGTGGTGCCGCGGTAACTTTCTCCTTCGTCATGGCCGGGCATAGCCGTCTGAAGGACGGCGTCGCTTCCGCTCGCTATGCCCGGCCATCCACGTCTTTCTTGCTTCGTGAGAGCCAAGACGTGGATGCCCGGGTCAAGCCCGGGCATGACGAAGTTTGCTGAGCAAGCCTTCAACTCCTGCTGAGCATCTGGTGCGAACTCGCCCCGCGCTTGATTGCTTCCCAGTCGTAGAGCATCGGCACCATTTCGCCTTTTGCCCATGTCGCGTTCTGGTTCGCGTAATGCGGACTGGCCGGATGGCCCGACGCGCCATGGAAGACGATCCAGCGGCAGTTGTTCCAAGCGCCGACGTCGAAGACGTAGCGGGACAGTGCAGACGAGGTGGCCTGAAAGCCGAACTTCATCGAATATCCCGCCATGAATACGCAATCATTGTCGCCGGAAATCTTGGCGCAATCCTTGTCGAGCTGGCCGGCATGATCCGGGAAAGCGACCGAGAGTGCGTGCTTGAGCTTTGGCGTATGCAGCGTGCCCCAATCGGCGGTCGGCGCATTCTTCGACACCGTGACCACAGCCTCGCGCAGCAGCTCATTCCAGGTCGCGCCCTTCAATAGACTCTCGTCATTGCTGCGCAGCAGTTGCGGCAGCGTCCACCAGAACTGGACTTCCGGAAACAGGCCCGGTGCCACCTTGGTGAAATCGCTCTCAGTGGTCTTGTCGAGGCCCGATCGGCGAAGCGCGAGCTTTGTCAACTCCAGCCGGACGGCGGAATACGCCGCGGCCGCGACCGAGTCTCCGCGCATCTCGCCATCCCAGCCGAGGATCAGGTCGCACAATTGCTTCGTCTGCGCCGGCAGCCCGATCGAGCGAAGGCGTTCGCGGATTTCGATGGCGGGAATGCTCAGGAGGTCGCGGTGAATGGCCGGCATCTGCTCGGGCGAGGGCCGCTTCAATTCCTTGAGCCGCAGCCAGATGCGGCGGGTGCGGTGCGGCGGCATCGGGTCGGTCGAGAGATAAGGTTCGCGCTCGGGCTCCACCACGCGATTATTGGCGGTCACGATCATTCCTTTATCCGGCGCAATCGTATGCGGCATGTCTTCGAACGGCACCATGCCGTCCCATTCGTGCTCGCCGGTCCAGCCCGGCACCGGCAGCCAGCCATTGGAGCGCGGCCGCTTCGGCACCAAGGCGCGCACGCGATGGCCGATTTTGCCTGACGTGTCGCCGGCAACGACATTATGGTCCAACAGCGCAAAGCCGCGCGTCGCTTCGTATAGTTGCTCGACCGACTTGGCGCGCAGCATCCGCACCATACAGTCGAACGACGAATCAGGCACCGCGAACTGCACGGATTTCAGCGCCAGCGCGGTGCCCTTTGTCGGGTCGCCCGCGATCACCGGCCCATGTTGGGTTTCGACCACGTTGATCGTAACGTCATTGCCGCCTCGCACCTTGATGGTTTCAGGGCGCTGCGTCGCGGGCAGCATCTCTCCTTTGAAGCGATAGTGGCGGGCGTCGGCGTCGAATTGTTCGACATAGAGATCGTGGATGTCGACAAAGGCATGCGTCACGCACCAGGCGACGTTGGCTGTGTGACCAAAATGCGGGAAACCGGGCACGCCGGGGACGGTGAGGCCGATGACGTCGAACTCGTCGCAGGCGAGATGCGCCTGCGCGTACATGTTCGGCATCTCCAATATTCGATGCGGATCGCCGGCGACGATCGCCCGGCCGGTCGCGGTGCGCTCGGCCGAGATCGCCCAATTGTTGCTGCCACCATCGAGCTCGGCGCCCATCTGCTCCTGGGCGGTCGCCAGCAGCGCTGAGATGCCGGGCTTGAGATCGGCAAGCGCAGCCGCCAGCCTTTTGCCTTCGACGCCTGGCGGCACGCACAGCAGATCGCTGCCGCCATCATCGAAGCGCAGTTTTGCGATGTTGTCGGCGCCGACGATCGGCAGCGCCGCGGCGCGCCACAGCTTCCACCACACCGATCCCATCAGGAACCCGATCTGCCGCATGACAGCGATGGAATGCCAGGGCTCCCAGGCGACAGGTTCGCAGCCGAGGATTTTGTATTCGACCGGCCATCGGCGCAACGCGATGAAGGCGTTGACGCCGCGCGCGTACGCCACCAGCATTGCCTTGGCCTCGTCGCCGAGCAGGGCATAGTCACGGCGCGAGGCGGCGTCGCCATTCATCTGCCGGGCAATCACATCGCCGGCAACAGCGCGGGCGCCGAGCCATTCGGCATATCGACCGGTGCCACGCCGCAACAATGCCTCCATCTGCCAGAGCCGGTCCTGCGCCTGCGCAAACCCGAGCCCGGCGAATGCATCCTGAAAGGTGCTGCCGCGGACATGCGGGATGCCCCACGCATCGCGCCAGATGTCGACAGGGCCGAGCAGCCCCTTCACCTGCGCCGGGCTGACATAGTCCGGCAGGTGATCGGCCGGGTTGATCCGGGTGGTGGTTGCGGTCACAGGGCGCTCCCGAGCTTTTCTGATTTGTTGTTCTTGCGGCGGACGCATCATACGCATGCGCGCATGCAAAGCCATGCCCGACGGGCACGCATTTCGCCGGCATCTTGCCGTTGTTCGCGTGCGATGCTTTGATGGCGGGATGGAGTCTCTCCCTTCATCGAAGCGGGGAGGCGCCACGTCTGCGGCCGCCGAGAAAAACAACAAGCGCACACCAAGAGGACGCCATGAACAAGCCAGCAGCGGTATTGAGCGAAACACAGAGCGCGGATGCGATGTTGCGGGCGCGAGCCCAGCGCGTGGTGCCCGGCGGCATGTGGGGACATCTCAACGCCGCGCGGCTGCCGGAAGGCTATCCGCAGTTCTTCGCCTCCGCCGAGGGATGCCGGGTGCGCGACGTCGACGGGCGCGAATATATCGACTTCATGTGCAGCTGGGGACCGGTGCTGCTCGGCCATCGCCACCCCGAAGTGCAGGCGGCGGCCGAGGCGCAGGCCGCCTTCGGCGATTGTCTGAACGGGCCGGGCGAGGTCATGGTGGATCTGGCCGAAGATTTCGTCGCGATGGTGCCGCATGCTGACTGGGCGATGTTCCAGAAGAACGGCGGTGACGCGACCACGGCTTGCGTGACGATCGCGCGGGCCGGCACCGGTCGGCGCAAGGTGCTGGTCGCCAAGGGCAGCTATCACGGCGCGTTGCCCTGGTGTTCGCCGAGCGTGGCCGGCGTCACCAGCGAAGACCGTGCGCATCTGCTGCACTTTGAATACAACGACGTCGCGAGCCTGCAGGCGGCGGTCGATGAAGCGGGCAAGGATCTTGCCGCGATCCTGGTCACCGGTTTTCGACACGATATCGCCCGCGATCTCGAATTGCCGACGCGCGAATTCGCCGCCGCTGCACGTGCCGCGTGCGACGCCACCGGTGCCGCGCTCGTTCTCGACGAGGTGCGCACCGGGCTGCGGCTCGATGTCAGGGGAAGCTGGGAGGCGCTCGGCGAGCGCCCTGATCTCGCCGCCTGGAGCAAGGCCATCGCCAATGGCTACGCGCTGGCGGCGGTGACCGGCAATGATAAATTCCGCGAGGCGGCATCAAAAGTGTTCGTCACGGGATCATTCTGGTGCGGCACGGTGGCGATGGCGGCGGCGCGAACCACGCTGCGTATCGCACGGGAAACCGATGTCCCCGGCCATATCCGCGCTATGGGCCTGCGGCTGCGTGAGGGGCTGGCGTCGCTGGCAAATCAGCACGGCATCGCGATCCGTCAGAGCGGTCCGCCGCAAATGCCGCTGATGCTGTTCGACGCCGATCCGGATGTGAAAAAGGGGCGGGCGTTCTGTTCGGCGGCCTTGCGCCATGGCGCATTCTTCCATCCCGTGCACAACATGTTCCTGTCCGCAGCCCACCAGGCCGCTGATATCGATGCGGCGCTGGAAGCGGCCTCGCACGGTTTTAGAGCCGTCCGGTCTCTTTAACCTCTCAAGATAAGAGGGCATGATCTTTTCCGAAAACCGGATTCCACTTTTCGGGATCATGCCCTGAAGGAGTTTCTCAATTGCGTAATTTTTTCTTCCCCGGCCGCTCGCCGGTCTATGCCGCGCAGGCGGCCGCCGCCACGTCGCACCCGATGTCGACCTTGGTGGCATTGGAAATGCTTCGCTCCGGCGGCAATGCCATCGATGCCGGGATCGCGGCGGTCGCCGTGCAATGCGTGGTCGATCCGATGATGACAGGCGTCGGCGGCGATTGTTTTGCGCTCTATGCCCCGAAGGGACGTGCGACGCCGATTGCGCTCAACGGCTCCGGCCGCTCGCCGGCGGCGGCGGAGGCCGCATGGTATCGCGAGCGCAAGATATCGATCACCCAGCATTCGCCGCATGCGGTGATGGTGCCCGGCGCGATCGGCGCCTGGGCGCAACTGGTGAAGGACCACGGCACGCGCAGCCTTGGTGAAATCCTCCAGCCGGCGATCAAGCTCGCCGAAGAAGGCTACATCGTGCAGTCCCGCGTCGCCTGGGACTGGGCGCGCAACGCCGGCATCGCGGCCAGGGATCCCGACACCGCGAAATCCTTCCTGGTCGATGGCAAGGCGCCGGTCGCCGGCGCGCGCATGCGTAATCCGCAGCTTGCGGCGACGTTGCGGCTGGTTGCGGAAAAGGGAGAGGCTGGTTTCTACCAGGGCGCGGTGGCCGAAGACATCGTGAAAAAACTGCGCTCGATCGGCGGTCTGCATACGCTCGACGATTTTGCCAGCGCGCAGCCGGAATACGTCACGCCGGTGTCGACGGACTATCGCGGCTATCAGGTCTATGAATGTCCGCCGAACGGGCAGGGACTTGCCGCCCTGATGATGCTCAACGTGCTCTCGAGCTACGACATCGGCAACATGTCCGATGTCGACCGCATCCACATCTTTGCCGAGGCCAGCAAGCAGGTCTATCTGCACCGCGATGCGCTGTTCGGCGACCCAGCGCAAGTCGAGACGCCGGTCGAGTATCTGCTGTCGGCGGAATGGCGCGATCAGGCGCGCCGCCGTATCGATCCGAACAGGGCAAAGCCGCCGGTGCTGTTTCCGGCGCGGCCGCACAAGGATACCATCTATCTATGCGTGGTCGACCGCGACGGCAATTCGCTGTCGCTGATCAATTCGCTGTTCGAGGCGTTCGGCAGCGGCATCCTGGCGCCGGGAAGCGGTGTGATGCTCAACAACCGCGGTTTCACGTTCAACACCGAACAGGGGCATCCCAATTGCGTCGCTCCGCGCAAGCGGCCGATGAACACGATTATCCCGGGCATGCTGATGCGGGACGGCGAGGCGGTGGCGCCGTTCGGCGTGATGGGCGGGCACTACCAGTCGATGGGGCACGTCGAACTATTAACCGGGATCATCGACCGCGGCTTTGACGTGCAGGAAGCGCTCGATGTGCCCCGCAGTTTTGGCCACGACGACGTACTGGACCTCGAACAGAGTATCTCGCCGGTCATCGAGGCCGAGTTGCAGAAGCGTGGGCACAAGATCAGCCGGCCGATCGTTCCGCTCGGCAGCGGGCAGATCATCTGGCGCGACCGGGCAACGGGTTCGCTGATCGCCGGCTCCGACTGCCGCAAGGATGGCAGCGCGGCCGGATTCTAACGTCAGGTTTTGTCGAGTGCCTGCAAGGATTGATCGAGCCGCTCGATCAGTATGTCGGCGTGCTCGGTGCTGAACACCAGCTGCGGCCGGATCTTGAGGACATTGGCTTGCGGTCCCGCCGAACTGATCAGTACGCGCCGCTCGCGCAGCGCGTTGACGATGGCGGCGGTTTCGCTCGCGGCCGGCGGGCCGGCCGGTCCGCCATGCCGCAGCTCCACGCCGAAGAACAATCCGGCGCCGCGTACTTCGGCAATCAATGGATGGCGCGCCTGCAGCTGCCGAAACTGATCACGCAGATAGCCGCCGACGCGCTGCGCATTCGCCAGCAAGCCTTCGGACTCGATCACTTCGAGCACGGCTATGCCGGCGGCCGCCGAGACGGGATTGCCGCCGAAGGTGTTGAAATAGCGTGAGCGCGAGCCGAATTCGGCCAGCACTTCCGGGCGCGCCGCCATACCGGCGACCGGATGGCCGTTGCCCATCGGTTTGCCCATCGTGACCAGATCGGGAATGAGGCCGTGGCGGGCAAAGCCCCACATCTGCTCGCCGGTGCGGCCGAAACCTGGCTGCACCTCGTCGGCGATGAAGATGCCGCCAGCCGCGCGCACCGCCTCGACCGCCGGGAGCAGGAAGCCCGCAGGGTCCGCGAACACGCCGTCGCTGGAGAAGATGGTATCGACCAACAGTCCGGCTGGGCGAATGCCGTTTTTCTTCATGTCATCGAGCGCGCCGCGCACGTGCCGGGCAAAAATCTCGCCGGTGTCGTCGCCGGCGGAGCGCGGCGCCGGCACCAGCCGGGCGTGGCTGTCCTTCGCCAGCGGCAGCCCAAGCGAAGGCGACAACTCGGCCAGCGCGCTGGTGACGCCGTGATAGGCGGTTTCCGTCACGATGAAGCCGGTGCCGCCGGTGCAGGTGCGGGCCACGCGCAGCGCGAGATCATTGGCCTCGCTGCCGGTGCAGGTGAACATGATCTGGCTGATCCCGGCCGGGAAGGTGGCGAGCAGTTTTTCGGCATAATCGAGCACGGTCTCGTGCAGATAGCGCGTGTGCGTGTTCAGCACCGCGGCCTGCCGCGCGATCGCCTGCACGACGTGGGGATGCGAGTGTCCGACCGACGCGACATTGTTATAGGCGTCCAGATAGGCATTGCCGGCGGGATCGTAGAGCCACACGCCTTCGCCGCGGACGAATTGCACGGGCTGTTCGTAGAACAGCCGGTAGGCCGGTCCGAGCAGCCGCTTGCGCCTCGCGATCAGATCATTTGTCGAAGCGGTCTCGTCGATAGACATCTGTCTTACTCCGAATTGCAGGCAGACTGAATTTGCTGCCGGGCCTGGGCCCGGGGAATACCAGCGATTCGCTGCAGTCTGCCCCAGGCCGCCGGATTGTTGCGCAGAATATAGTCCCGATTCCCGGGATAGCGGATGGCCCGCCAGCTGCTGATCACGATGGTCATCACCATGCGCGTCGCGATCAGGTCGAACAATATCTCGAATTCGATGGGCTCGAGCGGCGTGACCGCATCGTAGGCCGCGATCATGTCGCAGGCAGGCGCGAGCGGATCGCTGCCATCGACGACCTGGTACGCCGCTGTCACGGCGAGGTCGACGACCCGGGCGGTCGACGTCATGTCGCCAAAGTCGATGATTCCGGCGATCCGCTCGCTGTTGGCGGAATCGACGACGATGTTGTGCGGGTTGAGATCGTTGTGAAGCGGCTGTTTGGGCAGGCCGGACAGCACGGGAAGGGCGTGCGTCTCGAACCGATCCAGGGTGCGCTCGACGAGAGTGCGTCGGTCGGCCGGGACGGCGTCGATCAATGGACGCAATTCGGCGGCGTGCTGAAGGTCCCACAGCAGCTTGTGATTGGCGCCGGGATGCCGGAAGTCGCGAAGCCCCCGCGCCATCCGCGCGGCGCATTGGCCGAGGTCGCGCCGCAGCGCTGTTGAACTCTCGACGGTGTGGAAGGGCGTTCCGGCAAGAAACGACAGGAGACGCACCACCCGCGTCGAACCGTCGTCGAAGCCGATCTCGAGTTCCGTTGCGCCGTTCAACGCCGGGAAGATGCGCGGCACCGGCAGGCCGGGGTCGGCGGCGGCCAGCTGAACCAGGGCTTCGGTCTGCAGATTCGTGACCGCGCGATCCTCTGTGGGGTTCGCGATCTTCAGCACATATTCGCGTCCGTCCGGCGTCCGCAGCCGGAAATTCTGATCGCGCTCGCTGTCGAGGCGACGCACCGTGACGGGCAGGCCGTAATGTTCGGCCGCCAGTTCCGTGGCAAGCGTCTCCGGAATGCTTGATGCGGCGCGCAGGCCATCGATCGGATGTGCCGCGTCAATCGCGGGAGAGGAGTCTGGCACCGCAGTGTCCTTTAGGCCGTGATCCTTTGGGGCGCGCGACCGGTCAATAGCCGCGTTGGCGGTCGATGGCGTTCGGCGGCCGTCGGCCGGTTTGTATCGCATCGGCGGTTGCGACGACCGTGGTCGCAACGGCCTCGACCCGGACTTCACAGGCGTCGTGTGGCGTCACGACGATTTTGGGATGATGCCAGAACGGGTGCGCCGGCGCCAGCGGTTCGGCCGCGAACACGTCGAGTGCGGCGCCGTCGAGCTGACCGTTTTCCAAGGCGGCCAGCAGGTCAGCATCGACCAGATGCTCGCCGCGGCCGACCTGGATGAGATAGCCGCCGCGGCGCATGCGGGCGAACAGTTTGGCGCTGAGAATGCCTTGGGTCTCCGGCGTCAACGGCAGCAGGTTCACCAGCACCTCGGTTTCGCCAAGCATGGCGGCGAGGCCGGCGGGGCCATGGAAACCTCGAACGGAGGCGGGCGTCGGCTTCGCCGTCCGGCTCCACGCCATGACCGGGAAACCGAGCTGCGCAAGGTCGGCGGCAACGCGCTGGCCGATTTCGCCGTAACCGAGGATGCCGACCGGCACGTCCTGCGCGGCACGCTGCGGGAGGCGCTTCCAAATTCCGTCACGCTGCTGGGCCAGATAAGTTGCGAAACGCCGCTGATGCGAGATCGCATGCCAGATGACAAAGCCTGACATCGTCTGCGCCTGCAGGGGATCGACGATGCGAACGACGTCGATATCCGGCCGCAGGCTCGGGCAGGCGACGATATTGTCGACGCCCGCGCCGATCGAACAGACCGCCTTCAGGTTCGGATAACGCTCGAAGGCATCGGCTGGCGGGTGCCATGCGATCGCAAGGCTGATGTCCGCGTCGGACCCGTTGCGGCGATGATCGACGATTTCGATGCGATCGGCGATGCGAGCGAATTCTGTGCCGAGGTAACCGCGAATATCCAGGCTGCTGCTGACAAGCGCACAACGCATCGTTCACGCCGCCTTGGAAGATGATATCTGGCCGGGCACCGCGGCAAGAAGTTCGCGCGTATAGGGGTGCTCGGGAGAGGAGAACAGCGCTGCGGCTGATCTCAGTTCGACGATCGATCCGCGCTGCATCACCGCAATGCGGTCGCAGATCTGCGCTGCCACCCGTAAATCATGGGTGATGAACAGCATCGACAGCCCAAGCCGCGTCTTGAGGTCTTCGAGCAGGTTCAGAACCTGCGCCTGCACGGAGACGTCGAGCGCGGAGACGGCTTCATCGGCCACGAGGATCTCCGGATCGAGCGCCAGCGCCCGCGCGATCCCGATCCGTTGCCGCTGGCCGCCGGAGAATTCGTGCGGAAAACGTTCCATGGCGCTGGCATTGAGGCCGACCAGACCCAGCAGTTCATGGGCGCGCGCTCGCGCGGCCGCAGGGTCCGCGCCGTGCGCGATCGGGCCATCGGTGATGATGTTGCCGACCTTGCGGCGCGGATTGAGCGACGCGAACGGATCCTGAAACACCATCTGGATGCGCTTGCGCTGCTCGCGCAGCGCCTTGCCGTTGATGCGCGTCAGGTCGGTTTCACCGAGCCGCACGGTGCCGGCATCCGGCTCGATCAGGCGCATGATCAGGCGCGCGATGGAGGATTTGCCGGAACCGGATTCGCCGACCAGGCCGAGCGTCTCGCCCTGAAAAATCTCAAAACTGACTTCCTTGGCGGCCTGGACGCTGCGCGTCGGCTGAAACCAGCCGCCGCCGCTGACATAGGTTTTTTCGATCCCGATCACCTCGACCACCTTCGGCCGGTCGAGCCGGGAAGCACGCGCCGGCGGCTGCAGTTTTGGGACAGCGGCGAGAAGTGCCCTTGTATACGGATGTTGCGGACGCTGCAGCACGTCGTCGGCTGCGCCCTGTTCGACCACCTTGCCGTGCTGGAGCACGACGACGCGATCGGCGATATCGGTAACGACGCCGAAATCATGGGTGATGAACATCACCGCCATGTTGCGGCTGCGCTGCAGGTCGCGGATCAGTTTCAATATCTGCGCCTGCGTGGTGACATCGAGCGCGGTTGTCGGCTCGTCGGCTACCAGTACCGCCGGTTCGAGCGCCAATGCCATCGCGATCATCGCGCGCTGCCGCTGACCGCCCGAGAGCTGGTGCGGATAGGCGCGCACGCTGCGTTCGGGGTCGGGAAGGCCGACCTCGCGCAGCAGGCTCACCGCTTTCAGTCTTCGCTCCTTCGGCGTCAACAGACCGTGCGCCTCGAACATCTCGGCGATCTGGTCGCCGATCCGCATCAAGGGGTTGAGCGCCGTCATCGGCTCCTGAAACACCATGGCCACCCGGCGGCCGCGCAAGCCCAGCCAGCCATCCGGGTCCAGGGTCAGCAGGTTTTGTCCGCCAAAGGTAATCTCGCCGGCCTCGGCGATCACGGTGTCGGGCAAGAGGCCCATCAGCGCATGCGCGCACATCGACTTGCCGGAGCCGGATTCGCCGACGACGCAAAGGATCTTGCCGGCGGTGAGTTCGAACGACACGCCGTCCACGGCGTAAGCGCGGTCGCTGCCAGGCGGCAGTGCCAGTTTGAGGTCTTTGATGACTACGGCGGCGTCAGACATGCTCAGCGCCCGTCCTTGTTGAGACGCGGGTTGAGCGCATCGTTGAGACCTTCGCCGATTAGGTTCAGCGCCAGCACCGAGATCAGGATGGCGACACCGGGAAACACCGTGATCCACCAGGCCTGGCGAATGACGGTGCGGCCGGCGCCGACCATGTAACCCCACGACATCAGATTGGGATCGCCAAGGCCGAGAAACGACAGCGAGGATTCGAGCAGGATCGCGGTGGCGACCATCAGCGACGCCAATACGATCACCGGGGAGAGCGCGTTGGGCAGGATCTCGCGCCAGATGATCCAGCTGTTGGTCTGCCCGGTCACGATCGCCGCCTGGACATATTCACGGGTGCGCAGCGACAGCACCTCGCCGCGCACCAGCCGCGCCACCGGCGGCCAGCTGACGATGGCGATCGCAATCACGATCGAGACGATCGACGGCTGCAGCACCGCGACCAGCACGATCGCGAGCGCAAAGCTCGGCACCGTCTGAAAGAATTCGGTGAACCGCATCAGGGCGTCGCCGATCCGGCCGCCGAAATAGCCGGCCGCCGCGCCGACGGGAACGCCGATCGCGAGCGCCGCCAGCGTCGAGACGAGCCCGACCAGCAGCGAGACGCGGGCGCCGTAGATGATGCCCGCCATCACGTCGCGGCCGAGCGCGTCGGTGCCGAGCGGCAGGCCGGCCAGCGTGAACGGCGGCAGGAACGGCCGCTGCACCATTCGCCAGGGCGAGGTGGGGAACAGCAGGGGACCGAACACCGCGACCGCGATCGCAATCGTCAGGATCACGAGGCCGATCAGCCCGCCGGGATTGCGGAGCATCATTCGCCAAAACTGTCTCATGCGGCAAACTCGATGCGGGGATCGACCGAACGATAAATCAGGTCGGTGATCAGGTTGAAGGCCAGCACCATCGCCGAGCAAACGACGAAGACGCCGAGCAAAAGGTTGTAATCGCGCTGCAGCAGCGCCTCGTACATCAGGCGGCCGATGCCGGGCCAGGCGAACACGGTTTCGGTCAGCACGGCGCCGCCGACCAGGGTGCCCGCTTGCAATCCCGCCAGCGTCACCACCGGCAGCAGCGCGTTGCGCAGCACATGGCGGCGCTGGATCACGGCATCGCGCAAACCCTTGGCGCGCGCGGTCTTGACGAAGTCGAGCCGTTTGACCTCGAGCATCGAGGCGCGGGTCATGCGGGCGTAGGTGGCCATGAAGAACAGCCCGATCGTGGTCGCCGGCATGATCAGATGCGCGCCGACGTCCAGCACGTGGGCGAGGCCAGTGTAATTCGCGCCGACGGTTTCGTAGCCAAAGCTCGGCAGCCAATCCATCGTGACCGAGAACAGCAGGATCGCCATTAGTGCGACCCAGAATAGCGGCGTGGCGTAGAAGATCAGCGCCAGCACCGTGATGGCGGTATCGGTCCAGCTGCCGGCGCGGCGCGCCGCCAGCGTTCCGAACAGGACGCCGAAGGCGAGCGAGATCGCGAACGCGGTGCCGGTCAGCAGCAGGGTGGCCGGAAGCCGGTCGAGGATCAGCTTTGAAACCGGCATTTGCTGGCGGAACGAAAAGCCGAGATCGAGGCTGATGATGCCCTTGACGTAGAGAAACAGTTGCACCGGCAAAGGCTGGTCGAGGCCGAACTTTTCGCGGAGCTGCGCCAGGAAGATCTGGTCGCCGGCGCCGGCTTCGCCGGCCATCACCAGCGCCGGATCGCCCGGCGCCAGCCGGATCAGGAAAAAGTTGAGGACGACGATTGCCAAGAGGACGATGACGGCCTTGCCAATGCGCTGGGCAATGAATGCGAGCATCGTGTGGATTTCCGCTGCGTTAAAGGCGTGGTGTTGGAGTATCCGGCCGCGGCGAAGCGCCGCCGCGGCCCAGATGTCAGGGCGTTATTTCTCGATCCACGCGTCGCGGAAACCGTCATTGACGCCGATCGCGGTCGTGACGAGGTTCTTGACGTTGCAGCGGGTGATGGTGGGGAACTGCAGTTCGAGCAGCCATGCCACCGGCACGTCGTCGGTCAGGATCTTCTGCGCCTTGGTGTAGATCTCCGCCCGCTTGGAATCCGGGAAGGCGACGGCGCCGTCCGCGAACAGCTGATCGATCTCCGGATTCGAATAGCCCTCGACGTTGTTGAACGGCGAGCCCTTCGTTATCTGGCTCGAGACGTAGTTGCGGCCGACGCCGAGCGCGGGATCGCCGTACTGATAGAGATAGGTGAAGGCCATATCATAGTCCCAGTCGGCGGTTTTCTGGTTCCAGCCGGGGACATCGGTCGCCACCATTTCGATATTGATGCCGACATCCTGCAGATTCTGCTTCACGGCTTCGGCCCAACGCTGCCAGGTTTCGCCATAGGGCAGCGGCAGCAGCCGAACCTTCTCGCCATTGTAGCCGGCCTCCTTTAGCAGGGCCTTCGCCTTCGCCGGGTTGAAATCGTATTTCGACACCGCGTCGGTGTAGTATTTGATCGAGGAGCCGGACGGACCGGTCGCGACCTTGCCGAGGCCGTTCCAGATCACGTCCTTTGCAAAGTTGCGGTCGATCGCGAACATCACGGCTTGACGGAATTTCTTGTTGGCCGTGGGGCCGGAGCGGTTGTTGAGCCACAGCCAGGAATGCGGGCTGAAGAATTCCCACCCTGCGCCGGTGACGCACACGTTCTTGAGCTTGCTCAGACGCGGAACGTCGAAATTCTCGACCGAACCGCCCGGCAGCACGTCGACCTTGCCGGTCTCGAACGCCACCGACCGCGCCGCGGCGTCGGGAATGACATGCCAGTAGATCTCGTCGAGGTTGGGCTTGCCCTTGATGTAGTAGTTCGGGTTCTTGACCAGCCGGATGAACGAGCCCTTCTGCCATTCCTTGAACATGAAGGGGCCGGTGCCAATTGGCGTATTGTTGGCCGGGTTGGTCTTGAAGTCGGTTCCTTCATAGATGTGTTTTGGAATCATCGGCATCGAGCCGACTTCGAAGATGCCGAGGAACGGTCCGAACGGCTGCTTCAGCGTGAACACGACGGTGGAATCGTCTGGAGTTTCCACCTTGTCGAGCTGAGCCAGGTTGCCGCGCGCGCGAGCATGGGTCTGTTTGAGGAATTCGATCGAGAAGACGACATCGGCCGAGGTGAACGGCTTGCCGTCGTGCCAGGTGACGCCCTTACGGAGCTTGAACGAGTAGATCTTGCCGTCTTCGCTGACGCTCCAGCTTTCGGCGAGACCCGGCAGCGGCTCCAGCTTCGGACCGTAGCGAAGCAGGCCTTCGTAGATGTTACCTGATACCATCTGGGTCGGGCCGTTCTGCACGATGCCCATCATCAGGCCCGGCGGTTCGGGCTGGATCACGGCATTGACGACGCCGCCGGCCTTCGGCTCTT
Source organism: Bradyrhizobium sp. AUGA SZCCT0158 (assembly GCF_018130065.1). Taxonomy (GTDB): domain Bacteria; phylum Pseudomonadota; class Alphaproteobacteria; order Rhizobiales; family Xanthobacteraceae; genus Bradyrhizobium. The sequence continues at coordinate 391,739 of NZ_JAFCME010000001.1, read as the reverse complement.
GCGCAAAGGCTTTACTGGAAAGGGCTGTGCTGGAGAGCACAAGGGCGCCTCCGGAAAGGCCGCCTACCACAGCGAGACCCATAACAAATTGCTTCAGCATGACATCTCTCTCTTGATCGCCTGAGCGGCGCGCGTTGCGTTGAAGTTTGAGTGGGGGCTAGTTCATGAAGTCCGGATCTGACCGTTCCAGCATCCGCTTGAAGGCGGTCCATTCGATGTCCGGCAAACCCTGGACTTCGATGCTGTCGTAGAACGTCGCGTATTGCCCGGCGGTCTTGCGGGCGACGCTTTCCGAGAGCGGCACGATCTCGGCGCCGGCGCCCTGGACCGCGAGCTGGGCGCGGCACGAGCGCTCCAGATTGTGCATCAGCTTGAAGGCTTCGGCGACGGAACGGCCGCAGGTGAGCATGCCGTGGTTGCGCAAAACCATGACGAACTTGTCGCCGAGATCGGCGACCAGGCGCTCGCGCTCATCCAGATCGAGCGCGATGCCTTCATAATCGTGATAGGCGAGGCGGTCGGTGAATTGCATCGACCATTGATTGAGCGGCAGCAGTCCCTGCTTCTGGCAGGACACCGCGACGCCGGCGACGGTGTGGGTGTGCAGCACGCAGGCCGCATCGGTGCGCGCCGCATGCACGGCGCTGTGAATGGTGAATCCGGCCGGGTTGATGCCGAGGTCCATCGGGTCGTCGATGACGTTGCCGTCGATATCGACGGTGACCAGATTGGACACGGTGACCTCTTCAAACCGCAGGCCGTAGGGATTGATCAGAAAGCGGTCATGGCTGCCCGGCAGCCGGGCCGAGATATGGGTGTAGATGCTGTCGTCGAGGCCGAGCCGGTGAATCAGCCGGTAGGCGGCGGCGAGATCGATTCGGGCTTGCCGGGTTCCGTCCTTGATGGCCGGGGGCGGTACGTGCGCTGTCATTATTGGAATGCACCCTTTTTGAACAGGTCCAAGGGTTGCATCGCAACTAGGCTCATGACAAGACTAAACTGTCGACAATCGACGCTTAAATTATGTACAAGTGGTAAAACCGACCAAAATCGGATAAGAACCGGCCAAAATGGACCCATTTTGATGCGCACATTGTCCCCGCCGGTCGGATTGCCCGCCCTCGCCGACACCGATCTCGTCGGTCAGGTCGCCCGTCTTTTGACCCAGGCGGTGGTCGAAGGCCGGCTGGCGCCGGGTTCCAAAGTCGTTGAAGCGGGGATCGCGCGGGAGCTTGGCGTGAGTCGGGCGCCGGTGCGTGAGGCCGCGCGGCTGCTGGAACAGCAGGGACTGCTGGTGGCCAGTCCGCGCCGCGGCTTCTTCGTGCGCAAATTCGCCGCCGACGATATCGACGACATCTATGACTTGCGGCTGTGCGTCGAGCGGCACGCGGCCGTGCTCGCCGCGCGCAATCTCACGCCGGAGACGCGCGACATGCTGCGACGGCAGATCGACGTGCTGCACCAGACCGCTGATCTGGAGGATCCCGCAAGGCAGGTCGAGGAGGACTACCGCTTTCACCGCCTGATCTGTGAGATCGCGGCGAACCGGCGGCTGTTGCGGTTGTTCGACGATCTCGCATCGGAAATGCGCATGGTGATCGGCCTGATCGGCCGGCTGTACGACGATCCGCATGAAATCGCCCGGACACACGAACCCGTGCTAGCTGCCATCGAACAAGGCCATCCCGAACGCATCGTGGCGCATATCGACTATCACATCGGTCATGCGTGGCGCGAAGTCGGAAAACTCGTGCGGGAGATTCCCGCTTAACCGGCGGCGCACGCTGGTGCGCGCCAGATTTCATTGACAGGAAACAGGAGTATCCGCGTGAAGGCCGTCTACACTGAACTGCACCGCAGCCACGATCCGCAATTCTTTCTGGTGCGCGGCGTCGTCCAGCGCACCACCGAACAGCCCGAACGCGCCGACCGGCTGCTCGCAGGATTGAAGGCCGGCAAGCACGAACTGGTTGCGCCCACACTATTCGGGCAGGGCCCGCGCGCACGGATTCACAGTCCGGAATATCTCGGCTTTCTCGCCGAAGCCTGGGAGGCCTGGTCCGCGCTCGGCAATGCCGGTCCGGAAATGATCGCCAACATCCATCCGGTGCGCCATGCCGCAACCTATCCGACCCATATCGTCGGCCGGCTCGGCTGGCATACCGCCGATACTGCAGCTCCGATCGGTCCGGGTACCTTTGCTGCGGCTTGCGCGGCTACGGATGTGGCAACGACGGCGGCTCAGCTCGTTATGGACGGTGAAGACGCGACCTACGCGCTGTGCCGTCCGCCCGGCCATCACGCCTACCGCGATATGGCCGGCGGCTTCTGCTTTTTCAACAACAGCGCGATTGCAGCGGCGCATCTGCGCCAGCTGCATGAGCGTGTTGTCATCCTCGATGTCGATGTTCACCACGGCAACGGCACGCAGGGCATTTTCTACGAACAGCCGGACGTGTTTACCGTGTCGATCCATGCCGATCCCACTTCCTACTATCCGTTCGTCTGGGGTTATGCGCACGAGCGCGGCGCGGGTCCAGGTCTCGGCACCAACCTCAATATTCCCCTGCCGATCGGCACCGGCGATGACGGCTACATGGCGTCGCTTGGCATTGCAAAGAAAGCCATCGATGCCTTCGCACCAGGTGCATTGGTGGTCGCACTCGGTCTCGATGCGTCGGAGCACGATCCGCTCGCGGGGCTTGCTGTGACGACGGCCGGATTCCGGCGCATCGGCGCCGCCATCGCGCGGCTCGGGCTTCCGACCGTCTTCGTTCAGGAAGGCGGATACCTCTCCGACATTCTCGGTGCCAACCTGACCTCCGTTCTCGCCGGCTTCGAAGAAGCCCGCTAGGCCGCGCGACGTTCAGGTGACGACGACTTCAGGAGACGGAGCAAATCCTCCGTCTCCTTTTGTACTTTCGCCACCGCTTCCAGCTTCACGGGGCCATAGCCGCGAATGTCCATCGGTGCCGCTGCGATCCTGGCCAGGCGTTCGATGGTGTCAGGTGAAATCCAGGGGGTGAGATCGGTCACGAGCCTTTCGTACCAGTCGATCAGGCCACGCTCCATCTGGCGCTCGTGCGTATAGCCGAACACGTCCAACGGCGTGCCACGCAGGAATTTGAGCCGCGCCAGAATCCGGAATGGTGTCTGGATCCATTGCCCGAATTGACGCTTGAGCGGCCGGCCGCGGGCGTCCTTTCCGGACGACAGCACCGGCGGCGCCAGATGATACGTGATCGCGAAGTCGCCTTCGAACTCCTGCCGCAGCTTTTCCTGAAACCCGGTCTCCATGTGCAGCCGCGCCACCTCGTACTCGTCCTTGTAGGCCATCAGCTTGAAGAGGGACCGCGCGACGGCGGTCGTTAGCGCCTGCGAGCCGGCTACGTGACGTTCCTCGGCGGCGCGGACTTGACCGACGAATTTGAGGTAACGATCGGCATAGGCTGCATCCTGATAGGCGGTGAGGAACTCGACACGGCGAGAGATGACTTCGTCCAGCGTCTCTTCCTTTCTGGCCTGCCCAAATAGCGACGTCACAAAATCACGATCCGCTGCGGCGAGGCGCCCACTGGCAAAAGCCTGCTTGTTCTGTTCGATCGCAACGCCATTCAACTCGATCGCGCGCATCAGCGCCGCCGAACTCACCGGCACCAGGCCCTGCTGCCACGCCGCTCCGAGCATGATCACATTGGCAAAGACCGTGTCGCCGAACAGCGCGTCGGATAGCCGGTTCGCGTCAAGACTCCTGAAATTGTCCGATCCGACGACGCGCTCGAGGTGCCGAAGTCTCGCCGCTGCCTCCAGGCTGGCATCGCGATTGCGCACGATGTCGCCGGTCGGCATCTCGGCGGTGTTGACGATCGCCCGCATGTCAGGTCCGTAAGTGCCGGACGCCTTCGGCGATGAACTCACCACGATGTCGCATCCGATCAACGCGTTGGCGGCGCCCTGATCGATCCGGACCTGGTGGATATCTTCAGGTTTGTTTGAGAGCCGGATGAAACTCAGCACCGGACCGAATTTCTGCGCGAATCCGGTAAAATCCAGTACCGATGCGCCCTTGCCCTCCAGATGCACCGCCATCGTGATCAACGCGCCGACGGTGATGACGCCGGTGCCGCCGACGCCGGTCACCAGCAGGTTGAACGGTTTCTCGAGGGAGGGGAGGCTTGGTTCAGGAAGCGCCGTCGTGCGGGCCATCGCGTCGATGCCCGCTCCCTGTTTCTTGCGGCGGGTCGCGCCTTCGACCGTGACAAAGCTCGGGCAAAAGCCGTTGACGCAGGAAAAGTCCTGGTTGCAGGTCGAGAGATTGATCTGGCGCTTGCGGCCGAACGGCGTCTCCTTGGGCTCGACGCTGAGACAGTTGGACTCGACGGAACAATCGCCGCAGCCCTCGCAGACGAGATCGTTGATGACGGCGAACTTTTTCAGCTCGGGCGCCTGGCCGCGCTTGCGTTTGCGCCGCCGCTCGGTGGCGCATTCCTGCTCATAGATCAGCACGGATACGCCGGCGATCTGTCGCAGTTCGCGCTGCACGGCGTCCAGCTGCGCGCGGGGATGGATGGTTACGCCGTTGGGAAAATCGCTCGCATGCAATTGTTCGGGCGCATCGGACACGATCGCAATCCGCGCCACGCCGTTGGCACGAACTTCGTGGGCGATGGAGTGAATGCTGATCGGTCCGTCGACGGGCTGGCCGCCGGTCATCGCGACCGCATCGTTGAACAGGATCTTGTAGGTGATGTTGGTCTTGGCGGCGATCGCCTGGCGGATCGCCATCGATCCGGAATGATAGTAGGTGCCTTCGCCGAGATTCTGGAACACGTGCTTGCCGCCGGTAAAGCGCGAGGAGGCGATCCAGTTGACGCCTTCGCCGCCCATCTGGATCAACGAACTCGTATCGCGATCCATCCAGCTCGCCATGAAATGACAGCCGATGCCGGCCAGCGCCTGCGATCCCGCAGGCACCTTCGTCGACGTGTTGTGCGGACAGCCCGAACAAAAATAGGGCGTGCGGGTCGCGCCTGATATGTTGATGATGTCAGCACTTGGGCGCAGCAGGCGTTCGGCGCGCGATGCGAGGTTGAGGCCCGGAAAGATCAGGTCAAGCCGCTTGGCGACGATCGGCGCCAGCAGCCGCGGCGACAATTCGCCGACCCAGGGCACCAGCGGGTCATTGTTTTCATCGCTCTTGCCGGCCATGTGTTCGGGCTTGTGGCCGGGATAGTCGTAGAAATATTCCTTGAACTGGCTTTCGATGATGCCGCGCTTTTCCTCGATCACGAGGATCTCGCGTTTCTCCCGGACGAATTCCAGCGCGTCGTGATGTGCGAGCGGCCACACCATCCCGACCTTGTAGATGTCGATGCCAAGCCGCCGGCATTCGGATTCGGTGAGCCCCAGGAGTTGCAACGCTTCCATCAGGTCGAGATGAGCCTTGCCTGTCGTGACGATGCCGTAGGTGGCGTCGGGGATGTCGTAGATCCTGCGGTCGATCGGGTTAGCGGCGGCAAATGCCAGCACCGCGTTCTTCTTGGCTTCCAGCCGCTGCTCGATCTGCGGACCGGGAAGGTCCGGCCAGCGGTAGTGCAGGCCGCCGGCGGGCGGTTCGAATGCCGGCGGGTTGAACAGGCGGCGCGCCGGCAATTCGACCGAGGCGCAGGACTCGACCGTTTCCGAGATCGCCTTGAAGCCGACCCACATGCCGGAAAACCGGCTCAGCGCGTAACCGTACTCACCAAAGGCAAGATATTCCGCCACGCTCGACGGGCTAAGCGTCGGCATGAACCACGCCATGAAGGCGACGTCCGACTGGTGCGGCATCGATGACGACACGCAGCCATGATCGTCGCCGGCGACGACCAGCACGCCGCCATGCGGCGAGGAGCCGTAGGCATTGCCGTGCTTCAACGCATCGCCGGATCGGTCGACGCCGGGGCCCTTGCCGTACCAGAGGCCGAACACGCCATCGACTTCGCGCGCCGGGTTGGTTTCGACCTGCTGCGATCCCAGCACGGCGGTGGCGGCCAAGTCTTCGTTGACGGCGGGCAGGAATTCGATGCGCCGTTCGCTCAGGAGTTTTTTCGCGCGCCAGAGTTCCAGATCGACGCCGCCGAGCGGCGAACCGCGATAACCGGAGACGAATCCGGCCGAGTTGATGCCGTCGGCAGAATCGCGGTCGCGCTGGTCGAGCAGGATGCGCACCAGCGCCTGCGTGCCCGTCAGCAGCACACGCCCGCTCTGGCGCGTGTATCGGTCCATCAAGGCGTAATCGTCGAGGTCTCTGCCTGTCGTCAGGGTCTGGGTCATGTCGGCCTCCCGCCGTGTCAGGTCGGTGAAAGTGTCGACCCGATCAGGCGGAAGAATTGTCCTGATTGTTCGAAATTTCCGTCTATTATGGTAGAAACTACCAGAAACGACCTGTCATTCGGTATACTTTGTCACCGCAGTCCAAAGGAGAGCCCAGCATGATTGAAGGACATGATCGACGGCTGCTGAACCATCTCCAGAAAGACGGCCGCCGCAGCAACCAGGATCTCGCCGACGACGTCGGCATGTCGCCGTCGGCGTGCTGGCGCCGGGTGCGGGCGCTCGAAGAGTCCGGCGTCATCACCGGCTATGCGGCGCTGGTCGACCGCGAGCGGGCCGGCTTCCTGACTTCAGCCATTCTGCATGTGTCGCTCGATCGCCACGACACGAACTTCGTCACCCAGTTCGTCGCGCGCGTGAAACGGCGCCCCGAGGTGCTCGAGTGCTTTGCGACGACGGGGGATGCCGACTATCACCTGCGTGTCGTCGTCGCCGACATGGCCGCCTATAACCGGTTTCTCGACGAGTTCATGTTCAAGATTCCGGGCATCCGTCACGTCCGCACCAATGTCATCCTCAAGGAGATCAAGTGCGACGTCGCGCTGCCATTCTGAAAGGGGCTGGCGCCGGGGAACTATCGCTGTCGCTGAACGTTTGTCTTCCGAATTTCGAGAACCTTTTGGTTATGGGAGAGCAAAATGATTCGTGCTGCCGCAGCAATTCTCGTGGGATCGTTGGTCATCGGACCTGCGGCCGCGCAATCGACGACGCCGTCAAGCGAAAAGCCGGAGACCAGTTGCTCGACAACGGGCTCCGCGACCTCGGGACACGGCGACGAAAAGACGTCGAATTCAATGGCAGTTGGAAAGAGCGCGATCCTTCCCGACGCCGGCGGCGCCAATTCGGCCGCACCGACGGTGCAAAGCGGCGACAAGCCCATGGTGGTCCGAAAGGATTGCCCGCCGGATTCCAAACCGAAGGGATGAGCGCATCGACGCTTCGCGAATGCTCTTGCTGCCTTCGCTAGCGGCGAGCGCGAGGATGATGCCGGCCTACCTGTCGTGAGAAGTACGTTCGCTCAATCGCACTGCTCGTAGCCGGACGACTTGCATTTCTGCGCCTTGTCGCGCGCTTCGCTGACCTGCTGCGGGGTCAGCTCCTTGGTGAGCAAAGCGAGATCCTTCTTGGCCTCGGCATTGCCCTGCGCAGCCGCCACTTCATACCACATGTAGGCGCGGACGGTGTCGGGCGATTCCTCGCCGCTGGCCTTGTAGTAGAGGCTGCCGAGCAACGTCTGGGCCTGGGGGTTGCCTTGCTTGGCGGCGAGCCGGCTCCACTTCCGCGCTTCCTTTTCGCTCTTGGGAACGCCGAGGCCCATCCGGTGCATCACCGCGACCTTGTATTGCGCGATGGCGTTGCCCTTTTCCGCGAGCGGACGAAACAGTTTGATCGCCGCCGCATATTGCTTTTTTGCAAACGCGGCCGTGGCTTCCTTCAAGCTGTCGGCATGGGCTGCGGGTCCGTTGGCGGTGAGAGCTAACAAGAGGATCGCGGTCATCAATCCAAAATTTCTCAATAAGCGCACGATATTTCTCCCTTAAATATCTCGAAGAAAATATAACGCTTTCGTATCTCGAAAATCTGCGCGGCACAATCGCGGCGCCGCCAGCATTCGCGCTGCGATGCGATCAAGCGCCGTTTCGTTCACTCAATGATAATGCGAGGCGGCGGCCGGCTTGCTGCGCCTGACGTGATCGTGCTCCAGACATCGCGGGCGATCGCGATGTAGTGGCGCGCATGAACGCCGTCCGGTTCGGTCGCGACCACCGGGCGGCCATCGTCAGACGTCTCGCGAATTTTGATATCGAGGGGTATCTCGCCGAGATACGGAATCCCGCGCCGTTCGGCGTCCTGCCGTGCGCCGCCATGGCCGAAGATCGGCGTGAGCTTCTGGCAGGCCGGGCAGCAGAACGCCGACATGTTTTCGATCAGACCCAGGATCGGGATGTTGACCTTCTCGAACATCGCGATGCCGCGCCGCGCGTCGATCAGCGCGATGTCCTGCGGTGTGGAGACAATGACTGCGCCCGCCAGCGGCGCCTGCTGCGCCATGGTGAGCTGCGCGTCGCCGGTGCCCGGCGGCAGGTCGATGACCAGAATATCGAGATCGCCCCACGCCACCTCGCGCAGCAATTGCGTGATCGCCGAGATCACCATCGCCCCGCGCCAGATCATGGCGAGGTCTTCCTCGACTAGAAAGCCGATCGACATCACCTTGACGCCAAACCGCTCCAGCGGCTCCAGCATGCGCGGGCCGACCTGGCGCGGCTTGCCGCGCAGCCCGAACAGTTTTGGCTGCGATGGACCATAAATGTCCGCGTCGAGAATGCCGGCTTTCAGCCCGATGGCGGCAAAACCGAGTGCGAGATTGCAGGCGGTGGTGGATTTGCCGACGCCGCCCTTGCCGGACGCGACCGCGATGACGTGCTTCACGCCGGGAATGCCTGACGCGCGCGAGGTTGCGCGTGCTGCAGGGGCTGGCTGGGTGGCGGACACGGCGGGCTCCTTACGATCCAACGGGATCGCCCTTCTTGCCATCGCGCGCGCGCAAATAGTCTTCCGTCGACATCACCGGCGGCCGTTGCGGCGCCCCGTGCGGGTCAAAACCCTCATTGACCACGGCTTCGACGCGGCAATCCGCGCACATCTTGATGACATCGATCCGCTTGGCGTTGGCGCCCTGGAACATCCAGTGCTTCTCGCCGAGTTTTGCCAGTACGCGTTCTATCGAACTTTTGGTCCCGAACGGTTTGCCGCAGGCGATGCAGTTGAAGGGTTCTTCTTCCTTCAGAACGCGCAGCGGCGCGTTCCATGCCGCAAAATCCAGCCGCGGCTCGAGCGTGATGACTTTTTCGGGGCAGGTCGCTTCGCAAAGCCCGCACTGCACGCACAGGCTCTCGGTGAAGCGCAGCATGGCGCGGTCGGGGTTGTCCGACAGCGCGCCGGTCGGGCAGGCGGTGACGCAGGCGTGACAGAGCGTGCAACCTTCGACATTGAGATTGACGCCGCCGAACGGCGCGCCCGGCGCAAGCGGGACGCTATCCACCGGCGCGGGTGCCGCGAGGTGAAGTTCGCGAAACGTCGTTTCGAGCACGCCGCGCTTGGCGCCGCGCGGCACGAAGCCGGCCGGCTTTGGCGTCGCAACGCCGCCTGGCGCCGCATCGAGCATCGCGCGCAGCTGGTCCGGGTCGTCGGTCTCGAGGATACGCACGAGGCCCGCGCCGAAGCCGAGTGCGGCAACCACGGTGTCGGATGTTCCGGCGGTCCGGTGCAGTCCGGCAATATCATGCCTGGGTTTGCCGCGCGTCAGGATCGCGACACCGCAGCCGCCATAGGCGAACACCGCGGCGATACTCTCCGGTCCGAGCTGCGTCACTTCATTGACGCGCAGCGGCAGCACATGGGCCGGCAGTCCGGCGCCGAACCTTGCCAACGCGTCGATCAGCGCGTCGCCATGCTCGCCGTCGTGGAACAGCACGATCGCGTTGCTGCCGCCGGCCTTGCGATAGGTCTGCAACAGCGTGCGCAATCGCCGCATCAGCGCGTCTGCACTGGGCAGTGCATATGAAGCCGCACCGGTCGGACACACCGAGGCGCAGGCGCCGCAGCCGGCGCACACATTGGCGTCGATCGCGACCGCCTTTCCGTTCGGCGTAATCGCTCCGGTCGGGCAGAGATCGAGGCAGCGCGTGCATCCGGTAATGCCGGAGCGCGAATGGGCGCACAGCGCTTCCTCGAACTGAATGAAGCGCGGCTTGTCGAAGGTGCCGACCAGGTTGCCCGCATCCGCAATCGCGCGCTCGACGGCGGCGCGGTCGCGCGGATCGGCGCGCAGATATCCCGGACGCAGTTCGTGCGCGGGAAACAACGGCGTGCCGCCGCTGAGATCGAGGATCAAATCGCAGGTCGACGTCGCGCCATTGCGTGCCGGGCCGAATACGAGCTTGGCGCGCGAAGATGGCAGCGGCAGCGCGTAATCGTCGATCCCGAGCTCAAATGCGCCGAGATGACCGCGCGCATTGCGGATCGTGCCCTTGAGAACCGGAAACTCGTTGCTCCGGCGTGGGGTGACGTCGCCGGGTTTTGACAGAAGCACGGTGATGTCGAGACGGTCGGCGAGGCGCTGCGCGGCGTCGATGGCGACTTCGTCGCGGCCATAGATCAGCGCGACGCCGCTGCTCTCCAGCGTCACCATTGAGATCGGCGGCATTTCTTCCTGCGCGGCCGCAATCAGCGCCGCAGCTTTCGGACCGGCCGCCGCCGCATCATTCGACCAGCCGCCGGCTTCGCGGATGTTGGCAAAGGTGAGTTGTGCTTGCGGGAAATCCTCGGCGACTTCGCGGAACAGCGGCGCTTCCTGCGTGCAGGCCACCGTGATCGGGGCGCCGTCGGCAAGCGCTTGCTTGAACCGTTCGAGTTCGAGGCCGCAGAGCTGGTTGGCTTGCGTGATCTTCCCGGCGCAGCCACGGTTGATCGCCGGCACGTCGAGCGGCATGGTCTTCTCGCAACTGCAAATCAGAAGATGAGACGCCACGGTAGCCATCGTTAACTTCCTGAACCGGCGCGCATCGCACGGTTCGCTTTCTGGTTCCGCTCGTGTTGCGAGCCCAAGGGGGATAGCATACACCGGCGGATTGCAAAGCAATTTAGCACAGCAACGCAGGATGAGCTTTTCGATGATGTCGCGTCGCGGGGAAGTGGATCAGGCACCCGATCTGCCCCCCGGTTATACTTTGGTCGCGTTACGCGAACTCGGCGACGCGTTTGCCCATGGATGCGAAATCGCGGCCGAAGCGGGCGCCGGAACACTGGTCTGGGTGCGGCGCTACGACCTGGTCGAATTCGCCGTGGTACTCGAACCCGACGAACCCTTGAAATCGGCGCGCCGGGCGTTGTTCGCCGGCATGAACGCGCTGGCGGACGCCATCGCGGCGCATTGCCCGCCCGAACGGGATGTAAGCTTCGACTGGCCCGATGCAATCCGGTTCGACGCGGGATTGCTGGGCGGCGCGCGGCTCGGCTGGCCCGCCGATTGCGCGGAAACCGACGTGCCAAACTGGCTGGTTTTCGGCGTGATCCTGCGCGCCGCCGACATGGTGCATCTCGACGAGGTGCAGGCCGCGGCCGGCGTTTCGATGCTGGGCGCAGGCTTTGAGATGGTCGATGCCGACGCGATCATCGGCAGCTTCGCCCGCCATCTGATGACCGCGTTCGACCGCTGGAACGAGCGCGGTTTTGAGGCCATCGCCAGGGATTATCTGGAGCGGCTTCCGAGGCGCAAAGCCGGTGAGATCAGGGCCATCGACGTCAACGGCGATCTGCTGGTCAAGCTGCCGGCCGGCAGCGGGCCGCCCGATCGATCCAGCCTCGTGGATGCGCTGGCGCAAGCGGACTGGTATGATCCGCAATTGCGCGGTCCGAAGTTCGGATGAGGCTGACATGCTGAAGCTGCCGCGAACCATCAGGCTCGACCCATCGGATACGTTCGTATTCGAGCGTGCTGCGGAACCCGGGGAATGGGCGGTTTCCGGCGTGTTCGTGTTCTGGAACCAGGATCCGGCTGATCTCGCCCAGAAGCAGCGCGTGGCGCTGCGCTCCGGATTTCTCGGGATCGAAAGTCTGGGATGGTCGACGCTGGCGATCGTGACCGAGGCGACGGAAGCGGAGCGGCAAGCCGTGGTCGATCGGCTTGCGGCGCAATTGCTGGAGAAGTTCGGCGCGCCGGATCTGAAAGTCGCGCGCGGCGCCGCCGAAGAAGAGGTCGCGTTTGCGGCTTCGCTGTGCGATCACCCGGCGCAGACCTTGCTCGCCGTGCAACGCAGCATCGAGGATGGTGAAATCCGCGAGCGCTTTCGCACCCTCAAGCCGCGCGAAGCCGCGGGCGATGCCGACCGGTTGCACGCGCATGCCAGCGCCTTTACCTTTCATGAGATCGAAGGCGACGATGAACCTGCCGAGGAGGTCGATCTGCTGGGATTGATGGGAACTGAACAGAAAACCGGAAATCGCAAATGAGAGAATTCTGGGTAGCGTCCGGCCATCATCTGACGCGGCGCGCCGATCACGGCGGGTTGATCGCGACGCCTGAACTGATCATGGCCTATCTGGCGCGGCCCGAATTGATGCCGCCGGAGGACGCCTGCGAAGCCGAGCGGAACCTGCACGCGGGCCTGTTGGCCGATCCGCTCCGTTCGGTTTCGAAAGCCGATATCGCCGCGCTCGCCGATCCCGATGCGCGCGAGAACTGGACCTTTATGATGAATTTTCGCGACCGGCTGGTCGCGGCTCCGTCACTCGAGGCGGTCTATATCAACCTGGCCCGCAATGGCGCCGGCGACCTGCCGCCGATTTTTGTCTCGCAGCTCTGCCATCTGATCCTGCGCAACGCGCTCGAAGGCTGCGACGATCCCTACATGCTGCGCGCGGCCGAACTGTTCTATCGCAGCCAGCAGGCGGCGTTTCATGAGGGCACGCTGTTGCTTGCGGACGCCGAAATCGTCGAGGCGCAGCAACAGGCAGAACATGACCTGCATGCGTCGCCGCTCACGGCGATGCTGGCGCCGCCAAAGGCGTTCGGCGAGATGGATGTGATGGACGACGAGAACGCCTGGACATATTGGTCGCGTTCGGATGCGCATGCGATGGTCATGAACATCGGCGGCAATCCGAAGGCGCGCGCCGGGCTTTGCCGGGTGATCGAGCGATGGATCGCCCATCTGCTCGGCGTTGCCGTCAGCGTCGAGACGGTTCCTTCGATCGAAGACCGCGACTGGCGCTGGTTTGTCGGTCTCGACAGCGAAGGCACTAAAATCGGCAATGCGCTGTGGAACGGCACGTCGGTGAACGCCAACGCCGCCGAGCGCATCGTCGCGCTGATGCGTCTGACCATTGCGGATACGCGGCTGGTGGATGAACGCGTCGGCAGCAAACCGGTTTACCTCATCCTGGCGATGGGGGCGGACAAGGTCGTCCGGCTGAAGCCGCAAAATCTGGTCGCCGGGCTGCCGCTTGCGCCAAAGGCGAATGTGGCATGATCGGCTGGTGCACGGAGGATCGCGCATGGCGATGACCGCATCCCGCGAAGTGGGTGTGGTGGTGCGGCGCCGCGCCGTCGATAATCCATGGATCGATCATATGTGGTCGCCGGCGATGGTGCTCGACGAGGTGCCGGCAACCGCGCCATGGACCGTGCTGTCCACTGAACCGGATGCGACGATGTATTACGCGGGCGCCGCCAGCATCGACCTGTTCAGTTCCGACACCGCCAATTACCGCGACAATCTCGCCGACGGCGAACCGCGCATCTGGATCGCGCTGCGGCGACAGGCCGGCGGATCCGAACTCGAACTGACCAAGGTGACGGCCGATCCGACCGAAGGGGAGGCGATCTTCGAAAGCGGTTGCGACGTCATCGGCACGGTTCCGATGCCTGCGGAGATCGCGGCCTGGATCGCCGCCTTTGTCGATGAGTTTCATGTCGAGCGGGTGTTCCACAAACGCAAGCGCGATCGTGCCGGCGGCGAGCGCCAGCCCGGCCCAGAGAATCGTAGGCTGGATCGCGGCCCGGACGAAGGGACAGGGCGCACATGAGTGCTCCGGACCAGGGTGACGACAAGGGCTTTTTGGCGCGATGGTCGCAGCGCAAGCAGGAGGCCAAGGAAGAGATAAAGCAGCCCGAGCGCGAAACGCCCGTTGCCGATGCCGAAGTCGCTGCTGCTCCGGCGACCGAGGCCGAGGCGGCTCCCGAAGAGTTCGATCTCTCCAGCCTGCCATCGCTCGATGAACTGACGGCGGAAACCGATATCACCGCGTTTCTGCGCAAGGGCGTTCCCGAACATCTGCGCAATGCGGCTTTGAGAAAATCCTGGGCGCTGGATCCCGCGATCCGCAACTACGTCAATCCCGCGCTGGAATACGCCTATGACTGGAACACGCCAGGCGGCGTGCCGGGCAACAGCGAACTCGGCACGGGCATCGATATCGCCCGGATGGTCACCCAGATCATGGGCACTGCGAATCAGGCCCCGGCCGAGCCGCCGGCTGCCGCCGAGGTCCCGGCGGAGATTGCCAAGGAAACTGAATCTTCCGGCCAGCCAAAGCCTGATCTACCGGATCAACCGCTGAGATTGAGCGGTCAGCCGGAGCCCGCGGAGCCGAATCATTCGAGCGCCGACGAGCCAGTCGGCCTCGAACCAGTGCAGGAGCCGGTCTCCGTGGCCTCCGGTTCTGTTGCACCGCAACAGCCGGTGCGACGCCATGGCTCGGCAAAACCTGTTGTTTAGACAAAAGTTTTCGAGACATAGGCAACGCCTATGATACAAATTTAGGACTGGAATAATTCCAGTTCTAAATTGTATGCCCGATTAAGAGGCATTCGATACGGGACACGGGACACTGGGCGTGAGGCTGGGGAGAAGTCGGGTTCACCATGCGTGACGCCGGACTGGAACAGGCAATCAGGGCAGCGGGTGGCGTCGCATCGTTAGCGCGAGCGATCGGCATTGCGCAGCCTTCGGTTTCATCATGGTCGCGGATTCCCGCTGAGCGGGTTCTCGCGGTCGAGGCCTTGACGCGCGTCGAGCGTTCCGTGCTTCGCCCCGATCTCTACGGATCATCCGAGGCCCAAGTGTCCGTCAACGGATTATCCAACGTGTCATCGAAACCGGAAGTCGACGAGATCGATCAGCTGCGCGCCGCGGAATACGGCTTGCTGTCGCTGCTGCTCGGCAAGGCGCCGGACGCGGGCACGCTGGCGCGGGTCGCGCAATTGAAGGGCGACGCCTCCGATCTCGGCATGGCGCATGTCGAACTCGCCGTGGTCGCGTCAACTGTGGACGACCGCGCCGCCAGCAAGGAATTCTTCGACCTGTTCATCGGGCTCGGGCGCGGCGAACTGCTGCCCTATGCCTCCTATTACCTGACCGGCTTCCTGCACGAGCGCCCGCTGGCGCGCGTCCGCGAAGACCTGGACCTGCTCGGCATCGAGCGTGCCGGCCCCTCGCGCGAGCCGGAAGACCACATCGCGATTCTGCTTGAGGTGATGGCAGGCCTGGCGCGCGGCGACTTCGAGGCGGAGTTCTCCGAACAGGCGCGCTTCTTCGACCGGCATCTCAAGCCGTGGGCGGCGCGGATGTTCGTCGATCTGGAGATGTCCGGGACCGCCAAATTCTACCGTGCCGTCGGCCGCGTCGGCCGCGTGTTTATGGAACTGGAAGCCGAGGCCTTCACGCTGTCCGAGTGACGCGCAAAGGCAATCGAACGTTTGAAGTGGAGGAGACCGCGATGAGCAAACCATCCGACAAGGCGCCGGCCGACAAGCTGCTCGATGCCAAGGGGCTCGATCGTCGCCGCTTGTTCATGATGGGCGGATCGGCAGTCGCTGCAGCGGCCGTGGTGCCGCTGGCGGGCGGCGAGGCGGTCGCGGACGAGGCGCAGGGCGAGCGCGTCAAGGCCCGCTACAAGGAAACCGATCACGTCAAGAATTTCTACCGCGTCAACCGCTATTGATGGGACCACGCACATGTTGATGAAGCGAAAAGACGGATCCGCAGGCAAGGCGCGTTTGCAGGGTGTCGCCGCCGGCCTGGCTTCGGGGGTTCTCGACCGCCGCACGTTCCTGCGCCGGTCCGGTCTGGCTGCAGGCGCCGGCGCCGCGCTCGGCTTGATGCCGCTCGGTTCGGTGCGCAAGGCAGAGGCCGGCCCAAAGATTGTGGGCAAGCCGACGGAAATCAGAAAGAACATCTGCACGCATTGTTCGGTCGGCTGCACCGTGATCGCCGAAGTACAGAACGGCGTCTGGGTCGGCCAGGAGCCGGCCTGGGACAGCCCGATCAACCGCGGCTCGCATTGCGCCAAGGGTGCCTCAGTGCGCGAACTCGTGCACGGCGATCGCCGATTGAAGTACCCGATGAAGCTCGTCAACGGCGAATGGCAGAAAATATCGTGGGACGTCGCCATCAACGAGATCGGCGACAAGATGATGGAAATCCGCGCCAAGTCCGGCGCCGATTCCGTCTATCTGCTCGGCTCCGCGAAATTCTCCAATGAAGCGGGCTATCTGTTCCGCAAATTCGCGGCGTTCTGGGGCACCAACTCCATCGACCACCAGGCCCGCATCTGCCATTCGACCACCGTCGCCGGCGTCGCCAATACCTGGGGCTACGGCGCGATGACCAATTCCTACAACGACATGCGCAACTCGAAGACCATCGTCTTCATGGGCTCGAATGCCGCCGAAGCTCATCCGGTGTCGCTGCAGCACATCCTGACCGGCAAGGAGATCAACCGCGCCAACGTCTTCGTGCTCGATCCGCGCTTTACCCGGACCGCAGCCCACGCCACCGAATATGTGCGCTTCCGCAGCGGCACCGACATCGCTGTCATCTGGGGCATGCTGCACCACATCTTCGCCAATGGCTGGGAAGACAAGGAATACATCAAGCAGCGCGTCTACGGCATGGACCAGATCCGCGCCGAAGTCGCCAAGTGGACGCCGGAAGAGGTCGAGCGCGTCACCGGCATTCCCGGCGAACAGGTCAAGAAAGTCGCCGAGACCTTTGCGAAGCAAAAGCCGTCGGCCTTTGTCTGGTGCATGGGCGGCACCCAGCACACCGTCGGCACCGCCAACGTCCGGGCTTATTGCAACCTGCTGCTGGCGACCGGCAATGTCGGCACCTTCGGCGGCGGCGCCAACATCTTCCGCGGCCACTGCAACGTGCAGGGCGCCACCGATATCGGCCTCGATATCGTGACGCTGCCGCTCTATTACGGCCTGGTCGAGGGCGCCTGGAAGCACTGGGCGCGGGTCTGGGAGGTCGAATACGATTATCTGCAGGCGCGCTTCGACGAAGTGCCGGCCAAGGCGGGCCGTCCGGCCCGCACCCGCAAGCAGAACATGGAACTGCCGGGCATCCCGTGGACCCGCTGGTTCGATGCGACGCTGGCCAATCCTGATGATGTCGATCAACGCGATGCCATCAAGGGCGTGGTCATCATGGGGCATGGCGGCAATACCATCCCGCGCATGACCGAGATGGTGAAGGGCCTCGAGAAGCTCGAACTGCTTGTGGTTGCCGATCCGCATCCGACCACGTTCGCGGCGATCTCGGAGCGCAAGAACGGCACCTATCTATTGCCCGCCTGCACCCAGTTCGAAACCTCGGGCTCGCGCACCGCTTCCAACCGCTCGCTGCAATGGGGCGAGCAGATCGTCAAGCCGATCTTCGAATCCAAGGACGATTACGAGATCATCTACCTGCTTTCCAAGAAGCTCGGCTTCGCCGATCCGATGTTCAAGAACCTCAAGGTGGAGAACAACCGTCCATCGCCGGAAGAGCTGCTGCGCGAAATCAACCGCGGCGGATTCTCGACCGGCTATTCCGGCCAGTCGCCAGAGCGGCTGAAGGCGCACATGAAGAACCAGGGCAAGTTCGACCTGGTGACCCTGCGCGCCAAGGCCGACGAGCCCGAAATCGGCGGCGACTATTACGGCCTGCCGTGGCCGTGCTGGGGCACGCCGGAGATCAAGCATCCGGGAACGCATACGCTCTACAACACCAACCTGCACGCCAAGGACGGCGGCGGCACGTTCCGGGCGCGGTTCGGCGTCGTCTATGAAGAGAAGCAGCCGGACGGTTCGGTGAAGAACGTCAACATGCTGTCGGAAGGCTCCTACAGCAAGGGTTCGGAACTCACCGACGGCTATCCGGAGTTTACCTACGGCGTGCTGAAGAAGCTCGGCTGGGACAAGGATCTCACCGCGGCCGAACTGGCGACGATCAACAAGATCGGCGGCAACAACCCCGACGGTGTCGGCTGGGCCGTCGACCTGTCGGGCGGCATCATCCGCGTCACGCTTGAACACGGCGTGATGGCCTATGGCAACGGCAAGGCCCGCGCGGTGGCGTGGAATCTGCCGGATCCGGTGCCGGTTCATCGCGAGCCGATCTACACCTCTCGCCCCGAACTCGTCGCCAAATACCCGACGCGCCCGGACGGCCGTCAGTTCCGGATGGCCAATCTCGGCTTTTCGGTTCAGAAGGCCGCGGTGGACAAGGGGCTTGCCAAGCAATTCCCGATCATCCTCACGTCCGGACGTCTGGTCGAATATGAAGGCGGCGGCGAGGAAACCCGGTCGAACAAATGGCTTGCCGAGTTGCAGCAGGACATGTTCGTCGAGGTCAACACATCAGATGCTGCGGAACGCGGCATCAAGGATGGCGGTTGGGTCTGGGTCTACGGCCCGGAGAACTCATCGAAGGCTCGCGTCAAGGCGCTGGTCACCGACCGCGTCGGCAAGGGCGTAGCCTTCATGCCGTTCCACTTCTCCGGCTGGTTCCAGGGTGTCGACCAGCGCAGCAAATATCCGAAGGGCGCCGATCCGATCGTGCTCGGCGAAAGCGTGAACTCGATCACGAGCTACGGTTACGATCCGGTCACCGGCATGCACGAGGGCAAGGTGACCCTGTGCCAGATTCAATCGGCGTGAGGGGAGAATAGATCATGGCTCGCGTCAAATTTCTCTGTGATGCCGATCGTTGCATTGAATGCAACGCTTGCGTGACGGCCTGCAAGAACGAACATGAAGTGCCGTGGGGCATCAATCGCCGCCGCGTCGTCACCATCAATGACGGCAAGCCCGGCGAACGCTCGGTGTCGATGGCCTGCATGCATTGCACCGATGCGCCATGCGCCGCGGTCTGTCCGGTGTCGTGCTTCTACACCACCGCCGACGGCGTGGTGCTCCACTCCAAGGACCTGTGCATCGGCTGCGGCTATTGCTTCTACGCGTGCCCGTTCGGCGCGCCGCAATACCCGAAAGTCGGCAATTTCGGCTCGCGCGGCAAGATGGACAAGTGCACCTATTGCGCGGGCGGCCCGGAAGCGGACTCCACCCCGGCCGAATACGCCAAATACGGCACCAATCGTCTGGCCGAAGGCAAGCTGCCGATCTGCGCCGAGATGTGCTCGACCAAGTCGCTGCTCGCCGGCGACGGCGCCATCATCGCCGAAATCTACAAGGAGCGCGTGATGAAGCGCGGTTACGGTTCGGGCATGTGGGGCTGGAAAACGGCTTACGCGGATTCACCGACCGGCTGATGCCTTGGCCGTCGCGCGGCGCGCGGCGGCGCACATGTCACGAGAAACGGGAAGGTCACGGGCCTATGCCAAGCTCTCTTTCACACATCCGGGCGCTATGCGCTGCCATCGGGTTGCTCTTTGTGTTCGCGCATCCTGCAGCCGCGCAGCTGACGTTCAAGCCGACTGCCGAAGCGGTTCAGGAAGACAAACTCCTGAACGCGCTGAAGGAGGGCGACAAGATCACCGGGCGGATATCGATCCCGGATACCATGGCCTCCAGCCTGATCCAGCCCGCGGGCCGCGACTGGCGCGATTTCCAGCGCAGCAAGCTGCCGATCATCGGCGGCGTCGCCATCCTTGGCATGATCGTGCTGCTGGCGATCTTCCTGATGGTGCGCGGCCGGATTCGCGTCGATCACGGTTTTTCCGGCACCAAGATCCTTCGTTTTGCGAGCTTCGAACGCTTTACCCATTGGCTGACGGCGAGCTGCTTCATCGTGCTGGCGCTGTCGGGCCTCAACATCAGCTTCGGGCGGGTGCTGGTCATGCCGCTGTTCGGTGCCGAGGCGTTTGCGACCATGTCGGGCTGGGCCAAGATCGCGCACGACTATCTGGCGTTTCCGTTCATGCTTGGCCTCGCGATCATGTTCCTGATCTGGATCAAGGATAACATTCCCGGGAAGCTCGACTGGCAATGGCTGAAACAGGGCGGTGGCATTCTGGCCAACGGCAAGCATCCGCCGGCCAAACGATTCAATGCCGGACAGAAAGGCATTTTCTGGATCGTGATCATCGGCGGCGTGCTGATGTCGGTGTCGGGCTGGTACCTGCTGTTCCCGTATCTCCCGGGTAATGTCACGGCGTTGCAGTTCTGGACCGTGATCCATGCCGTGGTTGCGATGCTTTTCATCGCGGCCATGCTGGCCCACATCTATATCGGTTCGGTCGGGATGGAGGGCGCGTTCGATGCGATGGGCACCGGCGAGGTCGATCTCAACTGGGCCAAGGAGCATCACGCGCTCTGGGTCGCGGAGGAGCAGGCCAAAGGGCGCGCGCCGTCGAAAGATGGCACGCACGCCGTGCCGGCCGAATGACGATGCGAGCACAGGGCAGTTCGAGGGAAATACGATGAAGAGCTTTCTGGCGGCTTTGGCGTTTGCGGCGATCGCCGCGTTCGGTGTGTCGTCCGTGCTCGACACCATTCAGCAGTCGAGTTCGGTTGCCTACACCACCAGCGGGGCGCGGGTCGGTGATCCCGGCAAGAATCTGATCGGGCCGAACTGATTTTTGGATCGGATGTTGAACGCGCCCAAGGAAGCTAAGGCAGCTGCGGCGTGGCCGGTGGAAATCCGGCTGGTGAAGGACCGCCGCGCCCTTCATGTCAGCTTTGACGACGGTGCCGATTTCAACCTGTCGGCCGAACTGCTCCGGGTGACCAGTCCGTCCGCCGAGGTGCAGGGGCATTCCGAAGCGCAGCGCAAGACAGTCGGCGGCAAGCGCAACGTGACCATTCTCTCCGTCGATCCCGTCGGCAATTACGCCGTGCGGCTCGGCTTCGACGACATGCACAATACCGGCATCTACTCCTGGGCGTTCCTCCACGATCTCGGCATCAACGCCGAGCGGCGTTTTCAGGATTATCTCGACGAGCTCCAGGCCAAGGCCCTCGACCGCGACAGACCGGGCATGCGTTGATCCTCTCTCGCTGCCTTGACGGCGACACGAACGGACGAAACGATCGCCGCGAATGCTCCGTGCTCACACCATCCGCCGCCTCGTAGCGCTGACCTGGACCGCTTTGCTGGTCCTGCCGGCGCTTGGAACCAGCGCCGCCCACGCGCAGTTGCGCGGCCATGGCGGGCCGGTGCGGGCCTTGGCGCTTTCACCTGACGGTGCGAGCGCCATTTCAGGCAGCTTCGATTCAACCGCGATCCGCTGGTCGCTGACATCGAATGCGGCTGAGCAGGTGCTCCGTTTCCACGCCGACGCCGTCAATGCGGTGGCGTTGCTCCGGGATGGTCGGGCCGCGACCGCGGGCGCCGATGGGCGCATTGCGATCTGGACCGCCGGCAAAACCCGCCCCGATGCGGTGCTGGAAGGCCACATCGCGCCGATCGCAGCCCTTGCGGTTTCGCCTGACGGCGCAACATTGGCCTCCGTGTCGTGGGATCAAACGGTGCGCCTGTGGCCGCTCGCGGGCGGCGCGCCGCGCGTGCTGGAAGGGCATACCCAGAACGTCAACGGCGTCGCCTTCGCGCCCGACGGCCGCACCCTGGTCAGCGTCAGCTACGATCAGAGCGTTCGCATCTGGCCGCTGGCGGGCACGTCGCCGCCATCAGTCATTACGATGCCGACCCCGCTGAATGCGGTAGCGATCAGCCGTGATGGCGAAATCGCGGTCGGAGGCGCCGACGGTAGACTGTATTTTCTGGGCAGCGACGGTGCGCGCGCCGGTGACGTTGAAGCCGGCCCGAGGCCCGTGATCTCGATGACGATCTCGCTCGACGGCGCGTGGGTCGCAGCCGCCGGCATTGGTGGCGCGGTCGCGGTGATCGATCGCAAGACGCGCAATCTCGCGCGCACATTGGTAGGTCCGGGGCTGCCGGTCTGGTCGGTGGCGTTTCTGCCTGACAGTCGAACGCTGCTTACCGGCGGTGCTGACAACACCATCCGCCGCTGGAACGCGGTGACCGGAGAACCCGTCGATCCCTTGCTGTTTGAACACACCGCAGACCCGCTGGCCGCGTATGCCGGCGACCGCGGCGCGGATATTTTTCGTGCCTGCATAGCCTGCCACACGCTCGGCGCCGATCAGGCCAACCGGGCAGGGCCGACGCTGGCCGGTCTGTTCGGCCGGCGCATCGCGACCTTGCCGGGTTATGATTTCTCCGACGCGCTCAAGCGGCTCGATATCGTCTGGACGCCGGAGACGGTTTCGAAATTGTTCGAGATCGGGCCTGCGGCCTACACGCCGGGGACCAAGATGCCCGAGCAGCGCATCGGCTCCGAACAGGACCGTGCCGCCTTGGTGCAGTTCCTGGAGCGCGCCACGAAGCGCTAGGGAACACTCGTCACGCCTTGCCCGCCGACCGCGGCTGCAGGGCCAGGAGGCGGCGTGCGCACCACTACCGGCTACGGGTGTTCCGGGTCGGAGTTTCCGCTTTCGCTGCAATCGTTTCAAGCAACCAGTTCTTGAACGAGAGCATCGCAGATGATGGTTGCCGGGAATGCAGCGACGTAATCCAGTAGTCGCCGAGTGTCACTTCGGTCTTGAACGGACGTACCAGCCGCCGCTCACGGACCTCGTCCCGAAACATCTCCGCCGGCAACAACGCAACGCCGGTACCGCGCGCTGCAACGCTTGCGATCGTGATCGATGAATCGAACACCATTCCCTTGATGACGGGACTAAGCAGTCCCGCCGCGGCAAACCAGCGCGACCATTCGTCCTGTCGATAGGAACGCAGCAGCACCTCGCGTTTGAGATCGGCCGGCCGGCTCAGCCTGCGGGCCAGTGCCGGCGCGCAGAACGGAGTAAACGACGCCCCCATCAGGTGGGCCGCGTCCGTACCGTGCCAGAGGCCGTCGCCAAACCTGATGGCGTAATCGAGGCCTTCGCCCGCTATGTCGACGCGATTATTATTGGCGAATAGACGCAAGTCGATCCGCGGATACGCCTTCCTGAAAGTGTCGAGCCGCGGCAGCAGCCATCCCGACGCGAAGGTGCCGACGACGCCGATCGTGATGACGTCCTGGTAGCGACCGTCTTCAAAACGATTGACCGCTTCGTTGAGCCGCCCGAAAGCCTCGACGATGCTGGGCAGCAGTGCTTGCCCTTCGTCGGTCAGCGCGACGCCGCGCGGTAACCGGCGAAACAGCTGGGCGCCAAGCCTGTCCTCCAGCGCTTTCACCTGCTGACTGACGGCGGCCTGCGTTACGCGGAGTTCAAGGCCGGCACGGGTGAAACTCAGGTTGCGCGCCGTCGCCTCAAAGGCTCGTAACGCATTCAGCGGAAGGTGTGAAAGCTTCGTCCTGCGGCGCATTCGTTCGACCCTAGTTTTTCTAATGCCTGCATTCAAAACTGATCGTTTGTCAAGACAGGGCCTTCTGGGCACGTTCCTGCCCACAACCCGGAGGGATTCGAAATGATCAGCAGGAGACAGTTCCACCTTGGCTTCGGCGCAGCACTGATAGCCGCTGATCTGGGCGGCTTACCAAAAGCGGCACGCGCAGCGGCCGCGGATCAACGACTGATCGCCGAGATCAAGCGTCTGGAGAGCGAGAGCGGTGGCCGGCTCGGCGTTTGTGTGTTGGAAACGGCAACGGGTGCGCGTCATGTCCACCGGGGCGACGAGCGTTTCCCGATGTGCAGCACCTTCAAGGCGCTGGCGGCCGCGGCGGTGCTGGCGCGGGTGGATGCCGGGAAGGAGCAACTGATGCGGCGCATAACCTTCGACGCATCCGCAATCGTGGTGTACTCACCTGTGACCGAAAAGCACGTCGGGGGCGACGGCATGACGCTCGCTGAAATCTGCGACGCGGCGATGACACGGAGCGACAACACTGCGGGCAACCTGCTGCTCGCCAGCATCGGCGGACCTCCCGGGTTGACCGCCTTCGCGCGAGGGCTCGGCGATCAGGTCACGCGGCTCGACCGGGACGAACCTTCGCTCAACCAGGCGCTGCCCGGCGATCCCCGCGATACCACGACACCGAATGCGATGGCTTCGAATTTCGAGAGGCTCGTCCTTGGGACTGCGGCGCTGTCGGCTACGTCGCGCGAGCAATTGACGGCATGGCTGGTTGCCAACAAGACTGGCGATACACGATTGCGCGCAGGGTTTGCGAAAGGCTGGCGTGTCGGCGACAAGACCGGCGCCGGTGACCACGGCACGAACAATGACGTTGCCGTGGTGTGGCCTCCCGACGGCGCCCCTATCATCGTCGCGGCCTATCTGACAGGCGCCAACGTTCCCAGCGCGCAACAAAACGCCACCATAGCTTCGATCGCGCGCGCCGTCGCGGCGATGAGACCGGGCTAGGTGCGGAATGCCGGCAAATCTCTCCGCGAAAACGACCGGCGCACTATCGATAGCCGTCGTCGCCATATGCCTTGTGATGCCGAGTTCGGTTCCATCGCTTGCGTCGGACCGGATGTTCACCAGGCGGCCCGCATTCTCGGAGGCGGACCAGCCTGCGCGGATGGCCGCCGAGTGCAGAGAGGTGAGGCCGATGTCGGATGGCGTTCCGGAGCTCGACTACCGGATCGATCTTTCCGTAGCCGGCAGTCTCACGGCGGTAAAGACAGATGGAGTGTTGTGGTATCTCGTGCTGTGTTCTCCGCCCGATGTCCGGATTATGTGCGTGACCTACCAGTCCAATGGCATGGAGACCGGTGACAGGATTATCGTGAGGGGCGGATACCGACGGCGCGATGCCGATCACATCCTCCTAGATCCTTGTTTGGCAACAAGGCCGGAACCTTGATCTCGTCCCTCAGTGAAATCTGCCATGGCGCTGACGGTAACGGGGCCCAGTGCAGTCCATCGGCTTCGAACACGACCGTGCCGTCTTGGTACAATTCCCCGAGCGCGTCAGGGTGCGCTAGAGAAAGCGTGAACGCCGTCTGTGACGCAGTTCACATCCGCGCGTCGGGCTTCACGCTAAGGGACACGTGGGGTGGGCTTCTCCTAACGGAGGTTTGCCATGAACCGTTTGATGCTTTCTGGATTCATTGCAGTCGCCATTCTTGCCGCCGCGATCACCATGCTGCCCTCGCATTCGCTATGGGGCCATCGCGCCACCGGGACAACCGGTCTGGTGTCATCGCCGCAACATTCCTCTTCGACCGCCGCGAACAAGCTCCCGATCGAGGAGTTCGAGGATATGTCGATGGTCTTCTCGCACCCGCCGAAACGCTAACGGCGACGGCCGACCTCACGCAGTCAGCCGCTCTTCTTCTGCCGGGTGCTGGCGATCAGCACCAGCAGGAACGAGGCCGCGGTCATCAGCGTGCTGATCGCGGCTATCGTCGGATCGATCTCGTCGCGCAGCGCGGTGAACATCCGTTTTGTCAGCGGCTGGTATTGGCCGCCTGATATGAACAGGCCGACCACCGTCTCGTCCATCGCCGAGATGAAGGCGAAGATCGCGCCGGTCAGCACGCTCGCCTTGATCTGCGGCAGCGTGACGGCGAAAAAGCTGCGCAATCGGTTCATGCCGAGGCTGCGCGCCACCATCTCTTGCGCCGGATCGAAACTCTGCAGCCCCGCCACCACCGACGTGATGACATAGGGCAGGCCGAGCATGACATTGGCGAGCACCAGTCCCGACATCGTCGCCACCAGTCCAACTTTGGCATAGACGAAGAAGATGCCGACCGCCGTGATGATGATCGGCACCACCAGTGGCAGCATCAGCATCATGTGGACAATGCGCATGAGGCGCATTTTCGAATTGCTGATGGCGTAGGCCGCGGCGACGCCGAGCGGCGTTGCAATCAGGACGGTGAGGGCGGCCACAGCAAACGTGACGCGGGTCGCCTGCATCCAGGCCGCATTGCCGATATACTCCTCGTACCAGCGCAGCGACAGCGATGGCGGCGGGAAGGTCAGGAAGCGGGTGCTCGAAAACGACATCGGCACGATGATCAGCACCGGCAGGATCAGGTACAGCAGCACCAGTGCGCAGAACACGACGAAGACGATGCGGGGGAGCGAGAACGTCTTCATTTTTGCCCCAGGATGCGGTCGAGCGGGATGAACCGGCCGACGATGAGGAAAATGACGAGAACGCTGACCAGCAGCACCACGCCGACGGCGCTTGCGGCGCCCCATTGGTCGTAGAGCTCGACGTTGCGGCTGACCAGCAGCGACACCATCACGGTGCGGCCGCCGCCGAGCAGTTCCGGCGTGATGTAGAAACCGAGGCACAGCACGAACACCAGCGTGGTGCCGGCGAGCACGCCGGGCAGCGACAGCGGCAGGAAGATCCGCCAGAAATTATGCGACGGACTGCCGCCGAGGCTGGCGCCCGCCTGCATCAGATCGTGCGGGATCTTCTGCATGGTGGCGTAGAGCGGCAGCACCATGAACGGCAGCAGGATATGCACGGTCGCCACGACGGTGCCGAACGTGTTGTGCACCAGCGCCAGCGGCTCGTCGATAATCCCGAGATATTGCAGGAACTGGTTGACCACCCCGGTGCGTTGCAGCAGCGCCAGCCAGGCATAGGCCCGCACCAGGACGCTGGTCCAGAACGGCAGAATCACCAGCGCGAGAATCAATACGCTCCATCCCTTCGGCACCACGCTCGCGGCATAGGCGATGGGATAGCCGAGCAGCAGCGCCAGCACGGTCACCAGCAGGCTGATCTGGAAGGTCAGCGAGAAGCTGCGCCAGTAGATGGCTTCGCTGAAGATGCGGCGATAGTTCTCCAGCGTGAAGCCGTCATGATAGATCGACTGCCAGGCGAGCCAGCCTACCGGGAGTACGATCAAGAGCAGGATCACCAGCAGCGCCGGCGACGCCAATGCCAGCATCAGGCCCTGTTCGCGGCGATGGTGGCGCAACGAGAGGTCTGGTGTGGAATGGATCAATGCGGTTTTCCTGTCATGGCCGGATGGCTGGAGCGGGGTGCCGAACTCCGCTCCGGATTATTTTCGCCTATTTCTGCACGAAGGAGACCCAGCGCTTCTCGGCGGCTTCGCCTTCGGGCGACGCCCACCACGCATAGGACATCAGCGCCTGCTTCTTGGCGTTGTCGGGCGCGCTCGGCAGTTGCGCGACGCGCTCCGGCTTGACCACGCCGGTATCGAACGCCTTCGGGTTCGCCGGGCCGTAATCGATGTGCAGCGGCAGATTGGCCTGATGGACGGGATCGACCGCCTCGTTGAGGAACTTGACCGCGGTCGCCAGATTCGGCGCGCCCTTGAGGATGCACAGCGAGGTGCTCTGCAGGATGCCCTGATTATAGGTATAGGCGACCTTGGCGCCTTCCTTGGTCAGCGCGCTGACGCGGCCGTTCCAGGCCATCACCATGTCGACCTCGCCGTCGTTCAAGAGCTGCGCCGATTGCGCGCCCGAGGTCCACCACACCGTGATGTTGGGCTTGATCTCCTCGAGCTTCTTGAAGGCGCGGTCGACGTCGAGCGGATAGAGCTTGTCGGGTGCGACGCCATCGGCCATCAGCGCTGCTTCCAGCGTCGCAATGGGGTGGTTGCGCAGCGCGCGGCGGCCGGGGAATTTCTTCACGTCCCAGAAGTCGGCCCAGCTATTGGGCGCAGCTCCATCAGGATATTTCTTCTGGCTGTAGGCCAGCACGCTCGAATAGAACTCGTACGCCACCGAATAGGCGTTGCGATAGGCTTCCGGCATCGCGGCCGCGTTGGGGATCTTCGAGAAATCGAGTTTTTCGATCAGTCCCTGTTCGCCGCCGCGCAGGCAATAGCCGGTCGGCACGTCAACCACGTCCCAGATCGGCTTGCCGCTTGCGACCTGCGATTTGATCACCGGCCAGGCATCGGGAATGCTGTCCTGGTTGATGGTGATGCCGAGCTTCTTGGCCGAGGGATCGAGGATCGCAACCGTCTGCGCCTTCTGATAGGCGCCGCCCTGCGACACGAAGGTGATCTGCTCGGCGGCGTTGGCCGCAATGCTGGTTGACGCCAAAAGCCCGAGCGCTGCGCCGAACAGCGCGCGTAGTCCTGTGTTGGATGCAACTGCCATCTTCCGTTCCCTCCTGTTATGACCGGGCCTTTGCGTTGCTATTGCCCGATCGCGTCCAAAAACTGGTACCAGCCGGCGACCATTCGGACGGCCGGTTCGCGCAGCGGATAAAATGGAATGACCTTGAGGCGGCGTGCATCGAGCAGGCCGACATCCGGCTGTTCGCCGCGCACGAAGGCCGCGAGATAACGCCCCATCAGGCTGGACATCGCGACCCCGGCGCCGTTGTAGCCCATCGAGAACAGGGTGTGGTCGTCGAGCCGGCCGATATGCGGCATCGAATCCAGCGTCATGCCGACGAGGCCCGACCATTTGAATGCCAGCGGCGTGTCGTTCAGTTCCGGGAAGATGCCGACCATGGCCTTGCGCAGCGCGTCGAACGCAGCTTCCGAATCCTGTTTGCCGAAGGCGCCGCGGCCGCCGAAGATCACGCGATCGTCGACCATGCGGAACCAGCGCATCATCCGCTTGGTCTCGGTATAGGTTCGCCCTGATGGCATCAGGCTGCCGGCGAGGTTATGCGGCAACCGGTCTGTGGCGATGATGGCGCTGCGGAACGGCACCACGGTGTGCTGCATATGGCGCGTCGCGTCGGTCAGGTCGGAATAGCTGTTGGTGGCGATGATGACTTGCCGCGCGCGCACCGCGCCTTCGGGTGTTTCGACAATGGAAAGCCCGTTCTCGCGCCGTATCCGCAGCGCCGGGCTTTCCTGATAGATCGCGACACCGCGCGCCGCGATCCCTTCGGCGAGGCCATGCAGATAATTCAGCGGATGGATGCCGCCGGAACCCGGATTGAGCACGCCGCCGACGAACGCCTTTGAGCCGGTTTCCTCGCGCACTTCATGGGCGTCGAGGATCCGGACCTCCGCATCGCCCATCTCGCGCTTCATCCATTCGGCTTCGTCGATCGCAGCTTTGAGCGTCGCATGGTTGTGCGCGGCCTTGACCTGTCCGGTCCGCGTCAGCCGCGCTGCGGTGATGCCGAATTCCGAAACCAGTTCCTCCACGATCTCGGTCGATTCATACGCGATCTCGTACATGCGCTTGGCCATCGCGCGGCCGTGGGCCGCATCGATGCCGCGGAACGATTGCCGGAATTTTGCGGTGATGACGCCGCCATTGCGTCCGCTGGCGCCCCAGCCGGGACGGTTGGCCTCCAGCACAACAGGCACGAGGCCGCTTTTGGCGATGTGATGCGCAGCGGAGAGGCCGGTATAGCCGGCGCCGATGATGACGACGTCAGCCTGAACCTCGCCCGACAGCACAGGAAAGGTCCGCAACGGCGTCGCCGTGCTCGCCCACAGCGAGTTCGCCGATGCCATTGGGGTCCAGACCTCAGCCATCGCCGCGTGCCCCTCAGTGCCCGACCGCCGCGTCGGCGAAGGCTTTCATGGTGGCGAAATGAAAATCGGGTTTTGTCAGAACGGGCACTTCGGGCGTGCCGCCGAATCCCGCCATGCCCTGGCGGCGCTCGATCCAGCACACTTTATAGCCGAGTTTTCGCGCGATCCCGATGTCGTGGTGCTGGCTCTGCGCCACATGCAGGATGTCGGACTGCTTGTAGCCGAAGGCCGATTGCCGTCCCTTGTTGTAGGCGAAGAATTCCGGGTTCGGCTTGGCGACGCCGGTCTCGTCGGCGCAGACGGTGTCATCGAAGGGGTCGCCGAGCGCGTGGGCGTAGCAGGACAGCGCGACACGATCGGCATTGGTCATCGCCACCAGCCGGAATTTGGTACGCAGGCGCTTCAGCGCCTCGACTGAATCCGAAAACGGCTGCCAGCGCAGCACCGCCAGCTGGAAGGAATCGCAGGCCGCATCATCGGCCGGCAGCCCGAGCTCTTTTGCGAGATAGCGGTAGACGTCGAACATCACTTCGCTGGAGCGCTCCGGATGCGCATCGCGCCCGCGCTTGTAGGAGGCAAAGATCTTGTCGTCGCTGAGTTCAGCGGCGCTCCTTCCGGATATCTTGCGGACGGCGTCGAGCACGCCGGTTTCGAAGTCGATCAGGGTGCCGACGACATCGAAAGTGAGAACCTTGAAATTGCTGAACGACATGGGCGTTTCTTCTCTGGTGTTGGAACTGCGTTGCTGGTGGACGTTCATTCCGCGGCCTTCGGCACGATGATGGTGTCCTCCGGATGGAGGGTCACGGTGAGGGGGCCGCCGACCGGCGGGATGCGGCGATAGGCTTCGTGATGGCTGGGCTGGCGCAGGCTCAGTGCGGTGCCGTCGGGCAGGGCGATAAAAATGCGCAGGCTTTCGCCCTGGTAGACGACGTCGGTGACGGTGCCGGTGAGGCGGTTGAGCGCGGCATTATCAGCGCCGTCGTCGATCAAGAGCTTTTCGCTATGCACCGCCAGCATCAGCCCATCGCCGTTCGGGATCGGCCGGGCACTGCGCAGGGTGGCGGGGCCGAGCGCAACGCTGCCGGCATCGATGCGGCGGACCGGCAGCAGGCTGGCCTCGCCGATGAAACTGGCGACAAAGGAATCCGCCGGATGATCGTGCAGCCGCGCGGGCTGGTCGATCTGGATCAGGCGGCCATCCCTGAGAATGGCGACGCGGTCGCTCATCGTCAGCGCCTCGCGCTGGTCGTGGGTGACGTAGATGATGGTGGCGCCGATGCGCTTGTGGAGCTGGCGCAGCTCGATCTGCATCGATTCCCGCAACTGCTTGTCGAGCGCGGAAAGCGGCTCGTCCATCAGGATCAAACGCGGCTCGAAGATCATCGCGCGTGCCAGCGCCACGCGCTGGCGCTGGCCGCCGGAGAGCTGCGCCACGCCGCGTTCCTCGTAACCGGCGAGGCCGACCATGGCGAGCGCGCCGCGCACTTTCGCCGGCCAATCGGCCTTCGGCAGCCGCCGCGCGCGCAGCGGGAAGGCGACGTTCTCGCCGACGCTCATATGCGGAAACAGCGCGTAGTTCTGGAACACGACGCCGATGTTGCGCTTGTGCGGCGGCTCCAGCGTGACGTCGCGCTTGCCGAAATGGATCGAACCTGAAGTCGGCTGGATGAAGCCGCCGAGCAGGCCCAGGAGCGTGGTCTTGCCGGATCCGGATGGCCCGAGCAGCGAGACGAATTCGCGCGGCGCGACGCTCAGCGTGACATTGTCGAGCGCCACGACGGCGCCATAGTGCTTGCTCGCGGATTTGATTTCGACGCTTTCGCCACCGCTGCCCAATGAACGACCTTCCTGTTGCGCTTCGCCGCTGGCCGCATGAATGCGGCTTCCCGGCGCCCCTGCCGCAAGGCCAAGGGGGTTGAACTGGCATGATCTCAATTTATAGGCGGACGCTTCCCGCGCGACAGGGGCAATCTCCCCCAGCGGTTTGCTCGGAATGCTCCGCTTCCCGGCAGGCCTCCTTGATTGGCAAGGCAATCAAAAATAGGGCGGCCGGGCAATTGCCAAATTATCACTCGCATCATAATCTGAGGTTATGCCTGAGCTTCGCCGGATGCTGCCCTCCAGCAATGCGCTGTTCGTCTTCGACGCCGCCGCGCGCAACGGCAGCTTCACGGCGGCGGCGGCCGAGCTGAACGTGACCCAGCCGGCGGTGAGCCGCATGCTGGGACGTTTCGAGGATTATCTCGGGGTCCGCCTGTTCGACCGTAGCGCCGGGGGCGCGACCCTGACGGAAGAGGGCGAACTGCTCTATCGGCGCGTAACGGATGGTTTTCGCAGCATCGAGAGCGGCCTGGTCGAGATCGAGCGCCGGCGCCGGGGCACCGAAACCGTCACGCTGTCGGTCTCTTCGGCCTTCACCAACCATTGGCTGATGCCGCGCATCGACAAGCTGCAGCGCGCGTTTCCGAACGTCGATCTCCGGTTCCAGCTGATCTCGGGCTCGCTGCGCGGCGCGGTCGAGAACGTCGACGTCGGCATGCGGTTTCGCGACCAGGACGATCCCGAGACCAACGGGGCGCTTGTGATGAAGGAAGTCATGCTGCCGATCTGCAGCCCCGGCTACCGCGACACCAATGTTGCGCGCAAGGCTGCCGAAGGGCGCACCATCATCAAGCTGGCCGACACGCCGGAAGACTGGGTGCGGCAATATCCGGGCGCGCTCACCGGCGCATCCGGTCCCGCCAAGGCGCTGAGTTTTTCGGATTACGCGGTCGTGGTGCAGGCGGCGCTGCTCGGGCAGGGCGTGACGCTCGGCTGGATCACGGTCGTCGCGCATTGGCTGTTGACCGGCGCGCTGGTGCCGGCGTCCGCGAAACTCGTCAGCACGCGCCGGGTCTGCGAACTCGTCACGCCGCGCAACCGGCCGATCCGCCCCGTTGCTGTCGAGATCAGGGACTGGATCATTGCGCAAATGCGCAGCGACATCGTCGCGATCGACAAGCTCTACCCGCGCCTGAAGCTGATGGCCGCCAGCTATTGATGTTGCTCTCTTAGAATGTCGGCGGCGTGCAGGCGCTGATCACTTCGCACGGCTTGGCGCCGACGCAGCGAAACCGGTGCGGCCGGCGGCTCTCGAAATAATAGGCGTCGCCGGGCCCGAGGATGCGGCGCTCGCTATCGACCGTCACTTCGAGCCGGCCCGACAGAACGATGCCGCCTTCCTCCCCATCGTGCACCAGCGGAATGCGTCCGGTGTCGCCGCCGGGCTCGTAGCGCTCTTTCAGGATCTGCAAGCTCCGGCCGAACAGATTGTCGCCGACCTGGCGAAAGGAAATCTTGCCCTTGCCGATCTCGCTCAATTCGTCGGCGCGGTAAAACGCCTTGCGCGGCTGGTCAGGCTCCAGCGCGAAGAATTCAGCCATCCCCATCGGTATGCCGTCGAGGATGCGCTTGAGCGCGCCGACGGACGGGTTCATCTGGTTGGATTCAATCAGCGAGATCGTCGAGTTGGTCACCCCCGAACGCTTGGCGAGTTCACGTTGCGATATCTTGTTGCGGGCGCGGACGAAGCGTAACCGTTCGCCGACATCTATGCTCATCGCAGCCTCAAGGGGTGGTTTGGGGTGTTGAGTGTGTTGCGGATCGAACGAATAATACCCAACGCCCCCAGCAAATTCAATGGCTTGGATGGTATCAGAAAAGGACTTGCTGCACATCATCAACATGATGTCGGGTAGGGAAACCGCACAGGAGCCCACCCATGACGATTCACCAGATTCCCAACACCGTGAAGCTCGAATCGTTC
Organism: Bradyrhizobium sp. AUGA SZCCT0158; assembly: GCF_018130065.1. Classification (GTDB taxonomy): domain Bacteria; phylum Pseudomonadota; class Alphaproteobacteria; order Rhizobiales; family Xanthobacteraceae; genus Bradyrhizobium. The sequence continues at coordinate 358,404 of NZ_JAFCME010000001.1, read as the reverse complement.
TGGATGCCGTTCACGGCCAACCGTCAGTTCAAGGCCGAGCCGCGGCTGTTCGCCTCCGCCTCGGGCATGCATTACACCACCATCGACGGCCGCAAGGTGATCGACGGTTCGGCGGGCCTCTGGTGCGTCAACGCCGGCCACGGCCGCAAGGAAATCGCAGCTGCCGTCGAGCGCCAGCTGATGAACCTCGATTTCGCGCCCTCGTTCAATATGGGCCATCCCTTGGCGTTCGACTTCGCCGAGCGCCTCGCCGAGATCGCGCCGACCGGGCTCGATCGAATCTTTTTTACCAATTCAGGCTCTGAATCGGTCGATACCGCGCTGAAGATCGCGCTGGCCTATCAGCGCGCCGCCGGCCAGCCGACGCGTACGCGCCTGATCGGCCGCGAGCGCGGCTACCACGGCGTCGGTTTCGGCGGCATGTCGGTCGGCGGCATGGTGAACAACCGCCGCGCGTTCGCGACCCATCTGCCGGGTGTCGACCATATCAGCCACACCCACGATCTCGCCCGCAACGCCTTCGCCAAGGGCCAGCCCGAGCACGGCGCCGAACTTGCCGACGATGTCGAGCGGCTGGTGGCGCTCCATGGCGCCGAGACCATCGCCGCCGTCATCGTCGAGCCGGTACCTGGCTCGACCGCAGTTTTGCCGCCGCCGAAGAACTACCTGCAGCGGCTGCGCACCCTGTGCGACAAGCACGGCATCCTGCTGATCTTCGACGAAGTCATCACCGGCTTCGGCCGCCTCGGCACCCCGTTCGCCGCCAACTATTTCGGCGTCACGCCTGATATGATGACGACCGCCAAGGGCATCACCAACGGCACCGTTCCCTGCGGCGCGGTGTTCGCCAGCCGCAAGATTCACGACACGCTGATGACGGGGCCGCAGGCCCAGATCGAGCTGTTCCACGGCTACACCTATTCGGCGCATCCGGTGGCCTGCGCGGCCGGTATCGCAACGCTCGACATCTACAAGGACGAGGGGCTGCTGACGCGCGGCGCCTCGATGGCCGATTACTGGCAAGAGGGTCTGCATTCGCTCAAGGGCCTGCCGAACATGATCGACATCCGCAATGTCGGCCTGATGGGCGCCATCGAAGTCGCGCCGCGCAAGGACGCGCCGGGCGCGCGCGGCTATGATCTGATGGTCGATTGCTTCAACAACGGCCTCTATCTGCGCCAGAGCGGCGACTCCCTTGCGGTGTCACCGCCTTTGATCGTCGAGAAGAGCCACATCGACGAAATGGTGTCGATCCTCGGCGACGCGATCAAGCGCGTGGCCTGATCCTTGCTCCAACTGCGGCATCGACTATCGTGCGGTGATCGAACGATGCCGCGGCAGAAGCATGAGGGATCGTGAAAGTTTTGATTCTCGGCAGTGGCGTCATCGGCGTCACGTCAGCCTATTATCTCGCCAAAGCCGGCCATGAGGTCACGGTCGTCGACCGTCAGCCGCATCCCGCGCTTGAAACCAGCTTTGCCAATGCAGGCGAGGTCTCGCCCGGCTATTCCTCGCCCTGGGCGGGGCCGGGCGTGCCGGTCAAGGCGATCAAATGGCTCCTGATGCGGCATGGCCCGCTGGTGATCTGGCCCAAGCTCGATCCTGTCATGTGGATCTGGGGCCTGAAGATGCTGCGCAATTGCACCGAAGAGCGGTACGCCATCAACAAGCGCCGGATGATCCCGATCGCCGAATACAGCCGCGACTGCCTGCGCGCGCTGCGCGCCGAGATCGGCATCAAATATGACGAGCGTAGCCTCGGCACGCTGCAACTGTTCCGCAAGCAGAAGCAACTCGACAGCACCGGTGGCGATATCGCGGTGCTCAAGCAATACGGCGTTCCCTACGAGGTGCTGGATCGCAACGGCTGCATCGGTGCGGAGCCGGCGCTGTCGGCCGTCAAGGACAAGTTTGTCGGTGGCTTGCGGCTGCCGCAGGACGAGACCGGCGACTGCCACATGTTCACGCAGGCGCTCGCCGTGGAGGCCGCAAAGCTCGGCGTGCAGTTCAAATTCAACACCACCATCGAGCGGCTGGTCGCCGACGGCGGCAGGATCACCGGCGTCGTCACCAGCGCAGGCTTGTTGCAGGCCGACACCTATGTCGCCGCCCTCGGAAGCTGGTCGACGCGGATGCTCAAACCGCTCGGTATTTCCGTCCCGGTCTATCCCGTCAAAGGCTATTCGATCACGGTGCCGGTGGTCGATGCCGACGGCGCGCCGGTGTCGACCGTGATGGACGAGAGCTACAAGGTCGCGGTCACGCGGCTGGGAGACCGCATCCGCGTCGGCGGCACCGCGGAGATTTCAGGCTATTCCAATAAGCTCGACGCGGCGCGGCGGGCGACGCTCGATCATTCGCTGACCGATCTGTTCCCGCGCGGCGGCGACATCGGCAAGGCAACCTTCTGGAGCGGCCTGCGGCCGATGACCCCCGACGGTCCGCCGGTGATCGGCCCGACGCGCTACGCTAACCTGCATCTCAACACCGGCCACGGCACGCTCGGCTGGACCATGGCGTGCGGTTCGGGGAGGGTGCTCGCGGACATGCTCTCGGGCCGCAAGCCCGATATCGATGTGAAGGAGCTGGCGCTCACGAGATACGATCACCGGTTTGGGTGAGGGGACGGTGCTCTTCGCCGTCATTGCGAGCGAAGCGAAGCAATCCATGCCTCCGCCAACCGCGCTATGGATTGCTTCGTTTGGCTCGCAATGACGACAGGAAAAGCCGCCCTTAGCGCGTAGCCCGCACATGCGGGGGGCCGTGTGGGAAGATGGAGATATCGCTCTGCGCATTCGGGTTACTGGAACCTTATGTGGCACAGCAGGTTCTGGTAACCTAGGCCCAATCTGCTACTTGCGCAGGCTGGTGCCAGGAGTAGTCTGCGCAGAGACGCGGTCCGTCGAGGGAGGAGTTTTCCCGTGATGGAGCCCACTACCAGGGTAGGTAATCGACTGTTAGCCGCGTTGCCGGCGGCAGATTTTGATTTGCTCGCGCCCTACCTCCGCAAAGTGTCGTCTGAGCGTGACGTCGTGCTGCTTCGATCGGGGGACCAGGTTGAACAGATCTATTTCCCCCTCAGCGGGACGATCGCGTTCATCATGGACATGCCAAACGGACAAACGGTGGCAACCGCGCTCGTCGGGAATGAGGGCGCCGTGGGCATCCTGTCCGCACTGGGACCTACCCGCTCTCCGATCACCGCGGTCGTCCGGGTGGCCGGAACCTCGTTGCAAATTTCTCCGGCAAGATTTCAGGCGGCGCTCAGCCGCAGCGGCGCGATCAGAGACGCGGTCCAGATCTACACCAGGGTGCTATTGGCGCAATTGCAGCATGTGGCCGCCTGCAACGCACTGCACTCGGTCGAGGCCCGCCTGGCCCGGTGGTTGCTCCACATCCACGATCGGGTCGACGGTGATTTCCTGCCGCTGACGCAGGAGGCGCTTGCGGAGTTGCTTGGCGTACGTCGAACGACTGTGACGCATGTCGTGCAGAAGCTCCGGAAGTCGCATGCCATCCGATCCAATCAGCGGGGCTTGATCGAGATTGACAGACCGCGGCTCGAAGCTGCGGCATGCGAGTGCTACGAGGTCATGCGCCGCAGAATCGATAGCATCGTTTCGCCTGAAGGAATGGAGCCTCGCATCCCGCCGGTACACAAGATCGTCCGCGCGCCAGATCCGCTTTTGGCCAAGGTGGATGTCGCCCAGCGGCACCCGCGAACGCATGGGACTAGCCCGCGGCCAAGAGGCCATTGATGTCAGCCACCTCGCATGGCTCGTACACCAAGGCTTCCTTGACCCAGGCATCCTTGACCCAGGCATCCTTGGCGAACCATTCGTGATTGGCTTTGCACAGTGAGCAGAAGGTGCGCGCGAAGAACACCACGCTGCATCGAAATTTTTCGCGATCCGCTTTGATGCCCGTCGGGATCTCGCGTCCCGTTTGAGGGCACTTGATCATGATGATACCCATCTTGTTTCTCCCTTGGCTGTTGTGTCGCAGCAACGTGTCCGTTCGCCGTCGGCTGGGCGCACCCCTTCTCAGCGGAGGCGCTTGTTCCAGCCGATCCGGCGGCCTGGGAAGTTCGTCTTAGGAGGCTTTCTGCAGGACCCTGGTGAGGCGCTTTTTGATCGGCTCGGCCGTTTCGGTCGCGACTTTCTGTGCGAGCTGCCAAAGTTCCTTGTTCTGCGTGGACGTGGCTTCGAAGTTCTTGCGGCTCTGCGTGGCTGACAACTGCACGATTTCCGAGAGCGACTTCGTGTCCATGAGTTTGGAGAGAAAATCGAAAGCGGAGTTGGTGTTGGCGCCCGCGATCTCGATCACCTTGATCCCGCAATCTGCGGTGGTCCTGGCGTGGGTCGAATAGGTTTCGCTGAGAATGTCGACTATCTCCCCCGAGGCAGCCTGTAACTTCTCGTAGCTTTCCTTTGTCCGCGACATGCTCTGCTCGGCGATCCCGCGGAAAATTCCCGGCATCGTGAAAAGCGAGCCGTCAAAGTTTTTCTTTTCGTTCGTTTCGACCTTCGCATTCGGCGTATCGGTGTTCGCTTCGGCTTTCATAGTGGTATTTTTCACGTGTTTTCATCCTTTCAAACGGAACGGTCGTCAACAGCAATCGGATTTGCGTTTGGAGCTTCGAGGCGGCTTCCCGAAGGTGCTGCGGCGGATGTCCGCCTCGCGCCTGCCTGATCAAGATATGACTGACTAACGCCGGGGCTTCCGTTCGCTTTCTGACTCTCACGCCGGATTTTTCGATCGTCGGATATTTGCGGGCTGCGGGCTTAAAGCCGTCCATCCCGTCATTGCGACTCGGTGGCTCGCAATGACAGCGGGGTGCGACAAAACAACCCGACGGGCAAATCAGTTCTGATTTACGGAAGTCGTGTCAAGTGCAAAATTTCTGCAAATCAAAAATATTTTTCTTTCCATCTGACCCAAATCAGTGCGCATCTATCGCCATCCCGTCCCACTCAGAGGGGCATCGGCCGTCGTCACGACGAGGGGCGGGTCGCGGTGGACGCTGAGGTTGCGATTGACGGTCGCGTCTGAAGCGTACGGCGAAAGCGTGTGGTCCTGGCGCCCGTAACGGCGTCAAGTCCTTAAGGGAGCTAACGCTTCCGAGGGACGACGGTGGCAATAGAGGCCGTCTCACCGGGGAGAGCGCGTTATAAGCCGTAAAGCCATTGCGCAGCGAATGTCGGATGTTCTCCGCTGCCCTGTATGCTCATGTGCAGCTTCTTTAGCACAATCGCACATGAGACCGCGGGTGCAGCGCGCATCCGGCATTCCCTGCGCCCTCTGAATGAGGAGGGCGGGAGATTTTCAGCAAGACTCGGGCGCCTTGCGTCGCGAGATCGTAAACGCACACCCGGCTGTCATCGCCCGGCTTGACCGGGCGACCCAGTATTCCAGAGACGGTGATGATAGAACCGAGAGGCCGCGGCGTACTGGATACCCCGCATGCGCGGGGTATGACAGCGTTGTGTGAAGGCGCACTATCCCCGTCATTGCGAGCGAAGCGAAGCAATCCATCTTGCGGCGCACGAAGAATGGATTGCTTGGTCGCTTTGCTCCTCGCAATGACGGCGGATCTATCACACCGCCGAGACGCAATTCACCCACAGCACCACCGCCTTGGCCTTGCTGGACGGATTGCTGAACCGGTGCGGGCGGCGGCTGGCGAAACGGAAACTGTCGCCGGTCTTGAGCGTCCAGCTTTCGGCATCGACGGTGAGTTTCATTTCACCCTCGAGCACCAGACCGGCTTCCTCACCGTCATGGGTATACAATTCGTCGCCGGTGCTGCCGGCGGGCTCCATGTGGACCAGAAACAGATTGAGACGGCCTTCCGAACCCGACGGGCTGAGCAACTGCTTGGAGATGCCGGTGCGCCACAAATTTAACTCGGCGCGCTGCGGTTCGCGGGTGACGATGGCTTCCGAGCCGCTTCCGGCGGCGTCCTTGGGGCCGAACAGGCCGGCGATGCCGACGCCCAGCACGTCGGCGATGGTCGCCAGCACCCGCAGCGAAGGCGAGGAGAGGCCGCGTTCGATCTGGCTGAGAAAGCCGATCGACAGATCGGTGCGGGCGGCGATCGTCTCGAGCGACAGCTTGCGGCTTCGCCGCAACTCACGGATGCGCTGCCCGACCGCGACGTCCACCGCCGGCTCGGCCTTGACGGCCTTCTTGCTCATGCGCTTGCCGCCGCTCACGTCAAACCGTGTCCTTCATGTGTATGAAAATCCCGCTTGCGCAATTCCGGGCAATGTGTCCATAATTTCATGGTTGTGAAAATAGGCTTGGACGGCGAAACCTGCAACTGGCTTGTTGAGATGAGGCACATTCGCCGCCCGGTGCCCAAACAGTTGAGGGGTACGATGCTTTTCAAACGTCTCGTTCAGGCCGCGACCGCGGCGCTCGTCCTTGCCGCCGCCACGCCTTTGTCGGCGCAGCAGGTGCTCAAGGTGGGCTCGACCCCGACCGGCGTGCCCTTCACCTTCCTCGAAACCAAGTCCAACAGCATTCAGGGCGTGATGGTCGATCTGATCACGGAGATCGGCAAGGACGCCGGCTTCCAGGTCCAGATCGAACCGATGCAATTCTCCGCGCTGGTGCCGTCGCTGACGTCGAACAAGATCGACATCATTTCGGCGGCGATGTTCGCCACCGCAGCGCGCAAGGAAGTGATCGATTTCTCGGAGGCCGTCTACACCTATGGCGAGGGTCTCGTGGTGCCGAAGACCGACGCCAAGAACTATGCCTCGCAGGAAGATCTCAAGGGCCAGGTGGTCGGCGCGCAGGTCGGAACGGCCTTCGTCGATGCGTTGAAGAAGACGGGATTGTTCAGCGAGGTCAAGGTCTACGACACCATTCCGGATATCTTACGTGATGTGAATGCGGGCCGCCTCAAGGCCGGCTTCGCCGACTTCCCGATCCTCGCCTACAATCTGAAGCAGGGCGCGTTTGGCGAAGTCCGGCTGGTGGATTCCTACAAGCCGGTCACCGTCGGCACGGTCTCGATCGGGGTCCGCAAGACCGACCAGGAACTGCTCGGCAAGATCAACGCCTCGCTCGCCAAGCTCAAGGCCAATGGCGCCCTCGACAAGATTCTCGACAAATGGGGTCTCAAGCCCAAAGCGTCCTGATTGAGGCGTCCTGACAGGCTTAGCCGGCAACGCTTGATGAACTGATGCAAAATTTCCTGCGCGATGCCGTCGAGTTCATGCCGATCCTGCTGCAGGGCGTCTGGCTGACGGTCGTTGTCACCATCGGCTCGCTGCTGCTGTCGACCGTCCTCGGCCTGCTATGGGCCCTGATGCGGGTCTCCGGCATCCGGGTCCTGACCGGATTGAGCGCCGGCCTGATCAACGTGATCCGCGGCATCCCGATCATCGTGCTGCTGTTCTACCTCTATTTTGTGATGCCCGACTTCGGCGTCGCGCTGACGGCGCTGCAGGCCTCGATCATCGGGCTCGGCATTGCCTATTCGGCCTACCAGGCCGAGAATTTCCGCGCCGGCATCGAGGCGATCGACAAGGGGCAGATCGAGGCGGCGCAGACCATCGGGATGGGCTGGTGGCTGACCATGCGCCGCGTGGTGCTGCCGCAGGCGGTCAGGATCGTGCTGCCGCCCTATGGCAACGTCATGATCATGATGCTGAAGGATTCCTCGCAGGCCTCCACCATCACGGTCGCTGAACTGGCGTTGCAGGGCAAATTGATCGCTTCCTCGACCTTCAAGAACACCAGCGTGTTCACGCTGGTCGCGCTGATGTACCTGACCATGAGCATCCCGCTGATCCTGCTGGTTCGCCATTTCGAGAACAAGGCGAAGCGCAAATGATCGAGCTCAGCAACGTTCATAAGAGCTTTGGTTCCAACGAGGTACTCAAGGGCATTACAGCTTCGGTTGAGAAGAGCGAGGTGGTCTGCATCATCGGTCCGTCAGGCTCCGGCAAGTCGACCATCTTGCGCTGCATCAATGGCCTGGAAAGCTACGATTCCGGCGAGATCCTGGTGGAGGGGGCAAAGGTCGACAACAAGGCGCCGTCGATCGTCGCGATCCGAACCCAGGTGTCGATGGTGTTCCAGCGCTTCAACCTGTTTCCGCATCGCACCGCGCTGGAGAACGTGGTCGAAGGACCGATCTATGTGAAAAAGGAACCGCCGGCCGAGGCGCTCGAGCGCGGCCGGGCGCTGTTGGCGCAGGTCGGCCTTGCCGAGAAAGCCGACGCCCATCCGGGTCAGCTTTCCGGCGGTCAGCAACAGCGCGTCGCCATTGCGCGCGCGCTGGCGATGCAGCCCAAGGCGATCCTGTTCGACGAGCCGACCTCCGCCCTTGATCCTGAACTGGTCGGCGAGGTGCTCGGCGTCATGCGCAAGCTCGCCGATGACGGCATGACCATGGTCGTGGTCACCCATGAGATGGGCTTTGCCCGGGACGTCGCCGATCGCGTGCTGTTCATCGACGGCGGCGTCATCGTCGAGCAGGGGGCGGCGAAGTCCGTGCTTAACGCGCCGCAGCACGCGCGGACCCAGGATTTCCTGCACCGCGTGCTGCATCCCCTGTGAAACGAATTTGCCGGACCTGATGACCGTGACCCACCATCCCCTTGCCCTGCCGCCGAGCCTCTATGCGGACACCGCCGTTGCGCCGGTCCCGACGCCGCCGCTCGATGTCGATAAAAACGTGTCGGTCGCGATCATCGGCGGCGGCTTCGCCGGATTATCGACCGCGCTGCATCTTGCTGAAGCGGGAACCGATGCGATCGTGCTCGAAGCCCAGCAGCCCGGCTGGGGCGCATCGGGCAATAATGGCGGCCAGCTCAATCCGGGACTGAAGCTCGATCCCGATACGGTCGAGGCGACGTTTGGCACGGATCTCGGCCGGCGCATGATCGCGTTCAGCTACAACACGCCGGTATTCACGCTCGACCTGATCCGCCGCCTCGGCATTGAATGCGAGGCACGGCAGAACGGCACGCTGCGCGCGGCCTATCATCCGTCCAGTACCGCGGGTGTCGAGATATCAGCTGAGCAATGCATCCGGCGCGGCATGCCGGTTACGGTGCTCGGCCGCGACGCCGTCCGCGAAGCGACCGGGACGGACCGCTATCTGCTGGCAATGCGGGACGCGCGCGGCGGCGACGTGCAGCCGCTGAGCTACGCGCGCGGTCTGGCGCGGGCGGCGATGGCTGCTGGTGCTGCCGTTTACGGCCAGACCCCGGCGACGTCGCTTAGGCGCGAGGGCGGACGATGGCGCATCGAAACTCCGCGCGGGGTGGTTCGCGCCGAAAAGGTCCTGATCGCCACCAACGGTTTCACCGATGATCTCTGGCCCGACCTGCGCCGCACCATCGTGCCGGTGTTCAGCTCGATCGCCGCGACCGAGCCTTTGCCAGATGAGGTCGCGCGAAAAATCATGCCGACGCGGTCGGTGCTGTACGAAAGCGGGCATATCACCGTCTATTATCGCATCGATGCGTCGAACCGCCTGCTGATGGGCGGCCGCGGTCCGATGCAGTGGATCAAGGATCCGGCGCCGGTCTCATACCTCATGCATTACGCGGAACGGCTTTGGCCTGGAATCCGCGGCGCGCGCTGGACGCACGGCTGGAACAGCCGCCTCGCCATGACGCCGGATCATTACCCGCATGTGCACGAACCCGGCGCGGGTGCACTGGCCTACCTCGGCTGCAATGGCCGCGGCGTCGCGCTCGCAACCGCGATGGGGCAACAACTGGCAAAACGGCTGATCGGCGGTGAGAAGGCCGAGATCGACATGCCGATCACGGGCTTGAAACCCATTCGTTTTCACGCATTGTGGCCGGTGGCGGTCAAGAGCGTGGTGATGACGGGCCGGATCCGCGATCGTCTGGGATTATAGCGAGATGAAGAACATCACGATCGGCGTGATCGGCGCGGGGCTGATCGGGCGCAAGCATCTGCGCAAGCTCGCCGAGCGGCAAGATTACGAGCTGGTCGGCATCGCGGACGTGAATGCCGATGCGGTCTCCGCCGAGCACCCCAACACGCGAGTCTTCGCGGATTACCGCCAGTTGCTGGACGAGGCGCGGCCGGAAGCCGTGATAATCGCCTCGCCCAACCAGCTTCATGCCGAGTACGGTATCGAATGCGCCCGGCGGGGCATTCACATCCTGATCGAGAAGCCGGTCACCGATACGCTCGAGACCGCGGCCACCTTGATCACGGAAGTGCGAAAGGGCGGTGTCAAATCGCTGGTCGGGCACCACCGCCGCCATCATCTTCCGGTCAAGACGCTGCAAGCGCTGCTGCGGGACGGACGGATCGGCGATGTCGTCGGGGTCTCGGCGATCTGGGCGACGCACAAGCCGGCGGACTACTTCAAGATCGCGCCGTGGCGGCGCGAGGCTGGCGGCGGCCCGATCCTGATCAACCTGATCCATGAGATCGATTTCCTGCGCTACACTGTCGGCGAAATCGTCGCCGTCGAAGCCATCACATCGAATCGCCAGCGCGGCTTCGCGGTCGAGGATAGCGCCGCCGCGCTGATAGAATTCGACAATGGCGCGCTCGGCACCTTTTTCATCAGCGACAGCGCCGTCTCCCCCTGGACGACGGAGCAGGGGCTGGGTGAGGCGCCGGAATTCCCGTTCAGCGGCGAAAGCAGCTACCGCTTCATGGGCCGTCGCGGTGCGATCGAGTTTCCCGAACTCGTGCAATGGACGCAGGCGGGCGACGCACAGGACTGGAACAAGCCGATCCAGGCCCAGCGCCTCCACGCGCCAACGATCGATCCCTATGTCGCGCAGCTCGATCATTTCCGCGACATTATCCGCGGCACCGCATCCTCGTTGCAGCCGGTCGAGGATGGCGCGCGGTCCCTGCTCGCAACGCTTGCGATCGCCGAGGCTGCTACCGCCGGGCGGCGCATCGACTTGCGGGACCGGTATGCGGCGCTTTCGCCATAGGTCCGCTGAGAATCAGTGAAAGTTATCGGAGACCAGAGCTAACAATTGGTCCAAATGGTTGAAAAAGAAGATGCTTTAGCTCTATCGTGCGGCCCTCGGGACGCGCCTGGGACCTTCCGGAGCTAATCGCATGACCAAACGCTCGATTGCCACGGTTTCGTTGAGCGGCTCGCTCGACGAAAAGTTGCGCGCGATTGCTGGCGCCGGCTTCGATGCCGTCGAGATTTTCGAGAATGATTTGCTGACATTCAACGGCAGCCCCCGCGACGTCGGGCAGCTCTGCCGCGACCTCGGCCTTTCAATTTGCGCGTTCCAGCCGTTCCGGGATTTCGAGGGCATGCCCGAACCGCAGCGTGCCCGCAACTTCGCGCGCGCCGCACACAAGTTCGATCTGATGCAGGAACTGGGGACCGACTTGCTGCTGATCTGCAGCAATGTTTCACCAGCGTCCCTGGGAGGAATCGACCGCGCCGCCGCGGATTTCCGCGCCCTTGGCGAACTCGCGGCTTCGCACGGCCTGCGCGTCGGTTTCGAGGCGCTGGCCTGGGGCCGCCACGTCAATGATTATCGCGACGCCTGGGAAATCGTACGCCGCGCCGATCACAAGTCGATCGGGATCATTCTCGACAGTTTCCACGCGCTGGCGCCGGGATTTCCGGTTAGCGCGATCCACTCGATTCCGGCGGACAGGATCTTCCTGGTTCAGCTTGCCGACGCGCCGAAGCTTGGTCTCGACGTATTGTCCTGGAGCCGGCACTTCCGTTGCTTTCCGGGGCAGGGCGACCTGCCGGTAGGCTCCTTCATGGACGCTGTGGCCGCGACCGGCTACGCCGGCCCGCTGTCGCTGGAAATATTCAACGATCAGTTTCGCTCGGGCTCGCCGGTCCGCACCGCGACCGATGGGCTGCGTTCGCTGATCTTGCTGGAGGATGAGCTGGCCAAGAGTTCGTCCAAAGCGTCGACGGGGAGGCTGCAGCCCAAAGCGCAGAGCCGCGGCGTAGGCTTCGTCGAATTCGCCGTCGATGAAGCCAAGGCAAGGAGCCTTTCGGCGTTGTTCGGCCAGCTCGGCTTTCGTAAAACCGGTTCCCACCGCAGCAAGGATGTCGAACGCTGGTCGCAAGGTCATATCGAGCTGGTCATCAATTGCGAACCGGACGGCTTTGCTCATTCGCACTACGTCACGCACGGCCCGGGCGTCTGCGCCATCGCGGTCGACATCGACGACGCCGGCAAAACCATGGCCCGCGCGGAGGCGCTGAAGGCGCTCACCTTCTATCAGCCGGTCGGGCCAGGTGAGCTCGAGATCCCCGCGATCCGGGGCGTCGGCGGCAGCCTGCTGTATTTTCTGGAGGCGGCGGGCAAGAACTGGGACACCGATTTCGAAGCGTTGCGCAGCGATGCCGCGAGCGACCGTCTCGAGGTGGTCGACCATATCTCGCAGTCGATGCCGTATGACGAGATGCTGTCCTGGCTGTTGTTCTACACCGGCATACTCGATCTGCAGCGCCTGCCGCAGATGGAGATCGCCGATCCGGTCGGGCTGGTGCAGAGCCAGGCGCTGATCAACGGCAATCAGGGCCTGCGGGTGATCCTGAACGGCTCATCGGCCACGCGGACATTGTCGGCCCGATTCATCAACGAATTTTTCGGCTCCGGGGTCCAGCACATTGCATTTTCATGCAGCGACATTTTCACGGCTGTCGCGGATATGCGCGCGCGCGGCGCGGATTTCCTGAAGATTCCGGACAATTATTACGACGATATCGAAGCCAAATACGATCTCGATGCCGCGACGATGACAGCGCTACGCGACAATCAGATTTTGTACGATCGCGAAGGCGACGGCGAGTTCTTCCAGGTCTACACCCACACCTTCGATGACCGGTTTTTCTTCGAGATCGTCCAGCGGCGGGATTATCAAGGATTTGGCGCCGCCAATGCCGCGGTTCGCCTCGCGGCGCAGACGCGGGAGTCGCGGCCCTTGACCATTCCCCGCGCGTGAAAAAAATCTAGAGCGCGATCGATCCGATGCTGGCGCCGCCGCATACATAAAGCGACTGGCCGGTGATGAAATCGGCATCGCGGCTCGCAAAGAACATCACGGCGCGCGCCACATCGTTCGGCCGGCCGATGCGGCCGACCGGGATCGAGCGGGCGAGTTGATCGACTTTCGGGCTGCCCTGCGGAATGACCTCGTGGAACATATCGGTCTCGACCGGTCCAGGAGCCACCACATTGACCGTGATGCCGTGAGCCGCCGTCTCCAGCGCCCAGGTCCGCGCCATGCCGAACATGCCGGATTTCGTCGCCGAATAGGCGGTGCGGGTGGCAGCGCCAAGCGCGGCGCGCGAGGCGATCAGGACGATGCGTCCGAAATGCCGTTGTTTCATGCCAGGCAAGGCGGCCTGCACCAGCGTCAGCGCCGCGCCGAGATGGAGCTGGCTGAGCGCTGCGATGTCGTCGACCGTTACCTGTTCGATCAGGTTGGGCCGGATGATCCCGGCATTGTGAACGATGTGCGAAACATCATGCCGTGCAGTTACATCCCGGGCAGCGTCCGCTGTCGCCTTCGGATCGAACAGGTCAACCAGAACCGGCTCCAGCTTGGCGTGCGTCCAATCCGGCAGGCGCCGGTCGAGCGAGATGATGCGGTAACCCGCAGCCAGCATCGCCTCGGCGATGGCCCGGCCGATGCCGCCGCTGGCGCCGGTGACGATGGCGACGTTGCTCTCACTCATGATTTCCTCATCCCGCCTTCTGCACCGGCCGCTTCTTCAGCGATCGGGTGTCGATGCACCGATCAGAACCGATCGTCGCCGCAACCAACTCCTTGAGCGCGCCGCGCTGGATTTTTTGCGTCGAGGTCAGCGGCAGCGCCGACACAAACGCGACATAGCCGGGCGCCTTGTAATAGGCGAGGCGGCTCAGGCTCCAGGCGACGAGATCGGCCGCGATCTGCTTGCGTGCCGCGGCGTCCGGGGAGGATCCCTCGCTCACCACGCAGGCGAAGACCTCGTCGCCCCGCACCGGGTCCGGGGCAGGTGCCACCGCAACCTGCCTCACAGCCGGGTGCTGCATCAGCACGCTCTCGACTTCGACCGCCGAGATATTTTCGCCGGAGCGGCGGATCACGTTCTTCTTGCGGTCGACGAAATGAAACGCCCCATCCGGACCGCGCCGCACCACGTCGCCGGTGTGAAACCAACCGCCATCCCAGGCCTCCGCGGTGGCTTCCGCGTCCTTGAGATATTCGCGGAAGAAGCCGTAGCGCGGTGCTGCGCCGGCGTGGCGCACGAGAAGTTCACCGGGCTCGTCGACACCGGCGTCCGCGCCGCCTTCAACAACGATGCGGGCCTCGAGTTCGGCGCCGAGGCGGCCGAAGCAGCTTGTGCCGGTGTGGCGCGGCTCCTGGGAGGCGACGACCACAGCGCCGGCGCCGGTCTCGGTCATGGCCCAGGCCTCGACCAGCGGAAAGCCGAACCGCGCCTCAAAGGGATCGTGCAGCGCCTTGTCGACGCCGGCGCCAAAACCGAAGCGCACGCCATGGCGCTTGTCGTCGGCGCTTTCGGGCGCGCTCATGAGCATCGGCGGCATCACGCCGAGATAATGCACGATGGTGGCGCGGCTGTCCCTGACGCTCGCCCACCAGCTCTTGGGATGGAAGCGGTCGAGCACGATCAGGCAGCCGCCGGTAGTCACCATCGCCATCGCGGAATAGGCCATCGCGTTCATGTGGAACACCGGCAGCGGCGTCAGCATCCGCTCGGAGCCGTTGTTCAGCGCGATCAAGCCGCCGACGGTGGCGTACCAATGACCGGCATAGAGAAAATATTCGTTCGGCAGCACGCAACCCTTGGGCCGGCCGGTGGTGCCGGACGTGTAGAGCAGGGCGCACTCGGTGTCGCGATCGGGTGCGCCGGGCTGCGGCGCCGAGGCGTGGATCGCCGCCGGTTCGTCATCCGGCCCGACGACAGGAATGTCGCGGCCGATCGCCTTGGCTGCGGCCGCGACATCGTCCTTACGCGATGCAATCACGACCGCCGCGACGATCTCGGAATGGCCGATCAGATATTCCAGCTCCGCTGCGCGCATGTCCGGATTGATCGGCACCAGCGACACGCCGAGCGCATTGAGCGCAAACCAATGCAGGAAGAAGCCGGGTCGATTCTCCATCAGGATGCCGACCCGATGACCGCGGCCATAGCCCTTGGCCCGATAGGCGTCGGTCAGCGCCGCAATCCCCGCGAACGCCTCGCCATAGCTGATCTCGCCGGCCGCCATCCCATAGGCTTGCGCCGTTTCGGGCAGCACGGCGAGAAATGGCTTGTCACCGTAGCTCGCCGCGGCGCGCGCGAAAGCCTCGAAGACGGTTGCCGGAGACTCGATCGGGAGCTGCATCACCGTCTCACATGAATAGCTGGATGTTGCCGAATGCGGCATCGCAATTGACGATGTCGACCCGCTTCAGCTTGATCTTGAGCGCGCCGTCCACCACGGCCAAGGTGTGCGTGGCCCAGGCCGCGTAAAGATCCTGCTGGTCGAGGCGCGTTTCGACATAATGCATTGGCGTCCACGTGACATATTCGTTGGCTGCCTCGTTGCGGCTGTCGACCTGCGGCGTTTGCAAAACATGATGACAGCGGCTCTTGGGCTTCTGCGAAAAGGTGCGGTTGCCCTTGAGCCGCTCGACGCGGATCTTGAGCAGCAGCTTGTCCTCGTACATCAGCGACGTCGTCAGCCGTGGATCGGTCTGGCCCCATTCGAGCGGCATCCAGTAAAAACCGTCCTCGGCGAACAGGTCGAGCCATTCCTCAAACCGGTGCTGGTCGATCAAGCGGGTTTCGCGAACGACGAAATCGATTAGCTGCTGGTCGGTGGGCGCGGTCATGGCAGCACTCACATCGACATCGTCATGAATTTCGACCAGGCGCGGAACTGGTTCCGCATCTGCCATTCGGTGGTGCCGTTGGTGACGGCCGTCGTATCAGGTGTTTCGGAGGGGTCGTAGAGCCGCTGCAGATTGACCCATTGGTTGGCATCGACATGCAGGCCTTCCTGGGCGCGCTCGTACATTTCGAGATCATCATGGCCGACGACGGAGGTCGGCGCGTTGATCAGCCGGTTATACATCAAGGTACGTTCCAGCAGCATGTCCGGCGCATCGACGAGACGGAAGGTCCAGCTCTCCACCAGCGTCTTGTTGGCCGCGATCGGCTTGAACACGCGCACCAGCTGGATCGGGCCCTTGATCATGATGTTGGGGAAATACACCGTGTTGTGGCGGTTCTCGCCCAAGATCGCCTTGGCGCGCTCCTCACCATGGGCTGCCGCCATCTTCTCGAAATAGCCGGGCACCGCCGAATAGTCGGAATGGATCGAGTGGTGCACGCCGGTATGGCCGTGGCCGTTGGGCCAGACGCGGATGCCCATGTTTTCGAAGAACTCGTAGGGCGCCATGAACGGTGCGTAGATCTCCACTGCCATCGGCTTCTTGGCGCCGGGCGGCGCGTTCTTCCACACCTCGATCGCGGTGCCGGCCGAAGATTCATGCGCCACCATGGGATGGCACGTGTCGGTCTGATTCTCGACCAGCATTTTCCAATTGCAATTGTGCATGTAGCGCAGCACGCCGCCGGCGACTTCGAGCCGGCCGGCCGGGGAACGGTCGACCATGTTGTCGAAGCTCGACAGGCTGTCGCCGAAAAATTCCTCGAAGCCGGGGCCGACATCCCTGAGTTTCGCAAATACGAAGCCGCGATAGTTATGCACGTGTTTGACCGGACTCATGCCGCGGCCGGCGTGGCTCTGCTCGACGCCGGTGTTCTCGTAACCCTTCTTCAGGGGGATCGCGAGCAGCGAACCGTCGGTCTTGAAACTCCAGGCGTGATAGGGGCAGCGGAAGAACTTTCCGGTGTTGCCGCAGGATTCGGTGGTGATGCGGGTGCCCTTGTGCGGGCAGCGGTTGTGCAGCACCTTCACGGTGTTGTCGGTGTGGCGCACCATCAGGATCGGCTGGGTGCCGATGGTGGTGCCGTAATAGTCGCCCGGTTTCGCCACCTGGCTGTCATGGCCGACATAGGCCCAGGTGTTGGCGAAAACATGCTCCATTTCGAGCTGGAACACCTCTTCGTCGATATAGACGTCGCGATGCACCTCGGTCTCGCGCACGAGGCCTTTGATTGCTTCGAGATTTCCGCGATATCTGGCCATCAACACCTCCTTCGGAATCAAAGATCGAGCACGAGCCGCGGGCTTTTCGACCGCGAGACGCAGATTTGCATGAGTTTGCCGGCCGCTTTCTCGGCATCGGTCAGGATATAGTCGCGATGGTCCGGCGTGCCTTCGATCACGCTGACCTGGCAGATGCCGCAATCGCCGCGCTGGCAGTCGTGCATGGGATCTTCGCCCGCTTCGATCAGCACCGCGAGAATGGTCTTGTCGGGCGGAATAAGGAAGGTCTTGCCGGAACTGTTCAGAACTACCTCGAAGGGTTGGTCACCAGCGAGGGGAACGGCGGTGGCAAAAATCTCGAACCGCAGGCGACCATCGGCCCAGCCGAGGTCCTTGGCGCTCTGGATCGCGGTATCGATCATCGGCTTGGGTCCGCAGACATACAGCGGTTCATCAGAGGTCAGCGAGGTCATCAGGCGCTTCACATCGAAGATGCCGCTGGCGTCGTCGGAGTGAACGGTCAAATGTTCGCCGCATAGCGCTTCGGCTTCGCCGAGAAAGGCGAGCTGGTCGCGCGAGCGGCCGGCATAGATGAAGCGGTAGGGATGCTTGCTGGCGGTGAGCGTCGTTGCCATCGAGAGCACGGGCGTCACCCCGATGCCGCCAGCGAGCAGCACAACCGGTTTCGACGCCGGCTCCAGCGGAAAATTGTTACGGGGCGCCGCGACCGAGAGGACGTCGCCGACCTTGAGCGCGTGCATGAATTTGGAGCCGCCCTGGCTCGGCTGTTCCAGCCGCACGCCGAGCCGGTAGGCGTGCGGGCGCGTGGTCGCTGCCGGATCGAGCGAGGTGTTGATCAGCGAGTAGGAGCGTTCGCTGCCATCGGGCAGGCGTACTTTGACATGCGCGCCGGCCTCCCAGGAGGGCAGCGGCTCGCCGTGGGGATGGGCGATCTTGACCGCGCGGATCAATGCGGTTTCCGCGTGGATATCGGTCACGGTGAGGTCGAACTGGTCCATCGTATCAATCACAGAAAGGTTTCAACCGTGGCAAGCGCGCCGTCGAGCGCCTTGCCCTCTTCATCTGATAGCGCGGCCTTGCAAAGGCGCTGCAGCCATTGCGCACCATCCGCGCGACCGGCGAGACGCGGTGCAACCGTAATCACCCTGTCGAATTTCGAGGCGCCGCGCGCATGGGTGTCGGAATAACCCTTCACCAGCCGGCGCGCTTCGAGAATGGCGACGGCAAGCTCGTAATCCTTTGCGGCGGTCGTGCGGGCGAGATCGAGCCAGGCGTCGCGATGGGCGACTTCGCGCTTATGACGCAGCGTGCCGCGACGAAAACGCTTCAGGCCACCTAGCACGTAGAGCGGCAAGAACCAGCGCACCGTCCCGGTCTGCACGCGCCGCCCGCGATTGACCACGCGATCGAGCGTCTTGCACAGGCCAGGCTTGCCTTCGAGCCAGAGGCCGAGGCCCGCGGGAAGCGTGCCCAAGACCTCTTCCATGCGCGGATGCATGAACTCGGTAGTGTAGACGAGCTGATCGGGCTTTGCGAGAACCTCGCTGCGGACGCGTTCGAAACGGCTCGCGCGGGTCTTGAGGTCGGCGACTCGGATGACGTCATCATAGGCCATCGCCACGGCGACATGTTTTGCCGCCGCCCGCGTCAGCGCAGGATCGCTACCGCGTTCCAGGCGCATAAAGCCTGCGACGAGGTCGAGGTATTCCCGGCCATAGCCGACGTCCTGAAAATCGACGACCTTGCGCAAGCCTGCGGCGATCATGCCGTGCAGGGACGCCGGGAAAGTCGTCCGGGCGTCGGCGACGAGTGCATCGAAAGCGGCATCGCCGACCGATGCGAGCGTTGGATAGAGCTTGCCCGCTGAAGCAGGCTTGGGCGGCGCGGGCGGTGTCGCGGATGCGGCATCCGCCTGCGTGCGCTCAAAACCCGCCGCGAACGCGCGCAGGCTCGGTTCGATGCCGATGCCGGCGGCGCGGATGGTTGCTTCATAAGCCTCGCGGCCGAACGGCAGCGCGCCGCTGCCGGCAAGCGCACCGAACAGCACCGCGGAGATGGCGCTGCCGGTGCTGTCTGCGAGCACGGCCATGTCGAAGGCGATAAAGCGTTTCGCGGCGGCCTCTGCGGCCTCATAAACCTTGCTGGAATCGCTGATGCCGTCGCCGGGCACCAGCTTTTCCTGGATCGCGAACGAACGGTGCGACGAGGCGATCAATGTCGTCTTGTCTGGTGTGACGAGACCGCGCTGGATGGCGCGGCCGGCTTCCATCAGCTCGGCGCCGACCACGACGTCGACTTCGCCGGGCACCGGCATCAGCGACAGCACCGGGTAGGCGGCGTCCGCGCGGGCAGGGATCATCTCGAGATAATAGATGGTCGCACCGGTGCGCTGGGCGACACCCGGCACCGAGGTGGATTGCGCGATCCAGTTCTGGCTTTCCGCCAGCGCCACCATCCAGTCGACCAGCACGCCGCCGCCCTGGCCGCCCATCGCGAGCACGGCGATCGAAAGCGGTCGGGTCAGGTCGATGGCGGGGGGCTGCAGCATGATGTTCATCCGGCCATGCCCTCAAACCAGCGCGAGACGGCGACGGTCGCGGCGTCGCTGCAGGAATCCGATGACGCCGCCGCGCAGCTTCGCCATGAACTGATCGAAGCCGGTCGGGTTGTGGATGATGTCGGCGCGGTAGAATGACGGGCACAGCACGGCGGCCTCGGCCACCTCGCCGCAATTGCCGCAGCCGACGCAGCTATTGTCGATCGCGGCGACCGGATCGTCCTTCAGCGGATCGCTGGTGTGCTTGACCGAAAGCGAGGGGCAGCCGGACAGCCGGATGCAGGCATGGTCGCCGGTGCAGACGTCCTCGTCGACGCCAAAGCGCTCGCGCACGACGCGCTCGCCACCCTTCACCGCCTTGTTGAACAGCGGCTTGATCCGGCGCTGCTTGTTCAGCATGCATTCGGAGGAGGCGACGATCACCTTCGGTCCCTTGTCGGTGCTGGTGAGCGCTTCCTTCAGCGTGTCGCGCATTTTGCCGACGTCATAGGTGCGGTCGATCTGGCGCACCCATTTGGCGCCGATGCCTTTGACTGCCTCGGTGATCGGGTGGTTGGTCGAGCGCGACTTGTTGTCGGCGCGGGACGACAGGATGTCCTGGCCGCCGGTGGCCGAGGTATAATGGTTGTCGACCACCAGGATAACGCCGTCATGCTGGTTGTAGACGGCATTGCCGATGCCGCTGCTCAGGCCGTTGTGCCAGAAACCGCCATCACCCATGATCGAAATCGAGCGCTTGTCCGCCTTCACATTGAACGCGGATGCCGAGGCCGGTCCAAGCCCATAGCCCATCGTCGTCGCGCCGATGTTGAACGGCGGGAGGATCGAGAACAAATGGCAGCCGATATCGGCCGCGACATGATGCGGGCCGAGGTCCTTTTCGACGAGCTTCATCGCGGCGAAGATCGGTCGCTCCGGGCAACCGGTGCAGAAGCCGGGCGGGCGCGCCGGCACCACTTCAGCCAGCGCCTTGATCTTGTCATGGGCCAGGATCGATGGATCGTTTGGCGCGCGGATATGGTCCGGCAGCACTTCGGGCGCGGCAGCGGTGAGGAATTTACGAACACCCGCCGCCATTACGGCTGCGGTATACTCGCCGCCGATCGGCAACTCGCCCTTGCCGTAGATCTTGGTCGGGACATCGGCCTTGCGCAGGACCTTATGCAGGGCCTGTTCGATGTAGTCAGGCTGTCCTTCCTCGACCATCAGCACCGCGCGCTTCGATTGGCAGAAGGCGATCAGCTCATCGTCGATCAAGGGATAGGTCACGTTCATGACGTAGAGCGGAATGCGGGTGTTACCCCACACGTCCGCCAGGCCAAACCCCTGCAGCGCGCGGATCACGCCATTATACATGCCGCCCTGCAGGATGATGCCGACGTCATCGATATCGCCCTCGAAGACTTCGTTGAGCTTGCGCGCCTTGATGAAGGAAACCGCGGCCGGCCAGCGCTGCTCTATCTTTTCCTTCTCGTGCATGTAGGAGGCCGGCGGCAGCACGATGCGGTTGGTATCACGCCGCGGGTTTTCCAGCGCCTGCGCCATCGTGAATGCCGGGCGCTTGTTGTCCTTGGCGGCAAAGCGGCCGTGGACATGGCAGGATCGGATGCGCACTTCCAGCATCACGGGCGTGTTGGTCGCTTCCGACAGCTCAAATCCGTCCTCGACGGCCTTGACGATAGATTCGAGGTTGGGGCGGGGATCGAGCAGCCAGATCTGGGATTTCATCGCAAAGGCGTGGCTGCGCTCCTGCATGATGGAGGAGCCTTCGCCGTAATCTTCGCCGATCACGATCAACGCGCCGCCGGTGACGCCGCCGGAGGCGAGATTGGACAGCGCGTCGGAGGCGACGTTGGTGCCGGCGGTCGATTTCCAGGTCACCGCGCCGCGGATCGGATACATCACGGAGGCGGAAAGCATTGCGGCTGCAGCCGCCTCGTTCGCCGAGGTTTCGAAGTGCACGCCGAGATCGCCGAGAATGTCCTGCGCATCCGCCAACACGTCCATCAGATGTGAGATCGGTGCGCCCTGGTAGCCGCCGACATAGCCGACGCCGGATTGCAGCAGCGCCTTGGTGATCGCCAGAATGCCTTCGCCATGGAAGATATCCCCGTTGCCCAGTTTGAGGTCCTGAACTTCACGGGCGAAAGAGCGTTCAGCCATGACGCATTTCCTTCGGCTCAAGCGACGGCGGAAGATCGGCCAAAATGCTAAGCCGACATATTTTAAGTGTCAAATAATTATGCATTACACGGCACCCCGCTTCAGCCGGTAGCCGGCCGCTTCGCGATCCCAGGTCGACGCGGTCACGCCGCGTTCGCGCAGCTCGTATTTCCGGATCTTGCCGTTCTCCGTCCGCGGCAGGTCCGCAACAAAATCGATGAAGCGGGGCACTGCGAAACGGGGCAGCCGCGGCGCACAAAATTGCATCAGTTCGACGGGCGGGATCGCGGCTCCCGGCCGCACCACGATCGCGGCCATCACTTCATCCTCGGCAAGTTCCGAGCACACGGGAAAGACCGCCGTCATTTCGATATCAGGGTGAGCCAGCAGCACCTGCTCAACCTCATAGGACGAGATGTTCTCGCCGCGCCGGCGGATCGCATCCTTGAGCCGGTCGACGAACCGGAAATAGCCGTTCTCGTCACGGATGACCCGATCGCCGGTGTGGAACCAGAGATTCCGCCAGGCTTCCACGGTCTTCTCGGCCATGCCGAAATAGCCACTCGCGAACGCAAACGGCTCGTCGGCGCGCAGCACCAGTTCACCGGCCTCGCCATCCGGCAGTTCAACATCGTTGACATCGACGACGCGCGCCTGAAAACCGTCGACGATACGGCCCATGGTTCCCGGCTTCTGTGTTTCCGCCGATGCGCCGATGACGAAATTGGTTTCGGTCGAACCGTAGCCTTCGAGCAGCGTAACCCCGGTGCGCGCGGTGAACGTCGCGCCAAGGTTAGCAGGAACCCCTGGTCCGAGCCCGGTGCGGATTTGGTGTCCGCGCTCGTCCGCGCGCGGTTCACCCGCCAGCAGGATCGGCACCATGGCGCCGAGCAGATAGATCACGGTTGCTTCGCTCTGGATCATAGCCGGCCAGAAGCCGGAGGCCGAGAAGCGCGGTTCGAGGACCATCCGCGCGCCGCTGAGGAGCGCCTGCGCAAACGTATTGAGGGCATTGATATGGAACAGCGGCAGGGTGGTGCAAAGCACGTCGTCTGCCGTCAGGCCAAAAATGCGGCCGGAGTGGATGCCCCACCAGTAATATTGCGCATGGGGGCACATCACGCCCTTGGATGGGCCGGTGGTGCCACTGGTATAGATGATCGCAAGGGTGTCGCCGGGGCTGACGGGCGCGGCCGCAATCGCGGCGGCGCGCGGCGGCATGACCTCCATCAACGGCGCTGCACCCTTGGGCGGGGCATCGCCGCCGATCACCCAGAGCGAACCAAGCGAGGCCATGCCTTCGGAGACATGGACCAGGCGTTCGACGAATTGCGCCTCGATCGCGAACAGCCGCGCGCCGCTATTCGACAGGTAATAACCGATCTGCGGTCCCATCGCCGCGGTGTTGATTGGGACCGCGATGGCGCCGATC
The DNA here is from genome assembly GCF_018130065.1 of Bradyrhizobium sp. AUGA SZCCT0158. Lineage (GTDB taxonomy): Bacteria > Pseudomonadota > Alphaproteobacteria > Rhizobiales > Xanthobacteraceae > Bradyrhizobium. The sequence continues at coordinate 335,105 of NZ_JAFCME010000001.1, read as the reverse complement.
CAGCCGCAGCCCAAAACGATCTCCAGCATCTCAAGGCGATTGGAGCAGAGGATCGCCACTCGGTCACCGGCTGCAATGCCCGCCGCGCGCAATGTCGCGCCCCGGCCGGCAGCGATGTAGCGCGCCTCGCGAAAGGTCCATGAATCGTTTGCGCACGACAGCAACGTCCGGTCACCGTGGCGGCCGGCTTGAATTTCGAGCATGCGCGGCAGCGTCCGATCTTCCGGTGGCAGCTCAATCATGCCAGGCGCACGGAGGCTCATGGGCGGGGCGCTCCCGCAGGATTTGAAGGCACCAGCGCCAGCACGCGCAATGGGCTGCCGCTGCCCTGCTGGATCTTCAGCGGCGGCGCGATCAGCGAGGCTCCTGTTGGCGGCAGCAGGTCGAGATTGGTCAGGCATTGCAGACCATAGCGTCCGGCACCGTGCATGTAGTAGTGGCACGGATAGGGTGGCAGGAAATGCGCCGCCTGGCCCGCGTCGGTGCCGATGGTTTCGGTGCCGAAGCCGAGAACATCGCGCTCGTTGAGCAGAAAGCGCACGGCGTCGGGATCGGGGCCGGGCGTGTGCTGCCCGGTCTCGTCGAAATTCTGATAGGCCGCCGGATCGCTCTTCTTCGACCAGTCGGTGCGCATCAGCACCCAGCATCGCGGCGGGATTTTGCCGTGCACAGCTTCCCAGGCCTTGATGAAATCCGGCGTCAGCAGGAAGTCGGCATCCTGTGCGGATTCCTTCGAGCAGTCGATCACCACGGCGGGCGCAATGAAATCGGCAACCGGGATTGTATCGGTAGAGCTGTTGGGAAGGTCGCGGCCCGAGACCCAGTGGATCGGGGCGTCGAAATGCGTGCCAGTATGTTCGCCAAAGGACAGATTATTCCAGTACCAGGCGCCGCCGCGTTCGTCGTACCGCGAAATCTCTTCCATGCGGAAGGCGCGGCTTTGGCCTATTTCGGGCGGCATCACGATGCTCGGAAAATCCGGACCCAACGTCTGCGTGAGATCGATGATGCGAATCGCGCCGGTCGCGAGTGCTGCGGTGAAGTCCGCCAGGATTTCAGGGCCGGGCGCTGGATCGTTCGATTTCATCGGCCAAGCTCCCGTTCCAGTGCTTTGGGATTGTCGCGGAAACGGGCGAGCCAGTCCTGCGCGATGTCGCCGGGATAGACGTCCTCGACCGATCCCTTGAGCGCGCCGACGATGGCGCGGGCGACTGCTGATGGCGCCAATTTTGGCGGCAGCAGCAGTTGATTCCATTCGTCGTCGATTGGTCCCGGAAAGATGTTGACGACCCTGATGCCGGCGGTGCGCATTTCGGCGCGCAGCGCCTGCGCCACCGAAAGGGCCGCGGCCATCGATGCCGAATAGGTCGCGTGCTGCGGAAAATTGGACAGCGCATAGATCGACAGCAGATTGACCCAGGCCACCGCGCTGGTTTCGCCATCGGCGCCGCGTGACTGCATCACCGGACCGAACGCCTGGGCCAGCCGCAACAGGCCGAAGCAATTAGTCTCCATCTCCGCCCGTGCGGTTTCGACACCGGCGCGGCCGAAAATGCCAAACGTGCGATGATGCTCTGATGTGTTGATCACGATATCGACCTTGAAGCCGAGTTCGGCGGCAAGTTCATTGACCGATTTGGTGTCGGTGACATCGAGGGGGACCAGCGTCACCTTGGGCAGTTCGGCGATCGCGGGCCAGCCCGGCGGGTTCTTCCAGGGTTCGCAATGGCCGGCCCAGACGAGATCGGCGCCGGCTTCGAGCACTGCTTTCACGACGGCTTGGCCGACCGGCGATTTGGCGTCGGTGACCAGCACTTTGCGGAATCTTGGATCCGACGTGAAGTTGCGCAGTTTTGGCTCGTCGGCAAGTGCGGTATTGCCGCCATCCGGCTTGGCGACAAGCGCGGCCTGGCCGGCGCGGTCGAGCACGGCCTCCACGATGACCGGCGACGGCGCCGGGCCGCAGCGCGCGTCGAGATGGACGACGAGGCTGACACCTTCGGCCAGACGGACCAGTCCAAGCCGCCAGGGCATGCGTTCGCGAAAAAACAATTCCTGGGAATGATGCAACGTGGTCTCGCTGACGAGTTCGCCGCGTCCGCTCATCACGGTCCATTCGAGTTCGGCCGACAGGCAGCGAACGCAGGCCTCGCGCGGCGGATATTGCACGGCGGCGCAGGCCGCGCAGCATTGCAGTTCGAGGTTGCCAAGGGCTGCGCCGCGAACGAGGCCGAGCGCAATGCGGCTGCGGCGATCCGGCGGCAGCGTCGGCGCGCGCGTCTTTAGAATTGGATTCTTGCGCTTCGGCCGTTTGATTGTTTCACTCATCATCAAGTTCCAATCATGTTGCGGCGAGAATGGCGGCGCCGGTGCATAGTCCCCGGTCGAAGTTGATCATGCCGAATCCGGAGACGAGCGCATGACGGGCGTTATCGACCTTCGCGCCGAGCGGCTGTCCCGTGACCTGCCGGAGCGCTTCGACGATCCCGAGCGTGCCGCCGGCGGCCCCGGCCTGGCCGACAGATAATTGGCCACCCGAGGTGTTGAAGGGAAAGCTGCCGTTCGCCTCGAACGTGTTGCGCCGAATGAAGTCGGGCCCTTCGCCCTTGCCGCAGAATCCTAGATCCTCGATCTGTAGCACGCAGATGACAGGATAATCGTCATAGGCCTCGAGCAGGTCGATGTCTTGAGGCCCGACGCCTGCGCTTTCGTACAGGCGATCGCGGTCCATTGCCCAGCCGCCGCGGTGCTGCACGGGATCGTCAGGGAAGGCATTGTGCCGTTCGATGGCACCTCGCAGCCGCGCGTGCGGCAATCCGAGGCGCCGTGCGCGGTCCTCGCTCATGACAAGAAATGCTTCGGCGCCGGCGCAAGGCATCACGCAATCGAACAGCCGAAGCGGGTCGGCCACCGGCCGGGCGTTAAGATACTCGTCCAGCGTCAGCGGCTTCTTGAACAGCGCATGCGGAAATTGCAACGCGTTCGAGCGCTGCGCGACGCAGAGCTTGCCGAAATCCGCAGGCTTCGCGCCATAGGTGCGCATGTAATAGGCGGTGAGGAAGGCAAAACTGGTGTTCGGTCCGCCTGCGCCATAGGGATAGACCGCATCCTGCGCGAACATGCTGAAGGTCGCGGTGCTGAGCCGGAAACTGTCGACGTGGTTGGTGTCGCCGGCGATGCAGGCGACGATCTCGGCGTCACCCGCCTGAACGGCACGCGCGGCGCGACGGAGGCTGACAATGCCGGAAGCGCCGCCCATCGGCACGTGATCGAGCCAGCGCGGCGAGAGGCCGAGATGCTGGGTCAGGCCGACGGCGCTGTCGGGCGCCAATGTAAAACTCCCCACGCACAGGCCGTCGATTTCGTCCTTGGAAATCCCGGCGCCATCGACCAGGGCCTTGAGCGCGCGGGCGATGAACCAGTGCGCGCCACGGATGGAGAAACGCTCATAGGGCACGGTGACGGGGACCGCGACGGCGACCCCGTCGTAACTTGCGATGCGGTTTGCCATGGCGGTCAATGCCCTCCGCCAAGATAAGTTGCCTGCACGCGGGCATCGCCGAGCAGGCTGGCGGCTTCACCGTCGAGCACGATCTCGCCGGTTTCCAGCACATAGCCGTAGTCGGCGATTTCGAGTGCCGCCTTCGCATTCTGCTCGACCAGCAGGATCGAGACCCCGGCATCGCGCAGACCGGATACGATGCGCAGGATGTCACGCACGATCAGCGGCGCGAGGCCGAGGCTGGGCTCGTCGAGCATCAGGAGCCGCGGCGCCGACATCAGCGCGCGGCCAAGCGCGAGCATCTGGCGCTCGCCGCCGGACAGCGTGTCGGCACGTTGCGCGCGCCGTTCGGCGAGGCGCGGGAAACGCCCATAGGTCTCGTCGAGCGCGCGGGCGACGAAGGCACGATCCGAACGGCGCGGGTAGGCCCCGAGCACGAGATTGTCGTAGACCGTCAACTCTCCAAACAACTCCCGCGTCTCGGGCACCAGGCAGAAGCCGTGCTCGACGCGCGCCTCGACGTCGAGCTTCAACAGATCCTGGCCTTCGAAGATGAGCCGGCCGCGCGATGGCAGCAGGCCAATGGTGGCTGCAAGGAGGGTAGTCTTGCCCGCGCCGTTCGGCCCGATCACCGTGACGATCTGGCCTCTCTGCAGTGACAGCGACACGCCGCGCACGGCTTCGACCTTGCCGTAAGCGACATGAAGATCTGAAATCTCAAGCATCGCGCTCATAATACGCCTCCGAGATAGGCTTCCTGCACCTTCGGATCGGCGCGAACCGCTGCCGGATTTCCCTCGACCAGTTTGCAGCCGAACTCCATGACCACCAACCGGTCGACCAGCCCCATGACGAAATCCATGTCATGCTCGACGGTCAGGATCGTGACGCCTTCGTCGCGAATCTGGCGCAACACCTTGGCCAGCGCCTCTTTCTCGGGCGGTCGCAGGCCTGCGGCCGGCTCGTCCAGCACCACCAGCACGGGATCGGCCGCCAGCGCGCGGGCGACTTCCAGGATACGCTGGCCGCCGAGCGGAAGGTTGCCGGCGAGTTCGTAGGATTTGTCGCCGAGGCCGACGCGCTGCAATTGGCGCTGGGCCTCGTGCAGCGTCCGCCGCTCCTCAGTGCGATCGAGGCGAAGCGCGCTCTTCAGGAAGCCGGTCGCGGTGCGCGCATAGGCGCCGAGCGCGACGTTGTCGATCAGGCTCATGTTCGGCCGGAGCTTCACATGCTGGAATGTGCGCGCGATGCCCATGCGCGCGATTTCCATCTGCGGACGATACGTGATGTCCTGGCCCAGGAAACTGATCCGGCCGGCGTTGGCCTGCAACGCGCCGGTCAACAGGTTGAACATCGTGCTCTTGCCGGCGCCGTTCGGACCAATCAGGCCGAGGATCTCGCCGGCCTTGAGATCAAAACTGACCTTGTTGACGGCGGTCAGTCCGCCGAACGTCCTCACGGCGTTCTCGACGTTCAGAATCAGCGTGCCATTTTCCGGCAGTGCGCGGCGCGGCATCGCCTCGGCGGCCGCGGGCGGCGGGCGCGTGCCCTTGGGCAGGCGTTTGGCGATGAACGCAATGAGGCCGCCGCGGGCATTCTGCAGCAGCAGGACAAGGAGGATGCTGAAAGCGATGATCTCGAATTGCGCCGGGTTCTTCGTCACCAGCGGCAGCACATCCTGCAACCAGTTCTTGAGCAGCGTGATCAAGGCGGAACCGGCAACCGCGCCCGCGATATGGCCGGCACCGCCCGCCATCGCCATCAGCAGATACTCGATGCCGGGTTTGACGTCGAACGGGGCCGGGCTGATGAACCGGTTCATGTGCGCATAGAGCCAGCCGGCCAGCCCGGCGAGCAGCGCCGCGATCACGAAGGTGACAAGGCGGATTCGAAAGATGTTGACGCCCATGCTTGCCAGCAGAACGCCGCCGCCACGAAGGCTTCGGATTGCACGGCCCTCGCGGGAATTGAGCAGGTTGGCACTCGCGAGCATGGCGAGCCCGACCATCAGCCAGATCAGATAGAAGATCGCTTGCGAGGAAATCAGTGAGATCGAGGCGATGGTGATCGGTGGGATGCCGGCCATGCCGGTGTTCTGCCCGAGGCCCGGGACATTGCCGAACAGGAAATAGATCGAGATGCCCCAGGCGATCGTGCTGAGCGAGAGAAAATGCCCGCCGAGCCGCAGCGTCAGCGCGCCGATCGCCAGCGCCGCAAGCCCGGTCATTGCCAGCGCCAGCAGCAATCCTAGCCACGGCGACAAATCGAGCGTCACGGTCGCCCAGGCCGTCGCATAGGCCGCGATGCCGACAAAGGCGGCTTGCCCGAAAGACGTCATGCCGCCGATGCCGGTCAGCAACACCAGCCCGAGCGCGACCAGCGCGGAGATGCCGATATAGTTGAGGAGCGTAATGGCGAAGCTGCCGAGCAGTGCAGGGGCGATCAGCAGGGCGACGACGGTGGCGCTGATCAGGCCGATGCGAAGCGGCGCGCTCAGCGCGATCGCATCGGGCATTTCCATTTCCTCGCCTTCTTCATCGGCATGCCCGGCCGACTTCCAGGACTGCCAGAGCAGCACCGGGATCAAGAGGCCGAACACGATCACTTCCTTGTAGGAGCTGCTCCAGAACGAGGCGAAGCTTTCCATGATGCCGACGAACACGGCGCCGAGCGCTGCGATCGGATAGCTGGTGAAGCCGCCGATGATGGCGCCGATAAAGGCTTTCAGCCCGATCATGAAACCGGAATCGTAATAGATCGTCGTGGTCGGGCCGATCAGGATGGCGGAGACGCCGGCAAGCAGCGAGGCGATGAAATAGGCGATCGTACCGGTACGTGCCGGCCGGATACCGACGAGCCGCGCGCCGATGCGGTTGACCGCGGTCGCGCGCAGCGCCCGGCCCGACATCGAGCGCTCGAAGAACAGGAAGAACAGCAGGCTGAGCAGGGCGGCGGTGACCAGCATCAGCAAGACCTGCGCCGATACGATGACGCCGCCAAAGCTGTAGATGCCATTGACCAATGGCCGAATGCGGAAACCCTCGGCGCCGAAGGCCATCAGGCCCAGTCCGCTGATCGCGAAATGGACGGCCAGCGCGATGATGAGCAGGACCAGCACGGAAGCATCGGCGGCGGGCCGGAACGCAATGCGGTCGAGCAGCGGCGCGATCGGCAGCACGAGCACCAGCGCAAGGACGATCTGCACCACTTGGGGCAGGGCGTAGGATGCGGCGACCCAGGCCAGCACGCAGGGAATAAGCGGCAGCAGGCCATACAAGAAAATTGAACGTGGAATCCGCGCGTGTTCGCCGGATCGGTAATGACCGGCGGCATCGACAACGGTTGCGATGACGGCCAGGATCGCGACCACCCAGATCGTGCCCGGCACCCGGCCAAGTTCGAACGCGGCGATCGAAAGCACGCAAAACGCCGTGATATCGCCGAACGGCACGAACACGACGCGGGTAACCGAAAAGATCAGCACGAGGCCGAGGCCAGCCAGCAGATAGATGGCGCCATTGGCGATCCCATCGAGCAGCAGAATGATGGCGATTTCAGTCGTCATGCGATCCAGCACCTTGATTAGTCAGGTTAATAAATTAAATTGCCGTTTGAAATTGATATTTGAGGAGGCATTCTGTGGCCAAAAAACAAGCAGTTTCGGCGCAAATAGCGGCAGTGGTCACCGAGCCGGTCGCCGAGATTTCGCCGATCGAGCAGACCGTGAATGCGTTCGAATATGCCGCCTGGCACTTCGGTTCGGCGTTCGCGCGCTGGCGGCGCGACTGTCTGGGCGCCATGCCAACGAACGCGCTGGGCGGCACCGAGGCCTCGATCCTGCACGTGCTTCATCTGAATGGCACGCCGAAGGGCCTGAGCGATGTGGCGCGGCTTCTGCATCGCGATGATCTTGCCAATCTGCAATACGGACTGAAAAAGCTGCTTTCGCTGGGTTTTATCGAGAAAGCGAGCAATGGCGCCTCGCGCCGCAACACCACTTACGTGCCGACCGAGTCCGGTCGTGCGATCGTCGACGCTTATCTGCAGCACCGGCGCGACACCCTGGTGCGTCTGGTCGGCAGCATGTCCGGTACCCAGGACGCTTTGCAGCAGGCGACCTCGATCCTGCACGTGATGACCGGACTCTACGATCAGGCCAGCACGATCCTTTCGAGCCAGATCGGCGACACCCTCGGCCTTCGGCCATAAGGCATGAATTGCAACTTTAATCGGTAAGTTGATCATGTGAATTGCCTCTTGACTGAGGCCATACTGCACGCTTTTATATTTTATGTCTAAAACAATTTTTGTCCGGAATGGCGGATGGCGCGGCTGTGAACAATAAATCAAGCCACGACGCGGGGATGAACCGGCGGCCATGCCGCCGGCGGCCTGCCATCGCTCCGGTCTCTCACTTCTTCAGTAGCCCGGCCCCCGTCGACTGACCGGCGGCCCAACAGGAGGTAGCGACGATGAGCAGACAGATGATTTCGCGCCGAAACGTTCTCATCGGCGGTGCAGCACTCTCCGGTTTCGTCGCGGCTCCCGCGATCCTTCGGGCGCAATCCGCTCCCATCTCCGTTGGTTTCGTGACGGGGCAGACCGGACCGGGCGCCTCCATCGGCATTCCCTATTCAAGGGGCATTGCCGCCGCCATGGCTTACCTCGACACGATCGAAGGTCATAAGATCCGGCTGGTCCAGATGGACGATGGCGGAGATCCGTCGGCGTCAACCCGAAACGCCCGCAAGCTTGTCGAAGAAGAAAAGGTCGATCTGTTGATCGGGACATCAGGCCTGCCCGGATCGGTTGCGATGGCGGCGGTCGCCGGCGAGCAGAAGGTGCCGTTCGTTTCCATCTCGCCGCTTCCGCCGACAGCGGGCAAGGGCGACGGCGGCTTCTGGGCGATTTCGATTCCGCAACCGCCGCCGTTGATGGTCGCGGCCGTGGTTGCGCAAATGCAAAAAGCCGGCATCAAGAGCCTCGGCTATATCGGCTTCAGCGACGCCTGGGGCGATCTTGTCTACAACGCGCTGTCCAAGACGGCCGCGCCCATTGGCATCAAGATCCTGACAGACGAGCGCTATGCGCGTCCCGATACCACGGTGACCGCGCAAACGCTCAAGATCATCGCCGCCCAACCCGATGCCGTCATGACCGGCGGTTCGGGAACGCCGGGGGCGCTGCCGTTTTTGGCGCTGCGCGAGCGCGGTTTTCGCGGCCCGATCTATGGCACGCATGCCCTGATCAACCCTGACTTCATCCGGGTCGGCGGCGCAGCGGTCGAAGGCGTTCTGGCGCCAACCGGGCCGGTGATCGTCGCCGAACAATTGCCCGACAGCAATCCGGTGAAGAAGGTCGGCCTGGAATTCCGCGCCGCACACCTCAAAGCCAACAACGTCGCCTCGACCGATGCCTTCTCGGCCTATTCCTTCGACGGCTGGCTGGTCTTCGCCGCCGCGGCCAAGCGCGCGCTAGCAACGACACCGCCCGGCACGCCCGCCTTCCGCGCGGCGCTGCGCGATGAGCTCTACCGCACCAAGGACGTGGTGGGCTCGCATGGCGTCTACAACTATACCCAGAACGACAATTCCGGTGTCGACGAACGCGCACGGGTCATCGTCACGCTCGAGAAGGGGGCGTGGAAGCTGCTGGCCTGAGCCACGGCCCCGACGATCGCGCCGCATTCATCAAACGCCGCGTCGTCCTTAGGGACGCGCGCGGAAGGAGACGCCTGCCATGAAGCCGATCCGCATCTGGTATCAGAGCTACGTCGACTACGAGAACGGCAAGACCTACTGGGATCGTTTGCGCAAACATCTCGATGACATCGTCGAGCCGGGTACGACGATCGACATCAAGGGCATTACGCCGCACGATTCCTATGCCCACGCGATCGTCGAATTTCGTTGCGCGCGGGAAGTGATCTGCAATGCCGTGCGGGCTGAACGCGAGGGATACGATGCCTTCGTGATCGGCCACTTCCAGGACGCCGGTCTCTACGAAGCGCGCTCCGTGGTCGATATTCCGGTTCTCGCACTCGGCGAATCGTCAATGCTCCATGGCTGCCAGCTCGGGCAGCGCAGCGGCATCATCACGATCAATCCGCGCTACATTCCCTGGTTTCACCACCAGATCACCAAATACGGACTGGAACGCCGGGTTGCGGGCACCCACGCCATGACGTTCGAGCCCGGACAGATCCTGAAGGCCTATGAATCGGAAGCGCTGGCGCGTGAGGTCGAAGAGCTGTTCGCCGAACAGGCGCGGCCACTGGTGGCCAAGGGCGTCGAAGTGCTGATCCCGGGCGGTGGCATCCCGATGCTGCTGTTTGCCGCGCTCCGCAATCACGCGATCGACGGCGCGCCCGTTATCAACGGCATCCCGATCGTGGTGAAGATGGCGGAAATGGCGGTCAAACTTCGCCGTCTCACCGGCCTCGGCGTCAGCCGTGCCGGAGAATTCGTCAAGCCGCCCGCCGAGATCATCGAGGAATTCATGACGCATCCGAAGCTGGGGTAGGAACTGGATGAGATTTGGATTAGTGCGATCGTCATCCTGAGGTGCGAGCCTTGCGGTGCACTTGCACCGCTGGGCGAGCCTCCAAGGATGGGCCACGGGCCGCGTTCATCCTTCGAGGCGCGCAAGAGCGCGCACCTCAGGATGACGGGAGGCCTGCGGGCCTGGCCGCGATGGCGTCCCTAGAGCTCCGTTCTCACTTTCCAAAGTTCCGGGAAAAGTTCGACCTCGAGCATCTTGCGCAAATAGGATACGCCCGACGTGCCGCCGGTTCCGCGCTTCAGGCCGATAACGCGCTCGACTGTCGTGACGTGGTTGAAGCGCCAGCGGCGGAAGTAGTCTTCGAAATCGACCAGCTTTTCGGCCAGCTCGTACAGCATCCAGTGTTTGTCGGGAGATGCGTAGACGGTCTTCCAGGCAGCCAGCACCTTGTCATTCGCGGTCCGCGTCGTGCGCCAATCCGTTCGTTGCGCATCTTCGCCGATGTCGAAGCCGTTGCGCGCCAGCAGAAGCAACGCTTCGTCATAGAGACTGGGTTCGCCGAGAATTTCTTCCAGCTTCGCGACGATGTCGCCGCGGTGGGCATGAGGACCGAGCATCGCAACATTGCGGTTGCCGGCGAGGAATTCGATCGCGCGGTACTGGTACGACTGGAAGCCCGACGATTGACCGAGCTGACCGCGAAATTCGGTATACTCGCTCGGCGTCATCGTCCGCAAAACGTCCCAGGCACCGGTGAGTTGTTCGAAGATTCGGGCGATGCGCGACAGCACCTTGAAGGCGTGCTGAAGCTCGTCGTTGTGGATCGCCTTGATGGCGGAGCGGATCTCGTGGATCGCCAGCTTCATCCAGAGTTCGGAGGTCTGATGCTGGATGATGAACAGAAGTTCGTCATGCGCATCCGAAAGCGGTTCCTGCGCGTCCAACACGCGTTCCAGATGCAGATAGTCGCTGTAGGACATCCGCCCGTCGAACGACATCTGGGCGCCCTCGCCGGAGGGGTCCAAAGGCTTTTCGGTCATGGGTTTCTCAGTCATGTCACGACAGCCATTTTGCGATACTCCGCGGCATCCCAGCGGCGATTGTTCACGACATCCTCGATCGCATCGACCGCCGCGCGAACCTCGGCCTCGCCGATGTAGAGCGACGTAAAGCCGAAGCGTATCACATCGGGAGCCCGAAAATCGCCGATCACGCCGCGCGCGATCAGCGCCTGCATGATCGCGTAGCCGTTGGCGTGGCGAAACGACACCTGGCTGCCGCGTTTGTTGCCGTCCCGTGGCGAGGCTAGCGTCAACTCTGGACAACGGGCTTCGACTTCGCGGATGAACAGATCGGCCAGCGCGATCGACGCCTTGTGGACCTCGCTCATGCTGACGCCCTCCCAGACATCGAGCGCGGCGTCGAGCGCGGCCATCGCAATGACGGGAGGCGTTCCAACCCGCATCCGTTCGATGCCGGCGCCGGCCCGGTAATCAAGATCGAAGGCAAACGGCGCCTGATGCCCCAGCCATCCGGAAAGCGCCGGCCGCGCCGTGTCGGCATGGTCAGGTGCGACATAGATGAAGGCCGGCGCGCCGGGACCGCCATTGAGATATTTGTAAGTGCAGCCGACCGCAAAATCGGCTTTGGCGCCTGACACGTCGACCGGAATGGCGCCCGCGGAATGGGCGAGGTCCCAGACCGTCAATGCGCCGGCGGCGTGCGCTTTCTGCGTCAGTGCCTTCATGTCGTGCAGGCGGCCGGTGCGATAGTCGACCTCGGTCAGCATCAGCACCGCAATCGCCCCGTCGATGGCGTCTTCGACTTCCTCGGGGGAGACGATCTTGAGCTGGTATCCCCGGTCGAGCGATCTGAGCAGACCCTCTGCCATGTAGAGATCGGTTGGAAAGTTGCCGTTGTCGGACAGGATCACCCGCCTGCTGGAATTGAGTTCGAGCGCGGCGGCAAGCGCCTGATAGACCTTGATCGACAGGGTGTCGCCGATCACCACAGTGCCCTCGGGCGCGCCGATCAGCCGGCCGACACGGTCGCCGATGCGGCGCGGCTGAGCCATCCAGCCGGCGCTGTTCCAGCCCCTGATGAGCTGTTTTCCCCATTCTTCGGTCATCATGCCGCGGACGCGATCGGTCGCCGCGACGGGCAGGGGACCGAGCGAGTTGCCGTCGAGATAGATGACGCCATCAGGCATATGGAACAGGGATCGCGTTCGCGTGAAATCGGTCATCATTGGCCTCGTTCGCAGGCGGCGGATACTCGCATGGCGGCGAATTGTTTCAAGCCCATAAGTTATATGTCTAAAGTACTTTTGGACTTGTCCTGCGGGCGGCCGATGTGAGTAGATGTCGTCGAACTGAATCCTGATCGTAGGCGCCTCTTCCGGCTACTCAAGACCAAACGGAAACCGACCCGCATGATCTTTCACCAGATTTCCGACTGGAACGACGCCTACGCCAATGGCCCCAACATCCCCGGTGGCGAACGCTGGCCGGCGGCCTGGGTGCAACCCGCCCAAACCTATCGCGATGAACTAGGGGGGCGTGGCCGCGCGACGCTTGATATCAGCTACGGCGAGCGGCCGCGAAACCGCTTCGATCTGTTCCGTCCCGAGGGCGAACCAAAGGGCCTCGTCGTTTTCGTCCATGGCGGGTTCTGGCGCGCCCTCGACAAGAGCTTTTGGTCACACCTCGCGCGCGGCGCCGTCGAAAGCGGCTATGCCGTGGCGATGCCTTCCTACACGCTTTGTCCGGCGGTTCGCGTGGCCGATATTACGCGCGAAATTGCCGCCGCGATCGTGCAGGCGGCCGCGATGGTGGAAGGCCCGATTTTCCTGACGGGCCACTCCGCCGGTGGTCATCTGGTCACGCGCATGATTTCGGCGACTTCGCCGCTGTCGGAGGTCGCCCGCGCGCGCATCCGCAATACCGTCTCGATCTCGGGCGTCCATGACCTTCGCCCGATGCTGAAGACCGCGATGAATGCCGAGCTGCGGATCGACGCCGCCGAAGCGCAAACCGAAAGCCCCGCGCTGTTGCGGCCTTTGCCCGGTGCCCGGGTGACCTGCTGGGTCGGCAGCGCGGAGCGCCCGGAATTCGTCCGCCAGAACGCCCTGCTTGCCAACATCTGGACCGGGCTCGGCGCGCAGACCTGCACGGTCGAAGAACCCGGCCGCCACCATTTCAACGTCATCGACGGCCTGGCCGACCGGAATCATCCGATCGTCCGGACCCTGTTGGCCGATGCCGCGTAGCTTCCGGTTATCAGCCTATTTGGTGCCATAGGCACGGTCACCGGCATCGCCGAGACCGGGCACAATGTAGGCGTTTTCGTCTAGCCCCTGGTCGATCGCGGCGAGCCAGATCGGAACGTCCGGGTGAATGCCGCGCACGCGCTCGACGCCTTCCGGTGCGCCGATCAGGCACACCAGTCTGATGTCGTTGGCGCCGCGCTCTTTCAGCCGGTCGATCGCGGCGACGGCGGAGTTCGCCGTTGCCAGTACCGGTGAGATCACGATCACCAGCCGCTCATGCAGATCGCTCGGGGCCTTGAAGAAATATTCAACGGCAACGAAGGTTTCCGGTTCGCGGTAAAGACCGATATGCGCGATACGCGCGGTCGGTACCAGATCGAGCATGCCTTCCGCAAAGGTGACCCCGGCACGCAGTACCGGCGCGAACACCAGCTTCTTGCCCGCGATCTGCGGCGACTTCATGTGTGCGAGTGGCGTTTCGATTTCGACGTCGGCCAGCGGCAGGTCACGCGTGACCTCATAGCAAATCAGCATCCCGATCTCCTTGAGGAGTTCGCGAAACGACTTGGTCGAAATGTCTTTTCTCCGCAATAGCGTCAGCTTGTGCTGTACCAGCGGGTGACTAACGATCGTGACGCCGTCCATGTTGCTAATCCCAAATCTAGAAAACAGTGCCGTCGCTGATAATTTTCACCGGCGGCGAAGCGTCGGCGCGGCGTTCGCGCGCCAGCAATCGGCCTGCCGCCCAGGTGCCACCCTCGAGAATTTTTGCCAATGGCATCGAGGTGGCATCGAGCCCGAGCCGATGCCGCAAGCGATCGGCGACGCGGTCAAGCAGCGCTACCGTCAGCGCACGCCATTCCACGACCAGCGGTGACGCGACCTCGTGTTCCCTTTGCGCGGATTCCGGATCGCGAAACGCGAGCACGCCGATATCGACGAACAGTCCGCCATTGCGATACTCCGCAAGGCCGGTGAGGCCATCGATATCGGTCACGGTGATGCCGGCCGTTTGCAGCGGCTCGATCAGGGAGTAAGCCAGCCATTGCGAGAGCTTGTGCAGCGGCACAAGTCCGTTTGTCGCATCCGCTGTCGTCAATGCTGGATGCTTCCAGCAGTCGCCGAGCGGGATTCCGCCCAGCGTCAGCCGCGATGGCCAGATTGGGCCGAGCTGTTGCAGCAACTCCGCAAGAATGGTTGGCGCGGGAAGCTTTCCGCCGTAGGCGAGCTTCGCCAATCGATCGAACAGGACGCCGGGGCGCGGCGTGTCCTGGCTGCCGAACACATCCGGCTTCGAGGTCACCAGCCGGCCCAGCCGGCGCAATAGCTCCGCGCGACCGTCCATTCCGACCAGCGGATTGGTATCCGAGACCTGCATGCCACGCTCGAGATCGGCGACGGCCAGATGTGCAAGGATCTCGCCATCGGCGCGCAGCGGCTCCTGCGGATCGGCGGAGAAAGCGCCGCCCGCGAACATCGCAAGACTGGCGAGCCCCAATCCTTCCGAACGGCCGATGTCAGATCCGGTTTTCGGATCGTGGTAGCGCCATGCCGGCCCGGCGCCGGCATCGAGGAAGACGCTGACGATCGCCAGATCGAATTCGGCCCGGGCGCGGGCCGCCCGACCGGGCCATTTGGTTCGGCCGGCGATATCGGCCCAGCGATTGTCCCCATCGGTGACGAAGTGCCGCCAGCGCGAATGAAAGGGAACGTCGAAGGAGGGATAGGCCTTGCGCGTGGTCTCCAGCACCAAATCGACGGCGCTGTCCATGCGATCGAGGTGAACACGGAAATTCGGCAGCTTGTCGTCAAGGCCGATTGCGAGCATGCGATGCGCCCGCTCACGGACCGCGCCGGCGTTCAGCAATGACAATGCAGCCGACGTCTCCGGGTTTGCAGGGGACACTGCCGTCCTCAATATTTTTCGAGCGGGCGGCCGACCGGATTGTCCGGACTTTCCTGCGGCTCGGGCGTGTAGTAGCCGGCGGCTTTCTTTGCCGCGATTTCCACATGCGCGTCGGCCGGGATCATGTCGTCGGGGATGGGCACACGCTCGACGATTTCGATGCCCTGGCCGGTCAGCGCATCGTGCTTCATGTCGCTCATGGATACGAAGCGGTCAATCCGCTTCAGGCCGAGCCAATGCACCACATCCGGCATCAATTGCTGGAACCGGGCGTCCTGCACGCCGGCGACGCATTCGGTGCGCTCGAAATACTGCGCCGCGGCATCGCCGCCTTCCTGACGCTTGCGCGCGTTATAGACCAGAAATTTTGTCACCTCGCCGAGCGCGCGGCCTTCCTTGCGATTGTAGATGATGATGCCGAGACCGCCGGTCTGGCCAGCGCGCGCGCATTCCTCGATGCCGTGAATGAGGTACGGGCGACAGGTGCAGATATCCGAACCGAACACGTCAGAGCCGTTGCACTCGTCATGCACGCGGCAGGTGATCCTGGTGCGGTGGTCCGGCAGCTTGCTGACGTTACCAAACAGATAGGCCGTGGTGCCGCCGATCGGCGGCAGAAAAACCTGCAGATCGGGTCGTGTCACCAGCTCGGGAAACATGCCGGCGGTCTGCTCGAACAATTGCCGCCGCAGATTGTTTTCGGTGGTCGCGAAGCGTTCCGCCAGGCCCGGCAGATACCAGACCGGGTCGATCGCGATCTTGACCACGGAGACGCTGCCATTCTTGTGCACGAATTCGCCGTCGTGCTTGAGCCGTCCGGCTTTGATCGCGTCCTGCAACTCGGGCAGATCGAGACGCGCCCGCGTGATGGCAATGCTGGGGCGGATATCGATGCCCTCGGCGATTTCGGTTGCAAAATTTTCGGCGGCGAGATGCCCCCACGGATCCAGCGAAACGATTTTCTGCGGATCCGACCATTGCGGAAACGGCCCGATGATCTCGGCGGGGTGGGTGTTGGTAAGATCCGGACGCCGGATCGGGTCGAGCGCACCGGAGGAAACGGCCAGTGCCCGATAGACTGAATAGGAGCCGCCATGGGTGCCGATGACGTTGCGGTCCTGCGGGCGCGACACGGTGCCGATGATTGGTCCGCGTTCACGCGCGCTGGCAGCACCCCAGGTGATGGGGAAGTTGAGTTTGGCACCCGGTGCCGGGTGCGAGGTGATGCGAATATGGTCAACCCGATTGGAACGAGTCATCGCTACGAACCCTGAAACGGCGACGGCCCGCCTAGATTAAGACGGGCCCAGTCACGCCAACGTTAAAATCAGCAGCGGTTGCAGCTGAGATAGCAATATAATCAAGTTTCGGCCGAATACAACGGCGGTCAGAACGCGCCACGGAGGCCTTTCCGGCCTGTTAACCTTTTGGGTGCGGTGCCGCGATGCCTGTTTTTATGCCCCGGCAGCATTGCAGGGCAGATATCGCCATCGGTCGATGCCTCCCGACTTTACGATATCGTGTTTCGCAGCGAAGGTGCTCTTCGTTCGCGGACAACGCCAGGAGACCACCATGCCGTCAGTCGATCTCAATTCCGATCTCGGCGAAGGTTTTGGGACTTATCGCTGTGGTGATGACGAGGCCATGCTCTCCATTGTCACCTCGGCCAACGTGGCCTGCGGGCTTCATGCCGGCGATCCCGAAGTGATGGCGCGGACGTTTGCCATTGCGCGTCAGCGCGGCGTCGTGGTCGGCGCCCATCCCGGGTTTCCGGATCTGTGGGGTTTTGGTCGCCGCCGTCTGCCGTTCTCGAACGGCGAGATCGAGCGGCTCATCGCCTACCAGATCGGGGCGGCCATGGCGCTTGCGGCTTACGCCGGTCATCGCATCACCTATGTGAAGACCCACGGCGCGCTCGGCAACATCGCCTGCGAGGAACGAGACGTCGCGGACGCGGTAGCGCGGGCGGTTCGGGCGGTCGACCCCAATCTGGCATTGCTGGCCATCGCCGTCACGGAGTTGGTCGCGGCCGGTGAAGCCGCGGGTCTTGAAATCCATCAGGAGATCTATGCCGACCGCGGTTACACCGAAACCGGGCAATTGATCCCGCGCGGCCAGCCCGGCGCAATGATCGAAGGCGCGGAAGAAGCTGCCGCGCGCGTGCTCGCGATGGTGCAGGCCGGAGCGGTGATCACCGCAAGCGGCAAGCATTTGCCGACGCCGATCCGTTCGATCTGCGTTCATGGCGATTCCGATCATGCGGTTGCGACCGCCAGCCTCGTGCGCGAGCGATTGGAAAAGGCCGGTGTTACGCTGAAGCCGTTCAAGCCGATGGCCGCATGACACTGCCGATCGATCCGCGCTTTCTCGACGCGGGGGAAGCCGCCCTCGTCGTCGAATTCGGTGACACCGTTGATCCCGTGATTAACGACAGGGTGCTCGCCCTCGACGCGGCCTTGCGTGCCGATCCTCCGGCAGGAACGCGTGAATTCGTGCCGACCTATCGCTCGCTGATGCTTCACTATGATCCGCTTGGGATCGACAGGGAAACGCTGGTTGCCATTGTGCGCCGTCTCATGACGGGTCTTGCCGAATGGCGGGGCGAGGGCACCATTTGGACGTTGCCTTGTTGCTACGATCCCGCGCTGGCCGAGGATCTCGACGAGGCTGCCCAGATTCTCGGCTTCACGCGGGATGACGCTGTCGCCTTGCATACGAAGGCGACGTATCGCGTCTATATGTGTGGTTTCACGCCTGGCCAAATCTATCTCGGCGGCGTACCCGAGCAGCTAAAGATCTCGCGCCGCGCGACACCAAGACCGCCGCATCCGGCCGGTGCGGTGTCGATCGGAGGTGGTCTTGGCACCGTTGTGCCGTTCGTGATGCCGACCGGATGGTATGTCATCGGCCAAACGCCGGAGCGTCTCTATGCCGCGGAACGCCAAGATGCCTTTCTGATCCGGGCCGGCGATCTCGTGCGGTTCGAACCGATCGATCTTTCGACATTTCGCGATCTGGCGCAACGCGCCGGGGGCGGCGAAATCGTTGCCCGCAAGCGTGCCACATGAGGGCTGACGCTTCGGAGGCGATCCTTCGCATCCTGTCGGGCGGGCCGGGTGCGACGCTGCAGGACGCCGGCCGGCACGGCTACCTGCGCTTTGGTGTCACCGCTGCAGGGCCGATGGATCCGCTGGCGCATGCCACGGCGAACCTTGCGGTCGGCAATTCTGCGGGCGCAACGGCGATCGAAGTATCCGTCGGTGGGTTAGAAGTGACCGCCGAATCCGGAGCGCTCCGTGTCGCCGTCGCCGGCGGCGAATTCTCGCTCAACCTCGACGGCAGGCCATTGCCGCCGGCGGTGGTTCTCAACCTGGAAGAAGGCGCGGTGTTAAAAGTTCGCGCCGGCGGTCGCGGCTCCTGGTGCTATCTGGCGGTGGCGGGCCGCTTTGCCGTGCCAAAGGTGCTGGGCTCTCACGCCACCCACACGCGCACCGGCTTCGGCGGCCTGAACGGTCGCGCGCTTGCGGTGGGCGATCGTCTCGGCATCGAGCGGTCCGGTTCGTCGCAGCCATCGATCAGCGCCATCGTAGCGCCGTGGCTCGACCGTCCCCTCGACACCATTCGCGTGGTCCTCGGCCCCCAACACGACTTTTTCGCCGACGACCAGATATCCGCCTTTCTCGCCGGGCCCTGGACCGTCTCCGCCAAGGTCGATCGGATGGCGTATTACCTGGACGGACCCCAACTGACGCACGCGCGTGGCTACAACATCGTGTCCGACGGGATCGCCATGGGAGCGATCCAGGTGCCGGGAGACGGCCGTCCGATCGTTCTGATGGCCGATCGCCAGTCCACTGGCGGTTATCCGAAGATTGCCACCATCATCGGTCCCGATCTTGGCCGGCTGGCGCAGGCGCGACCGGGAGCGGTGTTCAGATTCGCGGCTGTCACGATCGGGCAGGCGGTCGAAGCGCGACGCAGCGAGGCCGCGTTGCTGGCGCGCGGCATTGTCGTCGAACCGCTGACGCGCACCCATCTCAGTTCAGAGTTTCTGCTCGGCCTCAATCTGATCGACGGAGTCTTTGGGGTTGAGGGCTGATAAAGCTTTCACAGTGTTTTGAGGAGATCACATGCCTTTCGATTTGATCCTGCGCGGCGGCCGGGTGATTGACCCATCGCAAAAACTCGACGCGGTGACGGATGTCGCCTTCGCCGGCGGCAAGGTGGCGATGGTAGGAAGCGAGCTCAGGGCCGATCCCGGCACCGATGTGCGCGACGTGTCGGGTTACATCGTCACGCCGGGTCTGATCGATCTGCACACCCATGTTTATTGGGGCGGCACTTCGCTCGGCATCGACGCCGAAGAATTCTGCCGTACGTCGGGCGTCACCACGGCGGTCGATACCGGCAGCGCCGGCCCGGGGAATTTCGCAGGTTTCCGCAAGCATGTGATCGAGCCGAGCCAGGTCCGCATTCTCGCTTATCTGCACGTTTCGCACGCCGGCATTTTTGGCTTCTCGCATCGGGTTATGGTCGGCGAGAGCGAAGAGCTCCGGCTGATGAATCCGATCGACGCCGCCACGGTGGCGGATCAAAACCGTGATCTCATTGTCGGAATCAAGGTGCGGGTCGGTCTCCACGCCTCCGGTACCTCGGGGATCGTGCCGCTCGACATCGCGCTTGAGGTCGCCGAACAGGTCGGCATGCCGCTGATGGCGCATATCGACCATCCGCCGCCGAGCTACGAGGAGGTGCTCGCGCGGCTGCGTCCGGGCGACGTTCTCACCCATGCATTCCGGCCGTTTCCCAATACGCCGGCCACGGCCCAGGGCACGGTCAAAAGGGCGGTGCTGGAGGCGCGCGAACGCGGCGTGTTGTTCGACATCGGCCACGGCAAGGGCTCCTTCGCCTTCAAGACTGCACGGGCGATGCTCGCCAACGGTTTCTATCCCGACACCATCTCTTCGGATGTCCATCTGCTGTGCATCGACGGCCCAGCTTTCGATCAGGTAACGACCATGTCCAAGTTCCTGTGCATGGGAATGCCGCTCCCGGACGTGGTTGCCGCTTCAACCGTCAATGCCGCGATGGCGCTGCGGCGTCCCGAACTTGGCAGCCTCAAGCCGGGCAGCGCCGGAGACGCCACCTTGATCTCGATCGCGCAAGGCCAGTTTGACTATGTCGACGTCATCGGCGAGCATCTGATCGGCGACCGCAAGATCGTGTCGGAAGGTGTCGTCATTGGCGGTCGCTGGTGGCACCCGAAACCGTCGGAGAAGTTCAGGGAGCTCGCGGGCCAGAGCTAGCCATAAATGGACATAATCGCTCAAAAATATGATCGCTTGAAAAGGCATTCTGCTTCATGCTGGGCGAGGGCCCGGCGACGGAATGAGCAGGACGCACTGGCACATCACTTGCAAGAAAACAGGGACAGATCACAATCGGTTTGACCGGCCCCTTTCACCTCACTTCTTCACCTCCTTTGCGCCGAACCCTCGGCCATTGAAACGGGCGGAACCACAACAACGCCAGACTGGGAGAGCATGATGGATCGCAGGACTGTGTTGAAGGGATTGGCCGGGGTGGGCAGCCTGGCGGCGACGGGCGGCCTTTCGATGCCGGCTCTATCCCAGGGCGCTGCGGCGCGTACCTTGCGCTTCGTGCCGCAGGCCAACCTTGCCAATTTCGATCCGATCTGGGGGACCCAGTATGTGGTGCGCAATGCCGCTGCGATGGTGTGGGACACGCTCTACGGCGTCGACGCCAAACTGCAGCCGCAACGTCAGATGGTCGAGTCCGAGCAGGTGTCCGATGATGGGTTGGTCTGGACCTTCAAGCTTCGGCCGGGGCTGAAGTTCCACGACGGCGAGCCGGTGCTGAGCAAGGATGTCGTAGCGAGCCTGACGCGCTGGTCGGCGCGCGATCCCATGGGGCTGATGCTCAAGGCAATCCAGAACGAGTTAACGGCCGTCGACGACAGGACCTTCAAATGGTCGCTGAAGCAGCCCTATCCCAAGATGCTGCTGGCGCTGGGCAAGAACAACTCGCCTTGCTCTTTCATCATGCCGGAGCGCTTGGCGCAGACCGATCCGTTCAAGCAGATCGGCGACTATGTCGGCTCCGGGCCAATGAAATTCGTCAAGGGCGAGTGGGTGCCCGGCGCCAAGGCAGTGTTCGAGAAGTTCGACGGCTACGTGCCGCGGCAGGAGAAGGCGTCCTGGCTTGCCGGCGGCAAGCAGATGCTGGTCGACCGCGTCGAATGGGTGGTGATTCCGGATCCCGCCACCGCGGCGGCCGCGCTGCAGAATGGCGAGGTCGATTGGTGGGAGAATCCGATCTCCGATCTGGTGCCGACGCTCAAGAGGAACCGCAACATCGGCGTCGACATCGCTGATCCCCTTGGCAATATCGGTTCGTTCCGGATGAACCATTTGCATCCGCCATTCAACAATGTGAAGGCGCGGCGGGCCGTGCTGATGGCACTCAGCCAGGAAGACTACATGCGTGCGGTGGTCGGCGACGACACCGCGCTATGGAAGACGTTGCCGGGCTTCTTCACGCCGGATACGCCGCTTTACACCGAGGAGGGCGGAGAGATCCTGAAGGGCAAGCGCGATTTCGATGCGGCCAAGAAGCTTCTGGCCGAGAGCGGCTATGCCGGCCAGCCAGTGACATGCGTCGTGGCGCAGGATCAACCGGTCACCAAGGCACAAGGCGATGTCACGGCAGATCTGTTGAAGCGCCTCGGCATGAATGTCGACTTCGTCGCCACCGATTGGGGTACGGTCGGCTCCCGCCGCGCCCAGAAGACCCCTCCGGGCCAGGGCGGTTGGCAGATGTTTCACTCCTGGCACGCCGGAGCGGACTGCATCAATCCCTCCGCCTACACTGCCATCCGCGCCAATGGCGAAAAGGCCTGGTTCGGCTGGCCGACGAGCCCGAACGTGGAAAAGGAAGTCACGAACTGGTTCGATGCCAAGAGTCTCGACGACGAGAAGGCTGCGGTCGGTCGTCTCAATCGCGCAGCGCTCGAGGACGTCGTGTATGCGCCGACCGGCTTCTTCCTGACCTATACGGCCTGGCGCAAGAACGTCTCCGGTATCGCTAAGGGGCCGCTGCCGTTCTTCTGGGGCGTGTCGAAGACCGCATGACGGCGCGGTAATCCGACATGCTCTCGTATATCCTGCGGCGCATTCTCTCGACCTTGCCCGTGATGGGGATCGTCGCGCTGTTCGTCTTCAGCCTGCTTTATATCGCGCCGGGCGATCCCGCCGCGGTGATTGCAGGCGACCAGGCGAGCCCCGCCGACGTTGAGCGGATACGCCAAAGCCTCGGCCTCGACCGGCCGTTCCTTGTCCAGTTCGGCAGCTGGCTATGGGACATCTTGCACGGGAATCTCGGCACCTCGATCTTCACCAATTTGCCGGTCTCCAAGATGATCGCGCAGCGCATCGAGCCGACACTCTCGCTGATGGCGATTACGCTTGTCCTGACCATCCTTGTCGCGGTGCCGCTCGGCGTGATGGCGGCATGGAAGGCGGGAAGCTGGATCGATCGCACCATCATGGCCTTTGCCGTGTTCGCCTTCTCGCTTCCCGTCTTTGTCGTCGGCTATGTCCTCGCCTACGTGTTCGCGCTGCAGTTCGAATGGCTTCCGGTGCAGGGCTATACGCCGCTGTCCAATGGCGTCTGGCCATGGTTCCAGAACCTGATCCTGCCGTCGCTCGCGCTTGGCAGCGTCTACATCGCGCTGATCGCGCGCATTACCCGGGCGTCGATGCTCGAGGTGCTGCAGCAGGACTATGTCCGCACCGCCCGCGCCAAAGGCCTTGACCAGCGCAGCATCTTGTTCGTTCACGCGCTGAAGAACGCGGCGGTTCCGATCGTGACGGTGATCGGTATCGGCATCGCGCTTTTGATCGGCGGCGCGGTGGTCACCGAAAGCGTGTTCGCCATTCCGGGCCTCGGCCGGCTCACGATCGACGCGATCCTGCGCCGCGACTACCCTGTCATCCAGGGCATCGTGCTGCTGTTCAGTTTCCTCTATGTGCTGGTCAATCTGATGGTCGACGTCACCTACACCCTGGTTGACCCGAGGATCCGCTATTGACCGTCCTGGAAACCAGCACGGTACGGATACCGCCGGGCCTTGTGGTCGCGCCGCAATTGCCGGACCTGCTGGCGCCGGTCAAAATTCGGCGCGGCGTGCTCGGCTTCCTGCGCAACCATCCGACGGTGGCGATCGGCAGTGCTTTGCTGCTCTGTCTCGTCCTGGTCGGAGTGCTGGCGCCCTGGCTTGGGACCGTCGATCCGACCGCGATCGCGCCCGCCAAGCGTACGCGCATGCCTTCCGCGGACTACTGGTTCGGGACTGACTTGCTCGGCCGCGACATCTATTCACGCGTGATCTACGGGGCGCGGGTCTCGCTTACGGTCGGTCTTTCGGTGGCGGTGCTGGCCTCGCTGGCCGGTCTCGCCATCGGCCTTGTCTCCGGGTTCGTACGATGGGCCGACGGCATCATCATGCGGTTCATGGACGGGCTGATGTCGATCCCGCCGATCCTGCTTGCGGTTGCGCTGATGGCGCTGACGCGCGCCAGCGTCGGCAACGTGATTTTGGCGATCACGGTAGCGGAAATCCCCCGCGTCTCGCGCCTGGTGCGCAGCGTCGTGCTGTCGCTGCGCGAGCAGCCCTATGTGGACGCCGCGATAGCTTCCGGCACACGAACGCCGATGATCATCCTGCGCCACATCCTGCCCAACACGCTGGCGCCGATGTTGGTCCAGGCGACTTATATCTGCGCCAGCGCCATGATCGTGGAATCCATTCTCTCCTTCATCGGCGCCGGCACACCACCCACCATTCCGTCCTGGGGCAACATCATGGCCGAGGGCAGGGCGCTGTGGCAGGTCAAACCCTACATCGTATTCTTTCCCGCTGCGTTCCTGTCCGTCACCGTGCTTGCCGTCAACCTGCTTGGCGACGGGCTGCGTGACGCGCTCGATCCGCGAATGGCCAAGAGCCTGTAGAGAGCCTGTAATGGCATTGCTCGAAGTCGAAAATCTGCAGACCCATTTCCGGACCCCCGAGGGCATCAACCGCGCCGTCGACGGTGTTTCCTTCCATGTCAATGAAGGCGAGACGCTGGCCATCGTCGGCGAATCCGGTTGCGGCAAGTCGGTCACCTCGATGTCGTTGATGCGTTTGATCCCCGAACCTCCGGGCAAGATCGCAGGCTCGATCCGCTTCCAGGGCAAGAATTTGCTGCAACTCTCCGAGCGCGAAATGCGCGACATCCGTGGCAACGACATTTCGATGATCTTCCAGGAGCCGATGACGAGCCTCAATCCGGTGCTGACCGTCGGCCGCCAGATCGGCGAGACGCTGCGCATGCATCAGGGGCTCGACAAGCAGGCCGCCGAGGCCCGCGCCGTCGAGATGCTGAATCTGGTCGGCATCCCGGAGTCGGTGCGGCGCGTGCGCGAATATCCGCATCAGCTTTCCGGCGGAATGCGCCAGCGCGTGATGATCGCGATGGCGCTGGCCTGCAACCCAAAACTTCTGATTGCCGACGAGCCGACCACGGCGCTCGACGTCACGATCCAGGCGCAGATCCTGCAGTTGATGCTGGACCTCAAGCGTCGGGTCGGTGCGGCGATCATTCTGGTCACCCATGATCTCGGCGTGGTCGCCGAAATCGCCGAGCGCGTCATGGTGATGTATGCCGGCCGCAAGGTCGAGGAGGCGCCGGTGGCCGAGCTGTTCCGCTCGCCGCGTCATCCCTATACGCAGGGTCTGCTCGGCGCGGTGCCGAAGCTCGGCTCTTCGTTGACAGGGGCCGCGCGGCGTCTCGCCGAAATCCCGGGCCAGGTGCCCAGCCTCAAAGGACGGATCGAGGGCTGTGTGTTCGCGGGGCGGTGCGCGCTGGCGACCGATCTCTGCCGGCAGGTCGCGCCAGGTCTTGAAGAGAAGGGCCCCCGCCATATCGCTGCCTGCCACTATGCCGCCAAGGAGGCGGCTGCAGCATGAACGCGCCACTGCTCCAAGTCCCTCTGCAAGTCCCGTTGCTGCAGGTCAACGATCTCAAGAAGCATTTTCCGGTCCGCGGTGGCTTGTTCAGCCGCAAATCCAAGTGGGTCTATGCGGTGGACGGCGTGTCCTTTGAGGTCGCGCGCGGCGAGACGCTGTCGCTGGTCGGCGAGTCCGGTTGCGGCAAGTCGACGGTCGGTCGCGCGATTCTGCGCCTGTTCGACATCACGGCAGGCCAGGTGGTGCTCGACGGCCAGCGCATCGACGATGCTTCACCCGCAGCCCTGCGCAGCATGCGCCGCCGTGTGCAGGTGGTGTTCCAGGATCCGTTCTCCAGCCTCAATCCGCGCATGCGCGTGCGCGACATCCTGGCTGAGCCGATCCGCAATTTTGGTCTCGCCAAATCCTCCGCCGAACTCGACGCCAAGGTTGCAGCGCTGATGGACACCGTGCGCCTGCCGCGTGACGCGCTGGGCCGCCGGCCGCACGAATTCTCGGGCGGCCAGCGCCAGCGCATCGGTATCGCCCGGGCATTGGCGGCGGAGCCCGAACTGATCGTCTGCGACGAAGCGGTCTCGGCGCTCGACGTCTCGGTCAAGGCGCAGATCGTCAACCTGCTGCAGGATCTGCAGCGCGAGTTCGGCCTCGCGTTGCTCTTCATCAGCCACGATCTGGCGATCGTCGAGCACATGACGCACCGTGTCGCCGTGATGTATCTCGGCAAGATCGTCGAGATGGCGCCCAGGCAGCAGATCTTCACCGCGCCCAGGCATCCCTATACCAGAGCGTTGCTGTCGGCGGTGCCGGTGCCGGAGCCCGGGGCGATCCGCAACCCGATCATCCTGAAGGGCGACGTGCCGAGCCCGATCAATCCGCCGAGCGGTTGTCGATTCCACACCAGGTGCCCCTACGTGTTCGATCGCTGCCGGACCGAGGAGCCGAAACTTCGCGCGGTTGCCGACGACCAGTGGGCCGCGTGTCATCTCGACGCGCTGCCGGTCTGATCGCTTCGAAGGGCTTCATGAATCATCTGCCAAATTTGAAGCGATTGGGTTTTTTCACGCGGCTGCTCGACGACGTGGGTCCGGCGGAACGATATCGCCTCGCGGCAGCGCAGATCGTCCACGCGGAAACAGCAGGTCTTGATTCCGCGTGGATCGCGCAGCACCATTTTCATGAAAGCGAGGGCGGGCTTCCGGCGCCCTTCGCTTTTCTCGGCTTCGTCGCGGCACAGACATCCCGCATTCGTCTCGGTACCGGCATCGTTACCCTGCCGCTGGAAAATCCCGTAAGAGTGGCGGAGGACGCCGCGGTCCTCGACCTGTTATCAAACGGCCGTTTTGAGCTTGGTGTCGGCACCGGCGGAAACCCGTCAGCCTTTGCCGCCTTTGGGCTGGACAGTGGACAACGCGCGGAGATTTTTGCTGACAATCTCGACATCGTCCGCAACGCCTTGACCGGCGGGCCGCTGGCCGGCGGCGATAGGCTCTATCCACCGGGGCCGCAACTGTGCGACCGGATCTGGCAGGCGACCTTTTCCGTCAGCGGCGGGACGAGGGCCGGCAAAGCGGGCGACGGTTTGCTGTTGTCGCGAACACAGCCACGATCAAGGGAAGCGCCGCACGCGACGCTCGCCGAAATTCAGAACCCCATCATCGACGCCTATCTCGCCGGACTGCCGCCCGGGCGCGAGCCGCGGATCATGGCATCGCGCAGCATCTTCGCCGCCGACGATCGCAAGGAGGCGCTGCGGCTGGCCGACATCGGATTGCGGCGTGCGCGCGCGAGCTTCATCGCCGGCGGCCATGCCCCGCCGGGGGGAGCGTTGAGCGACATGATCACCGCATTCGATACCCATGTCGGGACGCCTAATGATGTCATCGCCTCGCTGCGCGCCGACAGCATTTTGGAGCGGGTGACCGATCTTGTGTTTCAGGCGCATTCGGTCGACCCGCCGCACCCATTCGTTCTGCGATCGATCGAGCTGATCGCCGAAAAAGTTGCGCCGGCGCTGGGCTGGATCAAGACAGTTGAGGTGGAATAACTTTTGGATCGGTCCGGTACACGTCATCCCCGCGCAACGGCTTCGCCGTTGTCGCTGGAGGTGCGAGCCCTGCGGTGCATTTGCACCGCTGGGCGAGCCTCGAAGGATGGGCTGCGGGCGCTTCTCATTCTTCGAGGCGCGCAAGCCAGCGGCGCAATTGCGCCGCCGAGCGCACCTCAGGATGACGCGATACGGTGCGAATACTAGGCATCAACCGCCACCTTCAAGGCCTCGGCACGGATCTCCTCCACCAGCCGTTCCTTCAGCTGGACGAATTCGGGCGCGGTCTTGATCTTGTAGGATCGCGGGTGGGGCAGATCGACCGCGATCTCGGCCTTGATGCGGCCGGGGCGGGCGCTCATGACGATGACGCGGCTGCCGAGGAAGATGGCTTCCTCGATGTCGTGGGTGACGAACAACACGGTTTTCTGGTCGCGCTCCCAGATGCCGAGCAGCATTTCCTGCATCAGCACGCGGGTCTGGTTATCGAGTGCGCCGAACGGCTCGTCGAGCAGCAGAATCTTGGGATCGTTGGCAAGCGCACGCGCGATCGCCGTGCGTTGCTGCATGCCGCCGGAGAGCTGCTTTGGCCAGTGATTTTCGAAGCCGGACAAACCAACCCGTTGGATGAAGCCATCGGCGATCTTGCCGCGTTCCGCTTCAGACACGCCGCGCTCGCGCAGCCCGAACGCGATGTTTTCCCGCACCGTCAGCCACGGGAATAACGTGTAGGACTGAAACACCATGCCGCGATCCGCGCCGGGGCGCGTTACCTCCTGCCCGTCGAGAATGACGCGACCGCTGGTCGGCCGGTCGAGCCCGGCGATGATGCGCAGCAGCGTGGATTTTCCGCAGCCCGATGGCCCAAGGATGGTGACGAAGTCGTTGTTGCCGACATCAAGATTGGTCGGCTCCAGTGCGCGCGTCGGCGCATTGCCCTGGCGCGCAGGGAACGTGCGCGAGACCTGATCGATCTTGAGCGTGGTCACGCTAGTCTCCATGGAAACAGCCAGGCGTTGAACGCCTTGAACAGGAAGTCGGACACGAGGCCGATCAGCCCGATGACGATGATGCCGAAAATGATCTGCCCGGTGTTGAGCAGCGCCTGGCTGTCGGTGATCATGTGGCCGATGCCCGAGGATGAGCCGATCAGTTCGGCGACAATGACATAGGTCCACGCCCAACCCAGGACGAGCCGAAGGATTTCCGCGATCTCGGGGGCAGACGAGGGCAACAGCACGCGGCGGATGATACCGCTGTCGCCGGCGCCAAGAGTGTAGGCGGCTTCAACGAGATCGCGCCTCGTGTTGCCGACGTTCACGGCGATCATCAGGATGATCTGGAATATCGAGCCGATGAAAATCACCAGCAGCTTTTGCAGTTCGCCGATGCCGGCCCAGAGGATCAACAGCGGGATGAAGGCCGAGGCGGGCAGGTAACGGGCGAACGAGACGAACGGTTCGAGAAAAGCCTCGATCGGTTTGTAAGCCCCCATCAGAACGCCGAGCGGCACCGCGATGATGGCCGCCAGCACGAAGCCGCCGATCACCCGCCATATCGTCATGCCGATATCGTACAGGAAGCCATGCTTGACCAGCAGTTCCCAGCCTTCCTGCAGCATGGTCAGCGGGTTGGCGAGAAACGTTTTTGACACGTAGCCGCCAAGCGTGGCCCATGCCCAAAGGGCAACGAACAGTACGAAGAACGCGAAGCCGTAGGCCACGCGCTGCTTCGACGTCACGGGATCGAGGGGTCTTATCAAAGGCTAATCCTCAAGGCGGAGCGCAGAGCGCGAAATGTCCCGCTTCAAATTCGTGAAGCGGGACCGTCGCGGCGTCGCCTGGTCTACTTGATGAAGCTCGCGTCGAAGAGGTCTTCGGTCTTCGGGATCGATTTGATGATGCCGATCTCGAGCAGCAGCTCTCCAGCTTCCTTGGTGAAAGCCTGGAACTCGCCCGCGAAGAATTTCTGGTTCGCGGCCTTGTCCTGCCAGCGCAGATACTTTGCCGAATTGCCGAACTGCTCGCCGGACTGCTTCACGTCGGATCCCATGATCTCGTAAGATTTGGCCTTATCCTTTTCGATCAGGGCCACCGCCTCGAAATAACTGTCGGCCAGCGCTTGCGCGGCCTTTGGATTCTCGGTCAGGAATTTCGGCGTGCAGCCGAACGTGTCCATGATCATCGGATAGTCGAGCGTGGTGGCGATGATCTTGCCCTTGTCCGGCGCGGCACGCACCGTCGAGAGGTAAGGCTCATAGGTCATGGCCGCATCGTTCTGGCCGGCCACGAAGGCCTGCGCGGCCGCGGCGGGCTCCAGGTTCACCACGGTCACGTCCTTGACCGTGAGACCGTTCTTCTTGAGCATCCAGGCCAGGGTGAAATAGGGGGCGGTGCCGGGGGCGGACGCGGCGACCGTCTTGCCCTTCAGATCCTTGATCGCGGCGACGTCGTTTCGTGTTGCCATGCCGTCGGCGCCGTAGCTCTTGTCGAGCTGGAAGATCTGCTTGGTCGCGACGCCATTGGCATTCCAGGAAATCCAGGTTTCCACCGTGGTCGCCGCGCACTGAATGTCACCTGACGCAATGGCCAGATGGCGATCTTTTTGCGGGATCTTCTTGATCGTCACGTCGAGGCCGTTCTTCTTGAAGATGCCCGCCTGGTTTGCGAGCGTGAGCGGTGCAAAGCCGGTCCAGCCGGAGATACCGATGCCGACCTTTACGTCCTGTGCGACGGCTGGTGCGGACACCAGGAGTGCCGCGGTTGCGGCGAATACTCTAAAACTAAGCATGGCTGTATCCCTTTTCTGGTTCATGGATTGCGTCTTGCTCACCTGTTCGGCAGCGTTGCTGCTTTTGTAATTCCTGCTTTGTAACTTGCGTTGCATAAATTGTGCCGGACCTTCTGCGCATTGATATCCCTCTCAGCCGCCCTTGAAGCGGGCAACCAGTTTGTGGGACTCGCCCGGATAAACGAGCCTCACGGCCGTCAGTGTCCGTGCACTGCGCCAGGTGTGGCGGTCGATCACGAGGCAGGGCGCACCGATCGCAATGTCCAGTGCGGCTGCGGCCTTGTCGTCGGCCACGATAGCGCTGATCGAATGCTCTGCTTCCGTCCATGGGACATGGTGAAGCAACCACGTGCCGGGCGGTTCGACCGCAAAATCGGCCGTGGCGGCTTCGGGCACCGCGTCGAGATCGATCAGCCTGTCCTCGATCGCGAACGGCACGCCATCGGCGCTGTGGCGACAGGCAATGGCGATCACTTTCCCGGTTTTCCGCACACCAAGACGCGCGCGGTCGGCGGCATTTGCAGTGCGGCGCGAGCACTGGATCAGCTGATAGCCATAGCTGCGGCCGAGCGCGGTGATCTCCGCGCGGATGTCGGGAATTGTCAGGACTGCTGACAGAAATTTGGGACGGCGCACAAAGGTGCCGGCCCGCCGCCGCCGCTCGATGAGATCGGCTTGCGCCAGTTCCGACAGCGCCTTGCTCACGGTCATTCGCGCGCAGCCATAGCGCGCCATGAGTTCGTGTTCGAACGGGATGCGGTGACCCGGCGGCCATTCACCGGTCAGGATGCGACGTTCGATGTCGAGGCGTATCTGCTTGTACAGCGTCGGCTTGTCGGCTGTCTGGTGTTTGTCGCGGTCGATCGAGAGGCTCATGCGACGAGCCTTCGCACGGCAACGTTGAATGTCTCGCGCGCCTTCTGGCGGAGCCGGTGCCGCCCGCCTTCAACGACCTTGCTGCCGCCTGCCCAGACGCAGTCGATAGCCCCCGCATTGGCCGCAAAAATCCAACCGTCGATGACCGCATCCCGATGGCGCCCGGCGAGCGACGGATGCGCGGTGTCGAGCGTGACGATATCGGCGCGTGCGCCTGCCTGGATTCCTGTGGTCGGCTGTGCGAGCGCCTGGGTGCCGCCGGCCAGCGCGGCGTCGAACAACGCCCGTCCGGTCGAAATACCGGGACCGCCGGACAACACATTGCGCTCGCGGTGTTTGAGCCGCTGGCCATATTCGAGCTGGCGCAGTTCATCGGCGACGCCGATGAGGACATTGGAATCAGTGCCCACGCCGAACCGGCCGCCGGCGTCGAGGAATTCGCGCGCCGGAAAAGTACCGTCGCCAAGGCTTGCTTCGGTAACCGGGCAGAGGCCCGCGACGGCGCGGCTTTTGGCAAGCGCGGCGATCTCGGTTGCGGTGGTGTGCGTCGCATGGATCAGGCACCAGCGCCGATCGACGGGCGCTTGTTCGAGCAGCCACTCGACCGGCCGCCGGCCCGACCATGCGAGGCACTCCTCGACTTCCCTGGTCTGTTCGGCGGCATGGATATGGATCGGCCCGCCTTCGGCCAACGGCACGATGGCCGCCAGTTCGTCCGGCGTCACGGCGCGCAGGCTGTGCGGGGCGATGCCGACATTGGCGCCGGGCAACGCACGGACGGCCAGCCTTGTGGCGGCAATCAGTTTGGCGAACTGGTCGACTGAACAGATGAAGCGGCGCTGGCCGGCATGGGGCGCGGCGCCACCAAAGGAGCCGTGCGCGTAGAAACTCGGCAGCAGCGTTAGCCCGATGCCGGTGGCCTCGGCGGCTTGCGCAATTCGCGTCGCCATCTCGGCCGGATTGGCATAGGGCGTGCCGTCGTGGTCGTGATGGAGATAGTGGAATTCCCCGACGCGCGTGAAACCTTGCTCGAGCATCTCGACATAGAGCAACGTTGCGACGGCTTCGGTGTCTTCGGGCGTCATATCAAGCGCGAAGCGATACATCGTCTCGCGCCATGTCCAGAAGGTATCGGCGGTATTACCGCGTGTTTCGGCAAGCCCCGCCATGCCACGCTGGAACGCGTGACTGTGCAGGCTCGCTATTCCCGGGATGGCCAGCTGGTGGCGTTCGTCGTCGGCCTCCGGCGCCGCGCCGACGGTAATCCTGGTGATGATCCCATCGGCCACAACCACCTGCACGTCATCGGCCCACCCGGACGGGAGCAGCGCTGACGCGAAATGCAGAGTGGACATGTTTTCCAAACCGGCTGGACAGAACACCGGCACGATAATATGTATAGACATATCGTCCCGTCAAGCTTCTGCCTTTGAGGGAATGCTGCATGGCCGAGCGTTTTGATCGAATTTGGCATAATGCCCGACTCGCCACCATCAGGGAGGATCTGCCCGACCTCGGCGTGATCGAGCACGGCGTGATCGCCGCGCGGGATGGCCGCATCGTCTTCGCCGGCAGCCGTTCCGATTTTCCGTCTGACGCCGACACGAGTGAGCGGATCGATTGCGAGGGGCGGTGGATCACGCCGGGACTGATCGATTGTCATACCCATCTGGTGTTCGGCGGAAACCGCGCGCACGAGTTCGAGCTGCGGCTGCAGGGCGCCAGCTATGAGGAGATCGCGCGGGCGGGCGGCGGCATCGTCTCAACGGTTGCCGCGACGCGGGCCTCCAGCGAAGCCGACCTCGTTGCCGGCGCGCTGCCGCGGTTAGATTCGCTGATCGGCGAGGGCGTGACGACAGTGGAGATCAAGTCCGGCTATGGGCTCAACACCGAGACCGAGATGCGACAGCTGTCCGCCGCGCGTGCGTTGGGCCGCGACCGCCGGGTCAGCGTCCGAACCAGCTTTCTTGGCGCGCATGCGTTGCCGCCGGAGGCCGATGGCGACAAGGATCGCTACATCGAGCTTGTTTGCCGCGAGATGCTGCCGGCCGTGGCGCAGGCCGGGCTTGCGGACGCTGTCGACGCCTTCATGGAAGGCATCGCCTTTTCAGACGATCAAACGGCGCAGGTGTTTCGCGCGGCCAAGGCACTGGGATTGCCGGTCAAACTGCATGCGGATCAATTGTCGAACCTCGGCGGAGCGGCCCTTGCTGCGGAATTCTCTGCTCTATCCGCTGATCACCTGGAACACACGGATGAAGCCGGCGCCTCGGCCATGGCGCGGGCTGGCACGGTGGCCGTGCTGTTGCCGGGCGCGTTCTATTTCATTCGCGAAATCACAAAACCGCCCGTCGAACTGTTCCGTGCCCACGGCGTCAACATGGCGCTCGCGACCGATTGCAATCCCGGCAGTTCGCCGCTGACGTCGCTTCTACTGGCCATGAATATGGGCGCGACGCTGTTCCGGATGAATGTTGCCGAATGCCTGGCCGGTGTGACGCGGGAAGGGGCGCGCGCACTCGGCATTCTCGGCGAGACCGGCACGCTCGTAACAGGCAAATGGTGCGATCTGGCGATCTGGGATATCGAGCGGCCCGCCGAACTCGTCTACCGGATGGGCTTCAACCCGTTGCATTCGAGGGTGTGGAGGGGACGATGAGCGACCGCGTCGCATCCATTGTTGTTTCGCCGGGAATGGTTGGCCTCGATGAACTGGCGCAGGTGCTTGCGGGCGAGGCCGTCGCGCTCGATCCATCCTTTCTGCCGCGCGTCGAGGCGGCTGCGGCCATCGTTGCGAAGGCCGCGGGCGCTGATGTTCCGGCTTACGGCATCAATACGGGGTTCGGAAAACTGGCGTCGAAGCGAATTCCACCGGACCAGACGACGCTGCTGCAACGAAACCTGATCGTGTCGCATTGTTGTGGCGTAGGGCCGCCGACGCCGGAGCCGATCGTGCGCCTCATGATGGCGCTGAAGATCGTCTCCCTGGGGCGGGGCGCGTCAGGTGTTCGCCGCGACATCATCGAGCAACTGCAGGCCATGCTGGCGCGCGGTATTTATCCGCTGGTGCCGCAGCAGGGATCGGTGGGCGCGTCGGGCGATCTGGCGCCGCTGGCGCATATGACAGCCGTCATGATCGGTGAGGGGCAGGCGCTGATTGATGGCAAGGTCATGCCGGGCCTTGATGCGCTGGCTTCCGCCGGCCTCGCGCCGGTGACGCTCGGGCCGAAGGAAGGGCTCGCCTTGATCAACGGCACGCAGTTTTCGACGGCCTATGCGATTTCGGGTCTGTTGCGCGCGCACGGCCTGCTCTGCGCGACGCTGGTGACCGGCGCCTTGTCGGTCGATGCGGCGATGGCTTCGACAGCGCCGTTTCGCGCCGAGATCCAGCAGTTGCGAGGGCATGCCGGGCAGATCGCCGCCGGGGCGGCGCTGACAGCGTTGCTGGAGGGCAGTGACATCAGGAACTCGCATCTGGAGGGCGACGAGCGGGTGCAGGATCCGTATTGCCTGCGTTGCCAGCCGCAGGTGGCCGGCGCCGTACTTGACCTGCTGACGCAAGCCGCCCGCACATTGACGATCGAGGCCAACGCGGTCACCGACAATCCGCTGGTGCTGGTAGAGACCGGAGAGATCGTCTCGGGTGGAAATTTTCACGCCGAGCCGGTTGCCTTTGCCGCCGACCAGATCGCGCTGGCCTTGTCCGAGATCGGCGCCATCAGCGAGCGGCGCATTGCGACACTGGTCGATCCCGCGTTGAACTTTGGTCTGCCGCCATTCCTCACACCGGAGCCCGGCATCAATTCCGGCTTCATGATTGCCGAAGTGACGGCGGCCGCGCTCTATGCCGAGAACAAGCAACGTGCCGCGGCCTGCTCGATCGATTCGACACCGACCAGCGCCAACCAGGAAGACCATGTGTCGATGGCCGCGCATGCCGCGCGCCGGTTGTCTGACATGGCGGATAATCTTGCGACCATTCTCGGCATCGAGCTGCTGGTGGCGGCGCAGGGCATCGGGCTGCGCGCGCCGCATACGACCAGCCCGGCACTTGCTGCGGTGATTGCTACGCTGCGTGAGCAAGTACCGGCGCTCGGTGGCGATCGCTACATGGCCGACGACATTGCGAAAGCAACAGCGCTGGTCGCAGCCGGTGCATTGCCATCAGCCGCGATTTCGGTGCTCAAGAACAACCCGTTTCCAATGCTTGCCTGAACAAGACTTGCTGAACAAGACTTGCCTGAACAAGACTTGCCGAGAAAGGTCATCTGTCATGAACCGCCGACTGGACAACGACCGCGTCATCCGATCGCCGCAGGGGTCCGAGATCAGCGCCAAGAGCTGGCTCACCGAAGCGCCGCTCCGAATGCTGATGAACAATCTCGATCCTGATGTTGCGGAACGACCGAGCGAACTCGTCGTCTATGGCGGCATTGGCCGCGCAGCCCGCGACTGGGACAGTTTCGATCGCATCGTTGCGTCACTGCGCAAGCTCGAAGCCGACCAGACGCTGGTGGTTCAGTCGGGCAAGCCGGTCGGAATTTTCCGCACCCATCCCGATGCGCCGCGCGTGCTGATCGCGAATTCGAACCTGGTACCGCACTGGGCGACGCTCGATCACTTCAATGAGCTCGACAAGCAGGGCTTGATGATGTTCGGGCAGATGACGGCCGGCTCCTGGATCTACATCGGCAGCCAGGGCATCGTGCAGGGGACGTACGAAACGTTCGTCGAGGTGGGTCGCCGTCATTACGGCGGCAGCCTCGCGGGCAAGTGGATCCTGACCGCAGGGCTCGGAGGCATGGGCGGCGCGCAACCGCTTGCCGCGACGATGGCCGGTGCGTCGATGCTCGCGGTCGAATGCCAGCCGAGCCGCATCGAGATGCGGCTGCGCACGGGTTACCTCGACCGTCAGGCCAGCACGCTCGATGAGGCGCTCGCGATCATGGCGGAGGCGGCGCAGAGCAACAAGCCCGTCTCGGTCGGCCTGCTCGGCAACGCCGCCGATATTTTTCCCGAGCTGGTGCGCCGTGGTGTCAGGCCCGACATCGTCACCGACCAGACCAGCGCGCACGATCCGATCAACGGCTATCTGCCGAAGGGATGGACGCTTGCCGAGTGGACGTCCAGGCGCGAGGCCGATCCGAAAGCAGTTGAGGCGGCGGCGAAGACTTCCATGGTCGGCCACGTCCAGGCCATGCTGGATTTCCACGCCCAGGGCATTCCGACGCTCGACTACGGCAACAACATCCGCCAGATGGCGAAGGACATGGGATTGAAGAACGCGTTCGATTTCCCCGGCTTCGTCCCGGCCTATATCCGTCCGCTGTTCTGCCGCGGCGTCGGGCCATTCCGGTGGGCCGCGCTATCGGGGGATCCTGAAGACATTTTCCGCACCGATGCCAAGGTCAAGGAGCTGATGCCTGACGACAAGCATCTGCACAACTGGCTCGACATGGCCCGCGCGAGGATCAAGTTCCAGGGGCTGCCGGCGCGGATCTGTTGGGTCGGCCTTGGCGATCGCCACAGGTTGGGCCTGGCGTTCAACGAAATGGTGGCGCGCGGCGAACTGAAGGCGCCGATCGTGATCGGTCGCGATCATCTCGACAGCGGCTCGGTGGCGAGCCCGAACCGCGAGACCGAAGCGATGCGCGACGGCTCGGACGCGGTGTCGGACTGGCCGCTGCTCAATGCGCTGCTCAATTGTGCGAGCGGGGCCACGTGGGTCTCGCTGCACCACGGCGGCGGCGTCGGTATCGGCTATTCGCAGCACGCCGGCATGGTGATTGTCGCTGACGGAACGCCGGAGGCCGCGCGCCGCCTCGAGCGGGTGCTTTGGAATGACCCGGCGACGGGGGTCATGCGCCATGCGGATGCGGGCTATGAGACCGCGATCGAGTGTGCAAGGACCAACGGTCTCGATCTGCCTGGCTTACCGTCATAACCGGAATCGTCGGCTTCACTGAGGTACGATGCCGGCTTCTTTGGTCAGCGTTGCCCAACGCTCGATGTCGGCAGCCACGTGCTCGGCGAATTGTTTCGGCGAGAGCCACTGCGCTTCGAAGCCGATTTCGGCGAGGCGTTGGCGGACTGCGGGTTCGTCCAGAATTTCTCGGAGCGCCCCCGACAGCTGTTCAACCACCTCCGGCGGGGTCCCCTTGGGGGCGAACACCCCGGTCCACGCGGAGAGATTTCCTAAATCAACTCCCTGCTCCTGTACGGTCGGCAGTTCGGAGAGCAGCTTGGTCCGGTCCTTGGTGATGGTCACGAGCGCGCGAAGCTGGCCCGATCGCGCCAGCGGCAGGGTAGAAGTCACATCGTTGAACATCAGGGAAACGCGACCGGCAATGACGTCCGTAATGGCCTCCGGACTGCTCTTGTACGGCACAGCCTGGACATCGATACCGGCGCGACGTTTGAACATTTCGCCGGCAAGCTGGCCCAGCGCATTCGAATAGGCAAACGACATCGAGCCGGGCTTCTGCTTTGCAAGCGCGATCAGCTCGCCGACGCTTTTGGCCTCGATCCCGGGATTGACGACGAGGATATAGGGGAACAGGCCGACACGGGAGACGGGCGCAAAGTCGTCCTTGGGGGAATACTGGATGGATTTGAGCAGACTGGGGTTGGCGGCATGCGTGGATGATCCGCCGAACATCAGCGTGTAACCGTCCGGCGCGGAGCGCGCGGTCGCGACCGCACCGATCGCGCCGCTCGCGCCGGCGCGGTTTTCCACCACGATGGTCGTCTTGAGCATTTCGGCGAGCCGTTGCGTGACAATCCGAGCCACGCCGTCCGTGCCGCTGCCCGCGCCGAACGGCACGATCACGGTGATCCGACGGGAGGGGTATGTTTCTGCCGTTGCGACGCCGCACACGGCAAGAAGCGTTGCGAACGCAAGCACGGTACGGCGCATGGATCTGCTCCAAATGTCCACTGTCGATTCCCTCGGAGTGATGAAAGCCGGTTTGGCCGTGAAAAAATGCAACGGCGCACAGTGTTTTGGCTGAAGACATCGGTGGCGCCAGGTGTCCGGCGCGGGCGTTCGAAACGCTTTTTTCGACCGACGATGCGGTTGCCCGCAGGTCGCTGTTCATACCGGTTCACCGCTACAGTGTCTACAGTTTTCAGTTTTTACCCACGATGTGGAAACTGTTGACATGGCATGGCGCCAACGGCGCACCTTTGCGCAAGGCCGTGACAGGGACCGGAGGTCTTGCGGATACAGAGGGGATCAAAGAAAGTCATACTAATATGATAATATGCTATACAAGGCCCGGGGGTTGTGGCATGGGGGACATCGCGACAGCTTGATCTCGCCCGAAGAGGCGGGACGGTCCGCAACGATTAGGGAGCGAAACCAGCCATGACTCCACGAGACCTGTCATGAGGTCCGACCGGGTTGTGATTGCGCCGGGCCGCGGTCATTTCAGCCAGGTGGAAGTGACCCGGACGATCGGGATCGACATCATTGTCGGCCGCTATCCGGAAGGCGCCAGTCTGCCGCGCGATGCGGAGCTGACTGCCATGTTCGACGTCTCGCGCACCGTATTGCGTGAAAGCGTCAAGACGTTGTCCGCCAAGGGATTGCTCAACGCCAAGGCGGGCGTCGGCACGCGGGTCAGGGAACGTTCGGCCTGGAACATGTTCGATTCCGACGTGCTCGGCTGGCACCTCGAAGCCGGGATCGACAAGCGGTTTCTTCGTGATCTGGCCGACATCCGCCTCGCCGTCGAGCCGCATGCCGCAGCCCTTGCCGCCGGGCGACGGGCGGATGATGTGGTCGCTCAACTGCGCGACAGCATCGCAAAAATGCGCAGCTTTGCTTCTGATTCAATTGAATTCGCCGATGCCGATCTTCGGCTGCACCTCGACATCGCGACCAGTTCGGCCAACCCGTTCATGCGATCGATCGGCGCCGTGATCGAGGCGGCATTGCGCGCGTCGTTTCGGCTGAGCGCGCCGACCGAGGAGCGCGAGCGCGAACTCACCATCGCAGCCCACGAACGAATTGTCGACGCAATCGCCGAGCGGAATGCCGAGGCGGCCTCTGCGGCGATGAAGGAAGTTATCTTCAACGGCCTGCGCCGCCACGGCGCGGCTGGTTAAGGCGAAAGCGGAGAATGGTCATGGCAGCTTCCACCGTCGAACGACCTTATAAGGGCGTGTTTCCAGTCGTGCCGACGGTGTTTGACGGCGACGGCCGGCTCGATCTCGATGGACAGAAACGTGCCGTCGATTGCATGATCGATGCCGGCTCGCAGGGACTGTGCATCCTCGCCAACTTCTCCGAGCAGTTCGTGTTGACCGACGCCGAGCGCGACACGGTGCTCGACGCCGTATTGACCCACGTCGCGGGACGCGTCCCCGTCATCGTCACGACCACGCATTTTGCTTCGCACATCTGTGCTGAACGTTCGCGGCGAGCCCAGCAGGCCGGCGCCGCGATGGTGATGGTGATGCCGCCCTATCATGGCGCGACCATCCGGGTCGGGGAAAACGCCATCTACGAGTTTTTCCGCACCGTTTCGGATGCGATCTCGATTCCGATCATGATCCAGGATGCGCCGGTCGCCGGCACGGCCCTGTCAGCGGCCTTTCTCGCCCGCATGGCGCGCGAGCTTGCGAACATCGCCTATTTCAAGATCGAGACGCCCCAGGCTGCCGCCAAGCTGCGCGAGTTGATCGCGCTCGGCGGCGCGGCGATCGAAGGTCCGTGGGACGGCGAGGAGGCGATTACGCTGATGGCCGACCTTGATGCCGGCGCGACCGGCGCCATGACCGGCGGCGGTTATCCCGACGGCATTCGCCAAATCACCGATCCGTATTTCGCCGGCCGCCGCGCCGAGGCGGTTGCGGCCTATGAACGCTGGCTGCCGCTGATCAACTATGAAAACCGCCAGTGCGGCCTGATCGCCTGCAAGGCGCTGATGAAGGAAGGCGGCGTCATCAGGCACGAGACCGTTCGTCTTCCGCTTCAACCGCTGCATCCGGCCGTGCGGGCGGGCCTGATGGAAATCGCGAACCGGCTGAGTCCGCTGGTGCTGCGCTGGGGCAAGTGAGCCGCTGACATCGTTCCTCGAACGTCGGGAAGAACTGACGTGACCACCATTCGCATTGCCATCGTCGGCCTCGGCAAGATCGCCAGGGATCAGCATATTCCCGCGATATCAGGCACTGACGGCATCGAACTTGCGGCGATCGCCAGCCGCAATGCTTCGATCGACGGGATCGCGCATTTTACGACGCTTGACGAACTGCTGGGTGCCAGGCCCGACATTGATGCCGTTGCGCTCTGCACGCCGCCCCAGGTGCGCCATGTGCAGGCGGCGGCTGCGCTGAAGGCCGGCAAGCACGTGCTGCTCGAGAAGCCGCCGGGCGCCACCGTCAGTGAACTCGATCCTCTGGTCGCTGCGGCTAGGCAAACCGGACGAACGCTGTTTGCAACCTGGCATTCGCGTTTTGCGCCGGCCGTCGAACCCGCAAGAAATTTTCTCAGCGCTCGACAGATCAAGTCGGTGGTCGTCGAATGGAAGGAGGATGTCAGGGTATGGCATCCCGGCCAGGCTTGGATCTGGGAGCCGGGCGGGCTTGGCGTATTCGATCCCGGCATCAACGCGCTTTCGATCCTGACCCGCATCCTGCCGCGGCCGTTCTTTCTGACGGAAGCCGAGTTGTCCTTCCCGCGCAATCGCGCGGCGCCGATTGCGGCCGATCTCGTCTTTTCGGACGAGACGGGGATTCCGATCCGGGCGGAATTCGACTGGCGCCAGACCGGTCCGCAGATCTGGGATATCCGGGTCGAGACGGACGCCGGGTGGTTGACGCTCGCTTCCGGCGGCAGCCATCTCTCGCATGATGGCCATATCCTGGTTGACGAGCAGCAGGCGGAGTATCTCGGCATCTATCGGCGCTTCGTCGAACTGATCGCAAGCGGTGCGTCCGATGTCGATCTGTCGCCGTTGGTCCATGTCGCCGATGCCTTCATGCTCGGCCGGCGCCGCGACGTCGAACCATTCATCGAGGTATGACGTGACGCAGACAGGCCAATCACAGACAGCGAAGACTGTTCGCGAGATATTCGGGCATCTTCCGGACGGCACCGCGATCGAAATGGTGCGGCTGCGCGGTGCGGATGGTTTCGAGGTGCGCCTCATCACCTATGGTGCGGCGCTGCAGTCCATCTTCGTACCTGACCGGGCCGGGCGCCTTGCCGATGTGGTCCTTGGCCGCGATGATCTTGCAGGCTATCTCGCGGTTCGGCGTTTCCTCGGCGCCACGGTCGGGCGCTATGCCAACCGGATCGCGGGCGGCACCTTCGAACTCGATGGCGAACGCTTTCAGTTGCCCACCAACGACGGAGC
The DNA here is from genome assembly GCF_018130065.1 of Bradyrhizobium sp. AUGA SZCCT0158. Taxonomy (GTDB): domain Bacteria; phylum Pseudomonadota; class Alphaproteobacteria; order Rhizobiales; family Xanthobacteraceae; genus Bradyrhizobium. The sequence continues at coordinate 293,824 of NZ_JAFCME010000001.1, read as the reverse complement.
CAACGCGCTGCATGGTGGGCTGCAAGGCTTCGATCGCAAACCATGGACCATCACGGCAATGGGTGAAGACCCGGCGCCTTACGTGACGCTGTCCTATGTCAGTCCTGATGGCGAGGAAGGCTATCCCGAAACGCTGAAAACCGAGACCACCTATCGCATTTCCGGTGGCAGCGAGCTCGCGCTCGAATTCTCAGGGGTGACCGACAAGCCGACGAACGTCAATCTGACCAACCACAGCTTCTTCAATCTCGCAGGTGTCGAGTCCAGTGGCGACGTGCTCGATCATCATCTGACGATCGCGGCGGACTCCTATCTGCCGATCAGTGCCGCCGGCATTCCGTTGGGCGCGCCAGGCAAGGTCGATGCAACGCCGTTTGATTTTCGCAAATCCTGTCCGGTCGGCGCCCGCCTGCGCGATGCGACCGAACAGGTTCAGATTCGGCAAGGCTACGACCACAATTTCTGTCTGCCCGGCGGCGCGACCACCGAGCCGCGCTTTGCCGCCCGCGTGGAAGACCCGAAGTCGGGCCGGGTTCTCGAACTCTGGACCAACCAGCCGGGCGTCCAGTTCTATTCCGGCAATTTTCTCGACGGGTCCGTGACCGGCAAGTATGGCCGCATTCACCGACAGTACGACGCGCTCTGCCTGGAACCACAGGTCTATCCCGACACGCCAAACCGTCCCGACTTTCCATCGGCGCGGCTCGATCCCGGGCAGACCTATCGTCACACGTCGCTGTATCGATTCTCGGTGAGTAAGGTTGCAGGGGAATAAGGGAGCTCGCGTGGAAGAAGTCGGCACCAGCATCCTGAGCGATTGGCATTGTCATCTCGGCGAGGGCTGCGCCTATGATGCGGCGACCGATACCGCATGGTGGTTCGATATCATCGAGCGCCAATTGTTTCGGGCCGACCTTGCATCCGGCGTGGTCACTTCGCACGCGCTTCCGCTGATGGCCAGCGTGCTGGCGTTCATCGACGACCAGCGCCAGTTGCTTGCGACCGAAAACGGCCTCTATGTCCGCGATATCGCGGATGGCCGCCTCACGCTTCATATGCCGCTCGAAGCGGACAATGCGGCAACCCGCTCCAACGATGGACGCGTGCATCCCTGCGGCGCGCTCTGGATCGGGACCATGGGCCTCAACGCCGAAAAGGGAGCCGGGGCGATCTATCGCTTCTACCGCGGCGAGCTGCTTCGGCTCTATGGTGACATTACCATCCCGAACGCGATCTGCTTTTCGCCCGACGGTGCCACGGCCTATTTCACCGATAGCAGCGAGGGCGTCCTTTACCGCGTCGCCGTCGACCCGGCGAATGCGGTGCCGATCGGAGAGCCCGAGACACTCTATGATAACAGCGGCGGGGTAGGCGGCCTGGATGGCGCCGTGGTCGACGCCGAGGGGTTGATCTGGAATGCGCGCTGGGGCGGATCCTGCATCGATGTCTATACCCCGGAGGGCGATCGGGTCCGCACCATCAGGATTCCGGCGAAGCAGCCGAGTTGCCCGGTCTTTGTCGGACGCAGTTTCGCTTCGCTGCTGGTCACCACGGCCTGGGAGGGCATGGACGAGCATGCCAGGGCTGCCGACCCGCACCACGGCCAAACCTTCGTTCTCGACGTCGGCGCACGGGGGCGGCCGGAACCTCGCATCAGGCTCGGTCACACATGATGGGTCGCTTCACAATACGGCGCATGAGCGCTGCATGTACTTGCGGAACCACAAGGTGTGACCGATCATCCGTTCACGTCTCCGCCGACCCGACGTTCCCCAATGATGCGCCGAGACGTTACCGGCGCCAAAAGCAAACCGCTGATAACGCGGCGATTAACGCTCAACACCTGGGAGTGAAAACATGAAACTACTCAAATCTGCTCTATCGGCCGTCTTGCTCGGCGCGGTCGCCCTTGCGCAACCCGCGCTCGCGCAAACCAAGCCCACTGTAGGCATCGCCATGCCCACCAAGGCTTCGGCGCGCTGGATCGATGACGGCAACAATATCGTCAAGGTGCTGAAGGAGCGCGGTTACAATACCGACCTGCAATACGCCGAAGACGACATTCCAAACCAGCTTTCCCAGATCGAGAACATGGTGACCAAGGGCGCCAAGGTACTGGTGATTGCTTCGATCGACGGCACCACCCTGTCCGATGTACTCAAGCAGGCCAAGGACAAGGGCATTACCGTGATCGCCTATGACCGGCTGATCCGCGACACCCCCAACGTCGACTATTATGCGACGTTCGACAATTTCCAGGTCGGCGTGCAGCAGGCGCAGTCGATCGAGCAGGGGCTGAAGCTGAAGGAAGGCAAGGGCCCGTTCAACATCGAGCTGTTCGGCGGCTCACCCGACGACAACAACGCCTATTTCTTCTACAACGGCGCGATGTCGGTGCTGCAGCCCTATATCGACAGCGGCAAGCTCGTGGTCGTGAGCAAGCAGATGGGAATGGACAAGGTCTCGACGCTGCGCTGGGACGGCGCCACGGCGCAGGCCCGGATGGATAATCTGCTCAGCGCGTTCTACACCACCAAACGGGTCGACGCGGTGCTTTCGCCCTATGACGGCCTTTCGATCGGCATCCTGTCGTCGCTCAAGGGCGTCGGCTACGGCAGCGGCAATATGCCGATGCCGATCGTGAGCGGTCAGGACGCCGAAGTGCCTTCCATCAAATCGATGCTGCGCGGCGAGCAATACTCCACGATCTTCAAGGATACCCGCGACCTTGCCAAGGTCACCGCCGACATGGTGGACGCGGCGTTGAGCGGCAAGACCGTAACGGTCAACGACACCACCACCTACAAGAATGGTGTCAAGGTCGTGCCGTCCTATTTGCTCAAGCCTGTCGTCGTCGACAAGACCAATTGGGAGAAAGTCCTGATCGACGGCGGTTATTACAAGAAGGCGCAAATCAACTAAGACGAGTTGTGACAAAGCGGATGGCCGTGGCAAAAGCGCGAAGCGCGTCTTCGTGGCATACGCCGCGGCCATCCCTTACTTCCTGCCGGTTCCAGGGAATTTGAATGACCACATTGCTTGAAATGCGCGGTATCGGCAAAGCCTTCGCCGGCGTCAAAGCGCTCGACGACGTCAATTTCACCGTAAGGCAGGGCGAGATCCACGCGCTGGTGGGCGAGAACGGCGCCGGCAAATCGACCTTGATGAAGGTGCTGAGCGGCGTCTATCCCGATGGCAGCTATGACGGCAGCATCATCTATGACGGCCAGGTGCGCCACTTCCGCGACATCAACGATTCCGAGGCGCTTGGCATCATCATCATTCATCAGGAGCTTGCGTTGATCCCGCTGCTCTCGATCGCGGAGAACATCTTCATTGCCAATCCGCCGTCGCGCTTCGGCATGATCGATCGCGACGCGGTCTACAGGCGGTCGCAGCAGCTGCTGGCGAAAGTGGGGCTCAATGAGGCGCCGGATACGCTGGTCACCGATATCGGCGTCGGCAAGCAGCAACTGGTCGAGATCGCCAAGGCGCTGTCCAAGGAAGTGCGCCTTCTGATTCTCGACGAGCCGACCGCCAGCCTGAACGAAAGCGACAGCGCGGCGCTGCTCGACCTTCTGCTCGAGTTTCGCTCCCATGGCATGTCCGCGGTCCTGATCTCGCACAAGCTCAACGAGGTGGCCCGCGTCGCCGACCGCATTACGGTGCTGCGCGATGGCCGTACTGTCGATACGCTGGATTGTGAGCAGGGTGCGGTCGAGGAGGATCGCATCATCCGCAAGATGGTGGATCGCGACCTCGAGCATCGCTTTCCGAAGCGGGAGCCTGACATCGGCGAGGTGGTGTTCAAGGTCGAGAATTGGTCGGTCTATCATCCCCAGCATGCCGACCGGCAGGTCATCAAGAATGTGGACTTTCAGGTTCGCCGCGGCGAGATCGTCGGTATCGCCGGTTTGATGGGCGCAGGGCGCACCGAATTCGCCATGAGCCTGTTCGGCCGTTCCTGGGGCCGCAACATCACGGGTCGCGCCTTGCTGCATGGTCGCGAGATCGACCTCTCGACCGTGAGCCGCGCCATCGACGCTGGCCTCGCCTACGTCACCGAGGATCGCAAGCAGCTCGGCCTGCTGCTCGCTGAAGACGTGCGCAAGAACATCACGCTTGCCAATCTCGATAGCGTCGCAGCCGGCCGCGTCATCGACGACATCAAGGAGTTGCAGGTGGCGAGCGATTATCGCAACCGCATGCGCATCCGCTGTTCCGATGTCTATCAGACGTCCGGCAACCTGTCCGGCGGCAACCAGCAAAAGGTGGTGCTGTCGAAATGGCTGTTCACCGATCCGGAAATCCTGATCCTGGACGAGCCGACCCGCGGTATCGACATCGGCGCCAAGTATGAGATCTATTGCATCATCAACGAGCTGGCCGATGCCGGCAAGGCCGTCATCGTGATCTCGTCGGAAATGCCGGAATTGCTCGGGATCTGTGACCGCATCTGCGTCATGAACGGTGGGGCCTTTGTCGGCGAGTTCGATCACGCCGAGGCGACGCAGGAAAAAATCATGCGGGTCATCGTGCGCAAGGGCGAGCAACTGGTCGACAGAGACCTGGAACGAAAACTGGAAGAGAAGTTATTGGGAGAGGCGCATCCATGAGCGATAACACCGTGATGCTTCCCGAGGCGCGCAAGCATGCGGGCTTTCTCAAGGCCAATTTGCGCGAATACGGCATGTTGTTGTCGCTGTTCGCGATCATGCTGTTCTTCGAGGTCGTTACCGACGGCACGCTGCTGCGCCCGCTCAACCTCACCAATCTGGTGCTGCAGAACAGCTATATCGTGATCATGGCGCTCGGCATGCTGCTGGTCATCGTCACCGGGCACATCGATCTGTCGGTCGGATCGGTCGCGGGCTTCATCGGCGCGATCGCCGCGGTGCTGATGGTACGTTACGGCATGCATTTCATTCCAGCCGCGATCATCTGCCTCGCGCTCGGTGGGCTGATCGGTGCGGCACAGGGTTACTGGGTGGCCTATTTCAAGATTCCGTCCTTTATCGTCACGCTGGCCGGCATGCTGGTGTTCAAGGGGCTGGCGCTGGCGGTGTTGCAAGGCCAATCGGTCGGCCCGTTTTCACCGACGTTCCAGAAACTTTCCTCCGGGTTCATTCCTGAACTGTTCCCCGGCGCCGGCTCGCTCAACCCGACCTCGCTATTGATCGGCGCCGTGCTGGCGCTTGGCCTGGTATACGTCAGCGTCACGACGCGCGCCCGCCGGGCCAGCCATGGTGTCGAGGTCGAGCCCACCGCTTTCTTTGCGCTCAAGAACGCAGTCCTGTTCGGCGTGGTGATGTATTTTACCTATCTGATCGCTTCGCATCGTGGTCTCCCCAACGTACTGGTGATCATGATCGCGCTGATCGCGCTCTATGGTTTCGTCACCGCGCGAACCACCATTGGCCGGCAGATCTATGCCGTCGGCGGCAATGAAAAGGCGGCCAAGCTTTCCGGCATCAAGACCGAACGGCTGACCTTCCTCACCTTCGTCAACATGGGTGTGCTGGCGGCGCTCGCCGGCCTGGTGTTCGCAGCAAGGCTCAACACCGCGACACCAAAGGCCGGGGTCGGCTTCGAGCTCGACGTGATCGCCGCATGCTTCATCGGCGGGGCCTCGGCCTATGGCGGCGTCGGGCGGGTCGCCGGCGCCGTGATCGGCGCGCTGATCATGGGGGTGATGAACAATGGCATGTCGATCCTCGGCATCGGGATCGACTACCAGCAGGTGATCAAGGGCCTCGTGTTGCTGGGCGCGGTATGTCTTGACGTCTATAACCAGCGACGCTGAGGTGGCACAGTTCGCTTAGCGCCGCTATCGTGTCAGTCTGCGGTTTGTACCCTCCGCGATTGCGATTTTCTGGAACATCGAGAAGTAACGCCATGTATGACGTCATTGTAGTCGGCGGCGGTTCTGCCGGTGCCGCGGTTGCCGCCCGGCTCTCCGAGGATCCTGCCAGGCGCGTGCTGCTGCTGGAAGCGGGCCTCGACTGGCGTGCCGATGAGGCGCCCTGGGAAGTCCGGACGCCGAACCCAATTCCGATCATTCACCAGCGCGAATATCAGGAGAAATGGCAGTGGCCTAATCTGCTGACGCGCCGGGTGGCGGGGCAGGAGGCACGCTTCTATTGGCGCGGTAAGGGACTCGGCGGCAGTTCGATGATGAACGGCCAGATCGCCATCCGCGGTGTGGCTGACGCGTTCGACGAATGGGCGGCCGGTGGCTGCACCGGCTGGTCCGCAAAAGAGGTCATGCCGCTGTTCTCGGTCATCGAGGACGATTTCGAGTTCGGCGACCGCGCAGGCCATGGCCGCGGCGGACCGTTGCCGGTCTATCGCGCGCCGCCGGAGAAGTGGGGGGCGATCGATCGTGGACTCCGTGACGCCGCGCTGGCATCGGGATATCCGTGGTGTGCCGATCTCAACGGACCGGATGGCGAGGGCGTCGCCTGCTATCCGATCAACAGCCGCGACAGCCGCCGCATCACCACCAATGAGGCCTATCTGGAGCCGGCGCGCGGCCGCGCCAATCTGGAAATTCGCGGGCATGCGCTGGTCGATCGGCTCCTGATCAGGGACGGCCAGGCAACCGGCGTGCTGGTTCACGTCGAAGGGCAGGGCAGTTTGGAAATCAGCGCACGCGAGATCGTGCTGTGCGCCGGCGCCATTCACAGCCCGGCGATCTTGCTGCGTTCGGGCATCGGCCCGGCCGACGAGCTGAAGGCGATGGGCATCGCGGTCGAGCGCGACCTGCCGGTCGGCAAGCATTTCTTCGACCATCCGCTGTTTCGCGCCACCATCAAGCTGCGCGAGGAAGTTCGGCCGACAGACCCGGATACGCGTCATACCAATTGCTGCGTGACCTATTCATCCGGGCTTGCGGATGGCGGCAAGCGCGACATGATCCTGATCGCCTTCAACCATCGCGGCATCGGCAACCCCGGCGCCATCGGTGCGGGGCTGTTCAACGCCTATTCGCGCGGCAATTTGAGGCTGGCTTCGACCGACCCGTCGATCGACCCGATCGTCGAGGAAAACATGCTCGCCGATGACCGCGACCTGCTGCGCATGGTCGATGCCGTGAAGCGGCTGGCCGTGCTTACCACCCAGCCGGCGCTGGCCGACATCGCCGAGTGGATTCGCCTGATCGACACCGATCTCACGCTGCCGCAGGCCGCGGCGCTGCCGAATGGGGAGCTCGAAGCGCTGCTCCGTCGCGACACCGGCGACATTCAGCATGCGGCCGGTTCCTGTCGCATGGCTGATTTCAACGACGCCAATGGCGTTGTGAATCCGGATGGTACCGTGAAGGGCATCGCCGCGCTGCGTGTGGCGGACGCCTCGATCATGCCGTCCGATTGCCGCGCCAATACCCATTTCACCACGGTGGTGATTGGCGAGGCGATTGCGCGGATGATGATGCGGAAGACGGACGTGTCGAACGCCGCCGCCGCCATGGCGCTATAAGAAACTTGGAAGGAACTGCCATGCTCGCCAGCACCGAAGCGCAGATCACCGAATGGATCGCGTCGCAAAAGCAATCCATGATCGATCTGCTGCGCGACGCCGTGAACATCGATTCCGGTTCCTACGACAAGGCGGGCGTCGATGCGGTGGGCGCACGGTTCGAGCAGCATTTTGCGGCGCACGGTATCGAGGCGTGGCGCGAACCTCATGACGTGTTCGGCGATGCCGTCCATGCGCTGGTGACGAAGCCGGGCAGCAACGAAAAGCCTGTCTTGTTGATGGGCCATCGCGACACGGTGTTTCCCAAGGGTGAGGTGGCGCGCCGGCCGTTCACCATCGAGGGCGGCAGGGCTTATGGGCCCGGGGTTGCCGACATGAAGGCCGGTCTGGTGATCAACGCCTTTGTCGCCGCGGCATTCCACAAATTCGGCGGCGCGCCGTGCCCGATCAAGCTGCTGCTCACCGCCGACGAGGAGATCGCCTCGCCGTCGTCGCGCCCGGTGATCGAGCGCGAAGGCCGTGCGGCGCGTGCGGTGTATAATTCCGAGCCCGGCCGGCCGACCGGCAACGTGGTCACCAGTCGCAAGGGCGGCGTGTTCATGCGCTTCGAGATATCGGGCAAGGCCGCGCATTCCGGCGGCAATTTTGCGGAAGGCATCAGCGCGATTGGCGAGCTCGCGCACAAGATCGTGCAGATCCATGCTTTGACCGACCTTGCAAAAGGCATCACCCTCAATGTCGGGTTGGTTGCTGGCGGCCAGTCGGTCAACACGACCGCGCCGCATGCCGAGGGTCAGATCGACATGCGCTACATCGATCCCGCCGATCGCGCCACCACGCTGGCGGCGATCGAGGCCATTATCGCCACGTCGACGGTGCCGGGCACGACGGCGAAGCTGCACATCAACGGCGAATTCCTGCCGGTGGTGCAGAGTGAGACGTCGAAAATCCTGTTCGATGGCTACCGCGCGGCGGCGAAGGACGCAGGCCTGCCCAACGTCGCTGGCGAATTCGCCGGCGGTTGCGCCGATTCCGGCTTCACCGCGAGCGTCGGCACCCCGACGATTTGCGGTGTCGGCCCGGTCGGCGGCAATGCCCACACCGCGCAGGAATATCTCGAGCTCGACAGCATCGTCCCTCGCGCCCAGGCCCTCGCGCTGGCGATCCTCAGGACCGGCGTCGATTAATCTGCCTGATCTTCGACCGCAATGGCACCGTGAGCAGCATTGCGGAGCTGAGCTTCCCGTCGGCGCCGCCTCACGAACGAAAGCTATTTCTTTCTGGCGGCACCGCTCAAAGCCGTTTGCTGCGGCGCGCGGCTTAATTCGTTGCCGGCCGCGATGGCCTTGCGCAAGAGCCGCATGAGTGTCGCGGCCTCGGCATTGGACAGGCCAGCCAATATGATTCGCTGCGCCGCTTCGACGGCCGGCTCTATCCCGTCGAGGGTCCGATGTCCTTCATCGGTGATCTGCAACGCGTGGGCGCGCCTGTCGGTGCGGCTGGCCTGCCGAACCAGCAAGCCTTTCTGCACCAGCCGATCCACAACGCCGGTGATGGTCGTCCGGTCATAGGCGATCAACCCGGCAAGCGTCGCCTGATCGATTCCCGGTTGCGTCCCGATGGTGCTGAGCGCTGCGTATTGAACGGGGGTGAGGTCATAGCCGGCTTCCTCGACCGCGGCGTGGAAGATCGCCACCGCGATCTGTTGGAACCGGCGCGCCAGGTGCCCCGGCTTGTCGTCGTTCTCGGTCACCCAAACCCTCCAGGTCGCTCGCTTGACAAGTATACTGATAATAAGCATACTGATTAAATTCGGCAACGGCTTTTTGGAGCCCGGCAAGCTAACGGCCCGGAAGTCGCGTCAGGCGCGGGGAGGGTTTTGTGCAATTCCATCTTAACGGATTCGAACCCGGCGACCCCGAGATTCAAGATCCGGCACAACGGGTTGTCGCGTCAGGATCTGCCGGCGCCATTCCGGCGGAGGTCGACATCCTCATCGTCGGCTGCGGTCCGGCCGGGCTGACGCTGGCGGCTCAACTGTCCGCCTTTCCCGACATCAAGACCTGCATCGTCGAACAGAAGCCGGGCCCTTTGCTCCGCGGCCAGGCCGATGGCGTTGCCTGCCGCACGATGGAGATGTTCGAAGCCTATGGCTTCAGCGAGCGTGTGCTGAAGGAAGCCTGCTGGATCAACGAGACGACCTTCTGGAAACCCGACCCCGCGCAGCCCGACAACATCGTCCGCAGCGGACGGGTGCAGGACACCGAAGACGGGCTGTCGGAGTTTCCGCATGTCGTCCTGAACCAGGCGCGGGTGCATGATTTCTACCTTGATGTCATGCGCAAATCGCCGTCGCGGCTTGAGCCATATTATGCGCGGCGCCTGCTCGATCTTCAGGTCGACCCTGCGGTCACCTCCGGCGACGATGCCGGTCCCCATCAGGTGAGCGCGAGATTCGAACGGCTCGATTCGGCGCACGAAGGACAGATTGAGACCATCAAGGCGCGCTACGTGGTGGGCTGCGACGGCGCGCGCAGCACGGTGCGCACGAGCATCGGGCGCACGCTGCGCGGCGACTCCGCCAACCATGCCTGGGGCGTCATGGACGTGCTGGCCGTCACCGACTTTCCCGATGTCCGCTTCAAGTCATTGATACAGTCCGCCAACCACGGCAGCATCATCATCATCCCGCGGGAAGGCGGCTATCTTTTCAGGCTGTATATCGAACTCGACAAGCTCGATGCCGGGGAGCGGGTTTCCAGCCGCAATATCACGGCCGATGACCTGATCGCGGCGGCGCGGCGCATTTTCAATCCCTATTCGCTCGACGTGAAGGAGATTCCGTGGTGGTCGGTCTATGAGATCGGCCAGCGCCTGTGCGACAAGTTCGATGACGTGCCGGAAGCGGAGGTTGCGAAACGTCTGCCGCGTGTGTTCATCGCCGGCGACGCCTGCCACACCCACAGCCCGAAAGCGGGCCAGGGCATGAACGTGTCGATGCAGGACGGCTTCAATCTCGGATGGAAGCTGGCCTCGGTCTTGCGGCAACGCTGCGCACCCAGCCTCCTGCACAGCTATTCGGCCGAACGCCAGGCTATCGCCAAGGAACTGATCGACTTCGACCGCGAATGGGCCGCCTTGCTCGCGTCGAGCAAGGGGTTCGATCCGGCCGAGACGCAGAGCTATTTCGTGAGGCACGGGCGCTACACCGCGGGAACCGCGGCCCGTTACCGGCCCTCGATCCTGACCGGCGAGCCAACCCATCAGCATCTGGCCGAGGGGCTGACGATTGGCATGCGCTTTCATTCGGCGCCGGTCATCCGTGTGGCCGACGCCAAGCCGGTTCACCTCGGCCACACGGTCAGGGCGGACGGCCGCTGGCGCATTTTTGCCTTTGCCGGCGCGGAGGATCCCGCCGCGTCCAACTCCGGCATCCGGGCCCTGTGCGACTTCCTCGCCGAGGCGCAGGACTCTCCTGTGCGGAAATTCACCCCTGATAACGAGGACATCGACTCGGTGATCGATGTTCGCGCGGTTTTCCAGCAGGATCATCATGCGCTCGCCATCGAGGCGATGCCGTCCTTCCTGCTGCCGGCGAAGGGGCGTTATGGACTTCGCGACTACGAAAAAATGTTCTGCGCCGACCTGACAGGCGGCAACGACATCTTCACGATGCGCGGCATCGATCGCGAACAGGGATGCATCGTGGTCGTACGGCCAGACCAGTACGTGGCGCACGTTCTGCCGCTCGATGGCTACGGGCCGCTCACGACATTCTTCGACGGCTTCATGACCCGACCGGCCTGAACGCAGCCGGCGCCGATCCGTGACGGCACGCTCGACCATGCGCTGGCGCGCGTCGCGGGGGCGGCGAGCAGAAACGCAGAACTGACGTGCATCACGAGGACTGTCTCCGGAATTGACTTCGTGTGAACCAAAACTTTAACTGATGGCTCGATTGAGCCGGATAGGACTCCGAGCTTCACAGGCTGCTTCATGTTCATGCAAGCGCCGCCTTAAATGGAAGCGCTCAGAAAGGTATCCATGCGCGTCATCACTGTTGCCGCCGCCCAGTTGGGTCCGATCCAGAAAGCCGACAGCCGCGAAACCGTCGTCAAACGCATGATCGCGCTGATGGATGAAGCCAAGGCGAGGGGCGCCGATCTGATCGTCTATCCGGAGCTTGCCCTCACCTCGTTCTTTCCACGCTGGTACATGGAGGTCCAGGCTGAGATCGACACCTGGTTCGAACGCGAGATGCCGAACGCGGCGACAAAGCCCTTGTTTGAACGGGCGGCCCACCACAAGATCGCAATGAATTTTGGCTACGCCGAACTGACGCCGGATGGGCATCATTTCAACACCTGCATCCTCACCGACAAGTCCGGAACAATTGTCGGCAAATACCGCAAGGTCCATCTGCCCGGTCATTCGGAGTTCGACACGAAGCGCGCGTTCCAGCATCTGGAGAAGCGCTACTTCGAGCCCGGCGATCTCGGTTTCAACGTCTGGCGTGCGCTCGGCGGAATCTTCGGCATGGCTGTCTGCAACGACCGGCGCTGGCCGGAAACCTACCGCGTGATGGGTCTGCAGGGCGTCGAGATGGTGCTGATCGGCTACAACACACCCTCGGTCAATGCCGAGAAGCGCGAGGAGGGGCCCGAGAAGCGGCTCTTCCACAACCGGCTGTCCGCACAGGCTGGTGCCTACCAGAACTCTACCTGGGTCGTATGCGTCGCCAAGGCCGGCGTCGAGGATGGCCACCCCTTGATCGGCGGCAGCCTGATCGTCAACCCGGACGGAGAGATCGTCCTCGAGGCGAAAACCGAAGAAGATGAATTGCTGGTGTATCCTTGCGACCTCGATGCCACCGATTTCGGCAAGAAGACCATCTTCAACTTCGCCAACCACCGCCGCATTGAGCATTATGGCCTGATCACCAGCCGCACCGGCGCGGTGCCGCCGCCGGAAAACTAGATGTCGGGCATCTCCGCGCGGTGGCTTGCACGTAACGGTGAGCTGTCGAACTAAACTCATTGATGCGAGAACTGCACCGTACCCAATGCCATGGTCACAGCCGCCTGCGTCGGATCGATCACGGGAATCCCGAGCGCTTGTTCCAGCGGCCTTCGGTGACGCGCCATGCCGGCACAGCCCATCACGATGGCGCCGGATCCGTCCTCGTCCTTGAGCGCGCGCCCGACCTCGATCATCTTCGCGAGCGTTCCTTCGCCCGACGCCGTCTCCGCCACGCTCATGTTGAGCGGACGCTCCCGCGTCAGGCGATCCATCAATCCCATCTGCCTGAGGTAGCGGACGTGGCGGCGAATCGAGCGCGGTGCGATCGCAATGACGCCGAAGGTTTCGGCGCGCGCAAGCGCCGTCAGCACGCCGCATTCGGCGATGCCGAAAACGGGCCGGTCCGTCGCTTCGCGGCAGACATGCAGGCCCGGATCGCTGTAGCAGGCAATGACAAAGGCGGCCGAACTGTTGTCGCCTTCGACAAGCCGGCGCAGCGGCATCGCCACGCTATCGACGTCGGCCTGGCTCTCGATCCCGTAGGGGCCCTCGGCCAGGGTCTCGCAGACGATCTCCGGTCCGCCTTCAAAGTCGAGTGGCTTCAAGGCTTGCTCCAGGCCTTGTGTCACGAGCTGGTTGGAATTGGGATTGATGACGAGAATGCGGGGCCGGGACATGGTATTTTCCTGCGGGTGACGCGTCCGTTGATACCGCGAGATCGGCGCAACAGGATGACAATGGAAGCAATGACCATGCCATCCAGCGATGCATGGTCTACCGTCTGCTGCGAAAGCGCAAGGCAGCGTAACGGTACGATCCATGCTTTTATGGGGTGAGCGCAAGGCCTAGGATTTGAAGGACTTAATTGCTGGAGAGTTTGCCATGACCGAGCCCGCCTACGACCTCCTTATTCGCGGCGGACGCGTCGCGACCGTCAGCGACGTGTTCGAGGCCGACGTCGCCATTTCCGGCGAGACGATCGTCGCGGTCGGCTGCGGGCTGCCGGCCGGGCGACGCGAGATCGATGCGAGCGGCAAGCTGGTGCTGCCCGGCGGTGTCGACAGCCACGCCCATATCGAACAGCTTTCAGCCGCGGGCATCATGAACGCCGATACATTCGAGAGCGCGACGGTCTCGGCCGCCTTCGGCGGCACCACGAGTGTGATCTCGTTCGCGGCCCAGCACGTCGGCATGAAACTGCCGCAGGTGCTGGAGGACTATCACGCGCTGGCTAGAAAGGGCGCGGTGATCGACTACGCCTTTCACATGATCATCGCCGATCCGACAAAGGAAACGCTGGAGACGGACCTGCCGGCATTGATCAAGCAGGGCCATGGCTCGATCAAGATCTTCATGACCTATGATCGCCTGAAGATCGATGACGAGCCGCTGCTCGACATTCTGCTGGCGGCGCGTGACGGCGGTGCGATGCTCTGCGCCCATGCCGAGAACCACGGGATCATTTCCTGGATGGTGAAGCGGCTGCTCGCGCGCGGTTATACCCATCCGAAATATCACGCTATCAGCCATGCCCGCGTTTCCGAAGCGGAGGCGTTCACGCGGTTGATTGGCATGGCTGCGTTGATCGACCAGCCGATCATGATCTTCCACGTCTCGACGGCGGAAGGCGCCAAGGTCATCCGCGATGCGCGCGGGCAGGGGCTGAAGGTGTTCGCGGAAACCTGCCCGCAATATCTGTTTCTCACTGCCGATGATCTCGACAAGCCCGGCGTGGAGGGCGCCAAATGGATGTGCAGCCCGCCGCCGCGCCGCGCCGCCGACCAGGAAGCACTGTGGCAGGCGCTGGCGCTTGGCGATCTCCAGACCGTGTCGTCCGACCACGCGCCGTACCGGTTCGACGAAACCGGTAAACTGCAGGCCGGCCCCAATCCGAATTTCAAACAAGTGGCGAACGGTTTGCCGGGCCTTGAAGTCCGGTTGCCGCTGCTGTTTGACGCCATGGTTTCCAGGGGGCGCCTCGGAATCGAAAAGTTCGTCGACCTCACCGCGACGGCGCCCGCAAAGATCTACAATCTGCATCCGCGCAAGGGCTCGATCGCGGTTGGCGCCGATGCGGATATCGCGATCTGGGACCCGGCGCGGGGTTCCAGCCGGCGGAAGAGGATGGGTCTGGCGCCGCTGCCGTCCTCGCCGACGAGAAATTTGAGCAGGTGCAGCCCGATTTTGTGTTCTCGTTGCACAATCTGCCGGGACTTCCCCTCGGGCAAGTTTCGATCGCCGAGGGGCTGGTCAACTGCGCCTCTCGCGGTATGCAGATCAAACTGTCCGGGCGAACCTCGCATGCGTCGAGCCCCGAACTCGGTGTTTCACCGCAAGCCGCAATCGCCAGACTATTGGGCGAGATCGGCGCGCTCGGTCGGGGCGGGGCGCTCGACGAGGAGTTCTCAATGGTGACGGTCACCCATGCGAGGTTGGGCGAACCGGCGTTCGGCATCTCGCCCGGTCAGGCCGAGGTCTGGGCGACACTCAGGACGCTGACCGATTCGAAAATGGACGCTCTTCGCGCGCAGGCCGAAAGCCTGGTCCGGGACGTCGCGGCAAGCGAAGGACTGAAGGCGGAAATTTCCTATCGCGACGTGTTCAATCATTGCATCAATGACGCGGAGGCCGTCGTCCATCTCCGGAATGCGCTGGATGCAGAAGGCGTGCAATATTCCGGGCAGGGGCTGCCGATGCGGGGGTCGGAGGATTTTGGACGTTTCAACTACCGGTCAAAGGCCGCGATGTTTTTCCTGGGGGCGGGCACGCGGCATCCCGGCCTGCATCAGCCGGACTATGATTTTCCGGACGAGTTGATTGAAATCGGCTCGCGGGTCTTCATCCGTGCGTTACGTAATTTGTTGGGATGAGATGATGAGACGACGTCCGACTGTTTCATTCGACTTCGCGCGCAGCTTGCAAGTTTAGAACGGTTAAAAAATCTCAGTGCGATTGTTTAGAACGACTCGAAAATATTCGGTGTTGCTCGATCGCCACTGATGCAATCCGTTGTGCGCACGTAGCATTACCTTAGATAGCTTCTACTCGCTGTTTCCACTCGCGAAGATAGAACGGCCTCAGGGACCTGCTTATGGGCTTTGGGGTGGAAGTATGACGTATAAGATTGCGGCCAGAAATGTTGTGCGCGCTGTTTCGTTGGGCGCGGTAAGTTATCTTGCTCTTTCTCTCGATTTTGCCAGTGGTCAGAAAGCGTTCGCGCAGAGCTTGCCGCCTGTCACGGTGGATGCCCCGACTCAGCAGCAGCGAGCGCGGCCCGCGGCACGGAGAACGCAACCGTCCACGTCGCGCGTGCAACGCCGCGTCGCCGCGCCGGCGCCTCGCCGCGTCGAACCGGTTCCGTATCCGACACCTTCGACCGGAGCTCTCGGTGCACCTCCAGCCCCCTATGCGGGCGGGCAGGTGGCGACGGGATCGCAACTCGGATTTTTGGGCAATCGCGGCGTCATGAACACGCCGTTCAACCAGACCAGCTATACCGCGCAGACGATACAGAACCAGCAGGCGCGCACTGTCGGCGACGTCCTGCTCAACGATCCCTCGGTCCGGATGAAGACGCCGAGCGGCAACGGCATCGACGGCGCCTATATTCGCGGTTTCTACTACGACAGCGGCGACTATTCCATGGACGGCCTCTATGGGTTGGCGCCGTTCTATTCAACGTCGGCGAATTACCTTGAGCGTGTCGAGGTTCTGAAGGGGCCGGGCGTACTGCTCAACGGCATGCCGCCCGCAGGAGCCGTCGGAGGAAGCATCAACCTGGTGACGAAGAGCGCTCCCGACTACGACATCACGCAGCTGACAACCAGATACATATCCAAGTCTCAAGTCGGAGCGCTGGTCGATGTGGCGCGGCGCTACGGCGAAAACAAGGAGTTCGGAATCAGATTCAATGGCGGTGGAGGAGGCGGACAGACCGCGTTCGACCGGCAGACCGACCAGGTCGGCAATGCCGTGCTCAATATGGATTACCGTGGCGAGCGTGTGCGCTTCTCCACGGATCTCGGTTATCAGGCCGAAAATCTGAACCCGCCGCTGCGGTTCCTGACGTTCACTACCAGCCCTCCGTTTGCGACCACCATTCCGGTTCCAGCATTACCAAAGCCCGGCACCAATTACATGCCGGATTGGGCGACATGGAAGCCCAGGGATGCGTTCGCGATGGCGCGCGGTGAAGCCGACCTGACCGAGTCGGTCACCGCATATGGCGCAATTGGCTATCACAAGAGCGAGATCGACTACACCTATCCGTCGCCGCGCATCACGGCCGCCAACGGCGCCTGGACGGCCGCACCCTTCAATGGACGCGATGTCTATGACAATTATGCGGGCGAGGTCGGGGTTCGCGCTTCGGTCGACACCGGTCCCGTGAACCACCTCGTGACGGTAAACTACTCCGCCTTCGAGCGCGACTACAGCTCGTTCGGCAGGGCGGGCGCAGCGGTCAATTCAAACCTGTATAACCCGGTCGCGATCCCGTACCCGAACTTCACTACCGTCGCGCAGAACCTGGAAAGCCAGACCAAGCTCTCCAGCGTCGGCATCGCCGATACGATGTCGATGTTCAACAACAGGCTTCAGTTCATCGTTGGGGCCAGGCGGCAGACGGCGGGCGCGGACAGTCTAAACCGCCTAACAGGCATCCCATCAAGCGTTGAAGTTCCGACCTGGAGTCCCGGCTATGCAGTCATTGTGAAGCCGCTGGAAAACATCGCGCTGTACGCCAACTACATCGAAGGACTTAAGGCGCCGGAAGTCGTCGTTGGATCCCAGACTTACTCGAACGTCGGCGATATCCTCCCGCCCGCTCAGACCAAGCAGATGGAGGCCGGCGTCAAGATCGATATGGGCCGCATCACCGCCACGGCGAGCGTGTTCGATATCACCAGCCCGAACGCGATAGCGGTTCCCGTTCCGGGGCGCCTACCTGCCAGGCAATTGTCCGGCGAGCAGCGCAATCGCGGCATGGAGCTCTATGTCTTCGGTGAAGTGACGCCCGCTATCCGCGTGCTGGGTGGCGTGACCTTGATCGACGGCGAAGTGGTCAGGCAATCGACCTCGGTCGGAGCATTTATCTTCAACTATAATGGCAAAAGACCGGTCGGTGTGTCGGCGGTCAATATCAATTTCGGCACCGAATGGGACACACCCTTCCTGAACGGGCTCACGCTGACGAGTCGGGTCATCTATACCAGCGAGAGTTTCGCCAACGATGCGAATACGCAGGAGTTGCCGGCATGGACGCGGGTTGACCTTGGTGCGCGCTACACGTTCCTGTCTCCCTGGAACGGCAAGCCGATCGTCATTCGAGCCAATGTCGAGAACGTCTTCAACGAGGCGTACTGGAACTCCTATCGCACGGTGAGCAGCGCCGTATCCCTCGGGGCTCCGCGTACCTATCTCCTGTCAACGACGTTCAACTTCTGAGCGCTGCGTCGCCCCTCATCGCCGACAACAAGTGCCGTCGCGGACCCCATCCGCGGCGGCATTTTCCTGTTCGGATGTTGCCCATTCGCATTCAGCGGAGTTGATGACAAGGTGATGAAAATACCGAGAGTTCGCGCGCGTTTAAGAACGAAATATGTTCCAGCTTGGAAGATTAGAATTCAAAAAATAGGGATCGCCTTGCAAATCAGTCGGTTGTTGAACGCGCTCATCCTCGGCGCGGAGGTTGTATTTTTCGCTAACGCTCCACTTTGGAGCTATTAAAAACTGCGTCGCCGATATTGCTTTGACCATCATTTGCTTCTGACCTAGTCAGACGCCGTTGCTTCGTTTTTCTGAAAGGTGCCGGCCATGATGGTTTTTGACAGAGACGACGTCACCTTGACCGTCGTCATCAATCACGAAGAGCAATATTCGATCTGGCCGACGTTCAAGGACATTCCGAACGGCTGGACGGTAGTCGGCAAGACCGGCACCAAGAAGGAATGCCTCGACCACATCGAGCAGGTGTGGACCGACATGCGTCCGCTGACGCTGCGCAAGTTCATGGATGAAACGGCTCCTCCGCAGAAGTCGGCTTGAGCAAACGGAGCCCGTCTTCCGATGCGGCTTTTTTGTCTGCCTTACTCCGGCGGCAGCGCCATGTTCTATGCACGGTGGCGCACGCTGCTGCCGGCGTGGATCGACGTCCGGCCGGTCGAGTGGCCCGGACGCGGCGCGCGCATGGACGAGCCATTGGCGACGGATCCCCGCGCACTCGCCTCGCAACTGGCCGCGGAGATCCATGCCCGGCTTGATGGTCCTTATGCGTTGTTCGGGCACAGCCTCGGCGCGTTGATTGGGTTTGAGGTCACCCACAGTCTGCTCGATCGCGGCGCACCGGCGCCGACCATTTTCTTCGGATCGGGCACGGAGGCGCCGGCCGTTCGGGACGGCAGCAAGTGGCGCCTGCCGCTGAGCGACGAAGCGCTGCTGAACGAACTGCGCAATCTTCAGGGGACATCAGACGAAGCGCTGGCGAATGCGGAACTCATGCGGTCGGCGTTGCCGGTGCTGCGCGCCGATTTCCTGATGTGTGGCGCCTACACCTATCGGTCACGGCGTCCGCTGCCGTGTCCCGTCCACATCTTCGGCGGCATCGACGACGAGACCAGCCGCACATCGCTGGAAGCCTGGCAGCAGGAGACCTCAGGCGAATTCGCGCTCGACATGCTGCCGGGGCATCACTTCTTCATTCACACGCAGCAAGCCGAACTGCTCGACCTGGTCGGATCGGCCCTGGCCCGGCAATCCGGACGGTCGATGGGTTCGCATTGGAGCAAGGATCATGAGCGCATTCTCCGTCCTGCCACTCGTTGAGGGCAAGAGCCTTCCGTTGTTGCTGAAGGCCGACAAGGCCGGGCAGCCGCTCGGCGCGGCGCTTCCGATGCTGCGCGATACCGTCGACCGGCATTTGACCGATTGCGGCGGCATCGTCTTTCGTGACTTCTCCCTCGATGGCCCGGACGCGTTTCGGGCTTTCGCGGCCGATTTCGGCCACCCGCTGCTCAGCTACGAGTTCGGATCGACGCCGCGCTCGCAGGTCACTTCCGGCGTCTACACGTCCACCGAATACCCGCCGCACCAGCATATTCCGCTGCATAACGAGCAGGCCTATACAAGGGATTGGCCGATGAAGATCTGGTTCTATTGCATGCAGCGGGCACAAGAGGGCGGCGAGACGCCGATCGCCGACAGCCGCGCGATCCATCGCGCCATGCCGTCAGCCATTCGGGAGCGTTTCGCCGAAAAGGGCGTGATGTATGTCCGCAATTACGGCAACGGGCTCGATGTCGACTGGCAGCAGGTGTTCGGCACCGAGTCCAGGTCGGAGGTTGAGGCCTATTGCGCCCGCCATGACATCGACTGTGAATGGAAGCAAGACGGCGAGCTGCGGACGCGTCAGATCTGCCAGGGCACGGCGCGTCACCCCGTAACGGGCGACTGGGTCTGGTTCAATCAGGCGCATTTGTTTCACGTCTCGAATCTCGAGCCGGAGGTGCGTGAGAGCTTGCTCGACGTCGTCGGCGACGAGGTCGAACTGCCGCGCAACGTGTTCTACGGCGACGGGACGCCAATCGACGACGAGACGCTGACCACCGTGCGCAACGTGCTGGAGGCGCACAAGATCAGCTTCCCCTGGCAGGCCGGCGATGTCGTCATGCTCGACAACATGCTCACCGCCCATGCGCGCGCGCCGTTCAAGGGGCCGCGCAAGGTGATCGTCGCCATGGCCGAAGCGCATCGGCAGAGCTGATCGTCCCTTGCTGCCCACGAGGCGAGGATTTCCGGACTGGATTTCGAGACAATGTATCAAGACAATCTCGTCGAACGTCTACGCGGCCACGCGGCGTTGCGTCCGGATCGGGTGGCGTTGCGCTTTCTCGAAGGGGATGATGTCGCCGGCGAATTGACTTTCGCCGCCCTCGATACAAGGATTCGCGCCGTCGCGTCCCGATTGCAACAATTGGGCTGCGCGGGCGAGCGGGCAGTCATCCTCCTGCCCAGCGGGCTCGACTATGCCGTGGCATTCTATGCCTGTCTGTATGCGGGTGCGATCGCGGTTCCGGCGTATCCGCCTGAGGGTGCTGCCGATCGTTATGCGGGTCGCCTCAACGGGATTCTGGGCGACGCGACGCCGCGCTTCATTCTGACGGAAACAAATCTGCGTGATGTCGTGGAAGCGGCGCTCCCCGATCCGACCAATGTCTGGATTATCGAGGTTGATGCGATTTCGTCTGAACTCGCTGCGGAATGGCGAGAGACAAGTCCAGCAGCGGATGCTGTCGCGTTCCTGCAATACACGTCGGGGTCAACGTCGCAACCGAAGGGGGTTTGCGTCTCGCACGCCAATTTAACGGCTAACGAGAAGGCCATCCAGGCCGTCGTAGCAGGAACGCTTGACGACGTGTTCGTCAGCTGGCTGCCGTTCTATCACGACATGGGGCTGATCGGTGGATTGCTGAATCCACTGTTCACCGGCTTTACAGCTGTCTTGATGTCGCCGCGCAATTTTCTCGAGCGGCCGCGACGCTGGCTTGAGGCTATCGATCGTCACGGTGGAACGATCAGCGGTGGGCCCGATTTCGCCTACGCGTTGTGTGCCGACCGCGTTTCCGATGAAACGATCGGACGGCTCGACCTGGGCCGTTGGAGATTCGCGTTCTCCGGCTCCGAGTTTGTCCGCAAGACCACGCTTCAGAGATTCGGTGAACGATTTGAGCGTGCCGGCTTCGATCGACGCGCGTTGACCGCCTGCTACGGTCTGGCTGAGGCGACGCTGCTGGTGACGGCAGGCAACCGAGCGACCAAAGCCGTCAGCTATACGCTCGATACCGAGGCACTCGCGGCAGGTCGCATTGCGACCGCCGATGAAGGCACCGATCTCGTAGCCTGCGGTCAAACGGTTGGTGATCACGTCACGTGCATCATGCGCACGGATGGATCGGCGGTCACAGAGACTGACGAGGTCGGCGAGATCTGGGTCGCCGGCCCCAGCATAGCGCTCGGATACTGGAATAATCCGGAAGCCACGTCCAAGGCATTCGTCGAGCGGGATGGCACGCGCTGGCTGCGCACCGGAGATCTCGGCTTCATTCGAGACGGCACGCTGGTCGTCACCGGCCGCCTCAAGGATCTCCTGATCGTTCGCGGTCAGAACGTCTATCCGACGGACGTCGAGCAGGCGGTGGAGGCCGACGTCGAGTCGGTTCGCAGCGGCCGGGTGGCTGCTTTTGCGGTCCAGATCGACGGACGGGAAAGCATTGGTGTCGCGGCCGAGTTCAGCCGTGTCGTTCTCAAGCGCAGCGATCCCGAGGCTCTTGCTCAGGCCATCGGCGAGGCTGTGCTTCGACAGGCTCAGGAATATCCGGCTGTCATCATCCTGTTGAATCCGCAGGGGATGCCACTGACGACCAGCGGGAAGCTGCAGCGTTCGGCCTGCAGCGCGCGTTGGGCCGACAACACGCTCGACAGTTTCATGGTCTTCGAAAGAGGGCGTCGTCGCGATGGCACCATATTGACGGCGCCGGCGGGCGATACCGAGCATGCCCTGGCGTCGATCTGGCGCGACGCGCTCGGCCTGCAGGCGGTCCACCGGGAAGACGATTTCTTCGTATTGGGCGGAAACTCGATCACGGCCGGACAGACAGCCGCCGCGATCCGCGAACGTTTCGGCGTAGAGCTGGAATTGCGCAGCTTCTTCGACGCGCCGACGCTCGCAGCCTTCGCAGAGCGGATCGATACTCTGGTGGGTGAGGGCGCGGGGCGGGCTCTCCCTCCGATCCAGCGGGCGGCGCCGGCAAGCCGCAGGATCTTGTCCCATGCCCAGGAACGGCTGTGGTTTCTCTGGAATATGGACCCGGGCGGAACGGCCTACACGGTTGCCAGCACGGTCCGTTTGAAAGGAAAGCTCGATCATGCCGCCTTGTCGCGGGCGATTGCGGAAATCGTTCAGCGCCATGAGGTCTTGCGCACCACGTTCGTCGCGCACGAAGGCCGCGCAAGACAGGTAGTTCACGAGTCCCTGAGTGTTGGCATCCGGCACGAGGATCTCCGTTCATATCCCGCGGGCGACCGCGCCGAACATGCCGCGGGGATCGGTCAATCCGAACTCGCCAAACCGTTCGATCTCGTCAATGGACCGCTGTTGCGGGCGGCTCTGTTGCAGCTCGCAGACGACGCGCACGAGTTGTTGCTGCTTGCCCATCATATTGTCGTCGATGGCTGGTCGCTCGACGTGATGCTCCAGGAGTTGGCTGGACTTTATCGCAGCTTCATCCAGAAGGACGTCGGTCCACCGCCAGTGCCGATGATTCAGTATGCGGATTTCGCAGGCTGGCAACGTGATTGGCTTGCGGGAGGTGAGGCGGACCGGCAGCTGGCTTATTGGCGCTCAAAGCTGGGTGACACGCACCCGGTGCTCGGCCTGCCCCATGACCGGCCGCGGCTGGCGGCGCAAAGCCATGGCGGAGATACGATCGGCCTTGCGATCGACGGCGCGCTGGCCTCCCGGCTCCGCGAGATCGCGGGAAAACATCGCGCGAGCGTCTTCATGCTGCTGCTCGCGGCGTATCAGGCGCTGCTGTACCGTTATACGGGCCAGAGCGATCTGCGCGTCGGCGTGCCCGTCGCGGGACGCCGCCACGCACAACTCGAACGTTTGATCGGTTGCTTCGTCAATACGCTGGTGCTGCGTTCCGAGATCGTCGATGGAGCGACGTTCCCGAACATGCTCCAACAGGTCAAGGGAGCGGTAATCGACGCGCTCTCCCATCAGGATCTTCCGTTCGAGATGCTGGTCGACGGCCTGCGGCCCGAACGCAGCGGCGGTCACAACCCGCTGTTCCAGGCGAAGTTCAACTATATGAAGGCGCCCGGCGGATTTGAGGGCGTCGAAGGGCTGGTCGCCGAGATCGACATCCTGGACCTCGCGGGCTCGCACTTCGATGTCGCACTTGATATCGTCGATGGTGCCAATGGCATGAAGGCGACCTTCAACTACGCCACCGATCTCTTCGACGCTGCGACGATCTCGCGGCTGGCGACACAGTTCGGCTCGCTGCTCCGCCAGATCGCGGAAGACGCAGAACGCCTTGTGTCGGACTTCGTCATCGACGATGCGAACCGGCAGGTGGTGCCAAGCCAGATTGCTGCGTTCCGGTTCATCGATGTGATCAGTCTTTATCGCGCGTCGACAGCCGATCGGCAGACCGCGGTTGCCGTCCAATGCGGCAGCGAGAGATTGACTTTCGCGGACCTCGAGCGGAAGTCGGAGGGTATCGCGCGCATGCTCGTTGCAGAGGGCGTGACACGGGAAACGCCTGTTGGGCTCTGGATCGAGCGTTCGCCGGCCTTCGTGGCGGCGCTGCTCGGCGTGCTCAAGGCCGGCGGAGCCTATGTGCCGTTTGATCCGAAATGGCCGGTGGAACGGGTACGAGGCATCCTGGCGGATGGCGGGATCGAGATCGTGTTGGCGGCTGGTGAGAAGCGGGCCGTGGCGCTTACGCTCGATTGCCTCGTGCTCGAGGCGGACGCCGAGGCGAGCTCTGAAGAGTTTCCGAGCGCGCTTCCGGATCGTGCGATCCATCCGGCGCAGACCGCGTATGTGATTTACACGTCCGGTTCGACAGGGACCCCCAAAGGGGTGGCGGTTTCGCACGGTGCGCTGGCCAATTATGTCCAGGCCCTGCTGCAACGCGTGCAGCCGCCGCCGAGTGCAAGCATGGCGATGGTTTCTACCGTCGCGGCCGATCTCGGTCACACCGTGCTGTTCGGTGCGCTTGCCTCCGGGGCGACGCTGAATCTATTGGCTCCGGAAGCCATCCTCGATGCGGATTTGTTTGCGAAAGCGATGCGGGATGGCAACGTTGGCATTCTCAAGATCGTGCCCAGCCATCTGCGCGGGCTGCTGCAGGCGTCACGCTCGGCCGATTTGCTGCCGCGCGATGTCCTCATTCTCGGCGGGGAGGCCTGCGACGCAGCGCTGCTGAGCGAAATCCGTCAATTGCGGCCGCAATGTCGAATTCTCAATCACTATGGTCCGACAGAAACGACGGTCGGTGCGGTTACCCATGAATGCGAGCCTGCATGTGAGACGGGCCCAGTTCCCATTGGCTTGCCGCTCGCCAATCTGCGCGCTCATGTGTTGGACGATGCGCTGAACGAGGTGCCGATCGGGGCCACCGGTGAACTCTATCTCGGAGGTACCGGGCTGGCGCGGGGCTATCGTGGCCAGCCAGGCCTGACCGCCGAACGCTTCGTGCCGAATCCGTTCGGGCAGGCTGGGGAACTGCTGTACAGGACGGGGGATCGGGTTCGCTGCGATCAGTCGGGGCGGTTGATGTTCGTCGGCCGTGGCGACGATCAGATCAAGTTGCGCGGCTACCGCATCGAGCTTGACGAAGTGGCGCGCGCGGTCAAGGTGTTGCACGAGATCGATGACGCGGTGGTAATTGCCCGGGCCATCGGGGCAGGCGCCGAACGGCAGGAACTGGTTGCGTACTGCGTGCCCCGGTCCGGCACGGCGCCGACGGCGGAGGCGATCAAGCAGCAACTGGCGGCCGTCCTGCCGGAATACATGGTGCCGTCGCGGGTCGTTCTGCTGGAGCGCCTGCCGCTGACGCCAAACGGCAAGGCGGATCGCAAGGCGCTGCCGGAGCCGGATCAAGACACTGATGTCGCGAACTACGCGGCCCCCGAGGGAGCGACCGAAGAGGCGATCGCGGCGGTCTGGCGCGAGGTGCTCGGCCGAGAGCAAATCGGCCGCAACGACAATTTCTTTGAACTCGGCGGCGATTCAATTCTCAGCCTGCAGATCATCGCGCGGCTCCGCAAGCGCGGCATTCGTCTGACGCCGAAACAGGTCTTTGGACAGCAAGCCATCGCACGCCTGGCGACGGTAGCGACGATCACAGCGGTGCCTGTCGCAAGGAGTGAGAAGTCGAAGGCGGAGCCCAGCGCGGGGAGCGACCGGGTAACCGGCGGGCACTGCCTCCTGCCGATCCAGACCCGCTTCTTCGATGAGGACGCCGGCAACCGGAATCATTGGAACCAGGCCGTGCTGCTGGTCCCGCAGTCGCGGCTGGATTGGGAGGTGCTGCGACGTGCGCTCGTTGCGGTCGTGGATCACCACGACGCGTTGCGCTTGCGCTTCGAGCAGGTAGACCGCGCGTGGCGGGCAGAATATGGCGCAGCGCCGGCGCCGTCAGACTTGCTGTGGGTTCGCACGGATGTCGACGCCGCCGCGAAGGTCGCGGCGATTGCGTCCGCCGCGCAGGCGAGTCTGTCGCTGTCATCCGGTCCCTTGTTGCGCGCGGCAGCCATGGATCTCGCCGACGGCAGTCAACGATTGCTGATCGCGATTCATCATCTGGCAGTTGACGGCGTGTCGTGGCGGGTTTTGCTGGAAGATTTGGCCGCAGCTTACGGTCAGCTGAAGCATGGCGCGGTCACTGTTTCGCTGCCGCCGAAGAGCGAATCCTACGCGTCGTGGGGAGAGCGGCTGCACGCCTATGCGGCCACCCCGGCGCTTGCAGGTGAAATGCCGTTCTGGCTGACGAGCGGAGCGGGTGCCGACCTGTTATGCGATCATGATCATGGTGGTCCGGACCTCGTCAGGGACGGGGAGGAGGTGTCGCTGGTCCTCGACGTAGGATTGACGTCGAGGCTGCTGCAGGAAGCGCCATCCGCCTATCGGACGCAGGTCAACGATCTGCTGCTGGCGAGCCTGGCGCGCGCCGTCTCGCGCTGGGGCGGGCTCGACGAGTTGACGGTCGAACTCGAGGGCCACGGCCGTGAGGACATTTTTCCCGGGACGGATGTTTCCCGCACGGTGGGCTGGTTTACAACAGCGTTCCCGGTGCGACTCCATGATGGATCACGCGACGACGCCGCGCTGATCAAATCGGTCAAGGAAGACCTTCGCGCCATCCCGAACCGTGGAATTGGCTACGGCGTGTTGCGCTATCTCGGTTCCGAGGAGCAACGCCACGCTCTGGGCCGGCTGGCCGGGCCGCAGATCGTGTTCAACTATCTCGGCCGATTCGACGGCAGCATGGGTGCTTCCTCGCTCTTCGACTTTGCACCAGAGAGTTCGGGTGCGGCGCGAAGTGATGCCGCTCGCCTCAGGGGCTGGCTGAACATCACGGCGCAGGTGCGTGAGGGACGTCTGCTTCTATCCTTTGGATACGGGCGCAAACGTTATCGGCGGGAGACGGTCGAGCGGCTGGCGCACATGTACGAGACCGCTTTGCGCGAACTGGTGACGCATTGCTGCAGCGGTGCGTCCGCACTCACGCCGTCCGATGTCGCGCTGTCCGGCCTGAATCAAGTCGATCTCGACCGGCTGGGCACGACGCTGGATCTGCGCGGCATCGAGGACATCTATCCGCTTTCGCCGATGCAGCAGGGCATGCTGTTCCACGCGCTCCGCGACGGCGTCGACGACGTCTATGTCAACCAGGTCGGTCTCGAATTGTTCGGCTTCGATGCCGGCAAGCTGAAAGCGGCGTGGCAGGCAGTGAGCGACCGCCACGCCGCGTTGCGCACGGGCTTCGTCTGGGAGCAGCTGTCGGGCGCGGCCCAACAAGTCGTGCACCGTCATGTGGTGGTGCCTTTTGTCGAGGAGGATTGGCGCGATCGGGCGGTGGCGTTGGAGCGCAGCGGCCGGCTTGAAATCGCGCTGGCCGACGCGTCACGCCGGGAGCGCGAAAGCGGTTTTGATATCTCCCGCCCCCCGCTGCAGGGGGTGCGTTTGATCCGGCTCGATGACGCCAGGCACTGGCTGATCTGGACCCATCATCACATCTTTATCGACGGCTGGAGCTCGGCGAGACTGGTTGCGGAGGTGCTGCAGCACATGAGCGGCGGCGCGCTGCCGACGGTGCAGGGCAACTATCGCGACTACATCTCGTGGCTGCAGGGCAGGGATCATGCAGCGGCAGCCAGGTTCTGGCGTGGTGCGCTGGGAAAGCTGGATACGCCGACCTTGCTGGCGAATGCACTGCCATCGAACGGCATGGTGCCGGAGGCCGCAGGTCATGCCAGCATCGCGCTCGCGGTAAGCGCCGAGCTGACCGAACGGCTGAAGTCATTTGCGAAGCGGGAACGGGTGACGCTCAACACGCTCCTTCAGGGTGCGTGGGCGCAACTGTTGCGGCGGCATTCGCGGCAAGGCGCAATCTCGTTCGGGGTGACCGTATCGGGCCGTCCGGCGGAACTGGCAGGCTCCGAGGAGATGGTCGGCCTGTTCATCAACACGCTGCCGATCGTCGACGCACCAAGCCCGGAAGCCAGCGTCGGCGATTGGCTGCGTCAGTTGCAGGAGCAGAACCTGGTCTTGCGCGAGCATGGCTGGACGCCGCTATACGAGATCCAGCGACTGGCCGGTCATGCCGGGCAGACCCTGTTCGACAGCATCCTGGTGTTCGAAAACTATCCGATCGACGAGGCGTTGCGGAAGACCGGCGAGGACGGTCCTCGTCTCGGACGCGTGGAGCACGTCACGCCCACGAACTATGCGCTGGCGGTTGCCGTGTTCGCCGGAGCGGATGCGCTCAATCTGGAGCTCAACTACGACCGGGCCCGTTTCGACGGCGCCGGCATCCAGCGTCTACGAGACGGCTTATACGGATTGCTGGAGCAGGTTGTGGCCGATGCCGGGCGGCCGGTGGGTGATATCGGATTGCCCGACAACGATGAAGCAAGGCGGCTGCTGGACTGGAGCGGCGTCGCGAACTTGGCGGCATCGCGGCCGTCCCATATCGGCGTCGTCGCGCAGATCGAGGCGCGGGCCGCGCAGGCGCCTTCGTCGGTTGCGCTGGCGTGGGGCGAGACGTCCGTCAGCTATGGTGAGTTGAACGCCCGCGCGAACCGGCTGGCGCGACGGCTTCGCCGGTGGGGCATCGGTCCGGATCGCCTGGTCGGCCTGGCGCTGGCCCGCAGCCCGGACATGATGGTCGCGCTGCTGGCTGTCCTGAAGGCCGGCGGCGCCTATCTTCCGCTCGATCCGGACTATCCGGACGATCGCCTCGCCCACATGCTGCGCGACAGTGCGACCAAGTTGGTATTGACGGAAAGCGCGCCGCTCAAGCGTCTTGCGCCGGTGCTCCGCAACACCGGGGTCGAGGCCTTGCGCCTCGATGAGCCGCAGCAGTGGCGCGCCGGTGATGACGTCAGCAACCTCGATGTCGAAATCCATCCGGACAGCCTGGCCTATGTGATCTACACCTCGGGTTCGACGGGAACACCGAAGGGCGTGACGGTCTCGCACGGTCCGCTCGCCATGCATTGCGAGGCGATCGGCCGGCTGTATGGCATGAACTCGGGCGATCGGGAGTTTCAGTCGGCTTCGATCAATTTCGACATTGCCCACGAAAGGTGGCTGGTGCCGCTGATGACAGGCGGGTCGCTCGTCTTGCCGTCCAGGCCAGGTCTGCTGATCGACGACCTGGTTGGCGAAATCGAGCGTCATTCGGTCACGGTACTCTTCCTGCCTCCGGCCTATGTCGACCAGTTGAGTGAAGCGTTGCGGCATAGCGGCCGACGCCTTTCGCTGAGAGTCTGCATCGTGGGCGGCGAGGCCTGGTCGGATACGGGAATCAAAGCGTTTCGTCGGGCCGTCAATGTCGGTCTTCTGATCAACGCCTATGGTCCGACCGAGACCGTGATCGCGCCGACGGCATGGACTGTCGACGAGGCTGCGTTGACGCCGGGTCAATACGCGCCGATCGGACGGCCCGTTGGTCTCCGGTCCGCCTACATTCTCGACGCTGAACTCAACATGGTCCCCGCCGGCGTAACGGGAGAGTTGTTCATCGGTGGTGTGGGGCTGGCGCGCGGCTATCTCAAGCGCGGTGCGCTGACGGCGGAGCGGTTCATTCCGGATCCGTTCGGCGGCAATGGTGGGCGGCTCTATCGGACCGGCGATCTGGCACGGTGGCGGGCTGACGGCGTGATCGAATATGTCGGGCGCGCGGACCATCAAGTGAAGATTCGCGGTTTCCGGATCGAATTGGGGGAGATCGAATCGCGCTTGCTGGAGCAGCGCGGCGTAAGCGCCGCCGTCGTGGTGACACGCGAGACGAGGGCGGGACGTCAGCTGATCGCCTACGCCAGCGGCGAGCGGGCGTTGGACCGCCAGGCGCTGCGCCAGGCGTTGTCCGCCATGCTGCCCGACTACATGGTTCCCGCGGTAATCGTGGTTCTCGAGCAACTGCCGCTGACCCCGAATGGCAAGATCGATCGGCGAGCACTGCCGCCGCCAGACGAGGACGCAGCGGCGCGCCGCTATGCGGCGCCCGAGGACGAAATCGAGATCGCGCTGGCGAAGATCTGGAGCGAGTTGCTGGGCGTCGAGCGGATTGGACGCAATGACCATTTCTTCGAGCTCGGCGGACACTCATTGCTTGCGGTGCGGCTGCTCAGCCGGGTGTCGCAGGATCTCGGCGTGTCGATCCAGATTTCGGATCTGTTCGTTCATCCGGAACTCGCCCAGTTCGCCCGGATCGTTTCGATCAGGCTGATCGAACGCGAGTTCGATGCAAAAGAACTTCACGATCTGATCGCATCGGGACTGTGACAATGGCGGATTCATTGAAACCCGATTTGCGGGAGCTGGATGCAGAAGGGTTGAGAAAACTCCTGGCGTTGGCCAAGGACCGGAGCCGGAACGCCAACAGGGGCGAACCCGTCGCGATACCGGCGGTGCCACGCGACGGGCCTTTGGCATTGTCCTTTGCGCAACAGCGGCTTTGGCTGCTGACGCAGCTCGAGGGCAGCAGCACCAACTATCACATTCGCGGCGCGTTGCGCCTTGTTGGCGATCTCGACGTCATCGCCTGGCGTCGCAGTCTGGACCAGCTGTTTGCGCGTCACGAATCCCTGCGAAGCATTTTTCGCGTTGTCGACGGACAGCCCAGCGTCGAGCTGCTGCCTGCCGGCCAGGGCGTGCCTTTGCTCGTACATGATTTACGGGCCGATCCGGCGCGCGAGCAGGTGCTTGTGCGGCTGAGCCGCGATGAGGCGAATACGTCCTTCGATCTCTCCCAGGGGCCGTTGATCCGCGGTCGCCTCATCCGGACCGCGGAGAGCGAATATCTGTTCCTGCTGACCCAGCATCATATCGTTTCCGACGGCTGGTCCATTGCTGTGCTCGTGCGCGAGCTGGGCGCCTTGTATCGCGCCTTCATGGCCGGCGAGGGCGATCCACTGCCGGCGCTGCCGATTCAGTATCCGGACTATGCCGCCTGGCAACGGCAGTGGCTGGCGGGTGAGCGATTGCAGCGGCAGGTCGATCACTGGCGGCAGGCGCTGGCGGGCGCTCCGGCGCTGCTCGAGCTGCCCACCGATCGGCTGCGGCAACCGAACAAGTCTATCGCCGGCGCGTCCTTGCCGATCGAGATCGACGCGGGACTTGCGCATGGCATCAAGCGGCTAAGCCAGTCTCATCGCGCGACCGTATTCATGACAGTGCTGGCGGCATGGGCGGCCGTGCTGTCGAGGCTATCGGGTCAGAACGATGTCGTGATCGGTACGCCGACGGCCAACCGCAACCGGCGGGAAATCGAAGGTCTGGTCGGCTTCTTCGTCAACATGCTGGCGCTTCGCGTCGATCTGTCGGGTGAGCCTGATGTGGCGGAGCTACTGAGCCGCGTGCGCGGTGCGGCGCTGGCGGCTCAGGATCACCAGGATCTGCCGTTCGAGCAACTCGTCGAGATCATCCAGCCGCCGCGGCGTCTGGATCATGCCCCGGTGTTTCAAGTCGTGTTCGCCTGGCAGAACAACGAGTCGGCGGCGTTTGAACTGCCGGGCCTGAGAGCCGAAATCACGGATACGGTGCTCAACAAGGTCAAGTTCGATCTTGAGCTCAACCTGGGCGAGGCCGGCGGCCGCATCATCGGGGCTCTGAATTACGCGACAGCCCTGTTTGATGAAGCAACCATCAAGCGTCATCGCGACTATCTTCTCGCCGTACTGCGAGCCATGGTTGCCGATTCAGATCAGGTCGTCGACCGGATCGATGTGACTGATGCCAGTGAGCGCGAACTCGTTCTGAAGAGCTGGAACCAGACCGCTGCGCCGTTCCCGTCCGAACATTGTATCCATGAACTGTTTGCGGAGCAGGCCCGAAAGGCACCTGAAGCGACTGCGCTGGTGCACGAGGATATTCGTCTAAGTTATGGCGAACTGGATGCGAGGGCCAACCAGCTCGCGCGTTACCTGATCGGGCGGGGCGTGGGTCCGGACCAGCCGGTCGCGATCTGCCTCGAACGCGGCATCGCGATGATCGTCAGCCTGCTGGCCGTACTTAAGGCAGGCGGCGCCTATCTGCCGCTCGATCCCGCCTATCCCGCCGAACGGCTGCGGGAGATCGTCGATGACGCAAAACCAAAGCTGTTGATTTGCGACGACGCCGGGTGCGCGGCGCTCGCGGGAACGGCGTGCGAGATCGTTGATCTGGAAGCGGGGGCGCCTGTTATTGCCGGGTTGGCGAAGTCAAATCCGGAGGTCGTGGGCCTGACATCGCGTCATCTCGCCTACACTATCTATACGTCGGGTTCTACCGGCACGCCCAAAGGCGTGATGGTCGAGCATCGCGGCGCGGTGAACCTGGCGCTGGCCCAACGGGGGCTGTTTGAAGTTTCCGCGCGCAGCCGCGTCGTTCAGTTCGCTTCCTTCAGCTTTGACGCCAGCACCTGGGAAGTCGTCATGGCCCTGTGCTCCGGGGCCGAATTGTTTCTGCTCGGCCCGCGAGAGCATCGCAACGCGGCGGAACTGCTGGACTATCTGGCACACAACGGCATTACACACGCAACCCTGCCGCCCGCCTTGCTGCAGGGGCGCACGGACCTTGATCGTCTGGCATCACTTCGGGTGCTTGTCCTCGCCGGTGAACTGCCCAGGGCCGAGCTGATCAAGGGCGTTCCTTCGGGCGTGGCCGTTTTCAACGGCTACGGTCCCACGGAGACAACCGTCTGCGCCACAACCTGGTTGCGGCCGATGGACTTCGAAGGCGGCGTCATCCCGATCGGTCGCCCGCTCCCGAACACGCAGGTTTACCTGCTGGATAGGTTCGGTGCGCCGGTTCCGCTTGGGGCGATCGGTGAGATTTATGTCGGCGGAGCAGGGGTCGCTCGCGGATATCTCAATCGCGCCGATCTGACGGCGGAACGCTTCGTATTCGATCCCTTCAGCGGTGACGCAGAGGCGCGGATGTACCGCACCGGCGATCTCGGGCGCTATTTGCCGGACGGCAATATCGAGTTCCTCGGCCGCAATGACCATCAGGTCAAGATCCGTGGCTTCCGCATTGAATTAGGCGAGATCGAGTTCCGGCTGAACGGGCACCCCGGTGTTGCTGATGCGGTGGTGCTGGCGCGCCACGATCATGGCGGCGACCAGCGGCTGGTCGCCTATGTGGTGCCGGCAGCGCAGCATGATGACGGTGGTGAATTGGCGGCTGCGCTGCGCGCCCACCTCCGCGCCGGCTTGCCGGAATACATGGTGCCGTCGGCTTTCGTGCGTTTGGAAGCGTTGCCGCTCACGCCGAACGGCAAGATCGATCGAAAGGCATTGCCGTCGCCCGAGGACGATGCCTTCGTGCGCCGCGACTATGAAGCGCCGCTAGGCGAACGCGAAGAAATCGTTGCGAAGGCCTGGACCGAACTGCTTGGCGTCGAGCGCATTGGGCGCAACGATCATTTCTTTGAACTCGGCGGTCACTCGCTGCTCGCAGTCCGCATGCTGGAGCGGTTGCAGCGGCATTCGCTCAGCGCGGACGTGCGTACGCTGTTTGCCCGGCCGGTGCTGGCTGATTTCGCCGCGAGCCTCGATGGCGGCGGCGTGGCCGACGTGCCGGCCAACGTGATCCCGATGCAGGCGACGGCGATCACGTCCGACATGTTGCCGCTGATCGCGTTGGAGCAATCGGACATCGACCGCATCGCGGCGAACGTTCCCGGTGGCGTTGCCAACATCCAGGACATCTACGGATTATCGCCGCTGCAGGACGGCATACTGTTTCACCATCTGCTGGCAGCGGAGGGCGACCCTTATCTGCTGGTCGGGCAGATGGCGTTTGCAAACCGCGATTTGCTCGACCGCTATCTCGCAGCCGTTCGGCAGGTGATCGATCGTCACGACATTCTCCGCACCTCCATTGCATGGGAGGGCTTGTCCACGCCAGCGCAGGTGGTATGGCGACAGGCTCTCCTTGTTGTCACCGAGGTCGAACTGGACTCCCAAAGCCCGGCGCACGAACAGCTTGCGCAGCGTTTTGATCCGCGGCGGAGCAGGATCGATCTTGGCCAGGCGCCGCTGTTGCGCTTTGCGGTGGCCCGCGATCCCGG
This sequence comes from Bradyrhizobium sp. AUGA SZCCT0158, assembly GCF_018130065.1. Taxonomy (GTDB): domain Bacteria; phylum Pseudomonadota; class Alphaproteobacteria; order Rhizobiales; family Xanthobacteraceae; genus Bradyrhizobium. The sequence goes on along the minus strand of NZ_JAFCME010000001.1, from coordinate 259,976 downwards.
CAAGGATCGCTGGCTGCTGCTGGTGCTGCTGCATCACCTGATCGGCGATCATTCCACGCTGGAAGTGATGCATGACGAAGTTCGACAGATATTGGCCGGGCGTGGTCATGAGTTGCCGGCTCCGTATCCGTTCCGAAATCTCGTGGCTCAGACGCGGGGAGCGGAAGCGACGGCCGGGCATGAGCGCTTTTTCCGCGGCATGCTGTCAGATGTCGATGAACCGACCACGCCGTTTGGTTTGGACAGGGTGCACGGCGACGGCCGTGGCGTGTCGGAAGCCCGGCGAACGCTGTCGCAATCGCTCAACGGACGGCTGCGGGTTCAGGCGCGGCGTCTGGGCGTGAGTCTAGCCAGTCTCTGCCATCTCGCCTGGGGCCAGGTGGTGGCGCGGAGCAGCGGACGCGAGCGCGTCGTGTTCGGCACGGTGTTGTTTGGCCGCATGCATGCCGGCGCCGGTGGTGATCGCACCATGGGATTATTCATCAACACATTGCCGCTGCGGCTCGACCTCGATGGCACCGCGGTCGAAGACAGCGTTCGCCGTGCGCACGCCCGGCTCACCGAACTGATGGCGCATGAGCATGCCTCGCTGGCGCTTGCCCAAAGGTGCAGCAAGGTTGCGGCGCCGGCCCCCTTGTTCAGTTCGATCCTGAACTACCGCCATAACGCCATGCCGGCCGACTCATGCGTGGGTGAGTCCGCCGTGGGCGTGGACGGAATCGAGTGGCTCGGCGGCGAAGAGCGCACCAACTATCCCTTGATGCTGTCCGTCGAGGATTACGGTCAGGCACTGGGTCTGACGGCGCAAGTGATCCATCCGCTGTCGCCCGAACGCGTCTGTGCGTTGATGCAGCATGCGCTCGAGCAACTGGCCGATAATCTGGAGCGACGGCCGCAGTTTCCCGTCCGGCAACTCGACATTTTGCCGCCTGAGGAGCGCGAACTCCTGCTCGATACGTGGAATCGGGCGGACGCCGGGTATCCGCGAGACCGTTGCCTTCACGCCCAGTTCGAAGAGCAGGTGCGCCGGTCCCCGGATTCGATCGCGCTGGTGTTTGGCGATGCGGCGCTGAGCTATGGCGAGCTGAACCAGCGAGCCAACAGACTGGCTCGAGGCTTGCGGGATTACGGCGTCGGGACGGACGTCGTGGTCGGTCTGGCGCTGGAGCGCGGCGTCGCGATGATGGTGGCGTTGCTGGCGGTGCTGAAGGCCGGCGGGACGTATCTGCCGCTCGATCCGGATTATCCGGCGGAGCGGCTTTTCCACATGCTGCGCGACAGCGGCGCAGGACTGGTGCTGACGCAGACGTCGCTGCTGGAGCAGTTTGCCCCGGTGCTGAAGGAGACCGGCGCCGAAGCGTGGCTGCTCGATGAGGCGGATAGAGGCGGGGATCATGGCGCTGGTAATCTCGACGTCGCCATCCACCCCGAGAGTCTGGCCTATGTGATCTACACGTCGGGTTCGACCGGCCTGCCCAAGGGCGTGATGGTCCGCCACGACGCAGTGACGAATTTTTTGGCGACGATGGCGGAACAGCCGGGGATGACGCCGCAGGACCGCGTGCTCGGCCTGACCTCGCTGTCGTTCGACATTGCGGTGCTGGAATTGTGGTTGCCGCTCACGCTGGGCGCCCGCGTCGTGCTGGCGGATCGCGCCGCCGCGCATGATCCGGGTCAACTGAAGGCGCTGGTGACAGCCCAAGGCGTGACGATGATTCAGGCGACGCCGTCGACCTGGCGGATGCTGCTCGATCACGATGGGCCACCGCTTCCGCAAAGCTGCCGGGTGCTGTGCGGCGGCGAGGCGCTGCCGCCGGACCTTTCGCGGCGGCTGGTGACGCAGGCCGGCGAGCTCTGGAACCTGTACGGCCCGACCGAGACCACCGTGTGGTCAGCCCGCCATCGCCTCGACGCGCAGGATGACCGCCCGATGCTGGGCGGTCCGATCGGCAAGACCACGCTGCACATCCTGGATAATGATCTCAATCTCGCGCCGGTCGGGGTTGCCGGCGAACTCTATATCGGCGGCGAGGGATTGGCGCGCGGCTATTGGCAGCGCGGCGCGCTGACGGCGGAACGTTTTATTCCCGATCCGTTTGGCCCTGCCGGTGCACGGCTGTACCGCACCGGCGATGTGGCGCGGTGGCGATCCGACGGTGTGATCGAATATATCGGCCGCTCGGATCACCAGGTGAAGATCCGCGGCTTCCGGATCGAGCTTGGCGAGATCGAGGCACGGCTGATGGAACAGGCCGCAGTGCGCGCAGCCATTGTGGTGGCGCGCGAGGTCGGCGCTGGCCGCCAGTTGGTGGCCTATGTCAGCGGCGAGGCGTCGCTGGATGGCTCAGCGCTCAAGACCGCGCTGTCATCGGTGCTGCCGGATTACATGGTGCCGGCGCGCATCGTGGTGCTGGACCGGCTGCCGCTGACGCCGAACGGCAAGATCGACCGCAAGGCGCTGCCGGCGCCGGACCAGCTTGCGACTGCCGAGCATGTCGCGCCGCGCACGCCAACCGAGGCGGCGCTGGCTGCGATCTGGGCCGATCTGCTGCGCCAGCCCAATATAGGCGTGACCGACAACTTCTTCGAGCTCGGTGGGGATTCTCTCACCGCCGTCCAGCTCATCAGCCGCATCAAGCGCGATCTCGGCCATGATCTGCCGCTGAACCGCCTGTTTGAAATGACGACCGTTGAGACGATGGCGGCTGGCCTCGCCCCGGAGATTCAGGTCGACAAGCGCGGCGATGACATCGCCGCGATGCTCGACATGTTGAAGGAAGTCGAATTTTCCGATGAGTGATCCCGCCACCACGCAGAAGCAGCAGCTTGCCGACATCTCACGGCGATTGATGCGCATGGATGCGAACAAGCAGCATGCGTTCCTGACGCAGCTCGCAGCCAAGGGCGTTAACCTCGCCATGCTGCCGATTGCGCGCCAGCAACGGACGCGCGCACCGCTTTCCTTTGCGCAGTCGCGCCTCTGGTTCCTGTGGCGAATGGATCCGGACAGCGCCGCCTACAACATCTCGGCGACCGTGCGGGTGCGCGGTAAACTCGATGTGCATGCGATGCAGCAGGCCTTCGACAGGCTGGTTATCAGGCACAGCGCGCTTCGCACGGTGTTTCGGCAGGAGGGCAGGGAAGCCGAGCAGATCCTGCTCGATCCGCAGCCGGTCGAGATCAGGCACGTCAAGGTGGATGGCCATGATCGCGAACAGCAGGCTCACCCGCTGGCGCGCGAGGAAGCCGCACGACCCTTCGATCTCGAGGCCGGCCCGCTCATGCGGGTCGTAGTGCTGACGCTGGAAGAAGACGACAGGTTTGTCGTGGTCAGCCTGCACCATATCGTCGCCGATGGCTGGTCGATGGCGGTGCTGGTCGACGAGTTCTGGCAGCTGTATGCGGCCGTTGCGCGAGGCGGGGCGCCGGCGCTGCCGGAGCTCGATGTTGAATATATCGACTATGCCGAATGGCAACGACTCTGGATGAGCGCGGTCGACGGCGACCGGCAGATCGACTACTGGACGACGCGTCTCAAGCATCCTGCGGTGCTGCAGCTTCCCATCGATCGGGCGCGGCCGGCGGAGCCCGACCTCGCCGGGGCAGCAATTCGCATGGAGCTTGATCCGGCGCTCGCCGATGCCCTGCGTGCTTTGGCGCGTACGCAAAAGACGACGCTGTTCGCCGTCCTGCTGGCGAGCTTCAAGCTGCTGCTCTATCGTTACACTGGACAAACCGACATCAGCGTTGGCGTGCCGGTCGCCAATCGCCACCGGGACGAGACCCGGGGGATGATCGGCCTGTTCGTCAACACCCAGGTGCTGCGCACGCAGCTCGATGGGCGCGCGACAATCGCGGACTTCATCGTATCCGTCCATGCAGCCACGATCGAAGCCCAGGAGAACCAGGATCTTCCGTTCGAACGGCTGTTGGAGGTGCTGCAGCCGAAGCGCAGCCTGAACCAAAATACTCTCTTCCAGGTGCTCTACAATCACCAGCGTCGCCGGGCATCGGACAATTTGCTCGGCTTGACCGGCCTGCAGATCGAGAAAACCGAGCCCCATGTCGACACCGTCAAGTTCGATCTGGCGCTCGATAGCGAGGAGGGGCCGTCAGGGGAGATACGGGCGATCTTCACCTATGCGACGGCTCTGTTCGAAGCGGCGACGATCGAACGCCTTGCGGCGCATTGGACCACGCTCCTCGAGACGATGGCTCAGAAACCTTCTCAGTGCATCGCCAGAATCGCGCTGCTTTGCGAGCAGGAGCTGACTCAAATCAGGAGTTGGAACGGAGCAGATGCCGGTTCGGCGCCCCCGTTCACACCGGTGCATCAGACGGTGGCCCGCTTCGCCGCGCAAACACCTGATGCGCCAGCGCTTGTCTTTGGCGACGACGTCATCCCGTATGACGAGCTCAACCGTCGCGCCAACCGCCTTGCGCACCGCCTGATCCGTCTTGGTGTCGTCGGTTCCGATCTGGTCGGCCTGTCGGCGCAACGTTCGCCATCTCTCGTCGTGGCGCTGCTGGCCGTGCTGAAGACGGGCGCCGCCTATCTGCCGCTCGATCCCGACCACCCGGTCAAGCGGCAGCTCGCCACTATGCGCGACGCCGGCGTGCGTTTTGTGCTGACGGATGCGGCCGGGGTGCTGACCTCGCAACCATCCGGGGTCGAAGTTGTGCTGCTTGACGCCGACGATCCTGACCAGAATCTGGAGAGCGATCCTGCGATCGACGTGGCAGCGCAAAGCCTCGCCTATGTGATCTATACGTCGGGTTCGACCGGAATGCCGAAGGGCGTCGCGGTCGAGCATGGGCCATTCGCGATGCATTGCGAGCTGACCGCCGGGCTCTACGACATGGACCGGCATTCCCGCGAACTGCATTTCCTGTCCTTCACGTTCGACGGTGCGCATGAACGGCTCTGGACCGCGCTGACCTGCGGCGCCACGCTGGTGATGCGAGACGAGAATCTATGGTCAGCCGAGCAGACGCTCGACGTCATGCGCACGCAGCGCGTCACCAACGCCGGCTTTCCACCGGCTTACCTGCAGCAGCTCGCCGAATTTGCTGAGTGGCGCGGCGATCCACCGCCGGTCTCGCTCTATTCCTTCGGCGGCGAGGCGATGCCGAAAGCTGGCTTCGACAAGGTCAAGCGCGCGCTCAAGCCGAGGACGTTGATCAATGGTTACGGCCCGACGGAAACCGTCATAACGCCGCTGGTGTGGAAGGTCGATGCCAGCGAACAGATTGAGGGCAATTATGCGCCTATCGGTCGCCCGGTCGGCCGACGGTCGGCCTATGTCCTCGATGCCGATCTGAACATTGTACCGGTCGGCGTGACCGGCGAACTGTTCATCGGCGGCGAAGGGTTGGCGCGGGGCTACTGGCGGCGCGGCGCGCTGACGGCGGAGCGGTTCATCCCCGATCCGTTTGGCGCGCCGGGCATGCGGCTGTACCGCACCGGCGATCTGGCGCGGTGGCGCGCGGATGGCGTGATCGAATATCTCGGTCGCTCCGATCATCAGGTCAAGATCCGCGGTTTCCGGATTGAGCTCGGCGAAATCGAGGCGTGGCTGATGCGTCAGCCCGGCGTGCAATCGGCCGTCGTTGTTGCCCGCGACGCCGGCGCAAGCCAGCAACTGGTCGGTTATGTCTGTGGTGAAGGCGCGTCCGACGAGACGACAATCCTCAGCGCACTCTCGGACGGGCTGCCGGACTACATGGTGCCGGCTCGCATCATCAGACTTGAAAGTCTGCCGCTCACCACGCATGGCAAGGTGGATCGTGAGGCCTTGCCGGCCCCCGAAATGCACGCCGCCGCCGCACACGTCGCGCCGCGCACCGCGACGGAGACGACGCTTGCCGCGATCTGGGCGGAGCTCCTTGGCCAGCCCCTGATTGGCGTCGACGACAACTTCTTCGAACTTGGCGGCGATTCGATCATCTCGCTGCAGATGGTAGGTCGCGCCCGGCAGGCCGGCCTGCTGATCGAGCCGCGTGATGTTTTCCGGCACCAGACATTGCAGGAACTGGCGTTGGCGGCGCGCACGGAACAGACCATGCCGGCCACCGAACCCGAGAAGGATCTGGCGGGCAGCGAGCAACCGCTGTTGCCTATTCAAGCTCGGTTCTTCGGCGAGGATGCCGGCGAACGTCATCACTGGAACCAAGCCGTATTGCTGATGCCGCAGTCGCGGCTGGATTGGGCGGTCGTGGAGCGCACGGTCGCCGCTATCGTGGCCCATCACGATGCGCTGCGCCTTCGCTTCGAAGAGATCGACGATGTCTGGCGGGCCGCCTATGATACCGCGCCTCCAGCCTCGGAACTATTCTGGATTCGGAGCGGCATACGCGATGCGGCCGAGGTGACGGCGCTGGCGTCAGCGGCTCAGGCGAGCCTGTCATTGCAAGGACCGCTGTTGCGCGTGGTCGGAATGGACCTTGCCGACGGCAGCCAGCGGCTGCTGATATCGGTGCATCATCTCGTCATCGATGGCGTGTCGTGGCGGGTCCTGCTGGAAGACGTCGCATCAGTTTACGGCCAGATGGCACAGGGCGCGGCCTCGGTTGCATTGGCGCCAAAGAGCCAATCCTATTTGTCCTGGGCCGCACGCTTGAAAGCACATGCAGACAGCGCCGAGCTGGCTGCCGAGCTGCCGTATTGGATCGAACGCAAGCCCAACGCCGATCTGCCCTGCGACAACGATCACGGCGACGTCGATCGGGTTGCCGAGGGCGAGGAAATCTCGCTGACATTCGACGCGGGCCTGACGACGCGGCTACTCAAGGAGGCGCCGTCGGCCTACCGCACCCAGGTCAACGATCTGCTGCTGGCGGCGTTGGCGCGCGCGGTATCGTGCTGGAGCGGGATTGACGATGTTCTTGTCGAACTCGAAGGCCATGGCCGGGAAGATATTTTCGCGGGCACAGAGATTTCACGTACGGTGGGCTGGTTCACCACGGCGTTCCCTGTTCGCCTGCCTAGAGGTTCGGACGACGACGCTGCGCTGATCATCAAGGCCGTTAAGGAAGAGCTGCGGGCGATCCCCGCGCGCGGGCTGGGCTACGGCATTCTGCGCTATCTCGGCACCGAAGCGCAGCGCCACGCGCTTTCCGCAATCCCCGAGCCGCGTATCGTTTTCAATTACCTCGGCCAGTTCGATGCGAGCCTGGGTGAGGGAGCGTCGTTCAAGGTTGCGCCCGAGAGCGCCGGCGCCGCACGCAGTGCGAGCGCGCCTCTCGGCCGCTGGCTGAGCATCAACGGCCAGGTGCGGGATGGCCTGTTGCGGCTGTCGTTCAGTTTCGGTCGCAAGCGCTACCAGCGTGCGACGGTGGAACGCCTCGCAGAGCACTATGCGGCAGCCTTGCGTGAGCTGGTGGACCATTGCACCGGGGGCGCGCGCGGGATTACGCCGTCGGACGTCGAACTCTCCGGTTTGAGCCAGGTTGATCTCGACATTCTCAGTGCGACGATCGATTGCCGAGAGATCGAGGACATCTATCCGCTGTCGCCGATGCAGCAGGGCATGCTGTTCCATGCGTTGCGCGATGGCGAAAGCGGAAACTATGTCAACCAGGTCGGCCTGGAAATCCGCGGCATCGATTCCGGTAGGCTGCGAGCGGCCTGGCAGGAAGTGAGCGCCCGGCATGCGGTGCTGCGGACCGGCTTCGCCTGGCGCGAACTGTCGGGCGCGGCGCAGCAGGTGGTGTATCGTCATGTGACGTTGCCGTTCGTCGAAGAAGACTGGCGCGAGCAGACGTCCAGCATGAACCACAGCGAACTCGAGGCCGCGCTGGCACAGGCGTCGCAAACCGAGCGTATCAAGGGTTTCGATCTATCGCATGCGCCCCTGCAGCGGGTGCGGCTGATCAGACTAGGGGAAGACCGCCACTGGCTGATTTGGACGCATCACCACATTCTGCTCGACGGCTGGAGCTCGGCGCGGCTGGTGGCCGAGATACTGCAGCACGAACGCGGCAGCCGATTGCCTGCGGTGCGCGGACGGTATCGCGACTATATCGGCTGGCTGCAAAGGCAAAATCGTGACGCGTCGGCGGCGTTTTGGCGTACCGCCTTGGCCGAGCTGGACGAGCCGACCTTCCTGGCGGATGTGCTGGGGGGGCCTTCGAGCACAGGCGCATCCGGCCACGGTTCGCTGGAACTGTTTCTCACCGCTGATCTGACCGCAGGATTGCAGGCGTTTGCCAGGCGCGAGCGCGTGACGCTGAACACGCTCCTGCAGGGCGCCTGGGCGCATCTGTTGCGGCGTCATACCGGGCAGCGCGTTGTGTGTTTCGGAGCGACCGTGTCGGGCAGGCCTGCGGAGATCGCCGGGTCCGAAGACATGGTCGGCCTGTTCATCAACACTCTGCCGGTGGTCGATCAGGCACATCCGCAAGCCGAAATCGGTTCTTGGCTTCGCGACCTGCAGGAGCGCAACATTGACTTGCGCGACCATGGCTGGATGCCGCTCTACGAGATTCAGCGTCTGGCGGGACGATCCGGCCGGCCGCTGTTCGACAGCATCCTGGTGTTCGAGAACTATCCGATCGATGAGGCCCTGCGCGGCGAGAATGAAAGCGGCTCCCGCTTCGGTCGGGTCGAGCAGGTCTCGATCACCAATTATGCGCTTACGGTCGCGGTATTCGCCAAGACCGACGGCATTAATCTCGGTTTCCGGTATGACCGCGGCCGGTTCGACCAAGGCCAGATAAGATATTTGCAAGCCTGTTTGTCGCGCCTGCTCGCGCAGATCGTGACGGATGCCGCGGCACCGCTTAGCGAACTCACCGGGCTCGATGCCGATGAGGCCCGGCAAGTGCTGGCCTGGGGTGAAGGCGCAATCGAGCTGGACAAGAGTCTGGATTTTGGCGGCGGGATCGTCAGCCGGATCGAGGCGTGCGCGGCTGCTTTGCCGTCCTCGATCGCATTGATGTTCGGCGATCAACTGGTCAGCTATGGCGAGTTGAACGCTCGCGCCAATCGTCTGGCGCGACAATTGCGGGACCGCGGTATCGGTCGCGACCAACTGGTCGGTGTCGCGCTGGAGCGCAGCGTCGAGCTGATCGTCGGCGTTCTCGCGGCGCTGAAGGCGGGTGCAGCCTATTTGCCGCTCGACCCGGATTATCCGGTTGACCGGCTGCTGCATATGCTGCGGGACAGTGGCGCCAGGCTGGTGCTGACTCAAAGCCGGCTGCTTGAACGCCTCGCGCCCGTGATTGCCGAAGCGACCGCGGAGGCATGGACGATCGACGCCGAGAATAAGGCCGGGGCAGCGGAGCAGGGCAATCTCGACATTGCGCTTGATCCAGCCGGTCTCGCCTATGTGATGTACACGTCGGGATCGACGGGCATGCCAAAGGGCGTTGCCTGCTCGCATGGCGCGCTGGCCGCACGGCTCGGCTGGATGCAGGCGGAGTATCGCCTCGTTGCCAACGAAACCCTGCTGCAGAAAACGCCGTTCAGCTTCGACGTCTCGGTGTGGGAAATCTTGTGGCCGCTCACCGTTGGCGCTCGCCTTGCGATCGCCGCGCCGGGTGCGCATCGCGAACCGCGGCTTCTCATCAACGCAGTGGTTGCCCACGATGTAACCACGCTGCATTTCGTACCGCCGATGCTCGAGCATTTTATCGCAGAGCCGGAGGTGCAACGCTGCGTGACACTCAAGCGGCTGTTTGCCGGTGGTGAAGCCTTGTCGGCGGAGTTGAAGGCGCGCGTGCTCGCGGCCTTCCCCAGGGTTCGCTTCGACAACCGCTATGGTCCGACCGAGGCCCTGATCAACGCGACGTTCTGGAATTGCCGTGACGATGGCTCTGCACGCGTGCCGATCGGACGACCGATTCCGGGCACGGCCATTCGCATCCTTGACGCCGGGCTGAATCTGGTTTCGGCCGGGGTGACGGGCGAGTTGTTCATCGGCGGCGTCGGGCTGGCGCGCGGCTATTGGCAGCGCCAGGGCCTGACGGCGGAGCGGTTCATCCCGGATCCGTTCGGCGGTCCCGGTGAGCGGCTGTACCGGACGGGGGATCTGGCGCGCTGGCGCCCGGACGGTGCCGTCGAGTATGTCGGGCGATCCGACCACCAGATCAAGATCCGCGGCTTCCGCATCGAGCTTGGAGAAATCGAAGCGCGGCTGCTGGAGCAGCCCGGCGTACGTTCCGCGGTGGTGGTTGCGCGCGAGGTGGGACTGGGGCGTCAGCTCTTCGGCTATGTTTGCGGGGCGGACGAACTTGACGGGACGGTTTTGCGCGCGGCGCTGTCGTCCGTGCTGCCTGACTACATGGTGCCATCGCGAATCCTGACGCTGGATCGGCTGCCGCTGGCGCCGAACGGCAAGGTCAACCGCCGTGCGCTCCCGGAACCGGATACGATCGGCACCGGCTCGGAGCACCAGGCGCCGCGTATCCAGGCGGAAATGGCGCTCGCGGCGATCTGGGCCGAACTGCTCGGCCGGCCTGTTGTGGGCCTATCCGACAATTTCTTCGAACTCGGCGGCGATTCGATCATCTCGCTGCAGATGGTGAGCCGGGCCCGACGCGCCGGTTACCTGATCGAACCGCGCGATGTGTTTCAGCATCAGACGCTGGAAGCCCTGGCGTATGCGGCACGTGCCGAGCAACTGAGCGAGACGCGGGCCGAGCAAGGGTTGATTGTCGGCGCACATCCATTGCTGCCGATCCAGATGCGGTTCTTTGCAGAGGATGTTGGAGAACGCGATCACTGGAACCAGGCGGTGCTGTTACGGCCAAAAGACCGGGTTGATTGGCAGGTCATGGGACGCGCGATAGCGGCCGTGCTGGCCCATCACGACGCGTTGCGGCTTCGCTTCGAAGCGAGGGACGGCGTGTGGCGCGCGGAGCACCGCGCTGCGCCTGACATGGCTGAGTTGTTGTGGGTCCGAAGCGCTGTTGATGGCGAAGCCGTCACGGCTCTTGCATCGTCGGCGCAGGCGAGCCTGTCGCTGGCCAATGGTCCGCTGCTGCGTGCGGTCGGGATCGATGTTGCCGACGGCAGCCAACGTTTGCTGATCGCGATTCATCATCTCGTGGTCGACGGCGTGTCGTGGCGGGTGCTGCTGGAAGACGTCGCGGCGGCGTACAGCCAGTTGACGCAAGGCAACGCGGTTGCGCTTCCGCCGAAGAGCCATGCCTATTCCCTGTGGGGGGCCCGGCTCGATGCTTACGCAGCGTCGTCCGAGCTCGCGGCAGAACTGCCCTATTGGGTGGAGCGCAGCGGAGTTACGGATTTTCCGTGCGACGACGATCATGGCGGTGTCGACACCATCGCCGACGCCGATGAAATCTCGCTGTCGTTCGAGGCTGAACTGACGCAACGCCTGCTGACGGACGCGCCTTCCGCCTATCGCACGCAAGTAAACGACCTTCTCCTCGCCGGCCTTGCGCGCGCCGTTTGGCGATGGAGCGGTCAGGACGATGTCCTGGTGGAGCTGGAAGGTCACGGCCGCGAGGATTTGTTCGGCGATATCGATATCTCGCGCACGGTCGGCTGGTTTACGACCGCGTTTCCTGTGCGTCTGGCCGGCGGCTCGCAGGATCCGTCGTCGTTGATCAAGACCGTAAAAGAAGAACTTCGCGCCATTCCCGGCCGCGGGCTGGGCTACGGCGTGTTGCGCTATCTCGGCTCGGAAGAGCAACGCATGGCCCTGTCGAGAGCGATCGAGCCGAAGATCACGTTCAATTATCTTGGCCAGATCGACGGCGGCGCCGGAGAGGCGTTCGCCATGGCGCCGGAAAGCGCGGGCTCCTCGCGGAGTGCATCGAGCCCTCTGCGGCGCTGGCTCAGCGTCAACGGCACGGTGCGCGAGGGCCAGTTGCGGCTGTCATTCGGCTTCGGCCGCAAGCGCTATCGGCGCGAGACGGTCGAACGGCTGGCCGTGTTGTATAACGCGGCGCTGCGGGAACTGGTCGATCACTGCTCGAGTGGTGTTTGCGGAATCACGCCGTCCGATGTGGCGTTGTCCGGGCTCAGCCAGACCGATCTCGACCGGCTCGAGCTCGACTGGCGCCAGATCGAGGATGTCTATCCGTTGTCGCCGATGCAGCAGGGCATGCTGTTCCATGCGATGCACGACGGCGAGAGCGGGCTTTATGTCAACCAGGTCGCTGCCGAGATACACGGCCTTGATGCCGGCAAGCTTCGTCTGGCCTGGCAGGCGGTCAGCGACCGCCATGCGGTGCTGCGCACCGGGTTTGTCTGGCGTGACCTGTCGGGTTCGGCGCAACAGGTGGTCTATCGCCACGCCGAGGTGCCGTTCATCGAGGAGGATTGGCGCGCGCGCCTTGCGGTGCTGGAGCCATCCGCACTGGATGCAGCCCTGACGGACGTCTCGTGCCAGGAACGCCTCGAAGGCTTTGACCTGTCGCGGCCGCCGTTGCAGCGGGTCCGGCTGATCCGTCTTGGCGAAGACCGTCACTGGCTGATCTGGACCCATCATCACATCCTGCTCGACGGATGGAGTTCGGCGCGACTGATCGCCGAAGTGTTGAAGTATAGCGGCGACGGCCGGTTGCCTGCCTTGCAGCGCCGCTATCGGGATTACATCGGCTGGCTGCAGAGCAGGGATCGTGACGCCGCAGCCATCTTCTGGCGGAACGCGATGGCGGAGCGGGGCGAGGCGGGCTTCCTCTCGGATGGCTCGGCGGAGCGGTCGAGCGGAGAAGCAACGGGTCACGGTGCGCTGGCGCTGGAAATGGACGTCGCGCTGACCGGGCGGCTGCAGCAATTCGCGGCGCGCGAGCGCGTGACGCTGAACACTTTGGTGCAGGCGGCATGGGCGCAATTGCTGCGCCAGCATACCGGGCAGGGCACGGTCTGCTTCGGCGTCACCGTGTCGGGCCGGCCGTCGGAACTGGCAGGCTCCGAGGACATGGTGGGCCTGTTCATCAACACCTTGCCGGTCGTCGACAGCGTCGCTCCGCAGCAGAAAGTCGGCGCATGGTTGCGCGAGCTGCAGGATCGCAATCTGACCATGCGCGAATTCGGCTGGACGCCGCTCTATGAAATCCAGCGCCTGGCGGGACGACCCGGACGGCCGCTGTTCGACAGCATCCTGGTGTTCGAGAATTATCCGGTCGACAGCGCGCTGAAGGAGAAGAACCAGCGCGTCCGTGTCGGCGAGACAAGGATCACCGAGACCAGCAACTATCCGCTGTTCGCGAGCGTCGGTCTCGACGAGCGGCTGCGGCTGGTGCTCAACTATCAGCGCAAGCATTTTGATGAGGCCCAGGTGGCGCGGCTGCAGGCCGCCTTCGTGCGGTTACTGGAGGCGTTGAGCGCCGATGCGGATCGACCGTCCGGCATGATCGCGGCGAACGATCCTGCGGATGAGGCGCTGCTTTTGCGCATGAACAGTACCCGTCGTGATCGACCACGCCGGGGAATTGTCGCGCAGTTCGAAGAGCAGGTTCGCCGGTCCCCGGCTTCGATCGCGCTGGTGTTTGGCGATGAGGAGCTGAGCTATGGCGAGCTGAACAAGCGGGCCAACAGGCTGGCGCGGGGGTTGCGGGGTTACGGTGTCGGGACGGACGTGGTGGTCGGTCTGGCGCTGGAGCGCGGCGTCGCAATGATGGTAGCGTTGCTGGCGGTGCTGAAGGCCGGCGGGGCGTATCTGCCGCTCGATCCGGATTACCCGCCGGGGCGGCTTTCGCACATGCTGCGCGACAGCGGCGCAGGACTGGTGCTGACGCAGACGTCGTTGCTGGATCAGTTTTCGCCAGTGCTGAAGGAGACCGGCGCCGAGGCGTGGCTGCTCGACGAGGAGGATAGAGGCGGGGACCGTGATGCCGGCAATCTCGATATCGCTGTCCACCCTGAGAGCCTGGCCTATGTGATCTACACCTCAGGCTCGACCGGCCTGCCCAAGGGCGTGATGGTCCGCCACGATGCGGTGACGAACTTTCTGGCGACGATGGCGGAACAGCCGGGAATGACGCCGCAGGACCGCGTGCTCGGCCTGACCTCGCTGTCGTTCGACATAGCGGTGCTGGAACTATGGCTGCCGCTCACGCTGGGGGCGCGCGTGGTGCTGGCGGATCGTGCCGCCGCGCATGATCCGGGTCAACTGAAGGCGCTGGTGACAGCCCAAGGCGTGACGATGATTCAGGCGACGCCGTCGACCTGGCGCATGCTGCTCGATCATGACGGGCCACAGCTTCCGAAAAGCTGCCGCGTGCTGTGCGGCGGCGAGGCGCTGCCGCCGGATCTTTCGCGAAGGCTGGTGGCGCAGGCCGGCGAGGTCTGGAACCTGTACGGTCCGACCGAGACGACGGTGTGGTCGGCCCGCCACCGCCTCGATGCGCAGGACGACCGTCCGATGCTGGGCGGACCGATCGGCAACACCACGCTGCGCATCCTGGACAACGATCTCAACCTTGCGCCGGTCGGGGTTGCCGGCGAACTCTATATCGGCGGCGAGGGTCTTGCGCGGGGCTACTGGCAGCGCGGCGCGCTGACGGCGGAACGTTTTATTCCCGATCCGTTTGGCCCTGCCGGTGCACGGCTGTACCGCACCGGCGACGTGGCGCGGTGGCGCGCCGACGGCGTGATTGAATATATCGGCCGCTCCGATCACCAGGTAAAAATCCGCGGTTTCCGGGTCGAGCTCGGCGAGATCGAGGCGCGGCTGATGGAGCAGGCCGCCGTGCGCTCAGCCGTGGTGGTGGCGCGTGAGGCTGGCGCGGGTCGCCAGCTCGTAGGCTATGTTAGCGGCGGGGCGTCGCTGGACGGATCGACGCTCAAGACCGCGCTGTCATCGGTGCTGCCGGATTACATGGTCCCGGCGCGGATTGTGGTACTGGATCGATTGCCGCTGACGCCGAACGGCAAGATCGACCGCAAGGCGCTGCCGGCGCCGGATCAGCTCGCCACCGCCGAGCATGTGGCGCCGCGCACGCCAACCGAGGCGACGCTGGCCGCGATCTGGGCCGATCTGCTGCGCCAACCCAACATCGGTGTGACAGACAACTTCTTTGAGCTCGGCGGGGACTCGATCATTTCCCTGCAAATGGTCAGCCGCGCACGCCGCGAAGGCGTCTTGATTGAGCCGCGGGACTGCTTTCAGCATCAAACGATCGAAACGCTTGCAGCGGTCTCCCGGCAAGTCCGGCCACCAATGGAAGCGCCGGCGCCGGTGCGGGGCTCACTCTCGGGCCTGACCAGCGAACAGCTCGAAAAGCTCGGTCTCGACTGGAGCCGGATCGAGGACACCTACCCGTTATCGCCGATGCAGCAGGGCATGCTGTTCCACAGCCTGCGCGACGCCGGCAGTGGCGTTTACGTCAATCAGGTCAGTGTTGAAATCCGTGGGCTCGACTCCGAACGCTTCCGGTCTGCATGGCGCGAGGTGACCGCGCGTCATCCGATGCTTCGGACCGGATTCCTGTGGCGCGAGCTATCCGGATCGCCGCTGCAAGCCGTCTATCGCGACGCCGCCGCGCCGTTCGAACAGGAAGACTGGCGCGGGCAAATCGTTACCGACGAACGCATTGCGGCGGCTCTGGCCGGCGAGCGTGCTGCCGAATTTGACCTCTCGGCGCCGCCCCTGCAAAGGGTCCGGCTGCTGCGCCTCGAGGACGACTTCTATCGCTTGATCTGGACCTATCATCACATCCTGATGGACGGCTGGAGCTCGGCGCGCTTTGTCGGCGAGGTGCTGGAGCGCTATTACGGCGGGTCGCCCGCGGCGAACCCGACGCATTACCGCGACTATATCGCGTGGCTGGTGGCGCAGGACGCGCAAGCGGCCGAAGGCTTCTGGCGCGAACAACTCAAGTCCTTTGACGAGCCGACGCAACTCGCCGATGCCTTCGGTTCTCGCCGTCATCCGGCTTCCGGCCACGCGCGCTGTTACACGCGGCTCGGCGCGACGGCGACCGCGCAGTTGAAGGCGTTTGCTCGCCGTGAGCGGATCACGCTTAATACCATTGTCCAGGGTGTGTGGGCCTTGTTGCTGCAGCGTTATACGGGTCAGCAGACCGTGACTTTCGGCGTCACCGTCGCCGGTCGCCCGGCCGGCCTCGATGGATCGCAGCAGATGCTCGGTCTCTTCATCAACACGTTGCCCGTGATCGAATCGCCGTCGCACGCAAGCACGGTCGGAGAATGGTTGCGGGCGCTTCAGGATCGTAACCTCGCGATCAGGGATTTCGAGCACACGCCGCTCTACGACATTCAGAGCTGGGCCGGACGCGGCGGTCAGACGATGTTCGACAGCATCATCGTATTCGAGAACTATCCGATTGAACGCGGCATGCTGCAGAAGGGGGATGGCTCGCTGCAGTTCGGTGGCCTGAAGAATGTCGACGTGACGAACTATCCGATGGACCTGTCGGTGCTCGTCGAGGAAACGCTTCAGGTCGAATACACCTATATGCCGAGCCATTTTACGGCAGCGCAGGCCGAGCAGCTCAGGCTGCAGTTCGAGCATCTGCTGGCGGCGCTGACGCGGGACGCGTCGGTGCTGCTCGGCAGCATCGATCCGGTCACGACGGTCGATGCCGGTCTTGCCGACAACTGCAATCGCCACGCGGTGTCTGCCGTCGCGTTGCCGCTGGTGCATGAGGCGATCAGCGCACATGCGAGGCGTCACCCGGAACGAACCGCTCTTACCATCGGCGGCAAGGTGCTCTCGTTCGGAGCGCTCGACACCAAAGCCAATCGTCTTGCCCATCACCTGATTGGCCGCGGGCTCAAGCCCGAGCAGCGCGTCGGCGTCGTGGTCGAACGAACCGAAGCCACGATGGTCGCGCTGCTCGCCGTCCTCAAGGCGGGCGGCGCGTACGTTCCGCTCGATCCGGAGCTCCCGCCCGAGCGCCGCAGGTTTGTGATGCGCGATGCCGGGATTTCGTTCCTGCTGACGGGGCAGCTCGAAGAGGACCTGGACGATGTCGAAAGGATTTCTCTTTCCACATTCGATTTCGGTGCGGGTCCGGACCATGCGCCGCAACCGGATTTGAGCTCCGAAAACCTCGCTTATCTGATCTACACCTCCGGTTCGACCGGAACACCAAAAGGTGTGGCGGTTGCCCACGGGCCGCTCGCGATGCACTGTCACGTCACGGGAAGCCTCTACGAGATCGACGAGGACTCGTGCGAATTGCATTTCCTGTCGCTGGCTTTCGACGGCGCGCATGAGCGCTGGTTGACGGTGCTGTCGCACGGCGCGCGGCTCCTGATGCGTGACGCGGAGTTGTGGACGCCGGAGCAAACCGTCGAAGCTTTGCACGCCCATGGCGTCAGCCATATCGGCCTGCCGCCCGCCTACCTTCAGCAGGTCGCGGAGTGGGTCGAGCAGGCGGCCAACCCGCCCCCGGTCAAACTGTATTCCTTCGGCGGCGAGGCGATGCCGAAGGCGGGTTTCGACAAGGTCAAGCGCGTCCTGAAACCGCGCATCCTGATCAACGGTTACGGTCCGACCGAAACCGTGGTCACGCCGCTGGTCTGGAAGGTTGATGGCGACGCCGAATGCGATACGCCCTACGTGCCGATCGGTCTGCCGGTCGGTGATCGCAGCGCCTACATTCTCGATGGCTCGCTCAATATCATTCCCGCCGGCGTCGCAGGAGAGCTCTATCTCGGAGGCCTTGGGCTGGCGCGTGGTTATCACGGCAAAGCGGGCATGACGGCCGAGCGTTTCGTGCCCGACCCGTTCGCAGCGGCGCCCGGCGCCCGGCTGTACCGCACCGGCGACCTGGCGCGATGGTGTGAGGACGGCACCATCGAGTATCTCGGCCGCAGCGACGACCAGGTCAAGATCAACGGCTTCCGGATCGAGCTTGGCGAGATCCAGACCTCGCTTCTTCGTCACGAGGAGATCGAGCAGGCGGCGGTGGTGGCGCTGCCGGGCGCTGCCGGAAGCCAGCTCGTTGCCTATGTCGCGCCGAAGGCGGCAAAGGACGCGTCGGGAGCGCCTGCCGAAGCGCTGGTCGACAGATTGACCGAATTCCTGAGGCGGACATTGCCGGTCTACATGGTGCCGGCACGGATCATGGTGCTGGACCGCCTGCCGGTCATGTCGAGCGGAAAGATCGACCGGCGCGCGCTGCCGGCGCCCGACACCGCGGCGCGAAGCTTCGTTGCCCCGCAGGGGGCGGTGGAAACCGCGATGGCCCGTCTGTGGGCCGATATACTCAAGCTGCCGCAAGTCGGCGTCACCGACAATTTCTTCGAACTTGGCGGCAACTCGATCCTTAGTCTCAAGGTCGTTGCCCGGCTCCGTCAGGACAAGAGTTTTGGCATCGAGATCAAGCTTCGCGATCTCCTGCAAAAACCGACGATCCATGCGCTGCTGGCTGATACCAGTGCCGCCGCTGCAGCAGCGCCGTCGGCGTTGCTGCCACTGAACGTTGCGGTTTCTGGAACGCAGCCGGTGTTCTGCGTGCATGGCGGTTTCGGTACCGTCTTCGATTATGGACCGCTGGCGCGGCGCCTCCAGGGACGCCGGCAGGTGATCGGGCTGCAATCGCGGATGCTTGTCGACAGTTCGTGGAGCGACCGGTCGCTCGAGGCGATGGCGGCGGATTATGCGCGCGAGATCAGGCAGGTGCAGCCCCGCGGTCCGTACAGCCTGATCGGTTGGTCGCTGGGAGGACTTCTCGTCACGCTCGTTGCGGCCGAACTCGAACGAAGCGGTGAGCGTGTGGTTCGTCTTGCCTTGGTCGACAGCTTCGTGCTGCGGACACACGGCGGATCGGATCGGCAGGATACCGTTGACCACTGGGCCGATGATCTCGCGGGATTACTGTCGGCCGTTGTTCCGAACGCTGCATCGGGCCGCATCCGTCCGCATGTGGAAGCGGCGAAACGCGCCGGCATGCCGGAGACGTCCGAAAACGTCCGGCGTCTGGCCGCACAGGTACTGGAAGCGGTGCAGGGACCATTGCCGGACGACACACTGCTCGGCGTCGACGACCTGTCCAGCGCCTTCGCTGTCGGGCGGCATCTGAAAACCCTGACCCAAAACGCAGCACCGCCGCACCGTCTCGCGGCCGCGCCATTGTGCTGGTGGACGTCAGGCCGTCTTGCGCAGCGTGATCGGCTGGAGGCGCAGCTCCCGAACGCCGTTGACCGCGGCATTGTTGGGGACGACCATTTTACGATCCTCAGGGATGCCGATTTTCTCGATGAGATCTGCGCGCTGCTGGCTCCGGAGGCGACATCGACAACGTCGCAGGACCAGGTGCCGGAACCGGCGGAGTGAACGATCGCATGAGCCTTGATCCCGATATCGCAGCGCTCCTCGAGATGGTCCAGCTTGGGACCGAAAGCGGTGCACGCGTTCCGTTTCCGCAACTGACCGCCATACAGGCACGCGCGGATTTCGACGCTTCTTCGCCGTTGCTCGACGTCGACCCTCCGGCGCTGGCGTTCGAACGCCAGCTCTCCCTGCCGACGCGCGATGGGGATGCCATCGCCGCGCGGCTCTACGCCCCGCGGGAGCCGGACGCGAAAAATCCCACGGCCGTTCTGCTTTACATGCACGGCGGCGGCTTTGTCGTCGGAAGTCTAGATTCGCACCAACCCTTGTGCCGCGGCCTCGCCGTCGCTAGCGGTGCGGCGGTGCTGTCGATTGGCTATCGGCTTGCCCCGGAGCATAAATTCCCGAAGGCGTTCGAGGATGCGGTCGATGCGCTGGCCTGGCTCGGTCGCGAGGGGGAGGCGGCCGGGCTGGACGCGGGCCGCGTTGCTGTTGGCGGCGATAGCGCCGGTGGAACGCTTGCCGCAGCACTTGCAATCGCAGCCAAGGGCGAGCCGAGTTTGCCGCAGCCCGTCCTGCAGGTTCTCGCCTACCCAGGCCTGAGCTCGCGGCAAGATTCGGATTCCTATAACCGGTATGGATCTGGCTTTCTGCTCGAGCGAGACACCGTCGATTGGTTCTTCCGGCAATATCTCCGTGACGATTCCGACCGCGACGATTGGCGCTTTGCGCCGCTGGCCGCGCATGATCTCTCTGGGCTGGCGCCGGCGCTTTTCGTGCTTGCCGAGTATGATCCGCTGGTCGATGAGGGGCGCGACTATGCGGCACGGCTTCGCGCCGCTGGCGTTTCCGTCGATCTCCAGATCTATCCGGGCATGATCCATGAATTTCTGCGGATGGGGAATGTCGTCGCCGATGCCTTGCAGGCGCAGGCTGCGATCGGGCAGGCCTTGGCAAACGCGTTTCGCGCCCCAGCGGCAGGGCTTGGACGGACAGGACGGTTGAAGGTATGTCATAATGGTCTTCTGTCCCCTGGCCTTGGCCGCAAGAGCTCTTTGAGCCAATTTCCATGAGCAAAAAGTCTGTAGATGTCTCCGATCGCCGGCCGTCACGCCGCGCCGTTCTCACCGCCGGCGCGAGCCTTGGCGCGGGCGTGCTGCTCGGCAACTGGCCGCTTTGCGCAACGCAAGCTGCAACATCACAGGCCGCGCCGCGCGTTGCGGCGCTCGGCTGGGCCTGTGCGCAGACGCTGCTGGCGCTCGGGGTCGTGCCGCTCGTGGTCCCGGAGATCGAGCGCTACGGCAGGCTCGTCGTCGAGCCGGCTGTCCCGTCAAGCGTTCAGGAAATCGGCCTGCG
The DNA here is from genome assembly GCF_018130065.1 of Bradyrhizobium sp. AUGA SZCCT0158. Taxonomy (GTDB): domain Bacteria; phylum Pseudomonadota; class Alphaproteobacteria; order Rhizobiales; family Xanthobacteraceae; genus Bradyrhizobium. The sequence continues at coordinate 239,403 of NZ_JAFCME010000001.1, read as the reverse complement.
CTCGGAGCCAAATCTCGAGCTGCTGCAGAGTTTCGCGCCCGATATCATCATCATCGATCCCAGTATCACTGCCGCAATACCCCGGCTCAAGCTGATCGCACCGGTCGAGATCTTCACGATTTTCAAACCCGGCCGGCATCCTCTGGAAACAGCGCGCAGTTCGACGATGGAGCTCGCACAGCGGATCGGCATGCAGGCCGCATGCGAAGCCTATCTGGCGCGTTTCGATGCGGCGATGACAAGGTATGGTGAGCAGCTTCGCAATCGCGGCGGAAAACCGTTGTATCTCGTCAGCGAGATCGCGCGCAACCGTGCGCTGGTGTTCGGTCCGAACAGCCTCTATCAGGAGGTGCTGAACCAGTTCGGATTGAAGAACGCTTGGACCGGGCAGAGCGGTCCGTGGGGACATACCAACGTCGGCCTTGAGGTGCTCGCGGCGGTTCCGGACGCGCGGCTGATCCTGATGAGTTCACGGGTCGCAGATATCGAAGCTCTGCTCACGTCGAGTCCGGTGTTGCGAACCCTGCCGTTCCTCCGGTCGGGTCGGTTGACGGTGCTGGGAAATCAATTCTTCTATGGCGGCGTGCCGGCAGCTGAGCGCTTCGCCCGCCTTCTCGCCGAACGTCTGCCGCAGGAAAAAAATGAGCAAGGTTGAGGCGCTGCCCGCCCGCTCCGGGAGCGCGATGCATCCGGCGGTGCTGATCGGATTGCTGTTTGCGGCAGCGGCTGCGCTGACATGGCGGCATCTATCGGGGTTTCTGCCGGCGGGCGCTTGGTTGCCGGTGCTGTGGCGTCCCGAAATCAACGATCCGCAGCAGATGCTGGTGCATTACACGGTCTTTCCGCGCATCGCGGTGGCGCTGCTGGCTGGCGCAGCGCTGGGTCTGGCAGGAACGGTGTGTCAGCAGGTGCTGCGCAATCCGCTGGCCGAACCGAGCACCCTCGGTGTCCTGAACGGCGCCTATCTCGCGCTGTCCGTGACAACCCTGTGGGCGCCGTCGCTGCTCACCTTCGGCCGCGAATGGATTGCGTTGCTGGGCGGGTTCGCTGCGTTTCTGTGCGTGTTCGGTCTCACCTGGCGCCGTGCGCTATCACCGGTCGTGCTGGTGCTTGCCGGGCTGATCGTTGCTTATTATTGCGCGGTGACGACCCAGGCCCTGATATTGCTCAACCACGAATATTTAATCGGCCTGTTCATCTGGGGCGCGGGTTTCCTCAATCAGCAGGACTGGAACAACGTCCTGTTCCTGGCGCCGCGTTTCATCATTTCCTTCGCCATGATCGCGGCGATGGTGCGCCCGCTGACCTTGCTTGGCTTCGATGACGAGACCGCGCGCAATCTCGGCCTCGGCTTGACCGGCGCGCGGGTCTGCGCGCTGGGCATCGCGATCGCGCTCAGCGCCTCAGTTGTAAGCGTGGTCGGCGTAATGGGCTTCGTGGGCCTTTCGGCGCCGGCCATCGTTATGCTGTCAGGCGCGCGCCGTTTTCGCGACCGGCTGATTTGGGCGCCGCTTTGCGGCGCGCTGCTGCTGTGGCTGACGGATGAACTGGTGTTGCTGATCCCGCCCGGCTATCGCGAAATGCCGGCCGGCGCCGCCACGGCTCTGATCGGCGCACCAATGCTATTGTTGTTGCTGCCGCGGCTTCGGGCCACCGCGCCGGTCGGGAATCTGACGCCCTCCGTTCCACCACGGCTGGAACATCCCTGGCGGGTGATCTTGTACGGCCTGGTCTTGTTGTTGCTCGTGGTCTGGATCGCGCTTGCCGTCGGGGTCGGTTCAGAAGGCTGGGGTTGGAGCGGTCTGGCCGGCATCCAGGAATTTCTGCCGTGGCGCTGGCCACGCGTGGTGTCGGCCTTGGCTGCGGGGGCCACGCTGGCGGTAGCTGGTACGCTGCTGCAACGCATGACCGGAAATCCGATGGCGGCTCCAGAGGTGATGGGGATCAGCTACGGCGCTGCGATGGGTGTGCTCGTTCTCCTGTACGCGATGCCTTCCCACACCCGCGCGGCGCAGATTGCCGCCGGCGCGATCGGTGCTTTCAGTGTGCTCGGGCTGGTTCTGCTGTTCAGCCGGCGGTCCGAATTCAGTCCGGAGCGTGTGCTGCTGGCCGGCGTCGCCATGAGCGCGGCGTTCGGCGCGATCATGGCCATGGTGCTTGCGACCGGTGATCCGCGCATCGGCATGCTTCTGTCGTTGCTGGCGGGATCGCTCTATCAGATCGGTCCGACCGAGGCTGCGATACTGGCCGTCGCCGCGATCATCCTGCTGGCGATGGTGCCGATGTTGTCGCGCTGGCTCGATATCCTGCCGCTCGGTCTGGCGGCCTCGCGTTCGGTGGGCGTATCCATGGCGCGGAGCCGAATCATCATCATGCTGCTGACCGCGCTGTTGACCGCGACCGCGACCCTGATGGTCGGGCTCCTAAGCCTGGTCGGCTTCATCGCGCCGCATATGGCGCGGATGATGGGGGCGCAACGCGCGCTGCATCAGGTGGCGCTGGCTGCGCTGATTGGCGCCACTCTGATGGTGTTCGCGGACTGGGCAGGGCGGATGGTGATATTCCCGTTCCAGATGCCGGCCGGCATCTTCGCGATGATGCTCGCTGGTCCTTATCTGGTGTGGCTATTGCGCCCGCGGCGCGCGTGATCTGCTGCGATGCAAAGGCGGATGATCTGGCCCTTCATCGCGCGAAGCTGATGAGGTGGCTTTGATCCGGAGCCGGCATCACCCCCATGGGGATGCCGTAGATGGTTTCGAGTTCGGCCGGCGTCATGATCTTGTCAGGCGTGCCCCGGGTTATCAACTTGCCGGAATGCAGCGCGATGATCTCGTCGCAGAAGCGGGCCGCCATGTTGACGTCGTGGAGAACGACGACAATTCCGAGGTTGCGCTCGCGGGCAAGCTTCTGCACCAGCGACAGAACCTCGATCTGATGGGCTATGTCGAGCGCTGAAATCGGCTCGTCGAGCAGCAGGCACTCGGCGTCCTGCGCCACCAGCATGGCGATCCAGACCCGCTGGCGCTCGCCGCCTGACAGTGTGTCGACGAGCCGGTCCGCAAACGCCTCGATGTGGGTGAGCGCCATGGCTTCCGCGACCTTTTTGCGGTCGGTCTCGCCAAATCGGCCGAGCGCGCCATGCCAGGGATAACGGCCCAGCGCGACCAGCTCCTTGACCAGCATGCCGGCGGCAGGCGGGGTCTGCTGGGGCAGGTACGCTACCTTTCGCGCGTATTCGCGATCGCTCCATTCCCGCAATGGACGCCCTTCAAAGCGGATCGTACCGGAGGAATTTGGCTGCTGCCGCGCCAGCATCTTCAGCAAGGTCGATTTGCCGGAACCATTGTGTCCGATCAGGCCGACGACGCTGCGGGCGGGAAGGGTCAGAGTCAGCGGTTCGAGCAATGCGCGGCCCGCCACCGCGAAGCTGACCTGGTCCAGTTCGAACAAGGGCATGGCCGCGTCGCGCGTCGCCGGGGCGGTTTCGGTTGGCAGAACTGCGTGCATGGAAGCGCCCGGTGGAAACTATGTGATGCAAGGAGAACGCAGCCCGGCCGGTCCACGTATCGGACGCCGGGATGTCATGGCTGACGCAGGCTCCAATACGCGACCGCAAGATGCTGCTCGCGGGAAAGCTTTCGCTCATCGCGTAAATGGTTTCGCAGCGCCTTCAGCGCCTGCGCTTCGCAGGCGACCCATGCAAAGACCTCGCGATGATCGGGCCATCGCAGGGCCTTGACGGCATCGACCAGCAATTGCGTTGTCCCGGCCGGACGGTCGCCGCGATGCAGCCAACGAACCGACATGCCGGCTGGCGCGACCAGCGGAACTTCCTCGAGTTGGTCGGCGACTTCGACAAAGACCTCGCCCGTTGCCGTCGCCGGCAGTGTTTCGAGGATGCGCGCGATGGCGGGCAGGGCGGTTTCGTCGCCCGCCAGCATAAACCAGCGCGCCGGACGAATACCTCGCCCGAGAGGACCGGCCATGCCGCAAATGGCGCCGGCTTGCGCATTGAGCCCGAATGCTGAGCCAGGTCCGGCATGGTCGTGAACCACAAAATCGATGTCGATCTCGCGGGTCTGCAGATCGATGCGACGGAGCGTGTAGTAGCGGGTGAGAGGCCTGCGGTCCGGTTCGGGCCACATGATACGTCCGTCCGCGGCAGGCCACGGCCATTCAGGCTTGGCGAGGCCTTCCGGTGGAAAATACAGCCGGACGTGGAGGTCATCGTCATCCAGGAAACGTGCGATGTCGTCCCCGGTGAACGTCAGCCGGCGCATGCGGGGCGTGAGATCGATCGCCGCCTTGAGCCGTACCTCGCGGAAATTGGCCAACGTGCCGCCATCGGATTCATGGCCGGACCAGACGATCGTCGGTGCCTCATCGCCTGCGAACTCGATGACGTGGGATGCTACGACCGAACGCAGCATTTCGAGGTGACCCTTGTCGTTGGCCTCGACGCGTATCCTGAGTGTCTCGGCCTCGACGGCGAGCGAGCTGGTTCCAAACGGCAGTTTCGCCACCATCAGGCCGCCCTTATCCTCGAAGGCGATGTCATGCTCGGCCAAATGATCGATCATTCGGGCAGCGAGACCGGCGGCATCGACAAGCTGGATGCGGGTTTCGGAAACGAGCGAATCCAAAGTTATTCTCCAGTCGGGCCTGCTCCAGTCGGGCCTGCCCGATGCTGGCCTGCGAGCGCTCGATTTTCCGGGTATCGCGGTCCGATACGACGGCCGGATCTATGTCCTACGCGCTCTTCGGCTGCGATGCAAAGGGAGTACTACCCGCGCATTTTATTAAATGAGTGACCGATGACAAATTAGAATCAATCGAAAAAGGCCGGAAAATAAGCACTGGAATAGCGGTGCTGCCATCATGTATTCGCATCACTCGGGCACGGCTGTCCGTGCCACCACGGGCCGTGTAGGTTCGCTCCAGCATTAATTCAGCGCGGCACTCATGATGATCCCACCAAGCGGCCTGACCGCGCAGATACTGCATCTCCTGCGGCCGTATTGGCCGATCGTGCTCGGCGGCGTCGTCCTCGGTATTGTCGGCGGCGGCAGCGTTGCGGGGCTGCTAGCGGTCGTCAATCGCGGCCTCTATGCGTCGCAGAGCGATGTCGCGACGCTGCTTTTTGCCTTTGCGGGCCTGTGCTCGCTGATCCTGATTGGCTCGATCGGTTCCGATATAAGCGCCAACTATGTCGGACAGCGGATCATTGCCGAGCTGCGGAAGTCGCTTGCGGCCAAGATTCTGGCGGCGCCGATCGACCAACTCGAGATTTACCGCACCCATCGCCTGATCCCGGTTCTCACCCAGGACGTAGACACGATCAGCGATTTCGCGTTCTTCTTTTCGTCCTTCTTCGTGTCTGTCGTCATCACTTTCGGCTGCATGGTCTACCTGGCGGTATTGTCGTGGCCGCTGTTTCTGATCACGGGATTGGTCATCATCCTGGGTTCGCTGGTGCATGCCTTTGCGCGAACGCGAGGGGTTCGGGGCTTCAATGCCGCCCGCGACTCGGAAGATGAGTTGCAGAAGCACTACCGGGCGATCGCGGAGGGCGCGAAGGAATTGCGCCTGAACCGCATACGCCGGCAGCGCGTGTACGTCGACAAGCTACAGCGTACCGTCGACCAGATCAGCGCGGTGCAGATCAAGTCGATCAATCTTTTCGTCACCGCACGGGCCTTCGGTACGATGCTGTTCTTCGTGGTGATCGGCGTGGCGCTGACCCTGCGGCCATTCCTTTGGCCGGACAGTCCGGCCTCGGTCTCCAGCGGTTTTGTGCTGGTGCTGCTCTATATGCGAGGTCCTATCGACCAGGTGATAGGCATTCTGCCCGCGCTCGGCCGCGCACAGGTGGCGATGCGCCGCATCGCCGAACTCTCGGAACAGTTTTCCACGCCTGAACAGGATTTGCTGGCTGCGCCTTCGACCGCACCGGAAGCATCGGCCAGGATCAAATCAATCGAACTCCGTGGGGTGTCGTACGCCTTCCGCACCGTGCCCGGCAGCAATCCTTTCGTGCTTGGGCCGATTGACCTGCATATCCGACAGGGGGACATCGTTTTCATTGTCGGCGAAAATGGCAGCGGAAAAACCACGCTCATCAAGCTGCTGCTGGGCCTTTATGCCCCGCAGAGCGGCGCGGTGCTTCGCGATGGCCTGTCGGTCGTAACGGAAACCCGCGATGACTACCGGCAGCTCTTCACGACAATCTTTTCCGACTACTACCTGTTTGAAGATCTTTTGCAGGGAGCGGGAATGGTGCCCGATATCGCGGAGCGGTATCTTGAGCGATTGGAGGTCGCGCACAAGGTTTCGGTTGAAAATGGCGTATTCACGACGACGGATCTGTCCACTGGCCAGCGCAAGCGGCTGGCTCTGATGAATGCCTGGCTCGAGGAGCGGCCGGTCCTGGTGTTCGATGAGTGGGCGGCGGATCAGGATCCGGCGTTCCGGCACATCTTCTACACCGAACTGCTGCCCGACCTGAAGCGCCTGGGCAAGACAATCATCGTGATCTCACATGACGACCGTTATTTTGGCGCGGCGGACCACCTTGTGCGGCTCCGGCATGGCAAGATTGTCGCTGGCGAGGCGAAGGCCCATAACGTCATGGAGCCGTCATCTGTTCCAACCGGTGCGCCTCTTTAGACCTATTTATTCTCTCGGAAAATTTGAATCTAAGTTCGGCGCCACCGGCGCTGGCCTTGAACAAGGCATGCCACGTCCCGGCCTGGTCATTCATTGGTTTTGTAAGGAATCTAAACTGGGTGCGTTGGCATTCCTTGTCATCCTGCACGGGAGTGATTTACATCGCGTGCGTGAGCGAAGATCGCGTCTTGTTTAAAGCAATCACGTCAATACGAGTGCCGGATGAACAAAGCGTCGAGCTCCGCGAAAGATCCTCATGCGTTTCCGGTCGGGCCACGCGCCGCCGCGACAGTCCTTCAAGACGGTGCGGACCTGCAGGTCGTCGCTGGTGGCGCCACGATGATGCGTCTGCGTCTCGATGAGCAGCTGGATCATCTGAAGATGCTCGATGCTCCCGACGATCCGCGACTTGCGGTGCGGGCGGTTTCAGCGGCTGCAGAGGCAATGTTCGGATGGCGCCCGGGTCTCGACCGTGTTTTTCTGGATTCGGTCCCGGAACCGATTGCGCGTGAACTGCTGGACCATGGCATCGCTGTCGTGGCTGGAAGCAACCTCGTGCTGCTTCCGGATTTGGTCATGCAGCGTCGTGACAACTGGCTGGTCGATGCCGAGCGGCCGCCAATGCCGCAACTGCACGTCATGACGGACGGCAAACGGCATCCGCGACGTCCGCAAAAACCGGTGGGGATGGTGTATGCCCGCTTCATTCCCTGGCTCGCCGAGGTCATCTCGTTCCGTGTTGCGGATCTGAATGATGATCTTCATTTGCTGCACCGTTGGATGAACGATCCTCGCGTCGACGCCTTCTGGGACGAAGCCGGCGATCTCGAAAAGCATCGGAAGTATCTGTCCACTATCCTGGCTGATCCGCACATGCTGCCGCTGATCGGCTGCTTCGGCGACGCGCCGTTCGGCTATTTCGAGGTCTATTGGGCCAAGGAAAACCGTATCGCGCCGTTTTACGATGCCGATGATTATGATCGCGGCTGGCACGTTGTCGTCGGAGAGGACGCCTATCGTGGTCGCCGCTACATCAGCGCGTGGCTGCCGTCGCTGATGCACTACATGTTCCTGGATGATTGCCGTACGCAGCGGATCGTCGGCGAGCCGGCGGCGGCGCATTCGCAACAACTCCGCAACCTCGAACTCTCGGGATTCGCGAAGATCAAGAATTTCGATTTCCCACACAAGCGGGCCACCCTGGTCATGCTGCAGCGCGAGCGCTTCTTTGGTGACCGGCTGTGGCTACCGGCTATGGCCGGTCCGGCACCCACAGCCTAACGCGCGAACGGAGCGCAGCTTTATGTCTCACCAGCTTGCCATCGAGCACGACGTCATTGGCGTCGGATTCGGGCCGTCCAATCTCGCGCTTGCGATCGCGCTGGACGAGTGCGCCAGAAGGTCACGCCTGAAATGCGCTCCTCTTTTTGTCGAGAGGCAGCGCCAATTTACCTGGCATGGCGGCATGCTTTTGCCGGGCAGCGATATGCAGATCTCGTTTCTCAAGGATCTGGTCTCGTTGCGTGATCCGACCAGTCCGTTCACCTTTGTGAACTATCTGCACAAGCACGGCCGCTTGCAGGATTTCATCAACTGCCGGACGTTCTATCCGAGCAGGACGGAATTCAACGATTACCTGCGGTGGGTGGCAGCGCAGTTCAAATCACAAGCGGCTTACGGCGAAGCCGTCGTTGCCATCGAACCCGTAACTGCGGGGCAGTCGGTGACATCATTGCGGGTCTATTCACGCAACTTCGCCGGCGGTGAAACGGTGCGGCTTGCGAAGAACCTGGTCGTGGCGGCGGGAGGTAAGCCCAATATCCCGCAGGTCTTCGCGAAAATCGCCGATGATTCCAGATTATTTCACTCAAGCCGCTACCTCGATACGGTCGAGTCCGCCGGCCTCGGCGGCAAGGCGGCATGCGTGGCCGTAATCGGTGGAGGGCAGAGCGCGGTCGAGGTGACGGTCGATCTTCGAAACCGTTTTCCGCACGCGAACATTGACCTGATTTTTCGTGGCCATGCGTTGAAGCCGTCCGACAGCAGCCCGTTCGTCAACGAAATCTTCAACCCGGATTACACGGATTTTATCTATGCCCAGCCGGACGAGCGCCGAGATGCGATCGTTCGCAATTTTCGAAATACCAACTATGCCGTGGTCGATTCCGATCTGCTCGATCAGCTGTATCGATTGCTCTACCAGCAACGCGTCAGCGGCACGACGGGCATCGAATTGCATCCGCGCAGCGAAATCACCAAAGTGCTGGCGGCCGTTGAAGGCATTGAAATCCGAACGGTCGATAAGTTCGACGGTCGGGACCGCCGCTCCTGCTACGATGCCGTTATCCTCGCGACCGGCTATGACAGGGAAACGCCACACGCGTTTCTGGAGCCGATACGGCGCTATATCCATGACGACGTTGTCGACCGCAATTACAGGCTCGCCACGAGCCCGGCGTTTCGGCCGCAAATCCATCTCCAGGGATATTCCGAGGCCTCTCACGGCCTGAGCGACACGTTGCTCTCCGTTCTGGCCAACCGTTCGCAGGAAATCGCCGAGTCGCTGCTTTTGACGATCTCGCGCCGCGAGCTGATAGCTTAGCCTTCGGCGGCGGGAGCTATCAGCCGCCATTGCGAGACAGGCCCGAGCGCTGCTGGCAGCGAAAGAACGGCGGGTGATGGGCCTGCGTCGATGATCACCGAGTGCGGTGGAATGATGAATCCAAGCGCGGCTGCCTTAAGTATGGATTCCTTGAGGGTCCAGTAGCGAAGAAACAGCCGCGACCGGAATGCGGCAGGGGTACTCCACAGGACCTCACGCTCTTCGCGAGCCAGGACGATTTCACTCACGGAATCCAGATCGGGAATTTCCCGCAATGGCTCGACATCGACACCGACCGGCGAACGCGCAGCAGCGACAGCGACCACACCTCTTGCGTGACTGAGGCTGAAGTCGATGTTCGGCGCGTCATTGACGAGCATCGGCTTGCCGTGCTCGGACGGTCGAAACCGCAAGGCGTCGGCGGCCTGCCCGACAATGCTCCCCAGCAAAAGGCGGACGCCGGCATGTGCGGCGAGGTAGCTGTTTCGATCCTCAATGTGCACGAAGCGCACCATGCGGCTGGCTTCCTCGCCGTCGAGCACCGCGGCAGCTTGCTCGAAGCTGAGTGTGCCCAATCCATCGGTGCATTGGTCATGAGGGGGATGTACTGCCGCGAGCCAGAAAGCGATGTCCTCCGATCTAAGCTGCTCGGTCAGGCCTGAGATGCCCGGACTGGTCAGCCATCGCACACACAGTTCTTCTTGCGGAATTCTGCATTTGGTTGCGATAGACCAGGCGACGGTATCTCGTGCATTGGCCGACGTTAGCGATATTGCGAGTTTGTCCTTTCCCGCGTCGTCGGATAGCGCCATGTCCATCGGCCATTTGGAGAAATTTTGAAGAGTAATGTAAGCTGTCGAGAAATCAAAATTATCCCTTCTCCGGCGCCCCCATGATGGATTGGAGCCACAAGATGCTGACGTCAACCGCCGGACAGATCGCCTGGGCCAACGAGGTCATTGAAGTGATGGCGGCGGTTGAACGAAGGGCGCGCGGCGCTCAAGGCCAAGAGCGGTGAGATGGTTGCTCTCATGCACATCAAGTTGGCGAGGAAACTGCTCGACCGGGCAGCCAGCATCGGGCGAAAGCCGTGAGCGCACTTGAGGGGATCCGGGACCTCGACCTCGGCACGTTCATCGCGGGGCCGCATTGCGCCACCATTCTCGGCGAATTCGGCGCGGAGGTTATCAAGATCGAGCCGCCAAAGACCGGCGACTCGCTTCGGCGTCTTGGAACCAATACCGAATGCGGCGATACGCTGGTTTGGCTCTCCGAAGCCCGCAACAAAAAATGCGTGACGCTGGATCTCGGGAGCGGGCGCGGACGGGAACTGCTGAAGCGCCTCGCCGCGAAATGCGACATCATCGTCGAGAATTTTCGGCCCGGCACGTTGGAAAAATGGGGGCTCGGCTATGACGAGCTCAAGAAGATCAATCCCGGTGCGATCCTGGTGCGCATCTCGGCCTATGGGCAGGATGGACCGATGCGGACGCAGCCGGGCTTTGCCCGCATCGCGCACGCGTTTTCCGGCCTGACCTACCTTGCCGGTGAGCCCGGCGGTATTCCCGTTGTTCCAGGTTCGACCTCGCTGGCCGATTACATGTCGGGCATGTACGGCGCCATCGGCGCACTGGTCGCGCTGCAAGCCCGTAAAACGACCGGCGAGGGGCAATGCGTTGATCTCGCACTGTACGAATCGGTGTTTCGCGTGCTCGACGAGATTGCGCCTGCCTATCAGAAGTTCGGCTATGTGCGCGAGCGAATGGGCGCGGACGCGGTCAATGTCTGCCCGCACAGCCACTACCAGACCAGGGACGGCAAATGGATCGCGATCGCCTGCACCAGTGACCAGATGTTCGCGCGGCTGGCGGAAGCGATGGGGCAACCGGAACTGGCCTCGGCGGAGCGATATGGTCCGCAGACGCTGCGGCTGGCGGCCCGCGACGAGGTCAACCGCATCGTCGCCGAATGGGTCGCCTCGCTCGACCTCGATAGCGTCCTTGCGCTTTGTTCGAGGGGAGGCGTGCCGGCCAGTCTGATCTTCAGCATCGCGGATATTTTCGAAGACCCGCAATACCGCGCCCGGGGTAACATCCAAATGACGGACTCGCGCGCCGGCGAGATTGCGGTTCCCGGCGTCGTGCCACGGCTGTCGGAAACGCCCGGCGAGATCCGCTGGCTTGGCGCAGGGCTGGGTGCCCAAAACGAGGATATCTACAAAGGTCTGCTCGAATTAAGCAGCGCAGAAATCGAAGAGTTACGGATCGCCGGTGTGATTTAAGAGATCGCCACGGCTTGGTATCTTCTAAGTGCGCGCTTGACCGTCACATCATAGCGCCGGGCTGCAGCCTTGCTCCGCCGGCAGTTCCTCGGCATTGGGGTCGCCCGGTGCCGTCGCCCAGGCCAGTTCGACGAGCGTCACAATCCGCCGACCTGCACCATCGAGCTGGCAAACGATGAGGCCCTGCTCCTCGATGTAGGTCAGCAGACGCCGCGCACGGCGCAACGAATGTGAGCCATAGGCGCGGGCAATCGCTGCATCGCCCGGGCAGGGCCAACCTGCCTTCGCGGCGCGGGCGATCATCATGAAGACGCCCTGCATATCCTCCGGCAGAAGGGAGGCGCGGACCGAGACATCCTGCCAGCCGTCATCGTCAGCCATATCGGAGCCGAGCCCGGCGCGGGCGCGCGTCAGCATGCGACGGAAGTCACCCAGGTCCGGCACAGCCGAACCGAGGCCCTCTATTCGGCAGCGGACAACGAACTCCTGATAGAGGACGCCGATGGCACGGAACCCAGCGTCGGGTTCGGCCATGACGGCGCGCAGAATGCGGTCCACGCGCTCATTCCGCTCCGCCAGTGCCTCGGCGCTAAGCGGCTGCTCCACCGATTCGGGACGGATCTCCAGCGCCGCCGACTTCGCCGCCATGAGTTGGCCGAGGAGGTCGGGTGGCGACCGGCGCTGGGGCCGATTATGCTCGGGCGGCGGTGCTGCCAGGATGATGGCGTGTGCGTCCGACGTCGATTCCGGCAGAGGCATCAGGCGCGGTGTCGCGTTGCGCGGCGTTGTATCCGTCGGACCAATGCGCAGCCCCAGCGGACGGCGGGACAGGGCCGGCCCCAGCGCGATGAATTGGCCGCGCTCCAGATCCCGGAAGGCCTCTGCCTGTCGCCGTTCCATGCCCAGCAGGTCGGCGGCGCGCGCCATGTCGATATCCAGAAACGTTCGCCCCATGAGGAAATTGGACGCCTCGGCCGCGACGTTCTTGGCGAGTTTTGCCAGTCGCTGGGTGGCGATGATTCCCGCAAGCCCGCGTTTGCGGCCGCGGCACATCAGGTTCGTCATGGCGCCGAGCGAGAGTTTGCGCGCTTCGTCCGAAACCTCGCCGGCGACGGCCGGCGCGAACAGCTGTGCCTCATCCACCACCACCAGCATCGGATACCAGTGGTCGCGGGCGGCCTCGAAAAGCCCGCCGAGGAAGGCGGCGGCGCGCCGCATCTGGTTCTCGGCGTCGAGCCCCTCGAGATTGAGCACCGTGGAGACGCGATGTATGCGCGCTCGCTCGCCGGCGACCTGCAGGCCCCGCTCGGTATGGTCCTCAGCATCGATCAGGAGGTGGCCGAAACGGTCGGCAAGCGCAACAAAGTCGCCTTCGGGGTCGATGATGGTCTGCTGCACCCAGGGGGCACTCTGTTCCAGCAGCCGGCGCAGCAGATGGGATTTGCCGGAGCCCGAATTGCCCTGCACCAGCAGGCGCGTCGCCAGCAGTTCCTCAAGGTCCAGGTTAGCCGGGGCGCCTGCCGTTGTGTGGCCCATCTCGATCGCAACGGTCATGTCTCGACTCAAAGGCTCCCTGCGGAGGCGGGCTTAACAACCCGACCGCAGCCAGTCGAGCGCCCATTGGACGGTTACTCACGTTCTCCACGGCTGGTCGAACGCTCGCATGGTCGCCTTTTTTTGGAAAAAGTGATGACCGTCATCATGGCCCAGGCGATTCGATGTCGCTCTGGACAACGCGAAACCCAATATTGCTGGCAGAGCCGCCCCGGGTCGAGACAGCTAATTCATCAATAGAGCCTCGTCCGGTAGCCTTCTTCCATGGTCTGCTCGGCCACTTCAACCGATATGGCCGCCGTCTGCTCGGCGATGATGCGGCCCAGCGTCGGGAAACTGTGGCGTTCGACCTGGGCCTTGGGGTCCCACAATTTCGAGCGCATCAGCGCCTTGCCGCAATGGAAATAGCATTCGTCGACATGAACCTTGAGCCCGATGATCGGTACGACGTTTTGCACCGCCAGCGGCGTCAGCAGGGCCGGATCCTGGGTAATCTCCGCCTTGCCGTTGATGCGCAGCGTTTCATTGATGCCGGGCACCAGGAAAATCAGGCCGATGCCTGGCGAGGCCAGGATGTTGCCGAACGTGTCGACCCGGTTGTTGCCGCGGCGGTCCGGGATCAGCAGCGATTTGTCGTCGAGCACCGCGACGAAGCCCGGCGCGTCACCGCGCGGGCTCGCGTCGGCGTTGCCCTTGCCATCGCTCGATGCGAGGACCAGGAACGGGGAGAGCGCGATGAAGTCGCGACAGAACTTGTCGAGATGGTACAGGACCTTCTTCTCGGCGAGCGGGCTCAGCTGCCCGAAATGCGCACGCAGATCTTCTGGCGTTCGGACCAGGGGCTTGCCGCCCGCGCCGTTGCTCTCCATGGCAGACCTCCTCCTGTCTTGTTGCGTTTTTACGCAACCTCGACACCGCACCAACCCGCGATGAACAGCGCCAGCGTCTTAGTGACCTTCTTCACGGATTCGAGTTCTACCCGCTCGTCGAAACCGTGCGCGTTTTCCATCCTGGCGCCGAAGCAGAATGCGGGGACATCGTAATCGAGTCCGTAGAAGCGTGTGTCGGTGAGGCCGGTGAAGCTGGCATCCTCGAGTGGGCCGCCGAACACGGCCTCATACGCAGCAGCGAGCACCGCCTCGCTGTCCTGCGCGCCGGTCACCTCGTAGCCCGGCGACAGAAAGCCGGACCATACGACCTCCGGCGCGTTGTCGGCCAGGAACGGATGGGTCTTGGCGGCCTTCGCGACGCAGGCGACGATCTCGGCCTGGCAATCGGCGATCGTCCAGCCGGGCAGGATGCCGATACGGCAATCGACGTCGCACCAGGCCGGCACGCTCGAGGCCCAGTCACCACCCTTGATGATGCCGGGATTGAAATTCAGCGGATGGTTGATCTTGCCGAAAAAGCGATGGCTCTTGGCGCGCTCGTTCCACTCGGCCTCCAGTCCTTCGAGGGCCTGGATCAAATGGTAGGCGGCCTTGATGGCATTCGAGCCGGTGCCGGCGTGCGAAACGTGGACCGGCAATCCGCGAACCTTGAGGCGGAACCAGATCACGCCGACCTGGGCGCGCATCAGCTTGCCGTCGGTGGGTTCGGGGATCAGGCAGGCATCGGCGCGATAGCCGCGCTGGAGCGTGGAGAGCGCGCCGAGCCCGGTGCTTTCCTCCTCGATCACCGACTGCAGATGGATGCGGCCCTTCGGCGCCAGTCCCGCAGCTCGCAATGCATCGAGCGCGTAGAGCGCAGCGATGGTGCCGGACTTCATGTCGCCGGCGCCGCGGCCATAAAGCCAGCCATCCTCGACGACGGGCCGGAAGGGCGGACGTTTCCACATGTCGAGCGGGCCGGTCGGCACGACGTCGCAATGACCCTGCAGGATCAGCGAGCGCCCGGATTCTTCGGCGGGCCGATAGGTTCCGACGACGGTACGGGCGCGCGAGAAATCGGTCTCGACCGGTCCGTAGCCGGGCAGCGCTTTCAGATCGTCCTGGTTGATGATCCAGTCGTCGACCTCGTAGCCGCGCTGGCGCAGCAGACGCGCGATCATGTCCTGGCACGGCCCCTCCTGGCCGCGCGTGCTCGGTATCGCCGAAAAGGCGATCGTGGTTGCGATCTGCGCCTCGAAGGCGGCCTCGACCGCGGCTTCAATGCGCTCGCGGACGCCGGCGGGAAGGGGAATGACGTTGCTTTGCGACACGGGTCAGTCCTTGCAGGGTTTCACAACAGATCGGCAGTGTGTCTAAGGATAGCACTGTCCATCATGCGAGCGCCTCGCGTTGTCGCGCGAAATTCGGCTGGTCGAAGAAGCGGCGCCCCGGGATCGCGTCGAGCAGGTCGCGCGTATAGGCCTCGCGTGGGTTGGTGAACACGGCGGCGGTCGGCCCTTCCTCGACGATGCGGCCATGTTGGAGAACGATCACGCGATCGGCGATCTCGGCTGCGATGCGCAGATCATGCGTGATGAAGATCATCGCCAGCTGCATTTCGCGCCGCAGTTCGGCGAGCAGCGCCAGCACCTGCGCCTGAACCGAAACGTCAAGCGCGGATACGGCCTCGTCGGCGATCAGCACCTTCGGCCTCAGCGCGAGGGCGCGCGCGATGCAGATGCGCTGGCGCTGGCCGCCCGAGAATTCGTGCGGATAGCGATCGGCGGCCGAGGGCGTCAACCCGACGCGCGCGAGCAATTGCCGGGCTTGCGCCATCGCCTCGTCGCGTGCGGTGCCATAGGCCATCGGGCCGCGCGCGACAGCGTCGCCGACCTTCTGGCGCGGATCGAGGCTGGAGAAGGGATCCTGGAAGATGATCTGAAGGCCGCGGCGCGCCTGGCGCAACGCCTCGCCGCGGAGCAGCCGCAGGTCCTGGTCGCCGAGCCGGATGGCGCCGGAATCGGGCTCCGTCAACCGCATGATCATGCGGCCGAGGGTCGACTTGCCGGAGCCGGACTCGCCGACAACAGCCAGCGTCTCGCCTTGGTGCAACGTGAGCGAGATGCCGTCGGCCGCGACCACTTCCCGCGGCGGCTGCAGCCAGCCGCGTTTAACGCGAAACGTCTTGCGCAGCTCCACGACGTCGAGCAGCGGTGTGGCGTGCGAAGCGCTCTCGCGGCTCTTCACATGCGCCTTCGGTACTGCGTCGATCAGTTCGCGGGTGTAGGGATCGCGCGGATTGCGCAACACTTGCTCGACCGAGCCGTGCTCGACCACCTTGCCGTGGCGCAGCACGACGACGCGATCGGCGACGTCGGCCACCACGCCGAAATCATGGGTGATGAGCAGCACGCCCATGCCGCGCTCGCGCCTGAGATCGTCGATCAGGCGGAGGATCTGGCGCTGGGTGGTGACATCGAGCGCGGTCGTCGGCTCGTCTGCGATCAGTAGCTCAGGCTGGTTCGCGGTGGCGATCGCGATCATGACGCGCTGGCGCTGGCCTCCTGAGAGTTCGAAGGGATAGCTGTTGGCAAGCAGCGACGGGTTGGGCAGGCCGACCTGGGTCAGCAACTCCTGCACCCTGGCCTTGATCGCGGCTGCCGGCGGCACCGGTTGCTGGTGCGTGAGGATCGTCTCCTCGATCTGTTCGCCGACGCGCTTCAGCGGATTAAGCGACGACAAGGGCTCCTGGAAGATCATGGCGGCTTTGCCACCGCGCAGCCGGCGCAGGGCACGGCGATCGAGGGCGGCGGTATCCTGCCCGACCACCTTCACGGCGCCGGACACGATATCGACGCCTTTCGGCAGCAGCGAGAGGATCGCATGCGCGATCATCGATTTGCCGGAACCGGATTCGCCAACCAGGCAGACCACCTCGTTGCGCCCGATCGCAAACGACACGTCCTCGACCGCGAACGGCCGGTCGCCGCCTTCGGGCAATGCAATCGAGAGCTTCTCGACCGAGAGCACGGATGCTTTGTCCTGCACGCTTGGGTTTGTCATGCGCGGCGCCTCGAGACGCGCGGATTGAGTACGTCGGACAGGCCCTCGCCGAACAGGTTGATGGCAAGCACGGTGACCAGGATCGCGAGCCCAGGAAAGACGCTCATCCACCAGGCCTGCCGGATGACGGTGCGCCCGGCGCCGATCATGAAACCCCAGGACATCAGGTTCGGGTCGCCGAGCCCCATGAAGGAGAGTGCGCTCTCCAGCAGGATCGCAGTCGCGACCGTCAGCGAGACGACGACGAGGATCGGCGAGATCGCGTTCGGCAGGATGTGTCCGAGCACGATGCGGGCCGTGCTCTCGCCCTGGCATAATGCGGCCTCGACAAATTCGCGCCCGCGCAGGCGCAGGAATTCGGCGCGCGTCAGCCGCGCGAGCGGCGGCCAGCTCACCGCGCCGATGGTGAGGATGATGGTGAGCAGCGAAGGGCTGAAGGTCGCAACCAGCAGGATCGCCAAAATGAACGCCGGGACCGTCTGGAACAACTCCGTCACCCGCATCAGCACGAGATCGACTTTTCCGCCGAAATAACCTGAGATAGCGCCGATCATGACGCCGATCGTCATGGCGGCCAGCGCGGATGCGATGCCGATCAGCAGCGAGACCCGCGCTCCGTGCGCCACGCCCGCCGCGACGTCGCGGCCAAGCGTATCGCCGCCGAGCCACATCCCGTCCTCGCCGGGCGGCGTGAAGGGCGTGCCGCTCATCTCCCACGGCGAAACCGGGAACAGCACGGGCGCGGTGATCGCGACGATCAGGACGATGATGAGCAGGACGAACCCCGCCATTCCGCTCGGATGCCGCAGGAAAGCCTTGACCGCATCCATCAGGCGGCTTCCGTCGTCATGCGCGGATCGATCAGGCGGTAGATCAGGTCGGTCACGAGGTTGAGAGCAATCACGATGACGGACAGGATCAGGAAGATGCCGAGCAGCACCGGATAGTCACGCTGCAGCACGGCCTCGAAGGTGAGCCGGCCAAGGCCGGGCCAGGCGAACACGGTCTCGATCACCACCGCGCCGCCGACGAGCGCGCCGGCCTGCATGCCCGCAACCGTCACGACCGGCACCAGCGCGTTGCGCAGCATATGGCTGACGACGATGCGCGGGCGGGCCAAGCCCTTGGCCCGCGCCGTCTTGATGAAATCCTGGTGCGAGACCTCGATGATCGAGGAGCGCATCAGACGGGCGTAGATCGCCAGATAGATCGCGGCGAGTGAAATGACAGGCATGATCATGTGCTTCATGATGTCAAAGATGCGCTCGATCGCCGTGTGCTTCGCGTTGATCGTCTCATAGCCGAACGGCGGCAGCCAGCCGAGCGTCACCGAGAAGACGAGCACCAGCATCAGCCCGAGCCAGAACACCGGCGTGGCGTAGAGCAACAGCGAGAGCACGGTAAAAACCGTGTCCGCAATGCTTCCGGCGACCAGACCCGCGAGCGCGCCGAGTGTCGTGCCGATCAGGAGCGCGAGGCAGAAGGCGGTGAGCGTCAGCAGCAGCGTTGCCGGCAGGCGCTCGAGGATGAGATCAAGGACCGGCCGCCGCTGGCGATAGGAATATCCGAGATCCAAAGTGAGCACGCGCGCGAGATGTGTGCCGAGCTGCACGAGATAGGGCTTGTCCAGCCCATACTCCTTGCGCAGATCGTCGAGGATCTTGGGGTCGGCCGCGCCCGACTGCCCGGCCATGACCATGGCCGGATCGCCCGGTGCTGCGCGGACCAGCACGAAGTTGAAGGTCGCGATCACCAGAATGATGGCGACCAGCCGCACAATCCAGGCGGCGACCAAGAGTCCAATTCTTGCGGTGCTCCTGGTGCCGGTCACGATTTGTAGACCGAGCCGAAGGTCTCGTGGGAGCCGATCCCGGTCGTCACGATTTCCTTGAAAGCCTTGTCGTAGATGATCGGGTATTCGAGCTCCAGGGTCCAGGCGACGGGCACTTCCTCGACCAGGATCTGCTGCACCTTGGAATAGAGCTCCTGCCGCTTGGCCTCGTCGAGCGCGACGGCGGCTTCCTCAAACAACCTGTCGACCTCGGGGTTTGAATAGCCTTGGGTGTTCGAGAACAGGATGCCCTTCTTGATGTTTGAGGAGATGTAGGTGCGGGCGACGCCGAGTGCGGGATCGCCGAGCTGATAGAGCAGATTCTGGGTCATCTCGTAATCCCAGTTGCCGACCTTGTCGGCCCAGCCCGCCATGTCGGTGCCGACCAGAACGAGATCGATGCCGGCCTTGGAGAAGCTCTGGCGGAAGAACTCGCCGGCGCGCTGATAGACCTCGCCATAGGGCGGCACGAGGTATTTGATCTCGGCCCGCTTGCCGTTGGCGCCGGGCTTCAGGCCCATCTCGTCGAGCAGCGTAATGGCCTTTTCGACCGAGAAATCGTAGCGCTTTACCTTGGGGTCGTAGAATTTGGTTTTCGACGAGATCGGACCGGTTGCGACCTTGGCGTTGCCGAAATAGACGCGCTTGTTCATCGCGTCGCGGTCGATCAGGTGCATCACCGCCTGCCGGAACCGCTTGTCGTTCATCGGCGCGACGCGATTGTTCATCTCGAGCCACTGGTGCGGAGCGAAATACTCGTAGCCCTTGGTGGTGTATGCGAGGTTCTTCTGCGACTTGAAGCGCTGCACGTCAAAGAACTCGACGTCGGACCATTGCACGAGTTGGACCGTGCCATTCTCGAGCGCCAGCGCCCGCGAGGCGCTGTCCGGGATGATGCGGTAGATGATTTCGTCGAGATAGGGTTGGTCCTTGCGGTAGTAGCCATCGTGCCGAACGAGATGGACGTGCGAGCCGCGCACCCATTCCTTCAGCTTGAAGGGGCCGGTGCCGATCGCCTTGTCGTTCATCGGGTTCTTGCGGAACTCGGTTCCCTCGTAGATGTGCTTCGGCACAATTGGGGCCGAGGTGCAGTCGAAGCAGCCGAGGAAAGGCGCGAAAGGCTGCTTCAGCTTGAATACGACAGTCAGCGGATCAGGCGCCTCGGCGGACGCGACGCGCGCGAAATTCTGCCGCGCGCGGGGATGGGTCTCCGTCAGCACCTTCATGCAGCTGAAGACCACGTCCTCCGATGTCATCGGCTTGCCGTCGTGAAAAGTGATGCCCGGGAACAGCTTGAACGTATAGGTGAGGCCATCAGGCGAGACCTCCCACGATTGCGCCATACCCGGCAACGGCTTCAAATCGGCGCCGTATTTCAGCAGGCTCTCGTAGATCTTGCCGCCCAGCGTCAGCGTCGGCTGTTGCTGGTTGAACGCCGTGACGAGGATCGGCGGTTCGGGTTGGATGATCGTGTTGAGCGTGCCGCCCTTTGGCTGACCAGCCGCTCTGGTGATGCCGAGCGGGATGGCCGCGCTGGCGGCCAGCATTGCAGCAGTGAATTCGCGCCTGTTCATGGACCAACCCCTTCGTTGCGGATTGCGCCATCGTGACGGAGCGCCGCATTCTGTGCTACACGGCATGGGACAGCGATCGTCGCGATCGGGCCATCTGGCCCGGAAGATGCATGGCTGTGGGGAGAGCAGGCATCTCACATCAAGAGCCCAGATGAACATAAATGTAAGAGTCGGCACAGCACCGACCGGCGGCGACAGCCTTGAGCGCCCATGCCACAAGCGATGCGGACCGATAGCCGCAGCGAACTATGCCGGTCACCTGCAGACGCAGAAGCGGCCGGTCGTCTCTATGGCAGCGACGTATCCGTCCGAGAGCACCAGCACGCGTCACGCGCACCGGCGAGGGCAGTTCATCCTCCAGACCATCGGCGTCACCTCGATGATGACGGAACGCGGCAATTTCGTCATCCCGCCGGGGCATGGCCTGTGGATTCCCGCAGGAATCGTGCATCAATCGCGCGCCTGGGGCGATATCGAGGCCCAGACCATCTATGTCGAGCCGGATCAGGTGCCGAGCTACCCGGCGACGTGCCGCCTGATCCGCGTCTCGCCGCTGCTCGAGGCGCTGATGGATGAAGCTGTCCGCATGCCGGTGGATTACGACGAGGACGGGCGCGACGGGCAGCTGGTTGATCTCCTGCTAGGCGAGATCGGCCGGATGCCGGAAGTGTTGCTGCACGTGCCGATCCCGCTGGATCCGCGTCTCGCCCGGATCTGCGAAGCTGTGATCGCCGATACCAGTTCCGACCTCACCCTCGACGATTGGGCCGACCGCAGCGGCCTCAGCCGGCGTACGCTGACGCGGATGTTCCGTCGTGAGACCGGCCAGAGCTTTGCGGCCTGGCGCCAGCGCGTCCGGTTGCTGGAAGCGCTCGCGCGCCTTGGCGCCGGCGAATCCGTAACCAACGTCGCACTCGATGTCGGCTACGACAGCCCGAGCGCCTTCACGGCGATGTTCAGGCGCGAACTTGGTGCTGCGCCGCGCAGCTACCTGCGGTGGGCCGACCAGGAGATCGTGTTGAGATAGCTGGGCAAGATCCGCCGCGTTGCGCAGTTTGAATGTTTTCAGACGCCAGCCAAGGTGGTCCCATTGAACGGGCGGCCGCGGCTGGCAATATCGCCAGGTTCACAGCCAGCGGACATGTCCAATGGCAAGCAAGGTAAAGGCGCATCCCCGCGACTGGGCGATGGGCCGAAAAGAGCCGGTCAATATGAAACCAGTATTTGCGGTGCCGCGTCGTGCTCTTGGTGGGATGCGGCTTCAGGTTTCGGTTGTGGGATTCGGAACCGCGCCGCTTGGTGATCTCTACGTGCAACTGGATGACGGCACGGCCATTGATACGGTGAAACGTGCATTCGAACTGGGCATTAATCTCCTCGACACTTCTCCGCTCTATGGCAACGGCCTTGCCGAACATCGTTGCGGCGCCGCCATCAGGCGCGTGCCGCGCCAGGACATCGTCGTTTGCACCAAGGTCGGTCGCTGGACGGATCCGTTTCGCGGTCGAGGCGACCGTGCCGGTTTTGCAGGAGGGTTGCCGCACCGGGCGGTGGTTGATTATTCCTATGACGGCACGATGCGTTCGGTGGAACAGTCGCTATTGCGGCTAGGGGTCGACCGGCTGGACCTGTTGCTGATCCACGACGTCGACATTTGGACTCATGGCCCCGACGCGATCGAGGAGCGGTTTCGCGAAGCGATGGCTGGCGCGTACGTGGCGCTGGACCGGCTTCGCGGAGAGGGCGTTGTTGCGGGCATCGGGATCGGCGTAAACGAGGCCGAGATGTGCGTGCGTTTCGCTAAAGCCGGATCATTCGATACCATGCTGCTCGCGGGGCGCTATTCCCTGCTGGAGCAGCCGGCGCTGGCGGAGTTTCTGCCGCTTGCGCAACAACAGGGAATCGGCGTGTTACTCGGCGGCGTATTCAATTCAGGTATTCTGGCAACCGGCGCGGTGAGCGGGGCCAAATACGATTATCGGGATGCGCCACCTGAGATCCTGGCAAGGGTGGCTCGGATCGAAAGCATCTGTGATGCGCATGGCGTTGCCCTGCCAACCGCGGCGTTGCATTTTGCCCTGGGCCATCCGGCGGTGGCGAGCGTTGTGCTGGGGGGCCAGAGTCCGCAAGAGGTCGAACGCAACGTAGCCGCGCTGTCCTGCGACGTGCCGGCGGCGCTTTGGGCCGATCTGAAGGCCGAGCGCCTGCTGGCTGCGGAAGCGCCCGTTCCGCTGCCGATAGCCGGCTGATGCGGATCGATGCGCATCATCATCTGTGGACTCTCGCACGTGGCGATTATGGCTGGCTCACTCCCGCGCTCGCGCCGATCCACCGCGACTTTTCCCTTTCGGATCTGGCGCCACACCTCGCTGCCGCGAACATCAGGGGGACGATCCTGGTGCAGGCTGCACCGACCGAGGCGGAGACCATGTTTCTGCTCGACATCGCGGCGAAGGCACAGGTGGTGCGGGGTGTGGTCGGCTGGACGGACTTCGATGTAGCCGACGGCGGGGCGCGCATTGATGCACTCGCCGTGCACAGCCTCCTGGTTGGACTGCGGCCGATGGTGCAGGACATGCCCGATGACGATTGGCTGCTCCGCCCTGGCTTGGCGCGGCTATTGGCAGTGATGGCCCGAAACAACCTGGTGTTCGACGCGCTGGTGCTGCCGCGCCATTTGCCGCGACTGCTGAGCCTGGTCGATGATCATCCCGATCTGCAGTTCGTGCTTGACCATTGCGCCAAGCCCCGGCTTGCGACCGGCGAGACAGCAGATTGGTATCGCGACGTCGCGCTGCTTGCCGAACGCCCCAACATCGTCTGCAAGCTATCGGGATTGGTGACAGAGGCCTTACCGGATTGGCAAGTTGCGGATCTGCGGAAAGCGGTGGATCATGTCGTTGCGTGTTTCGGACCACATCGCCTGCTTTGGGGAAGCGACTGGCCGGTAGTCAATCTGGCGGGCGGCTATGAAAAATGGATTGCCGCCGCCGAAACCCTGCTCGCCGGTCTGTCACCGGATGAAAAGGCGGCTATCTTCGGCGGTAATGCGGCTCGCATCTACCTCGCAAGCCGGGGACGGAATGTTGAAGTCAATTGCTGACGAGAAAAGACTTCGCGTTCAGAATGCGCCAGCGGACGAGGAGGGGCGGCTGGCCGGTCGCCGACCTTCCGCCTCGATTTCGTTGCGGACGGCGAACAGCTTGAGATAGGTCGAATAGGCGGCATCGTTCGCCGCCGCCCATATCGGGTCGGCCCGGTGGACCGTCTGCTCCGGCGCCATCGCGTCGAGCGCCGCAAACAGATCCGGGTAAAGCCCGGCCGCGACGGCGGCGACCATCGCGGTGCCGAGTAGCACCGGTTCGGGCGAGTGGGAGATGACGAGGTCGGCGCCAAGCGCATCACGATAAAGGCGCACCATCAGCGGATTCCTGGTGTGCCCGCCGGAGAGACAGGCGCGGTCGATCGCATAACCACGCGTGTTGAGATGCTTAAGGATATGACGGCTTTGCAGCGCGAGCGCGCGGGCCGTCGCGTAGTAATGTTCGAGGAAGGAGCGTGGGCTCGTCTCAAGGCCAAGGCCGCTGACGAGCGCGCGCACCGCACCGTCGCCATGGGGCGCGCGGTTGCCGAGCCAGTCGGGGACGATATGCCGCCGCGTGCCGAAGGCGGGGCCTTCGAGATCGAGCAGCGCGAGAATATCGCACGCGGTTTCCGCGTGCTGGGCCGCCGACGCCTTGCCGGGGCTGGCGGGATGCTGATCCAGCACGGCGTCGAGCGCCGCGCCCGAAATGCTCATCCCGGCCTCGTGCATCCAGTAGCCGGGAAATACCGCGTCCTTGAAAGGACCCCAGACTCCGGAGATGTACCGCTTATCCTCGGCCCAGCACATGTAGCAGCTCGAGGTGCCGCCGATCAGCGCCAGCGTGCGGTTCATCTTGTCGCGAAATCCGTGGCCCGCGACGCCGAGAGCGCCTGCTTCCGCGTCGATCAATCCGATCGCGACCGGCGCACCCGGCGCGATGCCGAGCGCCTTCGCCGCATCCGCGGAGACCGTTCCGTGCACCTGGCCGACCAGGCCCGGCGGTTCGGCGAGCTTGCCGCGCCGCAGCAGATCGGAGAGACCAAGCGTAGCGAGCAGGTCGCGGCGCCACGGATCAGGGTCGGCGGGCAAATAGGGAAACTTGCAGGCAAGCCCGCAGACGGAGTGCCGATCGATGCCGGTCATCCGGCGAGCGACTTCGTCCGTGAGGTCGCGCACGGCGGTGACGCGCGCCCACGCCTCCGGCGTGTGCCGCTTTACCCAGAGGATCTTGGGCAGATACATCTCCGGCGAGACCGTGCCGCCGACATGATCCAGATAGTGGTCGCCGGATGCGCCAATCTCCTCTGCCTCGCGTTCGCCGCGATGGTCCATCCAGCAGACCACGTCCGCATCACCTTGCAGCGGCGCTCCGCCGTTCGCCTCGAAATAAATGGAGGATGTTGCGTCGACGGCGACGCCCGCGATCGCTGCTGCCGCACCCGGCGTATCGGCAATGGCGGCGCGGATGGCGGCACATACCGCCGCCCAGATTTCGTCCATCCGATAGACAGCGTGGTTTTCCGCGGGCCGCAGCAGTTCGAACGGATGACTGCGCGCGGACACCAGCCGGCCCGACGCGTCGAACAGCCCGGCGCGCGCCGACATCGTACCGACATCGATGGCGAGCAGCAGGCTCATTGCAGCAGCGCCTCTGCCGCAGACTCGTCTGTGACGAGACAGCGTACATAGCGCGCGTTCAGAATGCCGCGGATCACCGGCGCCTTGGGTAACCCGCCCGAGGCCAGGATGGAGATCGGATACGCCTTCAGCTCCTGCGGGCTCAGCGCCATGACTCGGGAATTGAGAGGGTGGTCGACCGGGCGGCCGTATTCGTCCAGATACGTTCCGAGCAGGTCGCCGACCGCGCCCGCCTTGCGCAGTCCGTCCAGCGCTTCATTCACAATATGGGTCGCCGCGAGCAGCGAACGTGGTGTCAAGTCGCCGCAGGATACCAGCGCGATCTGGCCTTCGCGAGCCCGGCGCATCACGTCCGCAAGTCCGTAGTGCGTCAGGAGTGTGGAACGGCTCTCGACCGACGGGCAATAGATCGGTGCCGCGACGTAGTAGCATTCGGCGCCGATCAGGCGAGCAAACTCGGTCGCGACCTCGAACGTGTTGGTGCCGGCGCCGCGCGTCATGCCGCCCATCAGGGAAGTCACCCAGCTGCGGGCGAATCGTCGCTGCTTGAGCGTGCGCGCGGCGGCTCTGAGCGTGCGACCCCAGCCGACGCCGAGGCCGATGCCATCCTTCAGCAGGGGATGAAGCATCGTGCTCGCCGCTTCGCCGATCACCTGTTGCAGCGCATCGGGATCGGGCAGGCTGGGAACTACCGAAACATCGTCGAGCGCGAAGCGCGCCTTCAGCTTCTCTTCCAGCGCAACGCAGTTGGCGAGCGGCAGCTTGATCTCGACGCTGACGAGCCCGTCCTGTCGAGCCTGCCCGAGCAGCTTGTTGACCTTGAGCCGCGTCAGCCCGAGCCGATCGGCAATCTCCTGCTGCGTCATCGCGCCGACATAGTAATACCAGCACGCTCGAGCCTGGATTTGCGCTTCGGCCAGGTCCTCGGCGTTGATACGCATTGTCGTCGTTTCGCTGTCTGATGTGTCGCTCACAACTTCACCTCACGCATACACCGGCTTCATCGTGATGCTCCCATTTGCTAGTGGCGGCCAGGTGTCATTCGGGCGTCGGTTCAACTCCCTTTCAGATCGACGAGGACCTTGATGTAGCCGGGCGCATTCTCGGCAAGTGCCGTGAATATGCCGGGCACTTCCTCCAGCGCGACGCGGTGGGTCACGATCGAGCGTACGTCGATCTTCCCCGCTGCGAGGAACTCAATCGCGCGCGGATAGACGTCGCCCATCCGCCGCGCGAACTTGATATTGAGGCCGCGGCGGCGCGCGTCCGCGGCCGGCAAGGTGTAAATGTCGCCGTCGGGAATGCCGACCAGCACGATCCGCCCGCCGATGCGTGTCGCGGTTACGGCGTCGCGGAAGCCGAACGGCGAATTCGTCGCTTCCAGCACAAGGGGGCAGCCGCCCTTGGACCATTCGGCAATGTCGGCGGCGCTTTCACCGACGCGATCGGCGCCGATCTTTTCGGCCATTGCGCGGCGATGCGGCAGCGGATCGCAGGCGAGGACTTCCCCGGCGCCGGCAGCTTTCAACACCTGGACAATGAGCAGGCCGATCGGGCCACAGCCCAGCACGGCCACGCGTTCGAGCATGCGCGGCTTGGCGAGCCCGACGGCGTGAATGGCGACGCCGAGCGGCTCCAGCATGACGGCGTCCAGCGCGTCGAAGCCATTCGGCAACGCGACGAGCTGCGACCTTGGTGCCCAGATGCGCTCCGTCATCGCGCCGTCGAAGGGAGGAGCTCCAATGAACTCAACGTTAGGGCAGAGGTTGGGATGGCCCTCATGGCACCAGTCGCACCGACCGCATGCCTTGTTCGGATCGACGGCAACGAGCTGGCCGCGCGTGAGACCGAGTTCCTCGACGTCCTGACAGAGATAGCCGCCGAACTCATGCCCGGGGACAAAGGGTTCGTTGATAAGCGCGCTGCCGATACCGCCGTCCTTGAAATAGTGCAGATCGCTGCCGCAGACGCCGACCGAGGCGACATCCATCAAGACTTCGTCCTCGCGCCCCTCGCGCAGATTGAACTGCGCGACCCGCGCTTTGTTGGCCCCGTCGATGAAGAGAGCTCGGCTCATAAACCCTTGCACCCGGCTTGTACCCATTCCCTCGTGGGACAGTCCTATCGTGCTCTATTACATTCGTATTTCATATGATGCAACATATGAGAAATACAAAAAACATCTGTTCATAGCTCGAAGTCGGCCTTTCTGGGGCGGAGGGTGATGACATCCTTGCCCGGAAGCGGCGCGTTCACGGCGATTTCCATTCAATCCACGTCGAACTTGACGCCCTGGGCGAGCGGCAGCGTGCGGCCATGGTTGATCGTGTTGGTGGCGCGGCGCATGTAGGCCTTCCAGGCATCCGACCCGGACTCACGTCCGCCGCCGGTTTCCTTCTCGCCGCCGAATGCGCCGCCGATCTCGGCGCCCGAGGGGCCGATGTTCACGTTGGCGATTCCGCAATCGGAGCCGCGCGCGCACAAGAAGGCTTCGGCCTCGCGCAGATCGTTGGTGAAGATCGAAGACGACAGCCCCTGCGGAACGGCATTGTGCAATTCGATCACCGCATCGAAGTCGCTGTATTTGATGACATAGAGGATCGGCGCAAAAGTCTCGCGCTCGACCGTTCCGGTCTGTCCACCGATCTCGACCAGCGCCGGCCGGACATAGAAAGCCGCGTCGGCGCCTGCCACGGCGACGCGGTCGCCGCCGACGATGGCAGCACCGGCGGCCTTGGCTTCGCCGAGGGCGCGCTGCATCGATTCATAGGCGAGGCCGTCGATCAGAGGGCCGACCAGATTGCCGGTGAGGGGATTGCCGACGGAAACGGACTGATAGACCTTCTTGAGGCGCGGCACGAAGCTGTCATAGACGCTCTCGTGAACGAACAGGCGGCGCAGCGTGGTGCAGCGCTGACCGGCCGTGCCCATGGCCGCGAAGGCGACGCCGCGCAGCGTCAGGTCGAGATCGGCGGTCGGCGTGACTACCGCCGCATTGTTGCCGCCGAGCTCCAGAATGGCGCGGGCGAAGCGCTGCGCGAGCTTCGGCGCGACGGCGCGTCCCATCGCGGTCGAACCGGTTGCCGAGACCAAGGGAACCCTGGTGTTGTTGACGAGGGCCTCACCGATCTCGCGCCCTCCGACCAGCACGGCAGACAACCCGTCGGGCGCTGCGCCGCCATCGGCCTTGAAGCGCTTCAGGGCGCGGGCGAACAGCGCGTCGGTCGCCAAGGCGGTGAGGGGCGTCTTTTCCGACGGCTTCCAGACGATGCTGTTGCCGCAGACCAGTGCCAGCGCTGCATTCCATGACCAGACCGCGACCGGAAAATTGAATGCGGAGATGATGCCGGTGACACCGAGTGGATGCCAGCTCTCCGCCATCCGGTGCTCGTGGCGCTCGGTCGCGATCGTCAAGCCGTAGAGCTGCCGGGAAAGCCCCACGGCATAGTCGCAAATGTCGATCATCTCCTGCACTTCGCCGAGACCTTCGGACTCGATCTTGCCCGCCTCGATGGAAACCAGCCGGCCAAGCGCACGCTTGCTGGCGCGCAACTCTTCGCCGAGCAGCCGCACCAGTTCACCGCGCTTGGGAGCAGGGACCAGACGCCATTGCAGGAAAGCCGCATGGGCTTTTTCGATCGCCGCGGTCGCGCCGGCGGCGTCGACCTCCCTGACATGCGCCACGGTTTCACCGCTGATCGGGGTTCTCGCGACCAGCGTGCCACCGGTATAGCTGACAGGTTCGACACCGAGTTCAATCAGAAGCGCGTCGACCTCGGCCTTGAGCGAGAGGTCTTTGGCATGAGCGGATTTTTTATCTGACATGAGGGGCTCTTTCCGAGGGCTCGCGTTGATTTCAGAGAGGGCGGCTGTCGGCGATTGGCGCCGCGCTCCCGGTCGATTGCGCCATACACCACCATACACTGACCAGCCGGGCCTGAGCACGCGTGCTCCCCGCAACAAAATCCGTGTATCGGGCCCCCTTTCATCAAAGCGACACATATGTCATTGTAGAAATACAAATGATCGAAGCCGGGTTTGAAGCGCCGGCTCGCTGGACCGCTGAGGGAGGATCACCCGTGAAGAAGATGGCATTCATTGCGGCATTGTTCGGGGTTTTGGCGTTGGCCGCGCCCGCTCAGGCGGCGCGTGTCGAGGTGCAATGGTGGCACGCCATGAGCGGCGTACTGGGCGAACGGCTCAACGAGCTGGTCGAGAAGTTCAACGCATCGCAGGATAAATACACCGTCGTGGCGGTCGCCAAGGGCAATTACGACGAAGTGACCAATGGAGTGATCGCGGCCTATCGTGCCAAGCGGCCGCCGGAAATGGTGCAGATCGCCGAACGCGGCTACATGACCATGCTGCTGTCGGGCGCCGTGGTGCCGGTGCAGGAACTTCTGGACCAGAAGGGCTACAAGGTCGACTTCTCCGACTTCGTCAAGCCGGTGGCGAGCTTCTGGAGCTACAAGGGGCGGATGTCGGCGATGCCCTTCAACTCCTCGACGCCGATCTTCTGGTACAACAAGGACCACTTCCAGAAAGCCGGCTTCGACAAGCCGGCCGCAACCTGGCAGGAGTTGGAGAAACAACTCTACGCCATCAAGGCCAAGGGCGTCAGTGAATGTGGCACGGTGCTGCCGGGCGACTTCTTCTGGAGCCTGCTGGAAAACTACAGCGCCATCAACAACCAGCCCTACGGTACGCTCGCCAACGGCTTCGACGGACTTGGCACCGAATTCGTCTACAACAAGACCAAGGTGGTCTCGCAAGTCGCGCGCCTGAAAAAATGGCTCGATGATGGCGTCATGCAGATCGCCGGTCAGGGCTTTAGCCCCGAACAGTTGTTCACCTCCGGACGCTGCTCGACCTTTGTCAACTCGACCGCGTCGCACGGCAATATCGAACGCAACGCCAAGATCAACTGGAGCGCCACCTTCCTGCCGCACGAGAGCGATATCAATCCTCCGCTCAACAGCACCATTGGCGGCGGCGCGATCTGGGTGATGAAGGGCCACACGCCGGAACGCTACGACGCGGTCGCCGCCTTCCTCGATTTCGTTGCCCAGGCGGAGACGCAGGTGTGGTGGCATGGCGTGACCGGATATGTCCCGGCGACCAACAAAGCCTATGCGATGGCGCGCGAGCGCGGCTATTACAAGGACCATCCGACACGCGAGATTGCGGTGCTGCAACTCTCGCGCGGCACGCCCAATGACAATTCGCGCGGCTTCCGCTTTGGCAATTTCGTGCAGACAATGCTGGCGCAGCGCAGCGAGGTGGAAGCGGTGTTCACCGGCCAGAAGCAGCCGCAACAGGCGATGGATGATGCCGTCAAGCGCGGCAATGAGATCCTGCGCCAGTTCGAGAAGCTCAACGCCGGAAAAGGCACCGAGTGGTCCCCCGAGGCGAAATGAAGGCAAGCGCGCCGATCGCACCTTCGTCGATCTGGCCGGAGGCGCCGGCAGACTCGCCTTCCGGCCTGGCCAGATCGCAGCACAAGTCGCCCGGCGAAACTGCCGCCGGGCGTAGGGCTGTGACGGAACGGGCCAGTAAGGCGTGGACGCCCAAGCGTGGCCAGCCTGATCGGGAGCCCGGACTGAAGCGAGCGAATTTCGGCCGCGGCGTCGGCCTGCCGACGCTATTGCTGCTGCCGCAGGTGTTGATCCTGGTGTTCTTCTTCTTCATCCCGTCGCTGCGGGCGCTCACGCAGTCCGTATTGTTGAGCGATCCGTTCGGCACCACCGTCCATTTCGTTTGGTTCGACAACTTCAAGGCGCTGTTTGCGAACGGCGAGTATCGCCAATCGCTCGTGACGACGGTCTGGTTCACGGTGGCGCAGAACGTCATTACGCTGGCGATTGCCGTCGTGCTGGCATTCGCCACCGACCGGGTGGTGCGCGCGCGATCGGTCTACCGGACCCTCATCCTGCTGCCCTATGCGATCGCGCCCGCGATCGCCGGCATCCTGTGGGCGTTCCTTTTCAATCCGGTCGTTGGGCCGCTCGCACACATGTTGCACGCGCTCGGGATCTCCTGGGATCCCAATCGCAACCCGAACGACGCGCTGTGGCTCGTGATCATGGCGGCGTCATGGAAGCACATCTGCTACGACTACATCTTCCTGGTGGTCGGCCTGTTGGCGGTGCCGGTCTCGCTGATGGAAGCCGCCGCCGTCGACGGTGCCGGGCCGATCCGGCGGTTCTTTCTCATCGCGCTGCCGATGCTCGGGCCGACCATCTTCTTTCTCGCCGTGATGAATTTTATCTACGGCTTCTTCGAAACCTTCGCGATCATCGATGCCGTCACCCATGGCGGGCCGGCCGGCGCGACCAACATCCTGGTCTACAAGGTCTTCGTCGATGGTTTCATCAACCTCGACCTCGGCTCCTCGGCGGCGCAGTCGGTGCTGTTGATGACCTTCGCGCTGATTTGCACGCTGCTGCAATTCCGCTATTTCGACCACAAGGTCAATTACGGGGTCTGACCGCATGGTGGAGCGCGCACCCATCCTCGATATGATCTGCCACGCGATCCTGATCGCCGGCGCGATGTTGGTGTGCGTGCCGCTCTACTTCGCGTTCGTCGCGGGCTCGCTGACGATCGCCGAGGTGCAGAAGGTGCCGCTGCCGTGGCTGCCGGGCGACCAGTTTCTTGCCAATCTGCAGACGGCCTGGGTCAAGGCCGACTTCAGCCGCAGCTTTCTCAATTCCATTGTGGTGGCGCTCGGAATCACTGCCGGAAAGATCGTGGTATCGTTGCTCTCCGCCTTCGCCATCACCTATTTCCGCTTCCGTTACCGCATGCTGGCGTTCTGGTTGATCTTCATGTCGCTGATGCTGCCGATCGAGGTGCGGATCGTGCCGACGTTCGAGGCGGTGGCGAACGCCGCGCTGCCCCTGCAGTGGCTCGCCGATATGCTGCATGTTGTCGATCTCTGGAAGTGGATCAGCGGCCACGACGTGACGATCGCGCTGGAATGGAACATGGTCAACACCTATCCGGGGTTGATCCTGCCGCTGATTGCGTCCGCCACTGCGACCTTCCTGTTCCGACAGTTCTTCCTCACCGTGCCGGATGAGTTGTGTGAGGCGGCAAGGCTCGATGGCGCGTCGCCGCTGCGGTTCTTCTGGAGCATCCTGTTGCCGCTGTCGGTCTCGAACATCGTCGCGCTCGCGATCATCCTGTTCCTGTTCGGCTGGAACCAGTATCTGTGGCCGCTGCTGTTCACCACCGACAAGGACATGGCGACCGCCGTGATCGCGCTGAAGAATCTGATCCCGCGCGCCGACAGCGAGCCGGCCTGGAACATCGCCATGAGCGGCGCACTGCTCGCGATGCTGCCGCCGACGCTGGTGATCTTGCTGTTGCAGCGCTGGTTCCTCAAAGGGCTCGTTGACAGCAGTAAATAGGGGACCCATCATGGTTTTTATCGCCGGACACCGCGGCGCCCGCGACCTTTGGCCGGAGAACAGCCTGCTCGGCTTTCGCAATCTGCGCGGACTAGGCGTTGACGCGGTCGAGTTCGATATTCATCAGAGCGTCGATGGTTCGCTGGTCGTCATCCACGATCCGCTGCTCGATCGCACCGCGCACGACACCGGTCCGGTCGGCGTTCGGACGCTGAAACAATTGACCGCCATCCGTCTGCGCGAGGCCGGCGATGAATGCATCCCAACGCTCGATGCCGTGCTCGACGTGTACAGCGATTTACCGCTCGAGCTTCACATCGAAATCAAGACCGACGCCTTCGGCAATCCCTATCCGGGAATCGAAGGGCGCCTCATCGAGGCGGTCAAGCGGCGCGGGCTGGAGCGGCGCGCGGTGCTCACCTGCTTTGTCCCTGACGTGCTCGCGACGTTGCGGAGGCTGTCGCCGCAGGCGCGGGTGCTGGCCTCGCTGGACCGCAGGTCGGCGGAAATGATGGGCGGCATCTCGCCGGCGTTCGACCGTCTCGCCGCGATACCCGATTGCATCGTTGCGGTCGAGAAGTCGCTGCTGACGCTGACACTGCCGCTGGCACTGAAAGTCTTCGGTCGCGAACGGCTCGGTGCCTGGGTGACGAACGAGCCGCAGGATATCGCCCACTGGCTCGCCCAGCCGGTGCGGCAGATCACCACCGACCGGCCCGATCTCGCCGTGAAGATCAGGCGCGAACTGACGTCGGCATCTGTGCCGTCATGAGCGGCATCACGATCCCGCGCCGGCGATTCCTGGCAGGCTCATTGGCCAGTGCCGCGATGGCCGCGCCATTCGGGATCGTGCGCGGTGCGCCGGTGGCGTTCAACGCGGACCCATACACGCTCGGCGTAGCCTCCGGCTGCCCGCGCGAGGACCGCATCATTCTGTGGACACGGCTTGCGCCCCGACCGCTCGAAGAGGGCGGCATGCCGCCTGCGCCGGTCGACGTCGAGTGGCAGGTCGCGGAGGATGAAGGATTTGCGCGCGTCGCCGCGAAGGGCGTCGTGCAGGCGACCGCGGAGCTCGCGCATTCGGTGCATGCCGAGGCAACAGGCCTGCGGCCGGGCCGCGTCTACTGGTACCGGTTTCGCGCCGGTGCGGCGGTGAGCCCGGTCGGGCGTACCCGCACCGCGCCGGCCGTCGGCAACAGCCGCTTTCGCTTCGCCTTTGCCTCCTGCCAGCAATATGAGCAGGGCTATTTCGCCGCGTATCGCGACATGGCGGCGCGCGATCTCGATCTGGTCGTGCATCTCGGCGATTACATCTACGAAAAGTCCTGGGGCTCGCGTCACGTCCGTCAGCACGGCGTCGGGATTCCAACCACGCTTGCCGAGTTTCGCAATCGCTACGCGCTGTACAAATCCGACGCCGACCTGCAGGCGGCGCACGCCGCGTTTGCGTGGCTGTCGATCTGGGACGACCATGAGGTGGCGGATGATTACGCCAATGACCGCTCCTACACGACGCGCGATCCGGGGCAGTTCCTGAAGATGCGCGCCGCTGCCTATCAGGCCTATTACGAGCATATGCCGTTGCCGCCATCCGCCCGCCCGCTTGGACCGAATGCCACCATCTACGAGCATTATCGTTTCGGCGACATGCTGGACGTCATGCTGCTCGACGACCGGCAGTACCGCTCCGCGCCCGCCTGCGTGAAGGGAGGGCGCCCGACCACGGTGCCGGACTGTCCGGAGCGAACCGAGGAGGAACGCTCCATGCTCGGGCGGCCGCAGGAGCAGTGGCTCGACGCACGGTTGCGCGACAGCCGCGGGCGCTGGACCGTCGTAGCGCAGCAGACTCTGATGGCCGAAAGCAAGCGCAAGGCGGACGACGGCAACCGCTTCTGGATGGACGGCTGGGACGGCTACCCCAATGCCCGCCGCCGGCTGCTCGATTCGATCGTGTCGCACAAATTGCGCAACCCGGTCGTCATCGGCGGCGATCGCCACGCTTACTTTGCAGCCGACCTCAAGCGCGATTATTCGCAGCCGCATGAAGCGACCATCGCGACCGAATTCGTCGGCACCTCGATCTCTTCCGAGGGGCCGAGCGGAAGCAGTGTGGCCAGGGCGCTCGCCGACAATCCGGGTCTGACCTATGCGCGGGGCGACAAGCGTGGCTATGCGACCGTCGAGCTCGATGCGCGATCCTGCACGGTCGGTTTCGAGGCGCTCGACGACGTCAAGGATGTGAACAGCAGTGTGCGCCGGCTCGCGACCTTCGTGGTCGAGGATGGTGCGCCCGGCGTGAAGGCGGCCTGATGCCGACATCCGCCAGGACAGATCTGATGGCGCTGATGCGCGGCGCCGAGGCGGTGGTGGCGGAGGCGGCCGCGACGCTGGTCGCGATGCAGCGCGCACCGCTTGCGACCGCACGCAAGGAACTACGTGACATCGTCACCGACGCCGACCTTGCCGCGGAAAGGATCGTGATCGATGGACTGAGGACGCTGACACCAGGCGCGGCGATCCTGTCGGAGGAGCGGGGTTTTAGCGGCAACACAAGCGGACCGCGCTGGATCGTCGATCCGCTGGACGGCACCGTGAACTACGCCTCCGGGCTGCCGTGGTATTCGGTCAGCGCAGCCTACCATGATGAAGGTGAGGCGCTGGTCGGCCTGGTTCAATCGCCGCTGGCCGATGTCTGCGCCCGCTACGCGCAGGGCGCGCTTGCCACCGTGAACGATGAACCCGTGCGGGTGTCGAGCACGCGGTCGCTTTCCGATGCGGTGGTATCGGTCATCCTGACATCGCATTATCAACCCGACGAGGTGCGGACGGCCGCTGCCATCATCGAGCGGCTCGGCTCGGCAGTTCGCGGCGTCCGCATCGTGGTCTCGGGCGCGCTCGAGATGACATGGATCGCGGCCGGCCAACTCGACGCCTTCGTGTCGATCAAGGCCGATCTCGTCTCGCACGCTGCGGCAATGCCGCTGGTGCGCGCAGCAGGTGGATGCGTGACCACGATCGCGGGCGAGGCTTCGCAGTTTGACGATCTGCAAAAGATCGCTTCAAATGGTCACATTCATGACGAGCTTTTGCGGTTGCTCGAGGAGATTGCGCTTTGAGTGACCAAACCATCCTGCGGGTCGCGTGGCTCTATTACATGGAGAACCTGACCCAGGCCGAGATCGGCGAGCGGCTCGGACTGACGCGGGCGCGCGTCAACCGCATGCTCTCGGAGGCGCGGCACAGCGGCATCGTGAGTATCCGGCTGAACTCGGCCTTCGCAAGCTGCACCGAACTCGAACATCAGTTGCGGCAGCAATGCGGGCTCGACGACGCGGTGGTGATCCCGAGTCCGGAAAATCCCGAACTGGTGGCAAGCCTGATCGGAATGGCCGCGGGAGCCTATTTGTCGAAATTCCTGGAAGAGAAGAAGCCGCGCACCATCGGCATCGGCTGGGGGGCGACCTTGCGCGAAACCATCCGCCATGTGACGCCTGCGGAGTATCCGGATCTGTGGATCGTCTCGATGATGGGCGGGCTCTCGCGCGGGCTCGAACTCAATACTTTCGAGATCGCAGGCGAGTTGGCGCGCCGGCTGCACGCCAAGTGCAGCTATCTGGCGGCCCCGATCTATGCCAGCAGCCGCCGCTCGCGCGACACCTTCATGGCGCAGGAGGTCTATGCGGAGGTGTTGGACCGCGTTGAGCGGATCGATCTTGCGCTGCTCAGCATGGGCGACCTCTCGCCGCGTTCGCTCCTGGTTCGGCACGGGCTGCCGCCCGATGTCGGCATCGAGGATCTGCGCGCCGCCGGCGCCGTCGGTGACGTGCTCGGCCAATATCTCGAGCAGTCCGGCCGGCAGATCAACCACGGTATCAATGCGCGCGCCATCGCATTGCCGATCGAGAAGCTGGCGCGGGCGCCGACCGTGATGCTGATCGCGGGCGGCACCAACAAGGTGCCGGTCATCGCGGCGGCGCTGCAGGGGCGGATCGGCAAGGTGCTGGTGACGGATGAGAAGGCCGCCGCCGGCGCGCTCAAGCTGATCGGCAAGCGGCGGATGGGCTGAACGGTACAGCAGCTCGCCGTCACCACCATCGGCGGTGTCATGCAGCCGGCGCAGGCCCTGATGATCATCGTCCCCGACGGCGCCGAGATCGAGGTCGAGGCCCATGTCCTCAACCGCGTCCGCGACCGCAAGCAGGCGCTCGGCCCCGGGCTCTCGGTGCAGGCCGAGATCAAGACCGGCCAACGGCGGGTCATCCAATATCTGCTCTCGCCGATCATGCAGGCCTTGGATGAGGCGGGCAGGGAGCGGTGAGGGGGTGATGGCGTGACTATCCCTAACGTCGTCCCGGCCTTGAGCTCAGATGCGCAATTGCGCATCTGAGCTCAAGCCCGGGACGACGGCGGTGATTGTAGATGCGCAATCATTCAGAACGTAACTTCGCATTCTCGCGACGCATTGTGCCCGAGCTTTGCCAGAACCTTCCCGCCCTCTGCAAATAGAGGGCGCAGGGAATGCCGGATGCGCGCTGCACCCGCGGTCTCGTGTGCGGATTGTGCTAAGTAGGCTGCACACGAGCATACAGGGCAGCGGAGAACATCCGACATTCCCTGCGCAATGGCTTTACGGCTTATAACGCGCTCTCCCCGGAGACGAGTTCTCGATTGACTCCGTCGCCCCTGATCAGCTTTTGGCCTCTCAGGAACTTGACGCCGGCAACGGGCGCCAGGACCACGCGTCTTCGCCGTACGCCTCTGTCGCGTTACGTCTCCGCAACATCGGCGTCCACCGCAACCCGTCCAACGTCCGTGACGACGGCCGACGCCCTCTGAGTGGGACGGGATGGGCAGATGTATGCTCCTGATTTTAGTTACTGGTAAACAGAAATATTTTTGATTTCAGGGCTTGACACGATTTCCGTATATCAGAAGTGATTTGCCCGTCGGGTTGATTTGTCGCAGGCGGCGCGCAAGGTTGCGCTTGCGCGTAGGGCGACGCAGCTCGCGAAATGCCTTCTTCGGAGTTACGCCTATGAAGCCTGTTACCCGCCGTCAGCAAATCCTGATCAGCCGCTTGCCGGTATTCTCGCCGCGATAAAGACCGGCGATCGCTCCCGGCGCGTGTTCGATGCCGTTCAGGATGTCTTCGGAATAGCGCAATCGTCCATCGCGGATCCACTGGGCCAGACGGGTGACGGCCTCTTCGAACCGGGACGCGTAGTCGAAGATGACGAATCCCTGCATGCGTGCGCGCTTGACCAGCAAATGACGCTCGGCGCGTGGCCCGTTGGGCCAGGGATTCCAGCTTGAGACCGACGCGGTTCCGCAAATCACGACGCGCGCGCCGACGGCGAGATGGCGAAGCACAACGTCGCTGATAGCGCCGCCGGTGTTGTCGAAATAGAGGTCGACACCCCCTGGGCAGGCCGCGGCAAGCGCGGTCTCCAGATTGTCGCTCTTGTAATCGATCGCCGCGTCGTAGCCGAACAGCTCGCGGCATTGGGCGACCTTCGCCGGCCCGCCGGCAATCCCGACCGTCCGGCAGCCAGAGAGTTTCGCGATCTGCCCGACCGCCGATCCCACCGCGCCGGCCGCGGTCGACACTACGACGGTGTCGCCGGGGCGCGGCTGGCCAACGTCCAGCAGCCCGAAATAGGCAGTGATGCCATTGAGACCGGTGACGCCGAGCGAGAGCGAAAGCGGCAGTCCGTCTTCCCCGATCTTTCGCGTGATCGCGGCAGGTCCGACGACGGCGAACTCTTGCCATCCGAACATGCCTATCACCCTGTCGCCCGGCTTTAAGTCGGGATGTGTCGATTGCAGCACCTCGCCGGCGGCGAATGAGCGCATCACTTCGCCGATGCGCACCGGCTCCGAATAATTGGCGACATTGCTGACCCAGCCGCGCATGGCAGGTTCGACCGAAAGATAAAGGTTCTGCACCAGGATTTGACCGTCCCGCAGATCGGGAACATCGGACTCGATGATTTCGAAATTATCGGCCTGAGGAATATCGGTCGGCCGGGATTTCAGGATGACCTGACGATTGCGATTGTTCTTCATGGCCAACGGTTCCTGTTGGAGGGTATGCGGTGCGCGAACGCGACGAGCGTCCCACCGATCCTCTTGCATTAGTCCGCAAAGATAGTACGTATGTGTACTATATCGGACAAGGCCTTTATGTCGAGGTCGATCCGGAAGGCGATGCCGCCCGTACGCCAACAGGGGAGAGATCAGCTTGAGGGCCAATTTAACGCGGGCTGTCGCTGCCGTCGTACTTCTCCTGGCCGCTTGCTTCCCGGCGGCTGCTGCGGAACCCTATCCCTCGCAGCGTATCACCCTGATCGTTCCGTTCCCGCCCGGCAGCGCGACCGACAGCGTAACGCGCCATTTGGCGGAAAGCATTCGTGCAACGACCAACGCCACCGTTGTGGTCGAGAACAAGCCGGGCGCCGACGGCAATCTTGCCGCGCTCGCGGTCCTGAAAGCGGAGCCCGACGGCTATACGGCATTCGTCACGACGAATTCGACGCAGGCGGCGAACATCAGCCTGTTCCATTCATTGCCTTACGATCCCAAAACGGACTTCGCGCCGGTCGCCGGTATCATGACGATACCGATGATGCTGACGGTAAAGGCTGATTTTCCGGCCAGGACCGTTGCCGAATTCGTCGCTCTGGCGAAGCAACGCGAGAAGCCCTTGTCCTTTGGCAGCGGCAATACATCGAGCAGGGGCGCGGCCGAACTATTCAGATATCGTCAGGCCATCGAAATGCAGCACGTGCCGTATCGCGGCATGCCGCAGGCTTTGACCGACGTGATGGGCGGGCAGATCGATTGTGTCTTCGCTGATCCCGCGAGCGCGCAAGGGCTGGTACAGGACGGCAAGCTGCGGGCGCTGGCCGTGACCAGCGCGAAGCGTCTGGAGACGATGCCGGAGCTACCCACCATCGCGGAAAGCGGATTGCCGGGTTACGAATTAACGGCCTGGGTCGGCGTCTTCGTCCGGGCAAAGACGTCAACCGAAATCATCGCAAGGCTCAACGCTCTGGTCACCGGCTTCGTCAACAGCGCTGAGGCGAGAAAGTACCTGACCACGATTGGTGCTGCGCCATTTCCCTCGACGCCGCAGGAGCTCGGAGCCTTTCAGGAAGCCGATACAAGGCGCTGGGCCGAGATCGTCGCGACCGCGAAGATCGAGAAGAAGTGAACGGCGCTCGGCTGTTCGTCGAAATGCGCAAATGGCGCTGCGGCGATGGCGAGTTCTCCTGTGTATGTGTCAGTGAAACGAAACGATCCAGGAATGTTGAAAATGGGAAATCTGTGTGCGGGACGTGTTGCGATCGTGACGGGTGCGGGCCGCGGCCTCGGGCGTGAATACGCGCTGATGCTGGCCGAGCAGGGGGCGAAGGTCGTCGTCAACGATCTCGGCGCCACCGCGGCCGGCGAGGGCGCCGATCTGACGCCGGCGCAGTCGGTTGTCGAAGCGATCAGGCTGGCCGGCGGCGAGGCGATCGTGAACGGCAATGATGTGAGTGATTGGGCCGGCGCCAAGGCGCTGATCGACGAGGCGGTCGGGACTTTTGGGCGCCTCGACGTCCTGATCAACAATGCCGGTATTCTGCGGGACCGCATGATGGTCAACATGACGGAGCATGAATGGGACAGCGTGATCAAGGTGCATTTGAAGGGGACATTCGCGCCCTCGCACCATGCGGCGCAATATTGGCGGCAGGAGGCCAAGCGGCGCGGTTCCCGGGTGAGCGCTCGGTTGATCAATACGTCTTCTGCGTCGGGCCTGTTCGGCAATGTCGGTCAGAGCAATTACGGCGCGGCAAAGGCGGGCATCGCCGCCTTCACCATCATCAGCGCGACCGAACTCCGGCAATACGGAATAACCGTCAACGCCATTGCGCCGCGCGCGCAGACCCGGATGACGGAGGGATTGAGGGAGCGCACCGAGGAAGAGATCAAGCGGCGCAATCCGCGCTGGGTCGCGCCGATCGTCGTCTGGCTGGCCAGCGAGGAATCCGGCGATGTGACAGGCCGCGTGTTCGAAGCGGGCGATGGCATTCTCAAAATTGCGGAAGGCTGGCACGCGGGGCCGGGGATAGAGCCGGTCGAGGATCCCAACGAGCTGGGCGCAAAAATTGCCGAGTTGATCAAGCAGGCTCGCCCCAATGCCGATATTTGGGGGCGAGACATCGTGTCATAGAGCGCCACCGCATCGCCAACGATCGACGCGGTCCGCCCGGCAAGCAGGGAAGATGAGCGGCTACGCCGCTTTCCTGCTCTTTCGCGGTTTACTCTTCTTGCCGACGTCCTCTTCGCTTTCGCTCGGCAGGGCGTTTCCATCGGACATCGCCAGCAGATTGTGCTTCATCGCCAGCAACGCGTCCGACGCCGCTTCCAGTGCCTTGCGGTCAATCCCCTGGGTCAGCTGGGCATTGAACTTGTCGGTCTCCTTGCGAAGTTTTTCCAGGAAGCCGCGCGCCTGCTTGGTGACAAAGACGCGCTTGACGCGGCGGTCGACCGGGTCC
The DNA here is from genome assembly GCF_018130065.1 of Bradyrhizobium sp. AUGA SZCCT0158. Classification (GTDB taxonomy): domain Bacteria; phylum Pseudomonadota; class Alphaproteobacteria; order Rhizobiales; family Xanthobacteraceae; genus Bradyrhizobium. Next base: position 198,285 of record NZ_JAFCME010000001.1, on the reverse strand, counting down.
GCCTGCCGAAGCACGAAGCCGGAAGACTCCAGACGGTCGATCAGCGCCCCCACGCCGACCTTGCCGACGTCGAGCTCATTGGCGAGCTGCGTCTGCGGCAGCCCGTCTTTGCGCGAGATGAAGGCGAGCACCCACCATTGCGACCGCGTGATGCCGAGCGGCGCAAGGGCGCGATCGAACATCATCCGGCGCAGCCGGGAAACGTCGTGGATGAGGTAGCCTAGTCGGAGATCCCAGTCGGGCCGGTCGACCATGTCGTTTTTCCTCGTCAGAAGCCTGATACCGATGCGTGTCGATCCTGGCGATTCAACTGATATCATACACAAGCGTATTTTAAAAGGAACGCACCGCGGCGAACCCGGCCGTGGCGATTCCCGGCGGGGCGTATCCCCAGGAATCGGCTCTATTTGCTGGGAGTTGAGCCGGATCGAGCTCCCGGGGACATCTTTGAGCCGGGACGATCGCGATTTACAGATGAAGTACATTAGTGTATTAATTTGGCTTGGCGGCCTGGCTCGGCTGTCATGTAAGCTTCGAATAGCGGGATTTGCCGTTCATGTTCAGCCGTGACGTCCTCAAGGGCAAGCGCATCCTCGTGACCGGCGGCGGCACGGGACTCGGCAAGGAGATTTCCTTAGGCTTCGCCGCGCACGGCGCGCATGTCTTCATCTGCGGCCGCCGGCCGGAAATTCTCGAGCAGGCGGCTCGCGAAATCCGCGCGCGATCGGGCGGGCAGGCCGAGGCGCTGGTCGCCAACGTTCGCGATCCCGACAGCATTGAAAAGATGATGGCGGAAATCTGGGCCACCGGACCTCTCACGGGCCTCGTGAACAACGCCGGCGCCAATTTCCTGGCGCCGACCGAGACGTTGTCGCCTCGCGGCTACGAGGCGATCAGGTCGACCATCATGGACGGTTCGTTCTACGCGGCGCAGGGCTGCGGAAGGCGCTGGATCGCCGCGGGGCTTCCCGGCGTGATCATCAGCAATCTCGTCACCTGGGTCTGGACCGGATCGGCCTATGTGGTGCCGGCCGCGATGGCCAAGGCCGCCGTCCATGCGATGACGATGTCGCTTGCGGTCGAATGGGGACCGAAGGGCATCCGCGTCAACGCGGTGGCGCCCGGGCCGTTTCCGACCGAAAATGCCTGGGACAAGCTCAATCCGCTGGCGGAGACCGGCGTGGGGGCGACCCAGGCGGATGAAGTTCCGCTGCGGCGGTTCGGCAAGATGGATGAGCTGCGCAATCTCATGATCTTCCTGATGTCGGATGGCTGCAGCTACATCACCGGCGACACCATCAGCATTGACGGCGGGCATCATCTGGCGGCGCCAAGCACGTTTGCCGGGCTTTCAAAACTTTCGCCTGACGATTGGCAGCGGGCGCGCGAGGCCATTCAGGCTTCGACGCGCAAGGAAAAGGAAGGCCGGTCAGCCTGACACCAGGCCGGTGGCGAAGAGCCGGCCTCGAACGCATTTCCAACAAGTCCGAACGACCGGGAGAGACGCAATGGGTCTGGCAAACGCTACCACCAGCTTCGAATGCACGATCGACGGTGGCCTCGCGCATATCGTTCTCAATCAGCCCGAACGCGGCAACCCGATCGACGGCGACTTCTGCCGCCAGTTCGGCCTTTGCATGGCAGAATTGAGCGAGCGTGACGATGTACGATCGGTGCTGATTTCCGCGCGCGGAAGGCTGTTCAGTGTCGGCGGCGATCTCGCAGCGCTCGCCTCCCGTGGCGCCGCGCTGCCCGTGACCATCAAGTCGTGGACGGCGGATTTGCATGCGGCCATCGTGCGGATGGTCCGCATGCGTGCACCGGTGGTGGTAGCGGTGCAAGGCAATGTCGCGGGCGGCAGTGTTTCGCTGATGGCCGCAGGCGATCTGGTGGTGATCGGCAAATCGGCGCGTATTTCATCCGCATTCGCCAAGATCGGCTTCACGCCGGACAGCGGCTCGACGACAACCGTGACGCGGCGCATCGGGGTCGCCCGTGCCCGGCGGTTCTTCCTGCTGGCGGAAACGATGGACGCCGACGCCGCGCTTTCGGCTGGACTGGTCGACTATGTCGTGAATGACGATGCGGTCGTTGCCGAGGCCGAGAAGATCGCGCGCGAACTGGCTTCCGGCCCCACCGAAGCCTATGGCGGGATCAAGCGCCTGTTCCTGCAGACGCTCAACCGTTCCATTGAAAGCCAGTTGGAAGACGAGGCGCAAACGCTGGCCGCGATCTCGCGAACGGCGGACGCCCAGGAGGGCGTAAAAGCCTTCAGGGAGAAGCGCAAACCGACATTTGCGGGACGGTAGTTCTATTGATCCCGGTAGGTCGGGTCGCGCTTCTCGCGAAATGCCGCGACAGCCTCCTGGTGATCGCTGGTTTCGAGCAGCATCACCTGCTGACGGTCTTCGATCATCAATGCGGCATCGATGCCGGGCGCGTCAATCAGCGCGTTCAGCGTTTGCTTGGTCAGACGCAAACCCATCGGCGAGGCGCGGGCCATTTCGGCGGCGAAGGCAAGGCCGGTCTTGAGCAATTTGTCGTCGTCAACAACGTCGCTGACGAGGCCCACGGCCTTGGCCCGGTCCGCACCCAGAAACCGTCCGGTCAGCAATAGTTCCGACGCCACCGAAAGACCGACCAGCCGCGGCAACAGATAGCCGGACCCCATGTCGCAGCCGCCGACGCCGACGCGTATGTAGGCGGCGTTCATCCGCGCCGCCGGCGTCGCAAATCTGACATCGGAGGCCAGCAGCAAAGAAAACCCGGCGCCGCATGCCGCGCCCTGAACAAGTGCCACGATCGGCTGCGGGCAGCTCCGCATCAGGCGGATGATCCGCGAGTAACGCTGCTGCGTGTCGAGCTGCCGCTGCGGACGTCCCGCGCCGGGCGCTGCGAACGCATCGGACCCGAGCTCGGCCCCGGCGCAAAACGCCCGCCCATTGCCCCGGAAGATGACGATGCGCGTGCTCAGGCGATCGTGGAGCCCCGAAAAATAGGCGATCAACTCGTCGGCCATCGCGGGTGTCACCGCATTGAGGGCATCCGGCCGATTGAGGGAAAGAATCTCAATGGTGTCACGTTGCTCGACGGTGATGGTGGTGAATTTGTCCATGTCGTGCGTTTCCCATTCGCGCCAGGACAGCAGGATGTCACGGTGCGGTGTGGATGGCCATAAGCGGCCGATTGTTCCAAGTCGTCTTCGGCCTGTCGAGGCGCTCAGCAAAGCGCTTGCGAAACAGAATACACCATATCATAATATAGTGTACTAATTTTTGTTGCGCGGGGCGGTCAACTGCCGATCGCGCCCATCCCTTCGGAGAGCACGATGCCGTATCAATCGGTTTTCAGGCCGGATCTGTTCAAGGGCAAGACGATCATCGTCACCGGCGGTGGCAGCGGGATCGGTCGTTGCACCGCGCACGAACTGGTGGCCCTCGGCGCCAATGTCGCGATCCTCGGTCGCACCGCCGAAAAGCTGGCGGAGGTGAGGTCGGAGATCGAGGACGACGGCGGACGGGTTCTCACCCAGGTTTGCGATATCCGCGACGAGACGATGGTAATCGCGGCGATCGACGCCGTGCTCGGCACTTACGGCCGCATCGACGGGCTCGTCAACAACGCCGGCGGTCAATACCGCGCGCCAATGAAAACCATCTCGACCAAGGGTTTTGAGGCGGTGGTGCGCAGCAATTTGACCGGCGGGTTCATTTTCATGCGCGAGGTCTACAATCGCTGGATGGAGGCCAATGGCGGGGCCATCGTCAACATCATCGCCGACATCTGGCATGGCTGGCCCGAATTCGCGCACTCGGGAGCTGCGCGCGGCGGCATGCTGACGCTGACCGAAACCGCGGCGTGCGAATGGTCTTCCTCGGGCGTGCGCGTCAACGCGGTCGCCCCCGGTGGTATCGTGTCAAGCGGGTTCGATACCTACACGCCCGAAATGCAGAAGAAGCTGCATGACTTCACCGCCGGTGTGCCGCTGCAGCGGTTCGGCACCGAGGCCGAAATCTCGGCGGCGATCGTGTATCTGTTGTCGCCGGCTGCAGCCTACGTCACCGGTTCCTGCATCCGGGTGGACGGGGGGACGCCGAATGCGCGAACGACGTGGAGGCTCGAGCCGCATAGTCGTAGCGCGCCCTTTGAAGGCTTTCATCGCTCCAGGCTTCCGGAGGCGTTGAAGAAAGCGCCCTGACTCCCGTCGGGCAGCGAAGATTTCGTACGCGTATGTACGAATACAAGAAAGGCGAGGAAACCAGATGGCGGGACTCTATTTCGAGCAGTTTTCGGTCGGACAAACTTTCATTCATGAAATCCGGCGGACGGTCACCGACATGGACAACATCCTGTTCTCGTCGCTGACCTATAATCCGGCAGCGGTGCACATCGATCACGAATACGCCAAATCGACCGAATTCGGCAAACCGCTGATGAATTCGATCTTCACCCTCGGCCTGGTCATCGGTCTGTCGGTGCAGGACACCACGCTGGGCACGACGGTCGGAAATCTCGGGATGGAAGACACGAAATTTCCGCGCCCGGTCTTTGCCGGTGATACGATCAGGGCGGAAACGAAGATCCTGGCGGTGCGCGAGAGCAAGTCCCGCCCGACCCAGGGTATCGTGACGTTCGAGCATCGCGGCTTCAATCAGCACAATGAGGAAGTCGCCTATTGCCGCCGCATAGGTCTGATGATGAGGCGCCCCGCATGAGATTGCGCTCCCTTCTGTTTGTGCCTGGCGACAGCGAACACAAATTCGCCAAGGCATCCGGCATCGGCGCCGACGCGCTGATCCTTGATCTTGAAGATGCCGTGGCGCCGCCGCGCAAGGCGTTGGCGCGTGAGATGGTGAAAAATCTGCTGGGCGGTCCGGCGCGCGACTGGGTGTTCCTGGTGCGCATCAACCCGCTCGGCAGCGGCCTGACGCTTGACGACCTCGCGGCGATTGTCCGACCCGGCCTCGACGGCATCCTGATCCCCAAGGTCAACGGCATGCAGGACATCGAACTGATTTCGAATTACATCGACGTGCTGGAGGTCGCCACCGGCGTCACGCCGGATCACGTGAAGCTGCTGGTGGTCGCAACCGAGACGCCGGCCGCCATGATCGGCTTTGCGGGTTATGCAACGCCAAACCGGCGCCTGGTCGCCATGACGTGGGGCGCCGAGGATCTGGGCGCGGCGCTCGGCGCACTCTCGAACAAGGAAGCCGACGGAAGCTGGACGTTCCCGTATCAGGTCGCGCGGGCGCAGTGTCTGTTCGCCGCGGGGGCTGCGGGTGCCATGGCACTGGACACGCTGTATGGGGATTTTAGGGATGAGAAGGGACTGGCGGAAAGCTGCCGGATCGCGCGCCGCGACGGCTTTGTCGGCAAGATCGCCATTCACCCCGCTCAGGTCGCGACGATCAACGAATGCTTCACGCCGTCGGAGGCCGACCTGGCGCATGCGCGCCGCGTGGTGGCGGCGTTCGCGGCGCAGCCCGATGCGGGAACGCTCGGCATCGACGGCAAGATGTACGACATGCCGCATCTGATCGCGGCCAAGCGCGCGCTCGCCTCGGCCGGGGAGGACGTCACATGAGTGCATTGGCCAACGAGTTCGAGCCGGGAGACGATCAGGCGGCCATTCGCGAAGGCGTGCGCTCAGTCGTCACCCGCTTCGGCGACGACTACTGGCTGGCGCGCGATGACGACGGCAAGTTCCCGTTCGAATTTCATCGCGCGATGGCCGACGCCGGCTGGCTCGGCATCACCATGCCGGAGGAATATGGCGGTTCCGGCCTCGGGGTGACCGAGGCCGCGATCATGATGCATGAAGTCGCCAGCCATGGCGGCGGCATGTCCGCGACCTCGGCGGTGCATATCAATCTGTTCGGACCGCATCCGATCGTCGTGAAGGGTACGCCGGAGCAGAAGGCGCGCTGGGTTCCGCGGCTGGTCGCCGGTGAGGATCAATGCTGCTTCGGCTTTACCGAGCCGGATGCCGGGCTGAACACGACCCGGATCAAGACTTTCGCGCAGAAGGTCCCCGGCGGCTATCTCGTGCATGGCCAGAAGGTCTGGACCTCGACCGCGCAGGTCGCCAACAAGATCATGCTGCTGACCCGGACCACCAAGTACGAGGATTGCAAGCGGCCGACCGACGGCATCACGATCTTCTACACCGATCTCGACCGGTCCAAGATCGACGTTCATCGCATTCCCAAGATGGGCCGCAAGTCGGTCGATTCCAACGCCATCTTCATCGACGGCCTGTTTATTCCGGAGGCCGACCGGATCGGTGAGGAGGGCAAGGGCTTTTCATACATCCTGCACAGCCTCAACCCCGAGCGCATCCTGATTGCGGTCGAAGCGATCGGGATCGGCCAGGACGCGCTGCGCCGGGCAGCAAAATACGCGCGCGAGCGTGTGGTGTTCGACCGGCCGATCGGCCAGAATCAGGGCATCCAGCATCCGCTCGCGGAGAACTGGATGTATCTGGAGTCAGCCTGGCAGATGGCGATGCGCGCCGCCTGGCTCTACGATCACGACAAACCCTGTGGCGCCGAAGCCAACGCCGCCAAGTTCCTCGGCGCCCGCGCCGGCCACGACGCGGCGTGGCAGGCGATCATGACCCATGGCGGCTTTGGATACGCCAAGGAGTATCACGTCGAGCGGCTGTTCCGCGAAGTCTCGATCACGCGGCTGGCGCCGATCACCGAGCAGTTGATCCTCAGCTTTATTGCCGAAAAAGTGCTGGAGCTGCCGAAGAGTTATTAGGAGGATCAGAGATTACGCGAAATCAGCTCGCGCATGATTTCCGACGTGCCACCGTAAATCCGCAGCACCCGTGCATCCGCATAGAGGCGGCAAATCTCATACTCGCGCATAAAGCCGTAACCACCAAAGAATTGGAGGCATTGGTCGACGAGCCGGCCATGCATTTCAGTGATCCAGAGTTTTGCCGTCGATGCCGCGTAGGTCGTCAGTTCGTGATTGATGTGGTCATGGAGGCACTGGTCGGCATAGGCCCAGCCCACCGCAAGATCGGACTTCAAATCGGCCAGCTTGAACCTCGTGTTCTGGAAGCTGCCGATCGGCGATCCAAAGGCATTGCGCTGCTGCACGTAGTCCTTGGCAAGATCAAAAGCCTTCTGGGCGGCGGCGATCGAATGCAGCGCGATGGTCAAACGCTCCTGCGGCAGCTCGCTCATCAGCGCGCCCATCGCGCCGCCTTCCGCTCCCAGCAAATTGGTCACCGGGACGCGCACGCTGTCGAAGAACAGTTCTGACGTATCGGAGGAGAGGTGCCCGAGCTTTTCGAGGTTGCGGCCGTGGCGGAATCCGGGCCGGTCGGTCTCGACCAGAACCAGACTCATTCCCCGTGAACCACCTTCCGGGTTGGTCCTGACAACGACGATGACGAGATCGCACATCTGCCCGTTCGAGATGAAGGTCTTCTGGCCCGAGATCACAAACTCGTCGCCATCGCGTACCGCGCGGGTGCGGATGCCCTGCAGGTCGCTGCCGGTACCGGGCTCGGTCATCGCGATGGCGCAGACAGTCTCCCCTGAGACCATGCGGGGCAGCCATTTCTTCTTCTGTTCAGGGGTGCCGTAGCTGAGCAAATAGCCGCAGCAGACATCGTTGTGCACGGAGAAGTCGGTGGCGGGACCAGCGAAGCCGGAATAGCTCAATTCCTCGATCACGACCGCATTGTGCCGGAAGTCGCCGCCGGCGCCGCCGAACTCTTCGGGGACCTGCGGGCAGAGCAGGCCGGCCGCGCCGCCGGCGCCCCAGAGCGACCTGTCGATGATGCCGGCTTCTTCCCATCGTGCGAAATCCGGCGCGATCTTTGATGCTGCGAAGCGCCGTACCGTTTCCCTGAACTGTTGATGTTCTTCGTCGTAAACCCTGCGATGGGGCAGCATTGAGGCCTCCCGATGATTGCGTTTGGCGATCCGGCCGCCGCAGCGGTCAGAACGCGACCTTGTCGCCGCCCTTGAGCTCAAGGATCTCGCGCGCCTCGTCGGCCGTCGCGACGTCCAGTCCCAGCCCTTCGATGATCTTTCGAACCTGCGTCACCTGATCAGCGTTTGACGCTGCGAGTTGGCCGGCGCCGATCCAGAGGCTGTCTTCCAGGCCGACCCGCACATTGCCGCCGATGGCCGCTGCAATCGCCGCGACCGGCATTTGCGCGCGCCCGGCGCCCAGCACCGACCAGCGATAATTGTCGCCGAACAGGCGATCGGCGGTGCGTTTCATATGCATGACGTCTTCCTGATGCGCGCCGATGCCGCCGAGCAGGCCGAACACGGTCTGGATGAACAGCGGCGCTTTCACCAGGCCCTCGGTCCAGAAGTAATGCAGATTGTAGAGGTGACTGGTGTCGTAGCACTCGAACTCATAGCGCGCACCGGTCGAGTTGAGCGTTTCGAGCGCGTAACGGATATCCTTGAAGGAATTGCGGAAGACGAGGTCGTGGGAGCCTTCCAGCATCGCGGGCTCCCAGTCGTGCTTGAACTGCTTGTACCGCTTGAGCATCGGGAACAGGCCGAAGTTCATCGAGCCCATGTTGAGGCTGGCGACCTCCGGCTTCCAGACCGCCGCGGGCTTGATCCGCTCTTCGACGGTCATATAGGGCGAGCCGCCGGTCGTCAGATTCACGACGACGTCGGATCGCTGCTTGATCACGCGAAGAAACGGCTCGAACGCTTCCGGCGACTGGTCCGGCCGGCCATCTATCGGATTGCGGGCGTGAAGGTGCACGATCGCGGCGCCTGCCTCGGCCGCCCCCAGAGCGGATTCCGCGATCTCCGCCGACGTCACCGGGAGGTGAGGCGACATCGAGGGCGTATGGATCGATCCCGTGATTGCGCAGGAAATGATGACCTTACGTGCCGGCACGGTGTTTTCCTCTTGCGATGCGCGTTCAGCCGATGCGGGGCGAGGGCATCGGCGAACGCGGGGGAAGCGACGTGTTCATTGCCAAAATGGCTAAGTGAACTTGTGGAAGTCCGGCGTCCGCTTCTCGTTGAAGGCAGCGACGCCTTCCTTCGATTCCGCCGTATCGTAGAACAGCTTCACGGCGTGAAGGGCGAGGTTGCTGATACCGCGAATGTTGTCGCTGTCGGCATTGAAGGAACGCTTGGCGAGCGCGATCGCGGTCGGTGACCGCTGCGCGAGCTTGTCGGTCCAGTCCTTGACCGCGGCATCGAGTTCGGCGGCCGGAACCACCTTGTTGACGAGGCCCATTTCACGCGCCTGTTCGGCGGTGTAGCGGTCGTTGATGAACCAGATTTCGCGGGCCTTCTTGTCGCCGACGTGGCGGGCCAGCAGGGCGGTGCCCCAGCCGGCATCGACGGAGCCGACCTTCGGTCCGACCTGACCGAATTGCGCGGTGTCGGCGGCAATCGTCAGGTCGCACAGCGTCGCCAGCACGTTGCCGCCGCCGATCGCAAAGCCATTGACGCGCGCGATGACGGGCTTGGGCACGTCGCGGATCAGGCCCTGCAGCTCGTCGATCGGCAGGCCAACGACGCCGCGGCCGTCATATTGGCCCTCATGGGCGGACTGGTCGCCGCCGGTGCAGAACGCCTTGTCGCCGGCGCCGGTCAGCACGATGCTGGAGACATTGCGGTCGTTGGCGGCGATCTGGAACGCCTGAATCAGTTCTTCGAGCGTCTGGCCGCGAAAGGCGTTGTAGACCTTGGGCCGGTTGATGATGATCCAGGCGGCACGATCGCGGACTTCATAGATTACGTCGGTGAATTTGCTGGGGTCGAACATCGTATTGTCCTCACATCTGCTAGATCATGTTCATGCCGCCGGAGACCGAGATGGCCTGTCCGGTGATGAATTTGCCGTCGTCCGACGCCAGCAAGGCGATGATGCCGGCATAGTCGTCGGGCTCGCCCATGCGCTTTAAGGGAATGCCGCGAACCATTGCGTCCTTCCACTTTACCGCCTGTTCGCCTTCGCCCAGCACCGCCGCCATCATTGGCGTGTTGGTGGGACCCGGACACACCGCGTTCAGCAGCACGTTCTTGCGGGCGAGTTCGCGGGCGATCGATTTGGTGAAGGAGATCAGGCCGCCCTTGCAGGCCGAGTAAACCGCCTCGTCGCTGGTGCCGACGCGGGCGGCATCGGAGGCGATATTGATGATGCGGCCGCCGCCATGTTCGACCATCAGCGGCGCAATGGCGTGGTGGGTGTTGAGCGGACCATAGAGATTGATCCGGATGATCTTGTCCCAGAGTTCCTTGTCGGTCTTCAGGAACGGCATCGGCCGGTCCCAGCCGGCATTGTTGACGAGAACCCAGATCGGGCCGAGTTCGGCTTCGACCTGCGCGACCGCGCGATCGACCGAGGCGCGGTCGCCGACATCGACGGTGTAGGTCGTGATCGCCGACTTCGGCGCCAGTTTCGCGGTCTCATGTCCGGCGTCGGGATTGATGTCGAAAATCGCGACCTTGCAGCCTTCCTCGGCGAGCCGAAGGGTGATGGCGCGGCCGATGCCCTGGCCGCCGCCGGTAACGATCGCTACCTTGCCTGATAAGCCTCTCAAATCTCACTCCCTTGGTTTGCGACGCTTTGGTCGTCTGTTCTGTCTCGGCGGACCCCTTGGCGTCCGCCGGCCGTGTGCCCTGAATGGCGATCAACCGCTCTTGGTGAGCGCAAAGCCACATTGGGCGAACATCTGGCGGGCAATGATGGTTTTCATGATCTCGATCGATCCGCCCGCAATCTTGACGATTCGCGCGTCGACATAGGCGCGCGCGATCGGGTACTCCGTCATATAGCCCCATCCGCCGAACAATTGCAGGCATTCATCGACCGCTTCGCAGTGAAGTTCGGAGGTGAACATCTTGGCCATCGCAGCGTCGACCGGATCGAGCTTTCCTTCCATGAAAAGCGAAATGCATCGATCGGTAAAGACGCGGGCGACCGTCGCCTTGGTCTTGAGATCGGCGAGCTTGAACTGGGTATTCTGGAAGTTGGCGAGCTTTTGCCCGAACACGCTGCGATCCGACGTGTATTCGACGGTCCAGTCCAGCACGGTTTCGGTGACGGTGGCCGATCGGATCGCCTGGGCGAGCCGCTCCTGCGACAGCTTCGTCATCATCAGGGCAAAGCCCTTACCCTCCTGTCCGAGCATGTTGGTGGCGGGAATGCGGATGTTCTCGAAGAACAGTTCGGAGGTATCCTGGGCCTTCATTCCGATCTTTTCGAGATTTCTACCGCGCTCAAAGCCGGGCCGGTTGCTCTCGACGATGAACAGCGTGACGCCCTTGGCGCCGGCGCTGCCGTCGGTCTTGGTCGCCAGCACGACGAAATCGCAGAGCTGGCCATTCGAGATGAAGACCTTCTGGCCGTTGATGACGAAATCATCGCCATCGCGCACGGCGCGGGTCCGGATCGCCTTGAGGTCGCTGCCGGCATGCGGTTCCGTCATGCCGAGCGAGCCGATCGCTTCGCCCGACACCATCTTCGGCAGCCACTGCCGCTTTTGCGCTTCGGTGCCGAACGAAAGCAGATAGGTGGCCACGAGATCGGTGTGGATCAGAAACCCCGGGCCGCTCGCGCCGGAGCGCCATAATTCCTCGAACACGACCACGTCGAACAGATAGTCGAGGCCCATGCCGCCATATTCTTCCGGAACGGTGCAGCAGAGCAGCCCCTCGGCGCCGGCCTTGAGCCACAGTTCCCGTGGCACGATGCCGTCTTTCTCCCACTGCGCATGAAACGGCACGATCTCGCGATCGACGAAGCGCCGGACCGATTCCCGGAAAATATGATGTTCCTCACGGAAAATGGTGCGCTCGATCATCGACATCCGTCCACATCAATTTAGTTAGGTAGTGTACTATATGTTCCGGGATGGTAAAAGGCAAGCTGGCGCCGCGGGCTTTTTGCATTATGGGTCGACGACGTCAGTGTCAGGACTTTCGCGTGCGTTGCCGCCAGATCAGCGCTGCAACCGCTGTAGAGTTTTCGCGGCGGCAAAACCATCCGTTTAAACTAGTACACAGATATACGATATGCTATAGGGCGAAAAACGGCGACGGAGAAGAATCCATGGACGAACTGGGAAAGTTGCAGCAATTCCGGGCCGAACGCAGCGAAAACAATGTCCTGCACCTTGTTTTCGACATGCCCGGCCGCCCGATGAATGTGTTCTCCAACGCTGCGATCGCCGAGCTCGCCATTTTCAGCCGGTGGCTCCGCGACAGCGACGTCAAGGGCGTGGTGATCCGCTCGGGAAAGCCATCGGCATTCTGTGCCGGTGCTGATCTCGCCGAACTGGGATTGGCCTACGACATGATCATGGCAGCACCGGCCGAGACGCGCGATCGCGTGGCGTTCGACCATTTCTTCCGTCTCAGTCAGGCGCTGCGTGGAATCGAAACCGCGGGCAAGCCGGTCGCGACGGCGATCGCGGGCCTGGCGCTCGGCGGCGGCGGCGAACTGGCGCTGGCGACCCATCACCGGGTCATGGTCGACGATCCCAAGGTCGCGTTCGGCCTGCCGGAGTCGTTGGTCGGGCTGTTGCCGGGAGGCGGGGGAACCCAACGGCTGCCGCGTCTGACCGGAATCGAGAAGGCATTTCCGATCCTGCTGGAAGGTGCGCGGCTGTCCGGCCAGGCGGCTGTCAGCGCCGGCGTGGTCGATCAACTGGTTCCTGCCGGTGAAGAGGTGGCGGCGGCGGAGCGATGGGTGCTGTCATACCCGGCGGCGTCGCAGCCTTGGGATCGTTCCGGATGGCGGCCAGCGGATGTCGATGATGCCGCCTCGATCATCGCACGGAAGCGCGAGAGCGTTCTGGCCGAGACCCTCGGGCACTATCCAGCGCCGCTGGCCATTCTCGATTGCGTTGCGCAGGGATTGCCGCAGCCCTTTGATGCGGCGATGCGCACCGAGATGGAGATCTTCTCGAAGCTCATCCAGCGGCGCGAGCCGCGCAACATGATCAGGACGCTGTTTCTCGGCCGGCTCGATCATGACCGTTTTCGCAAGGCGGGAGGCATTCCCCCTCCCGTCGAACAGGCCGTGACGGCGGTATCCGGAGCGCTGCAAGTCGGAGCGGATGCAACGCTTGCAAATGCGTTCGCGCGCGCCGGCTTTCATGGGTCAGGAAAGGCGCCGGCATTCGATGGCGTCATTGCGCAGTCAATGTTCTGGCTGGAGGCGGAGCCTGTCACCGACGGTAAACGCGCGCTGCGCGAACGGCTGGCGCAGGCGTATGCCGTGGCAGACCAATGGCGGGCCACCTTCTCCGAGGATCAGCGCCGCGCGGCGGATTATCTGCTGGTCACGAAATACGGCTTTCCCGCCTACATGGCAGGTGTCTTCTCGTCCGCTCAGCCGGGCGCCTGACTGATGCCGGCGTCGAAACTTCAGCTACCGCGGCTCGCGCAACTCAATTGAGAGAACGACATTGTCAAAACCTCTGACCGGCATCCGCGTCCTCGACCTGTCGAAGGTCCTGGCAGGTCCGCTATGTGCGCAATATCTCGGTGATCTCGGCGCCGATATCATCAAGGTGGAGACCGTCGGGCAGGGCGACGAGACACGCGGCTGGCCGCCGTTTCCGGCGCCGGGCCTCGGCACGGTCTTTCTCAGCGCCAACCGCAACAAGCGCAGCATCGCCGTCGACATGAAATCGGAGAAGGGGCGCGAGATCGTTCATGCGCTGGCCAAATCCGCCGACGTCGCCATCGAAAGCTTTGGAACCGGTGTCGCCGAACGGCTGGGCATCGATGCACCGACGCTTCGCACCCTGAATGAGCGCCTGATTCATTGCAGCATCTCCGGGTTTGGCCGTGCGGGGCCGCTGAAGAACTCGCCCGGCTATGACGTGATCCTGCAGGCGTTCTGTGGGGTGATGTCGATGACCGGCGACCAGGACGGCGGATATATCCGCAGTCCGATCTCGCCGATCGACCAGATGACCGGCGTGCACGCCTTCAGCGGCATTCTGGCGTTGCTGTATGCGCGAGAAAAAACCGGGAAGGGCGGCGAGATCCAGGTCTCGCTGTTCGAAACTGCTCTGGGCCTGCTGGGCTATAATCTCCAGACCTTCTGGGAGCGCGGCGTTCAGCCGCCGAAATGCGGCTCGAGCCATGAATCGCTGTGTCCCTATCAGGCCTTCGAGGCGGCCGACGGGCCGATCATGATAGGGGTCGCGAACGACAATCTCTGGCGCAAGTTCTGCGCGGTCACCGGCTTGAGCACGATCGTCGATGATATCAGATTCAGGACCAATGCGGATCGCGTTGCGCACCGCAAGGAAACCCTCGGCCACGTCCAGGCGGCGCTGCGGCAAAATTCCGTCGCGCACTGGAACGAGGTGCTGACCGGCGTCGGCGTGCCCTGCGCGCCGATCAATTCGATCGCGCAATTGCTTGACCATCCGCACACCCAAGCGAGCGGCATCCTTGTCGAGTACGAGCACCAGACCGCGGGCAGGCTGAAGGGTGTCGGTCACCCCGTACTGATCAACGGCGCGGAACGTCGCGCAGGCAGGCCGCCGCCGGTGCTGGGACAGCACACCGACGATGTGCTGGGTGAAATAGGTCTGTCATCCGAAACAATCGGCGAATTGCGTCGGGAACGTGTGATCGGCTGAGCTTTGCGCCGCTTAAGGGGAAATTGAGAAGATGGGACAATCAACAGATACGGCCCTGGCCGCGCTGAAAATCAGTGGACGTGTCGCTTACGAGCGCCTGGCGCGGCCAATGGCGCGCCGGTTCGACGATGTGCCCTGCACACCTTACGCCGTCACGCCGGAATGGCTGACGGCGGTGATCTGCGGCAAGGTCCCGGGGGCCATTGTCACAGACGTTGAAGTCAAGCCTGCGAGTGCGGGCACCCACGAGCGGCATCAGTTGAAGGTCTCCTACAACGAGGAAGGTCGCCGCGCCGGCCTGCCGGTCTCGATCTTCACCAAGTCGCTGCCGAGCATCGTCACCCGCATGATCGGCGGCTTCAACGGCACGGCGCGCGTGGAGGGCAGCTTCTTTACGCAGATCCGCCCCCAGCTCGAGATCGAAGCCCCGCTGTGCTATCATTCCGCCTATGATCGGCGAACGTTCGCGGCGATCCATCTGCTGGAAGATCTGGTCGCAACCAAGTCGGCGACGTTCTGCAATTACAAGACATACGTCACCCGCGCCATGGCCGACGACATGATCGATCTCCTGGCGGCGCTGCACGGCCGCTTCTACGGCGATCCGACGCTGGCCGAACGCTACCGCTGGCTCGCTAGCTATCCCCGATGGTTCACCATCGGGGCTGCAAAAATGGGCACGGAGTATTACACAAGGAAAGCGTTTGACGCCGCCGCTCACGTCATTCCGGCTGCGGTCATGGCGCGCCGCGACGATGTCTGGCCGGCCACGATGCGCGCTCTTGCGCTGCATGACAGCGAGCCGCAGGGCCTCATTCACTCCGACGTGCATATCGGCAACTGGTACCGGACAGGCGCGGGCCAGATGGGACTGTGCGACTGGCAATGCCTTTCGCGCGGCCATTGGTCACGCGATTTTAGCTACGCCGTGACGGCGTCGCTGACGCCCGAGAATCGCCGGAGCTGGGAGCGTGAACTGCTGGCCCGCTATATCGAGCGGTTCGCGGAGAATACCGGCGTCAAGCCGGACTTTGATCTCAGCTTCCAGCGCTACCGGCAGCAGATCGTGCACGCGCTCGCAATGTGGACGATCACGCTGTGTCACTCGCCACTGTTGCCGAACATGCAGCCCGAGGCCACGACGCTGACGATGATCGAGCGGATGACGACGGCGATGGCCGACCTGGATGCGCTCGATAGTTGATCTTCGTTGGCTTGCAGCTGCGCGCGCCGAAATCCGTCGCATCGTTGAGCTTGCGTACTAATTCGACGAGCAAACTCCCGGCGTGACGGCATACGTGTGGCAGAGCAGCGCAGGCCAGTCGGCGTTTTGCGTTTGCGGGACATATAAGTATATGATAAACACGTGTACTAAATAACGGGCATAGACCCGGCTCCGCCGGCACGGCGGGAAAAGAAGCAGTTCGGCGTCACGCCCGCGATCGGATCGTCGGCGCGCGCTTAACGAGGCGGGAGGATGCTTTGCGGAAGCGGGTGCGCAAATTGGCGGCGTATCGGACGGACGCGTTTCGTCCGCGGACGCATGACGGAAGGGCGCCGGCGTGATCGCGCTGTTGATCGCCAATTCGCTGGCGCTTGCCTCGCTGCTGATCATGCTCGCCAGCGGCCTCGCGCTGATCTACGGGCTGCGCGACGTCATCAATTTCGGTCACGGCGCGATCTACATGCTCGGCGCCTATCTAGGCTACACCGTCTCGCTGGTCGGCGGATTCTGGCTGGCATTGATCGTGGTGCCGATCCTGCTCGCATTGCTTGGCATTGCCTTCGAATATCTGGCGCTGCGGCCGCTGCAAGGCCGGTCGCATATCGAGGTCGCGCTGGTCACGCTCGGCCTTGGCATCATCCTCGGACAGGTCATCATCTTCTTCTATGGCGGCGTTGCGCGCAGCGTCGATGCGCCGCAGATCCTGTCGGGCTCGGTCACAGTCCTGAACTTGTCCTATCCGGTCTACCGCATCTTCCTGATCGTCATGGGGCTGGGGTCGTGCGCGCTGCTGGCGCTCTGGCTCAGATACACATCGTCGGGACTCTATGTCCGCGCGGTGAGTCAGGATCCGTCCGTCGCGCGCATGATGGGCATCAATGCCGACCGGCTCAGCCTGCTGGTGACCAGTCTCAGCACCGCGTTCGCCGGTGTCGCCGGTGTACTGGCGGGTCCCTATCTGTCGATTGACCCGGGAATGGACGTCACGATGATCGTCAACTGCCTCATCATCGTGGTGATCGGCGGCACCGGAAGCATCGGCGGCGCGATCGTTGCAGCATTGCTGTTCGGCTTTATGCAGGTCGCGGGATCGGTCTTCCTGCCAAACATCGCGGCCCTGGTTCCCTACATCTTGCTGATGATCGTGTTGCTGGTCGCTCCCCGCGGCATCGGGCGCGGCAGGGTGCTCAATTGAGTAACCGGACAACGACCGCGGCAAGCGAGCGCGTTGCGCCGCTAGGCGCGATGGGCGGATCTTCCTTGCGCGTGCCGCTGACCCTTGTCGCGGTTGCGATCGTGGTCGTGGTCGGCGCGGTGGCGCCAACCCGCTTCGCCGGCGATTTCGTGCTCCGGTTGGCCAACGAAGGCTTGCTGCTCGGCATGCTCGCCCTCAGCGTCGCGTTCCTGATGAACCAGGCCGGACTGGTGGCGCTGGGCGCGGCGAGCATCTACGGCGGCTCCGGTTTGCTGTTCGCCATCGCGATGAACGACTGGAATCTGCCCCCGGCGTGGGCGTTGTGCGCCGCCTTTCTCATCATTGTCGTCTACGCCACGGTTCTGGGCGCGCTGATCGTGCGTACCAATCCGCTCGCCTTCATGATGCTGACGCTTGCCGCCGGCGAGATGATCAGCCACGCGGTCATGCTGGAGGCATTGCGCGACTATACCGGAGGCGCCGACGGCCTCGTCGTCAGCTTCAAGGGTACGGTATTCGGCATGGAGGCTGCGGACTTTGCCAGCCCGGCGCGGTTCTGGGTGGTGATGTGGGTCGCCGCATGGCTTTCCGGATTGGCGCTGTGGGCCGTGGGCCGCTCCCGCCTCGGCGCCATCCTGCGCGCGGTGCGGGAGAACGAGGAGCGCATGCGGTTCTCGGGGTTCGACACCTATTTGCCGCGCCTGATCGCCTATGTCCTCGTCAACATCGTCGCCGCCGTCGCCGGCCTGCTGCATGTACTCAACGCCGGCTTCGTCTCGCCGGAGAGCCTCGGGATCTCGGTCAGCACCAATTCGCTGGTCGCAGCCCTGATGGGCGGCATCGCCGGCTCCGTGGGACCGCTGCTGGGCGGCGTGATCTTCTCCTTTGCGCAGGATGAATTCGGCGCGCGCGGGCTCACGCAGCTTTTGACCGGCATCGCCATCGTCGTGTTCATCGTGGTTTTCCCGCGCGGTGTCGTCGGCGGACTGTCGAGCATGGCATGGCTGCGGAAGCTTGCGTTCGGCGGACGACGGGAGACGTCCTGACATGCTCAAGATCGAGAATCTTTCGGTGAGCTATGGATCGGTCCGCGCCTTGTCGGACGTCGACCTGGAAGTCCTTGGCGACGGCATCCTTCACGGCGTCATTGGTCCGAACGGCGCCGGTAAATCCACACTGCTCGACGCGGTTTGCGGCCGCCGCCGTCCGGTTGCGGGAACCGTTCACTATCGCAACGAGGATATCACGCGGCGCTCGGTGGCCTGGCGGCGCCGGCAGGGCATGGCGCGCTCGTTTCAGCGCACCAGCGTATTCCAGGAACTGACCGTTCACGAGCAGCTTCATCTGGTTGCGCAGCATCTTGGCGATAACAGGCTCGATGACGTGATCGAGGTGATGGATCTCGCCGGCTATCTGCACCAGAAGGCCGGCCGTATCGCTTATGGTGTGCAGCGCAGGGTGGACGTCGCTTTGGCCTTGATCGGCCGCCCGCATTTGCTGTTGCTGGATGAGCCGGGCGCAGGGCTTTCGGCGGCGGAGACGCTGCATCTGTTCGAGCATCTGCGCGATCTCGTGCGCGAACGGAAGATCGCGGCTGTCGTGGTGGAGCATGATGTCGACGCGGTATTCGCCTGCTGCGGCAAGGTCACCGTGCTCGACCTCGGCCGCCACCTCGCCACCGGCACGCCCCAGGAAATTCGCGCCGACCATCGCGTCGTCGCCGCCTATCTCGGAACCGCGGCATGAGCGCGCTCCGCATCGAGAGACTGGTTGCCGGCTACGGCGCCTCGACGGTGCTGCACGGGATCGACCTCACGGTCAATGAAGGGGAATCGGTCGCCGTCGTGGGCCGCAACGGGGCGGGCAAATCGACGCTGCTGCTCTCGGTTTTTCGCGAGACCAACATCATCTCCGGCGCGATCTGGGTACATGACAGCAGGGTCGATCATCTGCCCGGCTATATGGCGGCGAAACTCGGCATTTCGATTGCACCGCAGGGCCGTCGCATCCTGCCCAATCTGACCGTCAAGGAGAACCTGCTGCTCAGCAAGGCGACGGGCAGGGCGGGGTATTGGGATCTGAAAGCCGTCTACGAACTTTTCCCGGTACTCGAGGAGCGCGCGAACCGGCCCGGCACCATGTTGAGCGGCGGCCAGCAGCAGATGCTGGCGATCGGCCGGGCGCTGATGGCCAATCCGAGCCTCGTCTTGCTCGACGAGCCGTCAGAGGGCCTTTCGCCGGTGCTGATCGACGGGCTGGTCGGCGCGCTCAATACGATCCGCCAGGCCGGGACCGGCGTGCTGGTGGTCGAGCAGCATTTGAATTTGGTCAAGCGCGCGACCGATCGTTTCATCATTCTGGCCAAGGGAGAAGTCGTCGGTTCAGGACCGACACCGGCGATCGGTGCGCCTGAGAACCAGGCACTGATGGCGTTGTAATCAGAAAGTTTAAACCAGGCGTAGGGAGAGGACATATGAGGAAGGCACTTACCAGTACGGGCTTCGGCGCGCTGCTTTCGGCGGCTCTCGCCATCGCGATGGCAACGACGGCGCCGACCACAGCTTCCGCCAACGATACCGTCAAGATCGGCGTCCTGCTGATTGACAGCGGCCCGTTGGCCGGCCTGAAGGAAACCCAGACCAAAGCGGTCAATCTGGCGATCGAGCGGATCAATGCCGCCGGCGGTGGTGCCGGCAAGAAGCTTGAAGCCGTCTTCATCACCTATCCCGGCACGCCGGACACTGCCGTGGACGGCGCCACCCGTGCCGTCCAGAAGGATGGCGCGTTGTTCATTACCGGAATGGACACCTCATCCGTCTCGCCTGCGCTGCAGGCAAAGCTTCCCGCATTGAAAGCGCTGATGGTCGAAGTGATGGCCAATGCCGACAGTCTGACCGGCAAGGGCTGTTCGCCGAACTATTTCCGGGTCAACGCCAACGATTCGATGATCATGGGTTCCTACAGGGAATTCCTGAAGGACCAGGGCGTCAAGAAATGGGACATCATCGCAGTCGACTATGCGGCAGGGCGCGACTCCGCCGACAAATTCAAGGGCCTGATTACCTCGCAGGGTGGAACGATCGCGAAGACGTTGTTCACCCCGTTCGGAACGCCGGACTTCGGCGCCAAGATTTCCGAGCTCGGCGCAGAACCGGCTGATGGTCTGTTCGTGACGATCTTCGGCAGCGACGCCATCAACCTTGCCAAGCAGCAACAGCAGTTCGGCCTCTTCAAGAAGTACAAGATGGTGCTGGGAAATTCCTTCGTGATCCCGCAAACGCTGCCCGCGCAGGGCGACACGGTGCTCGGCGTCTATCAGAACATCGGCTTCGTTGCCGGTTTTCCGGGCGCACAGGCCGAAGCCTTCGTGAAGGCCTACAGCGAAAAGTACAACGGCGAACTGCCGCCTTACACCGGCGCTGACCAGTACGCTGCCATTGAGCTGATCGCGGCCGCCCTCAACAAGGCGAATTCGACCGACATCAACGCCGTGCGGGCGGCGCTGTCGGGCCTCAAGGCGGATACGGTGCTTGGCGACGTGGAGATGCGCGCGGGCGACCACCAGGCCGTGCGGCGGATGGCGATCAGCCAGATCCTGCCGGGCAAGGACGGCAAGCCGACCTACCACATCAAGAAGATCGAGCCGGGCCCGGACATCATTCCGCCGGTCGATCCCGCCTGCAAGAAGTGAGCAATCCGGCGCCGATGTCGATCAAGTTTCGATACCGGCGCCGAATTGTCTTTGCCGGGCGGCGCCCTTTCGCAGCCTGCCTGTCACGCCACCAGCGACACCTTGCCGAACTGCGCCCCGGACGCGAGATGATCGAATGCGGCGCGTATGTCCGCCATCTCAAAGGTCGTATCGATCACCGGTCTCACCAGACCGCGATTGAACACATCGAGCAGCTGGCGGAATTCGGCGAGGCTGCCGCCGGTCGACCCGTAGATCTCCAACTGGCGGATGAACACGCGCTGCAGATCGGCCGGAGGGTTGGAGCCCGTCGTCGCGCCGCAGGTGACAAGCCGCCCTCCGCGCCGCAGCGACCGCAGCGATTCGCCCCAACTTGCTTCGCCGACGCTGTCGATCACCATATCGACGCCGCCATTGCTCATTTGCAGGATCGCGTTCGAAACCCGGTCTTTTTGATAGTTGACGCCGCCGCTGGCGCCCAGCGCGATCGCGCGCTCGATCTTGGCGTCGCTGGACGAGGTGACGAAGACCCGCGCGCCCACCAGTTTTGCGAGCTGCAGGCAGGCGACGGCGACGCCCCCGCCGATGCCGACGATCAGCACGCTCTCGCCGGGCTGCAAGGTCTTCTTGCCGAACAGCATGCGCCAGGCGGTGAGGTGGCCCGTCATCAGCGCGCCGGCCGCGACCAGATCGGCGTCGTCGGGCAGGGGCAGGAAACATCGGCTCGGCATCGCGATATATTCGGCAAAGCCGCCATGGCGGTGCTCGCCCATGATCTTCACGTTCTCGCACAGCGGTTGGTCGCCGGCGAGGCAATAGCGGCATTTGTTGCAAAACGCCTCGGAAAACAGGACGGCCTTCATGCCGGGCTTCAGCCCGCTGCCGGACTCGGCCTCGACGATCTCGCCCGCGGCCTCTACGCCCATCACCTGCGGCAAGGTGTGCGTGATACCCGCTCCGTTGTCGCGCATATAGAGATCGACGCGATTGAGCGACGAGGCTGCGACCTTGAGTACGGACTCGCCGGGGGCAGGGGCCGGATCGGGAAAATCCCGCCAGCTGACGCCTTCGGCTCCGCGCCGTTCCAGGACCGCCGCTTTCATGGTGCCTTCTCCTGCTTTGCCCGTCGCGCGTTCCGGTATTCGGACACACGTTTATCATATGCGTCCTGTGCTTGTTCCCTCAAGGCGCCGTCGCGCCCGCCGCGGTCGGGATGCGGTCCGGTGTCGATAGGTGAACGGACCGGTCGATTTTGCAGTTGCGGTTCATTCTAAAACTAGTACACTAGCTAACGAATAGGCCGTCAAGCGCCGCGATAAGATTTCAGGGAGAGAACGCATGAGCGGAAATCGATTTGATCCCGTCGCCCACGCAACGTCGATGCGCGCAGGCGGCTTCTGGATCGACAAGAGCTTCGACGAGTTTCTGCAAGCGACCATCGCGGCCACGCCGGGAAAGCTCGCCCTTCTGGCCGACCGCGCCGATCGCCCCGAGGCCAAGCGCTTCACCTATGCCGAACTCGGCGATCTGATTTCGCGGGCGGCGGCCGCCTTGAAGGGCCTCGGGATCGGTCCTCGCGACGTCGTCTCGGTTCAGCTTCCCAATTGGTGGGAGTTTGCCGTGATCGCGCTCGCCGCGTTCCGGGTCGGCGCCGTCGTCAACCCCCTGATGCCGATCTTCCGCGAACATGAGCTGAGCTACATGCTCGACTTCGCGGAAACCAAGCTTCTGATCGTGCCAAAACTGTTCCGTGGCTTCGATCACGAGGCGATGGCGCAGTCGCTGCGGCCCAAACTGTCAAAGCTGCAGCACATCATCGTCGTCGACGGCGAGGGGGCGAACAGCTTCGACCAGGCGCTGCTCTCCGGCAGCGATCGTCTCGGCTCGCCCCCGATCGGCGAGATCGGCGCGCTGCCCGCAGATCAGATGGCCGTGTTGATGTTCACCTCGGGCACGACAGGTTCGCCCAAGGGCGTCATGCATTGCCTCAATACGCTGCTGGCCTGCAATATCGCGCTGGCCGGCCGCTTCGGCCTCGACACCAACGACACCATGCTGGTCTGTTCGCCGCTCGGCCACATGACCGGATTTGCGGCCGGCATGCTGCTCGGCCTCAAGATCGGCGCCACCGTCGTCTTCCAGGACGTGTGGGAGCCGAAACGCGGCATCGCGATCATGGCCAATGAGGGCGTAACCTATTCGGCTGGCGCTGCGACGTTCCTCGCCGACATGTGCGAGGCGGTCGCGGCGGGCGCGGCAAAGCCTGCGCGGCTGCGCAAATTCCTGTGCGCCGGTGCGCCAATTCCGCCGGCGTTGATCGATCGCGTCTACCGCGAACTCGATCTCAAGGTCTGTTCGCTGTGGGGCATGACGGAATCGCTGTCGAGCACATTGACCGAGCCCGAGCGCGCGCTCGAGAAATCGTCGAAGACCGACGGTCGCCCGCTGGAGGGCGTTGCCGTAAAGGTGCTTCGCATGGATGGATCACCGGCGCCGGTCGGCGAGAAGGGGCTGCTCAAGGTGCGCGGCGCCCAGATGTGCCTCGGCTACTACAAGCGCGCCGACATGGAGCCGTTCGACGCCGAGGGGTGGTTCGACACCGGCGACATGGCTTACATGGACGACGAGGGCTACATCCGCATCGACGGCCGCATCAAGGACATCATCATCCGCGGCGGCGAGAACGTGCCGGTCTTCGATATCGAGAACCTGCTGTTCAAGCATCCCGCCGTGCTTTCGACCGCGATCGTGGGGTATCCCGACCCGCGACTGGGCGAGCGGGCCTGCGCATTCGTGGTGCTGCGTCCCGGCCAGACGCTCGATCTGGCCGCCGTGCAGGCCCTGATGGCGGAGCACAAGGTCGCGAAACAGTATTGGCCGGAACGCGTCGAGATCGTCGCCGATCTGCCGAAGACCCCGGCGGGCAAGGTGCAGAAATTCCAGCTACGGGAGATCGCAAAGGCCTTTGCCGAACCGCCGCACAAGGCCAGCGCATGAATTCCCGCCTTCAGGGCCGCGTGTGCGTCGTCACCGGCGCCGCGCGCGGAATCGGCCTTGCGATCGCCGAGCGCTTCGGCCAGGAGGGCGGTCGTATCGCCTGTGTCGACGTCAGCGCGCGCCGGCTGGAGCCTGCGGTCGAGGGATTGAAGAGCAAGGGGTTCGACGCCAGGCCCTATGAGGTCGATGTCGGCAAGCGCGACGATGTCCATGCCCTGTTTGCGCGGATCGAGCGCGAGTTCGCGGCGCCGGTAGCCGTGCTGGTCAACAATGCGGTCTTTGCGCGCTTCGAGCCGCTGGCGCAGATCGAAGTCGAGACCGTCGACCGCATGTTCGCGGTGGGGGTGCACGGCCTGATCTGGACCACGCAAGCGGCGGCGCCGCAGATGGAGCGCCGCGGCGGCGGCTCGATCGTGAATTTAAGTTCCGTGTCGGCGTTCAACCCCGCCAAGGACTCGATTGCCTATTCCGCCCTGAAGGCTGGCGTCGTCGGCCTCTCCCGGGCATCGGCGATCGAACTCAGTGCAAAGAAAATTCGCGTCAACGTGATCGCGCCGGGCATGATCGGCACGCCGGCCTCGATCGCGCAATTCGATGAAGCAACGATCGCCACGCGTCAGGCCGAGATGCCGGCCGGCCGCTTTGGCGAACCGGAAGAGATCGCAGCCCTTGCTGCATTCCTCGCCAGCGACGACGCGAGCTACATCCAGGGCGCCGTCGTCACCGCCGACGGCGGCTGGACCATCCCTGCCAGATAGGAGAAGCGCGATGAAGCGACTGGAGGGCAAGCGCGCGGTCGTTACCGGCGGCGGCAGCGGCATCGGCCGCGCCAGCGCGATCCGTTTCGCACGCGAAGGCGCTTCCGTGCTGGTGGTCGGCCGGGCCGGCAATACCGAGGAAACCGCGGCAGCGATCCGGGGCGAAGGCGGTATTGCATCGGCGTTGATCACGGACGCGGCGGTCGAGGAAAACGTTGCCGAGATCGTCCGGCGCTGCGTGGCGGAATTCGGCGGTCTCGAAATCTTCTTCGCCAATATCGGCGTCACCGGAACCAACACGCCGCTGCTGGAGCAGACGGTCGAGGAATGGTCTGAAGTCTACCGCATCAACACCATCAGCTGCTTTCTCGCCATCAAATATGCCGGCCGGCACATGACGGCGCAGGGCTACGGCTCCATCATCCTGACCTCGTCGGCCGCTTCGCTGCGCGCCAATGCCGGCGCCATTTCCTACAGCGCGAGCAAGGCGGCGGTGAACAATCTGGCGCAGACGGCGGCCAATGCCTTTGCCGGCACCGGCGTACGCGTCAACGCCGTGCTGCCGGGGCTGGTCGAAACGCAGCTGACCCGAAAAGTGTTCGAAGATGCGCGCGCGCGGGGCGTCGAAGCCAAGCTCGGCCATGTGACGCCGATGAAACGCCCCGGGCGCTCCGAGGAGATCGCCGCCGCCGCTGCTTTCCTGGCCAGCGATGATTCTTCCTATGTGGACGGACAATTGCTCTCGGTCGACGGCGGCGTCAGCAGTACCCACCCTTATGGGCGGATCGCGCTCTAGCAGCGACCCAAAACAAAAGAGAGCACCGGGAGAGGCGCCATGGACTTCGAACTGCCCAAGGAAATCACCGACAAGCTGGCCGAACTGGACGCCTTCATCGAAGCCGAGATCAAGCCGCTCGAGCGCGACAACATCAAGTTCTTCGATCATCGCCGCGAGAATGCTCGAACCGACTGGGATGATGACGGACGCCCGCGCACCGAATGGCGCACGCTGATCAGCGAAATGGAGCGCCGTGCCGACAAGGCAGGGCATCTGCGCTACGGCCTGCCGAAATCATGCGGCGGCCAGGCTGCATCCAATCTTGCGATCGCGGCGATCCGCGAGCACCTCGCCGCCAAGGGACTCGGTCTGCACAACGATCTGCAGGACGAATCCTCGATCGTCGGCAATTTCCCGATCATTCCGGCGCTCGCCGACTACGGCACCGAGGAGCAGAAAAGCTATATCGAGGGCATCATCACCGGAAAGAAACACCTTTCCTTCGCCCTGACCGAACCCGGGCATGGCAGCGACGCGACGTGGCTGGAAACGGAAGGCGTGCGCGATGGTGATCATTGGGTCATCAATGGGCGTAAGCGCTGGAACAGCCAGGTGGCCCGCGCCCATGCCAATCTGGTGTTTGCGCGCACCTCCGGCAAGCCGGGCGAGGCCAGGGGCATCACTGCCTTCATCGTTCCGACCGACACGCCCGGTCATCACGTCCTCTACAATCACTGGACGTTCAACATGCCCAGCGATCATGCGGAGACGGAACTGGTCAATGTGCGCGTGCCCGACAGCGCGATTTTGCACAAGGAGGGCGAGGGCCTCGTCGTCGCGCAGCGCTTTGTGCACGAGAACCGCGTGCGCCAGGCGGCGGCGAGCGCGGGCGCCGCGCGCTACTGCATCCTGAAGGCGGTCGAATACGCCAAGACACGCGTCGCCTTCGGCGAGCCGCTCGCGCGCAAACAGGCGGTGCAGTTTCCGCTGGTCGAGCTGTGGTCGGAATACGAACTGGTGCGCAACTTCATCTTCCGCACGGCCTGGCAGATGGACCGCCAGAACCCGCTGGAGATCAGCGACATGGTCTCGATCTGTAACTTCCGCGCCAACCGGCTGTGCTGCGAGGCGGCCGATCGGGCAATGCAGGTGCATGGCGGCATCGGCTACAGCCGTGCAATGCCGTTCGAGCACATCTACCGGCACCATCGCCGTTATCGGATCACCGAGGGCACCGAGGAGGTGCAGATAAGGCGCGTCGCCCAATACCTGTTCAACTTCAGCGGCAAGCGTGCGAGCAGCGGATGACCGGGGCTGATGCCTCCGACCGCGGCATCGAGTTCGACGTGGCGCGGCTCGATGAATATCTGAAGGATTGGCTCGGCGGCACTGATTCGACGCGGGTGGAACGCACGCATGGCGGGATGTCGAACCCGACATATTTTGTCAGCCGCGGCGGGTGGCGCGCGGTGCTGCGCAAGCAGCCGAAGAACGTGCTGCCGTCGGCGCATGCGATCGACCGCGAATTTCGTGTGCTAACGGCGCTGCAAGGCAGTTCCGTCCCGACGCCAAAACCCTATCGGTACTGCGAGGATCGCGGGATCGTCGGGACGCCGTTCTATCTCATGGAATGGCTGGACGGCCGCGTCTTCAGCGAGTTCGGCACCCCAGGACTTGCCCGCGCCGAGCGCGCCGAGCTGTTCCGCTCGATGTGTGCCGCACTGGCCGCCATCCACAGGCTGGATTATCGGGCGCTGGGGCTGGGGGATTTCGGCCGGCCCGGCAACTATTTTGCCCGCCAGCTCAAGCGCTGGTCGGAGCAATGGACAAAATTCCGTCGCGGCGACGATGATAACCCCGCGCTCGACAGGATGGTGCGTTGGCTAGCCGAGCGCCTGCCCGAAAGCGAGACCGTCGCGCTGTGCCACGGCGACTTCCGCATCGCCAACGTGATGTTCCATCCAACAGAGCCGCGCGTGATCGGCGTGCTCGACTGGGAGCTCTCGACGCTCGGGCATCCCCTCGTCGATCTCGCCTTCAACAGCCAGGCCTGGCTGATGGCGCCGGACGAGAACGGCGGATTGCTCGGCCTGCCGCTCGAGGAGATGGGGATTCCGTCTGAGCGCGACTATCTGGAGCTCTATTACGAGCTGTCCGGCGCGACCGAGCGCCTCACGCGTTTCCATCAGGTGTTCGCGATGTTTCGCGGCGCGGTAGGCAGCGCCGGCGTCGCTGCGCGCGGCGATCTCGGCACCGGGGTGTTGCCGGACGCGGCGCGTGTCGGACGGCATCTGGCGCGGGCCTATGCCGCGCGCGGTGTCGCGTTGATCGAGGAAGAACGATGAGCATGCGCGAACGGCCGGCCATGAGCATCGATCAGGCGATCCGGCGCCGCCGCTCGGTGCGTGGCTTTTTGCCCGATGAGGTCCCGGAAGCGACGTTGCGTGAGGTGTTCGAGCTTGCCCAATGGTCGCCATCGAACTGCAACGTGCAGCCCTGGACGCCGCATGTGGTATCCGGCGAGGCCTTGAAACGGCTGCGCGAAGCATTGGTCGCGGCCGGGATGCGGGACGAGCCGATCAGGCCGGACTGGCCGGCTGACGGCAAGTTCACCGGCATCTACCGCGAGCGGCAGGTGGACGCGGCGCAGAAACTATACGGCGCGATGGGAGTCGAGCGGAGCGACGTGGTTGGCCGCAAGATGGCCTATATCCGCAATCACGCCTTCTTCGACGCGCCGCATGCCGTATTGATCTTCATGCCGGCGCCGTTCGATACCCGCGAGGCGGCCGATATCGGCATGTATGCGCAGACCCTGATGCTGGCGCTGACCGCGCGCGGCATCGCGTCCTGCGCGCAGGGCGCGCTCGGACTGTTCCCAGAAATCATCCGCGAACAGCTCGGCATTCCCGCCAATTACAAACTGCTGTTCGGCGTTTCGTTTGGCTACGAGGATCGCAGTATCAAGGCCAACGCGGCGCGCGTCGGCCGCGCTGATATCGACGCTGCCGTCCGGTTCCACCGCTGAAAGAGGAGATTTCACCGTGACGGGACCGCTGAACGGCTTTCGCGTCATCGAGATGGGCGGGATCGGGCCTGCGCCATTCGCTGGAGCGCTGCTCGGCGATCTCGGCGCCGACGTCCTGCGGATCGATCGCATCGCCAAACCGGGCGTCGAGCCGGATTTGCCGCCGCGCTTCGACTTCTACAATCGCAACAAGCGCTCGGTCGCGTTCGACCTCAAGCAACCGCAGGCCGTGACGGCCGTGCTGAATCTCGTGGCCGGAGCGGACGCTCTGATCGAAGGATTTCGTCCCTCCGTGATGGAGCGGCTCGGGCTCGGTCCCGACATTTGCCACGGGATCAATCCGGGGCTGGTCTACGCGCGCATGACGGGCTGGGGGCAGGAGGGGCCGATGGCGCAGGAAGCAGGCCACGACATCAACTACCTTGCGCTGACGGGTGCGTTGCATTGTCTTGGTGATGCCGATCGGCCACCGCCGCCGCCGCTCAATCTGGTCGCCGATCTCGGCGGCGGCGCAATGTATCTGGTGGTGGGCCTGCTCGCGGCTTCGATGGAAGCGCGCCAATCGGGCCGCGGACAAACGATCGACGTCGCCATGATCGACGGCGTCACGCATTTGATGTCGGCGTTCCAGGCTTTCCGGCAGCAGGGCAGCTGGACCGGGCGGCGTGCCGATAACATCGTCGATGGTGGCGCGCCGTTCTACGGCAGCTACGCCACAAGCGACGGCAAGTTTATCGCGGTGGGCGCCATCGAGCCGCAATTCTACGCCAGTCTCCTGAAGGTGATGGGTATCGATGGAGAACATCTGCCGGATCAGAACGATCGCGCGGCGTGGCCACAGATGCGCAAGCGATTCGCGAAAGTCTTCGCAACGCATACGCGCGACGAATGGGTGGCGATAGCGGCGGGGCGCGACGCCTGTCTTGCGCCCGTATTGACGATCGACGAAGCGCCCGGCCATCCGCAGATGCAAATCCGTGAGGTCTATGCAAGGTTTGACGGAGTGCGGCATCCAAGCCCGGCGCCACGGTTTTCCCGCACGCCTTCCATGCTTCGCACGCCGACGCCCGCGCCCGGGCGCGACAGCCGGCAGGCGCTCGCGGACTGGGGCATTTCGCCTGACCAGATCACAGCGCTGGAAGCGACCGGTGCGATGGCGCAAGGGTGACTATCGAAGCAGTTCGCGCGCGATGACCACGCGCTGGATCTGATTGGTGCCTTCGAATATCTGGGTCAGCTTGGCGTCGCGCATCATGCGCTCGACGGGATAGTCCATGGTGTAGCCGTAACCACCGAATATCTGGACCGCGTCCGTTGTTACCTTCATGGCCATGTCGCTGCCGACGCATTTGGCCATGCTGGCGAGCACGTTGAGGCGTTTCCAGTCACCGGCGTCGCCGGCCCGAGCGCATTCATAGACGAGGGCACGCGCCGCCTCGATCTGCATGGCCATGTCGGCCAGCATGAATTGCACGCCCTGGAACTCCGAGATCGCCTTCTTGAACTGCTTGCGCTCCTTGGCGTAGGCAACGCACGCGTCGAGCGCGCCCTGGGCCAACCCGACGGACTGAGCACCGATGGTCGGCCGGTTGAGGTCGAGCGCGCGCATCGATGCCCTAAAACCCTTGCCTTCTTCCCCGACCAAATTCTCCGCAGGGATACGGACATTGTCGAAGAAGATCGGCGTGTTCGGCGCGCCGCGGAAACCCATCTTGCGCTCGTGGCGTCCGAACGAGACCCCCGAAATCGTCTTCGGTTCGACGATGAAGGCGCTGATTCCGTCGGCGCCCGCGGCGTCGCTGGTCCGCGCCATCA
Source organism: Bradyrhizobium sp. AUGA SZCCT0158 (assembly GCF_018130065.1). GTDB lineage: Bacteria > Pseudomonadota > Alphaproteobacteria > Rhizobiales > Xanthobacteraceae > Bradyrhizobium. Next base: position 168,184 of record NZ_JAFCME010000001.1, on the reverse strand, counting down.
CCACGATGTAGTCGGCGACGACGCCATAGCTGCACCATTGCTTGCGGCCGTTGAGGACGTAGCTGTCGCCGTCCTTGCGCGCGCGGGTGTTGATCGCGGTGACGTCGGAGCCGGCTTGAGGCTCGGATATCGCGATCGCCGTGACGACGCCGCCCCTTGCGATAATGGGCAGGTACTTGGCACGCTGCTCCTCGGAGCCGAAGTGAAGCAGCGGCATGATGAACATGGTGTTGAGCGCCGCGATCGAGGCGCAGGCCGGCGAGACCCTGGAGATCTCTTCCCGGGCGAGGCAGGCCATGGTCAGGTTGCCGTTCGGGCCGCCATAGCGTTCCGGCACCCAGAGCTGCATCAGCCCCATCTCGCCGAACAGCTTTACGAGTTCGAGCGGGAAACGGTCGGTCTCGTCGATCTCGGCCGCGATCGGCGCGACGTGCTTTGCGACCATTTTCCGCACGGTGTCGCGAAACGCGATCTGCTCCTCGGTGAAGCTCATGTTGATCCCTGGGTCATCTTTTCTTGCCGGAAGCCAAAAAGGGACTTCCATTGAATGGGTGATCCATTTAATAATTCATCGCATGAGCACCAAGTCAAGCCCTCGCACGCCCGCCCGCCCCAGGTCATCGACGCCCAACCGGCGGGAGCGCACCCCCGATCACCGCGCGGCTGGAGCGCCGGCGGCGCCGGCATTCCGCCCGATCCACACGCGGCGTGCGTTCGAGGAAATCTGCGAGCGAATCCGCGAGCAGCTTGCGCTCGGCGTCCTCAAGCCGGGCGACAAGCTGCCGCCCGAGCGCGATCTGGCCCAGCAGCTCGGCGTCAGCCGCAACGTCCTGCGCGAGGCCTTGCGCAGCCTCGAGATGGCCGGCGTGCTTCGGCTGCAGAAGGGCGTCAAGGGCGGGGCCTTCATTCAGGAGGGCGATACCAGCCGCATGAACGGCGTCATGCGCGATATGCTGTCTCTCGGCACGATTTCGGTCCGGGAATTGTCCGAAGCACGCGTTCACGTGCTCGATCTCGTGGTGCGGCTGGCCTGTGCCAACGCGCGGAAAGCCGATCTCGACGCGCTAGAGGCCAATATCCGGCGCACCGAGGATGCGACGCGGGAGGGGCGGCTGCTGGACCGCGTCGAGTGCTCGCGCGAGTTCTACAAGCTGCTCGCTGCGTCGACCGGAAACAAGGTGATTGCCATGATCATGGATTCGGTCACCGAGATTCACATGCGCTTCGTCTACGCCAAGGTCTCGTCGAGCGGTGTCGCGATGGCGCAGCTGGCGGAAAAGCGGCGGCAATTCCTGGCGGCGCTCGGTGAACGAAACGTTGCGTCGGCGACGCGCCTGATGCGTGCCCATTTGGAATCCGTCCAGCGGATGCTGGAGCAGGACCCCGGCGCGATGTCGCTTCACGTCGCGTTGGCGGAGGTGCAGCCCGGAATGCGCAGATAGCCGAGAGTGGCTCGATCCACGCTCGAACAACTATAACAACGGAGGAAAATGTGTCCCACTACGCCAGATACGAATGCCTGTCGGTCGAGGTTGCGGACAAGGTCGCGACCGTGACCTTGAACCGGCCGCAAGCACGCAACGCCATCAATCAGAAGCTGATCCGCGAACTCCGGACCATCTGGGACGATCTGGCCGACGATCATGCCGTCAACGTTGTGGTGCTGACCGGCGCGGGCGACTTCTTCAGCGTCGGTGGCGACGTGAAGGCGATGTCGGAGCGGCCGGGCGGCGACGTCCTCGAAGAGGGCGAAGTCCACGACCCCATGATCAGCCGCCGTGGCGTGACCCGCCAGCTCGAACTCGACAAGCCGATCATTGCAGCGATCAACGGCGACGCCATCGGCCTTGCCGCGACCCACGCGCTTCTTTGCGACATCACGGTGATGGCGGAAGACGCGCGCATCGGCGATACCCACGTCTCGCGCGTCGGGCTCGTCGCCGGCGACGGCGGCACCGTGATCTGGCCGCTGCTGATCGGCATCAACAAGGCCAAGGAGTACCTGATCCGCGGCACGCTCCTGAAAGGCGCGGAGGCTGAGCGGATCGGGCTGGTCAACCACGTTGCGCCGCGTGCGGAGGTGCTCGCCAAGGCCCGCGAAATCGCGATTGAGCTAGCCAACGGCCCGACCTGGGCCATTCGCTGGACCAAGCTGTCGATCAACCAGGTCATCAAGGACCGCGTGAATATGATGCTGGAGGCCTCGATGGCGCTCGAGCAGGTGACGTTCGAGACCGCCGACCACAAAGAGGCGACCATGTCGTTCAAGGAGAAGCGCAAGCCGAAATACGGCAAGGCATAATCTCTCATGGATGCGGCCGGGCCTCCGAACGACGACATCGCCAAAATGCTTCGGGATTCCCTGCGCGGGTTTCTCGAGGCGCATTGGGCCGCAGGCGGCGGCAAGGAACGCCCGGCCCCGGACGATATCTCGGCGATCTGGGGCAAGCTCATCGGGCAGGGGGTGGCTGCGCTCGGGTCTGGCCCTGACGAAGGCGGCCTTCGCGAAATCCTGGTGGTGATGGAAGAACTTGGCCGCGCCGTGTGTCCGGCGCCGATGTGGTCCGCCGCGCTGGCCAACCTTGCGCTCTCGGGCACGCGCGCGGATGCCGCGGTGGAGCTGCTGCAAAAGCTGCATGCCGGCACGGCGGTGGCTGCTTTCTCCTTCGGCGCCCGCGACCCTGATGTGGGCGCAGGATCGATCCGGATTGACGGCTCGTGCGCAACAGGCGTGCTTCGTTTCGTCGAGGCGGCCGGTGCCACACATCTTCTCGTGGCCGTTGACGCCTGCCATCTTGCCCTCGTTCAACTGGATGCATCAGGCATTGTCCTCACGCCGACGCGCGCCATGGGCGCTTGGGGGCTCTGCGAGGTGTGGCTGGACTCGGCGCCGCTGACGCTGCTTCCGCTTGAGGGCGCCAATCTCGACGATATCAGCCTCAAGGCCCAGGTAGCATTGCTGGGGCGGGCATATGGCGCGGCCCGGCGGGCGTTCGAGCTGGCCGTGGACTATGCCAAGGAGCGTCACCAGTTCGGGCAACCAATCGCAAAGTTCCAGGCGATCCAGCACAAGCTTGCGGATGGCCTCATTGCGCTCGAAGGCGTCAGCCTCATCCTAGATCATGCGGCCAGGCTGCATGACATTGGCGACCGCAACTGGCGGTATTTCGTCGACTGCGCGGTCGCCTTTGGCGGCGACGCGCTGCGGCGCGTGTCGCTCGAGACCCAGCATACTTTCGGCGCCATCGGCTATGCCGAAGAGCACGAGGCCGCGCAACATTTCAAGCGCGTGCACCTGGACACGGTCGCGCTCGGCGGTGCGCCCGAGGCGCGGCGGCGGCTGGCTTCGTACTTGCTGGATCGCGGCGGCGCGCCGCTGCCGCACTACGATCTCGGTCCGGCCGGCAACGAGCTCCGCGACCAGGTGTGGCGATGGCTCGATCAGAACTGGTCGGGAGACAGGAAGGCGAGGTTCGACGAACAGCCGTTTGAAAAGCGTGAGTTCGACGCTGGCTTCGCGCGCGATATCGGCAAGACCGGATGGATCGGCCTCGGTTGGCCAAAGGAATTCGGCGGGCAGGGGCGTTCTCCGTTGGAGCAGATCGCATTCATGGAGACGATGGAGCAGGGCGAAGCACCGCGCATCGGCGCGTCGATCCAGGCCAACGCGCTGATGATGTTCGGCACGCCGGCGCAGCAGCAGAAGTATCTGCCGGAAATCCTGCGGGGCGAGGCCATGCACGGCATGGGCTACAGCGAGCCCCAGGCCGGCTCCGATCTCGCCGCGCTGCGTACCAGCGCGGTGCGGGACGGCGAGAACTGGGTCATCAACGGCCAGAAGATCTGGACCACGACCTGGTGGGGCAAATACATGTTTCTTGCGGCCCGGACCGACCGGAATGCCAACCCGCCGCACGCCGGCATCAGCATGTTCATCATCCCGATGAATGCGCAGGGCATTACGATCCGGCCGGCGGGCACGATGTATGACGGCACGTTTGCCAACATTTTCTACGATGACGTTCGCATTCCCCTGGAAAACATCGTCGGCGAGGTCAATGGCGGCTGGAAAGTCCTGACGGGCGCGCTCGCCTTCGAGCGCGGTCTGGTCGGCGGCGGCATCGTGCTGAAGGTGGCTCATGCCTTCGAGCAACTGCGCCGGCATGTGATGGCGGCCGAAGGCGATCGGCCGCCGCTCGCTCAGGATCCGGTCGTGCGCGACAAGATGGCGACTCTTGCCTGCGAAATCGAAGTTGGCCGGCAACTGATGATGCGCTGCGCCGAACTCGCGGCCGACGGCGTGACGCCGCCGGAATACGGCGCGATCAGCAAGGTCTATTCCGGCGAACTGATGGAACGCTTCGGCGAGGCGGCGCTCGATATTCTCGGCATGCGCGCCGCGATTTCCGAGCAGATGTCGGGCGCGATCGACAATGGACGGTTTGAACAGAACCTGCGGCATTCGCTGATGTGGGTGATCAGCATCGGGACCAACGAGATACAGCGCAGCCTGATCGCCCAGCGCGGGCTCGGGCTACCGAGATAGGAGGCAGGCAGCATGCAGGATGAAACATCGACATCACCCCTCGAGGGTGTGCGGGTGCTGGATTTCTCCATCATGCTGGCCGGGCCCTATTGCGCGCGGCTGCTGGCGGATGTCGGCGCGGAAGTGATCAAGGTCGAGCCGCCGGAAGGCGACGAGATGCGCCTGCGCGCGCCGGTGCGGGACGGCCACAGCGCCTATTTCGGCCAGCTCAATGCCGGCAAGCGGAGCATCGCGCTCGACCTGAAATCACCTGATGCGATCAGGCTCGTCCATCGTATGGTCGAAGACACCGACATCCTGGTCGAGAATTTCCGACCCGGTGTGATGGAGCGCCTGGGTCTCGGATATGAGGCGCTGCGAAAGATCAATCCGGGACTGATTTATTGCTCGATCTCCGGCTACGGCCAGACCGGCCCGCAGGCCGAGCGCGCCGCCTATGCGATGATCGTTCATGCCGAAAGCGGCTTCGATCGCACGTTGATGCGGTATGCCGGCGACCGCGACCGGCCGGCGGCAGGTGCGGTGTTCGTCGCCGATGTTCTCGGCGGCATTTTCGGCTTCTCGGCGATTCAGACGGCAATGGTGCAGCGCGCGCGGACCGGCGAAGGACAGCGCATCGATGTCGCCCTGATGGACTGCATGCTGAACCTCTTGGTGTATGAGCTGCAGGAAGCGCAGTTCTCCAGGCCGATGCCGCGGCCGACCTACGGGCCCGTGCGCACTGGGGATGGCGACATCCTGATCGCGCCGGTGTCGGCGCGCAATTTTGCGGCCCTTCGCGAGCTGACCGGCCTGCCGGAGCTTTCGTCCGACCCGCGGTTCGCATCGGTGCCGGCGCGCGGCGCGAACTGGACCGCGTTGATGCAGGTCATCGAAAAATGGACCATGCAATACACAATGGACGAATGCCTTGCCATGCTCGACGGGGCCGGCATTCCCTGCGCGCGCTTTCGAGACCCGGCCGAAGCGCTGAACGATTCCGATCTTGCCGGTCGCGGCACATTCGCGCCGATCGCTGACGCCGCCGGCGAGTTCAAGGGTGTCAACGCGCCGTGGCGAATGTCGGGTGCGCGTAGTGCGATCGGGCGGGGAATTCCGTCCATAGGATCGCACCGCGACGACGTGCTCGAACGCGTGCTTGGCCTGTCCGCGGATGAAATAGCAAAACTGGCCGCCTCCGGCGCGTTCGGAAAGCTCGCCAGAACGGCAGCGGAATAGAGCCGGCCGGAGAGAAAGACTGCATCAAAAAGCAAAAGAGACGACCTGATGGGAGGATCGACGTGAAACGATTTCATTTCTTCGCTCTTGCGCTCGGGCTTGTGGTCCTTGCCGGAACGGCCGCCGCGGACAATTACCCGTCGCGGCCGATCCGGCTCATCGTGCCATATCCCGCCGGCGGTTCGACCGACATCATGGCGCGCGCGCTGCAGGAGCCGATGGCCAAGATCCTCGGCCAGCCGCTCGTTATCGACAACCGCGGGGGCGCGGCGGGCACCACCGGCGCCAACGAAGCCGCCCGGTCGGATCCGGATGGCTACACGCTTTTGTTTGCAAACAACGGTCCGATCTCGATCGCCCCACTGCTTCAAAAGGGCGTCGATTTCGATCCGCTGAAGAGCTTTGCGCCGGTCTCGCTGGTCTCCAAAGCGCCGCTGGTCCTGGTTGCGAGCGAAAAGGTGCCGGTGAACGACGCCGCCGGCCTGATCGCCTACGCCAAGGCGCAGGGCAAGCCGATGCTGTACGCGACTGCCGGACCGGGCTCGCTCGGACATCTCAGCACAGAGCGTTTTCTCAACCAGGCCGGGCTGCAGATGGTCCACGTCCCATACCGCGGCCAGGCACCGACAACGCTCGCGATCCTCGCTGGCGAGGTCGACATCCTGCTCACGACAACATCCGACACGCTGAACGAGCATATCCGATCCGGCAAGGTGAAGCTGCTCGGCGTCTCATCGCCCGGGCGCTCCGCCGTTGCTCCCGGTGCCACGCCCATCGGTAACGTCTTGAAGGGATACTCAGTCGAAACCTGGTTCGGGCTGCTGGCTCCCGCGGGTACGCCGCCCGAGATCATCAGCAAACTCAACGCTGCCATCAACACGACGCTGGCGATGCCGCAATTGCGCGACCGCTTCTTGGCCTACGGCGTCGAGGCCGCGACCAGTACTCCCGCCGAACTGTCCGCCATCATAGCGGCCGAAATTCCCGCCTGGCGCAAAGTCATCGAGGATCGCAACGTCAAGACCGAGTAGTGGCTCGAAGATAATCGGGCTTGCTCGAATCAGAAGGTGCCAGGATAGGCGCCGCCGTCGATCAGAATGTTTTGCCCGGTGATGTAACCGGCCTGCGACGAGCACAGGAACGCGCAGGTCGCGCCGAATTCATCGGGATGGCCGAACCGCCTGGTCGGGTTGGCCGTTCTGATCTCCTCGGTCACGGTGCTGACCTCGCGCGACGAATTCCGGGCCAGCGCCGCCAGATTGGACTTGAGGCGGTCGGTATCGAACGTGCCGGGCAGCAGGTTGTTGACCGTCACGTTGTGCTCGGCGACCGACCGGGCCAGTCCCGCGACAAAACCCGTCAAGCCGGTGCGCGCGCCGTTGGAAAGCGCAAGCATCGCGACCGGCGCTTTGACGGCATGTGAGGTGACATTGACGATGCGACCGAACTTGCGCGCGATCATGCCGTCGATGGTCGCCCTGATCAGCGCGATCGGCGCCAGCATGTTGCCATCGAGCGCCTTGATCCAGTCCTCACGCTCGAATTTGCGGAAATCTCCGGGTGGCGGTCCGCCGGCATTGTTGATGAGAATGTCGGGAGCCGGGCAGGCGGCGAGAATGGCGTGGCGGCCTTCGTTGGTGGTCACATCGGCAATGACGGTTTTGGGCTGGTTGCCGGTCGCAGCCGCGATCTCGCCGGCGGCGCTCTCCAGCACATCCCCGCGGCGGGCCGCGATGATGAGGTTGACTCCTTCGCGGGCGAGCGCCATCGCGCTCGCCTTGCCAAGGCCCTGGCTTGCCGCGCACACGATCGCGGTGCGCCCCTTCAATCCCAGATCCATGTGTTCTGTTCCAATCAGGAGTTCGGCAGGGCCATGCCCGCGGGTTTGGAGCCCCACATGCAAAAACTGGTCGGCTCAAAGCCGAATTGCCGCGGCCGGTGCGTCGCCTCGTCTTCGATCTCGTCGACGCCGACCGAATATTCGAAGATCATGCCGTCCGGGCCCATGAAGTAGAGGAAGCGCGCGCCTGAGGTCGGATGGCGGCCGGGGCCGAACACGATCGGCACGCGCCGCTCATTGAGGAAGTAGTAGGAGCGCAGCACGTCGTCGCTGGTCCCGACCTGGTGGTTGATGTGCTGGATGCCGGCCTTGGGCGCACGCACCAGCGCAATGGTGTGGTGGATCGCATTGACGCGCATCAGCGGAATGTCGCCGATCCGGTCGCTGACGCGGGCGTTGCACACTTGCGTCCAGAACCGCTCGTCGCGCGCCGGATCGGTGGAGTTGAGGCCGATATGGCTGAAGCCGGTGATCCCGGCATCGCGGCTGGCGAAATAGCGCCGGCCGCTGCGCTCCGGCCGCACCACCAGTTCAATGTGATTGCCGGTCGGATCGCGAAAGCCGATGAAGGCTCTTACCTTGCGCCGCTCGGCTTCCTGCGCGGTCCCTGCGTGGACGGCATGCCCGAGCGCTTCCAGCGTTGAGGCCGCTTCCTGCAGGCTCGCCTCGTCCTCGACCTCGAAGCCGACGGTCTGGTCATCAGGGTCGCCTTCCATGTAGCACAGCGTGTGCGCACGCTCGTCGGAGCGAAGGTAGAGGTCCTTCTTGCCGCGCTCGGCAATCTGCAGGCCGAGACAGGCGGTCGCGAAATGCTCGGCCGATTCGAGATCGGGCGAACCGAGGCGGACGTAGCTCACATCCTTCAGCTGGATCATGTTGTTCTCCTGTTCATCGGCCCGGCGCTCAGTTCCGGTACGTCCTTGCTTTCGCTGCCCCAGTCGCAGAGCGAGGAGGCAGCAAGCGGGAATTGCCGCGCCAGCCGCGGCTTGCCGTCGAGTTCGGCCATGCCGTTCACGTAGGAGAAGACCAGGCCGTCCGGTCCCTCGACATGCAGGAACATCTGGCGCGACGCCGCCTCGCGGCCCGGGCCCTGCACGATCCTGATCTGGCTTTCCTGCATGAAGTAGCTGTTCTGCATGATCTGATCGAGCGCCTCGACCTCGAACGCCGCATAGAGCAGCCCATTGCGGTTCGACGGATAGAGCGCGATGCGGTGGTGCAATCCGTCGATCCGCAGATAGGCGATCTCGCCGACCCAGTCGCTGACCTCGGCGCCGAGCGCGCGCCAGAATGCGAGGTCGCGTGCGTGATCGGTGCTACGAAGGCCGACGCCATGAAACGCGACGATGCCGGCATCGCGCGGCGGAAAATACCGCCGTCCGCTTCGCGTCGGGCGCACCGCCAGATCGATCCGGTTGCCTGATGCGTCTTCGGTCAGCAGCGCCGACTGGACATAGCGGCGCCGACACTCGCCGGCTGACGCCTCTTGGACCGTGAAGCCGAGTTCGCGCAATCGCCCGCCGATTTCTGCCAGCGCCGTATCATCCCAGACCTCGATCCCGACGCTGGCGCCATCTGCGGCGTTCTGGCCAAGGCTCACCGTGCGAAACCGGTCGTCGGAACGAAAGGCGATTTCGCCATCCTGATCGGCGACGCGTTGCAGGCCGAAAATATCGGACACAAAGCGTGCGCTGGCGCCCGGCTCGCTGACGGCGAGGCGCACGTAGCAGACCGAGGTGATCAGGGGGGTGGTGCGGCCGTTGTTCATCGCGCCCGCGCCTTCGGATGCTGGGATTCCAGGAAAATCTTGATCATCCGCCGCCACACCGCGAACAGCTCGTCGAACCATTTGGGGTCGTTGTCCCACAGCGTGCGCAGCGCCATGCCGCGCACCAGACTGAGCGTCAGGGCGACGATGTCGGCTGACAGCGACGGCGGCACGCCGCTCGCGGCCAGCGCTTCGGTCCAGGCCGTCTCGACCGGCCGGCGCGCCTTGCGGGAGATATCAAGGATCTGCTTGCGCACGGCCTGATCGGTCGACGTCGACAGCACGATGTCGATCGCCACCAGGAAATGCTCGCTGAAGAAGAACTCGCGCGCGTCCTCGATCACGGCTTCGATCAGGTCACGCGGCCGATTGACGGCCGCCGCGCGGCGGCGGCTTTGGATCTGGGCTTGCTCGAAGACGTACTCGAGGGTGGCGACCACAAGCGAATCCTTGGTCGGGAAATGATGAAGCTGCGCCCCACGGGAAAGTCCCGCTTCGGCGGCGACGTCGGCGGTCCGAAAGCGGGCGTAGCCGCGCCGGCGAATGAGTTCGGAAGCGGCCTTGAGGATGCGCGTGCGGGTTTCCTCGGTCCGCTCGGCCTGGGTTCTTCGCCGGGCGGTGCCGAGCGGGCGGCGCGCGGATTTCAGCGGGGCGGGGACACGGTCAGGACGGTTCGCCATTTCTAGACCTCGATCTGAACGTTGCCGTCAACGATAGTGACGGGATATGTTTTCAGTGCGATCTCGCAGGGCATGCCGGTCGGCTCGCCGGTGGTCACGTCGAAGGTGCCGAAGTGGAACGTGCACTCGACGGTCCTCCCGGTGATGATGCCTTCTTCCGCAAGCGACGCCTCGCCATGGGTACACATGTCGGCGGTGGCGTAGATCGCGCCGTCGACCCGGTAGAGCGCCACGTTGGAGCCATCTGGCAGCGGCGCCTGCTTGATTTCACCTTCGACCACTTCATTGGCCGCGCAGAGAACGACTGTTTCACCCATATCAAGACCTAGAGCATGGTGCTGCCGCCGTTGACGCTGATGACCTGTCCAGTCACGAACGACGCTTCGGCGGAAGCGAGATAGGAAACCATCGAGGCGACTTCTTCCATTTCGGCCGGACGGCCCATGGGAATGACGCTGACGAACTTGGCGGCGAGCGCGGGGTTGCTCTTGGTGATCGCCACCATCTGCGGCGTGTTGACCGCGCAGGGGGCGACCGTATTGACCGTGATGCCGTCCTTGGCGAATTCACGTGCCATGCCTGTCGTAAGGCCATGAACGCCGCCCTTGGCCGCGTTATAGGCGGCATGATCCCACAGGCCGTTGCGGACTGAATCGGCGCCGAGGTTGATGATGCGGCCATACGCCTGCTCGCGCATCCTGGGAACCGCGTACCAGGAGCACCACAGCACGGTCCAGAGATTGCGGTCGATGGTGGTTTTCAGGGTTTCCGGCGTTTGTTCGACGAATGCCCTGATGATGCCGCCGCCGGCGTTGTTGATGAGGATGTCGAGGCGGCCGAAGCGCTCGCTCGCGAGATTGATGGTTTTTTCCGCCGTGCCCTGATCGGAGAGATCGCCGGCATGGCTGGTGACCTCGGCGCCGAACTCTTTGCCGAGATGGGCGGCGGCCTGTTTCAGCCCGGCCTCGTCGAGGTCGGCGAGCACGAGCTTGGCACCGTCCCGCGCCAACCGCTCGGCGATCGCGAGGCCGATGCCCTTGGCCGCACCGGTGACGATGGCGACATTATCCCTGAGCTTTTGATCCATTGCCTGCCTTGCTTTCACAGAATGATGCTGACGCGGCCCTGGGCGCGAAGACCTTCGCTGTCCAAGAGGCAGCGCTTTTCCTTGATCCGGAAGGTGCCGTTGCCGGGCACCAGACGATACCGGTTGCTGCCGAAATACGTGTCGGTGACGCCATCCTTGGTGCGGTAGGTGATAAAGGCCGAACTCACCTCGATATCGTCGCCGATATGCTTTCTGATACGGACGTTGCTGACGAGGTGTCGTGTCCGCGAATGCGGGAACTCGGCATGCGCGGTTCGTTTCATCAAGCGCTTGACCCGCTCGCTGAGACGGAAGCGGTCGTCGGCGACATAGAACAGGTTGTTGTCGGGCGAAGCGTCGACGGCCAGATCCGTCGCCGGGACATAATAGATCGCGTCGTCGGTGAACAGCTCCAGCCATTCCGGAAGCCGCCATTCATCCAGCAGTTCGGCTTCGGCGAACAGGAAATCCTCGACGTCGGTACGGGCTATGGTGTGCATCGCGGTTACTCCGTCGCTCATGCCGGCACCTTGAAAATATGCTCGTTCCAGTTCGACCAGAACGCGCGCATCTGCAATTCGTCGTCGTAGGACGGGTTGTCCTTGCCCATGCCTTTCGAAATGTCGTTCCACTGCGCCTCGGCGGAGTTGCGAAAACCGCGCTGGCACTGTTCGAGCGCCTCGACGTCGTCAGGTGTTGCAAAGCCGCCGGGCCCGAGAAATTCCAGGAAGTTGAACAGCCGGTACTTCCGCGCCCATTCGGTCTCTTCCTTGGGGGCCAGGGCCCAGGCGCTGATGTTCATGAAGTCGGGCGCGGCGGGATAATAGGTTCGCACCGTCACGGCCATGATGTCGTTGATCACCAGGTTCGGGAAGATAAACAGATTGCGGTTGAAGGTGGCGATGCGATCGGCGCGTTCCTTGCCGAAACGCTTCACCAGGCCATCATAGAGACGGGTAAGCTCGCGTTTTCCTTCTTCGCCCCATGAGGGAATCCATTGCGCGACGGGGCGACCCCACGGCGCCTTGTACTCGAGCACGGCATGTCCTTTGCCGAGATCGCGCGCCGAGCCCTCAAAGGCGACCTGAGCCAGCGCGCCGGTCGCCGACTTCAGATAGTCCAGATAGGTCGCATGCGTCGTCAACGCGTGGTAGCCGTCGATGCTGTTCTCGGTCAGCAGCTTCCAGTTCGCCCGCATCGAGTATTCCTGCGTGCCGCCGACGATGATCATTCCCATCTCGGCCTGATCGCAGATCACATCGAGATACTCCTTCACCGGACCCAGATAGTCCGAGAGACTTTCGACGCCCTTGTCGAAGCAGAGGAAATTGAGATCGCGGTAGCTCTCGAACCGAGCCACCTGCTGCATGTTGGAGGTCGAGCGCTCCTTGAAATCCTCGGCGTAGGAGGACTCGCCAGGCTGGCTGCGCAGCGTTCCATCGAGCCCAAATACCCAGCCGTGATAGAAGCATTGGAAGGATTTGGCGCTGCCGTGCTTTTCGCGGCAGACCTGCGCACCGCGATGCGGGCAGGTGTTGAGCATCGCCTTGAGATTGCCCTTGCCATCGCGCGCGAACAGGATGTTCCGCCCCCCGACCGAGCGTGTGACGAAATCCCCGGGCTTGGCGAGTTCGGAGCTATGGCCGAGGTAGAGCCAGCATTTGTCGAAGATCTGCGCCCGCTCGGCCTCCAGAATATCGGGATCGACAAAGGCCCGGCGCGAAACCTTGAATATCTTCTTGCCTTCATCGATCATGAGCGCGGTATTCATCCGTTGGAACGCGTTCATTGCTGTTTCTCCCTGGAAATTTCTTTGCTTTTCATTTCAAGGCGGCCCGCAGATCGTAGGCGGGCGATTCAAGGTCGGCACGTGACGGCTTGGCGTTCGCTGCGATTACACGCTTGAGCATGGCCATCTCCTTGGCGGCATTGACCGACAGCGCGCCGACCACTTCCGAGCCGCGCATCGCTACAACCGAGAATTTTCCAGAACGTTCATCGCCGCGGACGATGTGGTCGCTGTCGAGCATGTCACCGGCGACCTGAATGTTCAGGTCATACTGGTCGGTCCAGAACCAGGGCGGGTCGCTGTATTCTCTGGCCTCGCCGATCATGTTCGCCGCCACCGAAATCGCCTGGTTCTGCGCATTGGCCCAGGTCTCGACACGGATCGCGCGGCCGTGACATCGGCTCCATTGCAGGGCGGCATCGCCGGCGCAGAATACGCCTGAGGCCGCGGTGCGGCCGCAGGCATCGACGGCGATTCCGACTTGCGACGGCAAACCAAGCCGTTCCGCGACCGTCGGCACCGGTTCGACGCCAATGCCGATCAGCACCAGATCCGCTTCGATTTCTTCGCCATTGCTGAGCTGAACGCCATCAGGCGTACTTCCGGTGACGGTCGCGCCAAAGATGAAGTTGACGCCATGGCTGCGATGGCTGGCGGCGACGATGTCGCTGACGAGCGGCGGGAATGCCCGGGCCAGCAAGCGCGGCTCGCTCTCGATCACCGTGACACGACATCCGTTCCTGGCCGCTGCGCAGGCCGCCTCCAGCCCGATCACGCCGCCGCCGACGATCACGATCCGGGATTGATGTTGAACGGATTTGCGAAAGCGCAGCGCATCCTCGACGTTGCGCAGGTACTGAATTTCAAGGCCCGGGTTTTCCAGTGCAGCAAGCCGGCGAGGCCGCGTTCCCGTTGCGATCAGCAGGCGATCGTAGGCGAACGAACGGCCATCGGCCGTGGTAACCGTGCGGCGGTCGGCGTCGCAATCGGTTACTGCCGCACCGGTTTCGAGCCGAACGTTCAGGACGTCGCTCCAATCCTGGGTCTGTTTGAGATAGGCAACCGCCACTCCCGGGCTGTGCAGCATCGCCTTGGACAATTGCGGCCGCTCGTAGGGCGGGTGGGGCTCTTCGCCGAGCATGGTGATGGCGCCCTGAAAGCCGCGGGCGCGCAACGCTTCCGCCGCACGGCCCCCGGCCTGGCCTGCTCCTGCAATCACGATGTTTTCGATTGGCGCCGACAATTTCCGCTTTCGCTCCCTGACGCGATCTTGATCGTCGCGCCGTTTTCATGAAGCCGGTCGAGCGAGGTTCGCAAAACCCTGCCGTCCATTCTTTCGATTGCATCCATATTAAAAACAGTCCAACCTGCTTGTAAAGTGACATCGCAGGTTCCGCCCGGAGAATGTGCGGAATTAGTGCGGTGCATGACAATATCGAGGAAGCGCGTTGTGGCCGAGGCCATCGATACCCATACTCATTTCGTTCCCGGCAGCATTCCGCAGCACGCCGGGCGCAATCCGCTCTGGCCGTCGATCGAACGCAAGGGCGCGGATGGGGCCGCGGTGATGGTCGGCGGCAAGGTGTTCCGCGTCATCGATTCCCGAAGCTGGGACGCCAACCGCCGCATCCATGACATGTCGGCCGACGATGTCGACGTGCAGGTCGTCTCGCCAATGCCGGAACTGCTGTCGCACTGGTTTCCGGCCGCGGATGCCGACGCGTTGTGCCGGTGTATCAATGAGGGCATCGCTGAACTCTGCCATGCGAACCCCAGGAAATTCATCGGCATCGGCATGGCGCCGATGCAGGATGCGTCTCTCGCCGTCAAACGGCTGGAAGAGATCAAATCTCTCGGCCTGCGCGGCATCGAGATCGGCAGCCACATCAACGGTATTCCGCTCGGCGATATCAGGCTGCACGATATCTATGCCGCGGCCGAGCAGGCGGGGCTGCTGGTGATGGTCCATCCGCTGCACCCGCTCGGTCTCGACCGCATGGGTGGCCGGCCCGAGCTGGCGGCGGTCGCTGCATTTCCGCTCGAAACCGCTTTTGCCGCCGTGTCGCTGATGACCAACGGTGTGACTGAGCGCTTCCCAGATCTGCGGATCCTGCTCAGCCATGGCGGCGGCGCGCTGCCTTGGATCCTGCCACGGCTGCGGCACGCCCGGAGTATCGGACCGCCGCTAAATAGCCTGTTTCCGCGCGATCCCGGCGAGATGGTGAAGTCGTTCTACTACGACACCATCCTCTATGACGATGTCGCGTTGGACTATCTGGTGACCAAGGTCGGCAAGGACCGCATTGTGGCCGGGTCGGACTATCCGTTCATGATCAAACAGGATCGGCCGGTCGAGTTTGCCGAGCGGGCGCTGGGCCTCGCGCGTGAAACGTTTATGAGCAATGCAAAGGGCTTGTTGGGTCTCGACATCAGGGCCCCGGCTTGAAGCGAATGTGAGGGGAGGCTGTTCTGGCTACCTGCTATTCCTATCGTCAATTCTGTTCGCTTGGGCTTCTCCCGCCGCGTACGCCGGCAAGGCCGGACCCGCAGGTGCCGCGCGACCGCGCATTGGGTCCGTGCGCGCATGGCAAAATCGGTGCATTTTACTTCTATGCGGAGGGCTCGCGCGACGATCCCGCGTTCGGCTTTTGCGACATCGAGGTTTCGATCCAGGCGGTAGCGACCGGGAAAATGCGGGTCGAACTCTATTGCATCGCTGACGGCTACCAGACCGCACGCGGTGTCGGCGCCAGGCATCCGCTCAAGATCGCGATGATGGCAAAGGACCGGGTGGTGGCTGTGGCGACCTGGCATTTCGCCGACGTGATCTGCGGCCACGCCGATCCCATGAACTTCGCAGCCGATCTTGATATTGCGGATGAATTGTTCGCGCAGATCGACCGGATTGAACTGCAGGAAACCAAAGGCGAATCCAGGGCGTGCGAGTAGAAGGGTAGGCCGTGCTGATGCGCGCCGACACCGCTACCTACGGGCCCGCGACAAAAGAAACCGGCTAACTTGCTTGTAAGGTAAAAATTAGTATGCTAGTGTACCGTTAAATTGAGATCCGTTCAAGCGGGCTAAACGGGAGGGAAGCATGATCCGGAAATTTGGATTGATAGCCGCGGTTGCCGTGATGGCCGTCGCAACGACCGGTGATCTGTCGGCCGCCGAGAAGAAATACGGGCCCGGCGTCACCGATACCGAGATCAAGCTCGGCCAGACCGTGCCCTATAGCGGGCCGGCATCGGCGTTCTCCAGCTACGGCCGCGTGATGACCGGCTATTTCAAGATGGTCAACGAGGCGGGCGGCATCAACGGCCGCAAGATCAACATGATCTCGCTCGACAACGCCTTCAGTCCGCCGAAGGCAATCGAACAGACCCGAAAACTGGTCGAGAATGACGAGGTGCTGGCCGATGTCGGTACCGTGGGCACCACACCGAATGTCGCGATCCAGAAATATCTGAACGGCGCCAAGGTGCCGCATATCTTCGTGTCTGCCGGCGGCCGGCGTTTCGCCGATCCGCAGAACTTCCCCTGGACCGTGCCGATGTATCCGGGCTTCGAGATGGAGGGGAAGACGTTCGGGCAGTACATCCTCAAGCACAAGCCGGCGGCCAAAATCGGCGTGCTGTATCAGAACGATGATTACGGCAAGGACTTTCTGGTCGGCCTGAAGGCTGGGCTCGGCGACAAGATCAAGATCGTTGCCGAAGTGACCTATGAAATAACCGAGCCGACCATCGACTCGCAGATCGTTCGCCTGAAGGATTCCGGCGCCGACACGTTGCTGTACTTCTCGACGCCGAAATTCACCGCGCAAGGCCTGCGCAAGGTGAAGGAGACGGGCTGGACGCCGCTGCAGTTCCTTGCCAGCCCGACCAATTCGGTCAAGACGGTGCTGGAGCCGGCCGGCTTCGATAACGCGCAAGGCATCATCACGACGCAATTCACCAAGCAGGCTGGTGATCCGGCCTGGGCCGATGACGCCGAGGTGAAGGAGTATGTGGAGTTCATGAAGAAGTGGGCGCCGAACGACAATCCCGGCGATTTCGTCGCCCTGTCGGGCTATGTCAACGTGCAGGGTATCGTCAAGGCGATTACGAAGTGCGGAGACGACCTGACGCGGGAAAATCTCCTGAAACAGGCGACCAACATGAAGGGCACGCGTCTCAAGATGATGCTGCCCGGAATTCAGCTCAACACCACGCCGCAGGACTACGCACCCTATGAATCGCTGCGCATGGCGAAATTTGAAGGTTCGTCCTGGAAGCTGATCGATGAGGTTGGAACGTCAGCGTCGGCGAAATGATGACGTCCGGTTGATCAGTCGGTTGGATCGCATTTTCAAGGTATAGCGCGGCCCAAGTGCAACGGTCGAAGCGATCGCTACAGCATCGGCTCGAACTGGCAGTGGACGAGCAGTTCGGAGACCGACACGTTGTTCGGCAGCATGAGGGCGGTTTCGACCAGTTGGGCGATGTCGCCCGGCTGGCTCATCTCGTGACGGGGAATCTCGTGGTCGTTCAGCGTCCGGCATCACCCCCGCGAACGCCGCACAAAACTCACGATCACGGAGCATACTGAGGGCGGCGTGCTGGTACGGTTTGGTACTTCCGAGCTCTGGTCGAGGGCATCATGCCAGGCCACATCACGTTTGCGAGCGACTTCCTCCTCAATTGATCGCTGTGCGCCCCGTCAGCTGAAAAGGGACCGCGGCTCGCGCGCGGCCGGCGACGGGCCTCTCGGCGGTTATATTATTCTCGCGAAAATAATATAACCGCCCGTCCAGCATGAATTTCGACCAGTTTGGAGTCGCACATGTTCGTGCTTCATCACATTGAGAGAGCAAGATAAGATATTGAAATATCAAGACTATCGCTTTTCCGTCGCGCCCATGATGGATGAGAACGAGAATTCAAGTTTTTCAATTGCTTAGAAGGCGGCGGGTGCACGATGTGTGCACCGGGAGATCAAAAAAACTTGCAACAACCAATATGAGCGGGCTGAACTGAACGCGCTGCGGCGTCAGTGGTGGGCTGATGTTGAATTGTCGTTCGTTCGGTCTGCTCATCCACCGCGAAATTGCGGGCGACGCTTGGCTATGAAGGCGGCGATTCCCTCTTGCGCGTCATCCGTGCGGCTGGCCGCTACGATAGAGTCTTTTTCAGCTTCGAGCTGATCCGACAGGCCGGTTTCAAATGACTGCCTCAGCATGCGGCGGACGGCGCCGAAGGCGCGTGTCGGACCTGCGGCAAGTGTCGCGGCGAGGGCGGCTGCCTGGTTCTCGACGGCATCATCAGGAGCCAGGCGCGATACCAGTCCGAAGTCGAGCGCTTCCTGAGCGGTGAGGCGACGGTTGAGCAGGAACAGCTCCTGGACGCGTCGCATCCCGACCATGCGCGGCAGGAACCAGGTGTTGCCGCCATCGGCAGTCAGGCCGAGCGCGCCATAACCCAGCGCAAATCGCGCATCGTCGGCGGCCACGACAATGTCGGCGGCGTAGAGCAGGCCCAATCCGCCGCCACCCGCGCCGCCGCGCACTGCGGCGACAACAGGCGCGTCGATGCTGGTCAGTCTCTCGATGGCCAGATGATAGCTGTCGATCATGCGGCGCAGCCGGTTTGGCAATTGCTCGCGTGCGGTTCCTGCGAACAGGCCGAGGTCGCCGCCGACCGTAAAATTCGGCCCGTTGCCGGCGATCAGCACGGCGCGGACATCCGGCCTTTCCGCAATCTGTGTTGCAGCTTCGGCGAGATCCGCGGCCATGCTTTCGTCGATTGCATTGCCCTTGTCCGGACGGTTCAGCCGCAAGGTTGCAACGCCGAATTCGAAATCAAGCAGCACGGTCCGTAGCGGCTCCGCGGCGTCATGCCAGCGCGCGGTGTCGGTGAACTGCTCGAGCGACTTGATGCGCCCCTGGTCGATCGCGATTAGATGGGCAAAGGCGGCGTTGAGCGCGGCGCCGCCTTGCTTGCCGCGGCCGCGGTAACGGCCGGTCACCAGCAGACGGCCATCGGCGAGATCGAGAAACCGTTCCGGCTCGGCGCGCGCCTCGAAATGCCGGGCGATGGCTCCCCAACCATTGCGCCGCATGGCCGCGGGTCCTTCATGATCGCCGCCGATGCCGAACGGCATGCCCTCGGCGGTGCGGCCGGTGAATTCCGGATGCAACAGCGCGTCGAGCTGATCGCGGTCGCCAGCGGCGAGCGCGGCGTAGAGCGCGCGGGCCAGATCGGCTGGGCTGACTTCTTCCATCCCGATGATCCTCCTAGCAAATTCGCTGTTCTCGCGGCTGAACGGAAAATTCCCTTGAAGCCGCCAAGCGCCGGTGCTATTATTCGAACGGTCAGTCGGATTA
Organism: Bradyrhizobium sp. AUGA SZCCT0158; assembly: GCF_018130065.1. GTDB lineage: Bacteria > Pseudomonadota > Alphaproteobacteria > Rhizobiales > Xanthobacteraceae > Bradyrhizobium. The sequence goes on along the minus strand of NZ_JAFCME010000001.1, from coordinate 148,892 downwards.
TTTTTAGCCCAAGCCGCAGGTTTCCGCAAGAGAAGCCCTGGGCAGCCAACGGGAGGTGCAGCGATGAACGTCGTGCCGCGCGCGTCGCAGTGGGGCGAATTGATCCGGCCGGATCGGGTGCATGGCTCGCTCTACAGCGACCCCGCGATCTTCGAAGCCGAATTGCAGAACATCTGGTACCGCACCTGGGTCTATGTCGGGCATGAGAGCGAGGTCCCGAACGCGAACGACTACGTCGTCAAGTCGATCGGGCCGCAATCGGTTATCATGACCCGCGACGAACAGGGCAAGGTCAATCTGTTGCTCAATCGCTGCTCGCATCGCGGCAATCAGGTCTGCTCCTATGACAAGGGCAACGCGCGTTCGTTCACATGCCCGTTCCATTCCTGGACTTTCGCCAATGACGGCCGTCTGGTCGGCTACGCCTTTCCCGACGGTTATGAAGGCCAGGACAAGTCAAAGCTGGCGTTGGGGCGCGTGACGCGGGTGCAATCCTATCGCGGCTTTGTGTTCGGCTCGTTTGCCGCCGAAGGCCCTGATCTGGAAGAGCATCTCGGCGGTGCGGCCGAAACCATCGATCGTCTGGTTCGTTTCTCGCCGGAGGGGGAGGTCGAGGTTACCGCGGGCTTCCTCAAGCATCGCGTCAAGGCCAACTGGAAATTCATCCTGGAGAACGAATGCGACGGCTATCATCCGGCCTTTGTGCATTCCTCGATCTTCGGTGTCGCCGACAGCGCGATCGGCAAGCTCTATGGCGGCGCCTCGACGGCGGTGACGCGTGACTACGGCAACGGCCATACCGAGATCGATTTGCGGCCTGAATTTCGCAAGCGCGACACGCCGATGAGCTGGTTCGGCACCACCGAAGAGCGGCTGCCGGATTATACGTCGCGGATGAAGGCGGCCTATGGCGACCAGAAGGCGCGCGAGATCATGATCGACGGCACGCCGCATGTGATGATCTTTCCGAACCTGTTCATCGCCGAAATCCAGATGTTCGTGATCCAGCCGCTCGCGGTCGACGACAGCGTGCAGCATGTCACCGCGTTGCAGTTCAAGGGGGCGCCGGACATGAATCGGCGTTTGCGCCAGCAGACCATGGGATCGGTCGGTCCCGCTGGATTGCTGCTCGCCGACGATTCAGAGATGTACGAGCGCTGCCATCGTGGCGTGCTGGCGCGCAACCCCGAATGGATTTTCCTCGGCCGCGGCGCGAAGCGCGAGCGCCAGGACGAACTCGGCTTCAAGGTCGGCCACGTCACCGATGAAATCCCGTCGCGCGGCATCTGGCGGCACTATCGCAGTCTGATGGAGGCGGTGTGATGCTGTCGCGTGACAGCAGCGCCACGCTGGCGAGCGCGGTAACGGCCTTCATCTACAAGGAGGCGCGGCTGCAGGACGAGCACGCGTATGAGGCCTGGGAGGCGCTCTGGACCGATGACGGCGTTTATTGGGTTCCGGCCAATGGCGACGATATCGACCCCGAAAAGGAAATGTCGATCATTTACGACAATCGTTCGCGCATTTCGCTCCGCATCAAGCAGTTGCTGACCGGCAAGCGCCACACCCAGACGCCGCAATCGCGGCTGCGGCGGCTCGTCTCCAACATCGAATTGCTGGACGAGCAGGCCGGCGGCGATATCTCGGTCGCCAGCAACAGCATGGTGTTCGAATCCAGTCTGCGCGACGACACGATTTGGGCCGCCCGCAACGAATACCGGCTGCGTTACGTCGATGGCGAGCTGCGGATGGCGTACAAGAAGGTGATCCTGGTCAACAACGAGAAAGCGCTGTTTACGCTCTCGTTCCTCATCTAGAGCGGAGCGTTTTCAAGCGAAGTGGAATCCGATTCGCGTGAAGAAAATGCGTCAAAAAAAGAATCTAGCCAAAGGCGGAAAATTGCCATGATCGATAAAGGCCCCGTTCTGCTCGACATCTCAGGCGGCATCGCGCGGCTGCGGCTCAACCGTCCCGATGCCGCCAATGGCATGAGTGCTGAATTGCTCAGCGCGCTGTGCGACGCCATCATGGTCTGCCATAGTCAGCCGGATTTGCGCGTGCTGCTGCTGAGTGGGGAGGGCACGAATTTTTGCGCGGGCGGTGATATCAGAGCGTTTGCATCGAAGGGCGAAAAGCTTCCTGACTACATCAGGCAAGCCACGGCATATCTGCAGAACGCGGTGACGGGATTGCTGCGGCTGGAGGCGCCGGTGATTACCTCAGTGCAGGGATTTGCGGCAGGTGGCGGCGGCTTCGGCCTCGTCTGCGCGTCCGACATCGTCATATCAGGCGAATCCGCCAAATTCCTCGCAGGCGCGACGCGAGTCGCGATGGCGCCTGACGCGGGCGTCTCCGTTACGCTGTCGCGGCTGGTCGGTTTGCGCCGGGCGATGTCGATCCTACTCACAAATCCGGTGATATCGGCGGCGGAAGCTCTGGAAATCGGCATCGTCACCAAGGTCGTTCCGGATGCCGAGCTGGCCGAGGCGTCGCTCGCCATGGCGCGGGAACTGGCGGGGGGCGCGCCGAAAGCGCTGGCCGCGACCAAGCGGCTGGTCTGGGCCGGGACCGGTACCAGCATCGAGCAATGCCTGTCCGAGGAAGCGCGCACCGTGTCCGAGCTGTCTGGCATGGCCGACGCGCGGGAAGGGCTCGCCGCCGTGATCGAGCGGCGCAAGCCTATCTTTACGGGACGCTAGTCAGTGCCTGCCTCTGGCACGCGCGCATTCGGGCGGCTCGACGGCCGTCGCGCTTTCGTCTCGGGCGGTGCGCAGGGCATTGGTGCTGCGATCGTGCGAAGTTTTGCCGGTGCCGGCGCGAACGTCGTGATCGCTGATCTCGATATCACCAAGGCATCGGACCTCGCCGGGCAGCTCGGCGCGACCGCGGCCCGCCTCGATGTCGGTGATACCACTATGGTGCAGGCGATCATGGCGCAGCACGGGCCGTTCGATATCGTGGTCAACAATGCCGGCGTCGACCAGCACGCCTTCTTCACCGACACGACGCCGGAAGATTGGACAAGGCTGCTCGCGGTCAATCTGGTCTCGGCCTTTGCATGCACGCACGCCGCGCTCCCGGCGATGCAGGCGGCCGGTTTCGGGCGTGTCATCAACATCACCTCGGAAGCGGCGCGGCTTGGCTCGAAGGGCGGCGCAGTCTATTCCGCCGCCAAGGGCGGCGTCATTGCCTTCACCAAGAGCATTGCGCGTGAAAACGCCCGCTTCGGAATTACCGCCAACACCATCGCGCCGGGGCCGATCCGCACGCCGATGCTGGAGGCGGCCGTCGCCAAGGGCGGCGACAAGATCTTGCGCGCCATGACCGATGCCACCCTGTTGCGGCGCTTGGGCGAGCCCGAAGAGATCGCCGCCGCGGTATTGTTTCTGGCATCCGATCAGGCGGGCTATATCACCGGTGAAACCATCGGCGTCTCCGGCGGCATGGGAATAGGCGGCTGAGATGGCGCGCGCAGGCGAAGATATCACAACGGCGCCGATCGATCTTGCGATCGCGCGCATTCGCGCAGTTTACCGTGGCTGGAACCGCGACACGTCAGTGACCCAAATGCGCGAGGATTGGGATGCGGCCTTCGGAGGCAGCGCCGCACGCGTGAACTGCGAACGTATCTTTGCCGGTGGCGTCGAGGGCGAATGGATATCGCCCGCTGATGCGCCCGTGGATCGGGCCATTCTCTATTTCCATGGCGGCGGCTTCCGCATCGGCTCGGTAGCCTCGCACCGCGACCTGATTGCGCAGATCGCACTTGCCAGCGGCTGCCGGGTGCTCGCCATCAACTACCGACTTGCGCCGGAGCATCGTTTCCCGGCTGCGCTGGACGATGCGCTCGCGGCCTATGGCTGGATGCTTGATGAGGGGCTAAAGCCCGCCAGTATCGCCTTTGCCGGAGACTCCGCCGGCGGCAATCTCGTGCTCGCCGCGATGCTGACCTTGCGCGAACGCGGGCTTCCGCTGCCGGTATCGGCAGTGCTGATGTCGCCATGGACCGATCTGGCAGCGACCGGCGCGAGTTACGTCAGCCGTGCCGAAGCGGACCCCATCCATCAGCGTCCGATGATCCTGGCGCTGGCCAAGAATTATCTGGGCGGACAGGGTGATCCCCGCGATCCCCTGGTATCGCCGCTGTATGCTGACCTTGCCGGTTTGCCGCCGCTATTGATCCAGGTCGGCGACCGCGAAACCGTGCTCGATGATTCCGTCATGCTCGCCGACAAGGCGTGCGCCGCCGGTGTCGATGTCAATCTGGAAGTCTGGGACGGCATGATCCATGTCTTCCAGATGTTCAGCGCGGAGCTTGTTGAGGCGCATCGGGCCATCGCGTCGATCGCGCAATTTCTCAACCAACACCTTCATATCAAGGCCGAGAGGGCTCCATCATGAACATCAGGCCCGCCGACCCGCGCAGCCACGCCGACAGCGAGTTCCATTTCTCGGAGCAGCCGCATCTGTCCGAGGAGTTGCGGATGCTGCGCGAGCAGGTCCGCCGCTTTGTCGAGAAGGAGGTCGTGCCGTATGGCGAGCAGTGGGAGCGCGACGGCAAGATCCCGCGCGAAATCTATCGCCGCATGGGGGCGCTCGGCTTTCTCGGCATGCGCCACGCTGCCGAATATGGCGGCACCGACATGGGCCCGCTGGCGTCGATGGTGTGGGCGGAGGAGCTCGGGCGCTCGACCTTCGGCGGCTTCACCTCGTCGGTGCTTGTTCATACCGACATGTCGGCCGTCCACATTACCCTGCGCGGCACGCCCGAACAGAAGCAGCAGTATCTGCCCGCGATTATCCGGGGCGAGACGATCTGTTCGATCGCGGTGACCGAGCCCGATGCCGGCTCCGACGTTGCCGGGCTGAAGACGCGGGCCCGCCGCGATGGCGATTGCTGGGTGATCAACGGCTCAAAAATGTTCATCACCAACGCTGTGTATGGTGACATCCTGATTGTCGCCGCGCGCACCGATCCCGCCGCCAAGGGCAGCCGTGGCATTTCGCTTTTCATTGTGGAGCGGACGACGCCGGGTATCTCCGTGACAAAACTCGACAAGCACGGCTGGCTTTGTTCCGACACCGCTGAGATCGCGTTCCAGGATGTTCGGATCCCCGCCGCTAATCTGCTGGGCGAGGAGAACCGCGGCTTCTACGGGATCATGGAAACGTTCGAGAACGAGCGCATCTGCATCGGCGGCATCTGCGCCGGCGAGTCCGCCAAGGCCATCGAACTCACCACCAACTATGTGAAGAGCCGCCAGGCATTCGGCGGCCACTTGTGGAACCAGCAGGCAGTGCGACTCAAACTCGCCTCGCTCGCGACCAAGGCCGCCGCTGCCCGGGCGCTCGCCTATCACGCGGCGGAGCTTGTCGAAGCCGGCAAGCCCTGTCCGCGCGAAGTGTCGATGGTGAAGGCGTTGTCACCGGAGGTGTTGCACGAGGTCGTGCATGGCTGCCTGCAACTGCATGGCGGCACCGGCTTCATGCGCGGTACCCCGATCGAGCGGATGGTGCGCGATGCCCGCGTGCTGACCATCGGCGGCGGTGCCACCGAGGTCATGCTGGAAGAAGTCGCCAAAAGGATGTGAGGCGGTATCGGAAACGCGGGCTGTGTTCCTCTTCCTTCTCCCCTTGTGGGAGAAGGTGGCGCGCGAAGCGCGTCGGATGAGGGGTCTCTATCCTCAAGCTCGAGTCTTACCGTGAGGAGAGAACCCCTCACCCGTCTTCGCTTCGCGAAGCCACCCGCTCCCACAAGGGGAGAGGGGAAGCACCACTGCCGACTCTCAATTCACCGGCTTGAAACTCAGCGTCGAGAACTCGGACTGCATGATCTGCAGCTTCTGGTTCGAGAAGCGGACGCCGGGGCCGAAGCTGATCGGTGCCATGATGCCGGTCTCGACGTTTTTGGTCTTCTCCAGCTCGGCGATGGTGCAGGCCCAGGTCGGTTGCTTGCCGCATCGATCGATTGCAGAAATCAGCACCTTGGCGGCGGCGTAACCGGTCATGGAATAGCGGTTGATGCCTTTCATCTCGGCTTCCGGAAGCAGACCCTTGGCTTTCTCGAGGAAGGCCTTGCCGGCAGCGCCTGCGAACGGTTCGACATAGTCGACCGCGTAGATGCCGTCGCCGGCCGGTCCCATCAGCTTCAGCACCGGCTCGACCCGTCCGGGCCAGAAGATGCCGACCACAGGCTTGATGTTGAGCTTTTCCAGCTCCTTCATCATCGCGATGTTCTCGCCGATGATGCCGCCGGCGAGAAACACCTCGGCGCCGGAATCCTTCAGCTGCAGCATGTCGGACGAGAAGTCCTGCTGGCCTTTCTTGTAGTTGCCGCTGTAGACCACGTTGAGTTTCCTGGCCTTGACCACGGTGTCGAAGCCGTCGCGCACGGTGATGCCATAGTCATCGTCCTGCGTGATCAGACCCCATTTCTTGCCGGGGTTCTTCTCGGCGAGATAGTTGACGAGATGGATGATGCCTTCCTCATAGGACTGCCCGACCACGAACACGTTTTTGCGCGGGGGCTCCCAGAGGAATTTGACCGGCGCTACATCGATCACGGTGGGGATACCGGACTTCTCCAGCAGCGGCATTACGGCGATGGACTGTCCCGAGCCGGAGATGCCGAGCAGGGCAAAGGCCTTGTCGACGTCGGTCACTTTTTTGACGCCCTGGATGGTGCGGGCGGTGACGTAGCCGTCGTCTTCCAGCACGTATTTGATCTTGCGGCCGTTGATGCCGCCAGCGGCATTGGCTTCCGCGATCGCGATCTTGTGGCCGATCGATGCGGCGACGCCGAGCAGCGCCGGCGGGCCGGTCAGGGGTTCGACGTCGCCGATCACGATTTCGGTGTCGGTGATACCGGGGTCGGCGGCCAGCGCCGCGCCGATCGAGAGAGACACACCCGCGAGCAACAGCGACGCGGTCGCCAGATATTTGATCATTGTTTCCTCCTCTGTTCGATTGCTTTTTCCGGTTAGTAACGCAGCGGCCAGTTCACCCACATCCGCCTGATGTCGTGCCAGGCGCCGACCAGGCCGCGCGGCTGGAAGCGCAGGAACAGGATGATGACGAGGCCGTAGAGCATGCTCTTGAGCTCCTGCGCGCCGGTCGTGAACATCGCGTCCATCTGGGCGCTGAACAGGCTGAACGCGAACCGCGTCGCTTCCGGCAACAGCACAATCAGGATGGTGCCGAGTACGGCGCCGAGCGCCGAGCCGAGCCCGCCGACGATCAGGATCGCCAGCGCCTCGATCGAGAGCAGGAACGGAAAGCCTTCGACGCTGACGAACGACAAATAGATGCCGTACAGCGCGCCCGAGAGGCCGGTGATGAAGGCCGAGGTGACGAAGGCGAACAGCTTGTAGGCGTGCAGATTGATGCCCATGACGCGGGCGGCGGTGTCGTTATCGCGGATCGCGACAAAGGCGCGGCCGACGCGGCTGCGGCGGATGTTGAGCGTGGCGAACAGTGTGAGAATTGCAAAGCCAAGGCAGAGATAGGTGAACGCGGCGTCGCTGTCGAAGCTGAGGCCAAAAATCTCCGGCCGTTGCACCGAAATGCCGCGGGCGCCGTTGGTCAGCCACCGCGCTTCCAGGATCACGGTGTTGATGATGAAGGAGAAGGCGAGGGTGGTGATCGCGAGATAGAGCCCCTTCAGCCGCAGTGACGGCGCGCCGACGATGAGGCTGGCGAGCGCCGGCACCACGCCGGCGCCGAGGAAACCGAGCAGTGGATGCATGTGATATTTGGAAACCAGGATTGCGTAAGCATAGGCGCCGGTGACGAGGAACCCGACATGGCCGAGCGAGATCAGGCCGGTATACCCGGTCAGGATGTTCAGCCCCAATGCGCCGACCACCGTGATCAGGATGATCATCAGGAACGACAGCGCATAGGAGTTCAGCACAAAGGGGGTGACGACCAGGCCTGCAACCAGTAGCGCCGACCACAGCCACACCGGCGGGGAGTCGACGAGGGTAACGAGTTCGTCGTAGGTCTGTTTGAAATCGCCGGTCCGCATCTCAAACCCTCTCGATGTCGCGTTCGCCGAAGATGCCGAACGGGCGGACCATCAGCACCACGATGATCATGGCAAAGCCCGCAACTTCCTTCATGCCGGAGCCGAGATAGCCGCCGGCGAGATTCTCGGTGATGCCGATCAGGAGGCCGCCGAGACCGGATCCAAGCACGGCGTCGAGACCGCCGAGGATAGTGGCCGGAAACGCCTTCAGCCCGAGTTGGAACATCGCCGGCGACAGGTCATAAGACAGCGCAAAGAACACGCCGCCGATTCCGGCGATGACGGACGAGGCGGCCCAGGCCAGCGCATGGACCCGGGTCGCGCTGATACCCATCAGGAGCGCGGTGCGGTCATCTGCGGCGACGGCGCGCATCGCGACGCCGATCTTGCTGTAGCGGAAAAACGCCCAGATTGCGGCGAGCAGCAGGAGGAGCGTGGCGATGACGGCAATCTGCCCGGTCCGCACGCCGATCGAGCCGATCCGCACGATTGTGCGTCCGAAACCGACATCCAGGCCATGCGGATACGCGTCCCAGATGAAGTTGATCGACGAGCGAAGGATCACGGCCAGGCCGATGGTCACCATGACGGTGGCAAAGACCGGTTCGCCCAGCATCGGCCGCATCACCACGCGCTCGATGACGAGGCCGAGCACGACGGCGGCAACGATCGCGCCGAGCGCCACGACAAACACATTGCCGCTGACCGTGGTCGAGATGGTCCAGGCGATATAGGCCGTGATCATGGTCATTTCGCCCTGCGCGAAATTGACCAAGCCGGTTGACTTGTAGATCACTGCAAAGCCCATCGCGATCAGGCCATAGATGGCGCCGATCGCCAGGCCGGATATCAGGAGCTGCATGAAGTACTGCATCAGACCTCCGCCTGGTAGATGATGGCGAGTTCGCGCGCGAACTTTTTCTCGATCATGGCGCGGCGCACCTTCTGCGTGGCGGTGAGTTCGCCGTCGTCATGATCGAGTTCTTTCTCCAGGATGGCGAAGCGGCGAATATTCTCGACGCGGGCGAAGCGCTTGTTGGTCTCGTTGACGATACGCTCGACTAGGTCATGCACCTCTGTCAGCTGCGACAGCGATTTGTAGTTGGTGTAGGCCAACGCCTTGTCGCGGGCCCAGCGGCCGACATTGTCGAAATCGACCTGGATGATGGCGCCGAGATATTTTTTGGCCTCGCCGACCACGATCGCTTCCTTGATGAACTCGCTGTCCTTCAGCGCGTTCTCGATCTCTGAAGGTGCGATGTTCTTGCCGCCGGCGGTGATGATGATTGCCTTCTTGCGGTCGACCACAGTGATTTCGCCATTGTCCATCACTTCGACGATATCACCGGTACGCAGCCAGCCGCTGGAATCGAGCGTTGCGGTGGAAGCCTTTTCGTCGAGGAAATAGCCCTTGAACACGCCGGGATTGCGCAACAGGATTTCGCCGTCGCTGTCGAGTTTCCATTCGGTGTGAAGCAAGGGCAGGCCGCAGCCGCCAAGCCGGTGATGGCTCCCGGTCTGGATGAAAGCGACGCCGCCGCTTTCGGTCAGTCCATAGCCCTGCGACACCGGGCGGCCGACGATGTCGAAGAAGCGTAGCGTCTCCGGCGAGATCGACGCGCCGGCGCACAGACGATGGCGGCTGCGGGCAAAGCCGAGATGGCGCTGGATGTTGCGGAACAGCAGGACGTAAAGCAGCGCATAGCTGAGGCGATCGAGCCATGTAGTGGTCCCGGCCTGCCGGCGGTCCGACAGTTTGCGACCCCAAGCCAGGCAGGCTTTGACAAAGCGCTGGCGCAGCCGGCCGCTCTCGCCGAGCCGGAACAGAAAGCCCTGCTGCAGCTTTTCGTAAATGCGGGGAACGCCCACAAAGAACGTCGGCGCGATCTCGCGGATATTGAGTGCGACGGTGTCGATCGATTCCGCAAAGCTGACGGCGCCGCCGAGCACCAGATGTGTCACCTCGCCATAGCAACGCTCGGCCACATGGCACAGCGGTAGGTAGCTCACCGCCTCGAACGGCTTGTCTGATATCCCGACGGCTTCGGCGTAGATGTAGGCGGCATAGACCAGATTGCGGTGCGTCAGCATCGCGCCCTTGGGCGGGCCTGTCGTGCCCGACGTATAGACCAGGATGGAGACGTCGTCGGGCGAGGCCTGCGAAATCAGGCGATCGAGCACCGCATTGGCGTCGGAGTTTTCCAGCGCATAAGCCCGGCCGCGCTGGCACAGGGCTTCGAACGACATCAGCTGCGATTGCCGGTATTGCCGGAGGCCCTTCATGTCAACACAAACCACGGCTTCGAGCGCCGGCAGGCCGTCATTGTTGGCCAGCGCGTCCAGCACCTTGTCGGTCTGTTCCTGATCACCCGTAATGACCACCCGCGCACCTGAGTGACGGACGATGTATTGCAGCTCGACCCACGGATTGGTCGGATAGATTCCGACCGCGACCGCGCCGATCATCTGGACGCCGAGATCGGCGTAAAACCATTCCGGCGTGTTCTCGCCGGCGATCGCGACGCGGTCGCCCGGCTTGATCCCGAGCGCGAGCAGCCCGAGGGCCACCGAACGCGCGGTCTCGTAATAATGGTTCCAGGAATAGGGATTCCAGATGCCGTATTCCTTTTCGCGCAGCGCGAGCTGGGCGCCATGCATCGCGGCGCGCTGGCGCAGCAATTGCGGAATGGTGATCGAGGCGGACTTCAGCGCAGTCCGCAACGAGCCGGCGTCGTGCGCGGACGACGTTCGCGCTGCATCTGATGGCGTCGCGGAGTGCTCGGTTCGCAGGGTTTCGATCACAGACATCACGCGCCCGCCTGTGCTGCGGCTTCCGCGCGATGCCCGCCGAGATAGGCCTCGGTCACCGCCGGATCGCGCCGCACTTCGGCGGGCGTACCTTCGGCGATCTTGCGTCCGAAATTCAGCACATGCACCCGGTCGGAAATATCCATCACGATCCGCATCTCGTGCTCGATCATCAACACGGTGATGCCGAGATCGTCGCGGATATCGAGCACAAAGCGCGCGATGTCCTCGGTCTCCTCCTGGTTCATGCCCGAGACCATTTCGTCGAGCAGCAGCAGTTTCGGCTCGCAGGCCAGCGCCCGCGCCAGTTCGACACGTTTCTGCTGGCCGTAGGACAGCGTGCCGACAATGGCGTCGCGGATGTGCTCGATTTCGAGGAATTCAACGATGTGCTCGACCCGCTGCCGAGCTTCGATCTCCTCGCGCCGGGTGCGGCCGAGGAAGAACACGGCATCGAGCACGTTGGAGCGCAGATGGGTGTGACGGCCGGTCAGGATGTTCTCGACCACGGTGCCGTGCTTGAACAGCGCAAGGTTCTGAAAGGTGCGGCCGATCCCGATCGCGGCGAAGCGCGACGGCGAGACGGTCGCAAGATCGACGCCGTCGAACAGGATGTGGCCGCCGCTCGGCCGCAGCACGCCGGAGATCATGTTGAACAGCGTGGTCTTGCCGGCACCGTTCGGGCCGATCACGCTGCAGATTTCGCCTGATGTCACGTCGAGACTGACATCGGCAACCGCTTGCAGACCGCCAAAACGCTTGCTGAGGTTTTTGACACTGAGCAGGGAGGTCACGACAGCCACCGTTTGCGCCGCTTGTAATGCTTGACGTCGCGGAGGCTCTTGCGCCCCGAATTGGAGACGCCGAGATAGAACTCCTGCACGTCCTCGTTCGACGCCAGCTTCTGCGCCGTGCCGTCGAGCACGACGCGGCCAGTCTCCAGGATATAGGCGTAGTCGGCGATATCGAGCGCGCGCTGCGCGTTCTGCTCGACCAGCAGCACTGTCATCTTCATCTCGTCGCGCAGTTTGGCGATCACCTCATAGATGCGGTCGATGATCAGCGGCGCCAGCCCAAGCGAGGGCTCATCGAGCGCGAGCAGCACGGGATCGGTCATCAAGGCGCGGCCGATCGCCAGCATCTGCTGCTCGCCGCCGGACATGTAGCCCGCGATCTGGTCGCGCCGTTCGTACAGGCGCGGGAACAGCGCGAACACGTTCTCGCGCCGCTCGCGTGCTTCGGCTGTCGTCCTGGTGTAGCCGCCCATCTGCAGGTTTTCGTCGATGGTCAACGCCGGAAACACCCGGCGACCCTCCGGTACCTGAACGATGCCGCGTCGGACAAGTTCATCGGGCGGCAGACGATGCACTTCCTCGCTACGGAATCGGATGGCGCCGTTCTCGATCACGCCTTCCTCGGTGTAGAGGATCCCCGACATCGCCTTCAGCAAGGTCGACTTGCCGGCGCCATTGGAGCCGAGCAGGGCGACGATGCCGCCTTCGGGAACGGCAATGCTGGCGTCGCGGATCGCCTCGATGGCGTTGTCGTAGACGATGCGGACGTTGCGGAATTCGAGCAGACATGATGGATCGGGTGCTGCGTGAACGCCCCCAAGATCAACTTTTTCCGGACTCGTCGTTGGCATCGCGCTCACATCCGACTCGATTGTGGCAGGCGCGGCCGTTGCGCCAGGATCGCATCGGTGACGATTTTTGCGGTCTCGGCGCAGGCTTGCGTGCCGCCATTGCCATATTGCTTGACGGCGTCGCCGACGCACCACAGGCCGTCAATGCCGGTCTCGCGCGGCAGATCGTATCCGGCGCAGCTGCGCTGGGCCGGCCAATCGTCGCGCATGACGCGGATCGAAAGGATTTTGGCCTGCGCAAAATTCGGGAATTGCTCGCGCAAATCCATCAGCGCCAGCTCGACTTCGGCCTCGGAATCGAAATCACCGAGCGCCGGGATTGGCACGGCGTAGGCGACGTAGAGATGCCAGCCGGAAGGCGCGAGTTCGGGGCAGGTCGCGGTGAGATTGGCCATGTTGCAGAGACGACGGGTCTTGCCGAAGGTCACGATACCGGGATGGGAGATCAGCGGCTCCTGGCTTGCGATATTGATGACGATATTGGCGGCGGGCCTTAAGCCGCTGCGCACCTGCTGGACATAGGCGGGCGGGAAGGCGGCCTCGCCACCGAGCGCCACGGTGGCCTTGGGGCCGGCATTGCTGATGACGAGATCGGTCTCGATCCGCACCCTTTGACCGCCGCGAACAACCGTGACGCCTTCAACGCGGCCGTCGGCCGTATGGATCTGCACCGCCGGGGTCGACAGCCAGATATCGCCATTGCGCTTGATCGCAGTTCCGAGTGCGTTCCAGACGCCGATCGTGCCCTGCGGGCAGAAGCCAAAGCGCTTGAAAGCGCCCTTGCTGGTGAAATAGGTCAGGAAGGAGCGCGCTGGCAGTTCGGCTGCATTGCAGGCGAAGATCGCCGCGCAAAGATTGCGAAAGATCGCGTGCACCGAGGCGTTGCTGGTGTAGGTCTTGAGCCAGTCCTCGGTCGATTGGCGACCGTCCGGAAGGTTGCCGGAGCGGGCGTCGGCGAATTTCTCCAGAATGCGCGAGGCCTGTTTTGTCAATTGCCCCAGCAGCAGCGACCAGCCGCCGCGTCCGACATCGATCAGCTTGCCGTCGATGAAGAAGGAACTGGCGGGCTCGGGGGTGCGGATATCGAGTGGCGCACCGACGGTATTAAAGGTCTCCTCGAATACCCCGCCGAGTTCGAGGGCAATAGCGCCAATATTGACTGTGAAGCCGTCGATCTGTTCGGTCGAAGCCCGCCCGCCGATCCGATCCTTGTCATCGACGACGATTGTATGAAGCCCGGCATGGGAAAGGCGAGCCGCGGCGCAAAGCCCGCCGGCACCAGCCCCGATCACGACAGCATTCGCCCGAACGACCGTCATTCCACCTCCCAAAACCACTGCACGGTTTGATCCGGGCTGTCCTTGATTTGGATCATTCTATTATAATCCGACTGGCCGTTCAAATAATTTTTTGCGATAAGGGGGATGTGGTCGATCGGCCGCAGGCCCTTGCAGGCCCGGCCGATGCATCGAGATGTGAAAAAGGGCTGCTGAATCAGCTAAGCATGTCCTTGGGAATACGAGCTAAAGCTGAATGGAAGCGGACAATATCCGATGGCGCGAACACGCTCTGAGAACTACAACGGCATCCATCTCGGCATTTTAACCAATGCCGCCCGGCTGTTTTCGGCGCAGGGCTATATGCGCGCCTCGATCGCCGACCTTGCCGATGCCTGCAAGCTGTCGCGCGGCGCGCTCTATCATTATTTCGACTCCAAGGAAGCGATCCTATTCGCGATCCTGGACGCGCATATCCGGGAAATGATCCAGCATGTCGAAACCGCCGTTGCCGCCGGCGGTCCGACGCTGACGCAGTTTCAAAACGTCATTCGCGCCATCGTCGAGGTCAACGCCAAATCGCCGCATGAGCAGCGCGTACTGATTCACGATCTCTCGTTCCTGAACGAGGACGAACAGCAGGCCATCAAGGATCTCGAGCGGCAGCTGGTCGATATCGTCACCGATCTGCTGGTCAGGCTCGACGCCGAGGGGAGGATCGTCAGGCGCACCAAGAAGATCTACACGATGATCCTGTTCGGCATCATCAACTACACCTACACCTGGTACGACCCCAAGGGTGGGATCGGTCCGCAGGAGTTCGCTGATATGGCGGTCGAATTGTTCCTGCACGGGTTCGTGCCGGGAGGGGCTGGGAAGGCCGTCACGACGAACCGGCGAGAGAAAGCGTAGCTTTGGGCGCGGTAGCCGGTGGGTTGTATACACGACGGATGAACGACTATTCCTGGTTCGAAGCGACCGTTGATCGGTATGCGATGCGTTCGACAACTCGCCGCAGGACGGCAAAAACGGCGTAGCCAAAGTCCGCCTTGCGTTTCGCTGTGCAGGCGTCCTCAAATTCGGGTAAACGGTCGGGCCAAGGTCGTGCAGGTGGACAAAGGAGGATTGCCGGCACTTTCCCAGCCAACACCAGCTGCATCGTCCAGTTCGATCCGCTCGCGCTCAACCCTGGCGACGACTGAATCCGGTGATCGACACCTTCTCCCAGATGCTCGCCGCGGCAAAGGGATCGGCGCCGTTGAAGGCTTCGACTTCGGCGTGGCTCGGCGCCTCGATCAGGAACAGGCTCCCGATCATGGTCTGACCATCGTCGGAAACGAGCGGGCCGGACATCACGATCTTGACGCCGTAGCGTGAGGTGTCCCCTATTATTCGGGGATGGTGCCGGACTTCTGGCTCAACGAGGGCGGACAGTCCGCTGTAGGAGCGGCGATCGATCAACTCGTCAAGTCGCATCCTGCCCATGGCGAGGCCATTGCAGCGGCGCGTGCGGTCGGCATGGAGATCCCGGAATTTCTCGAACGGCGCGTCGTCTCGCGCGTGGCAAGCTTGGGCGAGGCGGCAATGTTCGCCCGTGACATCCACGTTCTGCCCGAATTTCTCTGCAACCGGTCACCCTTCGCCGATCCTTATTCCCGCGCGGTCGTTGCCGGGATGGATCTCGACGCCGATATTGGTTCGATGGAGCGGCTGTTCGTGGCTGGGCTCTGCGGCCTTGCCTATGGCTTGGCGGATGTGGTCGATGCTTTTCGGGCGCTCGGCGTCGACAGCGACATGATGGTGATCAGCGGCGGCGCGGGACGAAGCCCGCTGGTCCGCCAGATCATGGCGGATACGACGGGCCTGGCCGTTGCCGTGCCGGAAACACCGGAGCCCGTCCTGCTGGGTGCGGCCATGCTGGGCGCGGTGGCGGCCAAATCCCGCGGATCGATCGGTGAGGCCATGGCCGCGATGTCGGCGATCGGCCGGCTGAGCGAGCCGACCGCGTCCGAAATGACGGACTTCCATCGCAGCAAGCGAAAGGTTCATGGACTAATGCGAACCTTCGATCGGGAGAGCCGCGCGACCATGCAGGGGACGTCATCGATCGCCGGGTTTGAAACGAAAAGCTGAGCCATGCTGCTGACTTGCGGAGGTGCGTTGGTTGATTTCCTTCCCGTCACATCCACTGACGGACGCGATGCGAGCGTTCCGGTTGCCGGTGGCTCCTGTCTCAACACCGCCGGCATGGCTCGCCTCGGCGCGCCGGCGGGGTTCGTGGGCGGCATTTCGACCGATCTTTTCGGACGCATCATTGCCGACCACGCGCTTGGTTCCGGGGTTGACCTTCGCTATGCGTCGCGCAGCGAGAATCAGACGACGCTTGCGTTCGTCCGTCACGTGGGGGCGAGCCGCAATATGCGTTCTATGACGAGGCGACGGCGTCCCGACACTGGACCTATCGGCAGGGCTCCATCCTCTCACTGCTTCAGATTTCCGGTCCTAACCGCGATCGCCGCGGCAGCAGTGCGGTTCTCGACGCCGAGCTTCGAATAAATCTGCTCTAGATGCTTGTCGACGGTGCGGGGTGAGAGGCCCAGGATCTGCGCGATGTCGCGATTGGTCTTGCCCTTGGAGAGCCATGACAGCACCTCGCCTTCGCGCGTGGTGAGGCCCAGCTCTCGGGAAAATTCCGCCGGCGTGTCGGCCCCGGTATCCTTGGCGAGCCGCAGCAGGAATTCGTTCGGGCCGAGGTTGCCCATATATTGCAGCTTGAGCAGTTCGTTGCCGGGAAACGCCGGCATCACCGACGCCTTCGACCCGGCTTTGCCGCTCTGCACCTGTTCCAGCCATTGCGGCACCGGATCCGGCAACACGAAATCGTCGTCGGTGTCGGCGCGAAGCGTATCGGACAATAGCTTCTGCGCCTGCGGCGTCGCCCACATGATCTTGCCGGTGCTGTTCACCGCGAGCAGATAGCGGCCGGACACATCGAGCGCCGCCCGGGCGCTCTGGGTCATCCGCGCGTTGGCCAGGTGAACGCGAATTCGCGCCAGCATCTCCTCGATGGCGATCGGCTTTGTCACGTAGTCCACGCCGCCGGCCTCCAGGCCGCGGACGATGTGCTCGGTTTCAGCCAGGCCCGTCATGAAGATGATGGGAACGTTGACGAGGCCCGCATCGCGCTTCAGCCGTCTGCAGGTCTCAAAGCCGTCCATGCCCGGCATGACCGCGTCGAGCAGCACGATGTCAGGCGTGATCTGATCGACGATCCGCATCGCCGAGGCGCCGTCGAGCGCGACCATGACCGTCATGCCCGCGCCGTCGAGCGCGTCGGTGAGCAGCCGCAGGGTTTCCGGGGAATCGTCGACGACGAGGGCGACGTCGCGCTTTTTTTGCTCAATGATCATAGCTGTGCAGCGTCTTCAGGGTCGCCATATATTGATCGAGATCGAAGCGGTCGATCAGTGAACGCATTTGCGCGACGAAATCGGCATGTTCCGGATGATCGTTGCCGATCTCGTCGAGCTTGACCTGGATGGCGCGGATGTAACCCAATTGCCCGAGTCCAATGAGTTCCTCGACGTGCTTCACCGATGGCCGCGAACCGGTCTCGGGCTTCCAGTTCGGAACGGCGATCTGGTCGACCTCATATTCCCAGTCGAGCTTGAGTAGTTGGCGAATGGTTTCCAGCAGCCGCGGAATATCAATCGGCTTCATCAGATAGCCGTCGTGGAAGGGCTGCGCCAGCGGCGCGCCATGTGCCTCCAGCGCGCTCGCCGACACCATCAGGATGCGCGCTTGATGATGGCCGGTCTTGCGCAGGGTTTCCGCGACGGTCCAGCCGTCCATGCCGGCCATCGAGATGTCGAGCAGAAACAGATCGGGCCGGCAATGCTGCGCTAACTCCAGACAGCCGGGGCCATCGGGCGCGCTGAGCAGGATGAAGCCGAGCGGCGTCAAGACCTCGCGCAGGAGGTCGCGATGGGTTGGATCGTCGTCGGTGATCAGGATCGTTTTGCGCGGGCCGTGATAGCCGAAGATCGGCGCCCCGACCGGCGCAATCCGCGTCGGGTTGGTGACTTCCGAAAGCAGGATCTTCATGCGGAAGTTGCTGCCGGTCCCGACCGTGCTGGTGACCTTGATGTCGCCGCCCATGACGCCGGCAAGCAGCCGGCTGATGGTCAGGCCAAGACCGGTTCCGGTCTGTGGCTGGGAGATGCCGAGCGCGCCGCGTTCGAACGGCGCGAAGATGCGTTCGAGGTCGTCGGCCCGTATGCCCGGGCCGGTGTCGATCACCTCGAACTCCGCCACCGGACTGCGGTAATGCACCACGAACAGCACGCTGCCGGCCTGCGTGAACTTGATGGCGTTCGCCAATAGATTGATCAGGATCTGGCGCAACCGCTTCTCGTCGGCAAAGACCACGACCGGCAGCACCGCCGGCCGCTTGAAAACAAAATCGATACCCTTGGCGGTGGCTTGCAGGCGGAACATCCCGACCAGCTGATCGAGGAAATCGCTCAACCGCACTTCGTCGCGCGACAGGTACAGCCGGCCGGCTTCGATCTTGGAGATGTCCAGAATACCGTCGATCAGCCCCGACAAATGATCGGCGCTGCGGCGGACCACGCGCACCTGATCGCGCGGTTTTGTGTTGAGGCTGGAGTCCTGTTCCAGCAACTGAGCATAGCCGCTGATGGCGTTGAGGGGCGAGCGCAGCTCGTGGCTCAACCCGACCACGTAGCGGCTCTTGGCCAGATTGGCGGATTCGGCGACTTCCTTGGCACGCTGCAACTCGGCATCAGTACGCTTGTGCGCGTCGATTTCCTGAATCAGCAATGTGGTCTGCCGTCGGGTTTCCGCTTCCGCCGCGCGGCGGCTTTGCTGCGCCAGCACGAACAGCCAGGCCACCACGCCGATGATGATCGTGAGCGCGAAGAACACCTTCCAGAGCACATCGGATAGCTGGAGGTCGTCGAGGGGAATCGTGGCAGACGTCTGCAGGTAAATCAGCGCAAGCGTCAACCCGACCAGTCCTGCGGAAACCGCGAACACGCCGAGATAGTGCCCAACCTGGGAGTTGATCCGGGCATAGATCGGCTCGGGCAGCACCTTGCCCAGCGCCTCGGAGACCTGCGCCTGAATCCGCGCATGCGGTTTGCAGAGATCGTGGCAGCGCGCGTCCAGCGAACAGCACAGCGAGCAGATCGGGCCGGCATAGGCCGGGCAGGACGCCATGTCCTCGGGTTCGAACGAATGCTCGCAGATGCAGCACTGGATGGCTTCGAGGTTCTGCCAGCTCCGCTTCGGCTTGCGCGCGATGTAATACTTGCCGTCGGTCGCCCAGGCGATCAGCGGCGCGGTGACAAAGGCGACCGCTAGCGCGACGAAAGGCGACAGCGCCTTCGGCGTCGGCCCGAACAGGCCGTAGAACGTACTGATGGAAACGATGGTCGCGATCGTCATCGCGCCGACGCCGACCGGATTGATGTCGTAGAGATGCGCGCGCTTGAACTCGATGTGCTGCGGACGCAAGCCGAGCGGCTTGTTGACGACGAGATCAGCGACCAGCGCGCCGACCCAGGCGATGGCGACGTTGGAATAAAGCGCCAGCGTCTGCTCCAGCGCCTTGTAGACGCCGATTTCCATCAGCAGCAGCGCGACCAGCACGTTGAAGACGAGCCAGACCACGCGGCCGGGATGGCTGTGGGTCAGCCGCGAGAAGAAATTCGACCAGGCGATCGAGCCGGCATAGGCGTTGGTGACGTTGATCTTGATCTGCGAGAGAATGACGAAGGTGCCGGTCAGCGCGAGCACCAGATCGGGCTGCGACAGCACATAACGGAACCCCTCGAGATACATATGCGCGGGCTCGGCGGCATGCTCGGTGGAAACGCCGTGGCTGAGCGCGAAATAGGCGAGGAACGAACCCAGCAGCAGTTTGAGCGCGCCGAAGATGATCCAGCCGGGGCCGGCGCTGAGCATCGCGATCCACCACGACGTCCGCGAGGTCCGACGGTCGCGCGGCAGAAACCGCAGGAAGTCGACCTGTTCGCCGATCTGCGCCACCAGCGAAAACACCACCGAGGCGGCGGTGCCGAACAACAGCAGATCGAGGTTCCCGGCGGCGTCGCCATGCTCGCCGGAGAATTTCCGCCACTCCGTGAACGACTGCGGGTTGGCGTAGGCGATCGCGACAAAGGGGAGGATGTGCAGGATGATCCAGATCGGCTGCGTCCACAGTTGGAAGCGGCTGATCAAAGTGATGCCGTACGTCACCAGGGGAATGATGACGACGGCGCTGATGAGATAGCCGATCGGGCGCGGGATGCCGAAGCACATCTCCAGTGCGCTGGCGAGAATGACCGCCTCGAGCGCGAAAAAGATGAAGGTGAAGGAGGCATAGATCAGCGATGTGATAGTCGATCCGATATAACCGAAACCGGCCCCGCGGGTCAGCAGGTCGATGTCGATGCCGCATTTGGCGGCGTGATAGGCAATCGGCAGTCCGCAAAGGAAGATGACGACGCTGACGACCAGAATGGCGGCGACCGCATTGGTGACGCCGTAGTTCAGCGTAATGGTGCCGCCGATTGCTTCCAGCGCGAGGAAGGAGATGGCGCCGAGTGCCGTGTTGGCGACGCGGGCGGCGGACCATCGCCGCGCGCTCTTGGCGGTGAATCGCAGCGCGTAGTCTTCCAGCGTCTGGTTGGCAACCCACTGATTATATTGGCGTCTGACGCGGTCAATCCGCTGCCGCCCTGCCACTTTGTTGCTCCTGACCGCTGACGACCGAGCCTTCGGGGCTCATCAATCGTCTGCAAATTGCGTACCGCAAACTCCGTACCAAAACCTACGTCGCTATTTTGCGGTGCAGTATACGCAATCTTGCGTATCTGTGCAGTGCACAAAATTGAGCATCCTTGCCTCACCAACAAGTGCGTTCTCGAACAAAATGGGGTGCTGATGTCAGACGAAATCAAACGGGGCCTGCAGTCCCCGCTGCGACGTAAACTGCTGATGGGAGCGGCAGCCTTGCCGGCGATGGCGCTGCTGCCGCGCTTAGCATTCGGCGCCGGGCCGCCGACTGCGGCGGTCAACACCACGGGATTGGCCGTTACCGACACCGAAGTGACGGTCGGCATCCTGCATTCCGCCACCGGCACGATGGCGATCTCCGAAACCGGTTCGATTCAGGCCGAAAAGCTCGCCATCGAGCAGATCAACGCCATGGGCGGTGTGCTTAGCCGCAAGATCAAGATCATCCAGGAAGACGGCGCCAGCGACTGGCCGACTTTTGCGGAGAAGGCCAAGAAGTTGCTGGTCAACGACAAGGTGGCCTCGATCATGGGCTGCTGGACCTCGGCGTCGCGCAAGGCGGTGCTGCCGGTGATGGAGCAGTACAATGGCATGCTCTATTACCCGACCTTCTATGAAGGGCTCGAGCAGTCCAAGAACGTGATCTACACCGGGCAGGAAGCGACCCAGCAAATTCTCGCCGGCATCGACTGGATCACCAAGGAGAAGAATGCCAAATCGTTCTACTTCATCGGCTCCGACTACATCTGGCCGCGAACCTCGAACAAGATCGCGCGCAAGCACATCGAGAACTTCCTGAAGCTGAAGGTCGTCGGCGAGGAATACTTCCCGCTCGGCCACACTCAGTTCAACTCTGTCATCAACAAACTTAAGCTGACCAAGCCCGACGTGATCTTTACCGACGTCGTCGGCGGTTCGAACGTCGCGTTCTACAAGCAACTCAAGGCTGCCGGCATCGACCTGTCGAAGCAGACCCTTCTGACCATCTCGGTGACCGAGGACGAGATCGACGGCATCGGCGGCGAGAACATCGCCGGCGCCTACGCCTGCATGAAGTACTTCCAGTCGCTGAAGAACGAGAACAACGAAAAGTTCGTTGCCGCGTTCAAGAAGATGTGGGGCGACAAGACGGTCATCGGCGACGTGACGCAGGCTGCTTATCTCGGTCCGTGGCTGTGGAAAGCGACGGTCGAGAAGGCCGGTTCCTTCGACGTCGACAAGGTCGCGGCGGCTTCGCCCGGCATCGAGTTCAAGGGTGCGCCGGAAGGCTATGTCCGGATCCACGAAAACCACCATCTGTGGTCGAAGACCCGCGTCGGCAAGGCCAAGCTGGACGGACAGTTCGACATGGTGTTCGAGACCGCTGACCTGATCCAGCCGGATCCGTTCCCCAAGGGCTATCAATAAAGGCTCGCGGACACCTCCCGCGATTCCCCAAGAGTCTCTCTCACGAGTCTCCCTGGCGTGGACCGTCAATCCGCGCCCAACACCCCCGCGTCGCGAACCTGCTCGCGACGCGGGACTTCCCTGACGGAGAAGCATCGATGTTCGGCGACTACTCGATTGGCGATCTGGGCTCCATTTTCGTCATGCAGGGCTTTGCGGGCCTGATCCTGTTTTCCGTCTATGTGCTGATGGCGCTTGGGCTTGCCATCATCTTCGGCCAGATGGGCGTCATCAACATGGCCCATGGCGAGTTCATGATCCTCGGCGCCTACGTTACCTGGCTCACCTCCAGTGCCTTTCAGCACTACCTGCCGGCGCTGTTTCCCGGCTACTTCTTTCTCGCCATGGTGCTCGCTTTCATAGCCTCCGGCGCGCTCGGCATGCTGGTCGAATGGGGGCTGATACGCCACCTTTACAAGCGCCCGCTGGATACGCTGCTGGCGACCTGGGGCCTCAGCCTCATCCTGCAGCAGACCTATCGCTCGGTATTCGGCGCGCGCGAAGTCGGCGTCGAGCTGCCGCAGTGGATGCTCGGCTCCAAGCAGATCACCGACACCATCGAAGTCCCGATCAACGGCATCTTCGTCATGTGTCTTACCGTGATGATCACGGTCGCGGTGGCCTGGATCATGTACAAGTCGCGCTGGGGGCGCCAGGTCCGCGCCGTCGTGCAGAACCGCATCATGGCCGGCGCGGTCGGCATCAACACCGAGAAGGTCGACCGCTACACCTTCGGTCTCGGTTGCGGCATCGCCGGCGTCGCCGGCAGCGCCTTTACCATGATCGGCTCGACTGGGCCGACCTCCGGCCAGCTCTACATCGTCGATACCTTCCTCGTGGTCGTGTTCGGCGGCGCCGCCAGCCTGATCGGCACCATCGCATCGGCCTTCTCGATCTCGCAGACGCAGTCGACGCTCGAATTCTTCATGTCGGGGTCGATGGCGAAGGTGCTGACGCTGCTCGCCATTGTCGGAATTCTGATGCTGCGGCCGCAGGGGTTGTTCGCCCTCAAGGTCCGCAAATAACAAAAAGCAGGCACGGTTATGATCATCAACTCACGCTTTTTCAATCGATCCGAGCTCATCGGTTTCGTTGCTCTGGCCGCCCTGCTGTTCGTGATCCTGCCGCTGTCGCTGGATGTGTTTCGCCTCAACCTGGTCGCCAAATACCTGACCTACGCCTTCGTCGGGATCGGGCTGGTGCTCTGCTGGGGCTATGGCGGCATTCTGAGCCTGGGGCAGGGGGTGTTCTTCGGCCTCGGCGGCTACTGCATGGCGATGTTCCTCAAGCTGGAAGCCTCCAGCGTCGAAAACACCAAGATCCAGTCCACCCCCGGCATTCCCGATTTCATGGACTGGAATCAGATCACCTCGCTGCCCCTGTTCTGGCAGCCGTTCCACAGTCTCACCCTTACCATTCTCGCCATCATCCTGGTGCCCGGCCTGTTCGCCCTGATCATCGGCACCGCGATGTTCAAGCGCCGCGTCGGCGGTACCTATTTCGCGATCATCACGCAAGCCGTTGCAGCCATCCTGACCATTCTGATCGTCGGGCAGCAGGGCTATACCGGCGGCATCAACGGCATGACCGATCTGCGTACCCTGAAGGGATGGGACATCCGGCCGGATCATGCCAAGGTCATGCTCTACTTCTTCGAAGTGTTCCTGCTGTTCGGCTGCATCCTGCTCGCGCAGTTCATCCGTCTGACCAAGCTCGGTCGCATCCTGGTAGCGATGCGCGAACAGGAAGACCGCGTCCGCTTCTCCGGCTACAGCGTCGCCAACTTCAAGATCTTTGCCTTCTGCATGGCGGCGATCTTCGCCGCGATCGGCGGCGCCATGTTCGCGCTCAATGTCGGTTTCATGTCGCCGTCCTTTGTCGGCATCGTACCGTCGATCGAGATGGTGATCTACACGGCGGTCGGCGGACGGATGTCGATCTTCGGCGCGGTGTGGGGTTCGCTGCTGGTGAACGTCGCCAAGACCGGCCTTTCGGAATCATTCCCGCAACTCTGGCTGTTCGGCCTCGGCGGACTGTTCATCGCGGTGGTGCTGGCGTTCCCGAACGGCCTGTCCGGGATCTGGGCGGACTACGTTCAGCCTCGCATCGATCGGCTGCTGACGTGGCGCAAGCCAAAACCCGCCAAGGCATGGACCGACGGTTCGGTCGCCGACGGCGCCCCGGCGGAATGAGGAAATCATCATGCTTATCGGTCATCCCGGTTGCCGATGCCGCACTGGCAGAATGAGGAACTAGGTCATGCTCATCGGTCACCCCGGTTGCCGATGCCACATTGGCGGAATGAGGAGATAGATCATGCTCATCGGTCACCAGCCTAAGGAATTCCTGCTCGCGGTCGAGGCGCTGACGGTGTCCTTTGACGGCTTCAAGGCGGTCAACGATCTCTCCTTCTATGTCGAGGAGAACGAGATCCGGGTCATCATCGGCCCCAACGGCGCAGGCAAGACCACGGTGCTCGATCTGATCTGCGGCAAGACCAAGGCGACGTCGGGTTCGATCCAGTTTCGTGGTCAGGAACTGACCCGGATGAAGGAGAACCAGATCGTGCAGACCGGCGTCGGCCGCAAGTTCCAGACGCCGTCGGTATTCGTCGATCTCACGGTGTTCGAGAATCTGGAGATTTCCTACCCGCGCGGCCGCACCGTGTTCGGCTCGCTCGCTTTCCAGCGCGACGCCGCGGTGCGCGACCGCGTCGAGGAAGTTGCCGAGATGATCTTCCTGAAGGATCGCCTCGACACCTATGCCGATGAACTCAGCCACGGCCAGAAACAATGGCTCGAGATCGGCATGCTGCTGATCCAGGACCCGGACCTCTTGATGCTCGACGAGCCGGTAGCCGGCATGAGCGTCAGCGAGCGGGCCAAGACCGCCGAACTACTCAACCGCATCATCAAGGGTCGCTCGGTGCTGGTGATCGAGCACGACATGAAGTTCGTCGAGGATATCGCCCACAAGGTCACGGTGCTGCACCAGGGCCGGATCCTGTCGGAAGGCACCATGGAGCACGTCAAGAATGATCCGAAGGTCATCGAAGTCTATCTGGGCCATTAGCGCATGATCCCGGAAAGTGGCGTCCGGTTTCCGGACTAGATCAAGCGCAAGGAACAAGGAGCTCCTGTCGATGCTGGCAATTTCGGATCTGCATGTCGCCTACGGCCAGAGCGAGGTGCTGCACGGGCTCAACGTGTCGGTCGCTCCCAACGAAATCGTTGCGATCATGGGCCGCAACGGCATGGGCAAGACCACGCTGATGAAATCGCTGATGGGCATCCTGCCGGCCAAGAGCGGTTCGGTGACCATGCAAGGCACCGAGCTCAGCAAGCTGCACAGCTATGAACGCGTCGCCAGGGGTCTGGCTTACGTTCCGCAGGGCCGCATGATCTTCTCCACCATGACGGTAAAGGAGAACATCGAGACCGGTCTGGTCGTGTCCGGCGAGCGGAACGTGCCGGAAGATATCTACGAGCTGTTTCCGGTGCTGCTGGAAATGAAGGACCGCCGTGGCGGCAACCTCTCCGGCGGACAGCAGCAGCAACTCGCGATTGCCCGCGCGCTGGCGACCAAGCCGAAGGTGCTGCTGCTGGACGAGCCGACCGAAGGCATCCAGCCGTCGATCATCAAGGACATGGCGCGCACCTTAAAGCGCATCCGCGACGAGCGCGGCCTGTCAATCGTGGTCTCCGAACAGGTGCTGAGTTTTGCGCTTGATGTCGCCGACCGCGTGCTCGTCATCGAAAACGGCGAGATCGTCCGCGACGATCCGCGCGACGATGTCGATGCCGCGCAGATCTCGAAATATCTGTCCGTCTGAACCGTAGCCTGAAGTCTGTAGAAAAGGGGAGCCTGCAATGCCAGATACACTGATCAAGGTCGATCTTTCGAAGTCGGCCTACGAAAACGACAAGATTCACAACCGCTGGCACCCCGAGATCCCGATCGTCGAATGGGTCAGCCCAGGCGACGACTTCATTATCGAGACCGTCGACTGGACCGGCGGCTTCATCAAGAACAATGATTCCGCCGACGACGTGCGCGACATCGATCTGTCGATCGTGCATTTCCTGTCCGGCCCGATCGGCGTCAAGGGCGCCGAGCCCGGCGATTTGCTGGTGGTCGATCTGCTCGACGTCGGGCCGCTGAAGGAAAGCCTGTGGGGTTTCAACGGCTTCTTCTCCAAGAAAAACGGCGGCGGCTTCCTGACTGATCACTTCCCGCTGGCGCAGAAATCGATCTGGGACATCAAGGGCCTCTATACGTCGTCGCGCCACATCCCCGGCGTCAACTTTGCCGGCCTCATTCATCCCGGCCTGATCGGCTGCCTGCCCGATCCGAAAATGCTGGCGACCTGGAATGCGCGTGAAGCCGAGTTGATCGCGACCAATCCGACCCGCGTACCGGGCCTCGCCAACCCGCCCTTCGCGCCGACCACGCATGCCGGTCAGGCCAAGGGCGATATCAAGGCCAAGATTGCCGCCGAGGGCGCCCGCACCGTGCCGCCGCGCGAGCATGGCGGCAATTGCGACATCAAGGATTTGTCGCGCGGCTCGAAGATCTACTTCCCGGTCTATGTGCCGGGCGGCGGTCTCTCGATGGGCGATCTGCATTTCAGCCAGGGCGACGGCGAGATCACCTTCTGCGGCGCGATCGAAATGGCCGGCTGGCTGCACATCAAGGTCGATGTGATCAAGGACGGCGTTGCCAAGTACGGCATCAAGAATCCCGTGTTCAAGCCGTCGCCGATCACGCCGAACTACAAGGACTACCTGATCTTCGAAGGCATCTCGGTCGACGAGCAAGGCAAGCAGCACTATCTCGACGTGCACATCGCCTATCGGCAGGCCTGCCTGAACGCGATCGAGTACCTGAAGAAGTTCGGCTACTCCGGCGCGCAGGCCTATTCGATCCTGGGTACAGCGCCGTGTCAGGGCCACATCTCCGGCGTCGTCGACGTGCCGAACGCCTGCGCCACCCTGTGGCTGCCGACGGAGATTTTCGACTTCGACATCATGCCGTCCTCAGTGGGCCCGATCAAACACATCAAGGGCGACATCCAGATGCCGCTGTCACAGGACAAGTAATCCCTGCGCGAGACGGATACGGGACGGCGGCGTATTCGCCGCCCCGTATCCGCCGTGCACCCTCGACGAGCCAGCGCTAAGGATTGTGCAATGCCGGTCTACGAATATCTCTGCAACGATTGCGGCCCGTTCACCGACATGCGGCCGATGGCCGAATGCGACGCGCCGCAGGACTGCCCGCAATGCGAAACCGAGTCGCCGCGCGTGATCCTCACAGCGCCGGCGTTCTTCTGCATGCCGTCGGACAAGCGCAAGGCCCACGCCACCAACGAACGCAGCGCCAACGCGCCCAAGACGCTCGACCAGTACAAGGCCTCGCACGGCCCCGGCTGCGGCTGCTGTTCGAGCAAGAAACCGGCGCGGCCGATGAAGCAGACCAGAAGCGGCGCCAAGAGTTTCCCGACCGCGCGGCCGTGGATGATCAGTCACTGATGCCTCCACGGCAGAGTTGAACAAGAACAGGAGAGGCGAACCCATGCTTCACGGTGACATTTCCTCGAGCAACGACACAGTCGGCGTAGCCGTCGTCAATTATAAAATGCCGCGCCTGCATACCAAGGCCGAGGTGCTCGACAACGCCCGCAAGATCGCCGACATGGTGGTGGGCATGAAGCTTGGCCTGCCGGGCATGGATCTCGTGATCTTTCCGGAATATTCCACCCACGGCATCATGTACGACTCCAAGGAGATGTACGAGACCGCCTCCGTCGTGCCGGGCGAGGAAACCGCGATCTTCGCCGAAGCCTGCCGCAAGGCGAAAGTGTGGGGCGTGTTCTCGCTGACCGGCGAGCGTCACGAGGAGCATCCGCACAAGGCGCCGTACAACACCCTGATCCTAATGAACGACAAGGGCGAGATCGTCCAGAAGTACCGCAAGATCATGCCCTGGGTGCCGATCGAAGGCTGGTATCCCGGCAATTGCACCTATGTGTCCGACGGTCCGAAAGGACTGAAAGTCAGCCTGATCATCTGCGACGACGGCAATTTCCCCGAGATCTGGCGCGACTGCGCCATGAAGGGCGCCGAGTTGATCGTGCGCTGCCAGGGCTACATGTATCCGGCCAAGGAGCAGCAGGTGTTGATTTCCAAGGCGATGGCCTGGGCGAACAACGTCTACGTCGCGGTCGCCAATGCCGCCGGTTTCGACGGCGTATATTCCTATTTCGGTCATTCCGCGATCATCGGCTTCGACGGCCGCACCTTGGGTGAGACCGGCGAAGAGGAATACGGCATCCAGTACGCGGCGCTGTCGAAGAACCTGATCCGCGACGCCCGCCGCAACAACCAGTCGCAGAACCACCTCTACAAGCTGGTCCATCGGGGCTACACCGGCATGATCAATTCCGGCGAAAGCGCGAAGGGCCTGGCGGCCTGTCCTTACGACTTCTACTCGAAGTGGATCGCCGATCCCGAAGGCACACGAGAAATGGTCGAGGCAATGACGCGCCCGACCGCGGGCACTTCCGAATGTCCGATCGAGGGGATTCCGAACGAGAAGACTGCAACGAATTACTAGGCCTTGCGCGTGCTCGGCATGCAAGATCACTAAGTATCAGCAACGATTCTAACGCTCGCGGCAAAAGCTTCCAATTGCTTTGACAGGTCCGAGCGGTGCGCAAAGCGAACGTTGGGTGAAGATGTTAGATCTGAGTGGCTCCCGCTGGCTGGACCTAGCTCAAACTTCCCCATGATGGACTGGAACGAGAGTTTAGCTTTTTCAATTGGTTAGAAGGTCGCGTGTGCACGATGTGTGCACCGGGAGATCAAAGAATATCTAGCAACAACCAGCGCGAGCAGGCCAACTATCGGTGCTTCAGCAATAAAGGTTCCCAGAAAAACCGTGAAGCTTCGGCTTGCGCTTCGTGCAGGCCGATGCCGATATCTCGGAGAAAATCGGGCTTGTCTCTGAGATCCGCGCGCAACTCTGCCCTGAAACAGACTCGCTGCCACCACGTGGCAGGCAGGCTGAAGATCGCACCGGGGCGCAGATGATCGTTGCCTGATTCGAACTGTAGATAGGCGCGCATGGTGGTACTCCGATTTTGCGACCGGGACGTCCCGGCACATCATTGCGTGACACCAATTGAAGCCTGTCGCCGTCGTCGCTGACGTTAGTCGGGTGTTACGGAAGCGTTACTTCTGCCCGAAGCCCCGTGAAAAGGCGGGGTAGGAGGCGCGATGAGCGTATCGATCGCGCCACAATCGATCTGCCGACGGCGCGGCCTTGCGCCGGCGGTGGTGGATCGATTTCTGGCGCCTTCAATCAGAAAGAATGCTCAGAAGGCGGGTTCTGCACTTTTCCCGGTTTTCCGGGCAAAAAGTAACGCCGCTGTCACGCCGGGCTAACGCCGGCAACGACAGGCTTCGAGTGATGTCGCCCGACGATGTGACGGATATCCCGTCTCAAAAATCGGACGACGATCATGCGCCCGCATCACACTGTCGCTGTCGTGACCATTCTTCCGGCCGGAATCGGCTTGAAGCGCTTCTTCGCTGCGGCGACCCGGCAATGAAGAACACGGTAGGCCTTCTGAAGTCATACGAATTCATCTATGGCTTCGCAGTTGCCATCGTGCTCGTTGCCTCCGGTTTAGCCATCGCGGCCGGCTTGTCCTTTCGCCAACCCTGGTTCTTCGCAGCGCTGGCGCCAATTGGGCTGCTGGCTCTTTGTGTGGCTCTCCGGTGGCGCGAGTTTCGGCGATACGCCCACATTCCCGGTCCGAAGCCTTCGTTCTTCCTGGGTAGTCTCAGATCTCTGCTGCTCCACGAACATGGCGCCCGCGATCGGGCTCTGGTGGAATTGCATCGGTTGTGCGGTCCGGTAGTGAGGGTCCACATGGCTTGGGGTAACACGCCGTTCGTCTCGCTTTCCGTCGCGCCGAAGGAGCTCGGGCAGAAGGATATGGATTCGAACCGGGTCGCCGACAACACCGTGCTTGCCCGAAGTCTGATGGGACTGAAGCGGGGGGAGAGGCACACGGCGCATCGCCAGCAGATGAACCCGCACTTTACGCCGAAGGCGGTACAGCAGGGGGCTTGCCGCCTGGAGGAGGTTTCGACGCTCTACCTTCGGACCTGGCGATCCGGCAACACGCGGCATGGCAGCCTTAAGGCGGACCTGCATCACTGGAGCGCCAATAGCCTGGGTTCTTTCCTCTGCGGCGAGGAGTGGGAGCAGCGGACCGACCTCTCGGCGTATTTGGCGGCGATCGGAGAGCTCGAGGAAGCGATCAGCTTCCGGGCGTTTCATCCTTTCTTCGTACGAGGGCTCTTCCCGGTCCGGGCAGGCCGGGCGAGAACCGCATATCGCTACCTCTTCGACCATCTTGAGGCTGCGTTGGAGCGGCGGCTGCAACGGCGTTTGAAGCCGGGAGAGGGCGAAGGGCCGCGTGAGGATGCGCTGGGAAGGCTCGTCAACCTGAAGCTCGCTCCGTCAGGCGGCAAGGCCAGCTGGAGCCACGAGGAGTGCGTCGAAGAGTTGATCTCGCTCGTCGCAGGCGGCACCGACGCCATGAGCTATACGATGGCCCAGGCGCTCTATCTGCTTTCCCGCAACCCGGATGTGCAGGACGAGGCCCGAGCCCGGGTGCTTCAGGCAGGAGACGCGGGCAAGCGTGCAGGGGATCCCTTCGTGCTGAACGTCCTCCACGAAACGATGCGCCTCTTTCCGCCTGTTCCGTTCAGTTCGAAGATCTCCGAGACCCGGTCAATGGAGGTGGAGGGCATCAGTATCCCGGCCAAGACGAACGTGATGTGGATGAAGACGGCTGTGGGCCTGAACGAGGCATTCTTCGCGGACGCGCGCCTGTTCAACCCGTGCCGTTTCGCCGCGGGACCAGGCGGCGAGCGGCCCGCAGAGTCCATCGCGAGTGCCATGCCGTTTGGCGCGGGAGCACGTCACTGCATCGGGCGCCACCAGGCGGAGTACCTGCTGACATACTTCCTGAGCGCGGTGCTTCGGGAGTTCGAACTGGTCCCGATGTCCGACGTCGCCGTGACCTTTTCGGCCACGGTCTCGGTAACGCCCTCCGCGGTGCCGGTGCGGCTCGTTCCACGGCAGGTCGCGAGCAGGCGCGAAGCAGGTATCGAGCACATGATTAGCCAATTCGCTGATGGCGCGTTGAGACTCAATCGCGATCCCGCCATCGGATGCCCGGCACGGCTCAGCGCCGCGCCTTGACTTAATTGCGCTACTGACACCCACGTACGGTGGAAGTTGGTGTCCAGGAGCTGCGCGCGTCGCGGCATATGACGCAGGCATCCGATCCAATCGGCAGGATCACGTCCTGTTCAACTCAGCCTCATGAGAGCACACCGATGGCCAATCCGCTCACGCTCTTGGGTTTGACTTCGCAGTTGACTTGGTTCCAAGTTTCGCTGACTTGGGCGCTACCATGCGCGCACCGCATGTAACCCCTGTTTCAGTCTTGCCTGGAAAGCCGCTTATGCTTATCAATGAGCCTGAAATCAATCTTTCCGCAGTATTGATCGATTGCGATCCGGGCTGGGACGACGCACTCGCGCTGGTCCTTTTGCTCGCTAAGATCGGCGGTCCCAATGTAATCGGCGTAACCACGGTATACGGCAATGGCACACTCAGTCAAAGCACAGAGAACGCGAGACGCCTGACCGCATATTGCGGCAAACCTTCGCTCAAGGTCTATTCCGGCTCCGATCAATCGATGTCACCATGGAGTGGAAAACTTCCTTCTCCCGCGCAACCGAGTTCAATCCTGCAGAATTTACCCGACATGGGGCCATTGAGTCCGGACAATGCCGTCGATTTCATCCTGTCAGCCGCGAACCAGTTTGGACCGTCTTTGACGATCCTTGCGACAGGCCCGCTGACGAACATCGCCAAAGCTGTTCAGCGGAGCCCGGACGATATGAGGAAGGTCGGCCATCTCTTAGTCGTTGGTGGAGCATTCAAGACCGGCGAGTTCAATTTTCGCAGCGACCCAAAAGCCGCCGGCTTAACGATCAATTCGTTTTTGAACACAATTCTTATTCCGTTGGAAACATGCGAGCAGGCGAAGAGTCCGCCAGGTTTCCTGGCCGGCCTGAGGGATAAGGGGCCCTTTGCAAGATTTTATTCCGATTAATCGAAGAGCAAGTAACAGCGAAAAATCCAGGCGCGACCGAGGGTCTTTATGATCAGCTTGGCGCACTGTGTGTGCTCGCCCCTCGCATATTCACCACAGAGCGACATCCGATTTGCATCGACCCTTCCAACGGCAGCGTCATCCTATTACCTGAGCACCAGATGGGCCCGACCGCACTCATGCGGAGTCCATCGACCTCGACATGGCATACCGAGTACTGTCGTGGAGATTGTCCAGTTGAGCCTACGCCAAATCGCCGAGCAGCACTTTGGCCTCTATGAGATCGCGCATATCGAAGCCTTCGGTAAACCAACTATAGACGGGGGCCAGCAGTTCACGCGCTTCGGCGCGGCGGCCTCGCTTATCCCATAGGCGTGCCAAGCTCGTGGCGGCGCGGAGTTCCCACATGCGCGCATGCTGGTTACGCGCGACCACTAACGCCCGCAACAGCGCCGACTCACCGTCTCCCGTCATCCCCAGCTCAAGGAGCACTTCACCGCGCCGGCGATGGAGCTCAGCCTCGAACAGTCGTTCCTGTGTCTTCTCTACCATCATGATTGCCTGGTCGAGCAAGTCGAGCGAGCCATCCAATGCTCCGACGCTTGCGTGAGCGGTAGCCAGATGCCCAAGACGCATCGCCGCGCCCAGCTTGACGTCAAATTCTCTCTCGGCTGTCTTGGCCGCTTGCATGACCTCAATCCCGTCTCGTGGATCGCCTCGGCGAGACATTAGGATGCCAGAATAGAACCGCGCCCAAGGTTCGTACGCCTTGTAGTGCTTGGCGCAGTGAGCGACGGCTTCGTCGACGTGGGCGGCCTCTGAACAGCTCGCCACTGCTGCCTCCAACTGCGCGGCGCTAACCAGGGCGATACTTACGGCCGCCGCATGTCCGCTTTCGCGAGCTATGGAGAGCCCATGGGCCGAGGCCTGGAGAGCCTGCTCCGGGTATCCCAGCGGCCAAAGCGTCAGTCCAAGGATCGACTGTGCGTTACCCGCACCAAACAAGGTAACATTCGTCGTGGGCTCACGACCGACTGCGTATTGATCGATCGCCTGCTCCAGGCAGCGTCGCGCTTCGGCGAACATCCCCATCCAACACAGCGTTACGCCCGTACTTAGATTTGCGCGACCCAGCATCTCGTCGCTTTGACAGTGCACGACCGCCGCAACAGACTGCCGGGCCAACTCGCGTGCGGCAACGTGGCGTCCCCTGTTGGATTCGACGCGCCAAAGGCCTGTCAAAGCGCTCATCCGCTCGTCCAGAGTGGCGCTCTCATCGAGCAGATCACGGGCGCGGGAGAACAGTCGTAACGTTTCCTCACAGGGCCCTTTAACCGAATAAGTGGCTCGCGCGAGCGCCAAGCAAACTCCTAGCTCTTTGCGATCACGCGCGGGACCGGCAGGCAATCTCGGAATCAGGTTCATCCCGTGCGTCAAGTGCTTGACCGCCTCGATCATGGCTGCGCCCCGTAGCGCGCGTTCACCAGCCTTTTGCCAATATCCGATGGCCGGCTCGACGAGGAGCGCTTCCGCGCAATGATGCGCCAGAATTTCCGGTTGCGACACGGCAGTTTCGGGGAGCCGGTCTTCCAGCGCCTTAACAATGCGCGCGTGCAACAACTGCCGCCGGTTCTTGACCAAGGTGGCGTAGGCGGCGTCCTGCACCAGTGCATGTTTGAACGAGTAAGTTGCTATCGGAGGCGAACCGCTGCGAAAGATGAGACCAGATGCCGTCAGCCGCTCGAGCGCCGCGTCGAGATCGATCGGGGTCATGGCTGACACCGCGGCGATCATCTCGTGGGAGAACTCCCTTCCGATAGCGGCGCCGATCTGCGCCACGTCCTTGACCGCGGCGAGGCGATCGAGGCGCGCCACCAGCGATGCCTGCAGCGTCGCTGGAATGGCGAGTTCCGGCAGCGGCCCGTCGAGCGCATAGCCCTCGTCGGTCTCGCGCAGGACGCCGCTCTCGATCAGCGCGCTGGTCAGTTCCTCGATGAACAGCGGCACGCCATCTGCGCGCGCGAGGACCTGATCGACGACCGCGTCGGGCAGCGCCTTGTCCCTGGCGACGCCGGCAATGATGCCGGCGCTGTCGCGACGGCCGAGGCGGTTCAAGGGCAGCATCGACACATGCGGTTCACCGACCCAGTTCGGCCGAAGCTCCGGCCGCCCCGTGACTACCAGCAGTACCGGCAGGCCGGCGGCACGGGCAACCATCCGTTCGAGCAAATCCTGTGATGTCGGATCAATCCAGTGGGCGTCCTCGACGAGGATCAGCACGGCGCCCTGCGCCGCGGCGCCGACGAGTTGATCGAGAATCGCGGTGAGGGTCATCTCCCGCTTCTGCTGCGGGCCGACCTCCGGGGCCGGATAGCGCTCGTCCGCTGGCACCCCCAACAGTTCGGCGATCAGCGCCACGTCGCGGCGCAGGTTTTTCGCCGTCGGCCTGAGCAGGGCCTCCAATTTGTCGAACTTCGCGCTGGGGTCGCTGCCTGGCTCAAATCCCGCAGCCTGCTCGAGCTGCGTAATCAACGGGTAGAGCGGGCTCTGCGTATGGTGTGGAGAACAGAAATAGCGAAGTCGAGCATGCGGCTCGCCCTCGAGCCTGACCAGCAGGGTTTCAGAAATCCGCGACTTGCCGATGCCGGGCTCTCCGGAGAGCAGCACGACCCGCCCTTCGCCGAGCTTGGCCTGATCCCAGCGGCGCAGCAGCAGCTCGATCTCCTCCTGCCGGCCGACCAGTGCGGACTGCGCACGGGAGCGACGCGCCTCGAAGCGGCTGACGCCGGCGGCTTCGCCGCGCACCTGCCACGCCTCGACCGGCTGCGGCAGGCCCTCCATGTCGATCGCCGCCAAGGCGTGGCAGTCGAACATCCGCCCGACCAGCCGCCACGTGCTGGCCGCAATAACGACCTCGCCCGGCGGTGCCGCGGCCTGCAGCCTCGCCGCCAGGTTCGGCGTCCCGCCGATCGCAACGCGCTTTGCGATATCGCCAGTCCCGAGCTGCTCGCCGACGACGACCAATCCGGTGGCGATGCCGATACGCGCCTGAAGGGGTACGCCGGAACCAGCCTTTAGCGTGCGGACGGTGTCCAGGATCGCAAGGCCGGCGCGCACGGCCTGCTCCGTGTCATGCTCATCGGCCGCAGGGTAGCCGAAATAGACCAGCGCGCCATCACCGAGATACTGGGCGACAAATCCATCGAAGCGCGACACCACATCGTCGATCGCCTCGTGGAAAGCCGTGACCAGTTCCCGCATGTGCTCGGGGTCGAGACGTGCCGAGAGAGCCATCGAATCGACGATGTTGCACGCCATGATCGTGAGCTGTCGTCGCTCGGAACTGCCCGAGCCAAACGCCGCCGCAGCCGATGGCGAATTGCTCAGCGGTATGGCGCTCTCGGCGCCGATCTCCTGCTCGGGGTTGTCCCTCATATCGGCAATAGGCAGCTCCGTCACCGCCGGCAGCGGGGGATTGGCGATCTCCCTGACGGCGGGCGATCCGCTTGCCGATTGCGTGCTGCGTAACCCGGCGACGAGCGACCTGGTCGCCGCATCGGGCTCGGTGTTCAGCTCGCGCCTGAGCAGTGCAACGAGGTCCTGGTAATGCTTGAGCGCCTCGGCCTTGCGTCCCGTGGCGGCCAGCGCCCGAACGATCAGCCGATGGGCGTCTTCGCGCATGTCGTTGAGTACGATGGCGCGCTGGCCGGCCTTCAGAGCCTGTTCGGCGCGGCCGGCGGCCAGCTCCTGTTCGCCAAGCCCCACCATGGCGCCAAGGGCGAGTTCAAGCAATCTCTCACGCTCAGCAGTCAGCCATTCGTTCCAGCGCTCTTCGCCTACGGTAACGTCGTCGATCAACCGGCCCCGGTAGAGATCGGCGGCCGCGCTCAACGCGTCACGGCTGCCGTCACGGACCAGGGCCTCGAACCAGCCGACGTCGCATCGAACGGCCGCCGGATTCAGCGATACGACCTCGCCGTCGCTTTCGAGAGCATCCTCGCCGAGCACCTTGCGCAGCCGGAACAGGGCCTGGCGCAGGTTCTGCTTGGCCTGGGCGTCGAAATGGGAGCCCCACAGCAGCGCCGACAGCTTCTCACGCGACTGCGGACGCGGCGCGTTGCAGGCCAGATAGGCCAACAAGCCGGCAAGCTTCTTGCTCGGCAGATCGACAACGCCCAACGGTCCGGTCAGCTCGAAGCCGCCCAGCAATGAAAGATGAAATATCGGAGACGAAGCGCCGTCCATTGGCGCACGCGAAATTCGCACAGTGATGCCCTTCCAGGGCAGATATTACACGTTTCACGGTCTGCCGAGCAAATTTAACGCCACGGTCACGCCAGGCTAACGCCGATGACGACGGCGGCAGGCTTCAAGTGCTGTCACGCCAGCGGGTGCCGAACATTGCGACCGAAAATCGCCCGTAAGATGCATACGAGTACGACACAACCGTGCAGCACGAAGCCACAATGCCAGGAGCAAGCGATGCCACTTCAACGGCGCAATTTCATTGGAGCCGCCGACAATCCGACGGAATTTCCTTTCGCTACCAATTGCGGTCTCGCAGCCAGGTTCAGATCGATTTTTGCGGCCTTCCTGAACGCTCTTCATTATTCGAGGCGCCTTAGGGCGGCGCACGTCATCCATCGACACCGGCACCTGATCGCGACCGTCGAGCAAGCAACGCCTGCGTGACGCCTGGCTAGCGCCGGCCACGACGGCGACAGACCTCAATTGGTTTCACGTGACGTCGTGCCGGGACATTCCGGTCGCACAAATCGGAGAACTTATGCGCAATTCCGCTATCCCTATCGTGACGGGCATCGTGGTTGGATTCGGCTTGAAGCTGGTTTTCTTCTCCACTCCAACTGTTGCGGCGGACATCGACTCCACCAAACGCGTGAGCATCGACGTCTCTGAGATGCACCGTCAGATCAAAAATCTTCCGGTGGAGAATTTCCACGACATGACATTCGGCTTTTCCAATGGTGGTTGATCGGACGATCTCACCTCCGGAGATGTCAACTCCCTGTCCGCCACCCTCGGCGGATGCATCGGAACGCGTTGATCCAGGCGATCAGTGCCGGAGGAGCTCGAACGATGGGAGGACGCTGGCTGATAGCCTTGATCCTGATCGGATTTGGTATTGCTCATGTCATCGGCGCCACCGTCCTCGACGCGTCGCGACCCTCTGCGACAGACACGCAAGGACACCAGGAGTGAAGCATGCAAGGCGAGCCGAACAGTCGTGCTCGGTCGAGATTTGGCGAGACGCTCAACGCCGCCGCCGCAACGAGGATCTTCGTACGTGGCTCCACCGAAATGCAGTTTCCAAAATGAGGACGCGCTTTGAATAGTCTGATCGCCACCTACATTGCATGGATTATTGCCCAGACTGGTTTGTCGGCTCCCGATCATCCGCCGATCCATCTCGTAACCCCAACGGAAATGGCGATGCGATATGGCGCGCCGGATAATAGCGGGCTGGAGTTGCAGGCGCTCTATAATCGCACCGAAGGTGTAATTTACCTGCCGCAGGCATGGCGCCCTGATGATCTACGGCAGAAGAGCGCCCTGCTGCACGAACTGGTGCATCACGTGCAGAGGTCCAACAACATGGACCTGCCTTGTATTGCCGCTTACGAACGCCAGGCCTATGACCTGCAAATCAAATGGCTGCGCGAACAAGGAGTGGAAGATCCCTACGCCCTGATCGGGATAAACGGGCTTGGCATCTACATGCTAAGTGTCTGTCGTGATGGATCATAAGGGTGGATATCGGAGAACGCATTGCGCTACTACTAGCTAGACTGGAGTTTACGCAACGGTGACCACCGCGCCGGCTGTCACGTGACCGGGAAACACGACGTCGCAATAAATCCCGAAATCACGACCGTGATGCTTGACCACTCTGCGCAGGATTTCGACGTCCAGCGGCAAGCGATCCTGCTCGATCGTGATGAAGCCGCAGCGTCCGCAGGGCTTCTTGCCCCGCAACACGACCTCTCCGATTCTGATCTCCCGGCCGATCCAGTCTTTTTCAGGCATCGCCTCGTCCTCATCTTGCCAGTCGACAAGAATGTTCGGACGGAAGCGGCGCGTGTCGATGACGCTGTCGGGCAATTCTCGGCCAAGGCTGCGCAGTGCAGCCGTGGTCAAGAGATGGATCGGCGCGTGCTCGTAGCGAGGACGGAAACCGCCCGATCCGATGGGGTCGAACGGCTTCAGCATCGGCTTGAAGCCGAAGGTCGTCGACAAGGCGTCCCGCATCGAGGCGTCTTCTGGGTCAGCCCAACTCCTGCCATCGACCGAAACGGCGACGCCACCATCAGCGATCTTGGCATGCGCGCGCGGCACGCTGATGAAGTGCTTTTCCCGTCCAGGGGAGGCGATGCGGCCGGTTGCTGCATCGAGCACTCCCCAGATCCGGTCGCCGGCGATCCCGCCTGCCTCGACGCTCGCAACGGCGAGCTGTTCGCCTGCCATGGAGCTCACCGGATAGCGCCAGAGTTCCGCGACTTTACCCTTCATGGGAGCTTGAGCCTCACACCTGGTAGACGACCTGGGCCTGGGCAGACGTCAGCTTCAGCTCAACGCGTGACCGGCCAATCCGTAAACCCACGGCTCGTTTTCCTTTCGGTTCAGGAATCGCCGTCCCTTGGACATAGTTATGACCGTCTCGCTTATCCCGAGGCGGCTCTGCTGAAGATAGTCAGCAAATAGACCCGTCTGCTCGCGCGTATC
Organism: Bradyrhizobium sp. AUGA SZCCT0158; assembly: GCF_018130065.1. Lineage (GTDB taxonomy): Bacteria > Pseudomonadota > Alphaproteobacteria > Rhizobiales > Xanthobacteraceae > Bradyrhizobium. The sequence goes on along the minus strand of NZ_JAFCME010000001.1, from coordinate 109,926 downwards.
GACGCGGGCGAACCGTCCCGTGAGTTCCTTGAGATGCACGGCCGTGAGATGGATCGCGTCACAGTCATTGCTGGCGACGATGGGGCCGATCACGTGACCGCGCCCGAACTCGCGCTTCATGGAGTAGCCGACGATCTCGTCGCCGCGGCTCAGAACGCAGATTGACGCACCTTCCGAAAGCAATGCAAGCAGCTTCTGGCGGTTTGTTCCGAACGCACGCTCATCGAGCGCTGCGATCTCCTGAAGATTTTCGGCTGACAGCGACCTCAGTTCACCGTCCAGAACTGGCACCGCAGGGAGGGATGATACGACCTCTCCTTGCCACTGATACACGACCGCTTCCTTGCTGAAGCCCAGCGAAAGATAAAGATGATAGGCGGCATCGGTCGAGTTCAGGCTCAAATTTCGATCGCCGCACCGTTCGAACACCTGTTCCATGAGCCATCGGCCACTACCTTGTGCTTGGGTGCGCGGCGATGTGATTACCAGGCCGATGGTGGCGAATTCGGGTCCGTGCGGGAACCACATCGCGCTTCCGAAAACGCGCCCGATGCCGTCAACAGCGACGATGCCCTGACCGGCGCGGCGCAGGAAATTCCAGTCCTTGGGCCGATGCGGCCAGCCAACCGCAATCGAGAGAGCGTGGAGCAGCTTCACATCAACTTCGCGAATGTCCCGCGCGACTAGTTCGAAGGACTTCAGGCGTACCGATCGTCCCATTCATCCGTCCCTTCGCGGAATGCCAAAGTCTATGGCTTGTCGGGCCTTCTAATCCTGCTGCCGGATTATGGCAGCAGACGTGTTTGCCGCAGCATTGCACGGAAAGGCAGCAGGTTTCACCTGTTTTGGGCAAGTCTTCGAAATCTTCGGCCTATAGCGCAACGCAATTCGGCAGGGAAAGCTCCTGCTTGCGGTTACGCTGTCGATATCCAGCGAACTGCGTTGGCAGAGTGGGGCCCATGAACGTTGAAGAAATCCGCGCGAGGCTCGCCGCGTTCCCTGTTTTGGGGCTCAATGCCGCGGCTGGACTTCATCAGCAGGCCGGCACCGACACCATCATTTGCGATCCCGGCGATGTCATGTCCATCGCTTCTGTGAGTACATCGAGACCGGCGAACTCGCTGCGTGCCAACAAATGATCGAGCATCTCGGCGCGCGCCTCGCCGTGTGACACGAAGGGTTCGTCGATGGGGTTTCTTTTCAATTCGGATGCCGCAAGAGGGGCAGTTTTCCGCCAGATCTTTGCGCGCGAGCTCCCCGATCTGGAATTCTACCACTGTAGTGAAAATATCGACCCCGACAAGGTGAGATACCTCCTGACCTGGAACGTGCCGGGCGATGTCTCGCGCTATCGCAGTCTGGAGGTGCTCTTTTCCATCGGTGCAGGGGTTGATCAGTTCAAGCCGGAGATCATACCCGACCATGTGAAAGTGGTTCGCATGGTCGAGGATGGCATCATACGCATGATGCAAGAATACGTCGTCCTTGGCGTGCTGGCGCTCCATCGCGAGATGCTCGCATATCGGGAGCAGCAGAGCAGGGGCGTATGGCAAGCCCTTACCAGTTCGCAGGCGACCGAACGTCGTGTGGGTTTCCTGGGCCTCGGGATGCTGGCGCAAGCAGCAATCCATCGTCTCAAACCCTTTGGATTTCCTCTTGCCGCATGGAGCCGCAGAAAGGTGGTCGAGGGGGTCACCTGCTTTCACGGCGAAGATCAGCTTGCCGGCTTTCTGATGGAGACGGATATTCTGGTCTGTCTCCTGCCGCTGACGGAGCAAACCCGTGGCATTCTGAACGCAAGGCTCTTCTCGTTCTTGCCGATGGGAGCGCGACTGCTGCATGTTGGCCGCGGCCCGCAGCTTGACCAGACCGCACTCATTGAGGCGCTCGACGGCGGCCGCCTTGCAGGAGCCATGCTCGATGTCACCGACCCCGAGCCGCTGCCGGAAGGCCATGCGCTCTGGTCACACCCGAAGGTGATGATAACGCCGCATATCGCCTCCGTTACGCAGCCGCATACGGCCGCACTATCCGTCATAGAAAACATCCGGCGCCACCGCGCGGGGAAGAATCCGATCGGCCTTGTCGATCGAACGCGCGGCTACTAACCAGGAAACAATGTCATGTCACTTCTGATTACAATCGACACCAATCCGGACTTCGCACCAAAGAACGCCTTGCCTGATCCGGAGCGACTCATTTCGGGCAATCCATCCTTCAAGACCTGGGCGCAGGACGCTTCGAAAGGCGAGAAGGTGCTAACCGGGGTCTGGGAAGCAACGCCCGGCGAGACCCATTCCATCAGGGGCACAACCTACGAGTTTTGCCACATCATCTCGGGTCTCATCGAGATTGAGGAAAAGGATGGTGAGACGAAGACTTACCGCGCCGGCGACAGCTTTGTGATGAAACCGGGGTTTGTCGGTGTCTGGCGCACGATCGAGACCGTGCGAAAGATCTACGTCTGCGCTTATGACTGAGCACAATGCCCAGAGCGGTCCAAATAAATGGCCCGCCAGAACAATCGACTTTCCAAGCAGAGCCTGACCCGATCCACCGCCGTCAGGCAGTTCATTCTCGATGGAAAATGCGGCGGTCGATCCTGTGCTGCTCGGACAAGACGATTCTATTTCACTAATCGCAAATCCAACAGTGCTCGTCGAACTCACGTCGAGCAGACTCGCTCGTGGGCAAGGACAAGAAGCGACTACGCATCGCAGTAACGGCGGGATTGGCCCCGAAGGGAAAAGAAGATGATCGCATTGAAGGACAAGGATCTGTTTCGCCAGCAGGCGTTGATCGGCGGCAACTGGCGGGATGCGAACGCGAAATCGACCGTCGATGTCATCGATCCTGCCAGGCAGCAGGTTCTCGGCACCATTCCCGATATGGGCCGCGACGAGACCTGGGCTGCAATTGACGCTGCGGCCGATGCTTTCAAGCACTGGAAGAAAAAGCCTCATGCTGAGCGTGCAGCGCTCTTGGAGCGATGGCATGAGCTCATGCGGCAACATGAGCAAGATCTGGCGCTTTTGCTGACGCTGGAACAGGGCAAGCCGCTCGCCGAATCGTCGGAGAGATCCGCTATGGGGCATCCTTCGTAAAATGGTTTGCGGAAGAGGCACGCAGGATCAATGGATCGACTATCCCTTCACCCACTGCCGACCGCCGCATTCTGGTGCTGAAAGAGGCGGTAGGTGTCTGCGGGATTATCACCCCCTGGAATTTCCCTAACGCCATGATTACGCGCAAGGTGGCCCCAGCGCTGGCTGCGGGCTGCACCGTGGTCATCAAGCCATCTGAACTCACGCCTTTTTCGGCGCTCGCGATCGGCGTTCTGGCGGAGCGGGCAGGGATTCCGGCGGGCGTCATCAATATCGTGACGGGCATGCCCGCGGAAATCGGCAATGAGCTGATGGCCAACGAAGCCGTGCGCAAGATCTCGTTTACCGGATCGACTCGCGTAGGCGCGTTGCTGATGAAAGGCGCCGCCGACAACATCAAGAAGCTCAGTCTTGAACTCGGCGGTAATGCGCCCTTCATCGTCTTTGACGACGCCGACGTCGACCTGGCGGTGGAGGGCGCGATTGCGTCGAAGTTCCGCAATGGTGGACAGACTTGCGTCTGCTGCAATCGCATCCTCGTACAATCAGGTGTTTACGACGCTTTTGCAGAAAAACTCGCCAGCCGGGTAGCGAATATGAAGGTCGGCGCCGGCACGGAAGAAGGGGTCGCAATCGGGCCGATGATCAATGGCGCGGCGATAGAGAAGATCAAGCGACACGTCTCAGACGCCTTGGATAAAGGCGCGAGGATCATCTCGCAGAGTGAAGGTATGCCGGAAGGTCGGCAATATGCCCGTCCCGTCGTGCTCGGTGACGCAACGACCGAGATGCTCTTGGCTTCAGAAGAGACCTTCGGACCGGTCGCTCCGCTTTTCCGCTTCAAGACCGAGGACGAAGCGATTGCGATCGCAAACGGCACGCCATTCGGCCTTGCTGCCTATTTCTACACGGAGAACCTCAAGCGCTCATGGCGTGTTGCCGACGCGCTGGAGTTCGGAATGGTGGGCTTGAACACCGGCCTGATCTCAACCGAGGTTGCGCCTTTCGGCGGCGTAAAGCAGTCGGGACTAGGTCGCGAGGGATCCCAACTCGGGATAGAAGAATATATCGAGATCAAAACACTTCATGTCGGCGGGTTGGAATGAGGGGCCGCTTCCCAGTTCCGGGAAAGGAATCGAAGGGGTTTTCGATTTCGAGGCGGGGCGGGTCCGCGCGATAAATAGGATGATGCCTCAACCGCGAAGTAACGCAATGTCGATCGGATGACTAACCGAAACACGGAGAAGGGGGCGGCTGGAACCGCCCCCTTTATTCATCACGCATCGGTCTCTATTGAAGTTTTCGAAGGTCTGAAGTGCCGCGAAAGGGCCCGAGAAGGATACGCGTTCACGCGCTCTTTCGAAGCGGCTCCAAACCGACTGCCGCGGCGAGCCCGCCGATGTCATCGACCTCGGTGTACTGATAGAAGGGGTTCGCGGGTTCATGACCGCGGTTCACCCATACCTTGCTCTTTATGCCCATGTCATAGGCCGTCATCAGGTCGTAGCGGAAGGAGGATGAGACGTGAGTTATGTCTTCCGGACCGCAGCCCAGCTTGTCCAGCATGTACTCAAAGCCCTTCATGTGCGGTTTGTAGGCGCCAGTCTCCTCGGCCGTGATCACCATGTGGAAGGGGGCGCCGAGCTTCTCCACGTTCGACATGATGAGGTTCTTCATGGAGTTCGACAGGATGACCAGCGGGATCTCTTTCGCAACCCGGGCGAGGCCTGCCGGAACGTCGGGATGTGGACCCCATGTGGGAACCTCGTCATTGATGCGCTGGGCATGCTCCGGCCGAAATGCCACCCCATTGCGTTTGCAGGCGCGCTCCAGCGAATTGTACACGACCTCGGAGTAGGGCTTCCATGCGCCAAGAACCTCGTCCAGGCGATAGGCTGAGAAATCCTTGATGAAACTTGCCATCGCCGTGGGGGAAAGCTGGGAGCCGTAGACTCTCCTTGCCGCGCCGGCCATGTCGAAATTCGTCAGCGTGCCGTAGCAATCGAAAGTGATGTATTTCGGTCGGAACTTCGTCATGGCGTGGAATCCTCCAATCCTCTCGGCACTGCGCCGGTACGACAGCATCATAACGAGCATCTCGTAAGATAAAGCGCCGCTTTCGCTGGAGCCGGAAGCAGATTGTGTCGTATCGGATCAAAGCTTTGGCAGAGAGTTGCGCCGGGCAACCTTTCGAATTGAGCAGCACCGCGACGCGGCGGACCTGCTCCGGCATAAGATGCGGCATCGATCACCAACGAAAGTGACAACTCCTTTGGTCCGGACGCTGCTTGGGAGCAACTGCCGTCCTCGATATCGTACTTTGCTCTTCGGGTTGATTTGGAGAATGAAAATGTTGAGCAATTCGCTGATCGAGTTGGACCGCGCGCATCTGATTCACCCGGTCTCATCGTATCGCAGCCATGAGGCGTTGGGCGTGCGGGTGATAAAATCAGCGAAGGGCGCGACCCTGACCGATGCCTCGGGACATCAGTTGCTCGACGGGTTTGCTGGCCTGTGGTGTGTCAATGCCGGGTACGGACAAGACAGCATCGTTGAAGCAGCAACGAGGCAACTCCGCGAACTGCCCTATGCGACAGGCTATTTCGGGTTGGGCTCCGAGCCGGCCATTCGTCTCGCCGCCAGACTGGCTGAACTGGCGCCCGGCGATCTGAACCATGTCTATTTCACACTCGGTGGTTCCGATGCGGTCGACAGCACGATCCGCTTCATTCGGTACTACTATCACGCCAAGGGCATCCCGCAGAAGGACCAGTTCATCTCTGTGGAGCAAGGCTATCATGGATCCTCGACGGCGGGGGCCGGTTTGACAGCATTGCCCGCCTTTCATGCGGGCTTTGGGGTGCCTTACAGCTGGCAACACAAAATTCCGTCGCACTATGCCTATCGCAATCCTGTCGGCTCCCATCCCCAGGCGATCATTGATGCGTCGGCCGCGGCCCTGCGAGCGAAGATCGCCGAACTGGGCGCAGGTCGGGTTGCGGCTTTCTATGTCGAGCCAATTCAGGGGTCAGGGGGCGTTCTCGTGCCACCACCGTCCTGGCTGAAAGCCATGCACGCGGTTTGCAAGGAGAACGATATTCTGTTCGTTGCCGATGAGGTCATCACTGGCTTTGGTCGTGTCGGGCCTCTTTTCGCCTGCGAAGAAGACGATGTCGTGCCGGATTTCATGACCACCGCAAAGGGACTGACGTCGGGCTATGTGCCGATGGGAGCCGTGTTCATGTCGGACCGCGTTTACAATACGATCGCGGACGGGGCCGGCAAGGCGGCCGTCGGCCATGGCTACACCTATTCTGCACATCCCGTCAGTGCGGCGGTTGGGCTCGCGTGCCTTGACCTTTACAAAAATGGCTTGCTGGAGAACGGACGCAAGGCCGGGCACCGCCTGATGGAGGGGCTTCGCTCCCTTGGCGATCATCCGCTTGTCGGCGATGTCCGTGGTCGCGGCATGCTGGCCGCCATCGAACTTGTCACGGACAAGGAGCGCAAGACGCCCCTTCCACCGGAGGCCGACGCGGCGCGCCGCATCTTCGACCGCGCATGGGATAACGGCCTCGTCATCCGCGCCTTTGCCCAGGGCGTGCTGGGCTATGCGCCGCCGCTTTGCTGCACGCATGAGGAGATTGACGGCATCATCGAACGAACTCGGATGACGCTTGACCAAACGCTCGAAGACAGGGACGTCCGCGCGGCGATGAAAGGATAATCATCTGCACCCGTCATTGATGCGCCCCTTGGTTCAGAGCAACTTGGCGCAGGTGCAGCGAAATATCGCATCGACCGACCATTCCCGCGACGTGCGACGTCACCCCGATCGGCGGCGAGTAGCAAGTCTTGGGCAGCATCGTCGGTGCGGCAATCTGCTGAAGTCATTGCCACGGGCCGGGGATCTGTTCGTTAGCTGTTGAATATGCTTTCGAGAGGCAGATGGGATTTCACGATAGGCGACTTCAGTACGACAAAACTGAAGTACTTATCGATGCCAATATCCAGTTCGACGAGACGTTCCATAACCGCCTGGTATTCACTTATTCCAGCTGTGATAAACTTCACGAGGTAGTCATATCCGCCCGAAACCAGATGGCATTCGACGACCGAATCCAACTTTTCGATGGTTGTGAGAAAGCGAGCGAAATCGATCTGGCGGTGGTTTTTGAGCGTGATCTCGGCGAAGACGGTCAGAGTTTGTCCAAGCTTTGAAACATCGATCTGAGCGGAGTAACCGGTGATGAAGCCCTCCGTCTGGAGCCTTTTGACGCGCATCAGGCACGGGCTCGGAGAAAGGTGAATCAGCTCCGCGAGTTCGACGTTGGAAATCCGTCCATTTTTCTGCAGTTCGCATAAAATCCGTATGTCGATCTTGTCGAGCTTCATAGGACGGCCCCACCAGCCTTTCGAGCCGCGGCTCGCCGAAGCCCTCTGGCGTCCATGTTGGCGGTCGATCTACCCCCGAGGCTGCCCGCGCCCGCCAGGGCGGACGGTATTCCGGCGGAGTAATTGGGGCGACGATGGCAATCGTTACTCTGAGGCGTCGGCAACATGCGCGCTTTCATAGCATCAACTCCCGTGCCACCTCGGCAGGCCACCGTGTGTTCGCCCATGAAGACACGCCGGGTGGCCTCTAAGGTGATGCCACCCCCGGCGTCCGTCAATCGAATATTCCCGGAGCAGGCTTTTCAGAAATCGGCGACCTTGCCCCAAGCGCCCATTTTCAGACGCTCCGGCCTGTAGGGACGCGGATCGACGATCGGCTCGCTGCCGGTGATGATGTCGGCAATCATATGTCCCGCGCCAGGACCAATCCCGAAACCATGACCGCTGAATCCGGCCGCGAGGATAAAGCCTGGAATCGCCTCCACTTCACCGATTGCGGGAACGCCATCCGGTGTGCTGTCGATATAGCCGGCCCAGACATTGGAGATTGCGACGCGCCGAAGCTCGGGCAGCAATTCGCAAGCTCTTTGATGAGTCGCCCGAATCTGCCGCATGTCGGGGCGGGGGTTGAGTGTCCGGTTCAGCTCCATCGGGGTCAGCTCACCGAGCGCCCATTTCGCCAGGGATTCGTGACCATGGCGGATGCCCTCGAATGCGCCAGGGGCGAGACTGCGCCAGCGGCGAGCGAACATCGGTACGAATTCGCGGCCGAACCTGAATTGCTGCGGCGTTGGATCGACTCGCGCGCGCCCGCTAATTGCCAGCGTGTACCCGCCGCTGCTGCGCCGCGTAAGTGACACGAGCGCAGTGTGCAGGGCATCGGGCAGACCGGCTGCGCCTGGAGCCGTCGCGAGAATGGATTGGCGAACGGAAGCCTGCGGGAAGCGAATGCCGAGCTGGTTGCAGAAAGAAGAAGCCCACGCCCCTCCTGCCATGACCACCGTCTTCGTCCGGATAGTGCCCAGTTCGGTCACCACGCCGCTCACCCGGCCGGCACTGAGTTCTACGCCGCGAGCGGCGCAGTGCTGGTGCACCGTGCCGCCAGCCGTCATGATCGCACGCGCGGCGACGGGCACAGCCTTCGAAGGGTCCGCCGTTCCGTCGGTTGGCGAGAAGACGCCGCCTTTCCATTTACGGCCCGTCGCTTTGCCTCTCTCGCTCGCTTCTTCCGTGCTCAACATGTGCGTCGTAACGCCGACCGTCCTTGCAAAATCGCGCCAGTTCGCCCAGCCGGTCAGCTCTTTCTCGTCGTTCGACAGATAGAGAAGCCCGCAGCGGCGGAAACCGGTGTCTTCCCCGGTCTCCTGTGCTACTCTCTCCCAGAGATCGAGACTCTTGGTGGCGATCGGTAGCTCGCGTGCATCGCGATTCTGTTGACGACACCATCCCCAGTTGCGGCTGGACTGCTCGGCGGCGACACGCCCCTTTTCGAGCAAGGCGACCTTAACGCCGCGGCGGGCAAGATAGTAGGCCGTGAACACGCCCACCACGCCGCCGCCAATGACGACGACGTCAGCCTCTCGAGGCAGAGACTGACTGGATTCGATATGCATCAGTGGCGCGCTCATCGAGCGAGGACTCCGGCGTTTGAGGTATCGTACCGAGCTTCCGCGGATGCGCCTTGCCGAGTTTTCTGGCCAGACGGAATATCCTGCGGTTTGCTACCTTCATTACAAGCTTTTGTTGCGAGAACAGATCGCTCGCACCGTAACTCAGAGGCAGAGACCAGGCATATGCTCTCCGCAATCAGATCGGCGTCAGTCGAGAATGAGGGCGTGCAGCGATGAACGAGCATGCAGGCTGTCTTCGAGCCCACCGGGTCCTTGCCGCGGGGGCGGAAAGTGCCAAGCTGACGAACTTTACGGACAAGCGTGCGGGGGGTTCTCGTCAGCCGCGGACGTATCGGGCGCGCGTCCCCTGGTTGATGCTGGAGGCAGCGCAGGGCAGAGCGAAATGCCAAATCGGACTTCCTTTTCAGAAGTTCCTGCCGCCCGCGTGCCGCGTTTCGGCGACTCTGGGAGGACCGAAGCGGCCAAACTCGTGAGCATCAAGCAAGAATCTCGATCAATGCGTCGAGGATCATAATGGGAGCCATCGACATGGGCCTTGCCGAGGAACTGACCTTAGCGAAAGCCGTCACGCCTCTCATGGCGTTCCGCTACACAAGCTTCGATGTCGCAGGTACGATGATCGATTTCGAGAGCGTGACTGAGGATGGACCTTCCCTCATCGCGGCCGAGGCTGGGCAGTTCACCAAGCCGACGATCAGTTTCGCTCACTGACGGGGTTGGCGAACGCGGGCAACGCCGCGTCTTGAGCGGCACAGCTCTTGCTCGTCGAGCATAGAGGTCAGAATCCATGTCGCAGCTTCCGACCGGGGAATGCCAGTATGAACGGCGAGTTCTCGACCTGTCCGATCGCGCAGCCAAAAGCGTCCGAAGTCTCAATTCGCAGCAGGATGTCCCGATGCCGTTGAAAGGGAAGGATACTCTGATGGCCTCTAGCATCCAGGCTGCAGACTCCCAGGACGTGGCGCTCTCGGTGCGCGACCTTTGCGTAAGCCTGCCGGGAGGGATGGAGCGGGCCTTTGCCGTCGAGAATATCTCCTTCGATCTGAAGCGCGGCCAGATCTTGTGCATCATTGGAGAATCCGGCTCGGGAAAGTCGGTCACGGCCAACGCGATCATGGGACTTCTGCCCAAGGTGATCCGGGTTTCCTCTGGCGCAATCCACCTCGACGGAAGGAACATCGCGGGTCTGCCTGCCGACAAGCTGCGCGGCCTGCGCGGACGGGTCGTGTCAATGATCTTTCAGGACCCGCTTTCAGCGCTCAATCCGTTGATGACGGTGGGTGCGCAGATCGACGAAGCCATGGCGGCGCATGGCGTCGGCACACCGAAATCCCGCCGCAGCCGCGCGATCGAGTTGCTGACCGAAGTGGGTCTGCCCGATGTGCAGCTCATGTATCATCAGTATCCGTTCCGGCTTTCGGGTGGTCAGCGACAGCGCGTGATGATCGCGATAGCCCTGGCGCTCGAGCCCGCGATCTTGATCGCAGACGAGCCGACAACCGCACTCGACGTGACCACCCAGGCGCAGATCCTGAAGCTGATCCGCGACATTCAGCGCCGCAAGGGAATGAGCGTCATGTTCATCACGCACGATTTTGGGGTGGTGGCCGAGATCGCCGACAGCGTCGTGGTGATGGAGAAAGGCCATGTCGTCGAGCAGGGCAGCGCCGTTCAGGTTCTAAAATCCCCCAACCATCCTTACACGCGGCGGCTCATCGCGGCCGTCCCACATCTGACAGGCAAGGACCGGATTCCTCTGGAAGCTGCCGGGAAGGCGCCGATCCTGCAGGTTAACGGTTTGGTGAAAACCTATCGCAGCGGCGCCAAATGGTTCGGCGCCACGCGGACTGTGCCGGCGGTGAACGACGTATCGTTCGACCTGGCACCTGGGCGGACGCTCGGCGTCGTCGGCGAAAGCGGCTCCGGCAAGTCGTCGCTAGGGCGGCTTTTGATCAAACTGATGGACAGTGACGGTGGCCGCATTCTGTTCGAGGGCCGCGACATTGCCGGGCTTTCTGAAGCCGGGTTCCGCCCACTGCGGCCGCGGATCCAGATGATCTTTCAAGATCCTTTCGCCTCCCTCAACCCGCGCTCGACGATCGGTCATATCCTCACTGTGGGCCCGGTCGCGCATGGAAAGCCCTATGCGCAAGCACGCGAAGAGGCCCGGGGACTGCTATCCCATGTCGGTTTGGATGCTGGCGCCTTTGGCCGCTATCCGCACGAGTTCTCCGGTGGGCAACGCCAACGCATCGGCATTGCCCGGGCGCTGATGTTCAAACCGACGCTGCTGATTGCCGATGAAGCGGTTTCAGCGCTTGACGTGTCGATCCAGGCCCAGATCTTGAAACTGCTGGATCAGATCCAGCGGGAGACCGGTGTCTCAATGATCTTCATCACCCACGATCTGCGGGTGGCCAGCCAGATCTGCGACGAGATCGCCGTGATGCAGCGCGGGCGAATCGTCGAACGCGGACCGCCCTCGCAGATCTTCCTGAACCCGAAATCATCCTACACGCGCGAACTGGTGGCGGCGATTCCTGGAGAGCAGCCGGAACACGCCCGCCAGGCTTCGGCAAATCGATGAGAGTAATGACGGATACCGCCACACGGAGGAAATCATGACCAAGCATTCCAAATCTGCATCCAACTACTCGCGACGCGACACATTGCGAATGATGGCCTTGGGCGGGGCTGCCGGCATCTTCGCGCCCAATCTGTTGACCGAGCCTGCCTTCGGCCAAAAGGCTCCCCGAACTCCCAAGGGCCGGATTGTCGTCGGGCTCTCGCAAGAACCCACGGTCTTCAATCCGCTGATGGCGCATATCGAGGTCGATGACGGCGTGCATTTCTCGCTCTTCGACGCGCTCTTCCGGATCGATCCCAAAGGCGTTATCCAGCCGAACCTCGCGGTGGAGGTGCCGACGCAGAAGAACGGCGGTATTTCCGAGGACGGTCTGAAATGGCGGATTCGCTTGCGCGACGATGTCCGTTGGCACGACGACAAGCCTTTCACGGCCGAAGACGTGAAATTCACCCTCGAACTCATCACGAAGCCGAACTTCCGCAGTTGGCGTACAACGGGCCACTCGTTGGTGCGCGACATCACCGTGGTCTCGCCTGTCGAGATTACATGGCGGATGGAGCAGGCTTTCGCACCGTACCTGTCGTTCCTGACCGAAACCTTCATGGTGCCGAAGCACATCCTGGAGAAGGAAGCTGATCCGAACAATGCCGCCTTCAACCAGACGCCAATCGGTACCGGTGCGTTCAAGTGGGGCACCCGCGTTCCGGGCGACCGTATCGAGCTTCTCGCCAACTCGAACTATTTCGGTGAAGGTCCTCATATCGAGCGGCTGATCTTCAAATACATTCCCGATCTCACCGTCCTGTACACCCAATTCAAGAGCGGTGACGTGGACATCGTGGGCCAGTCGTACATCACCCCCGATCATTACCAGGAAGCTCGCAAGCTGCCGAACCGGGTGGTGACGCTGGAGCCCAAATCTTCATTCGAGTCTCTTTACCTGAATGTCGAGCGCCCGCAGTTCAAGGAACTGCAGGTCCGCCAGGCGCTTTATGCGGCGATCGACAAGAAGGCGATTATCGAAGGACTCTATTACGGCGTGCCGACTCCGACCGAGACCTTCATGCCGCGGCAGTCTTTCTATCATAACCCGGGCCTGCCGTTGCATGAGTTCAACGTCAAGCGGGCGCAGCAGATCCTCGACGCGGCCGGCTGGGCGCCAGGACGGGACAAGATCCGAGTAAAAGACGGTGTGCGTCTGTCCTTCACCAACTCGACCACGTCAGGCGACCCCCTTCGCGAGCAGGTGCAGCAGTATCTGCAGCAGACGTTTGCAGAGATCGGCGTCGAGATGACCATCTCCAACCTTCCCGCCGCGGTGATGTGGGGCGAGTACTGGCAACGATCGCGTTTCGATTCGGTGATCGTCGGCAGCACTTACTTGATCGGCGCAGACCCGGACGTCACCAACCGCTTACATTCGCTTTCGATCGGTAACAAGGGCGGCCGCGGCTCAAACAACGCGCAGTACGTCAATCCGGAGGTCGACGCTCTATTGGAGAAAGGTAGCCGCACCTTCGATCCGGAAGCCCGGCGCGCTATTTACTTCCGCGTACAAGAACTGGTCCGGCATGACCTGCCCTTGCTGCCGCTTTATCAGAACGTTTCCGTGCAGGGGCACAAGAAGGGGATTCAAGGTGCGGTGTCCAACGGCAACACGCGCACCGAATCCTGGAATGCCGGCGCCTGGTCCTGGGCGAGCTGATATTCGCGGCCGCCGCCCGTCTGCCGAAAACCAGTTGGGGCGGCAACCTACTACTGAATTTCTCATGCTACAGGAGGAAAGGCCGGATGCGTGGATTTCTGCTGAATCGCCTCTCACAGAGCCTCGCGCTGCTGGTGATCGTCTCGATCATCGGCTTCACCATTCTGAGTCTTATTCCAGGCGGCCCCCTGTCGCAATTTGCGCGGGATCCGGGCATGACCCAACAGGATATCGAGCGGCTGGCGGAACAGTTGGGATTGAACAGGCCGCTATGGATCCAGTACTTCGACTGGGCATGGCGCCTTGTGCAGGGCGACTGGGGCCGCTCCTTGCGCGACGGCACGTACGTGCTGTCGGTGATCGGCCGGCATCTCTTTGCCACCTTCCTGCTGATGGGTACCTCGACGGTGATCGCGATCGCCATCGGTACCTGGATTGGCATCCGTGGCGCCACCCACCGTTATTCGCTGTTTGACTATCTGGCAACGATCGGCGCCATGGTCGCGCTATCGATCCCGACCTTCTGGTTCGGGCTGGTCGGGATCTACGTCTTCACCCTGAAGCTGGGTTGGGTGCCTGCCGGGAACATGTACACTATCGGCGACGGCTCCGTTCTGGATTACCTGCACCATCTGATCCTGCCAAGCGTGGTGCTGTCGCTCGTCCATGTCGCGATCTGGAGCCGCTACATGCGGACGGCGACGCTGGACGCCATTAGCCAGGACTTCGTCAAAACTGCCCGCGCCAAGGGCGTGAGCGAGCGCCGAATTCTCTTGAAACATGTTGTCGGCAACGCACTCCTGCCAATGATCACGCTTGCAGGCGTGCAGCTGCCCAGCATTCTAACGGGTGCATTGGTGACCGAGACGGTCTTTACCTGGCCAGGAATGGGACGGCTGTTTCTCGACAGCCTCGGTTACAGCGACTACCCGGTCGTGATGGGGTTGCTGATGTTCTCCGCCATCCTGGTCATTCTCGGAAACCTGATCGCCGACATCGTCGTCGCTATCGTCGACCCGCGCATTCGTCTGGGCTGAAAAGACAGGAGCCAACTGATATGACCGCTCTCGCCGTAAGCGCAGCTCCAAGCCGATGGTGGCATAGCCGCGCGGTACTCCGCTTCATCAACCACCGCCTGGCGCTGCTAGGTCTGGCAATGATCACGCTGCTGACGCTGGCGTGCGTCCTGGGCCCCTATCTGTTGCCATATGACTCGCTCTACATTGACTTGCGCGCCCGCTTCGCGCCTCCGATGACCGGACATCATTATCTTGGCACCGATCCGCTGGGGCGCGACCTGGCGGCTCGACTGTTAATGGCAGGCCGGATCTCGTTGCTGGTGGGATTCTCGGCGATGCTGTTGTCGATAGTGATCGGAGCACTCGTCGGCGTGATCGCAGGCTATCGTGGCGGCTGGATCGGCGCAGTCCTGATGCGTACGGTTGATGGCTTCCTCTCCTTTCCGTCGATCTTTCTCGTGCTGGCGCTGGCTGCAGCATTGCGGCCCAGCCCCATCATGATCACGATTATCATCGCCATTACCAAATGGATGGAAGTTGCTCGCATCGTCGAGGCTGAGGTTCGCTCGTTACGCGAGCGCGAGTTTGTCCAGGCCGGTCGGATGCTGGGGCTGAGCGGAACGCACATCATGTTCAGGGAGATCTTGCCCAACGCTATGGGTCCGATCATCGTGGCCGCCAGTTTGACGGTCGCCCGTGCGATACTTCTGGAAGCGTATATCAGCTTCCTCGGTTATGGGATCCAGCCTCCGCTTCCCAGCTGGGGCAACATGCTGAACGGCGCCCAGCAGTATCTGGCCAGCGCTCCCTGGCTCGCCATCATTCCCGGCGCCGCGATTACGATCGCGGTGACAAGCTTCAATTTCATCGGCGACGGGCTGCGCGATGCGCTCGACGTCCGAGACGACCACATTTGAGTCGGCAATCCCGGGCCGCGCTCTAACACGAGAAGTCAGCTACATGCACGAGCCGAGACTCGCCGAGAAGGACACGCCCTACTGGTGGGAGGCCTCACCGCTAAAACCGCTGCCTCAACAGCCATTGCCCAGGAAACTCGACGTGCTGATCGTGGGCGCGGGCTATGCCGGCCTTTCGGCCGGGTTGGTGCTGGCGCGCGAGGGCCGCTCGGTTGCGGCCTTTGATGCAATGGACCCGGGTGAGGGGGCTTCGACGCGCAACGGTGGAATAACCAGCGCAAGCATACGACCTGATTACGCGACGATTTCCTGGCGCTTCGGCGCGGACAAGGCGCTGGCGATCGAGGCGGAAGGCAAGCTCGCGCGCGAATTCCTGTACGATTTCATCAGGACGGAACGGCTCGAATGCGACTTTCAGCTGGTTGGACAGTTCAAAAGTGCGTTCGGATATGAACAATACGAAACGATGGCGCGCAGCGCTGACGCGCTCGCGAAGAAACTGCGGATCGAGTCTCACGCGGTTCCGTATGCCGAGCAGCGCAACTACATCGGCACCGATTTTTACCGTGGTGGCACGGTCCGGATGGATATCGGTGGGCTACACCCGGCGAAGTTTCACGCTGAACTCCTTCGCGTGGCGCTCGCTTCGGGTATGGTGGTCCATGCGCGCACGCCGGTCATCTCAATCGAGAGGGATGGCTCCGGATTCCGCGTCGTGACCTCGGCCGGATCGGTACAGGCGCGTCAGGTGCTGGTTTGTACGAATGGCTACACCGACGGCGCGGTACCCTTCCTGCGCCGCAGGCTGGTCCCGGTTCGCAGCCGGATCATTGCAACCGAAGAGCTCGCGCCTGAAGTCATGGCGCGGCTGATGCCAAAGCGCTTGATGATGACGGAGAACCGCCAGGTCGGCTTCTATTACCGACCTTCGCCCGACGGCAAACGTATCCTGTTAGGGGGGCGCGACAGCTCTCGTGTAGGCAACCCGGCGGCTCCGAAGCTCCTTCTGCGCAAGGGGCTGATGAACCTTTTTCCGGAACTGGAGAAGGTCCGCCTTTCGCACAGCTGGTTCGGCAATGTGGCGATGAATCGCGACATGCTCCCGCGCATCTTCGAAAAGGACGGTGTGGTCTATGCCACCGGGTTCTGCGGCTCAGGCGTCGTCTGGGCGCCGTGGATCGGAATGCATGCGGCCCACAAGCTGATGGGACACGACGAGGCGGCACGCACCGCCTTTGACTTCCGTCCGCCGGCTTCCATCCCGCTCTATCGTGGCGATCCCTGGTTCATGCCCGCCATCATCTGGGGATATCGGATGCAGGATCGGTTCGCGCAGTGGCGCGACCGTCGCTGACGGCACATCGTCTGTTCTGATGCATCATCAATGAAATCCTGTGCCGTACTTTGCTTCAGTCTGATTGCGTAATGCTGTCGGACCCAAGATACGCTGCAGCTCGTGTGAGCATCGTCAAATGGATCTCGCCGCGTCAGGCACTGGCGATTAGTCCGGCAACCCAAGCAAGAGACGTCGACGCATCATGGCAACCGCAGCTACCCAGGCCGGAGATCGCGAGAATGAAGACGCGGCCCTGGTCCCTTTCGCGAGATCGCATCTGGAAGGTGCCCTGAAGCTCTCGCAGGAGATGTCTTGGCCGTACCTGCTCAAGGATTGGGAATTTGCGCTGCAGCTTGGCAGCGGTTTCGTGGTCACGAGCAAAGGTTCTGTGGTGGGGACCGCGCTCTGGTGGCCTTACGGCGACACCCATGCTTCCGCCGGAATGATCATCGTCTCGAAAGCCGTTCAGGGACGCGGTTACGGGGCCCGGCTGATGGACGCGCTGCTCGCGGCGGCACGACCACGGATCATCACGCTGAATTCGACGACCGAAGGCCTTGCGCTTTACGCACGCCGCGGCTTCGCCAGCATCGGCATGCTGCACCAGCATCACGGCATTCCCAGCCAGCGCCGCGACATGCCGCCGCTCGTCGACGTCAGAACGATGGTTCCATCGGACTTCGGGGCGATCGTGGGTCTCGATCGCGAGGCCACCGGATGGACGAGGCGCGAGATGCTGAGCCGGCTGATCGAGGTCGGCGACGGCTATGTCCTCTTGCGTGACGGCATACCCCGCGGCTACGCCATTTCCCGTCTCTTCGGCCGTGGGCATGTCATCGGTCCCGTGGTCGCCGAAAGCCCGACCGATGCGCGCGCATTGATCGAGGCCGCGCTCGCGCCGCTGGGAAGAGTTTTCGTCCGGGTCGATACCTCTACGACCTCGCAACTCGGGGAGTGGCTCGAAGGCATCGGGCTGCAGCAGGTCGGCGACGCCACCACCATGGTCCTTGGGACGCAGATGCCATCGACCGGACCGGCGCGCACGTTCGCGCTCGCCAACCAGTCATTCGGCTAGGAGACATCAGGATGCCGCGCGTAGAGATGCATATCCCGAATGCCGGACCCGGCGAGGCGGCCGCGACGGTCGGCGCGCTGGCGACGCCGGCCCTCCTGCTCGACAAGGACCGGCTGGATCGCAATCTCGCCCGTCTGTCCTCCCGTATGGCCGCGCGAGGCGTCGTGCTGCGGCCCCACATGAAGACGGCGAAATCCATCGAAGTCGCCCGGCGCGCCTGTCCGTCCGGGCCCGGGCCGATCACCGTCTCCACCTTGGCGGAGGCGGAGTACTTCGCGAGTTTCGGTTTCCGTGACATGACTTATGCCGTGGGCGTGGCACCGCACACCGCTGAGAGGGCGATGCGTCTCCGGAAAGCCGGCGTCGACCTCAAGGTGCTGCTCGATTCGTCCGAACAGGCGAAGATCCTGGGCGAGGCTGGCCGCGCCGCGGCTGTGACGCCATCCGCCTTCATCGAGATCGACTGCGACGGCCACCGCGGCGGGCTGACCGCCACCGATCCCAGGCTCATGGCCGTCGCAGCCGCCTTGGCCGAGGCCGGCGTCAAGCTCGCGGGCATTCTCACCCATGCCGGCGAATCCTACAGCCTCTACACGCCCGCCACCCTTGTCGCGGCTGCAGAGAACGAAAGGGCCGTGGCTGTGGCCGCCGCGGAGACGCTGCGGGAGGCGGGGCATGAATGTTCAGTGGTGAGCGTCGGTTCGACGCCGACCGCCCATTTCGGCGAAGACCTGACCGGCGTCACGGAGATGCGGGCCGGTGTGTACATGTTCTTCGATCTGGTGATGCACGGTGTCGGTGTCTGCACCACTGACGACATCGCGATCTCGGTTCTCACCACCGTCATCGGAACGAAGCCGGAGAAGGGCTGGGTTTTGGTCGATGCGGGCTGGATGGCGCTGTCACGTGATCGCGGCACCGCCGCGCAGCGGATCGACCAGGGTTACGGTCTCGTCTGCGATCTGTCCGGCAAACTCTACCCGGACCTGATCGTCGCGCAGGCGAGCCAGGAGCACGGCATCCTCGCCATCAGATCCGGATCGGCTGCAACCCTGCCGGACCTGCCGATCGGTACGAAGGTCAGGATCCTGCCCAATCACGCCTGCGCGACGGCGTCACAGCACGAGCTGTACAATGTCGTCTCCGCGGGAAGCGACGCAATCGAAGCTCAGTGGCCGCGAATGCGCGGCTGGTAGGTTCTCAAACAGAGTTGCGCCGTCACGATTTGCGGATGCCCAGCATTCAGATAGCGAGAATCCGAGGTCGATATGAAGCTCACATCCTATTGGTTGGACACATCGGAGCCATTCAGGAGCGCCATCGCAGGACCGGTGCAAGGCACCTGCGACGTTGCGGTGATCGGCGGTGGCTTGACCGGTTCTTCGGCCGCTCTGGCTCTCGCCAAGAAGGGCGCGCGCGTCGTGCTCCTCGAAGCCGAGACGATCGGGCACGCGGCGTCCGGCCGGAACGGCGGCATGTGCAACAACGGGTTCGCCCAGGACTACGGCACGCTCTCGGCCAGGCTTGGCAAGGAAGTCGCCGATCGGCTCTATCGGGCCTTCGACGCCGGGGTCGATACGGTCGAGCGCCTGGTCGCGGAAGAGAAGATCGACTGCAGCTTCGCGCGCACCGGCAAGATCAAGCTCGCGGCCAAACCCGAGCACTATGACAAGCTGGCGCGCAGCCAGGAATTGCTCGCCGTCAGTGTCGATCCCGACACGACGATGGTGAGCCGTGCCGAACTGGCCGGCGAAGTCGGATCGGAGCGCTATTACGGCGGACTGATCTACCGCAAGAGCGCCGGCATGCATGTCGGACGCTTCGTCCGCGGTCTTGGGGAAGCGGCGGCGCGGCGCGGCGTCGAGATCCACGAGCGTACGCCGATGATGGGCCTGCGACCCGCTGCAGGTGGAGGCCACGAGATCGAGACACCGAAGGGCCGGCTTCGGGCCTCGCAGGTTCTGTTGGCGAGCGGCACCTCGCATACCGGACCGCTGGGTTGGATTCGACGGCGGATCGTGCCGGTGGGCGCCTTCCTGATCGTCACCGAGCCCTTGCCGATCGCGACGCTCGATCGGCTCCTGCCGCGGCGCCGAATGGCGGTCGATACGAAGAACCTGGTCAACTACTTCCGAACCACGCCTGACAACCGGCTGCTCTTCGGCGGCCGCGCCCGTTTCGCCATCTCCAACCCGGCCTCAGACGAGAAGAGCGGCGCGATCCTGCAGGCTGCGCTGCACGACGTCTTTCCCGAGCTTCGCGCCGTGCGCATCGACTATTGCTGGGGCGGGATGGTCGACATGACGCGCGACCGGCTGCCACGTGCCGGCGAACGCAATGGCATCTACTATTCCATGGGCTACAGCGGCCATGGCACCCAGATGTCGACCCTGATGGGGACGATCATGGCGGAAGTCATGGACGGGCGCACCGAGCTCAATCCCTGGAAGGACTTCACCTGGCCCGCCATTCCAGGTCATCTCGGTCCTCCCTGGTTCCTGCCGCTGGTCGGCGCATATTACCGGATCAAGGATCGCTTTCAATGACCTCGGCCGTTCGACACCTGATGGAAGCCGGCTTCCTCGGCAAATTCTACATCGACGGAGAATGGCGGGAGCCGCACGGATCGGCGACGGCTGTCGTCGTTAACCCGGCGACCGAGCAGCCGATCGCCGAAGTCGCTCTCGGCAATGACGAGGATGTCGAGTACGCGGTCGCCGCCGCCAGACAAGCCTTCGCCGGCTGGTCTCGCACGCCGGCTGCTGGGAGGGCGGCGCTGCTCGACCGGATCCATGGTTTGCTCCTCGAGCGGCTCGAGCTGTTCGCGCAGGCAATCACGAGCGAGATGGGAGCCGCCATCACTTACGCGCGCCGAGCCCAGGTGCCGCTGGCCGCCGAACACATCCGTGTCGCGCGCGACAATCTTGCGACCTATCCGTTCATCACTCCGCACGGCGGCACCGCGATCATGCGCGAGGCCATCGGCGTCTGCGGCCTCATCACCCCCTGGAACTGGCCTCTCTACCAGATCACAGCCAAGGTCGGTCCGGCGCTCGCGGCTGGCTGCACGGTGGTGTTGAAGCCGAGCGAATTGTCGCCCCTGAGCGCCTTGCTGTTCGCCGAGGTGGCAGATGATGCCGGGTGTCCGCCTGGTGTATTCAACCTAGTCAACGGAACAGGTCCAATCGTGGGGACCGGTCTGGCGTCACATCCCCAGGTGGACATGATCTCGATCACGGGCTCGACCCGTGCCGGGGTTCTCGTTGCGCAAGCGGCGGCGCCCACCGTCAAGCGCGTCGCCCAGGAACTCGGCGGCAAGTCACCGAACGTCATTTTGCCGGACGCCGAGCTGAACCGGGCCGTTCCACTCGGCGTCGGCGCTGCTTTCCGCAACCTCGGCCAATCCTGTAGTGCGCCCACACGTATGCTTGTGTCCCGCTCGCAGATGGCGGAGGTCGAAGTTCTCGCCGCGGCGGCTGCTTCTAAACTGGTGGTCGGCGATCCGCTCGCGGAAAGCACAACCCATGGTCCGATCGCCAACCGGCCGCAGTTCGAGCGCGTCCAGACCATGATTGGTGTCGGTCTGGAAGAAGACGCCAAGCTTGTCATCGGCGGACCGGGGCGGCCCGGCAACCTTCAGGTCGGCCTGTATGCGCGGCCGACGATCTTCTCGAATGTCCGTCGCGACATGAAGATTGCGCAGGAGGAGATCTTCGGCCCGGTGCTGTCGATCATTCCCTACGATACAGTGGAGGAGGCAGTCGAGATCGCCAACGACACTGTCTACGGCCTCGGCGCTCATGTGCAGGGCATGGATATGGAGACGGTACGGGCGGTCGCCGGGCGGATCCGGTCGGGTCAAGTCCATCTCAACTATCCGGACTGGGACCCGAACGCA
Source organism: Bradyrhizobium sp. AUGA SZCCT0158 (assembly GCF_018130065.1). GTDB lineage: Bacteria > Pseudomonadota > Alphaproteobacteria > Rhizobiales > Xanthobacteraceae > Bradyrhizobium. Next base: position 88,259 of record NZ_JAFCME010000001.1, on the reverse strand, counting down.
CCTTTTGGCGGGTACAAGCATTCCGGCAACGGCCGCGAATACGGCCTCGAGGGAATGGGGGAATATCTCGAGACCAAAGCCGTTCTCGGGTTTTACCGATGAAACGCCGCCTCTAGGGCGAGCCGTTCAAAACTAAGGTGCCGCATGTGGGCGCCCCACGATACTATCGCCATCCCACTCTATCGGGGCATTGCCTGGCTTATGGCGATCATCACTTAGCGCGGTCTGCAGGATTGCACTGTGTCGCGCCAGCGCTGACAGCATATCGTCTCATGTGCCGCTTCTTCAATGCAATACCGTGCCGGACTTCGCCTCAGTCTGATTGCGTAATGCCGTCGAACCCAAGATACGCTGCGGCCAGCGTCAAGTTCGTCAGATGAATATCGCCGTTCGTCTGAGAAGAAGGAGATTGCAAATGCAAGTCGGTGTGCCCAAGGAAATCAAGACGCACGAATATCGCGTAGGCCTGACGCCTGGAGCCGTCCGAGAATATGTGGCGGCTGGCCACAGCGTGTCAGTCGAGACCAATGCAGGCGCCGGCATCGGCGCGACGGACGACAACTATCGCACGGCAGGCGCAACGATCCTGGACTCCGCGCGCGACGTATTTGCCTCAAGCGATATGATCGTAAAAGTTAAGGAGCCTCAGCCCTCCGAATGGGCGCTGCTTCGAGAGAACCAAATACTGTTCACTTATCTGCATCTGGCGCCCGACCCGGAGCAGGCGAAGGGCCTCCTGAAGTCCGGATGCACGGCAATCGCCTACGAAACTGTGACAGATGCACACGGTGGACTTCCGCTGCTTGCGCCAATGAGCGAAGTCGCGGGTCGGCTGGCGATCGAAGCGGCGGGTGCGGCCCTGCGGCGGTATGCCGGGGGGCGAGGGCTCTTGATGGGTGGCGTGCCGGGCGTTCAACCGGCGCGCGTCGTGGTGCTCGGAGGCGGCGTAGTCGGGACGCATGCAGCGCGCATGGCGGTGGGCCTGCGCGCTGAGGTCACTATTCTCGATCGGTCGATACCGCGGCTTCGTGAACTGGATGAGTTGTTCGAAGGTCGTGTTCGTACCAAATTCTCGACGATTGAGGCCATCGAGAACGAGATATTTGCCGCCGACGTTGTTATTGGCGCAGTGCTCGTTCCCGGTGCGAGCGCGCCGAAACTTGTCAACCGCGGCATGTTGAGCTCGATGCGCAAGGGAGCCGTGATCGTGGATGTAGCGATCGATCAGGGCGGATGCTTCGAGACATCGCGTCCGACGACGCATGCCGACCCAACTTACGAGGTGGACGGCGTTATCCACTACTGCGTCGCCAATATGCCCGGTGCTGTTCCGCTGACCTCAAGCCAGGCTTTGAACAACGCTACGCTGCCATTTGGTCTGGCACTCGCCAACAAGGGTTTCGCAGCCGTGCTGGACAATCCGCATCTGCGTGCTGGCCTCAATGTCCATCGTGGTCGGTTAACCTATCAGGCCGTAGCCGAGAGTCTCGGCCTGCCATGCTCCCAGATCGAGCAGGTTGCGGCCTGATCTGCTCCAAGAGGTCCCCAAGAGGTCCCTACGGGACATTTCCTCCCCAACTTGAGCCACTCCTTCGGAGTGGCTTCCTTTTTCGCTCCTCACCTCGGCATCATCAAGAGGCAGACCCGTTCCCCAACGGGCGAACCATCGCGCCGGCGTTCATGATGTCCGCTGGATCAAAGGCGGTCTTGATGCGGCGCATCGCAGCGATGCGGCCGACGTCGCCGTACCGCTCCAGAAGATGCCTCTTGAACCGACCGACACCGTGCTCCGCGCTAAACGTGCCGCCGAGCGCCGCGGCCGTGTCATAGAGTTGCAGCGAAAGGCCGCTTTCGATCCGCTTGGTGAACTCTATCCGGTCGACGCCGGGAGGCACGAGCACGTTGTAATGCAGATTGCCATCGCCGACGTGTCCATAGACGGACAGCTCAAGATCCGCGTCATACGACCGTACCTGCGAGCCGGCTAGATCCAGAAATCGCTGAATGGAGGAAAGTGGTACGGAAATGTCATGCTTGACCGATCCGTTCCGGCGCTTCTCGCCCTCCGGGATGGTCTCGCGTACCTCCCACATCGCGCTCCGCTGCGATCCGCTCTGCGCCAGGAAGGCGTCCTCGATCCATCCGGACTCGATCGCCTCGGCCAGAACGGCTTCCATCAGTCCGTCGAGATCGAGATGACGCGAGGAGGAGGTGAGTTCCGCCAGTACGGTGCCCCCAGCGCCGGCGCCGACGGAGGGCGGGTTCGTCATCGCTTCGCTCGCGAGCGCGATCGATCGGGCCGTCATGAACTCGAACATGGTGAGCAGGTCCGTGGATTCGCGACGTACCAGGGTGAGAAGCTCGGCGAGCGGGGCGCCCATCGCGAGCTTCAGCCAGCCGGTTGCGCGGCGGATCGGCAAGGGCGCGAGGCGCAACACAGCGCCCGTGACGATGCCGAGAGTTCCCTCGCTTCCAACGAAGCACTGTTTGATGTCGTAGCCGGTATTATTCTTCCGTAGTTTGCGCATGTCCGAAACCACCGTGCCGTCCGACAGAACCGCCTCGATCCCGAGGAGCAGATCGCGAGTCATTCCGTATTTGACGACGGACAGTCCGCCGGCGTTCGTTCCGATGTTGCCGCCGATCCGGCAGCTGCCTTCCGCGCCGAGGCTGAGCGGCAACAGAAGTCCGGCGGTCGCCGCAGCGTCCTGTACGTTCTTCAGGATGGCGCCGGCGTCGACAGATATGCTCATGGCGACGGGGTCGACCTCGCGGATCCTGTCCATCCGCTCGAGGCTCACGATGATCTGCCGTCCGGAGGCGTCCGGCGTCGCAGCGGCGCAGTAGCTGGTGTTGCCGCCCTGCGGAACGATTCCGATGCCCTGGTGCGCCGCCAGCCGTACGATGTCCGCGACCTGCTTTGTCGTCGCAGGCTATTACAACAGCGCATAACGACGCTTCGCGCAACCCTTTTTCAATGCAAACGCTAGCGCGTTCATTGTTCAGATGGCGCTCGATGATCCGTCCAACGCCAAACGTTCGAGCCGCGTGTTCCTGCGCCTGGCGTCGCGGTCGTTCCTAAAGTCGAGTCGTTCCTAAAGTCGATGGGCGTAAGGCGGTCCTGAACAATACAGAATGAGGAACAACGCCCGCCGCAATTGCTTGTCGTGGCACAGAGAAGGCGATTGCCGATGTCGATAAGCCTCCCCGGTAAACTGCTCGTTATGACCCTTCTGCTTTCGCCCATGCCTTCTTTTGCTCAAGGTGGTGGTGGCGGTAGGAGGCGGCGGTGGAGCTCAGGCGGCGGATCTGCGGGGGGCTCATCGAGCGGCGCCTCTGCCGGTGGCTCGTCCGGAGGTTCAGTGGGGACTAGTCCGGGAACCACAGCCCCTAGCGCAGGCTCCGCCGGCGCCGGCAGTTCGGCAATCAGCGGCGCGCCGAATGGGCCCGCGAATCCCGCGGGTCTCAATAATTCGTTGAACGACCCGAGCGGGGCGGCCAACGCTGGCGCGCCTCGGAACGTACTGGGCACCGCGGCAGGGACCGCAAACTCGGGCGGCTCCCTTGGGAATGCGAGCGGGGGAAACTCAGCACCTCGCGGCTCCATCACAACTGGGACAGCAGGTAACAGAGCCGGTGGCACAAGCACTGGCCGCATTGACGGTACGGTAACCCCCGGCGGCCCTTCCACTCCCGCTGACGCGGTAATTAGCCAAGAAAATGCCAAAGTCGATCAGAAGGTGAAAAGTATCTGCAAAGGTTGCTAGAAACGCGCAGCACCAGCTACCCTAGTTGCTTGCCGAAGCCTTTTTGAACTTTCACCGAGATGCGTAACCCCCGGAGACCACCGTGCGCGTCGACTTACAGAAGTGAATATGTCGCGCGGGCTACGACAGACAGCCTCCCTGATGAGCCGCATTGGAGAGGGGTGAGGGGCTGCGGATCAAAATCCGCCGTGGGAAAAACCGACCAGGAGGGCCGGGGGCGTTCGATCCCATTCCTTGGGAAGACGCCATCTCTGCCCCAAAGTCAGAACTGAAATTGGCTGCAAGACGCTGTGAATCTTGCGCGGCCTGGCTGGTTGTCGGCTTCGCTTTTGTCGCAGGAATATACGAGAAAGCGCAGAAGCGCCCGGCGGGGCAATTGAGACCCGCCGGTCCGACGAGATTGTTTCTTCGGGACTATGCCGCCTTGCGCTGTTCAACCGCGAGATACTGTTGCGTCACCTTGGCCACGTTGGCATCGATCCACGCAGCCATTCGCTCTTCTTCCTTCAAGTTCGCCTCCAGCAGCGAACGGGCACTGCCCTGACCTGCGCTGTCGCATAGCGTCAGAAGCGATTTGTAGGCGGCGATCTCGAAATGCTCAAACGCATTATTGGCAAAGGTGTTTTTGAGAATTTCGTCTCCTGCCATTGCATGAGCCATTGCCATCGTGTTGGCCATTACGGATTGCGCGGCGTCCTTGAGAGTAGAATTGCTCTCTCCGCACGATTCCAGACATTGTTCGAGACGACCCAGCTGGGTGTTAGTCTCAGCCAAGTGTTCCTTCACCCGCGCCTGCACCTCCGGATAGTCGGTAAGGCGCTCCGACTGTCGTTCCATCAGTTCTCGCGCCTGTACCTCCATGGCGTGCGCGTTGCGCAGGCCGACTATGTAAACGTCTTTTGCTGTCGTGGCCATTTCCGACTCCTCTGTTGCTGACAAACGTCCAATGAATACTCACAGCCATGGTTCCTAAGCCCCGACGTTTGTGATGCACCGTCAGAGTTAGTACCAGCGGGAAGCCGCACCGACGATTATCACTACAATGACGAGGGCAAAGACCCCCAAAAGCCACGGCATGTCGCGGCGCTCGGTAGGTGTCATTTGGAGCGAATCTCCTGTTCCTTGGGCGGCATCTTGTCCTGGCCCTCGGTTTCAGCCCGCCGTGCCTGGTCTTTTCTTTGCCATTCATCAAGCGTGTGGCGAGAGACAGTCTTTTCCGACGGCTGCGGATTTTCATCGTCGTTAACGACTTTCATTTCCATCTCCTTGGGTGGCATCGCTTCAACTGGTGACGCCCTTCGGCGGTTCCTATCTGGAGCCCCCCTTACATGTCCTCACGCAATCCTTTGAAGAACGGGTGGCGCACTTTGCCCTCGGCGGACTTGGCGCGATACTCGACCTCGGCCAGAAGCTGGGGCTCAACCCAGATGCCCTTGTGCACGATCTTCTTGGCGTAGGGCTGGGTTTTGCGGATTAGCGGCGTCAAACGTTTGCGAAGTTCGGCGACGGACGCCTTATCGAAGCCGTGGTCAACCTTGCCGGCGTAAACCAGGTCTTTGCCCTTGCGCCGGCCGAGATAGATGCCGTCCCACGTGTTGCCGTCGAGGGCGAAGCCGGCGATCGTCAATGTCTCCCGCTGGGCGCAGGTCTTCTTGGTCCAGTTGTTACCGCGGCCGGACGCATAGACGCTGTCGCGCACCTTGGAGACCACGCCTTCCAGGCCGACCTTGCAGGCGCGCTTGAAGATCTCGCGGCCGTCGGTCTGGAAGCTTTCGCTGAACTGGATGTCAGTGGCGGCGATCAGCTTAATGAGGTGCGCCTTGCGCTCCATCAGCGGCAGTTTTCGCAGGTCATAACCGTTGAGATAGAGCAGGTCGAAGGCGACCAGCACGATGCGGGTAGATTTGCCCTTCAGTTCGTTCTGCAGAACGGAAAAGCCGGTGGTGCCGTCGGCGGCCGGCACCACAACCTCGCGATGATTGCGGATCCGGCGCTGATGTGTCAGGCAGGCCATCTTCCTGAACCGGTTGGTCCAGTGTTGCCGCGCCTGGTGTAGACCTTGATCGCCTCGTTGGCGAGGTGGACCTGGACGGTAGCCGTCGAACTTGATTTCGTGAATCCAGCGTTCGCCATTGGGCACGTTGTCGATCAAGGTCGCCAGCGCGGGCTCGATAAATCCGGGGAAGGGAGCCTTGACCCCGATCGCCGCTGGTTTCCTCCGCTGGAAAGCCACGGGTCACATCAAGCGTATCGGCAGCGGCAGCTGCACGTCGTCGCGCCCCTGCAGATAGCAGCGCCGGCGCAGCTCATGGGCGACGTCCTCGGAAACATCCTCCGACCTCGGCGTGTTGAAGGCGATAACGCGGATCGGGTTGCTGTATTGCCCCGTGAGCAGGTCCTGGATGACCGTCTCGAGGTCGGTGGTCTAATCGGTCAACCGGCCGTCCAGGCCGATCATACCGGTTTCGATTGCCGCGCCGTTGATTAGCTCGACGACACAGGAAATGATGCCCCCATGCGGGAAGTATACTCGCTGGACATGCGCATGGGTCTCCGCAATCACAAAGCCCTGGCGAAGCTCTGCGATGGTGAGGTGCGGCTCGAGTTGCGCGAATGTGGAACGATCGAGCCGGGATAATAGATGATTTTCAGGATGACCGCGCATGGCACTCCCTCCGTAAAAGGCGGGAGCACGAGAACTCTCAGTCACCGAAAGATACCCAGGGACGGCCCGGTGATAATGTCAGTTACCCGACATTTGAGAAACTGTCTGCCAGCTAAGGGTCATAGAGGTCAAATCGGGGCACCATTCGGAACGCGGCGGTGGCTAGGGCGGTGCTTGAACGTGGCTGTCTTTCGATCCAGTTGCCGAGCTCGACATCGTGCCCGTCAACGAGTGCCTTGGCGCGTTCCTCGGCATCCTTGCTTTTCGAACACCAAATCGACGCGATTGATGACGTGCCCGTCGAAGTCGATGATATAGGCGTAGAAGCCGTCGATGGCCGTCACCAATGCTGGAGTCAACGTGGGCTCTTCAAACCCGGCGATCGCAACCACTCATTCAGATGGCTGGCGGTCTCCAACTGCCGGATCTTGCGTATGACCTCATCCGCTGAGGACCAGGCGGCATGGAAGCGAGTTGCTGCTCGAGCCGCAGCTTTTCCGCGGCGATCTGCTCTTCGAACGAGTGAGGTTTTGAGCGCTGACGCAACATAGTGCAATTTTAAGTCCGAAGACTAGTCGTCGTCAGTCAGCTAGCCGACAGAGAACCTCAGCGCTCGTTCCAAACCTTACGAGGTTTCACGCAATCTTGTGGGCTAAGCAGCTGGTAGACTGCAACGATATCGAGCTCGGGAGCGGTGAACGGCTCGCAACGCCTAAGCTCCGCCGGAACACGAAACGCGGTCTTTGAGACCAGTCGGACGCGGTCTCCCTGCAGTGAGAAACGGGCTATGGTGTGCCGAAGGCCGCCTGATGGGCCAGCTGTTGATCCGCCGCAACGCTTCGGCCCTCACGACAGCTGACGGGCATTTCCGACGGCGTCCACCTCGCGATCACTCAGCGCTTGGGCGAAATGACAACTTCGAGGCGGTTACGGGCGTTGAGCTTTTGCATCGACGGTTATCGCCTTAGAACGCTTCAGAGCAGCAACAGGTGCTTGAGCGCCCGCAATCCGATCTTCAGAAGTTTTAAAGCGGCGAAAGTTCAAGGGCGTGCGCCGGGAGAAGCGCATCAGCGTTAAGCCCAACGACGTCCGCGCTAATGAGATTTCTATCCCATAAATATGGCCGCTTCGCACACCGGTCCATCGACAGTGCGCACTGAAATCGCCAGCTGTTGGATCGACTGGTCGGAGCGAAATCGGAGCCGATCGCGGGCAAAATCCACTAAAAAAAGTGACGCTTCGCGCCGGGCCGAGGCCGTGTTGGGTAACAGTAATCCTTCTTCGTCAGGGTTCACCTTGCCATCAGTCACTACGTCAAAGAAGTAACGGATCATCGAACGCTCCTGCACGCCCTTCGCAACAGCCTCGCGTGTCACGGCTTGTCGCGGGCGTTGGCCCTGCGGCTTAGAAGCACATTTTGTCGAGCGACCCCAGCGCGGGGCTGAATCGCTGGGGCCAACTTTCGCGGCACTGCGCCGGTGGGACATCCGGCGCATTTAAATGCTAGTGTACGGTACCCGACATTACAAATTAATTCGATCCCGCTGTGCAGCGTCGTCTAGTCGATGGACACTTGTGTTTCAAAGTGAACACTTACATTGCTGTCGCGACCGCTTCGAACGTTCTAGCGCGGCTTGATTGTCACGACTAAAGTGCACCTTTGAACCAACGTGCGGCGCTGCATTGATGCCAGTTGTCGAAGACGCGCTCCGTGAAAGTTGCTGCAACAATTTTGACTGGTAGGCGCGCTCCTTGGTGTCTGTCCAAATTAGAACATTCAGGCTTCCGAATTAGGACATAGGATCGGCCGCATCGAATGGTGACCTTTTGGGGCATCGTGCCCAGCCTCGGCGGGGGACGATATGCAATGGGGCCCCGGCCAAGCCCCGGCTGGAGCCTTTTTTTGTTGGGGTCAGAGCAGCGGGTCCGGAAGCTGGCCTGAACCGAAGGGTCACTTTATGAACCAAGTGCGCCTCAGGCGAATAGCTCAACAGAGGCGGCCTTACACTCTGGCACGAGTGCAAAATCAACGGCGGCTTTGTGGAACATCAAAGAAACTCCCGGAGCCGCGCGAGTTCAGCGACATGCTCGGACGACAGGGTCTCGGTGACCAGAGGCGGCTGCGGTGCTGTCTGAACTTCATACAAATGCCGGGTCGATTCAGGCTTGGCCATGAATTCCCTGATGCATTCGTCCAGGGTACCGTCGAGTAGCAGATATGGGCCGGTGCCCTCGGCGCGCCGCTGGTTGTTAAGCGACGGCCATTTCCGAAGCACGGTCGGTGCGTTGAAATTGACGTGGGAGTCAGGTTCAGCCTCAGGCGCGTCGTGGTCTGTCATTTCCCCTTCCCCTTCCGCCCGATCTCCGGCACGACCGCAAAACCTCGCTCTATGGCGGCTTTGAAGACGTCCCTCAGCCCAGGCTCCGCCATGACCTCGTCGGCTGCGCTAAAGGGTGTGATTTCCTGCCAGCGCGATCGCGGCCTAGCTTGAGAAAGTGCGGTCTCCGACATTGCGTAGGCCAGCCGCAGTTCTCGGCCATCTGGCATTAGCTCGACGTATTTTCGAAGTCGGTTCACTTTTTCGCCTTCCAACAAGCCGGGGGTACTGGCTAATAGGTCAGCACCAGCAATCGCTGCACAATCGCGCCGAGACAAACGAGTACAACGAGCAACTTGAGAAGATTCCTAAGTTTGGCGTCGGGCGCGAACTTTTCAATCGCCCAAAAGCAGATCGCGCCGACGACCACGATAATCAGAATCCCGATCAAAAGTGAAATCATTATGCCCTCTTTGTGCTGTTGGTTTTCATTTGGCCTTCATCTTCAGCCCCAACTCCACAAGCCGGCGGATGGCCTCAGGGCGACCGGGGAGATCGTCCTGATTGCGGCGCCAATCGTCTAGCTGCTTTGCCATATCGGGCTGAACGCGAACGAGCACCGGGTCACCGGTAACAGCCGCTCGCTTCTTCGGCGATTTCGTGATTTCACGAGTTGATTTGGTCATGAATCCATGATATCACCAAAATAAGCCGACGGGTACTGGCCGATTTGGGCCTACTCGCAAAATCCAAATAGGCCACCGTGATTGGCGTGTTTGGTGAATTGGTTTATCCGGACGTCGATCTTGCAAACATCGACGTCCCCAAAATGGCGCACGTCCGCCGACAGGCGCTGGAGCCATTACTTTGGAACTTCCCAACTCTCCAAGAGTCGATTCAGCGCTCCCGGCCCTATCCCCAAATGCCCCAACCGGGAGAAAACCCACCCATTGGGTTGGCGGCTCTAGCGTGCCTGCTAGGGCCGTTTCTGATTGCATAAACCGCAAACAAAAAGCCCGCCGGTTAGGGCGGGCTTTACTTCTTAAGCGGCTTTGAGCCGGTAATTCGTCGGATCGTGGCCATCGATTACCAGTGGCTCAGGTTCGGTGCCTTGCACGCACCACGCTGAGATTTCCGTTACTTTGGTATCGGTGGGCAGCCCCAATTCTTGAGGTGGCACACACTCGGATCAGCGCCTCAGCGTAGCTGTCAATGCTGGCCATAGCTGCTTGCGCCAGTGAGGTACTCCGAACTAGTTCGGAAAGATCGGCCGAGGTAACTTGGCTGACGCCGTCGGCAGCCGCCGTTGCTGGCGGTCGGAATGGGCGGCCCCGGTGCAACCCCCAGTCACGCGCTGGGGCCGCTCGGTACCGTGTGAATCTTGCAACGTGACGATAATTTAATTCAGACAGGTCAAATCTTTTTGGCGTCAGCTCGCGTATTTAGAGCGTCGGCAAAGGTGCGCAGGCAATGCAGCATCGACGCCGGCGGGCGGTCTTTGCGAGGGCGGCCTTCCTCTGGCGCCAAGAATGCCGTCAGGGTTGCCGCCACCAGCAGAATGGCCCCGGAGATGACGGTCCACTTGTCCAGCCGGGCCGAGCGTCCTTCTCGATCGGCTCCCGCGGAGTCTCTTGCATTGTTGGCTACCATTGCCATGGATTCGGCTCGCCGAAAACAGCCCGCCAGCGCGGACTGACTTGAAGCCCGCCCACGCCGGGAACGACCGTCTCGGCGGAACGTTCCAACGCGCCCGATGCTGCGGCACCTGGTGAAAGGGTGCCGAAGCGCGAGACGGTTATTCGAGTTCGATTTGCGTCTGAACGGACCGGACGATCCTATCGAATGCGGCCTTGGCGGACTGATCGTCGGTGGTCCATTCCATTGTCCAATTCGGCCGCCCGTTCAGTGGCCTGAATGTAGCGAGGTCGTAGGCACCGCCTTCGCGCGACAGCGACGCGGCGAGCGTGGGGTGGTCGTGGACCAACGACCACACCCTCGCTTCGATATCGCGCCGGCCAGCCTTGACGGGGTGCAGTTCGTATTTCTGCTGAAGATCGCTGGCGATCTGGTCGAGGCGCTTGTAGCAAGCCACGGACACCTTGTTCTCCTTGCCAGCGATCCCGAAACCCCAGTTGGCGTCCCGGCGTGGCGCGGGACCAAATATGAAAAGGTCTTCCAGATCGCCGCAGTCCTCGTGCTGGCGGGCGGCGGCCAACATCATCTGGCGCAGTTCCTTTTCGCTTCTTCGTTCCTTGCCCACCTGCCTCTCCCATTCAAGTGCTCCTAAGCGCCGGTCTCGTTTCCGGGCGCGTCGGAGTCCGCGCTCTCAACGGAAAAATGTGGGCGTTTACGGACGGGTGGCAAGCGGACAATGGGTCGCGCCGTGACCAGACATTGGACGACAAACTCTAGCCGCCGACTACCGTTTTCAGTTCCCCCTGCGCGCCACCTCGGGAACGGGCGTCCACGCCGTGTCGATTGGTGCCGCCGAACGTGCGGCGCGTGCCAAAATTTGGCGGTCCGGCGCCGCGTTCCTGCGTAGTATCTTCTGGTAGGCCCGGACATAATCAGTCGCCATGCGGGCCGCGGAGAAGCGCTCCTCGAATCTGGAACGGATGGTCCTGCGGTCGAGCGCCAGCAAATTGGGAATGGCCTGCACGGCCTGGTCGACGTCGGACACGATGTGTCCCGTCACCCCATCCTTGACGATCTCGGGGACGGAGCCGCAGCGAAACGCGAGCACCGGCGTGCCGCATGCCATCGCTTCGATCATGACCAGCCCGAACGGCTCGGGCCAGTCGATGGGAAACAGCAAACCGGCCGCCTGGCCGAGAAACTCGCTCTTGGCATTCTCGTTGATCTCGCCGACGAACTCGATTCCCGGTCCCTCTAGCAGCGGCGCAATGACGTCGCGGAAGTAGACGTCGTCCGCCTTGTCGACCTTTGCCGCAATCTTGAGGGGAAGACCGGCTTGCCGCGCAATGGCGATCGCGCGGTCGGGCCGTTTCTCAGGGGAGATGCGCCCCAGAAAAGCAAGGTAACCGCCTCGTGAGTCGTAAGTCGGGGTGAGAATATCCGTCGGCAGTCCATGATGGACGGTTGTGACGAAGTTCGCGCCCGGCAACGGCGCCCGCTGCGCGTTCGAAATCGAAACCAACGGCATGTCGGCAAACCGGCTGTAGAACGGCATGTGGTCGGCGAGGTCCTGCCTGCCATGAAGCGTGGTCAAGGTCCTACCGCGCTCAGACCGGAAATGCGGGAAATGCAGGTAGTCGATGTGGAAGTGCAGAACGTCGAACTCGCCGGCGCGCTCGGCGACCTTGTCGAGCATGACCATGTAGTGGGGCAGGGGGTCGCGTACCTTTGGATCGAGGCGCAATGCACACGGGATGCAGGGCACCAGCTCGGCGGAGGTGATGGAATCTCCGCTCGCGAACAGGGTCACCTGGTGTCCTTGCCGGACAAGTTCCTCGGTCAGATATGAAACGACCCGCTCCGTTCCGCCGTAGAGCCGAGGCGGAACGCTCTCGAATAGCGGAGCGATCTGCGCGATTCTCATCTCGTCTCTCCGTCATTGCGGTTCACCGATCGGCAGGAGCGTCCTATCGAGCCGGGCGCTCAGTGCGCTTCTGATCTTTTGCAGCGCACGAACTTCGATCTGGCGGATCCGTTCGCGCGACACGCCGAAGGTCGGGCGGAGTTCATCCAATGTCTTTGGGCGTTCCGCCAAAAAGCGTCCTTCGATGATGTAACGCTCGCGGGAAGACAGGGCGGCCAGTGCCTCTTCTAGTGCGGACTGGACCTGTTCGCGATCGTTCCTTTCGGATAACAGGGTTTCGGGGTCTGGCGACGGATCAACAAGGCAGTCTTGCATTTGCTCGGCGCCATCCTGCTGGGTCAGCGGCAAGTTGAGCGAAATGTCGCCTCGGATCCTGCCATTCATCTCGACGACCTCGCGGGGAAGGACCTGCAGCTGTTCGGCGATGTAACCAACTTGGTCCGGCGACAGGTCGGCTTCCTCGCCTGCCGAAATCTGGCTCTTGAGTTTCCGGAGCTTGAAAAACAACTTCTTCTGGGCCGCCGTGGTGCCGATTTTCACTAAGGACCAGGATTTCAGAACGTACTCATGAAGGGTCGCCTTGATCCACCACATCGCATAGGTGGCAAGCCGAACGCCTTTTTCGGGTTTGAACCGCTTGACCGCCAGCATCAGGCCGACATTTGCCTCCGAGATAAGGTCGGCGACGGGAAGGCCATAGCCGCGATATCGAAGGGCGAGCTTCGCGGCCAGCCGAAGGTGACTGGTCACCAGGCGATAGGCTGCTTCGCGATCGCCGTCCTCTCGCCAACGGCGCGCGTACATCGCCTCGTCGGCCGGATCCAGCAGCGGAAACTTGCGAATGGCGGCGAGGTAGCGGGGGAGTCCGCCTTCCGAGTGAAGCGGAGGCAGATTTGATACGATTGAGAGGGTGCTCATTTCCAATTCCTCCTCAGAGCAAAGTGGGGTTCGAGCTGCCGGGCATGCACTTGGGCCCAGAAAGGGCGCCCAAGCGTCTCATGCCGCCGGCGTCCAAAAAATGTCGTGGCGCCCGAAAAGTTCCTTCAAGATTTGAATGACGTGGCGACTTGCGGCGGGACCGGTTGTGTGGCGTGCGCTGGGCTGGCGCGGCATGGCATAGCGTGGCTGGTCGCAAGCTACCGCATCCCGTGCGAAGGAGGACGGGCTGTGGGAGGCCTCCGACCGCGGAATAAGGAAAGCGGCAGCGGGGGTCCGAACGCCCGGGGGATCCCGCGCTTGATCGAGTTATGGGTTTCCGAAATGTCGGTCACTCCACTGTGGGGACGGTTCAGGCCGCAATCCTGATCGCTTTGCCGGTGTCGAAAATTGCAATACGCGCGCCGACTGGGATCTTGAAACCAAGCCGAATGCCTCTAGTTCTCTTGGTGTCGCACTGGTTCGGGAAGTGCCGGAGGCGATGAAGCCGCGTCGTATTGCGATCGAAGTCGCCGGCACGAAACCAGCAAATCGAGCAGAAGCAGGCGGCCTAACGGGTTTCCGTTCAAGGCGGTCGGCCACCTGTGCGCGGGCGTGCCCCGCGCGGGTAATAAATCTGAACGGAGGACAATATGGCACTACGCGATCTCATACCGTGGAACAATGGGTCTCGTGATCTCAGTCTGCATCGCAACGAGCCCAATCCGTTCCTCGCACTTCACCGTGAGATGAATCGGCTTTTCGACGATGCGTTCCGCTCGTTCGACATCGCTCCGTTCAGTTCGCAGGCGATGGGTTGGCCAAGCGTCGAACTCAACGAGACCGAAAAGGAAGTCAAGGTCGTCGCCGAACTTCCCGGTCTCCAGGAGAAGGACGTCAATGTCGAACTGAGGGACGGTCTATTGACCATCAGCGGTGAGAAGAAGAGCGAGACCGAGGACAAGGAGCGTCGCTTCAGCGAGCGCTACTACGGGCGCTTTGAGCGCTCCATCCCGATCGATGACGTCGATCCGGACAAGGTCGCAGCGTCGTTCAAGGATGGCGTTCTCACCGTAACGTTGGCGAAGTTGCCGAGCGAACAGCAGAAGGTGAAACGGATTGCCATCAACGGCAAGTAACCGCGGAGCCGGCGGGTGCTCGCGCGCTCGTCCGCACCGGCGGTTTGTCTTCGATCAACCCAGCCGGACCGATCACGGGTTTCGGCTGATCTCGGATTGAGAGTGAAAGGAGCTATGTAAGGAGTTGAGCCATGAACACCGTCTGGAAAAAAGATATGATCGCTGATGTGGCAAATCTTGTGATCGGCCTGGGCCTGTTCTTTTCCCCTTGGGCCGTGGGGTTCTCCGCTGAAAGCCCGATGAACTGGAACGCCTGGCTAAGTGGCATCGTGATCGCCGCGCTTGCTGTAGCAGCCCTGGCAGTGTTTGCGGAGTGGCCGGAGTGGTTAACTCTCGCCGCCGGTGTTTGGGTCGCGGTGTCACCGTGGGTGATGCATTTCTCGCCTAACGCAAACGTCACGCCGCTCCACGTCACCGCCGGAATCCTGGTGGCGGCTGTTGCGGCTTTGCGGCTCTGGTATATGCACCAGAGCGACCCCCGCGTGACGGCTTGATGCTGGCAAGGGAGGCTCTGCCGGCCTCCCTTGTCCTTTGCCGCTGGAAAGCTGCGATCTCTTTCTCCTCGCAAAGATCGCGCGAGACGCCCGTCATGCTCTCGGATTTTACGATCACCGCCTTTGCAACTTTATTCGTAGCGATCGGACCGATCGATACGGCGATCGTGTTTGGTGGCCTGACGGCAGGTGTTCACCGGCCGGAACGGTTTCGGTTAGCATGGCAGGCCGTGCTGATCGCCGGAATAGTCCTGTTGGGTTTTGCGCTCTTCGGCAACCGGCTGTTGGAAGCACTGCGGGTTTCCCTGGATGCCTTTCGAGTTGCAGGTGGCATCTTGCTGTTGTTGCAGGCCATCCAGATGATCTTCGCCCATCCTTCGGGCCTGTCCTCGCTCACTGCACTTGAACGGCGCGAGGCATTGGAGCCAGGCGACATCGCGATTTTCCCCCTGGCGTTCCCGGTCATCGCCGGACCGGCCGGCCTCACGGCGGTCGTGCTACTTATGGGGCAAGCCGCCGGTGATCCGGTCGGCTCAGTGATAGTATTGGCGGCTATGCTGCTTTGCCTTTTGCTAACGTACTTTGGGATGATCTTCACCGACGTCTTGCACCGGGTACTGAAGGCTACCGGCTCCAATGTGTTGGCGAGACTTGCCGGCGTTATTCTGGCTACCCTTGCGGTTCAATTCATATTCGATGGTATCCGAGGCGCTCGGCTTGTATAGGTGCTTGGAAAAACCAAGGCTTGGTCCGTTGCTCGGTGTGGTGCCGGCGGATCAGCGACCAAGCGAGAATAGTTATTGTCGATAGCTTTATCGCAGGAGACTGGCCGCCGGCCGTCTTTATACGGCGCCTGAATTGTGAGGCGCGTCGCCACGGAGCTGGCGGCCCCACCGTATGGATGAATGCGCTCTGCTCATTTATCGCTCTGGTCCAACAAAAATGAGACGGTGCATTCTATTCCATCGGAACCGAACGTTCGCTCGAATTGCCCGTGCAACATATGCGGTATCGATTTCTCAAGAAACTCCGAACCGAAGCCCCGCCGGGCCGGCTGGTGTGCGATTGGGCTCGCGCGCTCGCGCCAACGGAGTTGGAACTCATTTTCATGGCCGCGATCATGAGCGTCCCACGATATCTCAATATGACCGTTCTCCGTGGACAGCGCGCCGTGCTTAACGGCGTTTGTGGCAAGCTCGTGTATTGCCATCGACAACACCTCGGCCTGTTTTGCAGGAATCGAAATTGCCGGGCCGCATTGACTAAGGTTCTCGCCTTCGATAGCGCCGTGCACCGAGAGCTCCTGCGAGAGAAGCTCGCGGATATCGATCGTGCTCGTATTGGTCCGGCTTAATAAAGCATGAGTGCGCGCAATCGTAGCCAATCTGTCCTCAAAAGCTTTTGCAAACTCGTCAAGGTTCTGGCTCTTGGCGCGCGTCCTCCGGGCGATGGCTTGGATGGTCGCCAGCATGTTGTTGATGCGATGCTGAAGCTCGTGACCGAGCATTTCCTGCCTGAGTGCTCGCTCCGCCAATTCTCGCTGGATCCTCACTCGGTCGATAGCGGAAGCCAATAGATTGGCGTAGTTCTGAAGAAAATCGATATCGTCTTGCTCGAATTTCCGGAGCTGCCGCGAGTCAACCTCAAGCACACCAAATGGGCCGCCCTCACCACGAATAACAACATTGACGGTGCTCCTGACGCGATGCTCGATCAGGAGCTCGGGAATTTCGAACCGATCCTCCCGTTCGGTATCTTCTGTGATCACCGGCTGGTTCGTGTGCAGGGCATATCCGGCCGGCGAGCCCTCATGCGCGGGTATTTCGGCGTGCCCTACCACGCCGGGGTTCCAGTTGACCCCGGCGCGTACCAGCAAATTCTCGCCGCCTGGGACGAGCTCCAGCACTTTCACTAGCTCAACATCGATGGCATCAGAGACCAGCCTGGTTGCCTCTTGTAAAAGGCCGTCTATGTCATCGCTGCGCAAAGCTTGCTTGCCGAACTCGGACAATGTGGAGACTTGTCTCCGAAGCTTATGCGCTTCCGAATGGGGCACTTTTCGCAGCTCCCGTAAATCGGATAAAGTCTTATGGCCCGCTGCAGGTTCCAACGGCGAATCTCCTGACCGTTAGCCACGGGAATGAACCGCTTGCGCGGGATGAGAGGGGAGCGTTGCCGTGCCAACCAGCGGCACCTTGTCGCGCGGACCCTTGCCGACAGAGGCAGCGGAGGGACGTCGAGGCGCCGCGCGGATATCAATGGATTGGCCCGCTGCCAAAGTCACTTCTGGCGCCTGCCTCAAGGCGTTTTGCGCATACACTTAAATTAGAAAGAGCGAGCGTCGTTTCAATCCTCAGATGCAACCGCGCGCCGGCTCTGGGGATCGCTGAAGCCGAAAATCCTACTCCAGCTATCGCCACAGTTCCTAAGGCAGGGCTCCCCGGTGGACTCCCGCAGAGGTGCGTCCGCGCAAATTGTGCAGATCTGATGTAGTATGCAATCTCTTGCTCGTGTCGCATCCACGAACGAGGCCCTTTTGGGTAGCCGCCGTGCGCATCAGTAGACCGATCGCGTACATTGTTCTTTACGTCACGCTCTACGCTGCGTTTGGCGTGGCGTCGCCCTTTTGGCCAAAATTTTTCGAAACGCGAGCTCTAACTCCTCAGCAAATCGGTCTGATACTAGGGGCTGCAATCTTAGTGCGCCTTGCCGCTGGCCCGTTGGTAGGAATTCTGGCCGATCTTTTGGGATCATTACGCCTTCTGCTTGCAACCTGCGCTGCGCTGGCAGCTGCTACAGCCGCCGCATTCTTGTTGGCAAATACCTTTTGGTTACTGTTCCTTATTGCTCTAGTTCAAGCTGCAGCACTTACCCCCACGACGTCGATTGCCGACGCGTTATCAGTTAACGCCGCAAAGCCTGAGATCGCAGGAAAGCCCTTTGAATATGGCTGGATACGTGGCTCTGGGTCGGCGGCATTCGTATTGGGAACGCTGGTCATCGGACAGTTAGTAAGCCACCACGATCTTACCCCGATCATCTGGATGAATGTGGCCCTTCTGGCGGCGGCAGCCGGGGCAACAGCACTGCTGCCCCGCGTTACTATTCAGCCGGCACCTCATGACGGACCACCCGTCCTCGCCGATCTGCGTGGGCTTCTTAAGATCCCGAGGTTTCGGTTCCTGGTTTTAGTTTCAGCTCTGGTCTACGGGAGCCACGCAATGCACGACGCATTTGCTGTGATCAGGTGGAGTGCTGCTGGCATCGATACCTCGATCATAAGCGTCCTGTGGTCGGACGCGGTAGCGGCAGAAGTCATCGTGTTTTTTCTAGTTGGTCCGGCCTTGCTCGATCGGTTCGGCGCGCGTGGTGCGGCTGCTCTGGCCGCCGCGGCTGGAATCATACGGTGGTCCATCGAGGGCGTGAGCACCTCCGTTCTAGTGCTCTCAATTCTACAGCCGCTACACGGATTGACCTTCGCCCTGCTTCATCTTGCATGCATGCGTATGATGGCCTCACTAGTTCCAAGCGGGACGGCCGGAACGGCCCAAGCCCTTTATGCCTTTGGCTCAGCTTTGGCGACTGCCGCACTGACTTTGTTGTCAGGGATTCTCTATGCCAGGTTTGGCGCCACGGCCTTCTTTCCGATGGCCCTTCTTTGCGGCGTCGCTCTCCCGTGCGCGTGGTTTGGCTTCTCTGATATCCGGGACCGGTCAACCGACGCGGCTTGATCCGGGGGGAGGCGGCCAAATGGGCAGTTCGCAGGTGACCAGGGCACGCTGAGCTGGCGGTCGAATGTCACGTGTTGGGCGCAGAGGAAAGGTGTTCGTTAAAAAATTCTCCAGCTCTTACCTTTCGTTTAGCGTCAGAAAGGCGGTCCAAGCGGCCGTCGCCAAAATTTGAGATGGTTTTCGGCGGCAAGCCCTTTCCACCTCGGCCATCATCGTATCCGTATCTGCGGTAGATTGTTTCTGGTCGCTCGCCGCCGCCACATAGTTCAACCCGCTCGAAAATCCCTCAATCCACAGAGTGATTTCTCGTTTACGGTCCTGAGCTGACTGAAGGATATCGCAGCGCTCGGCGCCCAAGCCGAAAATATTGATGCGAACTCGAGTGCCTTCCGCGTTCGAGCGCAAAGATAATCCAATCGTCAGAGCGATGATCGCGGCCAGTAAGGTCCGCTGAAACGTGGTGCACATCGATCCTTTCCAAATATGCACGCTCGACCCTTATCGCGGTTATCACTGGGGCCAGTTCCGACCAACGCGCCCGGACCGCCTTTGGCAAATGAAGAAAGAGCAAATCGCGATCTGGTTTCAACAGGAAGCCGAGAATTTGTCTGCCGACCTCGTGGCTGACTGCGCGGAGCCGCCAAATGACGGGTTGATTTCTCGTTAGAGAAACTCCCGCGAGATTGCGGCGCGGCCACCTCCTAGACAGCCCGTAGCCCCTCCTTGGGCGTTTCCCGCACCAGCGCATCGAGGTCGCTCTGCTCGAACGTTTCCTTTTCCAATAGGGTCCGGGCCGCCCGGTCCAATATCGCGCGGCGCGCCTTCAAGAGGCTCTGCGCACGCTGAAATACCCGATCAATGATGGCGCGGACCTCATGATCTACCGCAGCGGCGGTCTCTTCGGCGTATTCGCGTTCGCGCGCAGGATATGGCCGGTCAGGGCCGGCGAGGAAATTGCCTGGCTCCCGGTCGTAGGCGATGCTGCCGAGCTTTTCCGACATGCCGTAGCGGGTGACCATACTGCGGGCTATGTCGGTGACGCGGCGAAGGTCGTCGGCCGCCCCTGTCGATAGATGCTCGAAGACGATCAGTTCCGCTGCGCGGCCACCCAGCAGGACCGCCATCTTGTTCTCCAACTCTTCCTTGGTCATCAGGAAGCGATCCTCGATCGGGCGCTGGATGGTATAGCCGAGCGCTCCGACCCCCCTTGGAATAATCGATACCTTGTGCACGGGGTCGACGCCTGGCAATGAAAGCGCGATCAGGGCGTGGCCCATTTCGTGATAGGCCACGATTTCGCGTTCCTTGGGATTGAGCAACCGGTTGCGCTTTTCCAGCCCAGCGACCATGCGCTCGACTGCGTTGTTGAAATCGGTCATCGCGACCGCATCGGCCCCGCGGCGGGTTGCCAGTAGCGCGGCTTCATTGACGAGATTGGCGAGGTCGGCGCCAGTGAAGCCGGGCGTCATCGCCGCTACGGCTTCGGCGTCGAAGCCGGGCGCGAGCTGCACCTTTTTCATGTGCACCTTGAGAATTTCGGTGCGGCCCTTCCGGTCCGGACGGTCCACCAGCACCTGGCGGTCGAAGCGGCCTGCGCGCAGCAGTGCCGGATCGAGGATCTCGGGGCGGTTGGTGGCGGCGAGTATGACGAGGCCTGAGCGTGAGTCGAAGCCGTCGAGTTCGACCAGGAGCTGGTTCAGGGTCTGCTCCTTTTCGTCATGGCCGCCGGCGAACGCCCCGATGCCGCGGGCGCGGCCGAGGGCATCCAGCTCATCGATGAAGATGATGGCGGGAGCCTTCTGGTGCGCCTGCTGAAAGAGATCGCGGACTCGGGCCGCTCCGACGCCGATGAACATCTCGACGAATTCCGAGCCGGAGATCGAGAAGAACGGGACCTTCGCCTCCCCGGCGATAGCCTTCGCCAACAGCGTCTTGCCGGTGCCGGGCGGTCCGACCAGCAGCACACCCTTGGGCATCCGGCCACCGAGCCGGCCATACCCTGCCGGATTCTTGAGAAAATCGACGATTTCGCGCAGTTCGTCCTTGGCCTCGTCAACGCCGGCAACATCAGCGAACGTTACGCCGGTATTGGATTCGACATAGATCTTCGCCTTGCTCTTGCCAATGGCCATCAGCCCGCCGCCAAAGCCTCCGCCCTCCGCGGCGCGCTTGCCGATATACCACCACAGGCCGAAGAACAGCAGCACCGGCATGACCCATGACAACAGGTCGCGCATAAAGGTGCTCTCGATCTGACCGGTGAAGATGACGCCGGCTTTCTCGAGCTCCTCTGCGATCCCATGGTCCACGCGCGTAGTAGCGAACTGCTTTTGTCCGCTGGGCAAAGGCTCTTTCAGCGTGCCCTGCAATATGCGATCGGATATCCCGACCGTCGCAACCTTTCCCTGCTTCAGCAATTGCTGATATTCGCTGTAAGGGATGATGGCGACCTGGCTGGCTGCCGAAACGATGTACTGTATGAGAAGGATCGCAGCGACCGCCGCGATCGCGTAGCCGACATTGAAACGGGTATTATTCTTCATGCTGCGAACCGCTGTTGATGCGATCGAACTCCGCACGGGCTGCATGGATCATAATTCTCATGTTCACATCTCGTTTGAAAATCTCAGCGTGCCGGCAGCGCAACGGTCGGCCCGATCCGTTCGTTAGGATCCAGCCATCCGCGCGACAGCATATGAACTAGGAGCATGCGAATAGGTTTCAAACACCCTGAGCGATGAGGGCGCGCAACTAGCCGGTCCCCGCTTTTCCTGCCCGGTGCTTCCGGGTCGGCGCGCCCAGTCCGCTGCGATGCGGGCAGGGTGGTAGCCGTCGGGCTTGGGTCGGGCGCCAATACTCTTCACGCGTTGCACTAAGGTTGCTCACCGCCGTGCGGTTTGCTCGACGAACTGATGCAGCGAATAGGGCAGTTCGCCGCCGCGATCGGCGCAGCGCTGGCTCAGTTTATTCGCTATTTCCTCGGAAACGTCACGTACCCAGCCCTCCGCGAGATTAAAGCGAATGATGCGGACCGGATTGCTGTATTGGCCTTCCAACAAATCCTCGATGACAGCTTCAAGGCTAGTGTCTTCGAGGTTTGTCTCTCGCCAAGCACACCCCATTGGGCCGAAGTCGTCGAGCACGAGATAGACGTCCTGGTCTATGACGGGGACAATCGAGGGTGACTCACGCATTACCCACTCCACGCAACTAAAAGCGATTCAAAAGACGGGGGCTAGAATGGTTCCTTCAAAGCAAAAGGGGCCTTTGTTATCGGTGGCCAGTGCAGGGGTCCGGGAATGAGTCCCCGGCGGAGGACGCGGGGTTAAGAAATGGCCGTAAGAAGTCCTGGACAGGCTGCCGACGAGGTGAGTGCCGGTCTGCGTGACGTTGAGGTCCTGTG
Source organism: Bradyrhizobium sp. AUGA SZCCT0158 (assembly GCF_018130065.1). Lineage (GTDB taxonomy): Bacteria > Pseudomonadota > Alphaproteobacteria > Rhizobiales > Xanthobacteraceae > Bradyrhizobium. The sequence goes on along the minus strand of NZ_JAFCME010000001.1, from coordinate 66,268 downwards.
CGACAGAGATAAAAGCCCCTGCCGTGGGTTGACCCGAGAGGGCGATGAGCGACGCGTCTGTTCGAGATGCGACAAAAAGTTCGCGCAGCCTGTCTTGACGAAAACAACGTTCGCCCTAAGTCGTTTCTCGTCCGGCGACTTCAAGTCGGGGCCGCCAATGACATCGCGGATTCGAATTGCCGGGTGCAACGCATTTCGCCCGATGCTCTGCATACGGAGCGTGCATGAAGCGTAGCTAACGCGGTCTGCGGAAGAAAGGAGAGAGCCGCGCGGTGCCCGATAAGATGCGGATCGGTTTGCACCCCGAAGGACAAAATGAGGATACCATGAGATCGTTCACGCGCGGCGCGCGCTTTCTTCTGTTCGTCGTACTGGCGACTTTGATCGGTCCGGCTGCCTCTCTGGCCGCGGAAACTTCCCCACCCCTTACCGGCCTTTGGATCACGACCCCGCATCCCGAATTCTCGCTGAAGCCGGGCGAGGCCGGATCAATCCAGATCTCCGTCCGAAACGCGCACCAGCCCCCGCAACGGTTCGGGCTAGGCCTCGAGGGCGTCCCGGAGGGCTGGGAAGCGGCATTCAAGGGCGGTGGGAGACAAGTCTCGGCGGTGATGGTGGGCCCCGACGAGACCGAGCGTCTTACGCTCGAACTGAAGCCACCCGTCGGCATCTCCGGCGGCACTTTCGCGCTCAAGGTCAACGCCAGGCAGGACGGACAGACGATCTCATTGCCTCTGAGCGTCAGGCTTTCGGAAGCGGCTTCCGGCAAGCTCACGCTGGAACCTGAGCTGCCGGCCCTGCGCGGGACGCCTCGTTCGACCTTCAGCTTCCGGATCAAGGCCACTAACGGCGGCTCCGATCAGTCGCTGTTTAACCTGTCGGCGCGAACGCCCGAGGGCTTTCAGGCAAAATTCAAGCGAGGTTACGGCGCGGAGGAAATTACCGGGCTGCCGATTAGCCCCGGCAGTTCCGAAAACATTACGCTCGACGTCGTGCCTTCACGCGCCGCGGCTGCCGGCCGTTATCCGATCGCGATACGTCTGTCGGGCGGTGACAAATCCGCCGAGACCACATTGAGCCTGGAAGTCACCGGTGAACCGCAATTGCGAATGGTCGGTCCGCAGGAGCGCCTCTCCGGCGATGCCGTCGCGGGACAGGAATCGAGCTTCCCCTTCACGCTTGTCAATGGAGGGTCGGCGCCTGCGACCGATATCGAGATGTCCGCTTCGCCGCCGTCAGGCTGGAGCGTCACCTTCGAGCCGAAGCAGATCGCGAGCATCGCGCCGAACCAGACGCGAGAAGTGAATGTAAAAATCAAGCCTTCCGAGCGGGCGGTTGCCGGGGACTATATGGTCACGCTGCGCAGCGGCGGCGGCGGGCTGTCCGAATCGGTGCAATTTCGAACGACAGTGCGAACCTCAACCACTTGGGGCGTTGCCGGGCTCGGTGTCATTGCCGCTGCCGTGCTGGTCCTCGGCGGCGCCGTGATGCGGTATGGACGGCGATGAGCGAGGAATTCGTTATCGAGGCGAAAGGTCTTGCCAAGCAATATGGTCCGCATGTCGCCGTGGACGGCATCGACCTGCAAGTCCGCGCCGGTGAGGTGATCGGTCTACTTGGCCCGAACGGCGCCGGCAAGACGACGACGATTCTGATGTTGCTGGGACTGACCGAATCCACGCGGGGGAGCGTCCAGATCCTCGGCAAGGACCCGTTGCGGCGGCCCCTCGAGGTGAAGCGCGAGGTCGGATATCTGCCGGATTCCGTCGGCTTCTATGAGACTATGACGGGCCGCGAGAACCTTACGTATATGGCTCGGCTTGCCGCTATCCCGCGCGGGGTCGTGGGCGAGCGCATCAACAGCGTTCTCGCCGCCGTTCACCTGCTCGAGGTTGCCGACCGTCCGGTCGCCACATATTCGCGCGGCATGCGGCAGAGGCTCGGCATTTCCGAACTGCTGATGCGTCAATGCCGGATCGCCATCCTGGACGAGCCGACCTCTGGGCTGGATCCGCAATCGACCCGGGAACTGCTCGACCTGATCCAGAAGCTCAGCCGCGGCGGGATGACGATTCTGCTGTCATCGCATATGCTCGATGTTGTTCAGACCGTCTGCCACCGGATCGCGCTTTTCAACAAGGGCAGGATTGGCTTCTTCGGAACGATCGAGCAACTGGCCGCCAAGATCGGCGGTGGCACATATGTCATCGATGTCGAGGCGGAGGGAATCGATCTTTCCGCGCTCGCTACCACCGTCGAAGGTGTCAAGAACGTCATGGCGGTGAACGGGCATTGGCAATGCGAGGCCGTGCGCGATGTTCGGCCGCAGCTCGCGCAGCGGATCGTCGCCGCAGGCGGTGCGCTCCGCAACCTCGACCTGCGTCGGGCTAGGCTCGATGAAGCCTATGGCCGGTATTTCCGGGAGGTTCACCAATGATCGTGCGTGAGGGCTCTCCGTTCCGCGGCGTCGGCGTCATTGCGCTCAAGGAGGCGGCCGATCACTTGACCAGCGCGCGCTTGCACCTGATCATGGGCCTCGTCCTGTTGACAGCGATCGGGGCGGTCTATGGCGCGATCGGCCGCATCAAGGATACCACGGCCGAGGACGCGTATCTGTTCCTGAAGCTTTTCACGGTGGCGCGCGAGCCCTTGCCTTCATTTGCCGCGTTTCTCGGCTTCCTGCTACCGCTGGTAGCCATCGCGCTTGGCTTCGATGCGATCAACGGCGAATACAACCGCCGCACCATGAGCCGGCTGCTGGCACAGCCGATCTATCGCGACGCAGTACTATTCGGAAAGTTTATCGGAGCACTTCTTGTCATCGCCATCGCGCTGCTTACGCTGTGGCTGCTAATGACCGGGCTCGGTATTCTGTTTCTCGGACTGCCACCAACGGCAGCCGACGTCGTTCGCAGTCTGGCCTACCTCGCAGCGACCCTTGCCTGCGCGGGCGTTTGGCTTGCGCTCGCCATCGCATTTTCGGCTGTCATTCGATCACCGGCAACGTCGGCGCTCGCCGCGTTATCAGTGTGGCTGATTCTCACGGTCTTTTGGGGAATGATCGCACCCTTGCTTGCCGGCGTCATCGCGCCAATGGATCCGCTCGATCCTTCTACAGTGCTTGCGCAATTTGAAGCTCAGCAATCAATCGCGCGGCTTTCGCCGCAAACACTCTATGCTGAAATCACCGCCATATTGCTTGACCCCGCAGCGCGTTCAGTTGGACCATTTTTCATGTCGCAGCTTCAGGGCGCATTGTACGGAGCGCCTTTGCCGACGATGGAAAGCGCGCTGATCATCTGGCCGCAGCTTTCGGCTCTGGTCGCCGCGATGATCCTGTTGTTCACGCTCGCCTATGTCGCCTTTCAACGGCAGGAGGTGCGCGCCTGAGTGTCATGTCGAACGCTGTTGCCGTTTGGCGGAGCCGGCTTTCAGCGTTGTAAGGGCGTTTTCAGCCCTGGCTGCAGGTCCGACAAGCCACGTGGAATCATCCCTGGGGGTTCTAGAAAGGATACACGCGATAGCTCCTTCGTTCAGGAGATTGCGAAAAAGAGCGACTGGCCATCGCGATTAATGCGCACCAAAAGGGGTCTGTTCTCCTTGCGCGCCTTTGCCCATTCTTCGGCCAGGTCCGGGGGCTGAGCGACGGAGCGATTATTGGCCGTCACGATCACGTCACCGGGTCGGATCCCGCTCTCGGCCGCTGGTGTGCCGGGTTCGACATCGCCGACCACCAACCCCGAATCGACGCCAAGGCGCCGCCGCGCGGCATCCGACATCGGTCCGAGACTTAATCCAAGCCGTTTGCCGTCCTTGTCAGAGTTTTCCCAGGCGCCCGTCCGAGCCGAGAGATCCTGTTGGCGCTGCCCAATAGCGAGCGTGATCTCCTGCGTCTTACCGTTTCGGACCACCGTAAGCGGGGTCTGCGTCCCGGGCTTCATTTCTCCGACGGCCCGAGAAAGAGCGCGCGGTCCCTCAATGGTCTGATTTCCAATGTGAGTGATCACGTCGCCGATCTTGATCCCGGCGTCGTCCGCGGGGCTGCCTGCCTCCACCGCGGCAACAAGTGCCCCCTTGGTATCGGGCCGGCCCAGCGCTTGGGCGATCCCGGTCGTCAATTCCTGCAGGCGAATGCCGACGTAGCCCCGCTCGACCTTACCCGTCCGGATGAGCTGATCCGCGACCGCCTGCGCGGTCCGCGACGGCACCGCAAATCCGATGCCTACGTTGACACCAACCGGCGAAAAGATCGCCGTATTGACGCCGATCACCTCGCCCGCGGCGTTGAACAGCGGGCCCCCCGAGTTGCCTTGGTTGATCGAGGCGTCGGTCTGCAGAAAATCGTCATATGAGCCGGCTTGGATGTCGCGTGCCCGCGCCGACAGCACCCCGACAGTGACCGTGCCGCCGAGGCCGAAGGGGCTGCCGATCGCGATGGTCCACGCCCCGGGCTCCATTTTGTCGGAATCGCCCCAGGTTGCGACGGCGATACCGGGACGCGGCTCGATCTTGAGCACTGCAATATCGGTGGACGGATCCCGACCGATTAGCTTCGCCGGGACATCGGTCTTGTCTGTGAAACGGACATGGATCTCGCTGGCTTTATCCACCACGTGGTTGTTAGTCACGATGTGACCCTCGGCACTGACAATGAACCCCGAGCCTAGCGCCGTCCGCGCCTGCGTACGAGGTTCGCCGAAGCGACGCCGAAATAGGTCACCGAACGGCAGGTCGTCCGGCAGCCCGCGCGCCTCGTTTTCTATCATCTGCTTCGTGAGAATCGCGACGACGGCGGGCATCTTATTTCGCACAACCGCAGTAAAGTCGGTTGGAACCGGGGCCGGCTGGGCAAAGACCGGTGTCTTCACCGACGCGAGCGCGCTCACGGCAAGAGCGCTCGCAACTAGGGTACCCAATAACTGCGTTCTCAGATGGCGGGTCATGTGGCGTTTCCTTTCTGAGCAGATTCGATCCGCCCCGCTCGAAAACTCGGCGGAGCTTTGCTCTACGGGTAACGTCGCTCTGCGCGAGCAGTTGCGTTGTTGGAAGCGCCGCGGCGTTTTGACCGAATGGAGGGGATGCTCTTCAGGTGAGCTGCTTTAAGGACGATAGGGGCAGCGGTGCGTTTCCTGCCTCCGACAAAGGGAAGTCAGGCCGCACCGTTCGCCTGACGGCGGTATCTGTACCTTTGCTCGCAGGTTGCGCGGGCCATATCGCCGCTCGGCTTCCGCATCTTCAGCCAGTTGGGATAGATGCTTGGGCAATGTCTAGCTTTTGCCGTTTCGGGCGGGGGGCTATTTCAACGGTAACTTGTTCAGCATAGGAACCATCTCATTCGGCAGGAATCGATTCCGAGCCGTCGGCCGTGAACCTCCAAGCCCGCGCCGCCGGTGAGCGGCCTTGGCAGCGTGGCGTATTGGCTGGGGTCGCTCTTGTTTAAGACCCGGTCATCGGAGTTGATTGCATCCGGCAGCCGCATGCGTTGCTTAGGATGGGCCGGGCAAGAAGAGATATTCAAGGTATGGACGGCCAATGAACAAACTGCCCATGACACGTGAAGGCTTCGCAGCTCTTAAAGAAGAGCTAGGGCAATGCCATCGGGAGCGACCGTACATTGCGGAACGCATCAGGGAAGCTATCGCGGACGAACCAAATCTGCCCGAGAATGCGGCTTATCAAGCCGCTAAATCTCAGCAAGAAATCAATGAGGCTCGCATTGCGGAACTCCAGGATAAGCTTGCTCGGGCCGAAATAATCGCCGTCTCGGAGCTCTCCGGCGACACCGTCAAATTCGGTGCAACTGTGACACTTATCGACGAAGAAACTCGCAAAAAGCGGCGATGGCAAATTGTCGGTGAGCCCGAAGCCGATGCAAAAAAGGGCAAGATTTCAGTTTTTTCGCCGCTTGCCCGCGCTTTAATTGGACAGACCAAAAATGCGTCCGTGGAGGTCCAGACGCCCAGCGGTTTTAAGACTTACAGGATCGACAACGTGGAATGGTGCTGAGGGCGGGGCCCGGGCATAGGTCTTCTTAACGCCGACGCCTGCGGGCCATTCAGGCATTCGGCACGCAAGGCGCATCGGAGAATTGTCTTAGTCTGTCAGGCGCGTGCCCTAACCTCATCCATTGCAGGACGGCCTCCGCCAACACCGCGGCACAGCGCGGATTCGCGCCGAGACCAGGCTGCGGCTGCCGGATCGAGGATGAGCTGTTTTGATCCGCTTCGTTTTAGCTCACCCTCGGGACGCCGCGCTCGTATTCCGTCGGCATGCGGAAGAAGCCGGGCCGAGCACTGTCGGGCAACAGAATAGTATCGGCCTTGAAAATCGGCGCGCTCGGCTTCCAGTTCATCCAGCGCATCGAATCCAGATAGGGAATAGGTGGAAGCGGCAGCAGATTGCCGGCACCGTCAATGGGCAGCTTCGGCGAACCGTCCATGCCCCAGGCGCCGAATGGCAGAAGCACCGTCGCCAAAGCGACCACCATTTTTCGGATGCAGCGTCCAAACGTCTCCGCACCGGCGGAGCCGAGTATGTGAGTCCTGATCATCTCATCCTCCTATCGTTGAAAAACTGATCCATGCGATCGTGAGAAGGCTGAGGGCGAACATGAGCCAATGCATTACGGTCGCCCCGCCCGTGCGCGATCGAGATTGCATGTCTGTGCTCATCTGGGTCTCCTTGTGCTTTGCGTTCCTTTCTTCTTTGGTTGGTCGTTGCCGGGGCGCGGCCGGCAGCTGCCGGCCAAAACTTGCTCAGAAGTCCATCGGCGGCGTGGCGGGCGCCGGCTCGGACTTCTTCGGCTTCTCTGCAACGAGCGCCTCTGTGGTGATGAGCAGCGCGGCCACGGAAGCCGCATCCTGCAACGCGGTGCGAACGACTTTGGCTGGATCGATCACGCCTGCCTTGGTAAGGTCCTGATATTCGCCGGTGGTGGCATTGAAGCCCCAGTTGTAGCTGGAGCTCTCAAGCAGCTTACCGACTACCAGCGAGCCGTCTTCACCCGCATTCTGCACGATCTGTCGCGCCGGCACCTGAATGGCGCGGCGCACGATATCGACTCCGGCCCTCTGGTCGGCATTCGAGATCTTGATGCCGTCAAGAGCCCTCATGGCACGCAGCAGGGAGATCGGCTGGCCACCGGTCAGGATTGCGATGTCCTCCAGCATGGCCTTGCGGCGATCCCCGAAGCCCGGTGCCTTCACCGCCGCGACCTTCAACCCGCCGCGCAGCCGGTTGACGACGAGGGTCGCGAGCGCTTCGCCTTCGACGTCCTCGGCAACCACGAGCAGCGGCTTGCCGGACTGAACGACGGCTTCGAGCAGCGGCAGCATGGACTGCAGGGTCGACAGCTTCTTCTCATGGATCAGGATGTAGGATCTTCGAACTCGACCCGCATCTTCTCGGCATTGGTGACGAAGTAGGGCGACACATAGCCGCGGTCGTACTGCATGCCTTCGACCACCTCGAGCTCGGTATCCAGGCTCTTGGCTTCCTCTACAGTGATAACGCCGTCGTTGCCGACCCTCTGCATGGCGTCGGCAAGAAAGCGGCCGATCTCGATATCGCCGTTGGCCGAGATGGTCGCGATCTGGGCGATCTCCTCGTTGGTGGTGACCTTCTTGGCGTCGGCCCTCAAATCATTGACGATGGCTTCGACGGCAAGATCGATGCCGCGCTTGAGATCCATCGGGTTCATGCCGGCGGCGACAGATTTCGCTCCTTCCTTGACGACGGCCTGGGCCAGCACGGTCGCGGTGGTGGTCCCGTCGCCAGCAAGGTCGCTCGTCTTGGAGGCGACTTCGACGCACCATCTGTGCGCCCATGTTCTCGAATTTGTCCTCCAGTTCGATCTCCTTGGCGACGGTCACGCCATCCTTGGTGATGCGCGGCGCACCGAACGATTTCTCGATCACGACGTTTCGCCCCTTCGGACCGAGGGTGACCTTGACCGCATCCGCCAGCGTATCCACTCCCCGCAGCACCCGATCACGGGCATCGGTTGAGAACTTTACCTCCTTGGCGGCCATGTTCGTTGCTCCTCTCTCTCAATGACAGACAGCTTCGCGAATTGTACTCAGGCAGCCTTCCTGGCGGAGCCGGTTTTGTCGACCGCCCAGAAGATCGCTCTCCTTCATGATCAAATAGTCCAGACCGTCGATCTTCACTTCGGTGCCCGACCACTTGCCGAACAAGACCCGGTCTCCCGGTTCGACGTCGATCGGGATCAGCTGGCCTTGCTCGCTTCTGCCCCCGGGACCCGCCGCGATGATCTCGCCTTCCTGCGGCTTTTCCTTTGCTGTGTCAGGAATGATGATGCCGCCGGCGGTCTTTTCCTCGGCATCGATGCGGCGCACGAGCACGCGGTCGTGCATTGGGCGGAAATGCATGCGCATCCTCCATGTCAGTTCGGCGATGTCCAAAAAAGCGGGTCCGGCGTTCGGCCCCGGCGAAAACGACCTAGGAAGCAAGAAACAAGCGTGCAAGAGGTCGTCGAAAAATTGTTGTCACTTTGGCCGTCTTGTTCAGCGATTCAGGACCCAAGGGATTCAGTTCGGCTCAGCAACAAACGTCATCTGGTCAACGCCGCTTCTTTTCCTGCTTCCGCTTGGCTTTCAGCACGTCCGCTTGAGTGCGATAGGCCCTTGCCAAGTTCAAAAGGTCTTCCGAGACTTCTGCATCAGCGGTCGCTCTCGCCCGCCGCTCGGCCTTGTCGGCCTGCTTTCGCAAGAATTTGGTTTCCTTTGGCATGGTGGGCCCCGCCCTGAGGAAAGCGTCAACTCTGACTATCGTTCAACATCCATGATCGCGCCACCTCTTCGAGCAGGTAGGCGAAGTGCATTGCCCTAGGCCGACCAGCGATCGAAAATCAACTCGCCTTCCTGTCGACGTGCTGGAAGGACCTTGCCGTTATCTGTGGCTCCTCTAGATCGAGCAACGCGTCGATCACCTCCTTGAGATGGGAAGGCCTCGTCAGCGACCTGCCCTTCGAATGCTCCACCTCAATCTGGTAAGCATCAAGAGCCCAGCGCCGCAGGACATCTTCCTTTCGCGTCCGCGGCAGATTGCTGTCTAGCAGCACCTGTTGCGGATCTGTGTAACTTGCGGCGGGAACAATTTCAGGCCCGGACCCGCGGCGGAACACCTCCGGTCCAAGCGTTCGCTCAATCCCTTCCAGCCTGCGGCGGCGCTGCTGGCTCGCGGTTCGGCTCTCGGCGCTCGGATTGTCCGAAACCAGTCGCGGCGTCGGCCCCTGCAGGCCTTGCACGGTAAATTGCAGGCCCTGGCGGCGAGCATATGCGATGGCCGACTCGGCGGACGGAAACGAAAGTTCGATCTGAGCAAGGGTGTCGTCGTCGCCGGTCCAGCCCATCAGCGGCTCGATGTAGGGAGCAGAGCGGCGCTCGAAACGCAGCTTCCATTGCTGGGCGCGGGCCCGGCCCGAAGTCATCGGTGAGCGGGCAGGCTTGTAGATCGTGGCCTGCGCATCCGCTGGAAATAACGACCGCGTCGACTGACCCGGGACGCCTTGACGGGCCGTAAAGTCCGAACGGGCCGATAAAGGCGAGACGTTCATCGAAGGCCTCCGTCAGGATCAGGCTGGCGGGGCGAACCCGCCCACCTTCATCCTACTGTTTATTGTTTATTTCCGTTGATTGCGATCCTTTTCACCTTCCGTTGCGCCGAAGGGAGCTTCGGCAGCGTCACGGTGAGGACCCCGTCCTTGAACGACGCGGCAACCTTGTCCTGGTCGACGTCGTCGACGGGGATGCGTCGCTCGAAACGTCCGTAGTAACGTTCGCTGAAGCGACGCTCCTTGTCTTCCGTTTCGCTCTTCTTCTCGCCGCTGATGGTCAGCATACCGTCCGTGAGTTCGATCGCCACGTCGTTCTGATCGAGACCGGGAAGTTCGGCGACAACCTTCACTTCCTTCTCCGTCTCGTTGAGTTCGACGCTCGGCCAACCCATCATCGCAGGTGAGCCGAATGAACCGATGTCGAAGCTGCGGAATGCCTCGTCGAACATACGGTTCATTTCACGGTGCAGCGCAAGAAACGGATTGCCTGTTTCATTGCCATGGACGCTCACATTGCGTGAGCCGTCTTTCCACGGAACGAGATCACGTAACGCCATTTTTGTACTCCTTTCATGGTTTCGATCTGTCGCAGCTCTCCGGCGCGCGGCTTTGCCGCGCCGGTCGCCGCTCGACAGTCCCCGTTCACGCCGCCTGCGTATTTTCGGTTTTCTGGTTATCGTTACCTGTGCCGACGATCGCGATGCGCCGCGGCTTCATCGCCTCCGGCACCTCCCGCACCAAAAGGATGCTGAGCAGGCCATTGTCGAACGTCGCGTCCTTCACCTTCATGTGCTCGGACAGATTGAAGACGCGGCAAAACGGCCGCATGCTGATTCCCTGGTGCAGGTAGTCGCCGTCTTCTTTCTCGGCCTTGCCGCCTTCGACCGTGAGCGCGGATTGCTCCGCGGTAATGGCGATCTCTTGCGGCGTGAAGCCGGGCAGTGCCAGCGAGATCCGGTACTGGTTTTCCCCGGTGCGCAGGACATCGAACGGCGGGTAGTTGTCGTCGCCGACGGTCGCGTCATTCACCAGGTTCAAGAGGTGCTCAAACCCGACAGTCGAGCGCCTAAGTGTTGGCAGATCATACGTTCTCATCACCACATCCTCCTTTGAGCAACATGGGTAGGAGCATCACCGGGATGCCCCGATGGCCTTTGCCGGACCCTGCTTTGGCATCCGGCGCCACCTTGGGTGGCTACTAAAAAACTAGGAAGCTGTGAATTGGTTTCAAGAGGGAGAAGATCCGCTCGCCGATCGGTGCGGCGGAACGACGCCGTTGGCCGGTCTTGATGCTGGACTAGCTGCGGACTTGGAGTGGCTTCTTGCGCCAGCTGCCGCGCGGCTATCGTCATTCTGATCGTACTGCTGCCGTCATGCTCAGACGGCCCTACCCACCATGATGTTCGCCGCGATGAGCGCAAACGGACAACCTGCCAGCGACTGTCCGATCGGCTTGAGACCGTCGGCGCTGGAAGGGAGATCGAGCCTTCAGTTCACCGTTCGTCGGGGCGCTCCAACTGGAAGCATGCCCAATTGCTAAAAAAGCCGAACGAAGGAACTGGTGAGGCCGATTGCGGTTTCTGAGCCAATCCCAACAAACCAACGGAGGTGTGAGATGAACTTCAGCTCGTCCATGCTCTCCCGGCTTGGCCTAGCGCTCGTCGGCTCGCTGGGGATCGGCATAAGCAGCGCATCCGCGCAGAGCTATCTCGAAACTTATGCGGAGCCCCTTCCTATCGTCGAGCCCTACCAGGTCGTGATGGCGCCCAGATACGTCGTACGACCGGCCGTCGTCGCGCCACCCGTCGTGCGTGAACGCACCATCGTGGTGAGCCGCCCAGGCTATGTGTCGACGCGCCTGGTGGGACCGCCAATGCCGCCGTCTTATGTAGTGGCCGACTGGTAACCCGGCCCGGAGCCCAACGCCCGACGGGCATTGGGTTTTGAATAGCGTTTTTGACAAGCGTTATCGTGTCGATCACGATCGCGCGGAGAAGAAGTCGGCTCGCCGGCTTTCCAAAGAAAGGAAGAAACGAACAACGGAGCCGTGAAATGCGACAACTAGTTGCAATTCTCATCTTCGTTGTGGCGGCGACTGTGGCGCAGGCCAAGCAGGACGGGGACGCTCGATCGACAGTCCGGGCCAAAGATCCGCCCAAGGCGTCCGTAACAACTCCCGACCGATTGCTTCGGCCTCAAGACGCTCGCGGCAAGACCGTCGAGTCATACCCGACATTTGCACCCGCTGGTGAGGTGGCGCTTCAAGCAGGATCGAAGGGGTGCTCAAATCCGCTCCGCAGAGAAGCGTGAAGTAACGAGGGTACAAGATTGCCGCCCACTGCAAAGCAACAACATCAGCCCCGCAAGGGGGACGGAGCACGACCCGATCGAATCGCGCTGCGTTTCTACGAGTGCTGTTCAGCCGAGGAGGTGACGACGGGGCGAGGCTCTGAGTTTATTTCCGAAGGATACGGCCGCGTTACCAGATAGATCTCGCCCGCTACCAGCATCACGACGGCGACCGCACAGCACCAGATCGTGTAGGTCGTCCATCGCCTTCGAATTTGGCTCGCTCAGGATGGAGCCATCGCCTTTGGCTATCCGCGCGAGCGCTAGTTGAGAATAACAGCGGGTCGAAAGACCTTTGGCTATCCGCGACAGGCGCCGTTGTGAACGGCGGGCGATGGCTCCGCCTCATCAAACGTCGCTCGTAAAAATTCGTTCCCTATTGTTGCTGTCGTCACCAAGGCCGTCCGTAATGCAGTGCATTCTCTGGAGACTGGTCGCTTGAATACGTTCGTTATGGCTTGAGCGTGGTTGCGATAGTCAAAGCGGAGGAGCTACAAGGGCGCAGCTTTAACAATTGTTCATCAAAATTAAATGTTAGATATTTCGCAACTCCCACCGCCGATTTCGGTTTTTTGGGTCCCAAAAAAGGAGGGACACATGAAACCAAAATCTGCTCTTGTTGGCTTACTCTCGCTCGCCGCTATTGGATTGGCGCCGCAATCGGCATCGGCCATGCCGAACGGGTTGCCGCATGCCAACCACATCTCGAAAGTCGAGCAAGTGCGCTGGGTCTGCAACCCGTGGGGCCGCTGCTGGTGGCGGCCGAACTACTATCGCTCCTACGGCTTCTACCCCGTGCCACGCTTCGGTCATCGACATTGGGGTTGGCACCATCGCGGCTGGCGCCGGTGGTAACCTTCTGGGGGCTTCGCCCCCTTTATCTTTGGCAGTGCAGCGAAGAGAGGTGGTCCCTCCGAATCAGTTTCCCTCCTAGCGCCAATTTTTTTTACCGACCCTTGAAACCAAATCCGGTTTTCATAATTCTCCAATCGCCACCGCAGGGTGGTCCGGGCGCCTTAGGGCCCGGAAAAGCAGATACGGCCACCGGTCGTGTCCGGTGCCGCTTGTAACCATTTTGCTCTTTGGAGGATCTGGCCATGCGCACTTACGACTTCTCTCCCCTTTGGCGTTCGACCATCGGCTTTGACCGCCTGTTCGACCTCGCGGAATCCGCCCAGCGGGCGACCGAGGACAATTATCCGCCCTACAACATCGAACGGCTCAGCGAGGACAGCTATCAGATATCGCTCGCGGTGGCCGGCTTCTCGCCCGACGAAATCTCGATCACCGCCGAGCAGAACGTCGTGACGATCGAAGGCAACAAACCCGAAAAGGCCGAACGTCAATTCTTGTACAGGGGTATTTCGACCCGCCACTTCAAACGCCAGTTCAACCTGGCCGATTACGTCCAGGTCAAGAACGCGTCGTTCGATAACGGTCTCCTCAAGATCGAACTGGTCCGCGAGATACCCGAGGCCATGAAGCCGCGGCGGATCGCCATCAACGGTTCCGCGCAGGCCAACGTTCACCAGCTCGACTCAAAGGCGGCCTGAGCGAGCGTCCTGCGGCGGCCCGGCTTCGTTGTCTCGGGCCGCCGCCAACTCGTCTTTTCAATGGAGGACAACATGCGGCCGACGACCGCTACCGACAACGTCTTCGACTTCCAAGCGCTCTTGCATCCTGGCACGGTCTTCGAGCATCCCAAGGACGTGGTGACTCACCCGTCGCTTACGCTGGCCGAGAAGCGGGCGATCCTAGCTGCCTGGGCTTCCGACGCTTCGGCAATCGCTTCCTGTCCCGCGCTACGTGCGCCCGAGGGACTGAAAGGGCCTGTCAGCATCGATGCTATCTTGGAGGCGCTATGCGAACTGGATGGCGGCCCTCGCAATCCGCCCGGCGGCAAGCCGAACCGCCGCTTCTCCACGTCGCGGGTGCTGGCGGCCTGAGGAGAACCCATGGAAGATATTCGCCTACCCAGGCACGCGATTGATTGTATAGAGCATCGCTGGACGAGCCGACTGCAACAGGCCGCGAAGGCCCGGAACATCGACCGAAGGAGATCCATGCAGGCGCGCCACGTGCAGAGATCGACGGATCGCCGGTGAGCGAGCCTAGAAATCCGGCGGGGCGGGGCGGCTCCCCCAATTTGCGTCAGTTGCGCGGACCGCCAGGTTGTCCGCCCCCGGCAATTGTGCTCCGCTGATTTTGGCCCGGCATCCTTTGCGATCTCGTTCCACGAAAGCTCAGCGCGCAGATCATTCGGCATGTCGCCGAACTTGCAGATCACGGTGGCGTCCCCGAAGTCGCTCATCGTGGGATCTCTGCTGAGGCTGAAGGCGATGGCCCACGACGCCGTGTCACAGCGGTGTTCGGATTGAAGCCCTCCACCGCTTCGCCGGCGACGATGCCGTCGTCGGCGGCCACGAAGGTAAGGCGACGTAAGTAGGTGACGCCGGATATCTCTCAGTCGTACCAGTCCTTTCGATCGCGCTGGACGTCGAACCGGCCGCGTGCGTCGCCGGCAGAAGCCGAATCCCGAACCCTCGATCAGCGACTTGAAAGCAGTTCGCCACGATCAGCGCCTTGACGGCTTCCCATGCATCGCTGCCGCAGGCCGAGATGGCTTGTGCAAGGCGTCGCCTGGCCAGAAGGAAATGCTGATGTCGCTCGAGGACAAGAAGCCCAAGGATACAGCCGCCAAGAAGCCGGCGCCCAGACCACAGCGGAAGGATGGAGCTGATCAGTTATTGAAATAAGGCCCTACACTAAGTCACCCAGCGTACGTAACCGCCATCAAATCGGTGTTAAAAGATACCCATTGTCGACCACAATTGACGGGCGTCGGCAACTTAAAGTTCGAGAGCTCCCGCCTGCAGCCAAGGGAGCATGCTCGATGCTTCAGTCCAATGCCATTCTGGCTTCGCTTTCAGCAGGCGACGCGTCTGCACTTGCTCCTCACCTCGACGGCATCGCACCGATGCCGTGGCTGAAGAGCGCTGCCAACTGGACCCCCGGCACGGAAGAGGTGCAGCCGGAAGAAATCCGCGTGACCTTCATGGGGAGTTCGCCCTTGCCACGACCGGGCCAAATGGGCACGTCGATCTATGTCGAGCTAGGCAATGGCGACCGCTTCATCTTCGATTTTGGCCCCGGCTCCATCGCCAACTATTTGGCCTCCCGCGTACCTCTGAACCAGATCAACGACATCTTCATCACCCACCTGCATTGGGATCATTTCGCTTCAGTGCCGTATGCCTTCGTGTTTGGCGCCTGGGGTGGCCGCTGGCACGAAACCTTCCGGATCAATGGCCCCTCCGGACGGACTCCGAAACACGGCATCAATCATATGGTGTATCATATGAAGGAGATGTTGTTTTGGCACATGGAGAACTTCAGTGCCGGTAGCCCGATCGGCAAAGGCTATGACATCGAAGTCAACGAATTTGACTACAAGAATGACGGCGGCGTGGCCTACGAAAAGAACGGTGTAAGGATCACCCACTGGCAACAATCCCATGGCAGCGATGGCGCCTCGGCCTATCGTCTTGATTGGAACGGCATGTGTGTGGCGTTCACCGGAGACGGTCGTCCCAATTCGCTGACAATAACGTACGCCAAGGGTTGCGATCTGCTGATCACCGAGATTCAGCCGGAGACGGTGGCCATCAGCTCGTTGGTGTCAGGCACCATGCCCCTCACTTCCCGCACTACCATTGATGGCTGGCATAATCCCGCCTACGCCGCTGGGTACCTCTACAATGAAGTGAAGCCGCGCCTCGCGATGGCAACTCACGTATCTTACGACGAGTACGTGATGCCGGAACTCGTGGCAGAAGTGCGCCACCATTGGAAGGGTCCGTTCCAGTTTGGTGCGCCGGATATGGTAGTTGTGAACATGACCAAGGACAAAATCTGGGTACGGGATGGCGTAGTGCCCAAGTATCCAAACATGGCGCCGCCCCAGTTCGGCGTCTCGACATCAGGCGGGCTGATCATGCCGCTGCCGCCAACAACGCGCCGAGACGTACAGTCACAGTTCATTCGTGACGCGGAAATCTCCCCTCAGAAATACTATCCGGAAGGCTATCATCCCCAGCTGATGCCCTGGTGGCCATCCGACAAGCCGATCTTTCTTCCCGAGGCGCTTGTGCCGGAGCAGATGAAGAAAAGGCCGAAGTAAGCATGCATGCTTTCGCTGATGAGCTAATCGAATAGGTCGGTAGCTTGTAACGGCACTTCTCGAACATGGCTAATCAGGGCGGGCGATGGCCGCTTCTGAGTGAAAAGCAGACTCGTTATTATTCGATTTGCGACTGGCCGCTCATGACGGATTGCGAGCGCCTGGCCGCCGACAGTGCTTACGGCTCAGCCGAGATGCTGGGGTGGCTGGTCAACGAGCGCGCGATCGAGCCGCACATTCCGGTGTTCGACAAGTCGGCCCGCGTTGGGTTCAACCGATCGCGGCGACACGCGTCATCATTTCCGCTGCTCGCTCCGAAGCTTAACGACCCGAAAACCGACATTGCTGGACGAACTTTCTGACGTGTTGGAACTGCGCGCCGCGACGCGATAGCGATTGCAATATGATTCGTGGCAAAGAAATGAGCCACCACGCAGTGAGCGATTGAGCGATGGATCACTCTGTAACGGATCGCGCGCCGCAGTGATGCGGTGATATCGGGGCGAGAAGTAATCCGCGCACCATTCCCAGACGTTTCCAGCCGCGTTGTGCAGGCCGTAGCCATTGGCAGCAAAAGCGTGGACGGGTGCGGTTCCGGCGTAACCATCGCCGGCAGTGTTGTGATTGGGAAAGTCGCCTTGCCAGATGTTGCAGCGGTGTTCGCCTGCAGGTGTCACCTCGTCGCCCCAGGGATAAGTCGACTGCTTCAGGCCGCCGCGCGCGGCCATTTCCCATTCGGCTTCGGTCGGCAGGCGCGTCCCCGACCATTGACAGTAGGCGATGGCGTCGTTCCAAGAGGCGTGCACCACCGGATGATCGAGACGATCTAGGACCGTGCTCGGCGGTCCCTCGGGCTGCGCCCAATAAGCGTGCGGCACCGGGATCCACCATGGCGTATCGGCGACCCGGCTACCGATCTGTCGCTTGAAATTCTCAGGCAGAAAGCCAGCGAAGACAAAGCTCCAGCCATACCGTTCCGCGTCCGTTGTGTATCCGGTGGCGCGGACGAAATCACCGAACTGCAGATTGCTGACCGCAAAGCACGCAATCTCAAATTCGCTGACGGTGACCTGCCGGACCGGACCTTCGCCGTCATCAGGAAACCGACTGTCTTCCGATCCCATCAGGAAGGTGCCACCGATTGGAGGGCTCCAGCGGCGAGGGACGACGGTTCGGCTCGGCTCAATCCGAGATGTTGGCGCAACAGAGCCTGTCGCTGCCGACGGATCGTCGGCAGGGCCCTGCGTGCAGCAACCAGGATTATGCTTATCCATTTCGGAATTCAGCGATGGGTATCGCGCTCCGCAGCTCGGGTTGCCAGTTACACGTTACTTCTGCTTCTCTTCTTCCCAGAAGGCGGTCCCGCCTTCCGCCTTCATCAATTCCAGAATCTTTTCGCGCGGGATGACGCCGCAACGTTTGGCCCAGGCATGATACTGCTCAGTCATGTCGCGGACACGATCCGGATGTTGCGCGGCGAGGTCGCGCATCTCGGTGCGGTCGGTCTCCATATCATAGAGTTCCCACGGCCCCGGATATTTTCGTACCAGCTTCCATTTTCCAATACGGACCGCGGCGTTGCCCTCGTGCTCCCAGAACAGCGGACCGCGACCGCCATAGGCGGAAGCAAACGATGGCACCAGGCTTTCGCCTTCGCAGGGCAGGATGGTGTTGCCGTTGTATTCCCTGGGGTAGGTCGAGCCGGTCACGTCGACGATGGTCGCCATGATATCGGGCAGTTGGCTCGGATTGTGGCGCAAGCCGCCTTTCTCCTTGATGCCGCGTGGCCAGTGCACGATGAAGGGCGTCGCAATGCCGCCTTCATGGATCCAGTGCTTGTAGAGCCGGAATGGCGTATTCGACAAATTGGCCCAAGCGGTTCCGTAACTCTGATAGGTATCCTCGGCGCCCGGCATCAGCGAAGGGTCGTTGCCGAGGCGAACCGGCTCGCCCTTGCGGGTTTTGGCCTTGGCGATCATCAACTGATCGACCAGTTCACGCGCGGTGACGCCCTGCGGAATATCTTCGGCGCAGGCGCCGTTGTCCGACAGGAAGATCAGCAGGGTGTTGTCGAGCTGACTGGTCTCTTCCAGGGCAGCAATGATGCGGCCGATGCCCTGGTCCATGCGGTCGATTTGTGCGGCATATACCTCCATGCAGCGCAAAGTCCATTCGCGGTGCTCGGCCTTGGTCCACGGTGGCTGGGTTGGATCGCGATCGGTCAATTGCCAGTTCGGATGAATGATGCCGTCATCGACCAGGCGCTTCAGCCGTTGCTCGCGCAGTTCGTCCCAGCCCGCATCGAACCTGCCTTTGTATTTGGCGATGTCCTCGTCATGGGCATGCAGCGGCCAGTGCGGCGCCGTGTAGGCGACATATTGGAAGAAAGGCGTGCCTGGGCTCGTCTGCCTATGTTGCCTGATATAGGCGACAGCCTGATCGCTAATGGCATCGGTATAGAAGAACGAAGGATCGTTCTCGGCCTCGTGCTCGATATTGTCGTTGCCGCGGGTCAGCGTATTCGGATGGTAAAAGCTACCGGCGCCGATAATGGTGCCGAAGAAATAGTCAAAGCCGCGCTGCAACGGCCATGCATCGGTCGGCTCGGTCAGGCTGGACGAAATGTGCCACTTGCCGCTGAGATAGGTCATGTAGTTGTTCTGCTTCAGAACCTCGGCAACGGTGACGCAACTCTTGTTCAGATTGCCGGCATAGCCCTCCGGTCCGTTGCTGTAGGTCAGGATGCCGATCCCGGTCTGATGCGGATGAAGCCCGGTCAGCAGCGAGGCACGCGACGGGCTGCAGCGGGCGGTGTTGTAAAACTGCGAATAGCGCAGGCCATTGGCCGCCAGCCGGTCCAGGTTGGGAGTCTGGATTTCGCCGCCGTAACAGCCGATATCGGAAAATCCCATGTCATCATTGAGAATGATCAGGATGTTGGGGCTGTCTGATGTTTTACCATTTGCCATGGTTATTGGTCCTTCGTGCAAAGTGGCGGGAGAGGGTGGTTAGGCATGACGCCTCGTCAGGTTGATGCTGAGGCGGAAATAGTCGGGCAGATAGACCGAGCGCAGCAGTTCGAGCGGACGCTCGTCCTTGCTCAGGGTCAGGCGTTCCATCGACAGCAGCGGGCTGCCGACCTTGACGCCCAGCAGCTTGGCGCTGGTCGTGTCGGCAAGCGACGCGCCGATCGTCTGGTTGGCTTCCTTGATGGCGTGTCCGAGTTCGTCCTCGAAAACGCTGTACATGATGATCGAAGTCAGGTCGCGCTTCTCGAGTTCCAGGCCGATATCCGGCGGATAGAAGGCGTGCTCGATGGCAATCGGGATATCGTCGGCGAGACGCAGGCGCTTGAGTTGCCAGACCGCGCGTTCCTTCAATTGGTCGCGGACGCCGGCATCGTGGCGATTGGTCATACCCTGTTGCAGGACCTTCGCGCCGGCCTGATAGCCGGCGTCGCGGATGGTCTCCGAAAAGCCCATCAACTTTCCGACCCAGTTTTCCGGCTGGTTGGAGCGCAGGAAGGTGCCGCGGCCCCGGGCGCGGGCGAACATGCCTTCGTTCACCAGCGGCGAGATGGCGTTGCGAATAGTGATGCGGCTGACGCCAAAATGCCGGCCGAGCTCGGCTTCGGTCATCAGGCGGCCGGTCTTGTCGATCAGTTCGCCATCCCTGACCTGGCGGCGAATGGTCTCGCGAACCTGAATGTGCAGCGGCAGGGAAGTGGCCGCAGCCGAGGACGCGGCATCGTGGATGGTCTCGGCCTTTTTGCGGATGCGCGCGGGCATTTTACAGTCGCCTTCTCGTGGCCGGGTCGAACAGATGAATGTCTTGCGGGCGGGCGGCGATCGAAATCACCGCGCCTTCGGGCGGGACGCTTTCGTCGCCGACGCGAATCCGCATCGCGGTTCCCGCGCAATCGAGGTCGAGCACCTTGGTATCGCCGAGATCTTCGATCAGCTCGACCCGGGCTTTGAGTCCGTCCGGCGCGATCCGCAGCGCGCCGGGACGAATGCCGACGACGACGTCGCGCTCGCCGGCGGCCTGCATCGCGGTCTTCAGGCGGTGACCGGCGATGATGACGTCGCCATCGGCAAGGCGGGCCGGCAACAGGTTCATCGGCGGGCTGCCGATGAAGGCGGCGACATCGATCGAATTGGGTTTTGCGAAGATTTCGGCCGGGCGGCCGACCTGTTGGATTTCGCCGGCCATGAACACCGCCATGCGGTCGGCCAGCGTCATGGCCTCTTCCTGATCATGGGTCACGTACACAGCCGTGACGCCGAGCGAGCGTTGCAATTTCTTCAGCTCGGCGCGGGTTTCCATGCGCAATTTGGCGTCGAGGTTGGAGAGGGGTTCATCGAGCAGGAACAGGCGTGCCTTGCGAACGATGGCACGCGCCAGCGCACAGCGCTGCTGCTGGCCGCCCGACAACTGGCCGGGTTTGCGATCGAGCAGATGCTCGATCTTGACCTTACGCGCGGCATCCTTCACCGCAACGTCGATCTCGGCCACCGGAAGCTTGGCCATTTCCAGCGGAAAGGCGATGTTTTCGTACACGCTCATGTGCGGGTACAGCGCGTAGCTCTGAAACACCATGGCAATGTCGCGGTCGCGCGCATCCGTGGCCGTGATGTCCCGCCCGTCGATGAAGACGCGGCCCGAGGTCGGCGCATCCAGGCCGGCCAGAATCCGCAGCGTCGTGCTCTTGCCCGAGCCGGATGGGCCGAGCAGCGCAAAGAATTCGCCGGGCTCGATGTCGAACGACACGCCCTTCAATGCGCTGAACTCGCCGTGCATCTTGACGATGTCTTCGAAACGTACCTGACCTCGACCGGTCATCGGCGGCCTCCGCCCTTGACGGCGCCAACCGTGAGGCCCTTGACGATATTCTTCTGGGCGATGATGCCGAGGATGACCACGGGCAGCATCGCCAGCACCGAGACCGCCGCGAGCTTGGCCCACAGGGTCTGTTCGACCGACACGAAATTGAACATCGCGACGGTGACTGGCCGCACGGTGTTGCCGCTCAGGACGACCGCGAACAGAAATTCGTTCCAGGCATTGAGGAATACGAATACGATGGTGACCGCGATGCCGCCGCGCACCTGCGGAATGATGATCCGCCACAGCGTCCGCATCCGGCTGGCGCCGTCGAGATAGGCGGCTTCCTCCATCTCGAAGGGAATGTCCTCGAAATAGGACACGAGCAGCCATATCGCGAACGGCAGCGAGAATGACAAATAGATCAGGATGATGCCCTGGTAGGTGTCGATCCAACCGATATTCCGCAGGATCAGGAAGTAAGGAATAATGATGCCGACCGGCGGCAGCATCTGGGTGGCGAGCACATAGAAGCCGGCGAATTTCTTGCCGCGAAAGCGCAGGCGCGCCAGCGCATAGGCGGCCGGCACCGCCATCAGCATGGTGATGACGGTAGTTCCGATCGAGATGACGAAGCTGGAGATCAGGTTCGGCAGGATCGATCCCGAGCCGAACAACACGTCGCGATAGGCTTCAAGCGTCGGCTGGAAGATCAGCTTCGGCGGATAGGCCAATACATCCTGATCGGTCTTGAGCGAGTTCAGCACGCTCCAGACGATGGGGAACACCCACGCCAGCAGGAAGATCAGCGTGATGATCATGGTCGCGACGAAGCGGAAGCGTTTCGCCGTCATTTTGCTCTCCGCAGTGCGAACAGAACGCCGGAGATCAGCAGGGTCACGATTAGCAGCGCGACGGCAAGCGCGGAGCCGTAACCGATCGACAATTCGGTAAAGGACTTCCGGTAGGCGTAGAGGTTCAGAATTTCCGTTGCGGTGCCCGGACCACCGCCTGTCACGGTGAAGATCGCGGCGAACGCTGTCAGGGCGACCATGGTCCGCATGATCACGACCATGACGATAGCAGGGCGGAGCAGGGGTAGCGTAATGCGCCGGAAGCGCTGCCATGCGCTGGCGCGGTCGAGCCGTGCGGCTTCGTAGATGTCTTCCGGGAGCGAAGCGAGGCTGGCCAGCAGCACCATGAACGCAAAGGGCGTCCACTGCCAGGTGTGGATCACGATCACCGAGATCATCGCGAGCAGGGGATCGCCGAGCCAGTTCTTGCTGCCAAGACCGGCATTGATGGCGAGGTAGTCGACGATGCCGAATTCAGGCGCCAGCATGAAGGTACGCCAGATCATGCCGACCACCGCCGGGGAAAGAACGACCGGCAGAATGGCGACGACGCGAAACCAGCCCTGGCCGCGCTTCATGTCCATCACCAGCAGCGCCAGCGCCAATCCCAGCGCGACCTGCAGCACGACGGTGGCGCCGGTATAGACCAGACTGACCAGCAGCGACGACCAGAACCGATCGTCGGTCAGCAGCGTGCGATAGTTTTCCAGTCCGACAAAGCCATCGGCGAATGGCATAGCTAGGTCCATCCGGAACGCGCTGGTTCCGATCAGGAACAGAAGCGGAAATGTCGTGGTTGCCAGCAACGCCATGAAGGCCGGCGCCAGCAATGCGGCCGCGAACCGGCGCTCACGCTGCGCCAGCACGCGGCCGAGATCGCTTGCGGCGGTCCCGGTCGCGATGCCTGCCGTCGCGGTTGCCGGCTTCACCCGGTCAGCCCCGCATCATTGGTTCGACGCGGCGCTGGGCGTCGTCGAGCGCCGCCTTGACGGTGGCCTGTCCCGACAGCGCCGACTGGATGGCGGTCGCCATGGTGTCGCCGATCGCCGGCCATTGCGGCACCCGCGGACGCCAGTCGACGTCGGTGTCGCCCTGCAGCGTGGCCATTGTTGCCTCGACGAAATTTTCGCCAAAGCCGCTCATCAGCTTGACGTATTCAGCGTCCTTCCAGATCGAGGTCCGGTTGACGCCCGAGCGCTTGGTGGGTCCGGCGAAACGGTGCGCCGTGCGTGCCTGGGTTTCCGCGCTCGCAGCCCACTGGATGAACAGCCAGGTTGCTTTCTTCTTCTTTTCGGTCTGCGCGGCATTGATCGGGAAACCCCAGTTCCAGATCGAGCTCACGCGCTTGCCGGAGGGTCCCTTCGGCCAACGGGCATAACCGACCTTGCCGATCACCTTCGACTTCTCGGGGTTGTTGATCACGGAAGCCGAGGAGTGGGCGTCGATGTAGCTTGCGAGCGTGCCTTGTGAGAAGGCATCCGCAATATCGGGCCAGTTCCAGTTGGCCGCGGCCGTTGGTGCGGACTTGCGCATCAGATCGACATACCAGGACAGCGCCTGTTCGGCTTCAGGTCCGTTTACCGTCAGCTTGCCGCCCTTGAACCATTCGCCGCCGAACTCGCGGAAGATCGAGGGATAGATGTACATATTCTGCCCCGCGCCGGCGACGCCGCGAAGCGCCGTTCCCCAGACGCGATCGTTGGGCGTGTTCAGCGCCGCGGCGTTCGAGACGAACGCCGCCAAGTCGTCGGCGGGTTTCAGGCCCTTCGCGTCGTAGAGATCCTTGCGGTAGACTTGGATGGTGACTTCGCCGTCGTAGGGCACGCCATAGAGCTTGCCATCGACGCTGTCGGCGGCGCGCCAGGCCGGAATGATGTCGTCGAATTTGAACCAGTCGGCATCGGTCAGTGATTTGTCGTTGAGGTAACTGTCGAGCGGCTCGACCCATTTGTTCGCGGCATAGAGCGAATAGTACATGGGGTCGGCGGCATGGGTGGCATAGGTGCCGGTCTTCGAGGTGAGGTCGATGACGGCCTTCTGCCGGATCTGCGCCGGCGGAATTTTCTCGAAGCGAACGTCGATTCCGGTCAGCGTCTTGAACTGCGGCGCGACCGTGATCAGGTTTTCAAAATAGCTCGCTGGGATAACTGCAACCGTGATGGTTTCGCCGGATGCCTGCTGCCAGTCGATCTTGGCCGCTTTGTAGGGCGCGAGGTCGGCCTCCTGCGCCGTGGCCTGCCGTAGTAATACCGCGGGCCCGAGGCCGATCAGCGCTGCCGTGCCCGTCTTGAGGAAAGTCCGCCGTGTTGGCCTGAATGACTCCATTTCCGTCCTCCCTGGCTCCGGCTTTTGCCGGTTAAGTTAGGACATTTGCTCAAATGTTATAACATGTCAAACTAGGCGTTTTGCGGCGCTCATGACCAGTCGCGGGGAACGAACAGGAGGAGGAAACAATGATCAAATATCTGGCGTCGCTGTCGCTCGCGGGCGCGTATCTTTCGACCGCCCCGGCACTGGCCGCAGACCCCGACATCACACATCCCGATCGCACTAATCGACCCATCGCGCTCCGACATGACCGCCGAACTTAACCGGCTTTCGGCGACGATTATCGGATTTTCGGGGACGGGCTCGATTACGGCCGAGTAGAACGCGCGCGTGGGTTTCGGGCGCAACGCCTACATCGACTCGACAAGGTAGAGGGCCGCAATCTCAACCCGATACTGAATTCGACCCTGCAGGACGTCGAGCTGAAAAAGCCAAAGGCCGAGATTGCCGAGGAGCTCCGGCGCGGCGTTCCCCCTGAACAAGTCGATCATGACTCGCAAGGCGGTCCGGGTCGCAAGCCAGGCGGACGCGCTCTTTTGCAACGTCGACACGCTCGAAGCGAGACATATAGCTGACCTAATCGGCAGCGCTTTCCTGATCCCGCTGTTCGAGGTCGGCGTGTCGATCCCCACCAAAAAGACGCCGGATGGCGGGCAGCCATCGCGGATGTCTGCGGCCGTATCGATTGTGCTCAGTCGGGCCGATCGACGTTGGGCGATCGCGGCGTCTAACGCCGGATTTGCTCCGGGCCGAGTATTTGCCGAATGCGTTCCCGGAGGCGTTTCGCGCGGAAGTTGAGGCAGGCTGAATCAATGGCATCGTCGAGGAAGCGCCGTCGGTAATCACAATCAATATGCGCGCCTCGGCAGCTTGCGCGAGTTCATCGCGCGCGCATATCCGTTCCGCTTGGATCCGAACGAGAACGGGAAAACGTCGGATGTTTCCGGTTCTCGATCTTGACCCAGGGCCGCGGACGATAGCACCACTCGCGTCTTAGACCTAGCCTCGATCGAGACCACAGGAGGACAGGAATCTCGTTGAAGTATCCAGAGTTCGGGCTGGGCGAAGAGACCCCGCCCGGCCTCAAACTTCGCAAGGGTTCGCTTTAGGGACAATTCACTAGGGTGACGCTCCGGATATGCTTGGCCTGCCTTGAGGTAGTTCCACCTCGGTACGGCGGAATGTGGGAGCGTAATTCAGATCGTATCGGCAACCGATTTTTCATGGCGCGGTAAGTCTCGTTGCGCTCGATGAGATAGTTTCCTGGCGCTCGGTCTTGAGAGGGACCTGATTGTCCACCGGGACTTGGCCGTCTCCGGTCCGATGTATATCACGCGGTCCGTTCTTCCGACGAACCAATAGACAAGGATCGCACTGACCATCAGGATGCCAACGATCGCAAGATTACGGACATCGGTGCCAGAGCACGGCTCCAAGTCAGCCGACCACGACGGGCAGGTCACCCCACAGATGGATCAGCCGACGGTGAACCCCAGAACCCGCCGTCTCAACATGCAAAGGACCGGTTCGGACTTCGATGTCATTCAGAGCCGTTTACCTTGGGGCGAGTGCGTCGCAGTCGCACTCGACAGCTCTCTCACAACAGAGTTCCGTGCCCCGCCTACTTCATACTGCGCGAACCGAACTAAGGAATTTGGAGACTTCGACTTTCAGACGATTGCTGTCGCCTGACAGCATTTGAGCGGCCGACAACACTTGAGAGGAGGCAGAGCCAGTCTCACCTGCACCCCGCTGAACATCGGTGATGTTTGCCGAAACCTGTTGGGTTCCCTGTGCGGCCTGTTGGACGTTTCTAGAAATTTCCTGCGTAGCTGCCCCCTGTTCCTCAACTGCAGCCGCGATGGTCGAGGATATTTCCGACAGTCTCTCAATGGTGCAGCTAATCTCTTTGATGGCGGTAACGGACTCTTCCGTTGCACCCTGGATGCCGGCGATCTGTTGGCTGATCTCGCCCGTAGCCTTGGCTGTCTGCTCAGCCAACGCCTTGACCTCGGAAGCCACCACCGCAAAACCGCGGCCAGCGTCACCGGCGCGCGCGGCTTCGATAGTGGCGTTGAGCGCGAGCAGGTTGGTTTGACCTGCGATGGTGTTGATGAGATCAACAACGTCACCGATCCGGCCCGCCGCCTTTGACAGCTCGCCCACGCGGTCATTAGTAACGCGGGCCTGGTCCACAGCTTCATTGGCAATCCGTGCGGATTCCTGCACCTGCCGGCTGATTTCGGTAACGGAGGAAGATAACTCCTCCGTTGCTGAGGCGACCGACTGGACATTAGCCGAGGCTTGGCCGGAGGCGGCAGCGACCGTGGTTGTTAGTTCCTGCGAACGTTCGGCGGTGGCGGTAAGCGTCACCGCTGATGCTTCAAGCTCTGTGGAGGCCGAGGAAACCGCTTCGACGATTTCGCCAACCGCGCTTTCGAACTGATCTGCAAGCTTGACCATGTCCGTCTTGCGCTGCTGCACCGCGATCTCGTCCTGCCTTCGCTTGGTCTCCGCTTCGTCGCGCGCCTTCTGCTCCGCGACGACCTTGAATTTCTCGACTGCACCGGCAATGCCGCCGACCTCGTCCTTGCGGCCGAGGCCAGGAAGTACCACGGCGAAGTTGCCCCCGGCGAGTTCATCCATCGCAGCCGTCAAGGCACGCATGGGCCTTACAATGGTCATAAAGGAGAACAGCCACGTGCCAAGCAGCATGAGCATTGCGCAGATGCCGACAGCTAGGCAAACGCGCTCGGCAGCTACCATCTCGCGAGCCGCTTCCGCATTTTCTTCTTGAACCCTGTGTTTGGCGAAATCAGCCACTTGGTTGGCAACCTGTTCCAATTCGGCGGCGATCGGCAGGGTTACTTCTCGGGCTATGCGCACCGCCTCATCGTTCAGTTTGGCGATCTTCTGGACCCCATCAGGCGATCCCGCTGTACCTGCTCCAATCGCTTCCTTCCGCAGCGCTGCAATTTGCTGCGCCCCCTTGAAATAATCGCCAGCTTTCGCCTTGAGGTGCTCTATGCGTGCCCGATTATCCGCGGAGTGCGATAGTTTAAGCATCTCATCGGCGTACGTCAGCATCGACTTCAGCCGCGCGCTCAAATACTCGTTAGCTTTCTGAAGATCCATCGGCGTGGTGGCGAGCCTAAGATCCCGAGTCCCCGTTTGCATACCGCGGATCGAAGCTTTTGCATCGATGGCATCGCGCGCGATGATCTGTTGCTCAAGGGCACTCTTGTACGTGCTCTTGATAGCACTATTGCCAATCAGCTGGCTGGCGATCATTGATCCTACCAGCAGTGCGGCGGCTACGGACGCGAGGGCGAGCTTTGTCCCGATCCGAAGATTCAGAATCCATTTCATAGTGTCCCCCATTGATGTTCAGTGGAAATGGCGCCGGAAATACCCCAACCGGGAGAACGGTGCGTTCGCTGTTTTGTGGAAGCCTACCGTCAATCTTCGAGGTTAGTCTTAACGACCGGTGGGTATAATTACGGTATGGCTCATCTAACCGCCTGAAAACATGCACGTTTCGCGTGCCATCGAAAAGCGACGCACGCCAAGATCACGCCTCTTTCTTTAAACGAGCTACTTCAGACCGCCGGGGCGACCGATCGAGTCTTGATCCAGCGGACGCATCGTGTTTGCGAAGCTGCTTTTGGGAGCTATGAAATCCTCCTGCACGAGAGTTGTTCGTCAAACTTAACTTCGCTTTTGATCAACACCATCGCTTTGATTTTTTGGACGCCAAGTCGCTGCCGCGTTGCGTTTTGGTGAGATGGCTCGCGGTTGCGAAACGTGCTCCAGCTTTCGGCCCGGCAACCAGCGATTAGTCAGCTGTCAAAACGTCTGGGTAATCTTGCTCAGGCGAGGGGGGCGATCCGGGTTAAATCCGGAAGCGCGGGCTGTGTGTTCGATCATTCGATAAGCCGGAATGAGCATGGTGATCGGGTCGGTGGCGGGATCATCCTCGGCCAACCAGGACAGCGAGCCATGCGGTCCGCCGCATAGATGTAGCGCGACCTTTTGCTTTCGCAGTTCCTCTGTCAGGGCGTCGACCGAGGCCGCCGTTTCGTCCATGAGGCGCATCATGACAACCGGCGTGCGCCATGATAGCGCGGCGCGCGGTCCATGCTGCAGCTCGGCAGCGCTCAGACCAATGGAAGGTAGGCGCAGGACTTCCGAAAGTTTGAGGGCGATCTCCCGCGCCGAGCCTAGGCCTAGGCCTCGCGCTGCCACAAACACAGCTGATGCCTTGGCGAGATCATCGGCAATCTTGAGCCAGTCGAGCGCAAGTGCGCGGTGCAGGCGCTCCGGCAGCCTGTCGAGAGCTGACCGAAGCGCAAGATCTTCCGCCAGTTCGGCAACAAGTCCGGCGCCAGCTGCCATCGAGCCTAACACGGTCTTGGTCGCGGCGACGGAGTGCTCCTGGCCGGCGTCGATCGGAATGACGAATTCCGCTTCGTCAGCCACTGGCGACGACGTCGCATTGACGATGGCGATGGTGCGGGCGCCCGCGGCGCGCGCCGACTTGGTCGCCGCGACAAGATCCGGGCTGCGCCCGGATTGCGAAATGACGATGAACAGAGCATCGCGCAGCATCAACCGTGTCCGAAATGCCGTGATCACCGAAGGGGCGCTGGGCGAAACGGGGAGACGAAGCCGCGTCTCAATAAGATATCTTAAGTAAACTCCGGCATGCCCAGAGCTTCCCCGGCCGCATACGACGCACAGGGGGACTGAGCCAATCCCAACTCGCTGTGCGATGTCGCGCGTGGCGGAGCGGGTACGAACAATTTTGGCGACGACATCTGCGCTTTCACCGATTTCGCTCGCCATCGCGGAAGTGGTCACGGCGCAACGGCTCCGCCTTGCTTGTGCGCAGCCCCTCCTTTGGGATGCCGGTCATGATCCCTGGCGAGTTCAGCAAACACTCGCCGCAGGTTGCCGTCACAGCTTTTTAAAATGGTCTCGGCATCAACCCTGTCGACGCCCAGCGCCAGAAGGCCTGCCGTCTTGATGTCTCCCTCGGCCTGCTCAAGCCAGCGTGCCGCATGCGACGGATCACATTGCGCGATTTGCGCCACCATGGCCTCGGCGCGCCGCTTCAGCTTGGCATTGGTCGGCTGCATGTTCACCATCATGCCACGGTACACCCGGCCAAGGCGCAGCATGATACCTGAGGAGATCAGGTTGAGCACAACCTTCTGCGCGGTGCCCGCCTTCATCCGCGTGGAGCCCGCGATTAGTTCGCGGCCGGTCTCGATCAGGATCGGAAACTTTGCCGACGTCAGCAGTGCGGTGCCGGGATTGTTGGCAACACCGATCGTCACTGCACCGAAAGAGCTTGCCTGCTGTAGGGCGGCGACCGTGAATGGCGTTGTCCCGCTGGCGGCCACGGCGATCACCGCGTCGTGCGGTGTGAGCCGCGTGGCATTGATCTGCGTGACCGCATCGTCGACGTCATCCTCGGCACCCTCGATGCTGGTGACGAACGCGCTGTCTCCGCCGGCGACGATGAAGCGGACGCGCTCGCTGGGCCAGGCGAAGGTCGGCATCAGCTCGGCGCCGTCCTGAACGGCCACCCGGCCCGAGGTGCCGGCTCCGATATACACAATGCGTCCATGATCACCCAGCGCCGCCTTGGCCGCTTCGGTCGCCGCAGCGATCGCGGGAAGGGCATGGCCGATCGCTGCGACTGCCGCAAGCTGGCCCTCCCACATAGCTTCCATGGCTGACGTTAGCGACCATGCATCAAGATCGGCAAAACGGGGATCGACTTCTTCGGTGGCCATTTCGTTGATCCATTCGCCATCAAACGCGGAACTGCGAAGCCTGTTCATGGTCAGTTTCTCTCTTAGGTAGGTCAAGTCGCCGTCGTGCCACCAGTAACGCGCCGGCCGCCGCATCCGCGTCAGGACACTTCAGGCGGGCGCGCAGGTCAGGCGTCAGCCAAGGCGTAATGGCATCCGCGAGCCCGCCTACCAACGAGAGCCGGTCAATTCCTCTCGCCAGGAACAGATCAAGCAGATCGCCAATGGCATCCGCCGCGCGTTCGACAACGCGACGGCCGACCGGATCGCCCTGATTGGCGTGCCGCATCACGATCGGCGCGAATGCAGCGTAGTCTGTGGCCCTGGCTTCTTCAGACCAAGCCACCGCCTGATAAGGATCATGGTCGAATGCGCCCAACACCTCTGAAAGCAACGGGGTCAGCTCGCCGCGGCGATCCGCTGCCCGCAGCGCCAGTCGAACTACCTGCAGGCCGATGTCGGCCCCGCTGCCTTCGTCCGACACGGGAAAGCCGTAACCGGCGAGACGGATTTCGCGGCCGTGGATCAGGCCGACACCGACCGAGCCGGTGCCGGCTACCACGATGGCCCCGTCCGCGCCGCTATGGGCGCCGAGACAGGCCGCCAGGCCGTCGCTGATGAAGATGACGGACGCAAAGGGATGCGCGATCTTGTTGAGCGCCGCTTCGGCGCCCCGGCGGCCAAGACCGGCAAGGCCAATTCCGGCGTGCATCCGCGCGAAATCCTCGCCCGTCAGTCCGGCCTGTGCGGCTGCCGCTTCAGTGGCCTCCATGATGGAACGCCAGGCCTTCTCGAAGCCAATTCGCGTCGTGGCAGGCCCCGAGGTGGCTAACCCGAGTACGTTGCCGTTTTCGTCCTCGATCCGGGCGCGGCAGCGGGTTCCACCGCCGTCAATGCCGAGATACATGGTACCTTTTGTTTCCATGGAAGGTTAACACCAAGGTTTCGCTCCGGGTCCCTCCCAAAGACCCCTAGTGAACATATGAGTCTTGTACTCGCCCCACGAGTTCGTGACTGCCACTCTCGGATCAACACTAATGGGCCAGGTTAGTTCTTCCTCTCTCACGATTGCCGCGCAGCACATCTTTGATGGTGCCGACATGCGCGGGCCGGGGTCGGTCAGGATCTCGCAGGGGCGGATTGAAAGCATCGCCTTCGGCCAGGTGGAGGCGCACGCCACCATCCACGCTCCCGCAGACGCGATCCTCGCACCCGGCTTCATCGACATTCAGGTCAACGGAGGCGGGGGCGTTCTTCTCAACGATCAACCAACGGAGGCTGGCGTTCGACGCATCGTTGACGCGCACCGCAAGGAGGGCACCACGGGCTGCTTGCCGACCCTCATCACCGATCGCAGCGAGGTCATCGAGCGATTGGCTGCAGTCGCCCAGGCTTGTCTGAAGGTTCCCGGCGTTCTCGGCTTTCATCTGGAAGGACCGGCCCTCAACAGGACTCGCAAGGGCATTCATCCGGAAGCCGAGATACGGGTGCCCGATCGGCGCGATCTCGCCGCGATCAAAAGTTTTGGAGGCCGCGGCCGCTCCGTCGTGACCTTGGCCCCGGAATGCGTGCCTGCATCCATGATCGATGAACTGATCGGCGCCGGATTGCGTATCGCGGCCGGCCACAGCGACGCCACCGCAGCCGAAATCGGGCAGGCGGTCGATCACGGTCTCTCGGGGGTGACCCATCTGTTCAATGCCATGTCGCAGTTGAACGCCCGGGAGCCGGGCTTGGTGGGCGCTGCGCTTGACGATGACCGGCTGTTTGCAGGGATCATCTGCGACGGTATCCACGTTGACCGCGCCGGTTTGCGTGTTGCCTTCCGCTGCAAGGGACGCGATCGATTGATGCTGGTCACCGATGCCATGTCACTGGCGGGCACGAACGACCGGCAATTCATGCTGCAAGGAACGCCGATCACGTTGCACGAAAATCGCGTGACTGGCCCCGATGGTACACTCGCGGGCGCTCACCTCACCATGATCGAGGCGGTGCGCAACGCTGTTGCGCTGCTCGGAATCTCCCTTGTCGATGCCCTCATCATGGCCTCTCGGACGCCCGCGACATTTCTAGGTCTTGAGTCTGAGCTTGGACGAATCGCGCCCGGATACCGTGCGGACCTTGTCGCCTTCAGTCCGAACTTTGAAGTCGTCGGTACATGGATAGGTGGCGTCGGTTCGATGTCCGAGCCGAGCGAGACTTCTCACCGAGGTTAGATGCGCAATCATCCCATCATCGTGCAAAAATATGGCGGTGTCTGCCTTGAAACACCGGCGAAAATTCGCGCGGTTGCGCGCAGTCTCGCCGACCTCCATGGCCGTGGTCATCGTGTCGTGGCGATCGTCTCGGCCATGGGCAAGACCACCGACCAATTGATTGATATGGCTTATCAGGTAAGCCCGACTCCCAATCGACGCGAACTCGACATGCTGCTAACGACCGGTGAGCGCATCAGCATGTCTCTGATGAGCATGGCGCTTTCCGACCTCGGCGTGCCCGCGATCAGCTTCACCGGCAGCCAGGCCGGTGTGATGACCGACGGCTCCCATTCCTCCGCACGCATTGTGGATGTACGGCCCATTCGCGTGCGTGAGGAACTTGATCGTGGACGCGTCGTGGTGCTGGCAGGATTTCAGGGCGTGAACCCGGCGACCAGGGAAATCACCACCCTCGGCCGGGGCGGCAGTGACACGACGGCCGTTGCGATGGCCGCTGCGCTGAAGGCCGAACGCTGTGAAATCATCAAAGATGTCGACGGAATTTGTTCGGCCGATCCGCGCATCGTGCCGGAAGCAAAGCCCCTGCGGCAAGTGGACTTCGCATGCCTGTCCGAAATGTGTTTCTGGGGTGCAAAGATCCTGCATTTTCGCAGCCTGGAGCTGGCGCAAAGTCAGGATGTGCCTCTGGTTCTGAAGCAGTGGGGCGGCACTGAAAATAGCACTCAAGTAATGAAAGAGGTTACAGGCATGGAAGACGGAAAGATTCTGGCCGTTAACTCGATGGCTCGCATTGAGCACGTGGAGATCGATTCCCAAGATCTCCATCACGGTTTCGATAAATTCGCGCAGCATCTCAAGCGGAATGGCCTGTCCTGGCCGCAGCTCCTGGCCGCGAACTTCGCGGTTGGAAAAACCATCATGACCATGGCCTGTGATACAGAGTGGCTCGACGCCCTGTTGCTCACGCTGGAGGGAAATAAGGATCTGCGCCAGCAGCGCGAAGCCTCAAGTTCGGTGAGTCTCACGTGCTCCGGCGGCGTTTCGTCGGAATTGCCTTTCAAGGCGTTGCAGGTCCTCGGACTTCACGGGATTGTGCCCGACAAGTACGTGTTGTCGCCGCACTCTGTCAGTCTGCTTGTGCCTGTGGAGAACCGGGAGGCCGCGGTGAAGGCGTTGCATTCCCTTGTCCAGCAAACATAGGTTTGAGAAGCAGGGTCTGTTTATTGTTAGCTTCTAAGTCGGTAACGAGAATCACCGTGGCACAACGCAGACGCAACGCTGAGATTTGCGATGTTAGTGGTGAGAGCAGACGTGGTTCTGAGTGCTGTGATATAAGTTCTTCGCTCTCCCAACTTCATATCGAAGCGAACAATCGTTTTGATCCACTGAGCCTCTCGCGGCCCTCACAGGCTTGAGGTCTGTTAAGGGCTGGGGCGGACATCGACAGTAGCCGACTACGTCCGCTACGACGATTCGATTGGTTCTCACACCGACCGATTACACAAAGACGATCGAGTTGGTAACCGTGACTGATGCCTGCGCCACGGCTATTGCTTACCAACGTGCGGCCGGAGTCTGTCGAGAATGAGGAGATGCAAGAACTAGGGCCTGCAGCCGTCGATCTTCTAAGGAATGAGATAGCAGAAAGGGTCGGTCGACTAGGGCGGCGACCTGCACTCTTTTTGTGGACCCGGCGAGCGCAATGCTAATGAGAGAATACGCGTTCAACGAGTCCCGATACGCATCTAGATGCGGCCACGCTCACTTGCTTCGGGAGTTCCACCCGGTGACTTAAAGTCTCCGGATCTGCCGATTGTTGATGCCGGCCCATTCTTGGCCTCTATCCGAAAATTTTCGTTCAAAGCAAAGAATCCAGACAATACCGCAATGACCAAGCCGGCCAGCATTAGCAGTACTCTTCGCCGGGTCATCGACGGCCCCTGCACTGTTCCCGGTAACGGCGGCAGTTTCCTTCGCCCCGTTCACCCAGCTTGTCCTTATTGAGACAAGCCGCTTTCAATTCGCCGCACACGTCCCGGGCGACTGGTCTTTGGCAGGTTTCACGATAGGTGCGACAATTACCTTCCCCACGCTCGCCTAGCCTATCTTTGTTTTCACAAGCTTGGCGTAATTGCTCACATTGCCCGCCGCCTCGTCGGGCTCGACCATCGTCCACTCGTACCCCGCCTGGTTCAATTTCAATGGACCGCGAAAAGCCGGCGATTGGGAAAAAGAGAGCAGCCGCAGCTGTTATGCTCAATACGTTGCGCATAAGAAGGCCCTCGCTCTGAGAAAGCTTCCCAGGTTCAGGTGCCAATCCTTTCTGTCAGCTCATGCGATGCCGAGCGAGCAGTGCCGAGCTTTCGAATAATTCTATTTAGAATGTCCTGGATGGCCGATTGTTCCCGACTGGGCAAAATCTATGTGACGGCCGTGAATGCAGAACGACCGTGTAAACGGCATTGTGGAGGCTACTGGAGGCACAGATTGCCGTCTCTTCCCACTCAACAGTCGTCTTAAGTTCCGAACACGAAACTCGCGGAGCCCAGTTCAGATATTCTAATCACTTCCTCGCCGCAGTTTACCCCCTAAATCTCCACATCTAGCCTCTATCCGAGCGCCATTTCCCAAACGGATGGATTTAATGCGATCTCGCCACCGCTTTGCTTGCCGCCTTTATTTTTACCGTCGATTTTAATCAGGAACGTTTCGACGCCCAGAAGTGGGCTGGATCGCTTGTTGAAATTTCCACCGTTCCAAACATAGACCCAAACAAGATTGAAACCGACAACAAGGGTGTAGCAGTTTCGACCAGGTCGACGTCTTCTGACTCTGCTTCGCCGCTTTATGCCGTGCCTGTTCTAGACGAGACATGGGATCGCACCAACAAATGAAAGAGGCCACCATCTGAGGCGGCCCCTCAATCCCGGTTTGCGGAACCGGCATTATCGCATGTGCAGGCTTATCGATGGCTTCGACATTACCGGCTGGTGCACGGCGTCCACAGACGGCCGCCCAAGCCTTGCAAGTACTTTTCGGCGGCATCGATTGCCATACTAAGCATACTACCACCGCTGACGACATCGAGTTCGTTGATGCTCAACTCAGAGGCTTGGTCATGTCTCTCTCCTGCCGTTCCATTATTTATGAACGGGGTCAGTCGGGCGGTCGGTCGAACGGCGAAGGTCGCCGGGCCCTCCAAAGAGGCCACGAAGCCAGCTGATAATGCCCCCGGCGCTGATCGTCTCCAGTTCGGCATCCGTCAACGCGTCGATTTCCGAGTACGAAATTTCGTCTTTTGAATTGATCATTGCAGTTCTCCTGTTTGCTGGGGAGGGCATCCCTCAATCCGTGGTCGGAGAGTACCCGGGCTCCGTTGCACCGACTGTGCTGAACGTCACACAGACATCACACTTCAAATGAGGCCACTGCATTTCAAACTGGGCGCTTGGGCGGAGTTACCGTGATGCCGGCCTCGTGACATGCGAGGATCTGGCTGCTGAAGTAGCCGATCGGCAACCGCCTCGAGCGTCTCGGTCTCGAGAACGGCCTTAGCTTTGCATGGCCGTATTAGCCAGTTGAGCCCGATCTGAGCCGCTGTTCGTTCCTCATGCGTCACAATCCACGGCGACATGCATACTGTAGCCGACGACGCCGGAACCAAGGCCACTCGTCGCCATCGATCGACTGTCGGGATCGGCAGAGAGATTTGCTAGTCGGGCGCCGCGAGCATCTGCTTCTCATAGACGGCAATGATCAGGAGCGAGCCGGCCCAATAGCCACATGACCTCGACCTTGCGGCCGCCTCGCGCTCGAGCCGCCTGCTCTACTGCACCCGGTAAACAGTTGATGGCGGTCTAGGCATACGCTCTCTCACCTTCTTTCGCGACCAAACTATTGAGAGGAGAGGAACTGAGCCGCGCCAAATTGTTTTTTTTCTTATCGCCGTTCTGTTTGTTATCTTGCCGCCGGCTGACGCGGCATGACGGCGCGGCCCTCGGTCGTGCACTCGCTCATCAGCTTCCTTGTCCCCGAAGGAAATTCTAACCGAACGGGTGGCCGTCGCGTCCGCGCGTGCGCAGAAGCGACATTCCAACGGGCTGCGGCCTGCATTGGAGAAACCACCGAGACGAAGCCCAAGCCTCACTCCCCCAACAAGCAGCACGCTCTCATCGCAAGTACGGATCCTTCCGGGCGCGTCTCCGGTCAGTTGGTGGAACAAACCTTGACCGTCTTCAGCCGGTCTCGGCTTCCGTGCGCGACTTGTAGACGGTGCCGGAAGGGCTGACGATGGTCGTCTGACTTTTTTGTCGACGATCGTGCACTTGTTTGTCTTCACGTCTTGAGCGATGTAGAATTCGTCTGCCGCCAAGGCGGGAGTAGCGAATGCGCAATGATACCCGCCGCCGCAATCAATCTTTCATGAGTTTCCCTAAACGAAAGCCGGCGTTTTCGCCGGCGCGAGGCAACGGGAAATTCGGCATTCGTTTCTCGTCGGGGAACCTTGCCGGTCGCGTAGATCCGGTTCACGCCGCGGCATCGAAGGCCGCCGATTTCTTGCTCGCCTTCTGCCGCCCGCGCTCGATTCCGTCTTTGAGGCAACGACGAGGCCGCGCTATGCCGCACGCCGGTGGGGCCCTACAGCTCCATTCACGATTGCCTGAAACCTCCAGGAGTTTGGGTTTGAAAAGCTGGCGAGACGCCGGCTTCAATTTTCGGAGTTCCGGGTCTTCCTTGACGCTGCCGGGGTTAGAATTTACGGCAATCTTGAGTATGAGCGTCGACCTTAGGTCCTGAACAACTGAGCGTTGCAGCAACGTCCTCGGCCCAGAGCTCCCTCATTATCCGCTCCGCGTAGCGGAGCTCTCCAACAGAGGGCCCAGCGCGTCGCCAAGGCTCCGGCCCTATCGTTAACCGAGAACCTTGACCGACCAGCGAAACGCGGCGTCTAGTTGCCGAAGGACCCTCCACTTTGTCGGTGTTCATCACCACCAAATGCCAGTATGGGCGCGTCCTGGCGTACAGCCTGTTCTATCTGTTGCTGGCGTTTAGCTCTTTCTGCCTGCCACCTTGCTTTGCGTTCGGCATATCGCTTGCGACGTTCCCGCTGTTCCGCTTCAGCCATTCTGATTTCCATCTTCTGGACCTGCTTTTCGGCGGGCGGCTGGGCTTCCTTCACCGGCTGTATCTGTGGCAGTGTTGACGGTTGCGGCCCAACAGCAATCTGTCGCGGTGGCTGCGGCGCAGCAGCAATCTCTTGCGGCGGCTGCGCTGCCTCAGCAGTGGAGGGCAAGACTACTCGAGCTGGTGATGGAGGTTCCGCTGAAACTCGGTTCTGATACCCACTCGATTCCGTTAGCGCTGATTTGGCCATCATAAGCCCGCCGCCAAAGCCTGCGCTGAGGATGATGAAAGTGGTTCCCATCCCTGCGAAGAAAATACCCGCGTTAGATGCCATGGCGGCGTCTCCAGTGATAAATAATGAACTCAGGAATATCCGGATATGTTCCAGTCGGGAAAAACTGGTAACGGCCTCTATTTGAATAAGGGCGTGTGAGGTCGCATTCCTGGTTCATGAGGGGAGGCTGCGACGCGAGCGTCGGTGGGAAGCGCTGCGATCGCTACAGGGCGAGAAGGCGATCGGGCACTGAACCTTTAGACAAGGTGGGCCCGAGGCCGGCATGAGCTGCGTTGGGTTCCGTTGGACCAGGGGCCTCGTATTGGCGGAGATACTGCTGCGCCATCCGCCTTGCGGTGAACCTCTTCTCGAAATGCCTACGCACCTGACACCGATCGAGCTCGGAAAGCCTTCCAATCGCCTGGATGGCTCTGCTTCCCCGATACGACAAAGCCGGTGATGCCGTCGTCGACGGCCTCCGGTGAGCCGGGCATCGACCAGCCACGCTACCTCGCGCGCTTTTTCCATTTTTTCCGTTGTCAATAATCCCGAAAGCGGCCGGAAGTTGCCTCGCCTGATGGCGTCCTAGAGAATGAATTCGATGAACGCCTGTTCATCCCGGCGCGATTTCGGTGGCGCTCAACCACACGGGCAGGCGAGCTTGCCCGTGAGCCCAAAGCGCTCCGACCGGGAACAAGTGGCAACGGCCGCAGTTTTGCAACTTGTCGCATTCAGCGGCTGGAGAAAATCGATGAGAAAATTGATCTTGGCGGCTGCGGCCGTCGCTTTGCTGTCGACCGGCGCAACGGCGCAGACCACGGTTACCACTGGCGCCTCGCGCGCCGCAGTTCAGATCGAGCCGGAGGCTCGTACCAGGATCAAGAGCTATGTGACTAAACACAAGCTTCGTCCGGTTGCGGTTAAGGAGCGCATCGCCGTCGGCGCAACCGTGCCGAACGATGTCGAGCTGGTGGCGGTGCCGTCCGACTGGGGGCCGTCGCTCACGAAGTATCGATATGTCTATTCGAGCAACCGCGTTCTGCTGGTGGATCCTGGCAGCCGCGCGGTAGTGCAGGAAATCGACTGACGTAAGCTTGCTGCCTGCGTTAGCAGGCAGCCATTTCCCAAGATCGCAAGCGATTCGCGATTAGAGGGCAGCAGTGGCCGTCGTCATGACACGCGTTGTGCGGGCGGTCGCAAGGACGAAGTGTGTTAGGCT
This sequence comes from Bradyrhizobium sp. AUGA SZCCT0158, assembly GCF_018130065.1. Lineage (GTDB taxonomy): Bacteria > Pseudomonadota > Alphaproteobacteria > Rhizobiales > Xanthobacteraceae > Bradyrhizobium. Next base: position 27,498 of record NZ_JAFCME010000001.1, on the reverse strand, counting down.
CGTATCTTTGTCGTCGGTATGGAAAGGCGAGCTGCACGGCCGTTCATCAATTAAAATTCGGATGCCGCTCGGCTTCGCGCGGAACCCAAGCCGTCCTACCGGTTGAATGTTCCAAGAAAACAGGAAGGATTCGACCATGAAGAAAGCTGCATTGGCGCTAGCTGCGGCTTGTCACCATTGGCGTCACTGTGGCGTCGCCGTCACCAGCTGAAGCACGGTGGCGTGGTGGCTGGGGGCCGGGTATCGCTGGCGGCCTCATTGGTGCAGCCATCATCGGTGGCTTAGCTTCTAGTTCCTACGCCTATGGGCCAGGCGATGGATACTACGGCTATCCATACGCCAGGGGCTACGCGCCGGCCTATTACGACGGCTATGGCTACGGTCCTTATCCGTGGGGCGGCTACACAACCGCCTATTACGGCGGGTACGCGCCGGCCTATTACGGCTATCGCTACCGCCGCGTTGTTCGACCGGCATTCGCCTTCTACGGCGGCGCCTATCCCCGGCGTATGTACCATCGCCACCACTGGTGAACAGGCTCGTGCCGCCCGGCTGGCGCGCGATAGCTGGCGCCGAGCCTTTGGTTCTGGCCCGCTAAAAGCGATGATTTAACCTGGAACCGTGGTGTCATGGTCATGAGGCATCACATAGGTGCGTCGCGGCATGAAGTTTCAAAGCCTGTCACCGACGGAACGATCGCATCACCACCCGGTTTCTTCGGACACTCTCGCTTCTGGAAGCACGTCGGTCTGTCCGACACTTCATTCTCTTCGGTTGAAGAGCAAGCGAGCAACTCACGAGGAGGAGCAGATGACGAACAGAATGAAGAGCAGGTTTCTGATTACAACGGCGGCGTTGCTCGCCGGCGCAAGCCTTGCGTCCGCGCAAGGTCCGATTGGCGGGGCGGGCGGCGGCGCTGGCAGCGAAAAGGGAATATCGCAGAGCGCACCCGGCGCTTCGCGCAGTGAAGGCATGACGCAGGGCCGTGCGACGGAATCCCGGGAAGATGGCCGGGCCGAAGGTCCCGCTGCACGCGAGGCCGAATCCGGCCGCGCGCAACGCGATGAGCCTGGTATGCGTGACCGCGGTCGAGCCGAGGGCCCGCGCGACAGCAGCAACAAGGGTCAAGCCGTGGGTCAGGGACGATCTGATCGCGATGATGCGCGGCACTCGCAGGAGTCCAGCAAGGAACAGCGCGACACCAGCAAGGATCGGGCACAGCAGCAAGGTCAGAAGGACCAAACGGTGGGTCAAGGACGATCCGACCGCGACGATGCGCGGCGATCGGAGGATCGGACCCGCGACACGGGCAATGCCGATAGCAAGCAGGCCCAGCAGCCGTCTCGTCAAAACCAGAGCGGATCGGGTCAGAACGCCCAGGATCAGAATTCCAGCTCGGGCACTGGCCAGAATGTGACGCAAGGTCAAACGAACCCGCCTGCGCCGGGCCAGGCCGCTGCGCCCCAGCAGGGCCAGACAGCGCCTGCGCAAGGCCAAGCCGCAGCGCCTGGGCAGGGCCAGACCACGGCCGCCGGCCAGACGCAAACCCGCACCAACTTGACCGCGCAGCAGCAAACAACGCTACAGCAGTCGGTGCTTCAGGCGAGCAACGCCCCGCGCGTTAACGCGAACTCCATCAACTTCCAGGTCCACACCGGCGTGGCGCTGCCTTCCAGCATCTCGGTCGTATCGGTCTCGACCTATCCGGCGCTGATCGATGTGTTCCCTGCGTACCGCGACTACAGCTTCTTCGTCGTGGAAGATGAAGTCGTGTTCGTCGACCGTGACCGGCGCATTGTTGACGTGGTCCCCGCCGGCCCGCGGACGCGTTTTAGCCGCGGCGGAGGCGGTCAAGGCAGCAGTGCTAGTGTCGCCGCGGTCGACCTTCCGCCCGACGACATCCGGGTCGTGCAACGGGTGTTGATCGAGCGTGGCCTTCTGCGCGGCGAAGCGGACGGCATCCTGGGTACGCAGACCCGCGATGCCATCAGCGTGTTCCAGCGGCAGCAGGGCATTCAGGTGACTGGCAGCGTCGACGCCACCACAGTGTCATCGCTTGGCGTGTCCGGCCGGCTGAGCCAGCAGGCGAACCAGAGCATTGGCCAGTCTCAGTCGTCGACGACAGGCGCTCAGACGTCAACGAGCGGTCAGGGACAGGCCGGCACTAGCGAGGCTCAGAGCGGCCAGCAGCAGCCGAGCCAGCAGAACGCGGCAGGCCCCAACCAGAACCCTGGCCAGGCGGCGACTACACCTCAGCAGAACCAGCCGCCAACGACGACGGGCCAGAGCACCGTTCCAAATCAGCCGAACACGACGGGACAGGCTGCTGCTCCGCAGACGCAGAGCGGAAATCAGCCGACGGTGAACCAGAACTCGCCGTCGCAGTCAATGCAGGGGCCCGGTTCGTCACCGAGTCAGCCGGCACAGAGCGGCACGCCCAGCAGATAAATCGCAGATGAGTTAACGCCTTCGGGAGCTCCGCAATCGGCGGGGCTCCTTCTCTATCGGAAGGAAACTCTGTCAGCAGGTGCCGCGGCTCGCTGTCCGTGCTGTTGTTAATGACGCCTGCAGCGTTGCATCGTCTTGCCTATCACGGAGAAGATGATACCCGTTTTTCGAGATCGGGTCGAGGCTTGTAGTCGTTGCGGCGCTGCCGCTGGCTCTTGGTATTTCCGCCGACATCGCCGTCGTGCTTTACAAAATCACTGAGAGAAGCGACCTTTCCCTCCTGGGTGCGGGCGTGGCAGCAGTAGTCTTCGTAGTAGCTTGGTACCTGTACCTCTGTTGGCGCGAAAATGAGCAAACCCGGCAATGAAAAGGCTGTTGATGCAATTTGATGTTCTCATCGTCGGCGGTGGACCCGCGGGATTAAGTGCCGCGCTCATCCTGGGAAGGTGCCACCGGAAAGCGCTGCTCTGCGATGAGGGCCGCCAGCGGAATCTGAGCTCGCACGCCATCCACGGCCTAGTTGGACGGGAAGGGCGGTCGCCGTCAGATTTCCTTGACGAGGCGCTGGACGAGCTCTCACGCTATAAATCCGTCGAGGTACGCGGGACACGGGTCACCGATATCGTTCCTGCCGACGAGGCCTTTAAATTCGTATGCGCGGACGGGACGCATGGCACGGCCTCGAAAGTCCTTCTTGCGAGCGGGCTCGTTGACGAACTCCCGGAAGTTGCCGGGCTCGAACCCCTCTACGGGGTTTCGGTACATCACTGTCTCTACTGCGACGGTTTCGAATATGCTGGGAAGCAGGTAGCTGCCTACGGCAGGGGCGATAAGGGCGCCGAGCTTGCCATCATGATGAAGCACTGGATGCCCGATGTGGTGGCCTGCAGCGATGGTACCGAGGTCAGTGCGAAAGTGGTCCGGAAGCTCGAAGAATACAAGATTCCGCTGCGATCGGAGCCAATCCGCTACCTTGAAGGCGCGGACGGGGAGCTTGCCAAGATAGTATTTGAGAGCGGGCCTGAGCTCCGCCGCGCCGGTTTATTTTTTTCGACTGGCTGCCGTCAAGCGTCTGACCTGTCCGAAAGTCTCGGGTGCGCGCGTAATGAAAAAGGAGGCGTCGTCATCGATCCGGACACCGAAGAAAGCAGCGTCCCCGGTGTCTATGTTGCAGGTGATGTGTCCCGCGACGTCCTCCTCGTCGCGGTCGCCATAGCGGAAGGCGCTCAGGCCGCCGTTGCGATCAACAAGGCGTTCCTGAGGCGTGACGGATTTAGCGAATAGCATGCCCTAGCTGTTCGCTTCTTTCTCCGCCTTGGGAAACCAGCGCCAGACCCCTATGATGTTGATCACAAGGAGGATCACGTTCTGGACTACGAGTGATGCTTTGGTCTCCAGCCAGCCGTCGACCATCCAGGCGATGGATGCAACGATGAAAATCAGGAAACCGGCGACGGTGACGCGTGCGTTCAGATTTGCCGCCACGAGGGATGCGGCCAAAACCGTTGTCACTGCCGCGAAGGTTCTCAGGATCATAAGCTCATCCATCACAGCCGCCTGATTTCTTGGGCGCGGATGATAATCTCTTCCTGCGAGAGCTCGCGCTGCAGCCTTTCGCGCAGGGTCTGCCAGTAGCTACTATCGATTTCTTCCACCATGACTTCGACAACAGCAATGCTGTCCTTCTCTGTCCCGCCGCCGCTCTGCCACAGGCCCTGTCCCGGCGCCCGCAGAAAGCTGGTCGCGCCGCCGAACCTGTCCGTCAGCTCTTTGAGGAAGCAGTCGAACCAGTGCTGACCGACCGGCTGCCCCTTGCCGGTCTCTTTTGGGAGCAGGATCTCCACGAGGTGAGAGTTGCCGGCGCTCACGACGCCCTGCGCTGCCGCACGCCTCCGGGCCAGTTATCCAGCAGCGTTTGCGTCGTCACGGTTTCGACCTGTTCGCCGAAACGGTTCATGTAGACATTCATCATCGCATCGTGGGTTTCGTCCGCCGAGCTGCAAAGCGCGTCGGTGACGAGGATGACGCGGAACCCCCAGTCGATCGCGCCCAGCATGGTCGCCAGCACGCACACGTCGGTTTCGCCGCCGGTGATGATGACGGTATCGATCCCCGCGCCCCCAGCTGCTGGTGCAGGTCGGTGCCGGTCCAGGGAGAATACACATGTTTGTCGAAGGTGCGGGCCGGGGGCACGTAGTTGGCGAGATCGGGGACCAAGCCGATCATCTCCGGACCCAGCTGGTCTATGGTCATAGAGTGCCACCTTTCATAGTAATGACGCCACATGCCGACGCCCTGACCGGAACTACGCGCCGGGATGAAGCGGGTGAAGATCGTTTTCTCAGGATGGGTGGAAGTGATCGACAGGATGTTGGGCAGGACCCGCTCCAGCCACGGCATTCTCCACTCGGTGCTTTCGGCAAACATCCTCTGCATGTCCACGCAGAGATGAACCGCCGTCTCCCCGGGCGCGCCGTAGCGCAACTCATCATTCTTCGGCATGGCTATCTTCCTGAAAGCCAGCTCCAACGACGGACGGTCGACATGGTTCCTGTTGGGCGAAGGGCTGCAAGGGTACGCAACCCGGCAAGCCCTGCGGCCAATGAGCGGTCGCGACGCATGCGGGGGCGCGCTGGCTGGAACTCCTGTTATGCGGCTGGTGTTGAGTATCGACCAGACAGTCCAGGGAGACGAAAATGGCGAAACGGGCAACGACCAAGAAGGCAGCGAAGAAGAAATCGTCAGCGAAACGCGAATTGATTTCGCCGCGCGGGGACAAGCGCTACATCCGGCGCGACGCCGTGGGCCGGATCAAAGAAAGCGATGATGTGAGCCGCTCGCTGTCACAGGACGGCCGCCGGAAGGCGAAGAAGGCCGCCAAGCCCGGACGGGGCGACCGCGGGGACCGGAAGCCCGTCTCGAGAGCTCCGGCTCGAAAGAAGACACGTGCCAAACGCTAGTCCCAGTCTAGATCTTTTCGGAGACGACGCTCTTCCTGAGGGTTTCAGATATCAGCCTGATTTCATGAACCGCGAGGAAGAGCAGTCTCTTTTAAGGCATATTGTGCCTCTTCCCTTTCGCGAGTTCGAGTTTCAAGGTTTCACCGGGAAGCGCCGGGTCTTTTCGTTCGGCTGGCGATACGACTTCAACGGTGGCGGCCTGTCACCAGTTGTGGCCATGCCGGAGTTTCTGTCCGGTATCCGCGCGCGGGCGGAAAACTTCGCGGAAATCCCGCCCGGCACGCTCCATCAGGTCCTTATTACCGAATATACGCCCGGCGCTGCCCTCGGCTGGCACACGGACCGCTCGGTGTTCGGGGATGTCGTCGGCATATCGCTTCAGTCCGCCTGCACCTTCCGGCTGCGCCTGAAGACAGGCCATCGCTGGCTGGGCCGCAACCTCACGGTAGAGCCGCGGTCTATTTATCTCCTGCGGGGGCCTGCACGATCCGTGTGGGAGCACAGCATTCCCGGCGTTGAGAGGCTGCGCTATTCAATTACCTTCCGAAATGTTCTCGAAGTAGGCCCGCCCGAAGGGGCGCAGGCATGACCAGGACTTCCTCGTTACCCAAGCGGCTCCAGCCCATGCTCGCCACCCTCACCGATAGTCCGTTCGACGATGCCGGGTGGGTATTCGAGGACAAGTATGATGGTTTCCGCATGGTCGCGAAGATAGAAGGCGGCAAGGTTACTCTCTACAGCCGCAACGGCAAGATCATCAACCACAGCTACATAGAAGTAGCCAAAGCGCTCGAAGGCGTAAAAGGCGATGCGGTGATTGACGGTGAACTCGTCGCCTTGGACGAAAACGGCGTGTCGCACTTTCAACTGCTGCAGAATGCGCTCCGTCACGATGCGAAGCTGCAGTATTGCGCATTCGACCTTATGTTTCACGATGAAGAAGATTTGCGCGGGCTTATGCTGATCGAACGCAAGAAGCGCCTTAAGGAAATCCTGCCGCGTCACAAACTCATCGCGTTCAGTCGTCACCGCAAAAAAGATGGCACGAAGTTCTTTGACGAAGCGGAACGCAAGGGCCTTGAAGGCATCATGGCTAAGCGCTCAGACAGCAAATATCTGTCGGGCGCCCGCACCGACAATTGGCTGAAGGTCAAGACTTCGAAGCGGCAGGAAGTGGTCATCGTAGGATTCACAGCACCCAAGCGGACGCGTCCGTACTTTGGAGCGCTTGCCCTAGCGGTGCGCGAGCAGAACGGCTGGCGCTATATCGGTCATGTCGGCACGGGCTTTTCTCACACTACCCTGGAGCAGCTGTACAGCAAGCTCATCAAGCTCAAAGCCTCGAAATCCCCCTTTTCTGCGAAAGTGAAGGATGAAGCCGTCACGACGTGGGTCAAACCGTCGCTGGTGGCTGAGGTAAAATTCACTGAGTGGACGACAAAAGGAGAAATGCGCCATCCCGTATATCTAGGGCTCAGGGCCGACAAACGCGCGGAAGACGTTACCCGCGAGCGCGAGATATCGCGCGCCACGCGCCAGGCGCGTTCGGCGAGCAATGGGGCTCGCGGCGGGTTTTCAGATGGCGGATGATCCACACTTTCCGCGTGGCGGCCCGACCATCGCTTTGACCTGTCACCGCCCTGTGCAGCGAACACCCGAAGTTGTTCTACACAGCCAGGGCTGGAAGGTCTCTCAATCCATTCGGCAAAAGGGTGCGTCAGTTCGCCATCTTGGAACCGTCGACATCGCCGCTAGCCTGAATGAGCTGGTGGGGACGGAAACGGCCTTGGCGCTTCACGCCCGTCTGGGGCCGTTTCTCTTTGCGCCGCAATCGCACATGCTGGAAAGCAGCATTCAAATGCTGCCCTATTGCCCGCCAATCAACGTGATCATTGCGAATACGCTCGCGGCGAACAGCGCCACCGAGCCTAATACGAGTATGGTGTCGTAGGTTTTGTCCTCGTCCACCAATGCAGGTCTCTCAAGCTTCTCGATCCTGTTCCACGTATGGCCCAACCATGAGGCAAAGAGCGGACATAGCGGTTACTATTCCGGATTACGTAATTCTACGAGCGTTCGAAAATCGGCACTGCGGGGCATCTTTGAATCAATCGAGAACCGACGATGTTCATTGTGCGGGGCAAGAGCGACCTGGTGGGCGACACCGAGTTGGTCCGGGACACGCCCGCGGACGCCATCGAGACGGCAAACGATTTGCTTGCTCAAGGATGCGTTCAGGTAACCATCGAGGCCGATGGCCGCGTCTATACGATGGCAGAGTTCGCGATCGACCCAGGGATTAGATGTCCAGCCGGTGGTCATAAAAATAGCCCGGCTCAAGGCCGGGCTATTGGACGCAAAAGTATCAACTCGGGATCTGCAATGCCCGAAGAATATTTTTTTGGCCGAGATCCTGTCAATTCGTTAGCCCACACTGCGCTTTCACAAAATCGGGAACTAGTGGCAATGATCTGCATTGGTGGCTCGTGTGATAGGAACGGACAAACCACTTGAGCCGGCCTCGGCGCGTTTGCCCCTAGACCGCCGGGGCCGTTCTTTTGGACCTGACGTTTTTAAAGCCAAGCGCATCAACCCTGCCCATTGCGGCAAGGCACCCTCGCTTCAATTCGATGGGACGAGGAGATACCGGAAATGACAGTCAACGAACGAAAGGCGACACTGCCGGAACGAGCGTGCTGAAGAAGGCGGACCCAACTGAAGACGAAGCCTCGGCGGCCCACCGCATGGATCGAACTCGACAAAAAGAGCGGCGAGTTCATGGTCGTCATGAAGCAAGCGAGGAAGACGAAGGCGGGGGTGTGGCAGAGACGAAGACATTACCCTTCCAAATTGAGGACATAGGATGGACCAAATCGGATGGCGAAGTTTCTGACGTCATGCTCCGACTTGTCGGTGCAGGATATGGAATGGGCCCCAGTCACGCCCCGGCTGGGGCCTCTTCGTTTGGCAACGGCTTCGCTACGATGCCATGGACAGACACTCAACGTGCCTCTCACGGTAATCCCGTCGATCGTTTGCTGGTCAGTTATGCGCCTGGCCACGTCGATCTGTTGTCACTGACTGCGAATGAACACAGTCTACCAACGTTGGTTCGTGCACCTAGCGCTGAAACGGGGGGTAATCCCTTAGGCTGGAACGTCGCGACCTTGCGCGCCTCTTGCCATAGCTCTATCGCGTGCCCGTCCACCAGTTGTTGGGCGCGGCGCTTGGCTTCCTCGTCATTGTCGCAATGGACCACGACGCGTTTCCGGATATGACCGTCCTCGCCAATAATATAGGCGTAATATCCCCCAAGGCTTAGCGATTACTTCGGGGGCTTGAGACGGGTCGACCTCCGCTGGTCCTGACAGCTGATCTGGAAAGGTGATACGGCGTCGCTGCATGGTGTGCTCCTCCATTTTTTGAGAAGGGCCGGAGCGCACGCCGGGCGATCTCATCACCGATGGTAGTCACGGGCGTTCGGTGACCGTTCCATTGTCCGGCAGCGGACTTCTGGATTCCAGCGGTATATTTCGTTCCTCCACGGGAACTACTTCAGAAACGCCAAATAAGTCAAATGAGTAAGTGACCCTGTGGGGCTTGCGCCCAGGTGACATGCACCTGGGTCGTAAGGAGTCTTCTCCCGCCGCCATGTTGTAGCTTTTCAGAATCGTCTTTCCGGAACCGGACAGAAGGTTGGACAGTTATGTCGGCACCGCACGGTCAGTGGCTTATATCGGTGATGAGAACGCCGGTCGCGCTCCCGCCTTCCATCAGGAATGGAGCAGCGCCCATGCAACGATGCCGTATCCTACATGATACCCCACTGAACCAGCGCTTAATCCAAGAGGCGCAACGCTTGCGGCAGCAGGCTGAAGGCACCCGTCAAAGTTTCGAACGGGAGCTGCTGCTCCGCAAAGCCCGGCAGGCTGAGGCAGCCGCTCACATGCAGGAATGGCTATCATCACCGGGCTTACAGCCGCCTAGATAAGCGGCCAGTTGCTTCGACCATGATCAACATGACCGACCTTCAGGTAGGGCACCGCGTCGCGCGGGAGGATTCCGGCGAGATCGGTACCATTGTCGAAGCAAATGGTGAAATGGGATAGTGGCCGGACCAGCTAGTACCGCCGCAAAAAATCGGCCAAAATTGAGGTGGTGGAAGAGTGAAGTCGCCCCAGACGCATCAGGCGAATAGCTCGGCGCCGGCTGGCGTAAACTTCACGTAGGTGCAGCTCTCATGCAGCAATAGCCAGCCGCGCTTGACAGCTAGATCAAGGCCGGCCTTGTACTCGGTCGGGCTGGCGCCTTCCTTGAACAGCATCGGTCCGTTGATCTTCTCGATGTGGATGCGGCCGTCCTGGATCGCCTCGACCGTGTTGGCGATCTCCAGAAGCTTGCGCGCGGCGGCTTCCGGATCGGCATAGGATCGATCAGTGCTAAACTTCATGCGTGCTGCGAATCCATATGTGCATCCTGAACGTGATGGTCGGTTACCGCTATCTCGACCGCGGCGCCACAGAAATACCGCGCCTGTCCACTGGTTGATTGCGTCGGCAGCTGGAGGCCGGCTTGCTGCATAGCGTATTCCTGCTGATACGACGAGCCGGAACCCTTCGGCTTGTCAGACTTCGGTTTCTTTGTTTGCTTGGATGGCTTGTCTTTACCCTTGGCCATTAGTTCGCTCCTTGTTCGACCGTGAATTTGTGATTACCGCTTTGACTTCTTCCCTGCCTTCTTGCGCGTTTTTTTAGAACGTCTCTTCGTTGATTTTTTGATAGTTTTCTTAGCCTTCTTGTTCGAAGCTGTTGCACGCTTAACGGCGGAGCTTTTAGCTTTTTTCTTAGCCTTAGTCTTTGCTATCTCGCGCTCGGTCATGGGTACGTTAGATTCGGTAGATGCTTCGACGAACTCTTTGAATTTATCCATAAGAGATTTCTTGGCCACGATTATTCTCTCCCTTGCTGAACCGGATGTTTAATTTAGAATTACGATGGCTGGGCGGCAGCCAGCAGTTGTGAAGGGCCAGCGACGAGCAAACTGACCTATGGCCCGTTGGCATTTTTACTGTGTGTGGGCTTTTTGGTTTGAGTGAAAAGGTGCGAAAGAATGAGCCGGTTTCAACAATCGGCAATCCGGAGACTTTAAGTCACCGGGTGGAACTCCAGAGGCAAGCGAGCGTAGCCGTATTTACAATGCGAGATACAGTTCGTCTCGCTCTGGTGACAACTGTTTGATTCCGTCCTCGGCTGAGTGTGTCATCGACAAAAACGAGCGCTACGCTTTCGGCTTGAACGCCAGCTTCCCCAGAGCGAAACAGGCGACGCCCGCGCTGGCCCCGATGACCTTCATCATTCCATCAATGATGCGGGGGTCACGCCCAGGACGCAGAAATTGAAGCGTTTCAGAACCAATCGCTAATACGATCGATACGAGCAAAACGATCGGAAGATGCTTGGGGAATGCGAAGGCTAAGAGGAAGCTCAGCATCGCGAAAGCAATCAATCGATCGAAACCAGGGTAGGGGGAAAAATGTGGTCTGTGAGCGGCAAGCGTGAACCATAGGATAAACAGGCCACAGATTGCTCCGAGAAGCATCGCTAATCGTCCCAAAGTCACCCCAACCGTCGTCGTTTGGCCAGCGTTAGGGTATCCGTTAGCAAGTTCGTCACTCCCTTCCAGGGCGTACAAGAAAACACTTGCGGCAGAAAACCGGACTTACGCATCGAACAAACTACGCAATATAACGGGGTTCAAGCGGACCGCGCTCATTGTTTCCAGACAAACGAAAAGACGAGTAAATCTCCGGCCCAAAGGCCGGGCTATTAGACGCAATAGTATCAACCTGGATTGGCAATGCAAAAGCTATTTTCTCGACTGAGATCCTGTCAGTCCGTTAGTCGACATTGCGCGAAAAAATCGGGAACAAGTGGCAACGACCGGCGTTTGAGTATCGTGCCTTTTAGGATTACCAAGAGGCAACACAAGGCACCTTCCCCGACCTCGGTGGTGAATGAGCCCGGCGAGGTGACGGCGTCCGCTAACGCCCGAAAGCGGTTCGACCAAACGCTTGGTCTGCCAAATGTTCAGGTTAGCCAGGCGTTGCCGTCGGCTTCTTCGGCGCCGGACGTTGGCCGGCAATTCGGGCTTTAGCGCAGGCGAGCAGCTGGTCGAGGACCATCTCGTCGACGTCATCGTACCAGATGTGCCACGTCTCGCTGGGGGCCTCAGGATCGCGTCGACGCGCAGCCTGGGAGAATGCTCGTCCATCAGGAAAACGCATCCTTCGCCCGCAGCATGGCGGGAGAGGCGGGCTTCTTGACCCTCACCCAGTTGGGCGACCGGCCGGGCGGGTAAGGTCGATCGACGAGCTTCGACACCGGGCCCTCAAGCCCCATAATGCAGGCGTGCCGGAAAAGCTCTGGCCCGATCTCGCCACGTTCGAAGTCGGAGATGAAGATACCGTCGACACGCCGCGCAAGCAGCCGGGCGAGGTCGTCTTCCTCATCGTAAGGGGCAGCTTCCGTATGTTGTCGCCGTCGGTCACCAGCAAATCGAAGGCGTAGAACTGCACCTCGTCATTACTGTGCAGGCCGTCGAAGTCTGAGATCCCATCGACGCCGAGCAACACGGCTTCGTCGTCCAGGACGAAGGACATGATGCGCAGCGCGGCCTCGGTGACCAGCGGATACTTGTCGCTCCAGTCGTAGTCGTTGCGAGTGAACAGCCGAACCCGCGTGCCCTCGCGCTGGACGATCATCCGATAGCCGTCATGCTTGATTTCGTGGATCCAGTCCGGGCCGGCCGGGACCTTTATGCCGCGCGTTGGAATGCATGGAAAGAATGTCGATTTAACCATCGGAGGTGGCTTCAGCATTCACCCTTTCTCGGGACCGCAATAGCCAAAGGCGATTGTCGACAGCGCTCGCCGTGCGTTTCAATGCGTTGGAGATCGAAACGGTAGTCCGGCCGGCATCCCGCAATTCCAGCAGCCGCCGGTCCTCTTCTTCGCTCCATGGTCCTGTCTTGACCATCAGCCGGCCTTGCGCTTCGCGGCTGGTTTGGTGCGGGTCTTCCTCGACGGCTTGTCGGCTGCGGCCGGACCTTTGCCACCCTTGATGCTCGCCTTCAGCGCATCCATCAGGTTGAAGACGTTGCTGGGCGCGGCTCGCTTCGCTGTGACGATCGGCTGGCCCTTCTGTTTCTTGTCGAGCAGTTCCTGCAGTGCTGCTTCGTAGCGGTCCTCGAACTTCGCCGGCTCGAAATGCCCGGACTTCGATTCCACGATATGTTTGGCGAGATCGAGCATGTCCTTGGTGATCTTGACGTCCTGGATGTCGTCGAAATATTCGTCTGCGTCACGCACCTCATACGGGTAGCGCAGCAGCATGCCCATCAGGCCCTTGTCGCGGGCCTCCAGCGCGATGACGTGTTCGCGGCTGGTGAGCACGACCCGGGCGATCGCGACCTTGTCCAGCGATCGGATCGTCTCCCGAATGACGGCGTAGGCATCGTGGCCGACCTTGCCGTCCGGGACAATGTAATAGGGACGAACGAGGTAGAGATCATCAATCTCGCTGCGCGGCACGAACTCGTCGATCTCGATGGTGCGGGTGGACTCGAGCGCGATGTTTTCGAGCTCGTCCTTGGTCACTTCAAGATAGCGATCCTTGTCGACCTGGTAGCCCTTGATGATGTCGCCGCTCTCGACTTCCTCGCCGGTGTCGGCATCGACCTTGAGATAGCGGATGCGGTTGCCGGTTTTCTTGTTGATCTGGTTGAAGCTGATCTTTTCGGATTCCGAGGTAGCGGGAAACAATGCGATCGGGCATGTCACGAGGGACAGCCGCAAAAAGCCCTTCCAATTGGCGCGCGGGGCCATAACTCAAAACTCCAACTGATACCCATTATTCGAATCAATATAGGTGGGTAACCGTCGAAGTGGAGTCTGGTTTCAGCAGTCCGGGCAGGTATCGCCGTTCGACTGCATGACTGCCTCTAATGCTGCAATGCATGCTTCCGGCGTAGAGCCGGGAAACGGGTTCCGCCAGGCTTCCTCGCGTGCCCTGTTCCAGGCATCGGGGTCCGAGCGGTCTCGCCGATGGCCGTGATGGTCGCACTCGGTCACGGCTTGCTGTTCGATCAGTACGCCGAGCGCCCAGCCTTCCAGCGTGCGGTATGCGGGCCGTCCGGCCGGCCGGGAAGTCTTACGCTGCGGGCTGCTCATGTTGTCCTCGAATCAAATGATGAGCAGCAATATAACACCTGGCCCCCTTGGTCTGAATCGATAGCGGTTTATGCCCACTGTCCACTGATGGACGTACGCAGGTTCAGTCGCGGCCACCTCAAGCGCAATGTTCAAAAGTGAACCCAGCAACATGACAACAATTTAATTCGGGCAACTGAAATCTTTTGGCGACCAGCTAGCGTATTTCGAGTGTCGGCAGAGGTGCGCCGCTTTCGCATCGACGCCGGCCGGCGGTCCCATCGCTGTCCCAAGGTGGGGCCGCTGTCCACACGAGTGCAGGGATAGGAACGATCAATATTCCTCTGACTTGGTTCGTCTCTAACAACGGAGGAAGCGATGCGGAAGAAGCTACCAATCATTGCGTTAGGTCTGTTTTTTGCGCTCGGTAGTTCACTAGCGCTTGCGCAGGGCGCCGGCGGTTCTGGGGCAGGTGGCTCTGGTGCGGGTGGAGCAGGCGCTGGCGGTGCTGGAGCCGGCGGTGCGGGAGCCGGGGCAGGCGGTGCTGGTGCTGGTGGTGCTGGTGCTGGCGGCGCCGGTGGCGCAGGCGGGAGCGGAGCCGGTAGCGGTGCCGCTGCTGGTGGCGGTGGGGATCCAGCGCTGGATAGAGCCACCCCCGGCGCGCCGCGTGCACCCGGAACAGGTCCGTTGCCGAAGGATCGATAGGTTAAGCGACGAACGGTCTCAGCTATTAATCTGCGGCCGTTCGTATCGCCATTAAGCGGGGAACGGCCAATGAAGGATGACCCTTGAAAACCCGAGCACTTTCCGCTTCGCACCGAAAAGGATAAAATCGTCACAAGCGATGGCAAGCCTGTTGCTCAAACCAACGACGAGACAACTGCCGAAGTCATTGCCGACCGTCTGAACATTGAGGAGGCCCAAAGAGAAGAAGACCGCTGGTCTGCTTAATTACCCAAGGTCGATCATCTCGATCGGGTATTCGAACGCCACGCCTTTCGATCATTTTCCCGGAACGGCCGCCAGAATCGTGGCCGCTCCCGAGGCGACCCAGGCAACCTGAACTCTACCGGTCTCGGCTCGGGGCCGCCGACTGCGCGTGCATCTCTCGATAAAGCCTTGGCGACATGCCAAACCGGCGCTCGAAGGCCTTCGCGAACCTGGAACTGGGAAGTCCGACGCGTGATGCCGTCAACTTGGTCGCCAAACCCTGCGAGAGCAGCACACGTGCGGCGTCCAGCCGAATGGACTCGATCAGCCGCGCCGGTGTTTCGTCCATCGCCTCGGTGAATTTTCTGAAGAAGCTGCGTTCGCTGAGACCGGCTCTCGCCGCCAGGGTCGGTACATCCAGATTATGCTCCAAATTCAATTGCACCCAGTCCATCAGGTCGCCAAAAGGATGTTCGGCGGTTCGCTGAGCGCGCAGCAGCGGACTGAATTGTGACTGATTGCCCGGCCGGCGGACGTAGAGCACTAGCCGTTTAGCCACGTCATTGGCGACGGCCATACCTGTGTCGTTGGCAACCATTGCGAGCGCCATGTCGATCCCTGTCGTTACGCCGGCAGAGGTCCATACGTTGCCGTCCTTGACGTAGATGGCGTTTTCGTCGACCTCGACTTTTGGGAATGCCGCGGCCAGTGATCGACAGGCACTCCAATGCGATGCGACGCAGCGACCGTCGATCAACTTGAGCTTGGCGAGCACGAAGGTTCCTGCGCAAACGGAGCCGTATCGGTTCGATTTCCTGGCCCAGCGCGGCGCTCGTTCGCAGATGACAGGATCCTTGAGGACTTTTCGCAGAGGACCGGCTTCAGCACCCGCGACAAGGAAGGTATGCAGTTTTCGGGGAGGCACCTTTGAAAGCGGCTTCGTATTCACGCTGACGCCGCTGCTGCTGCGCACCGCGCCTCCGATCGAAGACACCATCGAAATTTCGTAAGCGGGATCCTTTTCCTGTTGATCGAGCACGAAATTGGCCGTGCTGAACACAGACACCGGTCCGCTGGCGTCCAGTAGCTCGAATCCTGGATAGATCAGTATGGCGACTTCGATCGGCATTGGCGGAAAATCGCATGATTTTGACATTTACGCCATGCCGCTTGCTTCTTACCCTATGGATGAGCCGGAGCGACCTCATGAGTTCAGTGCAGCAGGCGACGAGTAGAGTTTGCCTTTCACACGCCTTCATTTGCGCTGACGGTAACGTCGGGAGCGGCATTTGGATCACAGGCGCATCGGAATGACGGGAGAGAGCCAAGTGAGTAAGTTCCTAGCCGACAAAACCGAATTGCCGCGGACCGTCGATCGCGCAGAATTTCATGCAGAGCTCGATACGCTACGGCTCCGGGAAAAAGCTCACACACGGGAAAGCGACGCGATTGCGGCCGCCCGCCGGCGGCTGCCGATGGTCGCTGTGGATGGCGCCACGCCGCTTGTCGGCGAGGGCGGGGCGGTGACGCTGATCGACGCGTTCGAGGAACGCAGGCTACTCATCGCCTATTACTTCATGTGGCACGACGGTCGCCCGGCTCCGGAGCAGTGCGAGGGCTGCACTTTCTTTACGACGCAGGTCCGCGAGCTGTCTCATATCCATTCTCGCGACGTCACCTACGCCACGTTCTGCCAGGGTCCATACGACGAGAGCGTCCGCTACCGCGACTTCATGGGCTGGAACATGCCGTGGTATTCGGCCCAGGATTCGCTTGACACCCTCCTGGTCGGGCGGCGGGTCGGAATGATGCACCTAATCTGCTACCTGCGACGGGGATCCGAGGTCTTCGAAACGTACTGGACGACGATGCGCGGCGTCGAGGCGATGGATAACAGCTACCGACTGCTCGACCTGACCGTCTACGGACGGCAGGAGCCGTGGGAGGACTCGCCCGCGGACTGGCCGCAAGGGTGGGGAGAAGGCAAGCATCGTATGCGCGACGATGGACGTCCCATCTCACAATGGCCTCGCCTGAACGCCGGGAGTTCCGACGACTTGGGCACCGGCGGCGGCTGACTTTGTCTCTGCAGCGAAAGGCCCACCCCGGCACGCACATGGAATGCATCTGAGTTTTGGAGGCTTGAGAAGCATGACCACATCGTCTGATAACCACCAAAAGAGCGAGCTGCTCGGAATGCAGACACCGCCGATTGTGTCGGCTGAGGAGTGGATGGCTGCGTCGAAGCAGCTGCTCGTGAAGGAGAAGGCCCACAGCCGAGCCCGCGATGCGCTGGCCGCGGAGCGTCGGCGGATGCCCTGGCTGGCCGTGGAGAAGGAATATGCGTTCATCGGACCGGAGGGCAAGATGAGCCTGCTCGACTTGTTCCAGAGCCAGCGGCAATTGATCGTCTACCGCGCCTTCTTTGAACCCGGCGTATCCGGCTGGCCGGAACATGCCTGCATCGGCTGCTCGATGGTGGCGGATCAGGTCGCCCACCCCGTCCATCTGAACGCCCGCGACACGAGTCTCGCGTTTGTCTCCCGCGCACCGCAACCGGACATCAATCGCGTGAAGGCGCGGATGGGCTGGGAGCATATCCCGTGGTACACGCTGACCGACGACTTCGAGACCGACTTCGGCGTGGAAGAATGGCACGGCACGAACGCATTCATTCGAGACGGCAAACGCCTGTTCCGTACCTACTTCAACCACGGCGGCCGTGGCGACGAGCAAATGGGCAACACGTGGAATTACCTCGATATCACTGCACTCGGTCGCCAGGAGTCGTGGGAAGACTCACCCCGGGGCTATCCTCAGACTCCGCCATACGATTGGTGGGTCTGGCATGATACCGGGGTGACGGATCCTGATCGATCCTAAGTGGGGCGAGTCGTGTAGCCGTCGTATTTGACCTCGTGAATCCAGTCCGGGCCGATCGGGACCGTCGTCTTGGCGACCGGCTTGCAAAACTCGAACTGCTTCATGATTGGCAGCTATGCACGGCGGCGAAAGCTATTAGTCGCCTCATCGCTGGCGAAACGGAATGACTTGGCCGTCGGCTGCCTCGATCACCGCTCTGGCAAGCGCGCCGGTGTCGAACCCAAGCTCGGCTAATTCTGCGCCGAAACCTTGCCGTTCGAATTCGGCGACAATCGCTTCAACTACCTTAATGAAGCGGGCGGTGTTGGCGACGGGGTCGGACATGGATCCCTCAGATTTGCAGTGGTAACGGCAGTTGCACGCCGATCTTTCGGCCGAGCTGGCCCTCGATGAAATCCTGCAGGCTATCGGACGCCTCGCGGCCCTCGGCGCTGACGCGGCGCTCCAGCTCGCGGGCGACGTCTTCGGACGTGTCCCGTGACCAGCCCTCTGCCGGATTGAAGGCCACAACCCGCAGCACCCGGGCATACTCGCCGCGCAGCAAGCCGGAAATGAGAGTAGGATAATCGATGCCTTCGTCGGTCTCGCGGAAGGCCGCACCGCTGCTGAAATCTTCGAGAACGATGTAAAAATCCCGGTCCAAATGGTCGTTTGGAATGATCGACGGCGAACTCATACGCAACTCCACGCGCCCCTGATCCAAGATAGGAGAGGGCAGGTGGATTTGCGAATCACCAAGGCACGAAAACGGCCCCAGCCGGGGGAGCAGCTGAGGCCGTTGCCTTCGGGGACGTGCCGGGGGCGGCCCGGCACGATCACAAATCGCGCTTGGCCGCGAAGGTTCCTATGCGAACAGCGGGGGCTCGCCTGTTTTTCCCCCAAAATAGGTAACGCCAAGGTGGCTGATCCGCCGCTGACTTGAAATCTGCAATGGCTTGAACGAGACCTCAACGCCGCTTATTGCCCGGTGGTCTTCTTCGTTTGCGGGAACAAGTGGCAATGCTCGGCATTGAGGCCACGTGTCTGAAGCAGACGATAGACGCGTATAAAACGGCCTCAGCGCGCGTCCCCCGAAGGCGCTGGGGCCGTTTTCTTATGGGTGCTGGCCGAATTCGGCCACTTGCGAACCAAAAACAGGCCACTCAATGAAAACCCCCATCCGGGGGCTAGCGCGGACGGGCGTCATTCCAAAGCGCTCACGGAGGCGATCTGGTGAGCGCCGCCGACAACCTAGCAGCGGACTTCATTTCCAAAAAGTGGAATCGGAAGACCTGGTATTTGTGCCGGGACCAAGTGGCAATGAACGGCGTTGAAATGGCTTGTCTGGAGGAGAGACCGGACATATCAAAACGGCCTCAGCGCGTCCCCCGATAGCCGCTGAGGCCGTTGCTTTTTGGAGCTACTGGCTGCCGAGTCGTCTTGGATAAAAGCGCTTCTTGCGCCTGTGAGCCGACGGCCGCGTGCAAAGAACAGCCCGCACTATTGCGGGCTGTTAGGAGTGTCACCAGCCGTGATGGTGGTGACGATGGCCGCCGAAACCAAAGCCTAGGCTTATGGACGGGCCGCCGTAACCATACCCCCCGTACGGCCGAGCGTAGTATGCTGGCGGAGCGTAGTAAGCCCGCCGAGGATAATACGCATAGCTCCTGTAGTAGCGACGATGGCCATAATGGCGATGGCGACGGTGCGCACTTAAGTCGGTTGACTGGCTTGTTCCGACTGTTGCGCCTTCCGTCTTCTTCGCCGAGTTGTCAGCGTTTGCTACGCTGCCCCCGAGCAGCGCGGCAGCACCGACGGCAAGTACGATAGCTAGCTTTTTCATGTCTCACTCCTTTGCATTCAACTACGTTTCGATAACCGGCACGAGGCTTCTATGTTCCGACGCAAACCCGCGCTAAGTCCCTGAATAAGCGTTCATATTGCGGAGCTGCCAAGTAGGCTGAGCAGGCGTAGGGGTCTTTCGTCGTTAGGAACAAGTGGCAACGACCGCCGTTGGCGGCGGTGTCCGTTTTCAGACGCCGGACACATCGAAGCGGCCTCAGTGCGCTTCCGTCTAGAGCGCCGGGGTCGTTTCTTTTTGGGGAGACTGATTTGTCAGCTGACTGGGTATTGCCGGGAACAAGTGGTAACTGCTCCATGTTGAACCCGTCTAGTGGAATTCAGACACATGCCTTTACGGCCTCAGCGCGCGCCATCCATCTTAGGCTGCTGGCCGACCATCGGTTAAAGGGATGGCACATTGAGATAGCGGCCTCAGTTGGCGGCCTTTGGCCTTAGGCGGCCCCAGCGGACTGGCGGTGCACTGGGGCACAGCCGACCGGCAACGGCGGTTGCCAACGGCCTCCTCAACTACCCGCAACTCAGCCGACCTTTCCGAACTAGTCCGGAGTACCTCAGTTGGCGGCCTCTTTCATTTGGATGTGCCGGCGTCGCGGCCATGGCGGGCCTTCGGTACCGGTAGGAGCATCTTGGTAGATGATTTAACTTCCGACCATGCGTCCCGGCTTTCGCAAGCGGCGCAATCCGGCGGCTCATTGCCGTCGCTGCTTGTTAGAGTTCACCCTTCCGACTGCTCTACATCAGGCGCTCGGGGGCTGGCATCAAGCGCTTGTTTACTCTTGGATGAAAGATCGGCGGCCTTTGATAGAAGGCCTGCGGCAACGTCTGGATCGGTGGTGGCCTTCGCAAACTTTAGAAGTGTTGCGGCTTGGTCCGCCAAGTACTTTTTCCCAATCACGATTAGTTCCCGTCACGTTGCACCCCATGCAAAGACTCGCTGTGGGCGATTCCGTTCCGAGGAACTGTACAAAAATGTACATAGCCAATTGGTTCCCGAAAATTTAAAGCCAGTGCCGCTTCTGTCCTGGGCGGAGCGGCCACGCGGCGTCACCTCAAGCCCCAATACACAATTAAGACGAGCCCAGCGAGGGCCGCAACAAACAGGCCGGCTTCAAAGTATCGGTTGGCTTCACGGTCGTTCCGGCTCACTGGCTGCACTCGGCCATTTCCTCAATAGGACCGGGTGCAGCGCCGTTCGGATAACTACGGGTAGTTCGCTTAAAAATCGCTGGAAAGACGCTCGAACAAATGTTCAAGCGAACAGATCAGAGCCGGCGGGCGTGAATTTTACGAATGTCCCGCTCTCGTGCAGCACCAGCCAACCCTGCTCGATCGCGTATTTGAGACCGGCGCTGTATTCCGCCGGTGTTGCCTTGTCGCCAAACAGGAAAGGCCCGTTGATCTTCTCGATGTAGATTCGGCCATCTTGGATGGAATCGAATGCCTGGGCGTGTTCCATCAGGCGTCGGGCAGCCTTTTCCGGATCGGAGTAGGGGCGGGCGTCGGCGTAAATACTCGCCCTCAAAGATAGCCGAGGTGACTGATCGCTCCATGGGCGCGATAGTGACTAAGGCCCACAAGTTGAAGCTGCCGCTTCAATCGCGCCGCCTGCTAGAAAAACCCAAGCTACCGCGGAAGACGCGCCTCGCGGCGCGAAAGCCGCCCCTAAAGGGGTGTCTAGCTCCCAGTCCTCTCTGATTCCCGCCTCACAGTTTCATCCGGGCGATGAAGAGCCGTCGTGGGTGTGTGCTCGGTAATACAAATGCATTTCGCCGCCGCTCGGAATTGGGCGGGTTATTCGCTTGATACGTCCCTCGGCGGTCAACCGGTTCAACTTGTGATGCGTTGTTGCGCGCGCCCCTAGATCGTAGCGCATCCAAATCTCAGTGGCGCCCTCTGCGCTGTCTTCACTGACTGGAATGGTTGTCCACAACCGTTCGAGGTCGGCCATGCTGAATCTCTTCATTGAGAGTCCTAGCGCATAAGAACCCCTAACCCGACAAACCGTCATTCGCTATAATTGAAGAGAACTCGGCAATCGAATAGCTCTCGATGCCGTCGCTAATAAGAAACGTCGGTGAGCTTGCCTGCGACATGCCATTCGACCGCTTTTGCGAATGCCTCTTTCGCGGTTTCGGTAGTCACGGAAACAAGATGATCGTCAACATAGGCAGTCACTGAAAATGGCATAGGGCATCGCTTATCCGAATAGGAAAGATCAAAAAAACTCGAAGGCGCACTGCAGAGTCCAGCTCCTTCATTGAAATGAAACCCCCGTCCGGGGGGCTAGCGCGGACGGGGGCATTCCAAAGCGCTCCCGGCGGCGTTTTGGTGAGCGCCAACCGAAAACCTAACAGCGGAGTTCATTGCCGGAAAGGAGATTCGGGAGAACTTGGTATTTGTACCGGGGCACGCCCGGCAGGCCGCCTCACTTGCGGAAAATGCGACGGGTCATGAGATGATTGCGCGCGTTGCTAATCCATATGTGCTTCGTGAACGTGACGGTCGGTTACCGCTATGTCGATCTCGGCGCCACAGAAATTGATTGCGTAGGCAGCGGCGGGTGAGCTCGGGCATGACCCATTGAAGCGCGCTCGCGGCGTCTAGGCAAACGACTCCAGCGCTATGGTTCGTATCTGCCGCGGCATACTCGGGATTGCGCTGCTTCAGCCGGAGTTGGACAAGCCGAACTGCTTTGCCCGTTTTCTGTACCGCCGTTGCAATCGAGCATAAACAGCTGGCGTGTTCGATTCAGTTCAACAGCTATCTCGGCGGCTTCCTTTCCGGCATTGAGAAGCTCATCAAGCTTTTGCTCCTCTTCGGAGGTCCAACGCCGTCTCGCCGGACTCGGAGCTGTCATTTCTTCGCCTTGGGTTGAGCTTTTGTGGGCGGTGGCGCTGCAGCCTCGCGCTCCAGCCGCTCGGCCTTGAGACGCTCGCGGTTTTTTGAGAACGCCTTTTGCGCGATCTCGTGCTCGGTCATTGCCTTTTCGGCGTCGACTTGGCGGAATGCCTTACGCGCTTCGCGCTCGGCTTTGCTGACCGGCTTCTGTGGCTCAACTTTGCCGGTACCTTTGTCATTTTCTTAGCCTTCAGCCAAGATCTCGACCAGCCGGAGTGTTCCGCAACCAGAGTGGGCGCGCAAGCGATAAGGCGCCTTACGTGCATGGTTCAAAAGTGAACAGACGGCCCAGCAACGGCGCGCTTAACTAGATCCATTGCTTTTAGCTGCGTAATACTTGCGTTCCGCCCGGCATGTTGCCGGGCTTTTCGCATGCCAAGGAGCGGCCCAGCCATGAGGAAATTCGTTGCCTACGCGCTCGACCTTAGCGGGATGGCGCTGGCCTATGACCTCCCGCTACCGACTCGCAGGCCGGGACGGGGGGACCCGCCCAATATCTTGAATACCACCCGACCATCGAGATTTGGTCTCACGACCACCGGCGGGTCGCGCGGCTGGTGCGGAAATAGACGTTAAATGAAACTTGGCCGGGCACGCCATGGATCGCAGCACCCTGTATTTCCGACTCGGGATGATCTGCCTGGCGGTCTTGGTGGCGTTCCTTGGCTTTATGATCTTCGCGTAAGGCCACGCAGGATGCGTTACCGCTCGAGTCCCATAAGGCAGGCGTGCCGGAAGAGTTCGGGCCTGATCTCGCCGCGTTCGAAGTCGGAGATGAAGATGCCGTCGACACGCCGCGCCAGCAACCGCGCGAGGTTGGTCTTCCTCATTGTAAGGGGCAGCTTCCGTATATCGTCACCGTCGCTCACCAGCATGTCGAAGGCGTAGAACTGTACCTCGTCATTGTGCTTACGGGAATGCAGGTCGTCGAAGTCGGAGATCCCGTCGACGCCGAGCAGCACCGCTTCACCATTCAGTACGAACGACGTCGACCGGATGCGCAGCGCCGCCTCGGTGATCAGTATCGATCGCTCCAGTCGAAACCGTTCCTGGTGAACAGCCGCACCCGCTTGCCCTCGCGGTGCACGACCAGCCGATAGCCATCGTGCTTGACCTCGTGGATCCAGCTTTTGCTGGTCGGGACCTTGGTGGCGCGGGTTGGGATGCAGGGTTCAAAAGCACTGGTACGCATCCGGCTTAGATAGGCGATGGCGCCTAGAATGCGAATCCTGCCGCCCGCTCAAAGAGCGACCGCCCTTGGCTGCGACCGTTCCATGGGAACTTTCCTATTTTTCCCGCTTTGTTTTTTGGATTGGAGAGGAGGATTTCCATGAAGCGCAAACGTTGGTCCGACGATGATATCGCCAAGCTTCGCGGCATGGCCCAGAAGATGCCCCCGACGCAAATCGCAGCTGCCTTGGGTAGGGGTGTTGCTGCCGTGACGGTGAAGGCGCACGAACTGAAGCTATCGCTTCGGATGCATCCGAATCCTGCCGGCCAGAGGCCGACTGCTGATGCGTCCGAGGTTGACGTGCGCCTAGAATAAGCGAGGTTTGTGCGTTGGATTGTCCGCCACCCCGCGAGAGTTGTGTAGGAAACCCGCCGGGGGACATGACCGGCGGGTTTTTCTTTGCATGCGCAAACGTACCCCTATACGAGGCTGACAACGGCGAGGACTAATTCGGGGCCGAATTCGCTCGATGCCAGCGCGATCACTGTTCCAGCTACGGCTAAAATGGTGGTGACTGTGAGAGCTATCATTTTGAAAATCCCCTGATGCCTGTGATGGTGAGGCTGCGCCGGCTTCGTTTCCGGACGATTGCGTGGGGACAGGCAATCGGTTTCGTTCACCGAGACGTTATCTCCCGTAGGAGTGTCGAAATCGTCATCGCCGGGCGATTCCGGTCTGCAAGAACGCTTGCATGGAAGCAGGCATTTCATCGAGCTCGGCAAAGCGTCGGCGCAGCTCGATGGCGACATCCACGGTGACGTCGCGGGACCAGCCCTCGGCGGTATTGAAGGCGACGATTCTCGCCGGGCAGCTATACTGACCGTCCATCAGGTCGCGGATAAGCGTTTCGTGATTAGCAGCATCTTCGGCGGTCTCGCGCCATGCGCGGCCAAGGCGTCCGCCAAAGTCGTCCAACACTAGGTAAATATCCTGGCCGGCTTCTGGCACCATCGAGGGCGACCGACGCATACACAACTCCGCACGGGCGGGCTCCAGCCCCGGGAGTCAAGATGACGGCGCAAAGAGCTGGAGCCGCGGTGACAGTCCATAGACGCCACCCGATTCCTACGCTGTCAGGACCTAGATCGTTCCTAGGAAATTTTGTCGCGGTGACTAGCGAGTCCCCCATGCGAGCGTGCTCGATGTACGCGTCGGGCTTAGATAGGCGAGGGCGCGGAGGGGCCGCTTTTTTGCGCCGGCGGCCATCAGGTCGGCCAGGGTCATCAACCCCATCATTGCGGCGAGGGTCACCAGGCCGCACAGTGTTGCGATTACCGCGAGCACGGCGGCCCTCATTTAGTTCGGCGAATGCAGCTCCTGAGACGCGAGCCATTCGTCAACATGGGGCGGGGTTTCCAGATCTTCGGCCCGCTTCAATTCAGCGAGCCTGAACAGGCCAAGCACGACGATTGCCGGGATCGATACGGCGGCGGTTGCCAACGCCATTAGTTCCAACATGGTGGCCACCCGATCTGGGTTGCAACCCTGTAACGTCCGCAGGCCCCCTTCCTCCATTGGAACCTTTTGCCCGATCGCGTGCTTTTCCCGCGGCGAAGGCGACATTAAAATGGCAGTCAACAAGCCGAAAGGCGACAATGCCCGCAAGGGTGCAGTGAAGAAGCGATCGCAGGTGAAAACCCCACTCGGCGGCGCGAGCGCATGGACCAAGCGCAACAAAAAGGGCGGCGAGTTCGTGGCGGTGAAGAAGCCGGCAAAAAAGGCTAAGGCGGCGAAAAAGTTCAAGGGCGTGCGGGTCGAGAAGAAGCGGGCGCGAGCTGCCCGATAGCCTCCGCGATGTTGCGAGGTGTGTGATGAGACCCAATCGGATAAGGCCATCGACTTCATTGGAAATTGCGCCTTCTCAAGTTTGCACAAGACGCGCGAGCTACGGCCGGCCGCATCAAACCTGGTCGAGAACAGGACATTTTGATTCAGAAGGCGCGGAAGGCCGAGGCGATGGCCGATGCCGAGAACCGGCGCGAGACGCTGGCATGTGAAACGGCCCCAGCGCGAGGGGCAAGCTGAGGCCGTCGGCTTCCGAGAGGTCGTGCCGAAGGAGCTGTCCGGCACAGGTCTATAATTTCGAAGGCCTACGCTCGTTCCAAATCTTGGTGCGGGTCCTTTTGCCTGGTCCGTCCCAATCAGAACACCCACGCTTCCGAATTAGGACATAGGATGGGCCACATCGAATGGTGACCTTGGGGCATCGTGCCCAGCCTCGGCGGGGGGACGATATGGAATGGGCCCCGGCCAAGCCCCGGTCGGGGCCTTTCGTTTCGGTGTCGGAGCTACGCGTAACCAGATTGATGAAGCATGATCGACCCCGATTGCCCAATCTGCCACGGCCTCGGTTGGGTGTGCGAGAACCACCCGGACAAGGTTTGGGACCGGGACAGGGGCTGCGAGTGCGGCGCGGGGATGCCGTGCGAATGCCAACGTGCCAATGGTCTTGCGCAGCCCGACATCAGCAAGGTTATGGATGAGCGGTAGATGATCTGGCCGCGCGAGTGAGCGCAACCAGCTTCCCGCTATGGAACCAACGATCTTTCGCGCGCTTGGTGCATTTTTAACGAGGAGGACTCACATGAAGAAGCTAGCGACGGTGGCGACATTCGCGTTTTTCGTCCTGGGATCGTCTTTGGCCTCGGCCCAGACCGGCGGGCCGATGATGTTGGGAAAAGACACCAGCAAAACTGGCGCCACGCCTCCCAACGCAGGCGCCAGTGCGCCCATCACGGTTGATCCAAAAGCCAAGAAACCGGTTCCTATGTCAGGCCCTGATTACCAGCACAAAGCAGGCGCCGCTCCGCCCAACGCGGGCGCCAGCGCACCCATCGCAGCTGCGCCCGCGGCCAAAGGCAAGAAGTAAGACGAGGATCAGTTTTTGTGCGTCTGGGAAGGCCCGTTACGGTGCGAGCCCAGCGCCGCGTGTCGCCTTTGACTCGGTGCCCATAACCCGAGGGCCGCCTCAGCGCGCGCGCACGAGTTGGCAGCTATTCTGGGATTTCGTCAGCGGAGGTACTCCGAACTAGTCGGGAAAAACCAGCAAGATTGCCGGTAGGCTGGCCCCGCCGGCAACCGCCGTTGCCCGCAGTTGCGAGAAGCGGCCCCGGTGCATCGTGAGAGCCGGGGCCGCCTATCCACGGCTAAAAAGGCGACCACAACTCGAACCAAGCCCCAAAGCAAACGGCCCCAACCGGGGGCCGCCAACCCGAACGATACGGATTTTCCAGCGGTCGGGGGGCACCATCATGGCTGGAAGCTTTAACCAGACGCTCCGCCCAGCTGATTGTTCCAGAGCGAACCGGGAATAAGTGGCAATTGGTCTAGGATCCCACAGAGGACTGGGCGCTCCGATTTTGCGGTGTAGATTCACATTTGATAGAGCCAGAGCCTCCTCAAGGTGACATGCTTTGCCGACCGGGGAGGAGGGTGAACCTTTTCATTTCCGATACTTTGAAACCCGGCAGGCCGCTGCTCGAAAGATCAGCGGCCTTCGTTTATGCAAAGACGTCCGCGCCGGCAGGCGTGAATTTCACGAATGTCCCGCTCTCGTGCAGTACCAGCCAGCCCTTGTCGATCGCGTATTTGAGGCCAGCGCTGTATTGCGCTGGCGTGGCCTTGTCGCCGAACAGGAAGGGACCGTTGATCTTCTCGATATAGATTCGGTTGTCCTGGATGGGCTCGAAGGCCTGCGCGTGCTCCATCAGGCGGCGGGCTGCTTTCTCCGGGTCGGAGTAGGGGCTTTCGCCGGTGAATTTCATGTGAGGGTCTGTTCTTCTTCGGTCATGTGAGCCGCGTAGATGTGACGGTCCATGGTGGTGATGCCGATCGGCGCGCCGCAATAGCATGTCGACCGGCCATCGGTTGACTGTGTCGGTAGCTTGCAGCCGGTTTTCCAATTTTCTGTTTCCAGCGGTTCCAGGCGCGCTGCCGGCGATGGCCGCTATGGCCGACCATGTCCGTCCGTTCACGGGGGTAGAGCGGAAGTCGCTTTTTGAGGGTGACACTTCCGTTTTTGACCCTGGCTGTGTGAAAACGCCGCTGCTTTGCTATTATTCTCTCGTGATTCTGCGGGGGAAGCTGATGCGGCGCTTCGT